>NZ_JONN01000001.1:0-1200000 GCF_000711715.1 Sphingomonas astaxanthinifaciens DSM 22298
TCCTCGCCGAGCGCCGCCGCCAGCAGGCGAAAGGTCCGCACCCGCAGGCGAAACTCGAAATCGGCCAGCCGCGCCGATTCCGTCTCGCCCTTCTTCAGCAGCGCGCCTCTCAGGTCCCAGACCATGCGATCAACATGGCGATCGGACGAACGTCCGCAATGGTGGAAAGCGGACGTTAGCAGCGGCCCGGCCCGCAGTAGGTTGCCGCGATGGCCACGATGTATATCAGAATTAAGAACAAGCCCACGCAGCCGCCAAGCAAAAAGAGTGGCTGAGCGCTGTCAAATTTGTCAGCAGGCGAAGATTCAAGCCAATCGTCGATGGCGGAGGGTTCATCGTCTTGATCTCGATAACCCACGGACGCCCACCTCTACCGGCACCTTTATCAACCAACAGCGGCATGGCAAAGTTTAAGCTAAGATAATGTCCCCAATGGGTCGAAAGCGGACATCCGTTCACTCCCGATAGGCCGGCAAACTCCACCCCCGCGCGATCGCCAGGCCGCGGAGCCCAAACCCCGCCACCGCCGCCACCAGCGCAGCGCCCCAGCCGCCCAGCCCGAGCAGGCCCAGCCCCACCAGCAACCCCGCGCTCAGCGCCGCCGCGGTGACGTAGAGCTCGGGCCGCATCAGGATCGACGGCTCGCCCGCCAGCACGTCGCGGATGATCCCGCCCGCGCAGGCGGTCAGCACGCCCATGGCGAAGGCCGGGACCGGCGCGATCCCGAACGCCAGCGCCTTGGCCGCGCCATAGGTCGCATAGGCGCCGAGGCCCAGCGCATCGAACCACAGGAGCGCGCTTCCCGCGAACCAGCGCCGGCTCGCGAGCCACACCAGCAGCGCCGCGCCGATACAGATCAGCAGCACGAGGTTCTTGTGCACCCAGAAGACCGGCGCGCCGATCAGCAGGTCGCGCAGCGTTCCCCCGCCGACCCCGGTCACCACCGCGAAGAAGATGAAGGTGACCAGCGTCTGCTTCTTCTCCGCCGCCAAGAGCGCCCCCGACACCGCGAATACCGCGATCCCGAAGATGTCGAGCGCCTGCAGCGCCATCGGCAGCGACGGGGTGGGAAGGTCCGGGGTCATCCCCGCCTCCATGCCTCCGCGTGGCGGTGGAAGTCGAGCCCACTCCCCCTCGGTTAGTCCCGAGCGAAGTCGAGGGACGGTCCACCCCGCACCCGTGCCTCGACGTCGCTCGGCACGAACGGAACAGAAAAAGCGAGCCCCCTCCACCGTCATCCCGGGCTCGACCCGGGATCCGCCTGCCTCCGTGCAACCCGCGCCGGCGCGCAAAAGGAAGGCAGACCCCGGATCAAGTCCGGGGTGACGAGGAGTGGCCTATCCATAACCCGTTTGCCCTGAGCGAAGTCGAAGTGCCCGCCACCAACCCCACGGCAAAGGCTGTCCTACACCCCCAAAAACGTGCCATGCTTCCCGCCGTGACGAGTGATTGCCTTCTGTCCCCGGTGCCGCCCGCCATCGCGGCCGCCGATCCGGCCCGGGAACGACTCGCGCACCCTGTGACCTTTGTGACCTTTGCCGCAAAGCGACTCGGCGACCCCGTGACCTTTGTGACCTTCGTCGCCCCGTTCGAGGCGAATCGCCCATGACCACCGACACCCCCACCGCCGCCTTCCCGACCCTCGAGGACTGGCAGCACTGGACCCTCGTCATGGGGCGCGCGCAGCAGATGCTGCTCGAGGCCTGGGCCGACAGCTGGAAGTCGGGCGAACCCGCGCCGGGATTGAAGCTCCCGCCCGCGCCCGATCCGATGGCGATGATGACCGCCGGGGCCGAGGCGTGGAGCAAGGGGCTTGCCGCCTGGGGGCAGATGCTCGGCGGCATCCAGCAGGCGGGCAGCCAGAAGGACAAGCGCTTCGCCGCGCCTGAGTGGCGCGACCATCCCGTCTACGACACCATCCGCCAGACCTATCTCGCCATTTCCGACCAGATGATGAAGTCGGTCGATGAGGCCGACGGCCTCGACGAGGAGGCCCGCCAGCGGCTCCGCTTCGTGACCAAAGGCGTGATCGACGCGATGAGCCCGTCCAACTTCGCGCTCACCAATCCCGAGGTGCTGAAGGCAACGCTCGAATCGCGCGGCGAGAACCTCCTCAACGGCCTCCGCCACATGCTCGACGACATGAGGGCGGGGCAGCTCTCACAAGTCCCCAAGGGCGCCTATGAGGTCGGTCGCAACCTCGCGACCACGCCCGGCAAGGTCATCCACGAGACCCCGCTCTACCAGCTGATCCACTACGCCCCGGTAACCGAGACCGTCCTGGAAACGCCGCTGGTCATCTTCCCGCCGTGGATCAACCGCTACTACATCCTCGACCTGACGCCCGAAAAAAGCTTTGTCCGCTGGTGCGTCGAGAATGGCATCTCGCTGTTCATGGTCAGTTGGAAGTCGGCCGACGAGAGCGTCCGCGACATCACCCTCGACGATTATGTCCTGCGCGGCCAGGTCGATGCGATCGACACCGTCCGCGACCTGCTCGGCGTCGAGGCGGTCAACGTCATCGGCTATTGCGTCGCCGGGACCACGCTGGCGGCGACCCTTGCCCTGCTCGCCGCGCGCGGGGAGGCGGACAAGGTCGCCTCGGCCACCTTCTTCACTGCGCAGGTCGATTTCTCCGAGGCGGGGGATTTGAAGCTCTTCCTCGGGCCCGAGACGATGGCGCTGCTCGACCAGCTCTCGGCCGATACCGGGCTGATCGATGGCCGGATCATGGCGGCGACCTTCAACCAGCTGCGCGGCCGCGACCTCCTGTGGAACTATGTCGTCAACAATTACCTGTTGGGGAAGGAGCCGCCGCCCTTCGACCTCCTCCACTGGAACGGCGACGTCACCAACCTGCCGGCCGGCTGGCACCGCGACTATCTCGTCTCGCTCTATCAGGAGAACAAACTGGTCGAGCCGGGCGGGATCATCGTCGACGGAACCCCGATCGACCTGACGAAGATCGCAACCCCGCTCTACATCCAGGCCGGGCGCGAGGACCATATCGCGCCGCCGCAGAGCGTGTGGAAGCTGATGGACCATGTGCCGGGCGACAAGCGCTTCGTGCTCGCGGGCTCGGGCCACATCGCCGGGGTCGTCAATCCGCCGAGCGCGGGCAAGTACCAGCACTGGATCAACGAGGGCGAGCCCAAGAGTCTCGAGGAATTCATCGAGGGCGCGAGGGAGGTGAAGGGCAGCTGGTGGCCGGACTGGCTCGCCTGGCTGCGCCGTCGGAACCCGAAGGAAGTCCCCGCGACCGGCGCCCGCGTGCCCGGCGAGGGCAAGCTGAAGCCGATCGAGGACGCGCCGGGCCGCTACGTCAGGACCCGCTAGGGACTAGAGGATCCCGCCGCCCAGCATCAGGCGGAGGACGCCGACCACGATCACGAAGATGCACAGGTTGCGCCCGGCCTTGGACCCGCCGCTCATCGCGCCGAGCCCGGCCCCGACCACCGCCAGCGGCAGGATCAGCCAGTTGGCCCAGCCGAGCAGCGGCAGGAAGGCAAAGGCGGTCAGGACCAGGGCGACGAGACCGATGAGGATCGAGACGAGGTTCAGCATGATCGCCCATGTCGGATGCCGGGCGGCGGATTACCAGTGTCGCGTCACTCCGGCGCCGCGGCGTTCGACGGACTGCCACGCAGCGCCGACAGGAGGTAGATGATCGCCGCCGTCCAGATGCAGGCAAAGGCCCAGGCATGGGCGCTGGTGAAGGGCTCGCCGTAGAGGAACACCGCAACCAGGAACTGCAGCGTCGGGGCGATGAACTGGAGGATGCCCAGCGTCGAATAGGGCAGGCGGCGGGCGGCCGCGGTGAAGAGGAGAAGCGGGATGGTCGAGGCGACGCCGCTGAAGACCAGGAGCCAGGTGTCGGTGCTGTCGAGCCCCCAGACGGGCAGGGGCCTGGCGCTCGCCCAGGCCAGCCACACCGCGGCCGGGACGAACAAGAGGAGCGTCTCGATCGCAAGTCCCGCGGTCGCATCGACATGCGCGATCTTCCGGAGGAGGCCATAGAGCGAGAAGGAGAAGCACAGGGCAAGGCTGATCCACAGGTGCGACAGCGCGCCCACCGCGAGGATCGAGACGCCGACCCCGGCAATGGCTACCGCCAGCCACTGCGGCCGGCTCAACGGCTCTCGCAGCACGAACCGGCCGAGCAGGATGTTGGCGAGCGGGTTGAGGTAGTAGCCGAGGCTCCCGGCGAGGATATGCCCGCTGTTTACCGCATAGACGTAGATCAGCCAGTTGGTGCCGATCAGCAGGCTGGTCGCGAGCAGCAGCTTGACCGAGCCCTTGTGACGAAGCGCCGCGCCGACCTCGCGCCACGCCTTGCCGAGGCTGAGGAGGATGCCGAGCACCAGCAGCGACCAGACGATCCGGTGCGCGACGATGGCGACCGCGGGGACTCCGATCAGCAGCTTGAAGTAGATCGGAAGCAGGCCCCACAGGCCATAGGCCCCGACCCCGAGTGCGAGGCCCGAACGGGTTCGATCGGCGGCTGGGGAGGTGGTGGCATCCATTGGCCGCGCTTTGGCCGCCGGGCGACCCGATCGCAACTATTTGTTAACCTTTCGCCCCTTTGACCAGATGGACGGGGGCCAACGCTGTGCTAGCGTGAGGACAGACATGCCAAGCATCCGGCCATTCCTGACTGCTGCCGCGCTCGCCGCGCTCGCCGGCTGCACCGCGCTGACCGGCCAGAAGCCGCCGCCGCGGCCGGGCACCAGCGTCGTCGCGCTTCCCCCGACCAAGTCCGATGTCTGGCAGCAGATCGCCGAGGCGCCCGACATCGACCGGCTGAAGCGCCTGCCGATGGCGTGGAGCGCGGGCCTTGCGGACGCGAGGCCGAGGTTCGCCGCCGCCCTGCGCGAGGAAGGCGACCTCCTTCGTCCCGACGCCGGCCTGGCGCGCCCGGCGCCGACCCCGGGAAGCTACAATTGCCGGCTCGTCCGCCTCGGCAAGACCGACGCCCGCTCGCCCGCCTTCGTCAAGTTCAAGCCCTTCTTCTGCTACGTCGAGGTCGAGGACGACCTTCTCACCGTGGTCAAGCAGACCGGGACCGAACGGCCCGCCGGCCGCCTGTGGGAAGACGACGTGCCGACCCGGCTGGTCTTCCTCGGCAGCCTCGCGCTCGGCGAGCGCGAGCAGCCCAAGGCCTATGGCGCCGACCCCAAGCGCGACCTTGCCGGGGTGTTCGAGCGGATCGCGCCGATGCGCTTCCGGCTGGTGATGCCGTGGCCCAAGTCGGGCGCCAAGCTCGACATCTATGAGCTGACCCCGGTCGCGGAGCAGCCCAAGGGGTGAGCCTGACGGACCCGCAGGAGGTCCGCCGGCACCTGCTCGCGGCCGCCGCGGCGGGCCATGCCCTGACCTATTCCGAACTGCTCGAACGGCTGGGCCATCGCTTCACCCGGCCCAAGATGCGTGCGCTTTGCGCCACCCTTTCGGCGGTCGACCGCGAAGCCGAGGCGAGCGGAGAGCCCGAGTTGGCGGTGCTGGTCGTGCGCCAGTCGGACGGCCTGCCGGGGCAGGGCTGGTGGACCGGAAGCTGGGAGAAGCATCGCTTCACCGGCGACTGGACCGGCCCCGACGCGCGCAAGCTGGTCACCAAGCTTCAGCGCAAGGCCTTCCGCTACTGGAGCAAGGCCTAGCCGGCGCTCTTGCGCTCGATCGTCGCGCCGACGGCGGAGAGCTTCTCCTCGAGCCGCTCGTAGCCGCGATCAAGGTGATAGACGCGCAGCACCTCGGTCTCGCCCTCGGCGGCGAGGCCCGCGAGCACGAGGCTCATCGAGGCGCGCAGGTCGGTCGCCATCACCTGCGCCCCGGTCAGGCCGGGGACGCCGTGGACGATGGCCGAGCGCCCGCGCACGTCGATGTTGGCGCCCATGCGGCGAAGCTCGGGGACGTGCATGTAGCGGTTCTCGAAGATGGTCTCCTCGAGGAAGCTCTCGCCATTGGCTCGGCACAGCATCGCCATGAACTGCGCCTGCATGTCGGTGGCGAAGCCGGGGAAGGGGGCGGTCGAGAGGGCGAGGGGCTTCAGCGGCCCGTCGGCGGTGACCTTGATGCCTTTGTCGTGGATCTCGATGATGAGACCGCACTGGGCAAGCGCGTTGGTGGTCGCCAGCATGTCCTCGGGACGCGCGCCGACGAGGTCGAGGCTGCCGCCGGTGATCCCGGCCGCGCAGGCATAGCTGCCGGCTTCGATCCGGTCGGGCATGACGGCATAGGTGCAGCCGTGCAGCGCATCGACACCGTCGATGATGAGGTGCGAGGAGCCGATGCCGCTGATCTTCGCGCCCATGGCGACGAGGAGGTTGCAGAGGTCGACGATCTCGGGCTCGCGCGCGGCGTTGAACAGCTGGGTCCGCCCCGCGGCCGTGGCGGCCGCCATCAGCGCATTTTCGGTCGCACCGACCGACACCACCGGGAAACTGTAGTCGCCGCCGCTGATCCGCCCCTTGGGCGCGCTCGCCTTCACATAGCCCGCGGCAAGCTCGATCTCGGCACCCATTGCCTCGAGCGCGCGCAGGTGGAGGTCGATCGGGCGGTCGCCGATGGCACAGCCGCCGGGCAGCGAGACGGTGGCTTCGCCCTCGCGCGCGAGGAGCGGGCCCAGCACCAGGATCGAGGCGCGCATCCGGCGGACCATGTCGTAAGGTGCGACCGTGGACGCGATCTCGGCGGCCTGGAGCGTCATCCGGCGCCCGATCTCGCCCTTCTTCACGCCCTCGATCTTGGTCGAGACGCCGAGCCCGTTGAGGAGGTGACCGAAGCTGTCGACGTCGGCGAGACGCGGCAGGTTGGTAAGGGTCAGCTTGTCCGCGGTCAGCAGCGCGCAGGGGAGCAGCGTCAGTGCGCTGTTCTTGGCGCCCGAGATGGGGATGGTGCCTTCGAGGCGCTTGCCGCCCTGGATGAGGATGGAGTCCATTTCGCGCCTTTAGGCTTTCGTTGCGGACGTGCAAGGGCCCGACGCGCGTCGGCCCGGTGGAGGGCCGGGACCTCGGCGAGCGCGGCGCCTCTGTTGCCTGAGGTCCCGGCCTTCGCCGGGACGACGGTCAGTGCCTTACGCCTTTTCGAGCGTACACTGCAGCGGGTGCTGGTTCTCGCGGGCGAAGTCGATCACCTGGCTGACCTTGGTTTCCGCGACCTCGTAGGTGAAGACGCCGCACACCGCGACGCCCTGCTGGTGGACCTGAAGCATGACCCGGGTCGCGTCCTCGATGCTCATCGAGAAGAAGCGCTGGAGGCAGAGGACGACGAACTCCATCGGAGTGTAGTCGTCGTTCAGCATGAGCACCTTGTAGTTGCTCGGCTTGCGGGTGCGCGGACGAGTGCGGGTGACGACCCCGCGCTCGATCTCCTCGACCCCGTCGCCCTTGCCGGGGACGTCGTCTTCGCCAGCCATGAAAATGCGTTGGACCATCATCGCCCTAGATAGTGGACGGGCTGCACCCTTGCCAAGACGCGCAGGCGACCATGTGCCACTTCAACGCGATGGCGGCCGCCTCTCAGATACGCGAGAGACGGCCGCCCTAAATGCCTGACAGGAGGAGGGTTATCAGGCAGTCAGTTCGTTGATCTTTTCGGCATTGACCGCGGCGCGGTTCGACAGCGGCTGGATCGCCTCGCCGGCGAGCTTCACCGTGGCTTCGGTGAGCTGGCTGAGGCTGGCGACGACGCGGTCGAAGTTCTGCTTGGCGATCTCGCTCTGGAGCTGGAAGAACTCGCTCGGGCTCTGGGCCTGGGACAGGCTCTTGAACTCGGCGACGTTCTGCTCGAGGCCCTCGCGGACGCGCTGCAGGGCATCCTCGCCGACGGTCTTGGCACCGCTGGCCGCGATCTTGCCGGCCTCGACGGCGGCGTCGACGTTGGCGCGGGTCAGCTCAGCGAGCTCCTCGGCGGCCTTGCGGCTCTTCTCGATCGCTTCCTGGCCACGGCTGCCGGCTTCGGCGAACAGGGTCTGGAAACGGTCGGCGCCCGGAAGCGCGTTGAACGACTGGAAGTTCATCCAGTTGGCGGGATCGAAGTTCACGGCATTGTCCTTTTTGACGGGCGCGGTCTTGGCCGACACGGCCGAGCGCAGCTTGTTCACGACTCCGGCGGCCTTGCGGCTGCGCGGCTTGCGCTCGGACTTGGCCCGGCGCGGCGTCACCTTCTTCACGGCCTCGACGACCGAGGCTTCGATTGCCTCGACCTTGTCGGCAGCCGCTTCGACGATGTCCTTGGTGTCTTCGCTCATCGAAAATTCCCTTGTTGCAGTGCACAATATAGTGCAGCGCACAATATTGCAAGGGTCTTCTCGCACTTGCAGCATTGACGGTGAGGGCGTCGGGACGGCAAGAGCGCGCATGGATCACGCACAGCGCACCCGTCGCGGCCTCCTCATCGTCCTCAGCTCGCCCTCGGGCGCCGGCAAGTCCACCATCGGCCGCAAGCTGATGGAGGAGGATCCGACGATCACCATGTCGATCAGCGCGACCACGCGGCAGAAACGTGCCGGCGAGGTCGACGACGTCGATTATCATTTCGTCAGCGACGAGGAATTCCAGCGGCTGGTCGACGCCGACGAACTCGCCGAATGGGCCTATGTGTTCGAGCATCGCTACGGCAGCCCCAAGGAGCCGATCAAGGAAGCGCTGCGGCTAGGGCGCGACACGCTGTTCGACATCGACTGGCAGGGGACCCAGCAGCTCGAATATGCCTTCCGCACCGATCTCGTGCGGATCTTCATCCTGCCGCCCTCGATGGCCGAGCTGCGGCGCCGGCTGGAGGATCGCGGGACCGACCAGCCCGAGGTGATCGACTTCCGGATGAAGCGCGCGGCGGCCGAGATCGGCCACTGGGCCGAATATGATTACGTCCTGATCAACGAGGACGTCGACCAGTGCACGAAGAAGGTGCAGGCGATCGTCGCGGCCGAGCGGCTGCGGCGCGAACGCCAGCCCTACCTCCTCGATTTCGTCCGCAAGCTGGTCGAGAAGCCCAACTAGGCGAGCAGCGCCAGCAGCCGGGCGCCGGCGCGGAAATCGGCCTCGCGCGCGGCGAGCGCCTTCTCGGCCTCGGCGTCACTGCCCCATTGCTCGAGCTGCCAGCGCTCGTCGAGGCTGACCGCGGTCCAGGCCTCGTCGACGCCGACCGTTTCCTCGAGTACGGCGAGGCCCGCGACAAGCGAGCCGCCGACGGTCACCAGCGGCGAGAGGGCGGCGAGGTGGAAGGGGTCAAGCGCATGGACGGCATGGGTTAGCCGTTCGATGGTCGCTGGGGGCTGGTCGACCGGCGAGACGCCCGTGGTGACCGCGAAATCGACATCGTAGCGGCGGCGGGCCCAGGCGAGCAGCGGGTCCCAGTGCGCGGCCTGCGCGGCGACGAGCTCGGACGGGCCATCGGCGCGGTAGCAGAGGAGGTCGCTGGTGCCATAGGTGGCGAGGCCCTCGGCGAAGCGGCCGGGTTCGGGAGCGATGCGGTCGATCGCGGCATTGGCGAGGCCAGTCAGCGGCATGGCGCGCGGGTCGAGCGTTTCGCCCGCCCCGTCCCACTCGCCCGCGATCGCCTTGGCCAGCGCCGCGGTCGGCAGCGCGAGCTGGGCACGAGCGGGGGTGCGGACCGGGCGACCGTCGAGTTCGATCCGCCAGCCGCCCTCGTCGGCGAGGGCCACGGCCTCCTTCCAGAAGCGCTTCACCGGCGGTCCGCCTTGTGCCAGGCCTGGCGCAGCAGCACCGGGCCGAGCAGGGCTTCGACCAGCCCGCAGCCAATCACCACCATGCCGAGGCCAAGCGCGCCGCCGGGCTGGACGAGGTCGCTGAAGACGATGGCCATGCCGAGGAGGAACAGGGCCAGGCCACTGATCCGGAGCAGGGCGAAGATCCGGAAGCGCCGGGCCCAGAGCTGGTCGTTGTTGTCGGTCATGCGGCGGCCTTCACCATGGTCTCTGCCAGCGCGAGGACGTCGGCCGGCGCCTCAGCCAGGGCATCGGCCCCGGCGGCGCGGAGCTCGTGGTGGTCGTGATAGCCCCACAAGGCGCCGATGGCGTGCATCCGGGCGGCCTTGGCCATGCCCATGTCCCAGCCGGTGTCGCCGATGACGACGCAATTGGCGGGCTCGGCGCCGCTGTCGGCCATGGCTTCCAGCGCCATCGACGGATGGGGCTTGGAGGGGTGGCGGTCGGCGGTCTGGAGCGAGATGAAGCGGGCGTGGAGCCCGTGGGCGGTGAGGCAGTGGCGCAGGCCGCGGTCGGACTTGCCGGTGGCGACCGCGAGCTGCCAGCCGCGCTCCTCGAGCGCGTCGAGCAGCGGGAGGATGCCCTCGAACAGCGGCTCCTCCACCTGGTTCTGACCGCGCAGGGTGACGAAGGCGTCCTTGTAGGTCTGGGCCATGGCGCGGTGACCGGCGTCGGTCTCTGCGGGCGCGAGCGCGGCCATCGCCTCGACCAGCGAGAGGCCGATCACCCGCTGTGCCTCGGCGCGTGGGGGCAGGGTGAGTCCGTGCTCGGCGAAGGCGATGCCGAGCGCGCGGTGGATCGTCGCTCCGCTGTCGACCAACGTCCCATCGCAATCGAAAATGGCGCAGCGGATCATCGGCGGCCCTTGGGCGGGCTCTTCGCGCGGGTGCCGCGGGCGGGCGCCGAGGCGCCGCGGCCGCGCCGCTCGCCCTTGCGCTCCTTGCGGGCGGTCTTGGCCGCGGCGGCCTTGCGGCGGGCCTGGACGACCGGGTCCTTGGCCGGGTCGGGCCGGTCGAGGGGCATGTTGTCACCGGCGCGGGTCTCGAAGCCGAGGGTCGCGAGGCTCTCGGCGAAATGCGCGGGAAGCTCGGCCGAGACGTCGATCTCCTTGTTGCCCGGGGCGTCGATCTTGAGCCGGCGGGCGTGGAGGTGGAGCTTGCGGCTGATCCCCCCGGTCAGGAAGGCGTCGGCCCCGCCATATTTGGCATCGCCGACGATCGGGTGGCCGAGGTGCGCCATGTGCGCGCGCAGCTGGTGGGTGCGGCCGGTCAGCGGCTGGAGTTCGACCCAGGCGGCGCGGGTACCGGCGCGGTCGATCACCCGCCAGCGGGTGCGCGCGGCCTGCCCGTCCTCGGCGACGTGCATCTTCTCGCCCCCGGTGCCGGGCTGCTTGGCGAGCGGGGCGTCGATCAGCCCCTCGTCTTGGCCAAGGTCGCCGACCACGATCGCCCAATAGACCTTGCGCGCGGTGCGGCCCGAAAAGCTCTTGGAGAAGAAGGCCGCGCTGCGGGCCGAGCGGGCGATCAGCAGGACCCCGCTTGTGTCCTTGTCGAGCCGGTGGACCAGCTTGGGGCGCTGTCCAGCCTCGTCGGCGAGGCCGTCGAGCAGCCGGTCGAGGTGGCGGTCGATTTTGGTCCCGCCCTGGGTGGCGAGGCCGGGGGGCTTGTTGAGGACGAAGGCGTCCGGGGTCGCCTCGATCACCATCTCCTGGACGAACAGGCGTTCGTCCTCGGTCAGCGGTTCGATGTGGCGCTCGGGACGGGCCGAGCGCTGGGGCACGGCCTCGGCGGCAGGGATGCGGATGGTCTGGCCGGCCTCGATCCGGTCCCCGGGCGAGGCCTTTTCGCCGTTCAGGCGAAGCTGCCCCGTCCGCGCCCAGCGCGAGACGAGGTTGAAGCTCACTTCCTCGCCCATGTGGCGCTTGAACCAGCGGTCGAGGCGGATGCCGTCATCGTCGGCGGCGACGGTGAAGGTGCGGGATGGGGCCGACGTCATGCCGCGCCCCCTACAGCCAAGCGCTAGAGCGTGTCGAGGACGTGGAGGGCAAGCCCGACCAGCCCGCCGACGATCGTGCCGTTGATCCGGATATACTGGAGGTCGCGGCCGACCGCGGATTCGAGCCGTTCGGTGACGGTCCGCGCGTCCCAGCCGCGGATGGTCTCGCTGACCAGCCCGACGATCGACCCGCCATAGCTTGCGGCCATGCCGGCGACCGCGCGGCGGACGAACTGGTTGACCGCCGCGCGGATCCGGGGGTCGCCTTCGAGCGTCGCGCCGGCCGAGCGGAGGACCTCGCCCATCCGGCCGGCGAGCGCCGCGTCGGGGTTGCGCGCGGCGGCGATGATCGAGGCCCGGCCCTTCTGCCACAGACGATCGAGCCACTGGGCGACCGAGCGGTTGGCGAGCAATTCCTCTTTCCACGCTTCGACCCGGGCGCGGGTCTCGGGCTTGTGCTGGAGGTCGTCGGCAAGGCGGGTCAGCGCCTCGACCATCTTGGCCCGCATCGGGTGCTCGGGATCGGTGCTGACCTCGACCGTCAGCTTGCGCAGGCCTTCGACGATGGCGTCGGCCAGCTTCTCGTCGAGCGCGGCGAGGCGCAGCACCCAGCTCGCGCGGCGCTTCACCATCTCGCGGATCAACGGTTCATTGGCGTCGAGCGCGCGGGCCAGCGCCCCGATCGCCGCCTCGAGCATGGGGACATGGCGATTGTCCTCGATCGCCGAGGCGAGCGCGGCGCCGAGCAGGGGCGAGACCTCGGTCCGGGCGAGGCGCTGGGCGATGGCGCCCTTGAAGATCCCGCCCAGCCGCTCGTCGTCGAGACTTTCGAACAGGTCGGCGATGAGCCGCGAGGCACCGCGCCGGATGCGGGTCCCTTCGCCGCTCGGGGTCTGGAGGAAGCGGCCCGCCGCGCCCGCCACGTCGATTCCGCGCATCCGCCGCGCGACCACCCGGGCAACGAGGAAATTGTCGCGGATGAAATTGGCGAGGGTGGCCCCGATCCGGTCCTTGTTGCGGGGAATGATCGCGGTGTGCGGGATCGGCAGGCCGAGCGGGTGGCGAAACAGAGCGGTCACCGCGAACCAGTCGGCGAGCCCGCCGACCATCGCGGCTTCGGCGAAGGCCTTGACGAAGCCGAGCCAGGGATGGCGCGGCTCAAGCGCGCGGGTGACGAGGAACAGCGCCGCCATCAGGACGAGCAGGCCGGTCGCCACCAGCTTCATGCCGGCGGCACCGGGCTGGGCCGGGTTGAAACGGGAGAGCGGTCCGGAACGAGTCATCCGGACCGCTCAATAGACGAACCCATGCGCGGGTTCACTCCGCCGGTTGCGGGATCCCCGGACGGCCCGGCGCGCGCGGTTCGTCGACCGCCTCGGGCACCTCGTGCGCGGTGGCCCGGAGCGAGCGGCCGAGCTTGCGACCGATCCACGATTCGATGTCGATCGCCAGGCTGAAATAGGCCGGGACCAGCAGCAAGGTCAGGAACGTCGACATGAGCAGGCCGCCGATCACGGTCACGCCCATCGGTGCGCGCCAGCTGCCGTCACCGGTGAGGCTGAGCGCGATCGGGATCATGCCCGCGACCATCGCGACGGTGGTCATGACGATCGGCTGGGCGCGCTTGTGCCCGGCCTCGACGATCGCCTCGTCCTTGGTCATGCCATGGTCCATCATCTCCACCGCGAAATCGACCAGCAGGATCGAGTTCTTGGCGACGATGCCGAACAGCATCAGCAGGCCGATGAACACCGGCAGGCTGAGCGGCTGGCCCGAGACATGGAGCGCGATGACCGCGCCGAGCGGGGCCAGCAGCAGCGAGCCAAGGTTGACGAGCGGCGCGAGGAAGCGGCGGTAGAGCAGGACCAGCACCGCGAAGACCAGCGCGATGCCCGCGAACACGGCGAGGATGAAGTTGGTGATGAGCTCGCCCTGCCACTTCTGGTCGCCCAGCGTCAGGCGCTGAACCCCCGCCGGCAGGTTCTTCATCGTCGGCAGCTGGTCGATCTGCTTCCACGCGTCGCCGGTCACGGTGCCGGGGGTGAGGTCGGCACCGACGGCGATGCGATACATCTGGTTGGTGCGGTTCACCGTCACCGGGCCCGAGCCGAAGCTGATCTCGGCGACCGACTTCAAGGGCACCGAGCCGCCGCTCGCGGTCGGCACCGGCAAATTCTCGAGCGTCGCGATGTCGCGGCGTTCGGACTTGTCGAGGCTGACGATGATCGGGACCTGGCGATCGGACAGCGAGAAGCGCGCGCTGTTCTGGTCGATGTCGCCGATGGTCGCGATGCGGATGGTCTGGGCCAGCGCCGAGGTGCTGACGCCGAGGTCGGCGGCAAGGTCGAAGCGCGGCTTGATCCGGATTTCCGGTCGGACCACGTCGCCCTGGACGCGCGGCGCGACGAGCATCGGCACGGTCTGCATCTCTTCGGACAGCTTGGCCGCGGCCGTGGCCAGCTTGGCCGGGTCGTCACCGCCCAGATAGAGCGTGATCGGGCGTCCGCCGCTGCCGGGTCCCCCGCCGCCCTGGCTCATGAAGTTGACGCGCGCATCGGCGATCTCGGCGAGCTTGGGCGTGATCTGGCGCTCAATCTCGTAGCTCTTGGCGGTGCGGTCCTTCTTGTAGACGACATTGATGAACGCCGACGAGGTGAAGCTGCGCTGGAAGACGTTCTCGACGTTCGGGTTCTGCAGCACGATGTCGGTGACCCGGCGGGTGACGTCCTTGGTCTGGTCGAGCGTCGTGCCCGGCGCGAGGCCGATGCGGATGGTGCTGTTGGGCAGGTCGAGCTGCGGCTGGAAGGTCATCGACAGCGTGCTGATGCCGATGCCGGTCGCGATGAGGATGAGGAAACCGACCCCGACCATCCAGATGCGGTGGTCGTGGATGCGGGCCCAGCGGCGACCGAGGAAGCCGCCTGCCGAATCGCGGGCGGCGACGGCCTTGCGGCTGTCGATGGTCCAGCGCAGCGCGTTGAGGTAGCGCTCCATCCACTTGCCCGAGGCATGTTCCTGGACGCCGCCGCTGCGGAGGAAATAGGCGGCCATCAGCGGCGTGATCATGCGCGCGACGAGCAGGCTCATCAGCACCGCCAGCACGACCGTGTAGCCGAAATTGCGGAAGAACTGGCCCGAGATGCCCGGCATCAGCGCCACGGGCAGGAACACCGCGACGATCGACATGGTGGTGGCGAGCACCGCGAGGCCGATCTCGTCGGCGGCGTCGATCGAGGCCTGGTAGGCGCTCTTGCCCATGCGCATGTGGCGGACGATGTTCTCGATCTCCACGATCGCGTCGTCGACCAGCACGCCGGCCACCAGCGCGAGCGCGAGCAGCGAGAGGAAGTTCAGGTTGATGGACATGAGGTCCATGAACCAGAAGGCGGGGATCGCCGAGAGCGGGATGGCGATGGCCGAGATGACCGTCGCGCGCACGTCGCGGAGGAAGAGGAAGACGACCAGCACCGCCAGCACCGCGCCCTCGATCAGCGCGTGCATCGAGCTCGAATACTGGCCCTTGGTGTAGTCGACGCTGTTGTTGATCTCGACGAAGCGGACGCGCGGATCCTCCTTCTCGATCTTGCGCAGCTCGTTCCAGGTATTCTCGTAGGCGGTGACGTCCGAGGCGCCCTTGGCGCGGGCAACGTTGAAGCTGACCACCGGGCGTCCGCCGAGCTCGGTCGCCGAGCGCGGCTCGGCCGAGCTGTCGCGGACCTGCGCGATGTCGCCGAGGCGGACGAAGCGGCCGCCCGGGAGCGCGATCTGGGTATCGGCGAGCGCGGCCGCGCTCTTGGCATTGCCGAGCACGCGGACGGTCTGCTCGGAGCCCGCGATTTCGGCGCGGCCGCCGGGGGCGTCGAGGTTGATCTGGCGAAGCTGCTGGTTGACCTGCGCGGCGGTGATTCCCTGCGACTGGAGCGCGGCGGGGTCGAGGATGACCCGGATCTGGCGGTCGACACCGCCCTCGCGGCTGACCTGCGCCACGCCCGGCTGGGCGAGCAGGCGGCGCGAGACCAGGCTGTCGACGTACCAGCTCAGCTCCTCGAGGCTCATGTCGGTCGCCTCGACGGCGATGAACACGAAGCCGTCGCCGCCGATGTTCACGCGGCTGACCTGCGGCTCGAGGATGCCGTCGGGAAGGTCGCCGCGGATCTGGTCGATCGCCGCCTTGACGTCATTGACCGCGCGGTCGGTGGGCGTGCCGATCTTGAACTGGATGAAGGTGTTGCTGTTGCCTTCGCGGACGTCCGAATTGATCTCGTCGACGCCGTCGACCCCGCGCACCGCGGCCTCGACCTTCTGGGTCACCTGGTTGACCATCTCCGACGGCGCCGCGCCGGGCTGCGAGATGGTCACGTTGGCAGCCGGAAAATCGATGTCCGGGTTGTTCGTGATCTCCATCGTCGCGAAGGCGTAGATGCCGGTCAGCAGCAGCGCGATGAAGAGGACGATCGGCGGCACCGGGTTGCGGATGCACCAGGCCGAGATGTTGCGGAAACTCATGGTTCTTGCCTGTCCTGATGCCGCCTAGTTGGCCGCTGCCTGCCGCCTGGGATTGACCTTCTGGCCGGGATTGAGGAACGGCCCGGCCGAGAGCACGACCATCTCCTGGCCCGACAGGCCCGCGATGATGGTGGCGCCGCTTTCGTCGACGGTGCCGATCTTGACGTTGCGTCGCTCGGCCTCGTTCTTGGCGTTGACGATATAGACGTAATTGCCGTCGTTGTCGGACAGCACCGCGCTCTGCGGGAGCAGCGGAGCGGTGGTCGCGCCCGCCGAGATTCGCGCCTCGGCGAACCCGCCCGGACGGATCCCGGGCGAATAGGGGATGGCGATCCGGACCTCGCCCTGGCGGGTCTGGGGATCGATGGTCGGGGCATTCTGCCAGACCCGGCCGGTGATGCTGGTGGTCGAGCCGATCGGGGTCACGCTGGCGGGCATGCCGACGCGGATCGCGGCGAGGTCCTGCTGCGAAAGCTGCGCGCGCATCTCCATCTCGCCGCCGGCGGCAAGGCGGAACAGGCCCTGGCTGCCCGGGCCGATCACTTGGCCGACCTCGAGATTGCGCTGGAGGATGAGGCCGGAGGAGGGGGCGCGAATGTCGAGCAGGCCGATGCCGGCGCGGGTGGCATTGAGCTGGGCCTGGGCGACCCGGACCTGCGCGGCGGCCTGGTCCCGCGCCGCCTTCTTGCGGTCGAGATCGGCCTTGGAGACGAAGCCGCGACCGACCAGCGCGGCCGAGCGGTCATATTCGTTCTGCGCGAGCGCGGCATTGGCGCGTGCGGATTCGACCGCCGCGGCAAGCTGCGCGCTGGTCTGGACCTGCACCGAGCGATCGACGGTGGCGAGGGTCTGGCCCGCGCGCACCCAGGTCCCGGCATCGACCAGCACGGCGGTCACCCGGCCACCCTGGCCGGCGGCGCCGATCGGCTGGTCGCGACGGGCGGCGAGCGCGCCGCTGGCGGTGATGATGTTGGCGACCTCCGAGCGGCCGGGGACGATCACGGTCACGGTCGGGACCTGCCCGCCGCCCCGCGCGCCGGAGCCCGAAGCGGCGGCTGCGGTCTTGTCGGCAGGAGCTTCCGACCGGTTGAACAGGAAATAGGCGAGCGCGATGACCAGCACCGTCCCGACGATCGCCAGAATGAGGTTCCGCCGCCGACGAGCTCCGTCGACCACCACGATCGTTTCATCCCGCTCCAGCCGGGTCTCGCGATTCATCGTCACTACCTTTTCCATCAAGCGCGGCGCTCCGGCCGTTCACACGCTGTATTAGACCTGTAAGTCACCGAGCGCAACAGAAGGGCGGAGCCCGACAAACGGCAAGGATCATTCGACCAACGGTCGCCGGACGTCCGTCAAAAGAAGGTTGCCGAGCGTCTGGCTTGGTGGATAGCCTCGAACGGCAAGAAACAAGGGAGGATCACTTCATGCTCGCGGATTATGGCTGGCTGGCCTGGATCGTCATCGGCTTCCTGGCCGGCGGGATCGCCAAGTTCCTGATGCCGGGCAAGGACCCGGGCGGCTGCGTCGTCACCATCCTGCTCGGCATCGGCGGGGCGATGGTCGCGGGCTTCCTCGGCCGCGCGCTCGGCTGGTATCGCGAGCCCACCGACGGGGCGGGCTTCCTCGCCGCGATCGTCGGCGCGGTGCTGATCCTGTTCGTCTACCGGCTGGTGCTCAAGCGGCGCTGAGCCGCTCGGCCTTCAACGCTTCTGCAGCTTCTGGACCGCGACCGCCCCGCCCAGCGCGAGGAAGGTCCCGAGCAGCGACAGCAGGACGCCGGGGAAGGAGAAGCCGGTCGCCTCGAGGCGGCCGGCAAGCACCGGCGTGATGAGCAGCGCGCCGAGCAGCGCGCCCGCCGCGCCCAGCCCGACCGTCGCGAGGATCTCGCGCGGGGTGGCGGCACCGAGGACGACGCTGGCGAGCCAGCCGAGCGCGGCGCCGGCGAGGATGAGGGCGATCCAGGTCAGAGGCATGGACGCCTCCTACGACAAGGGGCCGCCCGCTCCAAGAGCGGACGGCCCCTCATGCTTGGCCAGTCAGGCGGTTCGCTTTAGCGAACGCGACCGCGACGGACCAGGTTGACGATCGCCAGCAGGACGATCGCGCCCAGCAGCGAATAAAGGAAGCTGGTGACGGTGATCCCGTTGTTCAGGCTGGCGCCACCGCCGAGCAGGAAGCCGGCGAGCGCGGCGCCGATGATGCCGACGATGATGTTCAGGAAAATGCCCTGCTGACCGTCGGTCCGCATCACGATGCTCGCAAGCCAGCCGCACACGCCGCCGACGATAAGCCAAATAAGAATACCCATGGTCGTCCCTCCTGTATCGTCCGTCCTGACGTGCCCGCCGGACGGTTGTTGCGGCAACAAGACGCCTCTGCGGCGTGCTTGTTCCGAGAGGAGGAACGGGTCGTTGCTGTATCGGTTCCGAAACGAGGCTGCCGGGGTGCCCGGCCCCGGTCAGTGATCCTCAATAGCGCTGCTGGCGCTCGTACACCTGGCGATAATGCTGGATACGGGTGACGCGCAGGCCCGGCATGCCGCTGCGGTCGACCGCGCGCTGCCAACTCGCGAATTCCTCGAGGCTGAGCCCGTAGCGCTGGCAGGCCTCGTCGACCGTCAGCAGGCCGCCCGCGACCGCGGCCACGACTTCGGCCTTGCGACGGACGACCCAGCGGGTGGTGTCCGGCGAGGGAAGCGACTCGAGAGTCAGCGGCTCGCCGAGCGGGCCGATCACCTGATGCGGACGAAACTTCTGATTCTCTAGCATTGCTTCCTCAGGCCGATCTTGCTGGCGTCTTGTTGGGCATTGTTTACCGGCGCCCCCCTCAAGCAATTGTGAAGTCCGCTGGTAAACGCCTCCGTCACATTTGGCCGGGCGTCGGCAAAGGCGCCGCCGCGCGGGCCAGCCGCGCTGCCGTTCCCCGTCAGGAGCGCGACCACCGCCGCCAGCCGCGAGCCGCTGTCCCCGTTGGGGCCAAGGCTCGCCAGCACCGCGCCGAGCTCGTCGGAGCGCAATGCGGCTGCGGGAGAGAGATGCTTGCCCAGTTCCACCAACCTCTCGGCCTTCCTCCGTTACGACGCCACGAAGGCAGCACTAGCGAAAGAGGGTGAATGCCGAGTAAAGACCCGGCCGTGTCCCGCACCGATTTTCAGCTCGGCAAGCCGGTTTCGGCCGCGCGCATCGTCGTCGCCATGTCCGGCGGGGTCGATTCGTCGGTGGCCGCGTTGCTCGCCGCGCAGAGCGGTGCCGAGGTCGTCGGGGTCACGCTCCAGCTCTACGACCATGGCGAAGCGGTGAAGCGGTCGGGCGCCTGCTGCGCGGGCCAGGACATCTATGACGCGGCGCAGGTCTGCGAGAAGCTCGGCATCGCGCATTATGTGCTCGACTACGAATCGCGCTTCCGCGAGGGCGTGATCGAGCGCTTCGCCGACGATTATGCCCGCGGCCGGACCCCGGTCCCCTGTTCGCTGTGCAACCAGGGGGTGAAGTTCACCGACCTCCATGGCTTCGCCCGCGAGCTGGGGGCCGATGCGCTGGTCACCGGCCATTATGTCCGGCGGGTGCTGAACGGCGGCAAGCCCGAGCTCCACAAGGGCCGCGATCCGGCGCGCGACCAGAGCTATTTCCTTTACGGGACCACCGCCGAGCAGCTCGACCTGCTGCGCTTTCCGATCGGCGAATTGCCCAAGGCCGAGGTCCGGGCGCTCGCCGCCGAGGCCGGGCTGCCGGTCGCGGCCAAGCCCGACAGCCAGGACATCTGCTTCGTCCCCGACGGCGATTATGCCGGGCTGGTCAAGCGGCTCCGACCCGAGACCGAAGCGCCGGGCGAAATCGTCGATCTCGAGGGCCGGGTGCTCGGCCGGCATCCGGGGGTGGTGCACTTCACCGTCGGCCAGCGCCGCGGGCTCGAGATCGGCGGCCATGCCGAGCCGCTCTACGTAGTCCGGATCGAGCCCGAGGAGCGCCGGCTGGTGGTCGGCCCCAAGCCCGCCCTGGCGGTGGCGGAAGCGGCCGTCACCGACTGGAACTGGCTCGGCGAGGACCAGCGCGAGGTCGCGGTGAAGGTCCGCTCACTGAGCCGGCCGGTGCCCGCCACGCTCGAGGACGGGCGAATTCGTTTCCACCAGCCCGAATATGGGGTCGCGCCGGGCCAGGCCGCGGTCGTCTACGATGGCGACCGGCTGCTCGGCGGGGGATGGATCGAGCGCACCGTCTCCGCCACCGCTTCCGCACCGCTTCGGGCGGTCGCCTGACGTGGCGCTGCGCAGCGCCGGAGTCCTGCTCTACCGTCGCCGCGGGAATCGCACCGAAGTCCTGCTCGGCCATCCCGGCGGACCCTATTGGAAACGCAAGGACGAGGGGGCGTGGATGGTCCCCAAGGGCGCGCTCGAACCCGGTGAAGTGGCGATCGAGGCGGCCGTCCGCGAATTCTCCGAGGAAGTCGGTCCTGTCCCGCCGGGCGTTCCGGTGCCGCTTCGGACGGTTCGCCAGAATGGCGGCAAGGTGGTCGAGGTGTTCGCGCTCGAAGGCGACTTCGACCCCGCCGACCTCATCAGCGCCGATTTCGAGCTCGAATGGCCGCCCCGCTCGGGCCGGATGCGCCGTTATCCCGAACTCGACCAGGTCGAGTGGATGACACTCGACGAGGCCGACCGGCGGATCCTGAAGAGCCAGCAGCCGGTGCTCGATTCGCTGCGGACGATGCTGGCCGACGGCTAGAGCTGGAAGCTGCCCTCGATCACGGTCCGGCAGCGGCCCGAGAGCAGCACCCGGTCGCCCTCGAGCCGGCAGTCGAGCACGCCCCCGCGCGGGCCGACCTGCGCCGCCGAGAAGTGACGGCGCTCGAGCCTGGCGGCCCAGAAGGGCACCAAAGCGGCATGGGCGGCGCCGGTCACCGGATCCTCGTCGATCCCGACATTGGCGGCGAAGACTCGGCTGGCGATCTCCTGTTCGTCGCCGCACGCGGTGACGATCACGAGAGCGTCGATCCCGCGCAGCGCCGCAAAGTCGGGGCGCACGGCGCGGACCGACGCCTCGTCGTCGAGGAGGACGATGATCGTCTGCTCGGCATTGCGGCCGACGAAGGTCTGGCCCGCGACGCCGAGCGCGGCGAGCGCCTCGGGCGCCTGCCTTGGCGCGACGCTGGCGGCGGGCAGGCTGAGCTGGAGCTGTTCCTCGCCGTCGCGGCGGACCGTCAGGATCCCGGCCTTGCGGGTGCGGAAACGGACTTCTTCGCCGGTGATCAGGATATGGCCCGAGGCGATGGTCGCATGCCCGCACATCGGCACTTCGGTGGTCGGGGTGAACCAGCGCAATTCATAGTCGGCGTCGCCCTCGGCGGGGACGGTGAAGGCGGTCTCGCTCAAGTTGTTTTCGGCCGCGATGGCCTGGAGCGTCGCGTCCGGAAGCCATTCCTCGAGCGGCATCACCGCCGCCGGATTGCCGGTCAGCGGCTCGGGCGCGAAAGCGTCGACCTGGAAGAAGGGAATGATCATCGCCGCTCCGTCAGATGGTGGGGGAGCATGCCCTCTCGGTCGGTATGCCCCTCGGGGTCGAGGTGGAGCAGGATCTCGGTGCCGGGAAAGCGCTGCTGGAGTGCCTCCTCGACCCGGTCGAGCCGGTCATGGGCCTCGCGCACGGTCCAGTCCTCGGGCACCCAGACGTGGAACTGGATGAAGTCATGGACCCCCGAGGTGCGGGTGCGGACGTCGTGGATGCCCTTCAACTCGGGATAGTCGGCGCAGGCGGCGAGGAAGGCCTCGCGCTTTTCCGGCGGCCATTCGGCGTCCATCAGCTGGTCGACGCTGGCTCCGGCCGAGCTCCACGCGCCCCACAGCAGCCACAAGGCGATGATCACCCCGAACACCGCGTCGGCGCCGCTGATCTTCAGATAATGGTCGATCACCAGCGCCGCGATCACCGCGCCATTGAGATAGAGGTCCGAGGCGTAATGGAGATTGTCGGTCTGGATCGCGATCGAGCCGGTGCGGGCGATCACGCGCTTCTGATAGGAGAGCAGGAGCAGGGTCCCCGCCATGGCGAAAACCGACACGCCGATGCCGATCTCGGGATTGGCCGTCTCTGCGCCGTGGAGCAGCCGGTCGATCGCGCGCCAGCCGATGCCGAGCGCGCTGATGGTGATCAGCACCACCTGCCCCAAGGCGACCAGCGCCTCCGCCTTGCCGTGGCCGAAGCGGTGGTCGTGGTCGGCCGGAAGCGCGGCGATCCGCACCCCGATCAGGGTGACGATGCTGGCGATGAGGTCGAGCCCGGTGTCGGCAAGGCTGCCGAGCATGGCGGTGGAATCGGTCGCGATCGCCGCCCAGCTCTTGGCGACGAGCAAAGTCAGCGCCATGCCGACGCTGGCCAGCGCCGCCCGCTGCGACAGGCGCGCGCGTTCGGGTCCGGTCACCCTCATGGGTAGAGCAGGCCCTCGGTCCAGCTGCCGTCGGCCTGGCGCGTGAAAAGGCGGCGATGGTGGAGGCGGAATTCGCCGTCTTCCCAGAATTCGATCCGCTCGGGCACCAGCCGGAAACCCGACCAGTGCGGCGGACGGCCGACCTCGCCGTCGCCGAAGCGGGCCTTCACCTCGTCGATCCGGGCAAGGAAGGTCTCGCGGCTGTCGAGCGGGCGCGACTGGTCGCTGGCCCAGGCGCCGATCCGGCTGTTGCGCGAGCGGCTGGCGAAATAGGCATCGGCATCGGCCTCGCTGACCGGCACCAGTGTGCCCTCGGCGCGGACCTGCTTGCGCAAGCTCTTCCAGTGAATGCACAGCGCCGCATGCGGATTGGCGGCGATTTCGCGGCCCTTGCGGCTTTCGAGGTTGGTGAAGAAGCCGAAGCCCTCGGGCCCGTGGCGGCGCATCAGCACCATCCGCACCGACGGGCGCCCGTCGGGGGTGGCGGTCGCCAGCGCCATGGCATCGGGGTCGTTGGGCTCTTGCTGCTCGGCCTGTGCCATCCACTCGGCGAACAGGGCGAAGGGGTCGGTGCCGGCCATGCCGGGCGCTCTATTCGCCGCCGCCTTGGCAGGCAAGCCGCGGACACATAGCTAGCGCGCACACGACTTTGCTCTAAGAGGAGCCATGGATCTTTACGCACGCCTTGGGGTGAAACGGGGGGCGAGCGACGCCGAGATCAAGAAGGCGTATCGCTCCCTCGCCAAGCAGCTTCACCCCGACCGCAACAAGGACAATCCCAAGGCCGCCGAGCGTTTCGGCCAGGTCACGGCGGCCTATGACCTCCTGTCCGACGCCGACAAGCGCGCGCGCTACGACCGCGGCGAGATCGACGAGGAGGGCAATCCCAAGATGCCCTTCGGCGGCGGCTATGGCGGTGCGCGGCCGGGCGGGAGCGGTGGCTTCGAGGGATTTGGCGGGGCTGGGGCGGGCTCGGCCGGGCCCGACCTTTCCGACCTGTTCGAGGGCCTGTTCGGCGGCAGCAGCCGGCGCGCTGGCGGTTTTGGCGGCGGAAGCGCGGGTGCGCGGCCGCGGGCCAGCGTTCGCGGGGCCGATGTCGCCTACCGTTTGACCGTCCCCTTCACCGATGCCGCGACCCTCTCGCCCCAGCGAGTGACACTGGCGGACGGCGCGACGATCGAACTCAAGCTTCCCAAGGGCGTCGAGGACGGGTCCAAGATCCGACTAGCCGGCAAGGGCGAAAAGGGCCCGGGCGGCAATGGCGACGCAATCGTCACGATCGCGATCGAGCCGCACCGCTTCTTCACCCGCGACGGAAACAATGTCCGCCTCGACCTGCCGGTCGGCCTCAGGGAAGCCGTGCTCGGCGCCAAGGTGAAGGTGCCGACCCCGGACGGGCCGGTGATGCTGAGCATTCCCAAGGGCGCGAGCTCGGGCAAGGTGCTCAGGATCAAGGGCCGCGGATTCAGCGACAAGGCCGGCACCCGCGGTGACCTCCTCGTCACCCTGATGGTCGAGATCCCCGCCGGCGATGCCGCGCTCGAGCAGTTCGTGCAGGGCTGGAACGGCGGCGAAGGCAACCCGCGGGCGGGGCTCGGCGTCTAGACGCAAGCCATGAAAGAGCTGTCGCCGCAAAGCCCCGAAGCCCGACGCAAGCGGCTGGCGCGGCTCAAGGCCCGCTTCGGCGAGCAGGTGGTCGACCGCATCCGGCCGGGAACCAAGCCGTTCGAGGTGATCAAGCGGATCGCGGTCGGGGTCTATACCGACGGCTTCATCCACGCCGGAAACCTCGCCTATCTCAGCCTGCTGGCGATGTTTCCCTTTTTCATCCTGGCGGCGGCGATCGCGCAGCTGCTGGGGTCGACCGAAGGCGCGCAGCAGGTCGTCTTCAACGTGCTGCGCTCGGTCCCGCCCGATATCGCCAAGGTGCTGCGCGAGCCGATCAACGAGGTGCTGACGGCGCGCCAGGGCCCTTTGCTGTGGTTCGGCGCGCTGGTCGGCCTGTGGACCGCGTCGAGCTTCATCGAGACGATCCGCGACATCCTACGCCGAGCCTATGGCGTCAAATATAGCGCACCCTTCTGGGAATATCGGCTGATCTCGATCATCTTCATGCTCGGCCTCGTGCTGCTGCTGATGATCGCGCTGGCGGTGACCGTGGTCCTGAGCTCGCTCGAGGCGCTGTTCGTCCACCTCGTGCCGCAATTCCAGGCGGTGGCCGATTCGCTCTTCCTGGTGAAGCTGGTACCGGCGGTGGCGCTCTACGCCACGGTCTATCTCGTCTTCGTCGTGCTGACGCCCTCGCGCTACCGCAAGCTTCACTGCCGCAAGTGGCCGGGCGCGCTGCTGGTCACGTCCTGGTGGATCCTGACCGCGGTGCTGTTGCCCAAGGCGATCGGGCTCGCGGGCGGCTACAGCCTCACCTACGGCAGCCTTGCGGGCGTGATGATCACCTTGCTGTTCTTCTTCACCGTGGGGCTGGGCGTCGTGATGGGCGCCGAACTCAACGCCGCACTGGCGGAAACCGGACCGACCGCGCTAGAGGGCGAGGTCTTCACGGGCCCGCACGCCGAGGAACTCGACGTCGAAGAACCGGGCCCGGGAGAGAAAGTCAGCAAGGGAAGCGGGGAGATCAGGGCGGCATGACGGGTTTGATGACGGGCAAGCGCGGGCTGATCATGGGCCTCGCCAATGATCGCAGCCTCGCCTGGGGGATCGCCAAGCAGCTCCACGAGCAGGGCGCGGAGCTGGCCTTCTCCTACCAGGGCGAAGCGCTGGAGAAGCGGGTCCGTCCGCTCGCCGCCGAACTCGGCTCGGACTTCCTCGTCGACTGCGACGTCGGCGACATGGCCGCGCTCGACCGCACCTTCGCCGAGTTCGAGCAGCGCTGGGGCGGGATCGACTTCCTCGTCCATGCCATCGGTTTCTCCGACAAGAACGAGCTGCGCGGGCGCTTCGTCGATACGACCCTCGACAATTTTCTGCTGACCATGAACATCTCGGTCTACAGCTTCGTCGCGGTGGCGCAGCGTGCGGCCAGGCTGATGAAGCCCGGCGGAAGCCTGGTGACCCTGACCTACTACGGCGCCGAGAAGGTCATTCCGCACTACAATGTCATGGGCGTCGCCAAGGCCGCGCTCGAGACCGCGACCAAATATCTGGCGGCCGACCTCGGCAAGGACGGGATCCGCGTCAATGCGATCAGCGCCGGCCCGATCAAGACGCTGGCCGCGAGCGGGATCGGCGACTTCCGCTACATCCTCAAGTGGAACGAGCTCAACAGCCCGCTTCGCCGCAACGTCACCATCGAGGACGTCGGCGGGGCGGGGCTCTACCTGCTCAGCGATCTCTCGGCGGGAGTCACCGGCGAGATCCATCATGTCGACGCGGGCTATAATGTCGTCGGCATGAAGGCCGAGGACGCGCCCGACATCGCCACGGTCTAGCGCGCAGCTCGCGTCCGGGAGGCGGTAAGGAGTATCGTCCAAGAGGGGAGGTGATGCGATGATCTTCCGACAGTTGAGCGAGCCGGAAACCTGCACCTACACCTATCTGATCGGCTGCCGTGAGAGCGGGCTCGCGGCCTTGGTCGATCCGGCACTGGAGACGGTCGAGCGCGATCTCGATGTCCTGAAATCGCTCGGGCTCTCGCTTGCCTACACGGTCGAGACCCATATCCACGCCGACCATGTCACTTCCGCGGCGCGGCTCCGGGCGCTGACGGGCTGCCGGATCGCTTACCCCGAAATCGATCGCCCGACCGAGGCCGATGTCGGCTTGCGCGAAAGCGAGCCGCTGGCGGTCGGCAAGGTCGAGGTGCGGCCGCTCTTCACGCCCGGCCATACCGCCGGCCACCACAGTTATCTGATCGACACCGGCGAGACGATCCGCGTGCTGACGGGCGACGCGCTGCTCATCGACGGCTGCGGACGGACCGACTTCCAGGGCGGCTGCCCGGTCGCGCTCTATCGCTCGGTGACCGAGAAGATCTTCGCCCTGCCCGACGAGACGCTCGTCTACCCTGGCCATGATTACAACAACCGCCGGGTCAGCACGGTCGCGCAGGAGCGGGACCGCAATCCGCGCCTCGGTGGCGGCAAGTCGGTCGAGGAATTCGTCGGGATCATGGCCGGGCTCAACCTGCCGCCGCCCAAGAAATTGCACGAAGCCGTGCCCGCCAATCTTCGCTGCGGCGCGCTGGCCTAGCCGAAGGGCTTGATCGGCTTCTTCCCGCCGAACTCTTCTTCGAACGATTCGTGGCCAAGCGGCGTGAGGGTTGGCAGCGGCTCGTCGATCCTGGTGTCGGGGAGACGGTAGAGCAGGTCGCGGATAAGGGTCAGCCGGCCACGCTTCTGGTCATTGAAATCGACGAGCGTCCAAGGGGCGTGTTTGGTGTCGGTCGCCGCGAGCATGGCCTGCCGCGCCTCGGTATAGTCGGCGTAGCGCTGCCGGGCGGCTTCGTCGATCGGTGACAATTTCCACTGCTTGAGGGGGTCGGAAAGGCGCTCGGCAAAGCGCTCTTCCTGCTCGGCCTGGTCACAGGTCAGTCAATATTTGAAGAGCAGGATGCCATCGTCGACGAGCATCTTTTCGAACCGGGGTGCGGCCTCGAGGAAGGCGTCGACCTGGTCGGGCGTGGCGAAGCCCATGACCTTCTCGACCCCGGCGCGATTGTACCAGCTGCGGTCGAACAGCGCGATCTGGCCCTTGCCCGGAAGGTGCGGGACGTAGCGCTGAAAATACCATTGCCCGGCTTCCTCCTCGCTCGGCTTGGAGAGCGCGGTGATCCGGCACTGGCGCGGGTTGAGGTTCTCGGCGACGGCCTTGATCGCCCCGCCCTTGCCGGCGGTGTCGCGCCCTTCGAACAGGACGAGGAGCCGCTGGCCGGTGGCGGCGACCCAGCGCGCCATGGCGACGAGCTCGACCTGCATCGGTTCGAGCAGCTCCTCATAGTCCTTGCGCTTCAATCGATCCATCGCCGCTCTCCTCGTGGGGCGAGCATCGCCGTGCGGCGACGGAAAGCCAAGCGGCGTTAACCCACCCCATTGTGCAAGGCTTCACGCTTGGGCAGCATGAGGTCCGAGACGCGGCCGGGGGGCCGCCGAGACCAGGGGGAATCATCTTGCGTATCCGTCACCTGCTTGCCGCCGCCGCCATCCTCGCGGTTCCGGTCACCGCCACCGCCACCGCCACCGCTGCCGCGCCGACCAGACCTGCCCGGCCCGCGGCCAAGGCCCCGGCCAAACCGGAAATGGATCCGGTCCAGGCGATGGCGATGATGACGAAGGTCTTCGACAAGCTGTTCCCGGCCGGGCCCGAACCCGATCCGGCGCGGCTGGCAGCGGCGCGTTCGCTCAGCTTTCGGACCTTTCCCAAGGGCGCTTATGCCGAGGCGATGAACGGCTTCGTCGACGGCATGGCCGACCGCGTGCTGGCGATGAGCGAAAAGGATTTCGCCGACATGGTCCCGCCGACTCCGCCCAAGAAGGGTCAGAAGGCGAAGGAGCCGAGCACGCTTCCGCTGCGGGAGATGCTTTCGGCGAAGGATCCGCAGTTCGACGCCAAGCTGGCCGCGGGCAAGGCCTTCGCCAAGACGATGTTCGTCAAGTTCGGCGACGTGATGGAGCCCAAGTTCCGCGAGGGCATGGCGCGCTCGATGGCGCGCAAGTTCGATGCGAAGCAGATGGCCGAGATCGACGCCTTCCTCGCTACCCCGACCGGCGCGCTCTACGGCCGGCAGATGCTCGGAATGTGGTTCGAGCCCGACGTCATGCGCTCGACCTTCTCGGCCTTCCCCGAGATGATCAAGCTGATGCCCGACCTGATGAAGGACGCGGCCGCCTTCGACCAGGCGATGAAAGGCGACGGCGCGGCCAAGAAATAGCCGCGCCAACCCTCAGCTGGCGAAAGGATCGCGCACCAGGATGGTGTCGTCCCGGTCGGGGCTGGTCGAGACCAGCGCGACCGGGCAGCGGATCAGCTCCTCGATCCGGCGGATATACTTGATTGCCTGCGCCGGGAGATCGGCCCAGCTGCGCGCGCCCGCCGTGCTTTCGGACCAGCCGGGCATCTCCTCGTAGATCGGCGTCACGCGGGCCTGGTCGGCGGCGTGGGGCGGGAGATAGTCGAAGCGCTTGCCGGCGATCTCGTAGCCGACGCAGATCTTCACCGTGTCGAGCCCGTCGAGGACGTCGATCTTGGTCAGCGCGATGCCGGTGATCCCGCTGACCGCGGCAGCCTGGCGGACGAGGACGCTGTCGAACCAGCCGCAGCGGCGCTGGCGGCCGGTGACGGTGCCGAATTCGCGGCCACGCTCGCCGAGCCGCTGGCCGATGTCGTCGGAGAGCTCGGTCGGGAAGGGCCCCGAGCCGACCCGCGTGGTGTAGGCCTTGACGATCCCGAGGACGAAGCCCGCCGCGCCCGGCCCCATGCCGCTGCCGCTGCCCGTGGTCCCGGCGACGGTGTTGGACGAGGTCACGAAGGGGTAAGTGCCATGGTCGACGTCGAGCAGCACGCCCTGCGCGCCCTCGAACAGGATGCGGCGGCCGCGGGCGCGGGCCTCGTCGAGATCGACCCAGACCGGCCGCGCGAACTGCAGCACGAAGTCGGCGATGTCGGCGAGGTCGGCCTTGAGCCGGGCGCGATCGACCGGCGGCTGCGAGAAGCCGGCGCGAAGCGCGTCGTGATGCGCGCACAGGCGGTCGAGCAGCGGATCGAGCTCGTCGAGATGGGCGAGGTCGCAGACGCGGATGGCGCGGCGGCCGACCTTGTCCTCATAGGCCGGGCCGATGCCGCGGCGGGTGGTACCGATCTTGGACGCTCCGCTGGCATCCTCGCGCAGCGCGTCGAGATCGCGGTGGATCGGCAGGATCAGCGGGCAGGTCTCGGCGATGCGCAGGACGTCGGGCTCGATCCGGACGCCCTGGCCGCGCAGCTTCTCGACCTCGGCCTGGAGCGCCCAGGGGTCGAGCACCACGCCATTGCCGATGATCGACAGCGTGCCGGTGACGATCCCGCTCGGCAGGAGCGAGAGCTTGTAGACATTCTCGCCGACGACGAGCGTGTGGCCGGCATTGTGGCCGCCCTGGAAGCGGACCACGCAGTCGGCGCGGCTGGCGAGCCAGTCGACGATCTTGCCCTTGCCCTCATCGCCCCACTGGGCGCCGATGACGGTAACGTTACCCATCCGAAATCATTCCTGCTGGTGCATGAACGTCGCTCTCATCGATCGTTCAGCCGCGCTCCTATTCTTTGCGGGCCGTGGGGTCCAGCTTGAGGGGACAGATGATGCGGATTTCGAGGGGACGGATCGGGGCGGCGCTGCTCGCCGCGGCGGCGTTGATCGCCAGTCACGGGGCCTGGGCGCAGCGCGCGGGACGACTTCCGGCCGAGTGCCGGACGCCCGAATTGCGCAAGTGCCTGCTCGCCGGCGAGGGGCGCAAGGCCTGTGCCCTGGCGGCGATGCAGAATTTGCCCGACAGCTGCCGCAAGGCGATGAGCGAGGGCGCGGCGGCGCGCTCTCCCCTGACCGAGGGCTGGCGCGAACTCAGCTTCGGCAGCGATCCGCGGCAGAAGCTCGATTTCGTGATGCCTGCGGGCGCGGCCGCCAACGGCAAGGTCCCGGCTTTGCTGTTCGTCCACGGCGGCGGCTGGTCGATCGGCGACAAGAGGATCGGCGGCGACACCAAGGGCAAGCATTATACCGGCCTCGGCTGGGCTTTCGCGACCACCAACTACCGGCTGGTCCCGCAAGCGACGGTGGAACAGCAGGCCGCCGACATTGCCGCGGCGATCGCCTTGGTGCGGCGCCAGCCGGGGATCGACCCTGACCGGATCGTCATCATGGGCCACAGCGCGGGCGCGCATCTCGCCGCGCTGGTCGCGACCGACCCCGCCTATCTCAAGGCCGCGGGCGTTCCGATGAGCGCATTGCGCGGGGTCGTGCTGCTCGACGGGGCGGGCTACGACATCGCCGGCCAGATGGCCCAGCCGCGCAATCCCGTGGCGACCATGTACAACCAGGCCTTCGGCACCGATCCCAAGCGCCAGCAGGCGCTGTCGCCGACCTTCCACGCCGCTGCGCCCAATGCCGCCAACTGGCTGATCCTGCCGGTCGCGCGGCGCGCCGATTCGGTCCGCCAGAGCGAGCAGCTCGCCGCGGCGCTCAAATCGGCGGGCAACAGCGCCATGGTCGCACCGCAGGACGGCAAGACCCATGGCACGCTCAACAAGGAGATGGGCGAGCCCGGCGATCCGGCGACCGCCGCGGTCGACGCCTTTCTCGCGAAGCTGCGCTAGAAGCGCAGCGGCACCACCTCGCGCACGCCCTCGAGCGCGCAGAGCTGCTTCACCACCTCGGGTGGCACCGGGTCGTCGATCGCGACCAGTGCCACCGCTTCCCCGCCGGCCGCACGGCGGCCGAGGTTGAAGGTCGCGATGTTGAGGCCGGCCTGCCCAAGCGTCGTGCCGAGCTTGCCGATGAAGCCCGGTGTGTCGTTGTTGACGATGTAGAGCATGTGGCCGGCAAGCTCGGCCTCAACCGCCACCCCGAAGATGTCGACGAGGCGGGGGGCGGCATTGCCGAACAGGGTGCCCGCGACGCACCGGTCGCCACCGGGCGTGGCGGCGGTCACGCGGACGAGGGTCTGGTAGTCGCCCTCGCGCTCGTGCCGAACCTCGCGCACGTCGAGCCCGCGCTCCTTCGCGAGGACGGGAGCGTTCACCATGTTCACGGTCTGCGAATAGGTGCCCATCAGCCCGGCGAGCACCGCGCCGGTGATCGGCTTCTGGTTGAGGGCCGCGGCGGCGCCTTCGACCTCGATCGAGACGCCCGTCACCTGGTCACCGAGGACCTGGCCGAGCAGCCGGCCGAGCTTGTCGGCGAGCGCCATGTAGGGCTTCAGGCGCGGCGCTTCCTCGGCCGAGAGCGAGGGCATGTTGATGGCGTTGGTGACGCCGCCCAGCAGCAGGAAGTCGCTCATCTGCTCGGCGACCTGGATCGCGACATTGACCTGCGCCTCGGTGGTCGAGGCGCCGAGGTGCGGGGTCGAGATAAAGCCGGGCGTGCCGAAGAGGGGGCTGTCGGTGGCGGGCTCGGTCTCGAACACGTCGAGGGCGGCACCGGCGACCTGGCCCGAATCGAGCGCGTCCTTGAGCGCGGCCTCGTCGATCAGGCCGCCGCGCGCGCAGTTGATGATTCGAACGCCCTTCTTGGTCTTGGCGAGCGCCTCGCGGCTGAGGATCCCGCGGGTCTGGTCGGTCAGTGGTGTGTGGAGGGTGATGAAATCGGCGCGCTTCAGCAGCTCGTCGAGTTCGACCTTCTCGATGCCGAGTTCGAGCGCGCGTTCAGGCGAGAGGAAGGGGTCGAAGGCGATGACCTTCATCTTGAGGCCGAGGGCGCGGCTGGCGACGATCGAGCCGATGTTGCCCGCACCGATGAGGCCGAGCGTCTTGGCGGTCAGCTCGACCCCCATGAAGCGATTCTTCTCCCACTTGCCGGCCTGCGTCGAGGCGTCGGCCTCGGGCAGCTGGCGGGCGAGCGCGAACATCAGGGCGATGGCGTGCTCGGCGGTGGTGATCGAATTGCCGAAGGGAGTGTTCATGACGACGATGCCGCGGGCCGTCGCGGCCGGGATGTCGACATTGTCGACGCCGATGCCGGCGCGGCCGATGACCTTGAGGTTGGTCGCATGCTCGAGAAGCTTGGGCGTGGCCTTGGTCGAGGAGCGGATGGCAAGGCCGTCATAGTCGCCGATGATCGCGGCAAGCTCGTCGGGGGTCTTGCCGGTGATCTCGTCGACATGGATTCCGCGCTCGCGGAAGATGGCGGCGGCGCGGGGGTCCATCTTGTCGGAAATGAGGACTTTGGGCTGGGTCATTTCTTACCTCATGTGCCCCTGCGCACGCAGGGGACCAGTTCACTTGAGTAGGGAAGGCACTGGGCTCCTGCGTTCGCAGGAGGATTAGGCGCGCGTGTTTTCGTAGGCCCAGTCGAGCCAAGGGCCGAGCTTCTCGATGTCGCTCGTGTCGACGGTGGCGCCGCACCAGATGCGCAGGCCCGGCGGGGCGTCGCGATAGCCGGCGATGTCGAAGGCGGCGCCCTCACCCTCGAGGAGCGCGGCCATCTTCTTGATGCGGCCGTCGTCGGCGCCCTCGACCGTCAGGCAGACGCTGGTCTTCGAGCGGGTGGCGGGGTCGGCGGCGAGGTGGCCGAGCCACGGGCGGGCCGCGACGATCGCGTCGAGCGCCGCGGCATTGGCCTCGGTGCGGGCAATCGCGCCGTCGTGGCCGCCAATGCTCCCGACCCATTCGAGCGCCGCGATCGCGTCCTCGACCGCGAGCATCGAGGGGGTGTTGATCGTCTCGCCCGAGAAGATGCCCTCGATCAATTTGCCCTTGGAAGTCAGGCGGAAGACCTTGGGCAGCGGCCAGGCGGGGGTGTAGCTCTCGAGCCGCTCGACCGCGCGCGGGCCGAGGATGAGGACCCCATGCGCGCCCTCGCCGCCGAGCACCTTCTGCCAGGAAAAGGTGGCGACATCGATCCTGTCCCACGGGATGTCATAGGCGAAGACCGCGCTGGTCGCGTCGGCGAAGCTGAGGCCTTCGCGGTCCTCGGCGATCCACTCGCCGTCGGGCACGCGCACGCCGCTGGTGGTCCCGTTCCAGGTGAACAGGACATCGTTGGACCAGTCGACCTGGCCGAGGTCGGGCAGCGCGCCATAATCGGCGCGGATCACTGTCGGGTCGATCTTCAATTGCTTGACCGCGTCGGTGACCCAGCCTTCGCCGAAGCTCTCCCAGGCGAGCGCGGTCACGGGACGCGCACCCAGCATGGTCCACATCGCCATTTCGTACGCGCCGGTGTCGGAGCCGGGGACGATGCCGATGCGATGGCTGTCGGGCAGGCGGAGATGCTCGCGCATCAGGTCGATGCAGCGCTTGAGGCGCGCCTTGCCGAGCTTGGAGCGATGCGACCGGCCGAGGCTGTCGGTGGCGAGGCGGGAGGCGTCCCAGCCGGGTGGCTTGGCGCAGGGGCCCGAGGAAAAATGCGGGCGCGCGGGGCGCACCTCGGGAAGCGGGGTCGTCGTGGTCGTCACTATCAAACTCTCCTTGCAGAGAGCACGCGCCGCGTTGGGACGGCGTGGCCCGCTGACGGCTCTACAACCTGCGAGCGCGCATGCAAGCCTCACCGATTCTGTTGATAAGTCCGCGGGAAGGGCCGGTACGGACTAACTGATGTAAGCCGCCCGGCTCAACTCACCGCTTGATCGTCGCGACTCGTCCCGGTGCGGGAACGAAAAGGTTGAATTCATTAACCCTAGGGGGTCTTTTCTCCCGGGTCTGGACGGCGAGGGGCAAAATCGCCGCACCGGGCGGGGGCTGGGGAGCTCCTGACAGCAAGGTCGTCGACACGCTGCATTCGCGGCGCGGAGGACGATCAATGACGTGAACGGGCTCAGGAGCTTCGAATTTATGGCGCATGCAATCGGGACATCGGGACTGCTCCGCAGCCGCGACTTGTTCGTGCATGACGGCACGAAGCTCCGGAAGATCCGCCTGTCGACCCCGATCCAGATTGCCTTTCTCGCCCTCGCCGCCGTGATGTTCGCCTGGTCGGCCTATGCCGCCGCCGCGATCCTCGGGGGCGATCGCGCCACCACCGTCGTCGTCAGCGATAACGAGCAGCTGCAGCGCCTCGCCGCTGCGGCCGAGCAGCGCGTCCAGCTGATCGAGCAGCGCCAGAAGGTGCTCGCGACGATGATTGCCGGCGGTGACGTCGATCCGGCTTCGCTGCCCAAGGTCAGCGAGGCGAAGCCGCTCCCGGCCGCGCTCGCCGCGCCGCTCGAGGCCGCCGAACGGAAGCTGTCGGCGCAGGAAGCCGCCGCTGCCGATCGTCTCGAAGCGCGCTATGCCATGACGGCCGCCGAGCTGAAGAAGCTGGGCCTGAGCCCGCAGCGTCTTGCCGTCGGTGGTCCCTTCGAGCCCGCGACCAAGAGCGATCCGACCTTCAAGGCGCTCTTCAACAGCTGGAAGAAGCTCGACAGCCTGCAGGACGGCGTGATCGCTGTCCCCTCGGACAAGCCGGTCAAGACCGCCGACTTCACCTCGAGCTTCGGCGTTCGCAACGATCCCTTCGGGCGCGGCGCCGCCATGCATGCCGGGATCGACCTTGCCGGTCCGCTCGGCACCCCCATCTACGCCACCGCCGACGGCACCGTCACCGCCGCCGGCTTTAACAACGGCGGCTACGGCAATCTCATCAAGATCGACCACGGTCGCGGCATCGAGACCCGCTATGGCCACCTCTCGGCCATCGGCGTCCGCGCCGGCGACCGGATCAAGCGCGGCCAGCTGATCGGGCGGATGGGCTCGACCGGCCGCTCGACCGGTAGCCACCTCCACTACGAAGTCCGGATCGACGGCCGCGCGGTCAACCCGATCCCGTTCATGCGCTCGACCGATTATCTCGCCTCGATCAAGGGCCGCAGCACCCACAGCATGGACCAGATCGCGCTGGGTGGTCCCAACGGCGGCGGCCGCTGAGCCCAGCCGCTTGAGGGTGCCGGACCGGCACCCTACATTGCCCTCGTGACTTCCCTCATCCTTTCGCAAGCCGCCGCGCGGCGTGTCGCGCAGATCGCGACCAAGCAGGACAAGCCGGCCGTGCTTCGGCTGGCGGTCGACGGCGGCGGCTGCGCGGGCTTCACCTATCGTTTCGCGCTCGGCGAGCCCGAGGAGGGCGACGCCATCGCCGAGACCGACGGGGTACGGCTGGTGGTCGACCCGGTCAGCCTCGACCTCCTCGAGGGGAGCGAGGTCGATTATGTCGAGGACCTCGGCGGCGCGGCGTTCAAGGTGAAGAACCCCAATGCCGCCAGCGGCTGCGGTTGCGGGTCGAGCTTCGGGATCTGATGACGCGCGGCGCCCGGGCCGCTAGGCGGGCGTCATGAAGATCGCGACCTTCAACATCAACGGAATCCGCGCGCGCCTGCCGCGCCTGCTCGAATGGCTCGAGAAGGAGCAGCCCGACGTCGCCTGCCTGCAGGAACTGAAATGCGCCGACGAGGCGCTTCCGGTGCTCGACATCGAGGGCGCGGGCTATCGCGCGGTGTGGCACGGCCAGAAGGGCTTCAACGGGGTCGCCATCCTCGCCAGGGGGCAGTCGCCCGACCTGCGCCGCGTCGGCCTTCCCGGCGATCCCGATGACAGCCACAGCCGCTACATCGAGGCCGAGGTGAACGGCGTCGTCATCGCCTCCATCTACCTCCCCAACGGCAATCCGGTCGGCACCGAAAAGTTCGACTACAAGCTGCGCTGGATGGAGCGGCTACGCGCGCATGCCGCCGAATTGCTGGCCGAAGAGCGGCCGGTGGTGCTGGCGGGCGACTTCAACATCATCCCCGAGGATCGCGACACCTTTTCGGTCTCGGCGATGGCGAACGACGCGCTGACCCAGCCCGAAAGCCGCGCGGCGTGGCGGCGCATCGTCCACCAAGGCTGGACCGATTCGGTCCGGGCGCTCCACCCGAGCGACGACAAGCTCTACACCTTCTGGGACTATACCGCGGGCTGCTGGCAGCGCGACGCGGGCTTCCGCATCGACCACCTGCTCTGCTCGCCGCAGGTGACCGACCGGCTGCAGGCGGCCGGAATCGACCGCTGGGCGCGCGGGCAGGAGAAATCGAGCGACCACACCCCCACCTGGATTGCGATCGACTAGAGCGCCTTTTCGTAGATCCGGTAGGTCTTGTTGACCTCGGCGCCGGGCAACTGGGCGATCGACAGCATCCCCTGATTGTCCTCGAGCACCCAGCCGAACTCGCCATGGCTCGCGCCATAGGGGCCGACGCTGGCTATGCGGTTGCGCTCGATCATCATGAAGGCGAGCTGGGCCGAGAGACGGCCGCCCTGATACTTCTTGGCGACGCCCATCAGCGGCACGCGCATCCGCTTCACCCGCGGCTTGCGCAGGCGCCAGAGCAATTTGATGAAGCCGAACGGGAACAGCTCGCCGTTCAGGTCCCGCGTCAGCTCGTTGAGGTCGGGAATGGTGATCATGAAGGCCGCGGGCTCGAACACCCCGGCCTCGTTCTTGACCTCGGCGATGCAGACGAGGTCCTCGTAGATGATCGGCTTCAGCTTCTTGCCGGCGTAGGCGATCTCGGACTCGGTCAGCGGCACGAAGCCCCAATTGTCCGACCAGGCGTCGTTCAGCAGCGTCAGGATCGTGTGCGCTTCCTCGTCGAAGCGGCTCTTGTCGACGCTGCGGATGCGGATCTTGTCCGATCGGTTGCCGGCGTCGATCAGCCGCTGGATCATCGGGATCATGTCGATCCGGATGTCGAGCTCGTAGGTGACGAGGTCCTTGGCCTTGGCATAGCCCGCGCCCTCGACGATTGCCTGGTAGCTTGGACGGTGGTGACCCATCATCGCGGTCGGAGACTGGGCAAAACCCTGCACGAGCAGCCCGGGCTCGTCCCAGATCGAAAGGCTCAAGGGGCCGAGCGAGGTCTTCATGCCCCTGTCGCGCAGCCATTGCTCGGCGGTCGCGATGAGCCGCGGCCCGGCCTCGGTCTCGCCATCGACGATCTCGAGCATGCCGAAATTGCCGATGCCCTCGCCCATATGCTCGAGGACCAGCCGGTCGACCTGGGCGGAGATGCGTCCGACCGCGCGGCCGCCACGCTCCGCCAGCCAGAAGGCGGCCTCGGCATGCTCGAACCACGGATTCTTGCCCGGGGTGATCAGCCCCAGCATCTCGTCCTTGAGGGGCGGCACCCAATGGGGATCGTCCTTGTAGACGTCCCAGACGAGGTCGACGAAGCGCTTGCGGTCGGCCTTGGACTGGACCGGACGAATTACGAGATCGGACATTATTTGAGCAGGCCTCCGAGGATCCCGCGCAGCAGGCGGTTCCCGAGCTGGCGGCCGACCGAGCTGGCGGCGGAGCGGGCGGCACTTTGCACCGCCTTGTCGAACATGGTGGGGCGGGCGGCCTCGCGGGCCTGGCGCTCGGCCTCGCGGCGGGCGGCGGCGTCGGCGCGCTCCTGCTCGCGCTGCTGGCGGGCTTCCTCGCGTGCACGGGCGGCATCGGCCTGGGCCTGTTCGCGGGCGAGACGCGCCTGTTCCTTGGCGGCGAGCGCGTCGGCCTTGGCCTGGTCCTGCTGTGCCTTCGCGGCGTCGGCCGCGGCCGCGGCCTCATTCGCCTTGGCCTTGAGGATCTCCTCGGCGCTGTCGCGGTCGATCAGCGTGTCATATTTCGCGCCGATCGCATCGGTGGTGATGAAGATCTGGCGTTCCTGCGCGGTGACCGGGCCGACCCGGGTGCTCGGCGGCTTGATCAGCACGCGCTCGACCGGCGAGGGGCTGCCGTCGGGAAGCAGGAGCGAGACCAAAGCCTCGCCGACCTTGAGTTCGGTAATCGCGCTGGCGACGTCGACTTCGGGATTGGGGCGGAAGGTCTCGGCGGCGCTCTTGACCGCCGCCTGGTCGCGCGGGGTGAAGGCGCGCAGCGCATGCTGGACCCGGTTGCCGAGCTGGCCCGCAACGGTGTCGGGAATGTCGATCGGGTTCTGGGTGATGAAATAGACGCCGACGCCCTTGGAGCGGATCAGGCGGACGACCTGCTCGACCTTCTCGAGCAGGGCCGGCGGAGCATCGTCGAACAGCAGATGGGCTTCGTCGAAGAAGAAGCAGAGCTTGGGGCAGTCGACATCGCCGACCTCGGGCAGCAGCTCGAACAGTTCGGACAGCAGCCAAAGGAGGAAGGTCGAATAGAGCCTCGGGCTCGCCATCAATTTGTCGGCGGCGAGGATGTTGACGATGCCGCGCCCGCTCTCGTCGATCTTGAGGAAATCCTCGAGCGCCAGGGCCGGCTCGCCGAAGAAATGATCGCCGCCCTGGCTGCGGAGCTGGAGCAGGCTCCGCTGGATCGCGCCGATGGTGGGCTTGGCGACATTGCCATATTCGAGCGTCAGCTCGTCGGCGCGCTCGCCGCAGGCGACGAGCATCGCCTGGAGGTCGTCGAGGTCGAGGAGCAGCAGCCCCTCCTTGTCGGCGACATGGAAAGCGATGGTCAGCACCCCTTCCTGGACGTCGTTCAAATTCATCAGCCGGGCAAGGAGCAGCGGTCCCATCTCGCTGACGGTGGTACGGATCGGGTGGCCCTGTTCGCCGAACAGGTCCCAGAACTGGACCGGGCAGTCGCGATACTGCCAGTCGGTGATTGCCAGCTCGGCGGCGCGGGCGGCGAAGATCTCGTGGGTCTTGGCCGTCGGCGAGCCGGCCATGGCGAGGCCGGCAAGGTCGCCTTTCACATCGGCGACGAAGGTGGGCACCCCGGCGGCCGAGAAACCTTCGACCAGTCCCTGCAGGGTGACGGTCTTGCCGGTGCCGGTCGCGCCGGCGATCAGGCCGTGGCGATTGGCGCGCTTGAGTTCGAGGCTTTGGGGGTTCGACCCGCCGCTGCGGGCCCCGATAAAGATACTGCCCATACCACTCCCGTCCTTCGCTTCGGCCGGAGCCTAGCGAGGGACGGAAGGATAGGCGAGGGGTCAGCCCGCGATATCGACCCCGATGAACGTCTCCGGCGCGCTGCCGCGCTTGACGAGCAGGAGCACCGCGGTCCGACCGGCCTTACGGGCGGCGTCCACCGCGGCCGCGACCTGCGCGGTCGAGGCGACGGCCTGGCGGTTGACCGAGATGATCACGTCGCCGCGGCGGATGCCCTTTTCGGCGGCATCGCTGTTGGGATCGACATTGGTGACGACGAGGCCGCGAGTGGTCGCCGGCACCTGCACCGCCCGGGCGATGTCGGGGGTCAGGGCCTGGAGCGAGAGGCCGAGCGCCTGGCCGGCGGGGACGGCCGGGGCATTCTGGTCGTTGGGATCGAAGCCGCCCTGGTCGGTGCTGCCGTTGATCTTGGCGAGCTCTTCCTCGGTCGGGCGCTGGGCGACGGTCGCATTGAGCGTCAGCCGCTTGCCGTCGCGGATCACCTCGATCGGCACCCTCTGGCCAGGGGTGACGTTGGCGATCAGGAAGGAGGCGGTCTCATCCGGGGTCACGTCGCGGCCGCCGACACGGACGATGACATCGCCCTGCTGGAGCCCGGCGCGCTGCGCGGGTTGGCCCGGAACGACCGAGCGAACGAGTTCGCCGCGATCCTTGGGCAGGCCGAGCGCCGCGGCGCTGCTCTCGTCGAGCGGGAGGAGACCGATGCCGAGATAGCCGCGCTGCGGGCGCTGCCCCTTGCGCAGGCTCTCGATCACCGGGCGGGCGAGCTCGGCAGGGATGGCGAGGCCGATGCCGACGCTGGCACCGGTCGGGCTGATCAGTGCCGAATTGACGCCGATGACGTTGCCGTTGAGGTCGAACATCGGGCCGCCGCTATTGCCCATGTTGATGCTGGCATCGGTCTGGATGTAGCGGTCGTAGGCGCCGGCCCCGGTGATCCCGCGGTGGAGCGCCGAGATGATGCCCGCGGTAACGGTGCCGCCAAGCCCATAGGGATTGCCGATCGCCATCACCCAGTCGCCGACCCGGGCGCGCTGGCTGTCGCCCCAGTTGACGTAGGGCAGGTTCTGCCCCTCGATCTTGAGGAGGGCGAGGTCGGAAGCCTGGTCGCGGCCGATGATCCGGGCGGGCAGCTCGCGCCGGTCGGACAGGATGACGGTCACGCTGTCGACCGTGCCGGTGCCGTTGGCGCCTTGGATCAGGTGATTGTTGGTGACGACATAGCCGTCGGGGGAGATGATGAAGCCCGAGCCCAGCGAGCCGGTCTCACGGGTGCGCGGCGCGCCGCCTCCGCTTTCGCCGCCGCCTTCCTGGCCGGGCTGGCCGAAGCGGCGCAGGAACTCGGCCAGCGGATCGTTCGGCTGGTTCTGGACCGGCACGCGCTGGCGGGTCGAGATATTGACCACCGCGGGCTGGAGCTTGGCGGCGAGGTCGGCGAACGACATCGGCGCGCCCTTGGGCGGCATGGCCGCGGGCGAATTTTGCGCCACTTGCGCGCCGACCGGGCCGGTGGCGATCGAGAAGGCGCTCCCACCGATCAGCAGGGCGGCTGCGACACCATAGGCATAGCGCACTTTGGAGAACTCCCTCGAGGACTTCATATGGTCAATACTTCCCTTTGGCGATGAGCCCCACCCCGACGTGCTAGGTCAAGTGAATGAACGCTCATTGAACCGACTTAGCGCCCGCCGCCGCGCGTGAATTCGCGCAGGAACTCATTCTGCGGGGAGAGGATCACGTTCGTCGGACGGTCCTTGCCGCCGTCGACGAAGGTCCGCTGATAGGCCTGCATCGCGCGGTAGAAGTCGTAGAAGGCCGGATCCTTGCCGAAACTGGTGGCATAGGTCTTGGCTGCCTCGGCATCGGCTTCGGCGCGGATGATCTGCGCCTGCTTGGCACCCTCGGCGCGGATTGAACGGGCTTCCTGTTCGCGCGCGGTCTTCATCCGGTCGTAGGCGCTTTGCAGCGGGCTTCCGTCGGGAAGGTCGGCGCGCTTGATCCGGACGTCGATGATCTGGACGCCATATTGGCGCGCGACCCGGTCGAGGCCGCGGCGGATATTCTCCATCGCGCCCTGCCGCTCGGGGCTCAGCAAATCGGCGAAGGGCCGCTTGCCGAGTTCGTTGCGAAGCTCCGAGCCGAGGATCGGGCGAAGCGCCTCGCCGACGCGGTCTTCGGACCGGGCCGAGATGTACATCCGCAGCGGATCGACGATCCGGTAGCGGGCGAAGGCGTCGACCTCGAGCCGGAGTTGGTCGGTCGACAGGACCTGCTGGCGCTCCATGTCGACGTCGCGGACGCGCTTGTCGATCCACACCACATTCTCGAGGAACGGGACGCGGAAGGCGAGGCCGGCCCCGGTCCCGCCGATCGGCTGCGAAGGCCGGTAGCGGTTGTAGATGCGGTCGGGCTTGCCGAAGCGGACGATCAAGGCCTGGCGGGTCTCGGGGACGATGCTGACGCTCGACAGGATGGTGACCAGCACCAGCAAGGCGAGCATCGCCGCGAGGATCGGGCGGCGGAGGATGGCGGCGATCATCGGCCGGCTCCCCCCGCAGCCGTGCCCTGGGCCTGCGGATCCTGGATCGCGGCGGCCGGCGGGCGGCTTTGCTGAAGCGGCAGATAGGGGGTGACGCCGGGCGCCTCGACGATCGTCTTGTCGACGTTCTGGAGCACCCGCTCCATGGTCTCGTAATACATGCGGCGGCGGGTCACCTCGGGCGCAAGCCTGTACTGCTCGTAGACCTTGTCGAAGGCCGTCGCCTCGCCCTGGCTGAGCTGGCGCAGCTGGAGGGCATAGGCGCGGGCCTGGTTGATATCGCTCTGCGCGGCCTGCTGGGCGGCGCTGACCGCCTTGAAGGCATCGTTGACCGCGGCCGGCGGGTCGGCCTGCTTGATCGCGACGCCCTGGATGGCGACGCCGGACCGGTAGGTGTCGAGGATTCGCTGCATGTTCTCCTGCACCCGGGCCTCGATGTCGCCGCGCCCTTCGCCGATCGCCTCGTTGAGGGTGGTGGCCGACAGCGCCGCGCGCATTGCGCTCTCGGCGACCTGCTGGATCGTCTGCTCGGGGTTCTGCAGCTCGAACAGGTAGAGCTCGGGATCGCGGACGTTCCAGCGGACCGAGTAAGCGATGTCGATGATGTTCTGGTCGCCCGTCAGCATCAGCGTCTCGCCGCCGACCGAGCCGAGGTCGATGTTGCGGATGTTCTCGACGTCGACCTTCTGCACCCGCTCGATCGGGCTCGGCAGGGTGAGGCCGACGCCGGGGCCGAGCGTCCGGCTGTAGCGGCCGAACTGGGTGACGACGCCGCGTTCCTCGGGCGCGATGCGATGGAAGGTGCTGAGAAGGATCCACAGCAGGACCAGGAGCGCCACACCCCAGACGAGGAATTGCGGGCTGGGAGAGCGCCTTCCGAGACCGCCGCTGCCGCCGCCACCACCACCGCCGAAGCGGGCGCGTGACCGGGCAATGAGGACATCGAGGCTGCTGACGGGATTGCCACCCGCCGGACGGGCTGGCCCCTGCGTGCCCCACGGACTGGCCGGGCCCGGCCGCGGCGGCTCCTCGCCGCCGTTGCCGCCGGTGTCACCGGGCGGCGGCGTGCCACCGCTTGGACCCCAGGGTCCCTTGCTGTCCGAAAACAAGCCGCGCGCGCGGGCTGCCCACCCCGAAACATCGTTCATGACGACAGATATAGAAGCGGGTCCGGCATTTAACAGTGGGTCCGTAACAATGGCCCTTGTGCCGGGTCGGGGAAGGCCTAGGAGCGCGGCCATGACCCTCGACAAGAGCCTGTTCGGCGCGGACGCCGACCGCCTGCGCTCGGTGCGCCTGCAGGACGGCGTCGCCGCGCTGGTCGCCGAGGCGAGCGGGCTCGGCGAGCAGGAGCGCGCGGCGCTGGAGGCGCGATTGCGCGCGGCGGCCGCGGCGCAGGAGGGCGTGAACGAAGTCCGCGTGGCGATGACGGCGAGCAAGCCGGCCGGGCCGAAGCTGATCGCGGTCGGCTCGGGCAAGGGCGGGGTCGGCAAGTCGACCGTCTCGGTCAATCTCGCCATCGCGCTGGCCCGGCTCGGCCACCGGGTCGGGATTATCGACGCCGACATCTACGGCCCCTCGCAGCCGACCCTGCTCGGCACCAGCGAGCGGCCTGTGGCCAGGGACAAGCAACTCATCCCGGTCGAAGCACAGGGGGTTAAGCTCCTCTCGGTGGGGCAGCTGGTCAGCCCCGGCCATGCGCTGGCCTGGCGCGGGCCGATGGCAGCGGGTGCGCTCACCCAGCTGGTCGAGGGCGACTGGAGCGGGACCGATTATATCGTGGTCGACCTTCCCCCCGGCACCGGAGACGTCCAGCTGTCCCTGATCCAGAAAGCGCGGCCGGTGGGCGCGGTGGTGGTCTCGACCCCGCAGGACCTGTCGCTGATCGACGCCCGGCGCGCGATCGACCTGTTCGGCAAGACCGCGGTCCCGGTGCTGGGCATCGTCGAGAACATGGCCGGCTACCAGTGCCCTCATTGCGGCGAGACGTCGGACCCGTTCGGGAGCGGCGGCGCCGAAGCCGCGGCCGGAGAAATGGGCGTCCCCTTCCTTGCCCGGTTGCCGCTGTCGGCGAGCCTGCGTGCGGAATCGGATGCAGGCCGTCCGCCGGCAGCGGGGGAGGGGCCCGCAGCGGCGGCATTCCGGGCGCTCGCCGAGGCCGTTCTCGCCCAATTGGACGCGGTTCCGGCAAGCCAAATTTGACAGAAAGCCGCGAACGGCAGACCTTCGTCCCGCGATTTGCAGGAGTCGCTTGGAACGGGGGTTTCAGATGAGCAGGAAGACGCTTTTCCTCGGTGCCGCCGCCGTCGCGCTGGCGATGTCCACGGGTCCGGCAACCGCCAACCACAGCTGGAGCAACTATCACTGGGCGCACCAGACCGGCGGCGCGCTGAGCGTGAAGGTCAATTACAGCGTCGACAGCGTCTGGCTGCCCTATGTCCAGACCAGCATCGCCGACTGGGACAATCCCGTGGTCGGCGGGGCCCCCGACGTGCTGACATTGCCGAGCGCGGCCTCCTCGGCCGACCGGCGTCGGTGCAACCCGATCTCGGGTCAGATCCTGGTCTGCAACTACGCTTATGGCCGCAAGGGCTGGCTCGGGATCGCGTCGGTCTGGGCCGACGGCAACAGCCACATCACGCAGGCGACGACCAAGCTCAACGACAGCTATTATGGCGCGACCAGCTCGTACAATACGCCCGGCTTCCGGGCCTTGGTGGCCTGCCAGGAAGTCGGCCACGACTTCGGCCTCGCGCACCAGGACGAGAATTTCAGCAACGCCAATCTCGGCTCCTGCATGGACTATACCAACAATCCCGACGGCGGCGGGTCGAACGGGACCAAGGGGAATCGCAAGCCCAACGCCCACGACTACGAGCAGCTGGGGACGATCTACGCCCACGCCGACAGCTATTCGACCGCGACGCTGGCAGCGGCCGCCACCAATTTCGGTGAGCGGGCGGTCGGCAAGCCGGCGGCGGCCGGGCGTCCGACCGAAGGCGCGGGCGACACGGCGGCCGAATGGGGTGAGCCGGTGCATCGTGACGGCAAGGGCCGGCCGGATCAGTTCATCCGTTACTATCCGGGTGGCTACAAGATGATCACCCACGTCTTCTGGGCGCCCGACGCCAAGGGCAACGAAGCCGTCTGAGGGAACACGGTGGCGGGCGTCAGGCGCTCGCCACCGTCATCTCCGGGATGAGCACGGTCGGGGCGTCGATCCCCCGCCGAAGTTCGAGGTCGCTGCCCGGCTCGAGCGTCCGGAACATGTCCTTGAGATTGCCCGCGATGGTGATCTCGGCGACCGGCGCGACGATCTCGCCATTTTCCACCAGGAAGCCGGCGGCGCCGCGGCTGTAGTCGCCGGTCACGGCGTTCACGCCCTGACCGATCAGCTCGGTCACGAGGATCGCGCGCGGGGCGGCGGCGAGCAGTTCTTCGCGACTTCGGGCGCCGGGCAGGAGCATCAGGTTCGACGGGCCCGCGCCCGGGCTTCCGCCGACCGCGCGGCCGGCATGGCCGGTGGGGGCGATGCCGAGCTGGCGCGCCGAGGCGCTGTCGGCGAGCCAGCTCGTCAATATACCGTCGGCGATGAGGTCGAGCGGGCGGCAGGGCAGACCCTCGCCGTCGAAGGCCCGGCTGCGCAGCCCGCGGACCCGCAGCGGATCGTCGCGGACGGTCACGCCCTCGGCGAACAGCCGGGTCCCGAGGGCGTCGAGGAGGAAGCTCGTCTTGCGGGCGATCGCGCTGCCGGTGATCGCCGCGGTCAGGTGGCCGAGCAGGCTCGAGGCGACGCGCGGATCGAAGATGATGGCATAGGTGCCGCTCTCGATCCTCTTGGGGCCGACCCGCGCCACGGTCCGCTCGGCGGCGAGACGGCCGACCTTTTCGGGCGGGTCGAGGTCGGCGAGGTGGCGGCTCGAGTGGGCGGCATAGTCGCGCTGCAGCGCGCCCGCCTCGCCCGCGACCACGCTGGCGGAGAGGTTGTGGTGGCTGCTCCGGAGCGCGCGGGCGAAGCCGGTCGAGGTCGCCAGCGCGACGAGGCTCTGGCCGGTTCCCGCCGACGCACCATTGCTGTTGGTGACCCCGGCAACGTCGCGCGCGGCGTCCTCGGCGGTCCGGGCACTGGCCTCGAGCGCGGCAAGGTCCGGGCTGACGGGATCGAACAGGTCGAGGTCGGGGCCGGCCCCGTCACCGAGCAGCGCCGGATCGGCAAGCCCGGCATAGGGGTCCTCGGGGGCCTGGCGGGCCATGGCGAAGGCGCGCTCGGCAAGCTCCGGGAAATGCGCGGGATCGAGGCTGGCGGAGGAGACGGTGGCCGAGCGCTGCCCGTCGAACAGGCGCAGGCCGACCTCGAAGCTTTCGCTATGGTCGATGTCCTCGACCTCGCCCAGGCGGACCGAGATCCCGCTCGACCGGCTGATCCCGATCATCGCGTCGGCGGCGCTTGCCCCGGCGCGCGTCGCGGCCTCGACCAGCGCGGCGGCAAGGTCGGCGGCTTCTGCTTCGCTCTGCATGGCCTTGCCTGTAGCGGCTAGGATGCGACGCTCAACCCCACCGCGGCGAAGCCGAGCAGGAGCAGGAGACCGGTGAAGCGGTTCGAGCGAAACAGCCTGAGGGCAAGCTCGCCGTCATCGGGGTCGGCGCGAAGGGCCTGGCCGGCGAGGTGCAAGGCAGCGGGGAGGAGCGCGATCAGCGCGAGCGGCTCGGGCCGGACCTGCCAGAGGGCGACGCTCCAGCCGACCAGCGCCAGCGCGTAGCAAAGGCCGATGCCGAGCGCCGCGCGGCGGCCGAGCGCCCGGGCCGAGGAGCGGACCCCGACCAGTGCATCGTCCTCCTTGTCCTGGATCGCGTAGAGCGTGTCGTAGCCGATCACCCAGAAGATGCTGCCGAGCCACAGCCACAGGGCCGGGGCGGCGAAGGTGCCGGTCACTGCGGGCCAGCCGACCAGCGCGCCCCAGCTGAAGACGAGGCCGAGCCACGCCTGCGGCCACCAAGTAATCCGCTTCATGAAAGGGTAGGCGAGAACCGGAAGGATGCTGGCGACCGCGATCAGCTGGGCGATGGGCGGCAGCTGCAAGAGGACCAGGAGGCCGACGGCGCACAGCAGGGCGATGAGGGCCCAGGCGGCCCTCGGCCTCACCCGCCCGCTGGCGAGCGGCCGAAGCCGCGTCCGCGCAACCTGCCGGTCAAGGTCGCGGTCGACGAGGTCATTGTAGACGCAGCCCGCCGAACGCATCGCAAAGGCGCCGAGCAGGAACCAGGCGAACAGGCTCCAGCGGCCCCACACCCCCGCCAGCGCGACGCTCCATGCGCACGGCCAATAGAGCAGCCAGGTCCCGATCGGGCGATCGACCCGCATCAGGCTGGCATAGGGCCGCCAGGAAGCGGGAAGGCTGCCGATCAGCCCCCGCCGCTCGCTGTCGGGAACGAGATCGGTGGTGGCGGTCAGGCCGCCTCGCGCTCGGAGCCGGGCTGGTTGTCGCCGCGCTTGCGCGGGTGGCCGGTGGCGACGATCCCGCCCGAGAGGGTCTTCACCCACGGATAGCGGACGGCCACTTCCTCGGTGTAGCCGAGATTGAAGACGGTCGGGCTCTTCTTCGGCCGCTCGGGCCGGTCATAGAAGGTGCCGAGCACGCGGTCCCACAGGTAGCTGGTGATCCCGTAATTGCCGTTCTCGTCGTGGAAGTGATGCGCCATGTGGCGCTTCTTCATCTCCGCGATGACCTTGCTCTTGGGCTTGTAGGCAAGGTGCTGGATGCAGTGCACGAACTCGTAGACGCAGGTCGTGATCAGGCCCGTCGCGAGCGCCGCCGCCGCGCCGCCGATCCCGCCGATCGCATAGCCGACCGGAAGGGTCACCGCGGCGATGGTCGGAAGCGTGGTGTGCAGCGCACCGAACAGGACCTCGAGGTGGTTCGGATCCTGGTGGTGATCATAATGGATGCGCTTCCAGGTCGCGGCGAGGAAGGGCACCTTGAACATCCAGTTGCTGTGCAGCACCCAGCGGTGGAGGCAGTACCAGACCAGCGGATAGAGCACGACCACCAGCGCCGCGGTCGCCGCGGTCTGCACCAGGGTCGCGGGATATTCCGCCCAGACGACGATGCTGGCCAGCGTCAGGCCGATGTACGCGATAATCGCCGGATACTGGAAATAGGCGATCCAGAGATCCTTCAGGGTCATCCGGTCGAGATAGTGCGACCGCTTCCAGATGCCGGGCTTCACCGAACTGCTCACGTCTCTCATGCCTCTGATATGGTGCGGCGACGACAAAGCGCCAGCCGATTATCCCATCATCATGCCGTCTCATTGCGGCGACAATGGGACAAAAGGCCCTATCGCGGCAGCTTGGCGAGCAGGCCCTCGGGGGTCAGCGTTTCCTCGAGCTTCACGCCCTTCCAGAAGTAGGTCGGCGTGCCCCGCACGCCCGACGCGCGCGACGTGAGATCGGCGTTGGTGACCCATTGGTGCGCAGCGGTGTCGGCGAGGCAGCGGTCGACGGCAGCAGCGGTCAAGCCGTGGCTGGCGGCGATCGTCGTCAGATTGCCGATGTCGGCGGCGACCTTGGCATATTCGACCGGACCGGCCAGCTCGGCATTGTAGAGCCGGCCGCGCAGCGCGTCGTCACCATCGGCGGCGGCGAGCCGGGCGCGGGTGTCGGCCTGGCCGGCATAGATCGCCTCGATGAAGCCGAGGCGCCGCGAGGAAGGCACGCAGCGGGCGAGGACGAAGCCTGCGCGATCATGCGGGAAGATGAGGAAGGGGCGGAAGCCGAAGCGCAGCTTGCCCGCCTTGACGAGGCCGTCGATCTGGCTGCCCGTCTCGGCGGCGAAATGCGCGCAATGCGGGCAGCCGAGGCTGCCATATTCGACCAGCAACGGCGCGCCGGGCTTGCCGAAGGTCCAGCCGGCCGGGCTCTCGACGACATTGGTGCGCCAGTCGCGGGGGGCCGGGGCGGCGCCGACCAGGGCGACCGAGGCAAGAAGCAGCAGCAGGCGGTTCATCATTCCTCCAAACGGATCATCACCGTCTCGCCGATCAGCAGGAAGAGCAGGAACGGTGCCCAGGCCGCGAGCAGCGGCGGATAGGCTCCCACATTGCCGAGGGCGACGGCGAAATTGTCGATTACGAAATAGGCAAATCCAAGGGCCATGCCGATAACCGCGCGGACCAGCACCTTGCCTGAACGGGCGAGACCGAAGGCGGCGATGGCGGCAAGGAGCGGCATCAGCACAGTCGACAGGGGCTGGGCGAGCTTGTGCCACAGGCCCGTCCGGGCGGTCGCGGTGGTGACCCCGGCCCGCTCCATCTCGCCGATATTGTGGGTGAGGCTGCGGATGTCCTGCGCGTTGGGATCGACCTTGGCGAGGGTGAAGCGTTGCGGCTCGACCCCTTCCAGCGCGCGCATGGCGGGGCGGCGGAGCACCATGTTCATGCCGCTGTCGTAGATCGAGACATTCTCGAGGATCCAGCCGCCTTCGTAGGGCCGGGCACGCTCGGCATCGACGATCCGGCGGATGGTGTTGCTCTCGCGCTCGAACATCCTGAGGCCGCGGATCTGGACGCCGTTGCCGCGCCCGGTGACGAGCTTGGCCTGGACGAGGTCGTCGCCCGCGGTCACCCAGACGTTGCTGACGATCCCGCTGTCGGGCGGGACGGCCTTGTAGTCATTGTCCTGCCATGCCGACAGCTGGCGGGTGCCGTTGACGACGACCAGCTCGTTGAAGGCGAAGGACACGCCGGCGAGGACCGCGCTCGCGGCCATCAGCGGAGCGAGCAGCTGGTGCGCGGACAGCCCGGCGGCCTTCATCGCCACCACCTCGCTGCTCTGGTTGAGGGTCGTGAACGTGATCAGCGCGCCGAGCAGGAAGGAGAAGGGAAAGGCGAACGCGATCAGCTGGGGAAAGCGATAGCCGACATAGGCCCACAGCTGCGCTTCGCCATTGCCCGCGACCGCGAGGATCTTGCCTGATTCCGAGAGCAGGTTGAGCATCATCAGGACGATGCTCAGCGACAGGAGCACCGCGAGGCTGCGCGAGACGTAGAGCCACACGGTGTAGCGGGCGAGCCGCGGCGAGGGGAAGAAATTGAGGTTGATCATGCGGCGTCGGAAGCCGCCACACGGCGGCGCGGACGCGGCAGCAGCCGCTTGATGAATGTCCAGGCCTTGGCCCCGCCGCGTTCGAGCGCGCCGATCGGCTGGCCACCGGGCTTGCGCGACAGCGTCAGGTACATCCACAGGATCAGCGCAGCGAACAGGACGAACGGCACGAACATCACGATCTCGGGCGTGTAGTCGCCGCGCGCGCCCGCATCCTCGGCCCACTGGTTGACCTTGTGATAGGCGACCACCATCACGATCCCGATGAAGATGCCGAGGCTCGAGCTCGACCTTTTGGGCGGCACGGCGAGGCTCACCGCGAGCAGCGGGAGGAGCAGCATCATCACCACCTCGACCATCCGGAACATGAGATTGGACCGGGCGGCGAGATTGGCCTCGCCGGTGACCTTTCCGCCATAGCTGGCGGTGATCAGCTCGGGCAGGATCATCTCCTCGGTCTCGTCCTGCGCGCGGGCGCGGAAGCTGTCGACGCGGGGAAGCTTGATCGGCAGGTCGTAGCTCCGGAAGGCGAGCGTGCGCGGGGTCGTGAACTTCGGGTCCTGCTGGATCAGCCGGCCCTCCTCGAGCCGAAGCAGGATCGTGTCGGGATCGTCGGTGGCGAGGAAGCGGCCATGCGCGGCGGTGGCGACGATGCCTGTGCCCTTGTTGTCGGCCTGGACGAAGATGCCGTGAAGCTGGGTCCCGGCATTTTCGCTCCGGTCGATGCGGATGGTGAAGCGCTTCGACAGCGTGTTGAACTCGCCGACCTTGAGGCTCGCGCCGAGCGCACCCGAGCGCAGGTCGAAGCGCAGCCGCTCATAGCCATAATGGGTCCAGGGCTGGAGCCAGCCGACGATGAACAGGTTGAGCAGCAGCAGCAGCGCCGCATAGCCGTAGGGCACCCGCAGCAGCCGCTCGAAGCCCGCGCCGACCCCGCGCAACGCATCGAGCTCGCTCGACAGCGCCAGCCGGCGGAAGGCGAGCAGGATCCCGAGCATCAGCCCGATCGGGATCCCGAGCGCGAAATATTCGGGCAGGAGATTCGCCAGCATCCGCCAGACCACGCTGACCGGACCCCCGGCGTTGATGACGAAATCGAACAACCGCAGCATCTTGTCGAGGACAAGCAGCATCGCCGCCAGCACCAGGGTGCCGAACAGGGGGATGGCGATGGCCCGGGCGATGTAGCGGTCGATCAGCGACATGTTTTCAGCGTTGTGCCCTCAACACCATCATTTGGCCGCAAAGCAAGCCTAGATCGCAGAAACGAGCCCTTGGTCTGCCCGCCTCAACCTGAAGCGGAGCTGTCGAAGGGCATGGTAGCGTGAAGGGGTGAGTTCCTTTTCGATGCGGTTGGTTGGTTTTCTCCCTGCTGTTGTCCCTGTCGCGATGGCGCTGCCGTCGACCCTGGCGGCTGCCGGCGCGGGCGGGGTCGGAGAATGCTGATGGGCAAGGCTCGAATCGCCCTGCTCAGCAATCCCAAGTCGACCGGCAACCTGTCGCAGCTGCCGCGTATCCGGGCCTTTTGCGCCGAGCATCCCGACATCTTCCACTACGAGGTGGAAAAGGCCGACCAGGTCGGCTGCGCGCTCAAGACGATCGCGCTCGTTCGCCCGAAGATGCTGGTCATCAACGGAGGCGACGGAACGGTGCAGGCGGCGCTGACCGAACTCGTCAACGGCGGCCATTTCGGCGACCAGCGGCCCCCGGTCGCGGTCCTCCCGAACGGTAAGACCAACCTCATCGCGCTCGACCTTGGCGCCCAGGGCGATCCGATCGAGGCGCTCAAGCACCTGCTCGAGATCGCCGAGGGCGACCTCAGCGACCGGCTCGTCGCGCGCGAACTCATCGCATTGACCAGCGATGGTCGGACCACGCCGGTCATCGGCATGTTTCTCGGCGGGGCCGGCCTCGCCGACACGATGAAATATTGCCGCGAGAAGATCTATCCGCTCGGGCTTCCCAACGGGCTCAGCCATGTCATCACCGCGGTTGCGGTGATGGTCCGGCAGATGCTGGGCATGGGTGGCGGCATCCTTCCGCCCAAGCCGAGCCCGATCGAGGTCAAGGTCCGTCGCCACGGGACGCTCAGCGGCCGCTTCGCGCTGCTGGCGGTGACCACGCTCGAGAAGCTCCTGCTCGGAAGCGATCTCCATACTGCGGGCAAGGGCCCGCTGAAGCTGCTCGCGGTCGACCACCGTTCGAGCTCGCTCCTGCGCGGCCTGTTCGCGGGTCTTGGCGGACGGCTCGGGCGAAAGAAGCTCTCCGGCGTCCATGTCGAGGAAGCCGACGAGATTTCGATCGAGGGCGATCGCAGCTCTGTGTTTCTCGACGGCGAGATGTTCGAGGCCGGGATCGGCAATCCGATCCGCCTGACCCCGGCCGCGCCCTTGTCCTTTGTCCGTCTCGCCGCCTGACCCGCAGGCGCAATTGCAGTCACTGGTGGCCGAGGAACTCGGCACGCCGGTGGACCCGCGCGTCTCGGCCATGGCCGCGACCATCGCCGCCCAATATGGCGAGGCCGCCCGCGCGGTGCTGTTCTACGGCTCCTGCCTGCGCGACGTCGCGCTCGACGGGGGCATGCTCGATTTCTACCTGATCGTCTCGGACTATCGGGCGGCATATGGCAGCACGTGGCTGGCCGAGGCCAACCGGCTGATCCCGCCCAACGTCTTTCCCTTCGCGCATGAAGGTCTGGCGGCCAAATATGCGGTGCTGAGCGAGGCGGACTTCCATCGCCTGAACGGCCCCGAAACCCGCAACGTCTCGGTCTGGGCGCGCTTCGCCCAGCCCTCGCGGCTGGTATGGGCGAAGGACGAGGCCGCGCGCGACAACGCCATCAGGGCGGTCGCCCGGGCCGCGCCGACCCTGCTCAGCGCCGCGCTCTCCAGCGTTCCCAACGACCAGCCCCCGCTCGATCTCTGGCGCGCGGCCTTCGCGCTGACCTATTCGGTCGAGCTTCGCGCCGAGAAGGGGAGCCGGAGCCAGTCGGTGGTCGACGCCGACCCCGCGCGCTACCTGCGCTTCTTCGGCCCGGCGATGGCCGCTGCGGCGGTCGGGGGCAAGCGCTGCACGGGCTCGTGGCGGCGGCGCCGAATCGAGGGCAAATTGCTGTCGGTCGCGCGTCTCGCCAAGGCCAGCGCGACCTTCGCCGGCGGCGCCGAATATATCGTCTGGAAGATCAACCGCCACGCTGGGACCGACATTCGGCTCAGCGATTGGCAGAAGAAGCATCCGCTGGTGACCGCCGTGACCCTGTTGCCAAGACTGCTCCGGAGCGGCGCGATCCGCTAGGCCGCGGGGCCGAGCAGGAAGTTGATCCGTGCGCTGGCAATCGGGGTCGAGCGGTCTTTCTGCCAGGCGAAGGCCTCGACATTGGCGATGCGCGCGCCCAGCCGCTCGATCGTCGCGGCCGCGAAGGTATCGCGATCCTTGCCGCCGAGGAGATAGTCGATCGTCACCGAGATCGGCTTGGGCGTCACGCCCCGGCCGTGGAGCGCCTCGGCCAGCTCGCCATAGGCCGCGAACTCGAGCAGCCCGGCGATTGCGCCGCCGTGGAGAAAACCGGGGCGGCCGATCACATCGTCGTGAAAGGGCATGACGAACAGGCGCCGGCCATCGGCGCCGCGTTCGCTCCGAAGCTGCAGGAGCTTCGCATAGGGAGGAAGGCTATCGGACATTTTCGCGCCGCTTAGCGCAGCCTTGCCCGCTTTTCGCCCCTTTGTTGCGCTTGGGCCTCCGAAACCCTAGCGAGAATGACATGACCGACCGTGACGAACGCAAGGCCGCGATCGAGCGCCTGATTGCCGAATTCAACAAGAAGGGCATTGCCGTGAGCGAGGACACCCGCTTCGCCCAGGACCTCGAATGGGACAGCCTGACGGTGATGGACTTCGTCGCCGCCGTCGAGGACGAGTTCGACATCATCATCACCATGAACCGCGCGGCCGAAATCGAGACCGTCGGGGCGCTGATCGACGCGGTCGGCGAGCTCAAGGGCGAATAAGCATGACCGATCCCGGACTCGCCATGACCGCCGATGCGGGCAAGGCCGCGCCGCGTGGCACCGCGCCCGACCTGTTCGACAAGTTCCAGCCGATTATCGACGTGCGCGAGAATTTGCTCGCGACCGGCGTCACCGATCCCTTCAGCCTGGTGATGGAGCGCGTCGAAAGCCCGACCGTCGCCATCTGCAACGGCAAGCGGACGATCCTGCTCGGCACCTACAATTACATGGGCCAGACCTTCGACCCGCAGGTGCTTGCCGCGGGCAAGCAGGCGCTCGACGAGTTCGGCTCGGGGACGACCGGAAGCCGGGTCCTCAACGGCACCTACCAGGGCCACCGGGAGTGCGAGGAGGCGCTGAAGCGCTTCTACGGCATGGACCATGCGATGGTCTTCTCGACCGGCTATCAGGCCAATCTCGGGATCATCTCGACCATGGCGGGGAAGGACGATTACGTCATCCTCGACATCGACAGCCACGCCTCGATCTACGACGGCTGCGCGCTGGGCAACGCCCAGATCGTCGCCTTCCGCCACAATGACGTCGACGCGCTCGAGAAGCGCCTCAAGCGTCTGCCCGCCGAGGCCGGCAAGCTGGTGGTCCTCGAAGGCGTCTATTCGATGCTCGGCGACACCGCCCCGCTCAAGGAAATGGTCGCCATTTCCAAGGCGCATGGCGCGATGGTGCTGGTCGACGAAGCGCATTCGATGGGCTTCATCGGCCCCAACGGCCGCGGCGTCGCCGAAGAGCAGGGGGTGATCGACGACGTCGACTTCATCATCGGCACCTTCTCGAAGTCGGTCGGCACCGTCGGCGGCTTCTGCGTCTCGAACCATCCCAAGTTCGAGATTCTGCGCCTCGTCTGCCGTCCCTATGTCTTCACCGCCTCGTTGCCGCCGAGCGTGGTCGCCACTGCCGCGACCTCGATCGACCTGCTGCGCGACGCCAAGGACAAGCGCGATCACCTCTGGGCCAACAGCCGCCGCCTCCACGGCGGGCTGAAGGACCTCGGCTTCACGCTCGGGACCGAGGAGCCGCAGTCGGCGATCATCGCCGTCATCATGCCCGACCTCGAGAAGGGCGCGGCGATGTGGGAAGCGCTGCTTCAGGAGGGGCTCTACGTGAACCTCGCCCGGCCGCCCGCGACCCCGGCCGGCATGACCCTGCTGCGCTGCTCGCTCTGCGCGCTCCACAGCGAGGCTCAGGTGGGCGAGATCCTCGGCATGTTCGAAGCCGCGGGCAAGCGCGTCGGCGTCATCTGACCCCTCGCTTCCTGCCGCCGCTCGCGCCACAGCAAAGCGAGCGCCAGCAGGGCGGCGGCGGGCAGGCTGTTGGGCAGCGCCACGAGGTCCGACTGGCTGGCGACCGGCGCCAGGCAGAGGAGGTAGAGCGCCAGCGCCTTGACCGGCGCGTGGGGCCGGAACCAGGCGATGGCCGCCAGCATCGGCAGCGTGTCGTAGCTCTGCAGATAGGGCGAGGCGACGAGGCTGGCGGTGCACAGGAGCGGCACGCGCTGCGCCCAGCCCTCGCGCCAGCTCTTCCAGCACAGGACAGCGGCGAAGGCCGCGCAGCCGAGCTGCACGACCATCGCCGGCCCCGGCGCTATTTCAAGGTCGCGCAGCAGTCCGAAGGGGCTGGCCAGCTCGTTCCAGCTCAGCCGGTCGCCGCCGACGATCCCGCCGAATTCGCCCGCCATGGCGACAAAGGCGCGGGTGCTGTCGGGCCCGAAGACAATCAGCCCTGCGAGGAGCAGCGCTGACGCGGAGGCGAGCGCCCCGCCGATCGCCGGCCAGGCCCGCGCGGCGATGACCGCGACCGGCAGCATCAGCGCGAGCTGGGGTTTCAGCACCAGCAGTCCGAGCAGAAGCCCCGCCCGGAACGGCCGCCGCCCGAGCAGGCGCGCCCCCGCCAGCAGGATCGCGCCGGTGAGGAAGCCCGTCTGCCCGATCATCCCGTTGATCAGCACCGCCGGCTGCGCGGCGACCAGCGGGGCTGGCGCAAGTCGCGTTCCCGCCCACATGAACAAAGCGAACCCCGCCACCACCCACAAGGCGAAGGCAAGGTGGTAGTCGAGAAGCGCGAATGGGGCCGTCACCAGCATTAAGGCGGGCGGATAGGGATAGGGCATGACCGCGCTCGTCGGACCGACCGCGGCGGCCTGCGCGGCGGCGAGCGCGGCGGGATCATAGGCCGCGGCGGCCCCGCCCCCCAGCGCCAATCGTCCCGTCGCCCAGAAATTGGTGAAGTCGAGCAGCATCGGCCGGCCGATGTCGCGGATGTGGAAGGCGAAGATCATCGCCGCGAACAGCAGCGCGACCGCCATGGCGGCGGCCCAGCCGAGCCTCGGGCGCGGCGCAGCGGAAGTGGCGACCTCGGTCACCGCCGCTCCCTAGCAGCCCCGGCTTAACAAGCCGTCAGTTCAGCGCTGGACCGCGACCCGCCAGTCGTCGGGCAGATAGTCGACGCTCTGGTAATAAGAGAAAGCGCAGGCGCCGCCGGGGAGATAGGCCCCGCCCTTGAGCACGCCATAAGCGACCGTGCCGAGGAAGATCGGCGCCCCGCTGTCGCCGCGGCGGCATTCGGGCCCGCGCAACGTCACCCAGCTGTTGGTGCACAGCCCGCCGCACAATTCCCCGGCGGGCGCGAAATCGGTGAGCTCGACCTCCGAGCAGGCATAGCCCGAGCTTTCGCCGCGCAGGCACAGCCAGTCGCCGGGCCGGGTCATCGGCCGGGTCGCCCAGCTGGTCACGGGGCGGACGGTCGTCTTCGCCGTGTCACTGAAGAGCGACGGGTCGGCCTGCCCGATGCCGCCATGGATCTGGACGTCGTTCTGCGCCGCGCCCCAGGCACCGAGCATCGGCAGAAGCCGCTCCTCGCCGTCGGGCCCGCGCCAGCTCAGGGTGTCGGGGCAATGGGCGGCGGTGGTGATGCCATATTGGCCGGCGCCATTGCGGACGACGAAGCCGGTGGTGCAGCGAAAGCGCCGCCCTTCCGCATTGGGTCCCTCGACCCGGCCGCCACCGATCGCCGCGCTGTCGGTCATCAGCGCGTCGAGCCGACGGATCCGGACGGGCAGGCCGAGCCGCGCCGACAGGGCCTGCTCGACCTCGGCCACCGGGCGCGGGTCGGCGCTCGGCCGCTGCATCAGGATGAGGCCCCCGGTGCGCGGATCGACGCCGCCGCCGCGATAGCCGGCGACGTCCTTCGGAAGCGCCGCCCGCTCGCGGTCGAGCAAGGCGAGCGCCTGCTCCCGGGTCGCGCCGGCGCCATCCTCGAAGCGGACCGGGATCGGCAGGCCCTGCTCGGTCGCGACGAAATCGGCCGGCCGTCCGGCGCCGCTCAGCCGGACGAGCAGGTGCCAGTCGGGGCGGTGAACCACCGAGATCGAGGCGAGCCGGTCGCGGTAGCGGACCCTCAGCTCCTCGCTGACCGCGATGCTGGCGCGCTGCTGCTGGAGCCGGCGCAGCGCCTCGGCCGGACTGACCCCGAATCTGGTCGCGTAGAGGCTCGCGTCCTGCGCCAGCGCCTCGTCCGCGCTCAGCCGCATCGGCTCGGCCGCAAGGCCGGGCGAACCGGCGAGTGCGATCAGCAGGGCCACTATCCAGCGCATCAGCGGTCTTCTGCCACTCCTCACCTGAACCAGCGGTTGTGCGGATTCGAGGCCAGTCCTAGACTGCCACCTTATGTGGGCAAGGGTTGACGACAATCAGTTCGACTCGCGCCGCTTCGGGGCGGCGGCCGGCGCGACCCTCGCCGCGCTGATCCTGCTCGGCATGGTGCTGCTGGTCGCGATTTCGAACCGCGCCCGCGACGATGCGCTCGAGCGCGAGCGCCACGCCTATGACGTGACCCTTCTCGTCCGCACCGTGGATGCGACCCTCGCGCGTTCGGAGAGCGCGCTCGGCCGGTTCGTCCTCGACGAGGACAAGAATACGTCGGGCAGCATCTACGCCAACGAATGGCGTCTCGCCGGGACCCAGCTCCGCCAGCTCGAGCGGCTGGTTCGCAACGATCCGGTGCAGGCGCAGCGCGTGGCTGGCGCGCGCCAACTCTACGAGCAGCACGGCCGCAACCTCGCCACCGTCGCCCAGGCCGCGGCCAGCGCGCGCGGCGAGGGCGGGATCGCGCTCTTCTACACCTTCACCCGCGAAAAGGACGGCGAGGCCAAGACCTATGGCGCGCAGCTGCGCAATCGCCTGTCCGAAATCGCGACCTCCGAACGCAACGTCCTTCGCGAGAGCATGGAGCAGACCCAGTTCTTCTCCGCCCAGGCCGACCGGCTGACCGACTATCTCTCGTGGCTGGGCGTGCTGATCGGGCTGGGGGCGATCGGGCTCGGGCTGCTCGCGGTCCAGGCGGCGCGCCAGAATTATCTCGCCCGCCGCGAGGCCGAGACGCTCGAGGAAGCGGTCGCGCTGCGCACGCAGGAATTGTCGGCCGCGAATGAGGCGCTCCGTGCCGAGGCCGAAGAGCGCGAGATCGCCGAAGCCCAGCTCCGCCAGATCCAGAAGATGGAAGCGGTCGGCCAGCTGACCGGCGGGATCGCGCACGACTTCAACAACATGCTCGCGGTCGTGGTCGGCGGCATCGACCTCGCCCGGCGGCGGATCGGCGGGCCCAAGCGCGAGGTGCTCCAGCATCTCGGCAATGCGATGGACGGGGCGACCCGCGCCGCTGCCCTGACGCGCCGCCTGCTGAGCTTTGCCAGGGCGGAGCCCCTGCTCCCCGAGCCGGTCACGCCGCGCGACCTGGTCGAGGGGTTGAAGGACCTGCTCGACCGGACGCTCGGCGAGCGGATCGAGGTCCGGGTCCAGACGTCGGGCAACTGGCCGATCTACGTCGACCCCCATCAGCTTGAGAACGCGCTCCTCAACCTCGCGGTCAACGGCCGCGACGCGATGGACGGCGAAGGGGTGCTCACCATCGCCACAAGCGACATGCCGCTGATGGAGGGCGAAGTCGGCGACCTGCCGGCCGGCGACTATGTCCGGCTCGCGGTCGCCGACCAGGGCTGCGGGATGAGCGAGGAAGTGAAGCGCCGCGCCTTCGAACCCTTCTTCACCACCAAGGAAGTCGGCAAGGGCACCGGCCTTGGCCTCAGCCAGATCTTCGGCTTCGCGCGCCAGTCGGGCGGGGAAGTCGCGATCGACAGCGCGGTCGGGGTCGGCACGGTGGTCAGCATCTACCTGCCGCGAGGCCAGGCGGTCGTCGGCGAGACCCGGGCCGAAGCGGGCGCTTCGACGGCACGCGGCGAAGCGGCAACGGTGCATGGCGCGCGCATCCTGCTCGTCGAGGACGATCCGCGGGTCCGCAGCGCGACGATCGAGGCGCTCCAGGACCTCGATTACGAGCCCGTCGCCTGCGCCAATGCCGAAGAAGCGCTGAGCGCTTTCGAGCGTCAGCCCTTCGACCTCGTCATCAGCGACGTCATCATGCCCGGCATGACCGGTCCCGAGCTCGTCCGCCTGCTCAAGCGCCGCTTCCCGGAACTCGCCGTGCTGTTCGTCACCGGTTATGTCGGCGAGGGCGAGGGCGAGGACCTCAAGGGCTACGAGATGCTGCGCAAGCCCTTCACCGTCGGCGGCCTTGCCCATGCGGTCGCCGCCGCGCTCGGCCGGGCCGAGGTCCGCGCCGCCTAGAGCCGGCCCATCAGCGCCAGCGCCGCCGCCGGATTGCGGACCTTCGCGCCGCCGATGAAATAGACGAAGACGTCGCGTCCGCCCTTGGCCCAGCGGCTTATCCGCTGTGCGAGGCCGTCCAGCGCTTCATCGTCATAGCCGGTCGCGACATCGTCGACGCTGCGCTGGAGCCGGGCGTAGGAGAAGTCGGCGGTCTGCTCCTCGATCCGGACGAAGCCATTATGATCGGCGAAGACCACCGCCATGTTGCGGGCCCGGGCGAGCTCGAGGAATGCGGGGTCGGCAAAGCTCGAGTGCCGGACCTCGAGCGCGTGGCGCAGGGGCACACCGTCCTGGCTGTCGGGGATCAGATCGAGGAAGCGCGCGAAATCGTCGCGCTCGAAGGCCTTGGTGTCGGCGAACTGCCAGTTGATCGGCCCGAGCTTCTCGCCGAGCTCGGTGAAGCCCTGCCCGAGGAAGACATCGATCGACGGGCCACTGTCGGCCAGCACCTTGCGGACGGTCGAAAAGCGCGAGGCCTTGAGGCTGAACCGGAAGCCGTCGGGCACCGCGTCGCGCCACTTGCGCCAGCTTTCCCGGTTCTGCCGGCCATAGGCGGTGGCGTTGATCTCGATGCTGCCAAGCTGCGCGGCGGCATATTCGAGTTCGCGCCGGTGGGGCAGCCCGTCCGGGTAGAAGGTCCCGCGCCAGGGTTCGTAGGTCCAGCCCCCGATCCCGACGCGGATCGTCACGCCTGCATCAGGTCGGGAAGGAAGGCCTCGTTGGCGGTGCGGAGATCGGCGAGTCCGATCGTCTGCTCACCGTCGCGATCCCTGAGGTCGAAGACGATTGCGTCGCCGCCGACGTCACCCACCGCAATGCTGAACAGTTCGGCCGCGGTGGCGAGCTGACGAACCCGCTCGGGATCGCTGGTGGAGACCACCGCGCGGCCCTGGTCCTCGCCGAACAGCATGGCGGCGGGGTTCGCCAGTTCGGGGACGATGGTCATGCGGAAGCCGAGGTCGCCGGCGAGCGCCATCTCGGCCATCGCCACGGCCGCGCCGCCGTCGGCGCAATCGTGGACCGCGCTGACCAGACCTTCGGCAATCAACGTGCGGAGGAGCTCGCCCAGCCGCCGCTCGACCCCGAGATCGACCGGGGGCGCCTCGCCCTCGCGGCGGCCGTGGCAGGTCTCGAGCCACAGCGACTGGCCGACATGCCCCTTGGTGTGGCCGAGGAGGAGCAGGGTCTCGCCCGGATTGCGAAGCGCGATCGAAGCGCTCTTCGACCAGTCCTTCATCAGCCCGACCGCGCCGATGGCGGGGGTGGGAAGGATGGCGCTGCCGCCGCCGGTCGCCTTGCTCTCGTTGTAGAGCGAGACGTTGCCGGAGACGATCGGGAAGTCGAGGGCGCGGCAGGCGTCGCTCATGCCTTCGAGGCAGCCAGTGATCTGGGCCATGATCTCGGGCCGCTGCGGATTGGCGAAGTTGAGGCAGTTGGTGACCGCGAGCGGGGTCGCCCCGACCGCGCTGATATTGCGATAGGCCTCGGCGATCGCCTGCTTGCCGCCTTCATAGGGGTCGGCATAGCAATAGCGCGGGGTGCAGTCGGTCGTGATGGCGAGCGCCTTTTGCGTCCCGTGGACCCGGACCAGCGCCGCGTCGCCGCCCGACTTCTGCACCGTGTCGCCGCCGACCTGGCTGTCATATTGCTCCCAGATCCAGCGCCGCGAGGCGAGGGCGGGTGAGGCCATGAGCTTCAGAAGATCGCCCGCGATGTCGGTCGATTCCGGCACTTCGCCCAAGGGCTTCACCTCAGCCCACGCCTTATACTCCTCGCGGCTCAGTGCCGGGCGGTCGTAGAGCGGCGCCTCGTCGGCGAGCGGTCCCAAGGGGATGTCGGCGACGGTCTCGCCCTTCCACACGAGCTCCATCCGGCCGGTGTCGGTGACGGTGCCGATGACCGCGAAATCGAGCTCCCACTTGTGGAAGATGGCCTCCGCCTCGGCCTCGCGGCCGGGCTTCAGGACCATCAGCATGCGCTCCTGGCTTTCGGAGAGCATCATCTCGTAGGGCGTCATGCCGGTCTCGCGGCAGGGGACCGAGTCCATGTCGAGGCGGATGCCGACGCCGCCCTTGCTCGCCATTTCGACCGAGGACGAGGTGAGGCCCGCGGCGCCCATGTCCTGGATGGCGACGATCGCGTCCGAGGCCATGAGTTCGAGGCAGGCCTCGATCAGCAGCTTCTCGGTGAAGGGATCGCCGACCTGGACGGTGGGGCGCTTCTCCTCGCTGTCCTCGCCGAAATCGGCCGAGGCCATGGTCGCGCCATGGATGCCGTCGCGGCCGGTCTTGGAGCCGACATAGACGACCGGATTGCCGATGCCCGCGGCGGCCGAATAGAAGATCTTGTCGGTCTTCGCGACGCCGACGGTCATGGCGTTGACGAGGATGTTGCCATTGTAGGCGGGGTCGAAATTGGTCTCGCCGCCGACGGTGGGGACGCCGACGCAATTGCCGTAGCCGCCGATCCCCGCGACCACGCCCGCGATGAGGTGCCGCATCTTGGGGTGGTGGGGATCGCCGAAGCGCAGCGCGTTCATGTTGGCGACCGGCCGCGCGCCCATGGTGAAGACGTCGCGGAGGATCCCGCCGACCCCGGTCGCCGCGCCCTGGTAGGGCTCGATGTAGCTGGGGTGGTTGTGGCTCTCCATCTTGAAGATGGCGGCGTCGCCGTCGCCGATGTCGATGACACCCGCATTTTCGCCCGGGCCGCAGATGACCCAGGGCGCGGTGGTCGGCAGCTTCTTGAGGTGGATGCGCGAGGATTTGTACGAGCAATGCTCGGACCACATGACCGAGAAGATGCCGAGCTCGGTCAGGTTTGGCTCGCGGCCCAGCGCATGGAGGATGCGCTGATATTCGTCGGGGGAGAGGCCGTGCTCGGCGACCAGTTCGGGCGTGATGGCGGTCATGGGGGGCGCCTTAGCGGGGCTGCGCGATTTGGCCAACGGGGCGCGGCGCTGAGGGGGCGACGTCCGCGAGCGTTCGAGGACGAGCGATGGCGCGTCCGCGAAGGTCACAAAGGTCACAGGGTCGCCGAGTAGTTTTTCGGTCCTGGCTGGCCACGATGTCAAAGAGCAAACAAACCGCTGAGGTTCATTTCAGCAGATGAAATCCTACTTTTCAACGGGAAGAACGAACGTCCGCTTTCGACCCATTGCGGACATTAGGACGCGGGCTATCCTCGCCTGATGGTGAAATCAGCAGTGGCCTATCGTGCCAACGGAAAAGTCGTCATCGCTCCGGTCATTCGGACGACGAGCGGTATTGGCCTTGAGGTCGACCCAAAAAGTTTGGGCGCTGCGCCCGACCAAGAAAGCATCGCTGGGACATTGGCCGAGGCTCTTGCTCGGTCTGATCGCGTCGTCCCGCAGCCCAGCCGCGACGAATGGAAGGGCCTATTCCAGCCCTTTCTGACTGCGACGGGCGTGCGGAGCCACAAAGCATTTATGGACGGTGCGCAGCGCGTCAGCATCAGGGTGTTAGATCACCAGTTGAAGCTCACGCCGGGGCGCAATCTCGGCAGCAAAGAAGGTTTCGAACCGATACCGGACCAAGCGCAGTTGCACTCAGCGGATGACCTTCACAGTGCGGCGGCGGCCCTGCTTCGCATGCTAAGCCCGTCAGCAGCATAGGCTCGAAGGCTAATGTCTGCTTTCCACCCATAGCGGACATTGACGTAACACGTTACAAGTTGCTCATGGCCTGGTCCGAGACACTTCTGCCCGACCATTTACTCGAACGCGCCACGCGTCGTGGCAATGAGCGCGCATGGCCTATCCACGATATACCGGAGGTGATTGAGGCGGCGAGGCAGGCCGACTTAGTGAGCGTCGGAGGTCAGTTACAGCTTCGTTTCCCCGAAGGCGGAACATGCGAGTGTTATTGGGTTGAGGTCGACACGTTCAAATCAGTTTCTCCCAACCTGCCATGGCTCGAACGGGTGGAGCAAACGGCGGCAGCGGCGCGCTCGCAGTTCCAAAGGCTTCTCGACAAATATGACTTCACCGCAGAAGCGAGGTCGTCATTCGGAAAATACATGGATGAGTTCGTAGCGAAAGGCGGCGACATCAACGACGCCATCTACTTCGTCTGGTATTTGGCAGCTCAGCAGGACGCCTCTGAACGGGCGTAGTTTCAATAGCGGCTTTCCACCCATAGCGGACACTGGCGCCTACGAATTCGCCCTTAGGAGCCATGTGCTGTTGAGGCGGGCACGCTTCACCCGCTCCAAAGGTCAGAACCCAAGGGAATCGTCACAGCACGTCGATTTCCGGATGTCTGCTTTCGACCCGTGCGGACATTGCCCGATCAATCCGCGGTGCTACGTTAGCTAGCTGTGGCATTGGTCTTTATCAGCCTATTCTTGGCGCCGATCGCTGCATTTGCGGTGGGGTGCTTATTGAGGCCGCCCCTTTGTAAACGTGCTCTCACGGCAATCCTTCTGGCCCCATTAATCGTTTATACTCTCTCGATGGCGAGCGCTGAACCGAGCGGTCCGGATTTTTGGAGCTGGTGGGCCGTGGGACTCCTCATGCTGGCGCTCCCCATGCTGGCCTCCTTCGCAATCACCGTGATTGGCTACCTGCTAGGTCGGACATTGACAGGTCCCGAGCGTCCGATGTGAGGGCCGAATTCGTCCCAAGGCAGACCTTCAGTTGCGCAAGGTGATGACGGCGCTAGTCTCTTCTCATGAAAGAAGCTGGCGTGCGGCTGGCAGAAGCTGCCCTACTCTTCGCGGCGCTCTTGTTCACGCTGCCCTACGTTCCCTCGCATGAGATTGAGCGGCTGCCGCTACTACCGGCTGGCGCCATTGCAGTGGTGCTTTTCGCGGGAAGCCGAGTGCTTCGATGGCGAGAGCGCTACCTCCTCGCGGCCGCTGAGACGGTGGTGTTCGCGTTATTCGTGTGGGGATCGAACGCTATCGCGAACCTAGTCTACGCGTCCTGATGCCTACAAGCGCGAGGGTCCGCTTTCCACCCATTCCGGACAGTCGAGCTGGTGCCGGAAGGGTTGGACCGGACCGCCCCTCCACGTCCGGGTGATGACTCGCTCCGGCCACGCGAAAACAAAAACCCCGGCCGGTGAGGGCCGGGGTTCTGGTGATTGGTGCCGGGAGCGGGCTCAGCCCTTGCAGCTCTTGCCGTCGACCTTGACGGTGGCCGACTTGGCGTCGCCGATCGCCTTGGCGGCTTCGGCGTCGACCTCGGTGCCGGGGACTTCGTCCGCGCTCTTCTTCACGCGGGCGGCGCCGTTCGACAGCCAGTCGATGTAGACGACGCTGTTGTCGCCCGAGCAGCGATAGCTCTTGCTGGCGGTGATCGACGGCGGAAGCTCGACCGGCGCGGCATTGGCGAGTTCGTTCGCCATCGGGTCGGGCGGGCCGTTCTCGACGATGGTGTTTTCCTTGCAGGCCGAGAGGGCGAGGGTCGCGGCAAGCGCGAGCAGGGGGAGGCGAGTCGTCATCCGGGCCCTTTCGCGGGTGCAGCATGAACGGTCAATGGCCCGCTTTGAACTGTCCCGATCCCGAGCGGGCTTGCATTGGCCGAGGTTCGGCATAGTTTCACGGGGATGGGGGTGGGAGCAACCGCGATGCAGCGCATCCGCTACGGGCTGACCGGGCTCGCCTTCGTTTTCCTGATGGTCCTCCTGGGGACGGCCATCATCCGCAGCGGCGACGAGCCGTCGGCCAATGCGGGCGTCAACGAGGCCGGAAGTCCGAGCGATCCGCTCGCCGAACTCGGCGTCGCGCCGGGGCAGGGGGCCGAGAATGTGGTCGCCAACAACGAGGCGATCCCCGCCCAGTGATCCGCGTGGCTGCCGTCCTCGCGTGGCTGGCGCTGGCCGGCTGCTCGCCGCACGCCCCGGCGGCGCAGGCGGGCAAGCCCGAGGTCGCGCTGCTGACCAGCCTGCCGATCGTCTTTAGTGAACAGTTCACGCTCGATGCCCCCGCCAATCCGCTCCGCCAGGCGCTCGAGCAAGAGGTCCGGCTGGTCCCGGTGGACGGGCCCGAACAGCTTGGGCCCGGGCAGCAATTGCTCGCGATCCAGCCGCAGGCGCTGACGGCCGAGCGGCTGGTCGCGCTCGACCGCTGGGTGCGCGACGGGGGGCGGCTGGTGCTGCTCGCCGATCCGCGGCTCGAATGGGAAAGCAGCCGGTCGCTCGGCGACAAGTTCCGCCCGCCGTTCGAATTCCCCGACACGGGCCTGCTCGCCCACTGGGGACTGACGCTGGCGGCCGGGGAGGAGGGGCCAGCCCCGGCCCGGATCGGCGGCACCGCGGTGACGGTCGTCTCGCCCGGTGTCTTCACGGCGAGGGGGCAAGACTGCCGGGTGGCCGACGGCGGACTGGTCGCGACCTGCCGCCTCGGCAAGGGACAGGCGATCGTCGTGGCCGATGCCGACTGGGTGCTGGCCGGCAACGGAGCGCTCGACCCGGGGGAAGCGGCGAAGGGCTACCCCGCGCTGATCGGATACCTGCGGCTGCGCTGACCGACTCGGGGAGGTCATGGGAAGTCGTGGGATTCGCTGGCTTTCCGCTTTTCACAGACTTATCCACAAGGTTGACCTCAGGAACGAGGGGAGAACGGTCTCGGTAAGGTGGTGCAACAAAGTCGCAGAAAACGGCCATTTGCCAGTTTTACCCACGTTTTCCCACGTAATCCCATTGAGTCCCACGGAAACCCGCGTTACACACAGGATGTAGTGCGGGGCTGATCCCATTTGTGTTGGGCCGGCCGCCGGTCGCGGCGACCCCGCGTTCCGGCGAACGGGAGGAATCTGTCCACCGCGCTTGGGGAGCGTGTCGCGGTGGCATTGGAGCATCTGTTCCAGGGCAGTGCATTGAACGGGGTGGACGCCAAGGGGCGTGTCTCCGTCCCCGCCTTCCTGCGCACCGTGATCGAGCGCCGCGGCGATGCCCGCACCATCGTCTTGGCGAAGCACGAGACCTTCCCCTGCCTGTCGGCCTATGACCCCGCCTACGCGGCCCTCAAGCACAGCAAGATCGAGCGCCTGCTCGAGAAGGAAGAGACGAGCGCCGACGCGCAGCTCGACTATCAGCGCCGCAACCTGCTCGCCTTCGCGGTTAGCGAGGAAGTGCCCTACGACAGCACGGGCCGGATCCTCCTGCCGACGATGATGCGCCGCAAGGGCGGCATCGCCGACCTCGCCTTGTTCCTGGGCGTCGGCGAAACCTTTCAGATCTGGAATCCCCAGGCCCTCCTCGAGGATGAGCGCATCCCCGAGGACCTGAAGGATGTCTGCCGGTACCGGCTCGAGGAACGGGGGCTCGCATGAGCGGGAATCCCCCCTCCGTTCCCGCGCATGACCCGCATGCCCTCGCGGGGCATCGCCCGGTGCTGGTCGATGAAGTCGTCGAAGGCCTCGCCATTGCCCCTGGCGAGACCCATGTCGACGGCACGTTTGGAGCTGGCGGTTACACCCGCGCCATGCTCCGGGCGGGGGCGGGACGAGTGATTGCCTTTGATCGCGACCCCGATGCGATCGCCAATGGGCCATCACTCGTCCCGGATCCGCGCTTGACCCTCATTCACGAGCGCTTCTCCCGGATGGGCGAGGTGCTCGCCGAGCGCGATCTCGCGCCGGTCGACGGCATCACCCTCGACATCGGGGTGAGCTCGATGCAGCTCGACCAGCGCGAGCGCGGCTTTTCGTTCAAGGAAGACGGCCCGCTCGACATGCGGATGGGCCAGGACGGCCCGACCGCGGCCGACTTCCTCAACCACGCCGAAGAAGCGGAGATCGCCCGCGTGATCCGCGACTTCGGCGACGAACCCCGGGCGCGGAGCCTCGCCCGGGCAATCGTCGCCGCCCGTCCGCTGACCCGCACCTCCGAGCTGGCGGCGGTTTGCCGCAAGGTGCTTGGGCATCATGCGGGGATGAAGACCGACCCGGCGACCCGCACGTTCCAGGCGATCCGGATCCACGTGAATGCCGAACTCGAGGAGCTCGAGGCCGGGCTGGAAGCGGCCGAGCGCAGCCTTCGCCCCGGCGGGCGGCTGGCGGTGGTCACCTTCCACAGCCTCGAGGACCGGATCGTGAAGCAGTTTCTCAAGGTGCGGAGTGGGGCCGCACCGGCCGGCTCGCGCCACCGTCCCGCGGTGGCCGCTGGGCCGGCCCCCACCTTCCGCGCGGTCGCCAAGCCGATCGCGCCGAGCGCGGAAGAACTGGCGGCCAATCCGCGCGCCCGCTCGGCCCGGCTGCGCACCGCGGTGCGGACCGACGCCCCCGTCACCCCTCGAAAGGCAGCATGATGGTCCGGGGTTTTCGCGAAGTCGGCTGGGTCGCGGCGGTCGCCGGGACGGCGCTCGGCTGTTACATGGTCAGCCTCAAGGTCGCAGCCGAGCGGGCCGCGCTCGACCAGGTCCAGAACCGCATCGTGCTGGCCCAGCGCGACATCCGCGTGCTGCAGACCGAGATCGGCACCCGCGGCCGGCTCGAGCAGCTCGAGAGCTGGAACGTCAAGGTGCTGGCGCTGTCGGCGCCCAAGGCGCAGCAGTTCCTCGAGGGCGAATTCCAGCTCGCGACGCTGACCGCGCCCAAGAAGACCGTCGATCCGGCGGCGCCGGTGGTCCTGGCCTCGGCCCCCGCGCCCGCGCCGACCCCTCGTGTCGCCGATCCCGACGCTTCGGGGTCCAGCGCGCGTGACCTGATGCAGGTGGCGAGCTTCCGCCGCGACCTGCCCGAACCGGGCGAAAAAACTGTGGATAAGCCGAAGGTTGCGCCGGCTCGGCCGGTGAAGCCCGCGGCCAAGGCTGCTACGGCGGCCGCCTCGACGGACAAGACACCGGCGGCAGCGACGACCGCCCGCAAGGAGAAGGTCGCGGCCAAGGCGCCGACCGACTCCGCCAAGAGCAAGGCGCCGCCCAAGCCGGCGACCCCGCCTGCGAACGCCAAATCCAAGGACGCCAAAGCCCGGCAATGAACGCCCCGACCCCCGCACTCGTCGCCCGGCCCGAACGGCTTCGCCTGGTCGGCCAGCGGCGGCAACTGCTGGCGGTCATCCACCAGCGCCTGATGGTGGGAATGCTGGTGTTCATGGCGGTGGCCGGCGCGATCATCCTGCGCCTGACCTGGCTCGGCCTGTTCGGGACCCATGCCGGGGCACAGAGCGGCCCCTCGGCGCTGATCCCGGCGCGCGGCGATATCGTCGATCGCAACGGCCAGCCGCTCGCCCGGACGATCGACAGCTGGACCGTCGCGCTCCAGCCGGCCAAGGTGATCGGCGAAAAGCGCGCGCTGGCCGTCTCGCTGGCCCGGCTGATGCCCGAAAAGGATGTCGCGGGCTGGCTCGCCGAGATCAACTCGAAGAAGAGCTTCATCTACCTGCGCCGGCGGGCAGCGCCCAATCTCGTCACCGCGCTGAACGCGCTAGGCGAGCCCGGGATCGCGCTCAGCCGTGAGCCCGACCGCCTTTACCCGCAGACCGACCTTGCCGCCCATGTGCTCGGCTACACCAACATCGACGGCCACGGCGCGGCCGGGATGGAGCGGGCGTTCGACAAATATCTGTCCGACCCCGCGACACGCGGCCAGCCGCTGACCCTCTCGATCAGCAGCCCCGTCCAGCAGGCGCTCGAGCATGAACTGCTCGAAGCCAAGGCGACCTTCAACGCGATCGGCGCCGCGGGCGTGCTGCTCGACATCCACACGGGCGAGGTGCTGGCGATGACCAGCCTGCCGCAGCTCAATCCCAATGTCGCGGGCAACATGGACCCGGAGGCGCAGTTCAACCGCGCCACCCTCGGCGCCTTCGAATTGGGATCGACCTTCAAGCCCTTCACCGTCGCGATGGCGATGGAGGTGGGCACGGTGAAGTCGATGGGGCAGATCTATCCCTGCTACGACAAGCTCAGCCTGCCGGGCGGGCGGATCATCACCGACACCCACCCCTTCGGTCGGCCCTGCTCGGTCGCCGAGATCATGATGGAAAGCTCGAACATCGGCACCGCGCAGATCGCGGCGCAGGTCGGCGGCGAGCGCCAGCGCGAATTCCTCAGGAAGATGACCTTCCTCGGCAAGCCCGAGATCGAACTTCCCGAGCGCGGCCGCGCCCTCACCATCCCGGCGGCGCGCTGGAACCCGGCGACCACGATGACGGTCGGCTTCGGCCACTCGATCGCGGTCACCCCGCTGCACCTCGCGATCGGTTACGCCACGCTCTACAATGGCGGGATCTACCGCCCGGCGACGCTGCTCAAGGTCGGGCCCGGCCATCCCGTCGCCAGGGGCACGCGGGTGTTCAGTGAGGAGACCAGCTACAAGTCGCGGGCGCTGCTCCGGCTGGTGGTGATGAAGGGCACGGGCAAGAAGGCCGATGCCATCGGCTATCGCGTCGGCGGCAAGACCGGCACCGCCGAGAAGGTCATCAACGGCCGATATTCCAAGACGGTCAACATCACCTCGTTCGCGGGCGTTTTCCCGATGGACGAGCCTCGCTATGCGATGGTGGTGATGCTCGACGAACCCAAGGCCACCGCCGATACCTACGGCTTCCGCACCGCCGGCTGGAATGCCGCGCCCACCTTCGGCAAGGTCGTGGCGCGGATCGCGCCGATGCTCGGCGTCCGCCCGGACCTGAAGCGCGACGCCAACATGAGCGAAGTGCTGCCCTTCGTCCGCGAAGAGAAATAGCCGCCATGCGCCTGTCGGACCTCGTCGACGCCCTGCCGGAGGGTGGTGACGCCGCCATTACCGGTTTCGCCATCGACCATCGCAAGGTCGCGCCAGGCACCGTGTTCGGCGCCTTCCGCGGCTCGGCCCAAGACGGCGAGGATTATATCGCCCCCGCGATCGCCCGCGGCGCGATTGCCGTGGTCGCGCGGCCCGAGGCCCGGGTCGAGGGGGCGGTGCATATCGCCGATCCCGAGCCGCGCCGCCGGTTCGCCGCGCTCGCCGCGCGCTTCTTCGCGCCCTATCCGGAGGTGATGGTCGCGGTCACCGGGACCAACGGCAAGACCTCGACCGTGGAGATGACCCGCCAGCTGTGGCGGATGGCAGGACAGCGTTCTGCTTCGGTGGGCACGCTCGGCGTCACCACCGCCGACGACCAGGTGAAGACCGGCCTCACCACCCCCGACATCGTGACCTTCCTGTCGAACATGGCGGGCCTGAGGAAGATGGGCATCGGCCATGTCGCCTACGAGGCGTCGAGCCATGGCCTCGACCAGTATCGCAGCGAGGGGCCGAGGGTCGCCGCCGCCGCCTTCACCAATTTCTCGCGCGACCATCTCGACTATCACCAGACCATGGAGGCCTATTTCGAGGCCAAGATGCGATTGTTCGACGAGGTGGTCGCGGATGGCGGCGCGGCCGTGGTCTGGACCGCCGATCCGAAAAGCGCCGAGGTGATCGCGCGGGCGCGCCGCCGGGGCCTCGAGGTGCTGACGGTTGGTCCGGGCGGCGAGACCATCGACCTCAAGGGGCAGCAGCCGAGCGCGCTGGGCCAGACCCTGACCCTTGGTCATGCTGGCCGGGACTGGACGCTCAAGCTGCCGCTGATCGGTGCCTACCAGGCCGCCAACGTGCTGGTCGCCGCGGGTCTTGTGCTCGCGACCGGCGGCAGCTGGGAGCAGACGTTCGCGGGCCTCGGCCGGTTGAGCCCCGTGCGCGGGCGGCTCGAGCGGGCGGTGATCACGCCCGCGGGCGCGCCCGTCTACATCGACTATGCCCACACCCCCGACGCGCTCGAAGCGGCGATCGCGGCGCTCCGCCCGCATGTCGAGGGACGGCTCATCACCGTCTTCGGCGCCGGCGGCGACCGCGACGAGGGCAAGCGGCCCGAGATGGGCCGGGTGGCCGCGGCCGCCAGCGACCTCGTCATCGTCACCGACGATAATCCCCGCACCGAGGACCCCGCCGCGATCCGCCGCGCGGTGCTGGCCGGGGCGCCGGGTGCGCGCGAGATCGGCGACCGGCGTGCCGCCATCGCCGCCGCCATCGCCGAGGCGCGGGCCGGGGACATCGTCCTCCTCGCGGGCAAGGGCCACGAGACCGTCCAGGTGATCGGCGACACCGCGCTTCCGTTCGACGATGCCGCGGTCGCGCGGGAGTGCGCGGCGTGAGGGTTCGGAGCTTGGTCCCAATGATCGTTCGTGCTGAGCGAAGTCGAAGCACGCCGGCGCTGGCGTCCTTCGACTTCGCTCAGGACGAACGGGAGTTGGGCAAATGACGGCTCTGTGGACCTCCGCCGAGATCGCCGAGGCGACCGGCGGCACCGTGTCCGCGCCGTTCGAGGTGACGGGGGTCACCTTCGACAGCCGCGAAGTCGAGCCCGGTTTCCTCTTCGTCGCCATGCCCGGCACCGTCGCCGACGGGCATGACTTCATCGGCAAGGCGCTTGGCTTGGGCGCCGCCGCGGCGCTGGTCAGCCGCCCGGTCGATTGTCCGCATGTCCTCGTCCCCGACGTTCCCGCCGCGCTCGAGGCGCTCGCCCGCGCGGCCCGCGCGCGGATGACGGGAATTGTGCTCGGGCTTACCGGCTCGGTCGGCAAGACCAGCACCAAGGAGGCGCTCGCCGCCGCGCTCGAGCGGCGCCACCGGGGCAAGGTCCACCGCAGCGTCAAGAGCTACAACAACCACACCGGCGTGCCGCTGAGCCTCGCCCGAATGCCCCGCGACAGCGTCTATGGCGTGTTCGAGATGGGCATGAACCACGCGGGCGAGATCCGTGCGCTGACCGCCATGGTTCGTCCGCATGTCGCGCTGGTCACCGCCATCGCGCCCGCGCACATCGAGAATCTCGGCTCGATGGAAGCCATTGCCGATGCCAAGGGCGAGATCTTCGAAGGCCTCGAGCCCGGCGGCACCGCGATCATCCCCAATGACACGCCCTATCGCGACCGGTTGCTGAAAAAGGCCCGGCGGCATGCCGAGACCATCCTGACCTTCGGCTCGGGCGATGCGGAAATTCATGCGGTCCACGCCGTGCGCGCCGACAATGGCGGAAGCCTCGTCACCGCGCGGCTGCAGGGCTCCGATCTCACCTATACGATCGCCCAGCCGGGCGAGCATTGGGTGTCCAACAGCCTCGCGGTATTGGCCGCGGTCGAGGCGGCCGGTGCCGACCTTGCCGCGGCGGGCCTCGCGCTCGGCGACATGGGCGGATTGAAGGGCCGGGGCGAACGCCACCATGTTCCCGTCCGCGGCGGCACCGCGCTGCTGATCGACGAAAGCTACAACGCCAACCCGGCAAGCATGGCCGCGACGCTGCGCAGCCTCGGTGAAGAGCCGGTCGAGGGTCGCCGGCTGGCGGTGCTCGGCACCATGCTCGAGCTTGGCGACCATAGCGACGAGGCCCATGCCGGGCTCGCCCCTGCGATCCGCGAGGCCAAGGTCGCGGAGGTGATTTTGGTCGGCGAAGCGATGCGGCCGCTGCTCGAGGCGCTTGGGGCAGACGTGCCGGCCGTCCTCGTTCCCGACGCCGCGGCGGCAACCGACGCGCTGTGGCAACGGCTCGGCCCGGGTGATGCGGTGCTGGTCAAGGGATCGAACGGCATCGGGCTTGCGAAACTCGTGAGCCAAGTGGCAGGGGGCGCCGCGACATGCTCTACGTAATTGCGGAATATCTCGGCTTTCCGGGAATCCTGAACCTCATCCGATACATCAGCTTCCGGGCCGGCGCGGCGACCGCGACCGCGCTTGCGATCGGCCTCATCATCGGGCCGTGGTTCATCAACTATCTTCGCGTCCGGCAGGGCAAGGGCCAGCCGATCCGCGCCGACGGCCCGCAGACCCACCTCGCCAAGCGCGGCACCCCGACCATGGGCGGCCTCCTGATCCTCATCTCGGTCGGCATCTCGTGCCTCCTGTGGATGGACCTTGGCAGTCCCTACGTCTGGGCGTGCCTGCTGGTGACGATCGGCTTCGGCGCGATCGGGTTCATGGACGACTATGACAAGGTCAAGAAGGCCCATCACGCCGGCATCCCCGGGCGGGTCCGGCTCCTGCTCGAGTTCCTGATCGCGGGCTTCGCCACCTGGCTGATGGTGCGCCATTCGGGCACCAACCTCTATCTGCCCTTCGTCCAGGGACCGATCCTCGACCTCAGCTGGCTCTACGTCGTCTTCGGCGCCTTCGTGATCGTCGCCTTCGGCAATGCGGTGAACCTGACCGACGGATTGGACGGGCTGGCGACCATGCCGGTGGTGATCGCCGCGCTGGCCTTCACGCTCATCGCCTATCTCGTCGGCAATGCGAAGTTCGCGGCCTATCTCGGCATCCCGCATGTGCTGGGCGCGGGTGACCTGACGGTGCTGCTGCTGGCGGTGGTCGGCGCGTGCCTCGCCTTCCTCTGGTTCAATGCACCCCCGGCGGCGGTGTTCATGGGCGACACCGGGAGCCTCGCTTTGGGCGGGGCGCTCGGCGCGGTCGCGGTCGCGGCGCATCACGAATTCGTGCTGGCGATCATCGGCGGGCTGTTCGTGGTCGAGGCCCTGTCGGTCATCATCCAGGTCGCGGTCTACAAGAGGACCGGGCGGCGGGTGTTCCTGATGGCCCCGATCCACCACCATTTCGAGCACAAGGGCTGGAGCGAGCCGACCGTCGTCATCCGCTTCTGGATCATCGCCTTCGTGCTGGCGCTGGCCGGTCTCTCGACGCTCAAGCTGCGGTGATCACGGCCGGGGCCTGGAAGAACAAGAAATACGCCGTCTACGGGCTTGCCCGCTCCGGCCTTGCCACCGTGCGCGCGCTGGTCGCGAGCGGGGCGGAGGTGACGGCGTGGGATGGAGATAAAGAAAAGAGGGAAGCCTTCTTCGAACAACTAGACGTCGACGCGATTGCGGATGTTACTCGGCATAAAGGACTGTCCGCCAGCATCGCACTGGAGGATCTGGACGAGGCAGACCTCTCCAAGTTTGACTCTCTCGTCGTAACGCCGGGCTTGCCGCTTAATCGGCATCCCATCGCCGCTCGCGCCCGTGAGGCCGGCGTCGAGATCATCGGCGACATCGAGCTATTCGCCCGTGCCCGAGCCGAGCTTCCGGCGCACAAAGTGGTCGGGATCACCGGCACCAACGGCAAGAGCACGACGACGGCGTTGATCCATCACATCCTCAAGACTGCGGACGTGCCGACGACCATGGGCGGCAACATCGGACTGCCGATCCTAGCGCAGGACCCGCTGCCGGAGGGCGGGGTTTATGTGCTGGAGCTGTCGAGTTACCAGATCGATTTGACGCAAAGCCTCGACTGCGACGTGGCGGTGCTGCTCAATATCACGCCCGATCATCTGGACCGGTACGAGAGCTTTGAGGCCTATGCGGCGAGCAAGGCGCGGCTGTTCGAGATGCAGTCTTGGCAGCATTACGGACTTTTCGGCGCGGACGACCCGGTATCCGGAGCACTGAGCGGCCTGAAACCCGTTGGGAGCATCGGCGAGCGAGCTGCCGTGAGTTATGTTGAGCGCTTCTACGCTGCGGATGTTGGTGAGGTGGAGCTTTCCGACGATCTGCAAGGCCCGCACAACGCGCAAAACGCCTCCGCAGCGCTGCTCACCGCTAAGCTACTGGAAATCGGGGAGGCTGCGGTTCGCGACGGCCTCCGCACCTATCCCGGCCTTCCGCACCGCATGGAGCGGGTGCGTGAGATGGGCGGCGTTTTGTTCGTCAACGACAGCAAGGCAACCAATGCGGAGGCGGCCGCCCCCGCGCTCGCCGCTTACCCGCGCATTCGCTGGATCGTCGGCGGGCAGGCGAAGACCAAGGAGCTGGGTGACAGCGAGCGTCACCTCGACCACATCGTCCGCGCCTACACCATCGGTGAGGCGGGCCCGATGTTCGCCGAGCTGCTTGAAGCGCGGGGGATTGACGTCACCCGCGCGGAAACGCTGGAAAATGCGGTGAAATGTGCTCACGAGGATTCACAGCCGGGCGAGACGGTTCTACTCTCGCCGGCCTGCGCCTCGTTCGACCAGTTTCGTGACTTCGAGGCACGAGGGGACGCCTTCCGGCGCCTAGTGGGGGATCTATGAACACGGTGCTGGCCAGGGCCTTCCCGATCGACACCTCGAACCGCTACGGCCGCGCCGACCGAAGCCAGGTCGGACGCTGGTTCTGGGAGATCGACCGCGTCCTCCTGATCCTCGTCGCGGTCCTGATCGCGATCGGGCTGGTCGCGGTCGCCGCCGCCTCGCCCGCCGCCGGGCAGCGCTATTCGGGCGGCAACGTCACCTTCGCCCCGCTCCATTATTTCTACCGCCAGCTCATCTGGCTGGCGCTGTCGCTGCCGGTGATGATCGTCATCTCCATGATGTCGCGCGAGCGGCTGAAGCAATGGTGCCTGATCGGCACCGGCGTCTGTCTCGTCGCGATGCTGCTGGTCCCGATCATCGGGCCCGAGGTCAATGGCGCGCGGCGCTGGATCGGCTTCGGGTTCGCCCAGGTCCAGCCGTCGGAGTTTTTGAAGCCCTTCTTCATCGTCTCCTCGGCCTGGCTGCTGAGCCTCAAGGAGAAGGACAAGGGCCTGCCGGTGATGGTGCTGTCGGGCGCCTTCACCGCCCTCGTCGCGGTGCTGCTGATGATCCAGCCCGACTTCGGCTCGACCATCATCTTCGGAACCGTGTGGATCGCGATGATCGCGCTTGCTGGGGCGAACATCCGCCTGCTCGCCGGAATCGGGGTCGCCGGACTGGTCGGGATCGTGCTCGCCTATTTCTTCTATGACGTGGCGACGGTCCGGATCGACGGCTTCCTGTTCGGCGAGGGCGACAATTTCCAGGTCGAGAATGCGATGCGCACCCTGACCGCGGGTGGGCTGCTCGGCATGGGTCCGGGCGGCGGCACCCGCAAGTTCGGCCTGCCCGAGCCGCACACCGATTACATCTTCTCGGTCATCGGCGAGGAGTTCGGGCTGATCGCCTGCATGGCGATCGCCGCCATCTATTGCGCGATCGTCGTGCGGGTGCTGGTCAAGCTCCTCGACGAGGACGAGCCTTTCGCGCTCCTCGCCGCCGCCGGCCTGACCTGCCAGTTCGGGCTGCAGGCACTGATCAACATGGCGGTCAACGTGCAACTGGCCCCGTCCAAGGGCATGACCCTGCCGTTCATCTCCTATGGCGGGAGCTCGATGCTGGCCTTGTCGATCGGCATGGGACTGCTGCTCGCCTTCACCCGCCGAAACCCCTATCTGAAGCGCTCGCCCTATGTCGTGAAATGGAGCGGGGAGCGTAGCCCTCAATGAATTTCGTTCTCGCCGCCGGAGGCACCGGTGGCCACATGATCCCGGCCCATGCGCTCGCCGCCGAACTCAAGTCGCGCGGCCACGGGGTCATGCTGCTGACCGACGCGCGCGGCGCCAAGATCCCCGGCCTGTTCGAGGACGTGCCGGTCCATGTCTTGCCCGCCGGGCGGCTGAGCAAGACGCCCTGGGGGCTTTTGAAGGCCATGCGCTCGGTCATGGCCGGGCGGCGCGAGGCCAAGGCGCTCTATCGCCAGCACCAGCCGCATGCAGTGGTCGGCTTCGGCGGCTATCCGGCCTTTCCGGCACTGCTCGCGGCCTCGGCCCTAAATATCCCGACCGTGCTTCATGAACAGAATGCGGTGCTGGGGCGGGTCAACCGCCTGCTCGCGGGCGGGGCGCAGGCGATTGCGACGGCTTATGAGCAGGTCGACCGGCTGAAGCCCGGGCAGAAGAACAAGGTCGTGCTGGTCGGCAATCCCGTCCGCGCCAGCATCGTCCGGCTGGGCGAACTGCCCTTCCCGGCGTTCGACGACGTCGCACCGCTGAAGCTCCTCGTCACCGGCGGAAGCCAGGGCGCGACGGTGCTCGGCGATGTCGTCCCCGCCGGGCTCGGCGAGCTCGGCGAGCGACTCCGCCACCGGCTGCAGGTCGTCCAGCAATGCCGCCCCGACGACATCGAACGCGTGCGCGACACCTACCGCAGTCTCGGCATTCCCGCCGAGCTGTCGACCTACCTCCAGGACATGGATGCCAAGCTTGGCGAGTGCCACCTCATGATCGGCCGGGCCGGGGCCTCGACCATTGCCGAGCTGACCGCGGCGGGCCGTCCCGCCATCCTCATCCCGCTGCCGATCGCGACCGACGACCACCAGACCGCCAATGCGCGCGAACTGGCGCGGGCCGGGGGCGCGCGGATGATCCCGCAGCCGCAGTTCACGCCCGCTGCGCTCGCCCGCCAGATCGAGGCGCTGGCCGACGATCCCGAGGCGCTGGCCAACGCTGCCGCCCGTTCGCTGTCGGTCGGCCGTCCGCGCGCGGCCAGCGATCTCGCCGACCTCGTCGAGCTGGTCGGCCAGGGCGAGACCCCGGCGATGGTCGGCAAGGCCCCGCGCACGGCCGACGCGCCGATCGGCCTCGCTCCGGCGGGAGCCGCGGCATGAAGGCGCTCGGACGCGACATCGGCACCATCCACTTCGTCGGAATCGGCGGGATCGGCATGTCGGGCATCGCCGAGGTGATGCATCATCTCGGCTACAAGGTGCAGGGCTCCGACCAGGCCGAGAGCTATGTCACCGAGGGGCTGCGCAAGGCCGGCATCCCGGTGATGATCGGGCAGAGCGCCGACAATCTCGGCGACGCCGCGGTGCTGGTCTGCTCGACCGCGATCCGGGCCGACAATCCCGAAGTCCAGGCCGCCGCCGAGCGCCGCCTGCCGCGGGTCCGCCGGGCCGAGATGCTCGCCGAGCTTATGCGGATGCAGAACACGGTCGCGGTCGCCGGCACTCACGGCAAGACGACCACCACCTCGATGATCGCCGCGCTGCTCGACGCGGGCCACCTCGACCCGACCGTCATCAATGGCGGGATCATCAACGCCTACGGCTCCAACGCCCGGCTCGGCAAGGGCGACTGGATGGTGGTCGAGGCCGACGAAAGCGACGGCAGCTTCCTCCGCCTCGACGGGACGATCGCGGTCGTCACCAACATCGATCCCGAGCATCTCGACCATTACGGCAGCTTCGACGCGGCCAAGGACGCCTTCGTCGAGTTCATCGAGAATGTGCCCTTCTATGGGCTGGCGGTGATGTGCATCGACCATCCTGAGGTCGCCAACCTCCTTAGCCGGATCAAGGACCGGCGGGTGGTGACCTATGGTTTTTCCGCCGCGGCCGACCTTCGTGCTGACAATGTCACGACCTCGGGCGGGGTGACGACCTTCGACGCCTTGGTGCTCGAGCGGTCGGGCGAGCGGCGGCGGATTGCGGGCGTGACCCTGCCGATGCCCGGCCGCCACAATGTCCAGAATGCGCTCGCCGCCATCGCGGTCGGGCTCGAGCTCGGGCTTGCCGACGAGGTGATCGCCCGCGGGTTCGAGCGCTTCGGCGGGGTCAAGCGCCGCTTCACCCGCGTCGGCGAGGTCGATGGCGCGGTGATCATCGACGATTATGCCCATCATCCGGTGGAGATCCGCGCGGTCCTCTCCGCCGCACGCGACAGCACGAGCGGCCGGGTCATCGCGGTGGTCCAGCCGCATCGCTTCACCCGCCTGCGCGATCTCATGGAGGATTTCGCCAACGCCTTCGTCGAGGCCGATGCGGTGCTTGTCGCGCCGGTTTATGCGGCCGGCGAAAGCCCGATCGAGGGCGTCGACCATGTCGCGCTCGCCGACGCGATCCGCAGCCACGGCCACCGCATGGTCCAGCCGGTGAACGGCCCGCAGGACGTCGCCCACGTGCTTCGCGATCTTGCCGCCGACGGCGATCTCGTCGTCTGCATGGGGGCAGGGGACATCACCAAATGGGCGGCGGGCCTCGCCGAGGCGATCCGGACCGAGCGGGCGAACAAGGGATGAGCGACCCGGGCCAAATTTCCGCTGGTGCCGAGCGTCGTCGAGGCACCATTGCGCTGGGCCCCTCGACGTCGCTCGGGGCGAACGGGGAGGTGCGTGGCAAACTCACCGCCGCCGCACCGCTCGCGCCTCTGGTCTGGTTCAAGTCGGGCGGGGCGGCCGAGACCTTGTTCGAGCCCGCCGACACCGCCGACCTTCAGGCGTTTCTGCGCGCGCTCGACCCGGCGGTGCCGGTGATGGCGCTCGGTCTCGGTTCCAACCTGATCGTCCGTGACGGCGGCGTTCCCGGCGTCGTCGTTCGCCTCGGCAAACCCTTCGCCCGCGTGACGCGGCTCGACGAGGTGACGCTCCAATGCGGCGGTGGGGCGTCGGGCATCCTCGTTTCCTCCAATGCGCGCGACGCTGGCATCGGCGGGATCGAGTTTCTCCGCTCCATCCCCGGCACCGTCGGCGGCTTCGTCCGCATGAACGGCGGCGCTTATGGCCGCGAGGTGAAGGACATTCTCGTCGAGGCCGAGGTCGTGCTCCGCTCGGGCGAACTGGTGACGCTGTCCAACGCCGACATCGGCTACACCTATCGCCATTCGGAGCTTGCCGCCGGGGCGGTGGTCGTCAGCGCGACCTTCCGCGGCCACCCCGCCGAGCCCGAGGCGGTCCAGGCCGAGATGGACCGGATCGCCGCCGCGCGCGAGGCGAGCCAGCCGCTGCGCAGCAAGACCGGCGGTTCGACCTTCAAGAATCCGCTCCCGAAGAAGGCCTGGGAGGTGATCGACACCGCCGGCTGCCGCGGGCTGACGATCGGTGACGCGCAGGTGAGCGAGAAGCATTGCAACTTCCTGCTGAATCTCGGAAGCGCGACCAGCGCGGACATCGAAGCCCTTGGCGAAGAAGTCCGGCGCCGGGTTCGCGCGCACAGCGGCACCGAGCTCGAGTGGGAAATCCAGCGCGTGGGAGTTGAGCGTGAATAAGGACCTGCATGTCGTCGTCTTGATGGGCGGCTGGTCCTCCGAGCGCGAGGTCAGCCTGATGAGCGGCAAGGGCGTCGCCGCGGCCCTGCGCGAACGCGGCTGGTCCAACGTCACCGAGCTCGACATGGACCGCGACGTGGCCAAGCGCCTCGGTGAGCTTCGCCCCGATATCGTCTTCAACGCGCTGCACGGCCATCCGGGCGAAGACGGCACGGTCCAGGGTATGCTGGACCTGATGGGCATCCGCTACACCCACTCGGGCCTCAGCACCTCGGCGATCGCGATCGACAAGGAGCTGACCAAGCTCCTGCTCGTGCCCGCCGGTGTGCGCATGCCCAAGGGTACGATGGTCCGCTCCGAGACCCTGTTCTCGGCCGATCCGATTCCCCGGCCCTATGTGCTGAAGCCCGTCAATGAGGGCAGCAGCGTCGGCGTCGCCATCGTCACCGACGAGAGCAATTACGGCAATCCGATCGGGCGCGACACCAAGGGCCCGTGGAACGATTTCGACGAATTGCTCGCCGAGCCCTTCATCGCCGGGCACGAGCTGACCGTCGCGGTGCTGGGCGACGAAGCGCTGTGCGTCACCGAATTGAAGCCCAAGGTCGGCTTCTACGACTTCGACAGCAAGTATACCGACGGCCTGACCGAGCATGTCTGCCCGGCCGAGGTGCCCGCCGACATCGCCCAGTCGATGCTCGACATGGCGCTGAAGGCCCACCGCGTGCTCGGCTGCAAGGGCGCCAGCCGCTCGGACTTCCGCTGGGACGATCGCCAAGGCGAGGCGGGTCTTTATCTCCTCGAGGTCAACACCCAGCCCGGCATGACTCCGCTGAGCCTCGTCCCCGAGCAGGCCCGCCAGCGCGGCATTTCTTATGGCGAGCTGGTCGAGCGGCTGATCGAGGAAGCGCTGGGGTGAACGCCCAGACCATCCGGCGCCCGGCCGCGGCCAAGGGACGGGGCAAGGGCCAGGCCCGCAAGGCGCCCAAGCGCGCCGCCTCGGCCTGGCCAGAGGGAAGCGGCCGCCTCGCGCGCTGGGCTTTCCTCGCTTTGGTGCTCGTGATGGCGGTGATCGCGGTGATCGCGCTCGACCTGCCGGCGAAGGCGCTGCGCGCAACCGGCGCGGCGACCGGCGAGGCCGGCTTCAAGGTCGACAGCTACCAGATCGTCGGATTGAAGAACATGGACCGGCGCAAGGTCGACGCGGTCGTCACCGACGAGCTTCGCCGTGCCGCCGAGGAGGCGCCGATCGGCTCGGACGAGCCCGCGCAGGCCCTGGTCGATCTCGACCGGATCCGCGAAAACCTGCTCCAGTTCGGCTGGGTCAAGGACGCCCGCGTCTCGCGCCGGCTGCCCGACAGCCTGGTCGTCGACTTGGTCGAGCGCACCCCCGCCGCGGTCTGGCAGCAGCAGGGCCGGCTGAGCCTGATCGACGGGGAGGGCGTGGTGCTCGACGCCGTGCCGGTCGACAAGATGCCCGACCTGCCGCTGCTGATCGGGCCCGGCGCCAATCGCCAGGCCGTGTCGCTGGCGCGGATCGTCGATGGCAATCCGACCCTGAAGCCGCAGCTCGCGTCCGCGACATGGATCGGCGGCCGGCGCTGGGATCTTTCCTTCACTACCGGCGAGACCGTCTCGCTGCCCGAGGGCGAAGCCGCCGCCGCCCGCGCCCTCAAGCGCTTCGCCAAGATGGACCGCTCGGTCGGCCTGCTTGGCCGCGACATGCTCCGCTTCGACCTTCGCGTGCCGGGCAAGATGATCGTCCGCGTTCCCCCCGGCGCGGCCCCGCCCGAGGCCACCACCATGACCACCGAGACCGCAAACTGATGGCCAATCGCGACGAGCCGCTTCTCATCGGCGCCCTCGACATCGGTTCGTCCAAGGTCTCGGCCCTGGTCTGCACCCTCGACGAGGAAGGCCGCCCGCGCGTGCTCGGCACCGGCCAGCGCCAGAGCCGCGGGGTCAAGCGCGGCTTCGTCACCGACATGGAGGCGACCGAGGTCGCGGTCCGCGAAGCGGTCGAGCAGGCCGAGCGGATGAGCAGCCAGACGATCGAGGACGTCTGGGCCAGCTATGGCGCGGGCGGACTGAGCTCCGACCTCGCCACGGTCGAGGTCGAGATCGGTGGCCACCAGGTCGAGCCGTCGGACGTCGAGGAACTGCTCCAGTCGGGCCGCGAGGCGGTCGACCGGCCCGGCCAGGTCGTGCTTCATGCCAATCCCGCGCTCTACACCATCGACGAGGTCCAGGGCGTCCGCTCGCCGGTCGGCATGCATGCCAGCCGGCTGGGCGTCGACATCCACGTCATCGCCGCCGACGAGGCGCCCCTGCGCAATGTCGACCTGACCATCCGCCAGGCGCATCTCGGGGTCCGCGCGATCGTCGCCTCGCCCGTCGCCGCGGCGCTCGCCTGCCTGAGCGCCGAGGAGCGCGACCTTGGCGTGGCGCTGGTCGAGCTCGGCGCCGAGGTCACCAATGTCTCGCTGCATATCGGGGGGATGCTGGTCGGGCTGCGCTCGGTCCCGCTCGGCGCGAAGGACATCACCGACGACATCGCCGCCGCCTTCGGCGTGCGCCGCCGCGATGCCGAGCGGATCAAATGCTTCCACGGCTCGGCGATGACCTCCCCGCGCGACAATCACGAGGTGGTCGAGGCGCTTCCCATCGGGGCCGAGGACGGGGCCGAACCGCTCCGCATCAGCCGGGCGCAGCTGATGACCGTGATCCGGCAGCGGGTCGAACGGATCACCGCCGAGGTCGAGGACGCGCTCAAGGACATGGGCTTCGTCAAGCCGGTCGGGCGGCAGGTGGTGCTGACCGGCGGCGGCGCGGAACTGAAGAACATCGCCGACTATATGCAGGGCGTGCTCGGCCGCGCGGTCCGGGTCGGCCGGCCCCGCGCGCTGACCGGGCTTCCCGACGCGCATAGCGGTCCCGCCTTCACCAGCCTCGTCGGCCTCGCGATGCTGGCGAGCCAGGGCAGCACCGGCGACATCCGCGACCTCGCGCTGCCGACCGCCCGGCCGGGACCGCAGGCTGGCGGGATGATCGCCCGGCTGGTCTCGGCGATCCGCGGGCGGTCCTGACCGTCCCCTTTCGGGACGCGTGAGTCCCGTTCGCCACGTCTCGTCCGAAAAGATGCACTTCTATTAACTTTTCCGCTTGTGCCGCCGACTCCGGTGAATCATAGATTCACGCTTACAAGTTCAACGCGTTGATTTGCGGGGGTCCATCCACATGAGCATCGATTTCGTCCGGCCGGCGGTTGACGAGCTGAAGCCGAGGATCACCGTCATCGGCGTCGGTGGCGCGGGCGGCAACGCCATCGCCAACATGATCCAGGCGGACGTGCAGGGGGTCGACTTCCTGGTCGCCAATACCGATGCCCAGGCGCTCAACGCTTCGCTCGCCGACCGCCGGATCCAGCTCGGCCACAAGATCACGCAGGGCCTCGGCGCCGGCGCCCGTCCCGAGATCGGCCGCGCCGCCGCCGAAGAGGCGATGGAGGAGATCGAGGCTGCGCTCGAAGGCGCGCACATGTGCTTCATCGCCGCCGGCATGGGCGGCGGCACCGGCACCGGCGCCGCGCCGGTGATGGCCAAGGCCGCCCGCGACAAGGGTATCCTGACCGTCGGCGTGGTGACCAAGCCGTTCGCCTTCGAAGGCAGCCGCCGCACTCGCGCCGCCGAGGCCGGCATCGCCGAGCTCCAGCAGCACGTCGACACGCTGATCGTCATCCCGAACCAGAACCTGTTCCGGCTCGCCAATTCGGACACGACCTTCAAGGAAGCCTTCCAGATGGCGGACGAGGTCCTCCAGCAGGGCGTCCGCGGGATCACCGACCTCATGGTCATGCCCGGCCTCATCAACCTCGACTTCGCCGACGTCCGCTCGGTCATGGGCGAGATGGGCAAGGCGATGATGGGCACCGGCGAAGCCTCGGGCGACAATCGCGCGATCGAGGCGGCCGAAAAGGCGATCTCGAACCCGCTGCTCGACGGCGTCTCGATGAAGGGCGCCAAGGGCGTCATCATCTCGATCACCGGCGGCGAGGACATGCGCCTGATGGAGGTCGACGAGGCCGCCAGCCACATCAAGGAGCTGGTCGACCCCGACGCCAACATCATCTGGGGCTCGGCCTTCAACAACGATCTCGACGGCAAGATCCGTGTCTCGGTCGTCGCCACCGGCATCGAGGCCGAAGAGGCGACCAAGCCGGCGCCGAGCACCAGCGGATCGACCCAGAGCAAGGTCTTTACCTTCCCGGGCCGCACCACGGCTGCCGCCACCCCGGCGCCGGCCGCCCCGATCGCGCCCGTCGCCAAGGCGCCCGAGCCGCTCGACCTTTCGGACAATGACGAGACCGACGAGTTGCTGCTCGACAGCGACGACATCCTGACCTCGCCGGTCGGTACCCCGCCGATCGCTCCGCCGGTTGACGAGGAGGCCCCGCTTGCCCGTCCGACCGCGGCCACGGGCACGCTGTTTGAGCGGATGAGCTCGATGGCGCGCGCCGGCGGCAAGGTCGAGGACGAGGGTACGCCGAGCCTCCGCCGCGAGCCGCTCGACATCCCGCGCTTCCTCAATCGCCAGAACAACCAGTAACTTTTGTTGCTCATCGTGAAGGGCCCCTGCCGCCGGCGGGGGCCCTTTGCCGTTCCGGCTCGGTTCGTCCTTCCAGGCCAACGTTTCGCCGTTCGCCGCCCTTCCCGTCAGCCGCCGCTCAGCTAGACCGGACCACGGGATGGGGATGATCAGATTTTCGTTGCTGCTGCTGGGCGGCGCCGCGTTGATTCCGGGCGCCGCGACGGCGCAATATATCGGCGGTCACGCCCCCGCGCCCCCGCCCGCCCCGGTGGCGGGCTCGTTCGAAAGCCCCGAGGCCTCGCTGGCCCGCAACGTGCGGCTGCTGGCGATCAATCCCAAGGACTATAATGCGCTGCTAGGCGCCGGCCGGGCCGCGCTGAGGCTTGGCGATTCCGAGGCCGCGATCGGCTTCTTCGGCCGGGCCGAGGAGATCAACGCCGCGCACTGGGCACCCAAGGCCGGGCAGGGGTCGGCGCTGACCCAGATGGGGGAGGGGATCGCCGCGCTCGGCCTGTTCGAACAGGCGCAGCGGCTCGGCGCGACCCAGTCAATGATCGCGCTCGACCGCGGCCTCGCCTTCGACATCATCGGCCGCCAGGCCGAGGCACAGAGCGATTATCGCGCGGTGCTGACCGGGCCCGATGCCGACGAGGCACGGCGACGGCTGGCGCTGAGCGTCGCCATTTCCGGTCGCAAGGCCGAGGCGCTGGCGCTGCTCGATCCGCTGCTCGCCCGCCGCGACGCGGGTGCCCGCCGGGCCCGCGCGATGATCCTCGCCTTGGGCGGCGACGTCGAGGGCGCGCGGCAGGCGATCGCGCTGATGATGCCGGGCTCCAGCACCGGTTTCGATCCCTTCCTCCGCCGGTTGCCGACGCTCGGACCCGGCCAGAAGGCGGCGGCGGTCAATCTCGGGATCATGCCCGCGGAAGGCGCCGCGCTGGCCGCGGCCGATCCGGTCGAGGCGAGCCCGCCCCCGGCGCCGGTCCGGGTCGCCTCGGTCGCGCCGCGCCCGGTGCCGAAGCGCGCGCCCGATCCCGGACCCAAGGCGGACCGGCTGGCCGATATCGAGACCGCCCTCGTCAAGCTGCCCCCTTTCGCGACCGGGACGGCCAAGCCCCCACCGGCGCCCAAGCCGATCGTCGAGAAGTTAAAGGCCAAGCCCAAGCCCGCGGCTGAGGAGCCAACGGACCTCAAGGGCAAGCTCCGGCTGGCCGCGCTCGAAGGCAAGAACAAGCCGGCCGAAGCGAAGCCGGCGGCCAATTGCGCCAAGCTCAAGGGGTCCGCCAAGACCAAGTGCGAGACTGCGGCGCTCGCCGCCCGCGACGAGGACGACGCGGCCGTCGCCAAGGCCTGCGCCAAGCTCAAGGGCGCGGCGCGAACGAGCTGTGTCGCCAAGACGGCGGTGGCGGCGAAGGGCGATGACGACGCCAAGCCCGCCAAGGCCTCGGTTGGCTCGCGCATCTATGTCCAGCTTGCCGGTGGCTCGAACGCCGACCAGATGGAAAAGGAGTTCGCCAGGATCCGCGCGCGTAAGGCCGCCCTGTTCAAGGGCCGCCAGCCTGTCGTGTCGGCGATGAAGGGCTGGTCGCGCTTGCTGGTCGGGCCCTTCAAGGACGCCGACGCCGCGCAGGAATTCGTCAACGACCTCCATGCCGCCAGGCTCGAGGGCTTTGTCTGGACCGCGCCGGGCGGGATCAAGTTCGAGAAGCTTGCCGCCAAGTGACGCTGCCCCCCGGCATTGCGGCGCGCCCGTCCGAGAGCCGCGGGCGGGTGCATGCCGAGCCCGACCAGGGACCGCGGGGACCGCGTGACGCCTTCCAGCGCGACCGCGACCGGATCGTCCACTCGGTCGCGTTCCGCCGCCTGCGCCACAAGACGCAGGTGTTCGTTGCCCCCGACGGCGACCATTATCGCGTCCGGCTGACCCACAGCGTCGAGGTCGCGCAGATCGGCCGCACCATCGCCCGCGTGCTGGGCCTCAACGAGGATTTGACCGAGGCACTGTGCCTCGCCCACGACCTTGGCCATCCGCCCTTCGGCCATGCCGGCGAGGATGCGCTCGACGCCGCGATCGCGCCCCACGGCGGGTTCGACCACAATGGCCATACCCTGCGGCTGGTGACGCGGCTCGAGACGACCTACCCGGACTTCGACGGTCTCAACCTCAACTGGGAGACGCTGGAGGGCCTTGCCAAGCACAATGGCCCCGTCACCGCGCCCCAATGGGCGCTGGCCGGGGTCGATGCCGAGGTCGGGCTCGAGCTTCAGACCTTCGCCAGCCTCGAGGCGCAGGTGGCGGCGCTCGCCGACGACATCGCCTATGACAATCACGACATCGACGACGGGCTGCGCGCAGGCGTGCTGCCGCTCGACGCGCTGCTCGAGCTTCCGTTCGTCGCACGCCACTGGGATGCGATCGGGCGCCGCTGGCCCGACCTGCCGATGGAGCGGCGGGTGAAGGCGCTGGTCCGCGACCAGATCGGGACCATGGTCGGCGACCTCCTCGCCGAAACCCGCCGCCGGGTCGCGGGCAACGGAGCGGAGACCATCGCCGACGTCCGCGCCGCCGGCATGGCGCTCGCCGGCTTCTCGGCCGAGCTCGTTGCCGAGGAACGGGCGCTCAAGCGCTGCCTCTACGCCAATCTCTACAATGCGCCCGCGCTTCAGCCGGTACGGGTCGAGGCCCAGCGCGTCGTCGCCAATCTCGCCGCGGCCTATCTCGACGATCCGCGGCTGCTGCCCGACGCGTGGCACCGGGGCGACTGCCCCGAGACGACCGCGCGCAACGTCGCTGATTATATCGCCGGTATGACCGATCCCTTCGCCATCAAGCGCCATGAGGAGCTGGTCGGACCGGTGGAACTACCGGAGAAATTCTGATGCGCATCGCGATGATCGGGGCGACCGGGCTGGTCGGGCGAAACCTCTGGCCGCTCCTCGAAGAGCGGCATGAGCTGCTCGTGATCGGCCGGCGCTCGAGCGGGGCGACTCGGGAGAAGATCGGGGCGATGGAGACGTGGCCGGGCCTGCTTCAGGGCGAAAAGGTCGACGTCGCGATCTCGACCCTCGGTTCGACCCGCAAGGCCGCCGGCAGCTGGGCGGCGTTCGAGGCGGTCGACCGGCACGCGGTGCTGGCCTTCGCCCGGGCCGCGCGAAACGCCGGGGCGCGGCATTTCCTGCTGGTCTCGTCGAGCGGGGCGAACGCGGGCAGCCGAAACGCCTATCTCCGGCTCAAGGGTGAGGTCGAGCAGGCGGTCGAAGCGCTTGGCTTTGTCCGGGTCGACGTGGTCCAGCCAGGGCTGTTGCTCGGGGAGCGGGACGAGAAAAGGGTGGGTGAGGGGATCGCGCAGACGCTGTCGCCCGTGCTGAACCTGCTCCTGCAGGGGCCGCTGGACCGCTATGCCGGGATCCCGGCGGAGGACGTCGCCCGGGCGCTTGCCGCGCTCGTCGAGAAGCAGGCGCCGGGGATATTCCTCCACCAGAACCGTGCGCTCCGCGCGCTGGTGCGACGCTGAAACGGGAAGCGGGATCCCGGATTACCCGGGGTCCCGCTCCTGTCACTCCGATCAGCCGAAGGTCCGCGACCACCAGCCCTTGCGGCTGCCGGTCGGCGCGGCGTCGCTCGGGGCCTCGACGGCCGCGACGGGCTCGGCCTCGGGCTGCGGCTCGGCCGCCGGCTCGGCCGCAATGGCGGCTTCCTCGGCGACCGGTTCGGCGACCGGCTCGACCTTCTTGGCGCGCGAGCGGCGCTTGGGCTTGGGCTTCTCCTCGGCGGCCAGAGCCTCCTCGGCGGGCGCTTCGGGCGCGGCTTCCTCGATCACAGGCGCGGGCGCGGCGGCCTCGGCGGCGGTATCGGCCTTGCGGGCGCGCGGGCGACGACGGGCCTTGGGCTTCTCCTCGGCCTCGACCTCGGCTTCGGGCTCCGCCTCGGTAGCAACCGGTGCGGGATCCTCGCTCGGGACCGGCTCGACCATCGGGGCCTCGCCGGCCTCGGGGGCGAGTTCGCCACCCTCGGCCTCGGTCTCGCCGTCACGATCGCGGCCACGACCCCGGCGGCGGCCACCGCGACGGCCGCGACGCTTGCGCTGCTCGTCGCTGTCGGCCTGGACCTCGCCGTCATTCTCGGGCTGCTCGTCGGCACCGTCCTCGTCGGTGTCGGAAGCCGATCCCTCCGGCTCGGCCTGGCCGTCCTCGGCGCCTTCACCATCGCGACGACGGTTGCGGCCACCGCGACGACGGCGACGGCGGCGGCGGCCGTTGCGGTCCTCGCCCTCGCCACGCTCACCGCGCTCCTCGCCTTCGTCCTCGTCCTCGGCGACCCCTTCCTCGAACTCCTCCTCGTCGATCTCGGGCTCATCCTCTTCGATTGGGCGGGGAGCGGGGGCGGCACGGACCGGCGCGACCGGGCGCGGCCCTGAGCTTTCGACCGCCATGCGGGCGCCTTCGAGGCTCGGATCGACCAGCACCTCGATGGTCACGCCGTAACGCGCCTCGATGTCGGCCAGCTCGGCGCGCTTCTTGTTGAGGACATAGACGGCCGCCTCGGCGCCGGCGCGCAGGCACACCTTTTCGCCGCGGCCGCGGGCCGCTTCATCCTCGATCATGCGGAGCGCGCTGAGGCCCGCCGAGGCGGCGGTGCGCATCAGGCCGGTGCCGTCGCAGTGCGGGCAGGTCTTGGTCGAGGCCTCGAGCACGCCGGTGCGCAGGCGCTGGCGGCTCATCTCCATCAGGCCGAAGCTCGAGATGCGGCCGACCTGGATGCGCGCACGGTCGTTCTTGAGCGCCTCCTTCATCGCCTTCTCGACCTTCCGGACATGGCTGTTCTGCTCCATGTCGATGAAGTCGATGACGACGAGGCCGGCCATGTCACGCAGCCGCAGCTGGCGCGCGATCTCCTGCGCCGCCTCGAGGTTGGTCGCGTAGGCGGTCTGCTCGATATTGTGCTCGCGGGTCGAGCGGCCCGAGTTGATGTCGATCGAGACCAGGGCCTCGGTCGGATTGATGACGATGTAGCCGCCGCTCTTCAGCTGGACGAGCGGGTGGTACATGGCCGCCAGCTGGTCCTCGACGCCGTAGCGCTGGAACAGGGGAGTCGCCTCATTGTGCGACTGCACCTTCTTCACATGGCTCGGCATCAGCAGCTTCATGAAGCCGCGGGCGGCCTTGTAGCCGTCCTCGCCCTCGACCAGCACCTCGTCGATGTCCTTGTGGTAGAGGTCGCGGATCGCGCGCTTCACGAGGTCGCTGTCGCGATAGATGAGCGCGGGGGCAGAGCTGGCGAGCGTCCTCTCTCGCACCTCGTCCCACAGCCGGGCGAGATAGTCGAAGTCGCGCTTGATCTCGACCTTGGTCCGCTCGAGGCCCGCGGTGCGGACGATGAGGCCCATGGTCGAGGGGAGCTTCAGGTCGGAGATGATCGACTTCAGCCGCTTGCGGTCCGAGCCGTTCGAGATCTTCCGGCTGATGCCGCCGCCGTGCGACGTGTTGGGCATCAGCACGCAATAGCGGCCGGCGAGGCTGAGATAGGTGGTCAGCGCCGCGCCCTTGTTGCCGCGCTCTTCCTTGACGACCTGGACCAGCAGCACCTGGCGGCGCTGGATCACGTCCTGGATCTTGTAGCGACGGCGCAGATTGAGGCGCTTGCGGCGGACCTCGTCGGCGGCCTCGTCCTTGCGGTTGCGGCGGCCGCCACGGGGCGCGCGCTCGCCATCCTCAGGGTCACCCTGGCTGTCGGATTCGTCCTCGGGCTCCTCGGGACGGTCGTCGGTGCCGTCGTCCTCGTGGTGCGGGTCGAGCGGCTCGTCCTCGGCCTCGGCGCGCAGCCGTTCTTCCTCGGCGGCGTGCTCGGCCTCCTCGCGCAGCAGGGCTTCGCGATCGGCCTTCGGGATCTGGTAATAATCGGGGTGGATTTCGCTGAAGGCGAGGAAGCCGTGGCGATTGCCGCCGTAATCGACGAACGCCGCCTGGAGCGACGGTTCGACGCGGGTCACCTTGGCGAGATAGATATTACCCTTGAGCTGCTTGTGCTCGGCGGACTCGAAGTCAAACTCCTCGATCCGGTTCCCCTGGACGACGGCGACCCGGGTCTCTTCCGGGTGGCGCGCGTCGATCAGCATGCGCGTGGTCATTGAATAGTCTCCGGGCGCGCGCCCTGAACAGGGTCAGGCGGCGCGCGCGATTTACGGCCATGGCGGGCGCTTTCGGGCCCGCCGGAATGGCAATGAGATGGGGTGCGTCTGCTGCCTCGGGTTCCCCGGCGGCGATCGCCGGCAAACGCGCGTCGCTGCTCAGTTCAGCAGGCTCAACGTGCGCGTTCTTGAACTTCATGGATCAGCATCAACCTGTACGACGCCAAGGGTTCGGCCCTGTCACCAAGCCCCCGGCCTTGTCCCGCCATTGGCTCGAGCAAGCGAGCTGGCGGACAGTGCGTTCGTAGCAGCCTCCTTGCCGCCAAGCAACGGCACGCTAGGGTCGCGCCCATGGCCCCCCGAACCCGTGCACGACTGGCGATCATCGCCACTGCGATCCTGCTGCTGGCGGGGGCCGGCTGGCTGGTCCTCGGCCGCGCCCAAGGCGGCGCGACGCTGGGCCGGGCGGTGGCCGGCGAAGCGCGCGAGGGTGGGCTCAGCCTCGCCCTCAGCCCGGCGGTCGCCAATGTCCGCGTCATCGAGGCGCGGGTCCCCGGCCGCCCGCTGGTGGTGATCGATCCCGGCCATGGCGGACGCGATCCTGGCGCCCCGGGCGCGAGCGGCCGCGCGATCGAGAAGGATGTGACCCTCGTTCTCGCCCGCGACCTGCGCGACGAGCTGGCGCGGGGTGGGCGGGTCAGGATCGCGCTGACCCGCGACGGCGACGCGACGCTGACGCTCGAGGACCGGGCGGCGATCGCCCGCCGGCTCGGCGCCGATTTGTTTCTCGCCATCCACGCCGACAGCGCGCCCAATGCCAATGCGCGCGGCGCGACCTTCTATTCGCTTTCCGAAGTGGCGAGCGACGGCGACGCCGCCTTGCTTGCCGCGCGCCAGAACGGCGAGGAAGCGGTCGCGACCGAAGCCGACGGGAGTGTCCGAGCACTGCTCGCCGACCTCGCCACGCGCGACGAGATGGCGGCCTCGGCCGATTTCGCGGTCCGGCTGCTGCGCGAAGCCAAGGGGGTCGTGCCGCTCCGTCCCGAGCCGCACCGCTTCGCTGCCTTCAGGGTGCTTCGCCGGTCCGACGCGCCGGCCGTGCTGTTCGAGGCGGGCTATATGAGCAATTCGGAGGACGAGGCGATGCTTCTCGATCCCGCCCAGCGCCAGCGGATCGTCAAGGCGCTGGCCCGCGCCATCGAGGCGCAGGCGGCGGTTTCGGTCCGTTGATCGCAGCCGTGCATTCAGCGCCTTTCCCCCGCTAGCCCAAGCGAGTAGAGCCGCGAGCATGGACGCCGTTGCGACCCCGTCTTCTCCCGCCTGGCTGGACCGTCACCACCGCGCCGCGGACCGCCTCCGCACGGCTTGGGCCGAGCGCAAGTGGCTGCGCATCGCCGGCTGGGGGGTGCTCGGTCTCTACGGGCTGTTCATCCTCGTCTGGCTGTTCTTCGCCGCCGGCCTGCCCTCGAGCGAGAAGCTGCTGGCCTACCAGCCGCCGCTGCCGACCAGCATCCGCGGCTATGACGGCCAGCCGGTCGGCACCTTCGCCCGCGAGCGCCGGGTCGAGCTCGCCTATGACGAATATCCGCCGATGGTGGTGGAGGCCTTCATCTCGGCCGAGGACAAGACCTTCTTCACCCACGGCGGGATCGACTATCCGGGTCTCGTCGGCGCGGTCGGCGACTTCGCGCTCAAGAAGGCGACCGGCGGCGCCCGCGCGCGCGGCGGCTCGACCATCACCCAGCAGGTGGCGAAGGCGCTGCTTCAGGATTCGAGCTACAACGTCACCCGCAAGATCCGCGAGGCGATCCTCGCCTTCCGGCTCGAGAACGTCCTGACCAAGCAGCAGATCCTCGAACTCTACCTCAACCAGATCTTCCTCGGCCGGAACGCTTATGGCGTGCAGGCCGCGGCGCGCGCCTATTTCGACAAGGACGTCGCCGATCTGACGCTGCCCGAGGCCGCCTATCTCGCGGTGCTGCCCAAGGCGCCGTCCAACTACGACCCCGTACGCGCGACCGAGAAGGCGCTGGCCCGCCGCAACTACGTGCTGCGCGAGATGGCCAATAACGGCTACATCACCCCGGCGCAGCGCGACGCCGCGGCGGCGACCCCGCTCGGGACCATCCGCTATGGCTCCAATGCCAAATTCCGCGAGGTCGGCGGCTATTTCACCGAGGAGGTCCGGCGCGAGCTCCTCAAGAAATATGGCGAGGACGCCAAGGCCGGCCCGAACAGCGTCTATGCCGGGGGCCTGTGGGTCCGGACCTCGATGAACCCGGTGATGCAGGACGCCGCCGCCGAGGCGCTGCGCGAGGGCCTCGCCCGGTTCGACGGGGGCCGCGGCTGGCGCGACACCGGGCTCAGCGTCGACATCGCCGGCGACTGGCGCGCGGCGCTCGACCGGGCGCCGCTCGGCACCGGTTTCCCCGACTGGCGCAAGGCCGTCGTTCTCGACAAGGGCGCCTTCTCGGCGCGGATCGGGTTCACCGACGGCTCGAGCGGCGACCTGCCCGCCGGCAATGCCGTCATGCCCAAGCGCGGCGGCGGCGGCAGCGCCTGGTCGAACCTGCGCGAGGGCATGGTCATCATCGTCAAGAACGTCGGCGGCTCGACCTATGCGATCCGCTCGATCCCCGAGATTGGCGGCGGGTTCATCGCCGAGGAGGTCCGCACCGGCCGCGTCCTCGCGATGCAGGGCGGGTTCGACAATATCGGCGCGAGCTACAATCGCGCGACCCAGGCGCTCCGCCAGCCCGGTTCGACCTTCAAGCCGATCGTCTATTACACCGCCTTCGCCAACGGCATGACGCCGGCGAGCATCATCGACGACGCGCCCTTCTGCGTCTGGCAGGGCGCGGGCCTTGGCAACAAGTGCTTCAAGAATTTCGACGCGGGCTATGCGGGTCCCAAGACCCTGCGCTGGGGCGTCGAGCAGTCGCGCAACCTCATGACGCTGCGCGCCGCTTCCCAGACCGGCATGGCCAAGGTCACCGACACCGCGCGCCGCCTCGGCGTCGGCGACTATCCCAATTATCTGTCGATCTCGCTCGGCGCGGGCGAGACCACGGTGATGAAGCTCACCAATGCCTACGCGATCCTCGCCAATCACGGCCGCGCGCTGACCCCGACGCTGATCGACTATGTCCAGGACCGCGACGGCAAGGTCATCTTCCGCACCGACAATCGCTGCGCGGTGATGGAAGGGCGCTGCAACGCGCCCGACTGGGACGGCGGGGCGATGCCGCGGCCGCCGAGCCGGAGCCGCCAGATCCTCGATCCGCAGGCGGCCTTCCAGATGGTCCACGTGATGACCGGCGTGATCGAGCGCGGCACCGCGACCGTGCTCCGTGACCTCAACCGGCCGCTGTTCGGCAAGACCGGCACCACCAATGGTCCGACCAACGTCTGGTTCATCGGCGGCACCCCCGATGTCGTCGCCGGCACCTATCTCGGCTACGACCAGCCGCGCTCGATGGGCGGCGCGGCGCAAGGCGGCCGGATCGCCGCGCCGATCTTCAAGCAATGGGCGCAGACCGCGTTCAAGGACGTGCCGCCGACACCCTTCGTCGCCCCCGACGGAATCCGCATGGTCCGGATCGACCGGGTCACCGGGCGGCGCGTGTTCGGCACCTTCCCGGTCCGCGAGGATCCCAAGTCGGCGGTCATCTGGGAAGCCTTCAAGCCCGAGACCGAGCCCCGGCGCACCTATCGCCCGGGCGGCGGGGCCGACACCCAGCTTGCCGCCGATACGCCGCAGCAGCGCGCCCGCGCCGCGGCACCCAAGGCCCGCGCCACCGCTGCGCCCAAGCCGCAGGCGCCCAAGCCGCAGCCCGACGACTTCTTGGCAAAGCAGGGCGGCATCTATTAGGAGCCGCGGGCCCGCTCGGCTCGAACGGTTCTGATCATCAAGGAAATGCACGATGCGCGCCGAAGCGCAGGCCCATATCGACCAGGTCAATGCCGCCACCGCGCTTCTCCGCCGGTTCCTCGACTGGGACCGCGCGCTCAAGCGGCTCGAGGAACTGAACGGCAAGGTCGAGGACCCGACCCTGTGGGACGACCCCAAGGCCGCGCAGGAAGTGATGCGTGAGCGCCGCCGGCTCGAAGAGGCGATCGCGGCCACCCGCAAGCTCGAGACCGAACTCGCCGACACGGTCGAGCTGATCGAGATGGCCGAGGCGGAGGGGGACGAGACCCTCGTCGACGACGGGGTCACTGCGCTCGCCGACCTCGCGACCCGCGCCGAACGCGACAAGGTCGCCGCGCTGCTGGCGGGCGAGGCCGACGCCAACAACAGCTATGTCGAGGTCAACAGCGGCGCCGGCGGGACCGAAAGCCAGGACTGGGCCGGCATGCTCCAGCGCATGTACAGCCGCTGGGCCGAGCGCCACGGCATGAAGGTCGAGCTAGTCGACTTCCACGCCGGCGAACAGGCCGGGATCAAGTCGGCGACCCTGCTGATCAAGGGCGAGAATGCCTATGGCAATCTGAAGGTCGAAAGCGGGGTTCACCGCCTCGTCCGGATCAGCCCCTACGACAGCAGCGCGCGCCGCCACACCAGCTTCGCTAGCGTCTGGGTCTATCCCGAAGTCGACGACGACATCGACATCGAGATCAACGAGAGCGAGCTTCGCATCGACACCTATCGTGCGAGCGGCGCGGGCGGACAGCACGTCAACACCACCGACAGCGCAGTCCGGATCACCCACATCCCGACCAACATCGTCGTCCAGTGCCAGAACCAGCGGTCGCAGCACAAGAACAAGGCCGAGGCGATGAAGCAGCTCAAGGCGCGCCTCTACGAGGTCGAGCTTCAGAAGCGCGAGGCCGAGGCCAATGCCAGCGCCGCCGCAAAGACCGACATCGGCTGGGGCCACCAGATCCGTTCCTACGTCCTCCAGCCTTACCAGCTGGTCAAGGACCTGCGCACCGGAGTCACCTCGACCGCGCCGGGCGACGTCCTCGACGGCGACCTCGACCGCTTCATGGCCGCGGCGCTCAGCCAGCGCGTGACCGGCGAGAAGGTCGACGTGGAGGACGTGGACTGATCATGTCCCTGTGCACCGTTCGTCCTGAGCGGAGTGCGAAGCACGCAGTCGAAGGACGCCCTTCGACTGCGCTCAGGGCGAGCGTGCTTGGTGGCCTGCTGGCCCTCACCGCCTGCCATTCCCAGCAACAGGCCGCCACCTTCCCCGCCGCCGGCCGTGACGTCGCGCCGATCGTCTCCGACGCCTTCTCGACCGAGGACGCCCGCGACCGGGTCGGCGAGTTCGAGGCGGTGGTCGCCGCCGCCGAGGTCAAGCGCGGCATGTCGGTCGCCGACATCGGGGCGGGGGAGGGTTATTATACCGTCCGCCTGTCGCCGCTGGTCGGGCCGCAGGGCCGGGTGCTTGCGCAGGATATCGTCCCCGAGGTCCGCGACCGGCTGGCCGAGCGCGTCCAGCGCGAGCGGCTCGACAATGTCGCGGTGCGGCTTGGCGAGCCCGCCGATCCCCGGCTGCCCCCGGCGAGCTTCGACCGCATCTTCCTCGTCCACATGTACCACGAGGTCACCGACCCTTACGCCTTCCTCTGGCACCTGTCGGGCGGGCTCAAGCCCGGCGGCGAGGTGATCGTGGTCGACGCCGACCGCGAGGTGAAGCGCCACGGGATCCCGCCCGCCCAGCTCGAATGCGAGTTCGGGAGCATCGGCCTCAAGCTCGAACGGTTCGAGCGCCTGCCCGGCGGCGACAGCTTCCTTGCCGCCTTCAAGGCCGCCGGCCCGCGTCCCGCGCCGGCCGCGCTCAAGCCCTGCACCAAGCCATGACCATCGCCTTCGACGACTTCCTCGCGGTCGAGATCCACGCCGGCACCGTCATCGCCGCCGAGCCCTTTCCCGAGGCCCGCAAGCCCGCCTTCAAGCTGACCATCGACTTCGGGCCGGCCATCGGCATCCGCCGCAGCTCGGCCCAGATCACCGCGCTCTACACGCCCGAAGCGCTCGTCGGCCGGCAGGTGATTGCCGTCACCAACTTCCCGCCGCGTCAGATCGGGCCGTTCATGAGCGAAGTGCTGGTGCTGGGTCTGAGCGACGCCGAAGGCCGCATCTCGCTCCTCGCCCCCGACCACCCGGTCCCCGACGGGGCGCGGATGCATTGAGCCCGCTGGTCGAACAGCCGCTTCCCCTCGTCCCCGCGCTCCCCTATCTCGCGGAGGCAATTCACGAGGACGATGGACGACCATGCGCGTACTGAAAGCGATCTGGGGACTGCTGGTCGGCATCAAGGACGCGCTCGTTCTCGTCTTCCTGCTGATCTTCTTCGCCGGGCTCTACGCCCTGCTGTCGGCCCGGCCGGCGCCGTCGGTGTCCGACGGCGTGCTGGTCCTGAAGCTCAACAACGGCGTGGTCGAGCAGCCGGCCGAGCAGGATGCCTTCGCGCTCGCCGGCGGTGGCAGCGGCCCCGGGCCGCTCGCGCTGCGCGACGTTCGCGCCGCGATCCTCAAGGCCAAGAACGACGACCGGGTGAAGGCGGTCGCGCTCGACCTCGACGGCTTCTCGGCCGGACAGACCGTCGTCGCCGACCTTGGCGAAGCGCTCGACGAGGTCCGCCGCGCCAACAAGCCCGTCCTCGCTTATGCCACCGGTTATGCGGACCGCGGCTACCAGCTCGCCGCCCATGCCAGCGAGATCTGGGTCGACCCGATGGGCGGCGTCCAGCTGCGCGGGCCGGGCGGCAACAACCTCTACTTCGCCGGCCTGCTTGAAAAGCTCGGGGTGACCGCGAACGTCTACAAGGTCGGCAAGTTCAAGAGCGCGGTCGAGCCCTTCACCCGTTCGGACATGAGCCCCGAGGCGCGCGAGAATGCGCAGGCGCTTGCCGGGGCGTTGTTCGAGACCTGGCGCGACGACATCCGCAAGGCCCGGCCGAAGGCCAATCTCGACCAGGCGCTGGGCCAGCCGGTGCAGCTGGTCCAGGCGGCCGGTGGCGACTTCGCGGTCGCGTCGCAGAAGGCGGGGCTGGTCGACAAGCTCGGCGACAAGCGCGCCTTCGCCGCGCGCCTCGCCGCGATCGGCGGGAGCGACGACAAGGTGCCCGGCGGGTTCAAGGCGATCCGCCTCGACCGCTACATTGCCTCCGAGGTCCGCTCCGAGAACGCCAGCGGGCCGATCGGGGTGGTCACCGTCGCCGGCAACATCGTCGACGGCAAGGCGCCGCTCGGCACCGCCGGGGGCGACAGCATCGCCGAGGCGATCGAGAAGGGGCTGCGCAACGACAAGATCAAGGCGCTGGTGGTGCGGATCGACTCGCCCGGCGGCTCGGCCCTCGCCTCCGAGCGGATCCGCCAGGCCCTGCTCGCCGCGCGCGAGAAGAAGATCCCGGTCGTCGCCTCGATGGGCAATGTCGCGGCCTCGGGTGGCTATTGGGTGTCGACCGCGGCCCAATATGTGTTCGCCGAGCCCTCGACCATCACCGGGTCGATCGGTGTGTTCGGGATTCTGCCGAGCTTCCAGGGGTCGCTCGCCAAGCTCGGGATCAGCGCCGATGGCGTCACTACCACCCCGCTGTCGGGCCAGCCTGACCTGTTTAAGGGCATCTCGCCCGAGGCCGGCCAGTTGATCCAGCTCGGGGTCGAGAGCACCTACGGCAAGTTCCTGACCATCGTCGGCGAGGCCCGCCGCAAGACCCCGCAGCAGGTCGATGCGATCGGCCAGGGCCGGGTCTGGTCGGGCGGGCAGGCGCGCCAGCTCGGCCTCGTCGACCAGTTCGGCGGGCTGGACGAGGCGATTCTCAAGGCGGGCGACCTCGCCGGGCTCGCCAAGGACGACCGAGCAGTGACCTGGCTCGACCGCAAGAAGGGCTGGCGCTCCGAGCTCGCCGGCCTCCTTCGCGACGACGACAGCACCGAGGAGAACGACCCCTTCGCCAGCCTCCGCACCAGCCCCGAGACGCTGGTCGCGACGGCGGTGCACGAGGCCGAGCTGCTCGTCTCGGGTCCGACCATCCAGGCCCGCTGCCTCGAATGCGGGCCGGCCGACCCCGTCCCGGCGGTCGCGGCGGGCAAGCGGACGGGCTGGCTCGCGACCCTGCTCGCCTTGCTCTCCTGAGCATCTTGCGCTAGGGGCGCGCTCGTCGTTCAGGGCGGAAACCGCCCGGACGTGCGCCGCTCAGCAGCTGTTGTCGTCCTTCACGGCCCCAAGCTCGGTCCGGCCCGCGTCCGGCCTTTCGTCCCGGCGATGCGGGTCGCGGCATGGGGTCGCGGCGCGCTCTGACCCAACGCTTGCCAGGTCCGCCTGATGGAAAGCCGGCCCTTTTCGGTCCGGCTGGCGGCATACCGACCGAGCACGAAAAGGACGTACCCATCATCATGGCCACTGTCGCCAATCCCACTCGTGACGATTTCGCCGCGCTCCTCAACGAGAGCCTCGGCGGCGAGAACGAGGCCTTCGAAGGCCGCGTCGTCATCGGCACCGTCACCGGCATCGAGAACGACCTCGCGGTCATCGACGTCGGCCTCAAGAGCGAGGGCCGCGTGCCCCTGCGCGAGTTCGCCGCCCCCGGCCAGAAGGCCGAACTGAAGGTCGGCGACCAGGTCGAAGTCTATGTCGACCGCGTCGAGAATTCGCAGGGCGAAGCCATGCTCAGCCGCGACCGCGCCCGCCGCGAAGCCGCCTGGGACAAGCTCGAGGGCGAGTTCGCCGAAGAGAAGCGCGTCGAGGGTGTCATCTTCGGCCGCGTCAAGGGCGGCTTCACCGTCGACCTCGGCGGCGCCGTCGCCTTCCTTCCGGGCAGCCAGGTCGACATTCGCCCGGTCCGCGACGTCCAGCCGCTGATGGACATCCCGCAGCCGTTCCAGATCCTCAAGATGGACCGCCGCCGTGGCAACATCGTCGTGTCGCGCCGCGCCATCCTCGAAGAGACCCGCGCCGAGCAGCGCTCGGGCCTGATCCAGAGCCTGGCCGAGGGCCAGATCATCGAGGGCGTGGTCAAGAACATCACCGACTACGGCGCCTTCGTCGACCTCGGCGGCATCGACGGCCTGCTGCATGTCACCGACATCAGCTACAAGCGCGTCAATCACCCGAGCGAAGTGCTCAACATCGGTGACACGGTGAAGGTGCAGATCATCCGCATCAACCGCGACACCCAGCGCATCAGCCTCGGCATGAAGCAGCTCGAGAGCGATCCGTGGGAAGGCGCCACCGCCAAGTATCCGGTCGGCGGCGTGTTCCAGGGCCGCGTCACGAACATCACCGAATATGGTGCGTTCGTCGAGCTCGAGCCGGGCATCGAGGGCCTCGTCCACGTCTCGGAAATGAGCTGGACCAAGAAGAACGTCCACCCTGGCAAGATCGTCAGCACCAGCCAGGAAGTCGACGTCAAGGTCCTCGAGGTCGACGGCGAGAAGCGCCGCATCAGCCTCGGCCTCAAGCAGGCCCAGACCAACCCGTGGAACGACTTCGCCGAGAAGCACCCGGTCGGCAGCCAGGTCGAGGGCGAAGTCAAGAACGCCACCGAGTTCGGCCTGTTCATCGGTCTCGACGGCGACGTCGACGGCATGGTCCACATGTCGGACATCGCCTGGGGCGTGTCGGGAGAGGAAGCGCTGCAGCTTCACCGCAAGGGTGAGACCGTCCAGGCGGTCGTGCTCGACGTCGACGTCGAGAAGGAGCGCATCAGCCTCGGCATGAAGCAGCTGGAGCGCGGCGGTGTCGCGGCCGGCGGTGCCACGGGCGGCGACGGCGCGCGCAAGGGCGAGGTCAAGACCGTGACAGTGCTCGAAGTCATGGACGGTGGCCTCACCGTGCAGGTCGGCGAGGATGGCCCGACCGGCTTCATCAAGCGCTCGGATCTCGGCCGCGACCGCGACGAGCAGCGTCCGGAGCGCTTCCAGGTCGGCCAGAAGTTCGACGCCATGGTGACCGGCACCGACCGCTCCAAGAAGCCGACCTTCTCGATCAAGGCGATGCAGATCGCCGAAGAGAAGCAGGCGGTGGCGCAGTACGGCTCGTCCGACAGCGGCGCGTCGCTCGGCGACATCCTCGGCGCGGCACTCGAGCGCGCCAACAAGAAGTAAGCCTCAAGCGGGGCCCCTCCTGACAACCGGAGCGGGCCCCGCCGGTTTTCCGGCCCTCGCGCCCCGTCGACGGCGAGCGGTCCGATTGCTTCGGCAAACGGCGTTTCTCCAGTCCTCGCGGGCACTTGCGGTCGGGTTCAACATCTGACAGCTTGGCCGTGCGGTTGGGGAGCCGTTTCGGGGAAGCACAAGCGGGGACGAAGAATGATCCGGTCGGAACTGGTGCAGAAGCTCTGCGACGACTTTCCCGATCTCACCCAGCGTGACATCGAGCTGATGGTCACGGGTCTGTTCAACGAGATCACCGCCCAGCTCGCCCGCGGCGGCCGCGTCGAACTGCGCGGCTTTGGCGCCTTCAGTACCCGCCAGCGCGATGCGCGCACCGGCCGCAACCCGCGCACCGGGGAGCAGGTCGCCGTCGACGCCAAGAAGGTGCCCTATTTCAAGCCCGGCAAGGAAATGCGCGAGCGGCTGAACCTCGGTGAAGTCACCGCCGAATAGTCGGCCCGCCGACGCTGGCGGTCAGATTTTTCGCTGATTACGGGTCTTCGTGCCGCTTGATCGCGGACGTGTGATTCTGCAACGTGGCCGCGATGACCAACGCGGACAGCCTTGCCCGCCGAATCGCGGAGCTGGAATCGGAAGTCGCCGAGCTGCGCGCAGAGCGTGCCGCCGCGGCCGACGACGGGGCGATGCTCAAGACCCTGATCGAGGAACTCGGCCGGCGCCGTGCGGTGGAAGAGCAACTCCGCCAGGCCGAGGAGTGGCTGACCCTCGCGCAGGAGGCCGGGCGGGTCGCCGCCTACACCTTCGACTTCCGCACCGGGAGGCTCGACTGGTCGCCCTCGACCATGGCCCTCTACGGTTTCCCGCAGGGCGAGCAGCCGACGCTCGAGCGCTGGCTCGGTGCGATCCATCCTGACGATCGCCCCGCGGTCCAGGCGGTGGCCGAATCGGCGCTCCAGCATTTCGGCGATGTCGACCAGCGCTTCCGCCTGCTTCGCGCCGACGGCAGCATCCACTGGATCCAGGACCGCGGCCGGATCCATTTCGACGACGAAGGCAGGCCGGTCCGGTTGGTCGGGATCAACATCGACGTGACCGAACTGGTCGAGCTCGAACGGCGCGCGACCGAGCAGGGCGAGCGCCTGCGCCTCGCGCTTGCCGCCGGCCGCAACGCCTGCTGGGACTGGGACGTCGCGACCGGCCAGGTCACCTGGGACACCCAGCTCAACGCGCTCACCGGGGTCGCCGACTTCGGCGGGTCGTTCGAAAGCTTCTGGGCGCTCGTCCATGACGACGACAAGCCGCGGGTGCAGGCCGCGCTCGATCGCGCGCTTGGCACCGCCGAGGATTATTCCGTCGAGTTTAGGATGAAGCGGCCCGACGGCAGCGTCCGCTGGACCTTCACCCAGGCCAAGGTCGTCTGCGACGAGCAGGGCCGCCCGGTTCGGCTGGTCGGGGTCGACAGCGACATCACCGAATCGAAGATCGCGCAGAATGCCCTGCTCGAGAGCCGGCTGTTCCTGATGTCGGTGCTGGGCGCCTCGCCCGACTGCATCAAGGTCATCGAGGCCGACGGAACGCTCAGCTACATGAACGCCAACGGCCAGGCGGTGATGGAGATCGGCGACTTCTCCGCGGTCGCCGGTCGGCCGTGGGTCGAATTGTGGCCCCAGGAATCCGCGCCCCTCGTCCGCGACGCGCTGGCAACGGCGCTCGGCGGTAGGCGGTCGCGCTTCGAGGGACCCTGCCCGACGGCCGCAGGCACTTCGAAATATTGGGACGTCTCGGTGTCGCCCATTTTCGGCGAGGACGGCAGCATCGATCGGATCGTGTCGATTTCCCGCGATGTCACCGACCGGCGCCATGCCGAGGAGCAGTTGCGCCTGCTCAATGCCGAACTCCATCACCGGATCATGAACCTGCTCGCGACGGTCCAGGCGCTGTCGCGCGCGACCCTGCGCGCCAGCAGCGATCCGCACGCCTTCGACCGGGCGTTCTCGGGCCGGCTCGAAGCCTTGGGCCAGACCTACACGCTGCTGCGCGCCCAGAGCGACGAGGCGAGCCTTGGCGACCTTGTCGAGGCCGAGCTCCGGCCGTTCGGCGACTTTTCCGACCAGCTGCGCTTTTGCGGGACCGAGATCCTGTTGTCGTCGAGCACGGCGGTGTCGATCGGAATGATCCTTCACGAGCTCGCCACCAACGCATCCAAATATGGCGCGCTTGCCCATGACGGGGGCACGCTCGGCGTCGAATGGCGTCGGGATGGCGACATGGTGGTGCTGCGCTGGGAAGAGCGCATGGCGCCGGCGGTGAAGGACGCCAGCAAGCCGGGTGGCGGCTTCGGGTCGACCCTGATCGACCGGCTGGTGCGGCAGCTGCGGGGGACCATCGCGCGCGACTGGATCGACCGGGGCCTGACCGTCGAGCTGCGCTTCCCGAATTGCTGAGCGGGGGCTGGGGGTTCCTCAGACCGCGACGGGCGCCGCGATATGCGGGTGGGGATCGTAGCCGACCACCTCGAAATCCTCGAGCTCGTAGCCGAACAGGTCCTGGCCCCGGTCCTTGATCCGCAGCTGGGGGAGAGGGCGGGGGTCGCGGCCGAGCTGCAGCCGCGCCTGCTCGAGGTGATTGGAATAAAGGTGCACGTCGCCCCCGGTCCACACGAAGGTCCCCGGCTCCAGCCCGCATTCGCGCGCGAGCATGTGGGTCAGCAGCGCATAGGACGCGATGTTGAAGGGCACGCCGAGGAAGAAGTCGGCGCTGCGCTGATAGAGCTGGAGGTTGAGCCGCCCGGCCGCGACCTGCGTCTGGAACAGGCAGTGGCAGGGGGCGAGCGCCATGCGCCCGATCTCCCCGGGGTTCCAGGCGGTGACGATCTGGCGCCGGCTGGCCGGATCCTTGCGGATCAGCGCGACCAGCTCCCGGATCTGGTCGATGTGGCGCCCGTCGGCCGTTTCCCAGTCGCGCCACTGCTTGCCGTAGACGGGACCGAGATCGCCATGCTCGTCGGCCCATTCGTCCCAGATGCTGACCTTGCGCTCCTGCAGCCAGCGGACATTGGTGTCGCCGTTCAGGAACCACAGAAGTTCGACGATGATCGAGCGCAGGTGGAGCTTCTTGGTGGTCACCAGCGGGAAGCCCTGGCCAAGGTCGAAGCGCATCTGCGCGCCGAACAAAGAGAGGGTGCCGGTGCCGGTGCGGTCGTCCTGCGCGACCCCCTCGTGGAGGATCTTCGCCATGAGTTCGTGATAGACCTGCATCAGCCGACGCTAGCCTGAGAACGGGCGCGGCGCGAGACCCTCGGTGCGGCGAAAGCCGGGGTGTCGGCTTCGCTCCGCCGCGGAGCAGATGAGGGCAAGGCCACTCCGAAACGGACCCGACTTCGCTGGCGCAGGCCGCGCGGGACCCCTCATAGTCGCGTCATGCTTCAGCGTGCCGAATCTCCCTCTACCCTGGCCGGCGTTGAAGCGAGCCGGTCATTCTTCGCCCCCTGTTTCGCCGCCGCGCCCCGGCAGGAGCGCCTGTGGGTCGCCCATGTCGACGGCGAGGCGCAGTGCATCCACCTCGCCAGCTACGACGGCAATCCCGAGGCGAACGACCCCCCGGTGCGCGCCATCATCGGCGATGCCATCCGCCTCGACAGCGCGGGCATCGTCCTCGCGCACAATCATGTCGACGGGGTCAGCCGGCCGAGCCCGTCCGACCAGGCCGCGACCCGGGCGCTCGCCCTCGCCGCCGACGCCATCGACCTCACCCTTCTCGACCACCTCGTCTTCGCCGGAAGCGAGTGCGCGAGCTTTCGAAGGCTGGGACTGCTGTAAGGTTCGCGTCGCGACCGCTTCAGCGAGTCGCCGTCTCTTCCCAGTTTGGTAATGGCGAGATCCGAAGATTGAGGCGGGCCCTCGTCAATCAGGTCCAAACATCTCCGTATCTGCGGGCACTGACGGGCCTAACTGGCCGAAAAGCTTCGCAGCCGCGCAATGCGAGTGAGCGAACAGGGCCTGGGTCCCGTCACTCTCTTTCCACAAGCTTGAAAGGCTGAAGTGGACAGCGGCCCGGTCGGATCGCTCGATATTCTGTTCACAATAGCAGCATTGATAAGCCATTGCCGACCATCGCAGCGGCCCCAAATGTCCGCAAGAAAAGCGGACATTGACTCACGCCTTGGCGACGGGTGGAATGCGAAGTCACGCAAGGGGAGCATGGATGCGACAGTGGGTTGCGGCGGGTATCGGCGCCTTGGGCATCGCGACGTTGATGTGGGACAATGGCTTCACTGCCGCAGACTGGAACGTGTTCTCGAAGGGCTTCCTCGTCGGCGGTGTTGCGGTCGCCATCATCCTCGGCCTCTCGCGACGACACAGCGCCGCTACTTCCTAACTTCCGCAAAGGAGTCGAAAGCGGACGTCAAGCGCCACCGTTACATTCAGCTAGTTCGACACGCTGAGTGGACGGATTGAATATGACCGTAACCATCATGCATCCGCCATCGTTGATGGTGGGTAGTGCTTCTACATCATCGAACCAGCGCCGCTCTCCGGCGGAAACATCGCCCTTCCCTTGTCCTTCGAGAGGGCAAGGCACGTCCTTCAGAGTTTCCTGGCCATTCGGTTGGACGACCACCTCAGAGCATCCAATGCCCGGGCCTGTTGGCCGAGGCGGTTCCGGCAGTAGATAGACCCCGATGATTCTGCCCCTGCCAGCCCCCATGCGACCGTTGGCGTCCACCGCGTAGTGCCGGGCGTAGTCCTGAAGCGGCGATGCTCCGCTCGGGAGCTGCACCTGCTCTTCGATCGCATCCACGATACGGTCGGCGCCGCTTCCCTTTGAGGTTGAGCAGGCGCTGGCAAAGATCAGTAACGAGCAGGCGAAGCTTCTCATGGTTGCGAAGAATGGCTCGCTACTCGCATGCCTGCAATGTGTGGAAAGCGGACGTTGCGACCTCACTTATCCCTTTAAACGAAAGTGACGGTCCGACAGGTGGCAAGGAGGTCGGCTCCATGAGCCGGCACAACTTGGAGCAACATGAGATTGCCGGAGCGAAGAGCCTCCTGTTTGCTGGACAAGTGGGCTCGCCAGTCGTTGTGGTAGCTCTCCGCAGCGGATGGATGTGGCGAGGGGTAAAGTCGCTCCCAATCAACGCCGTGCTGAGGGACTTCCTTCGAGCTTACTCCCGTGAAGACCACGATATTGCCTTCCCGGAAGTCACTAAGGTGTAGCGCATCAACGCCGGAGAGCCTGACTTCCCGCCTTGCCCCTTTCACAGTCGTGAAGTGGAGCTTGGCGTTTTTGTCCTTGAGCAAGATGCCATCGAACGTCGCATCGTGCAGGGGCAACTCGTCTAGCATCGATCGACTCTACCGCACGGTCCAATGTCCGCAATGGGTCGAAAGCAGACCTGAGCTCGGCTCCACCCGCCCCAGCCACGGTGGTCACGTCCCCCCGCTCGCGCTAGAGCGCGCGGCATGCCCGCGCTTCCGACTGCTCCCAGGACCACCCGCGAGGAAGTGGGTGCGACGCTTCGGCTGGCGGGGCCGCTGGTGCTGTCCAACCTTGCCGCGACCGCCATCACCACCACCGACGTGCTGATGCTCGGCCGGCTGGGGCCCGAACCGCTCGCCGCATCGGCGCTGGCGGTGAACCTCTACAATCTCCTGCTCTTCACCGGGGTCGGCTTCTCAGTTGCCATCTCACCCATGATCGCCTCGGCGCTCGGGCGGCGGAAGGGGGCGGCTCGCGACAGCCGGCGGAGCTTCCGCATGGGGCTGTGGCTGGTCACCTTCTACGCCATCGCCGCGACCATCCTGCTGTCCTTCGCGGAAGGCATCTTCCGCGCCTTCGGGCAGGATCCGGCATTGAGCGTCATGGCTGGCCAGTTCATGGACATCGTCCGCTGGGCACTGTGGCCGACCCTGCTCGCCTTCGTCATGCGCAACCTGCTGACCGCCTTCGACCGGGCCTGGATCCCCTTGGGAATCGCGCTCGGCGGGGTCGTCCTCAACATCTTCCTCAATTACGCGCTGATCTTCGGTCATTTCGGCCTGCCCGCTCTGGGCCTCGAGGGCTCGGCCTTCGCGACGCTGATCACCAACATCTTTATGCTGGCCGCCCAGGCGCTCGCGGTGGCCTTCCTGCCGCGGCTGCGGATGATGCATCTCTTTGGCCACTGGTGGCGGTCCGACTGGGCACGGTTCAAGGAGCTCGCCCGGCTCGGGATCCCGATCGGGCTGACCTGGTCGTTCGAGGTCGGGGTCTTTTCCGCCGCGGTCTATCTGATGGGCCTGATCGACACGATCAGCGTCGCCGCCCACGTCATCGCCCTCCAGATCGCCGCGCTCATGTTCATGGTGCCGCTGGGCCTCAGCCAGGCCGCCACGGTCCGCGTCGGCTATGGCCATGGCGCCGCCGACCCGCGCTGGATCGCGCGCGCCGGCAAGGCGGCGATCGGGCTTGCGGCTGCCTTCGCTGCCGCCTCGGCGCTGGTGATGTGGATCTTCCCGCGCGAGCTTGCGCTCCAGTTCCTCGATTCCACCAAGCCCGAAAGCGCGGCCGTGCTCGCGACCGCGGTCCAGTTCCTGATGATCGCCGCCGTCTTCCAGCTGGCCGACGGGATGCAGGTGATCGGGGTCGCGATCCTGCGCGGGCTCCACGACACCCGCGTGCCGATGCTGTTCGCGGCGCTCGGCTATTGGGGGATCGGGATCGGGACCGGCGCCTGGCTCGCCTTCAAGACGCCGCTCGCTGGGCGCGGCATCTGGATCGGCCTCGCGGTCGGGCTCGCCGCGGTCGCGGTCCTCATGCTGTGGCGCTGGTCACGCCGCGAGGCGCTCGGCCTCGTTCCGCCTCAGTCCTCGACCCAGACCGGGGTGCCGACCGCGGTCACCGCGTAGAGCTTTTCGGCGAAAGCCATGGGCAGTCGGATGCAGCCGTGGCTGGCGGGGTAGGGCGGGATTGCCCCGCCGTGGAGCGCGACCCCCCACTGGTTCAACCGCTGCATGAACGGCATCGGCGCCGCCGAATAGCGGTTGGAGCGGTGGAAGCGCTGTTTCTCCATGATCGGGAAGCGCCCGACCGGGCTCTCGTGACCCGGGCTTCCGCTGGAGATGGTGGTCACCGCCGCCAGCTCGCCGCCGCGATAGAGCCACGCCCGCTGGCGGCCGAGGCTGACGACCAGCTCCGACGCTCCTGCCTTGGGCGCCGCGGCATTCCATTTCCATTCGCCGGCCTTGAGCGGGAGGGTTCCGCCGAAGACCCGCGCCTCGGCCTGCGCCGCCCGGTCGCTATGGCCCCAGCCGAACTTGGCGGGGGCGGCGGGGAGAGGCTTCGGGCCTTCGGTCGCGCAAGCAGCAAGCGCACTCGCCAAGGCCAGGGAAATCAGAAGTTTTTTCGCCATCCTCAAGGCCTTGCCTCCCGATGAATGAACCGACCATTGACGTCGGCAGACCCCCGAACCATATGCCCGGCGTCGCTTGGCACTCTCCTTAGTGGAGTGCCAGCGGAAGCATTTTCAACCGAGCAACTGTTAGGGGCTAGCATATGGCTTTCAGGCCGCTTCACGATCGAGTCCTCGTCCGCCGCGTCGAAGCCGAAGCGAAGACCGCGGGTGGGATCATCATTCCCGATACCGCCAAGGAAAAGCCGCAGGAAGGCGAAGTCGTCGCCATCGGCACCGGCGCCCGCAACGACCAGGGGACCATCACCCCGCTCGAGGTCAAGGCCGGCGACCGCATCCTGTTCGGCAAGTGGTCGGGCACCGAGGTCAAGGTCGACGGTGAAGACCTCATCATCATGAAGGAAAGCGACATCCTCGGGATCGTCGGCTGACCCGATCACCTGCTGCTCCGGCAGCGCCATCCGTGATCAACACCAACTTCAAAAACTGAAAGGGTAGCCACATGGCAGCCAAGGACGTGAAATTCAGCCGTGACGCCCGCGAGCGCATTCTTCGCGGCGTCGACATCCTCGCCGACGCGGTCAAGGTGACGCTGGGGCCGAAGGGCCGCAACGTCGTCATCGAGAAGAGCTTCGGCGCGCCGCGCATCACCAAGGACGGCGTCACCGTCGCCAAGGAGATCGAGCTCAAGGACAAGTTCGAGAACATGGGCGCGCAGATGCTGCGCGAGGTGGCCTCGAAGACCAACGATCTCGCCGGCGACGGCACCACCACCGCCACCGTGCTCGCCCAGGCGATCGTCCGCGAGGGCATGAAGTCGGTCGCGGCCGGCATGAACCCGATGGACCTGAAGCGCGGCATCGACCTCGCGGTCACCAAGGTCGTCGAGGACATCAAGGGCCGTTCGAAGCCCGTCGCCAACAGCCAGGAAGTCGCCCAGGTCGGCATCATCTCGGCCAACGGCGACCGTGAAGTCGGCGAGAAGATCGCCGAGGCGATGGACAAGGTCGGCAAGGAAGGCGTCATCACCGTCGAGGAGGCCAAGGGTCTCGAGTTCGAGCTCGACGTCGTCGAAGGCATGCAGTTCGACCGCGGCTACCTGTCGCCCTACTTCATCACCAACCCCGAGAAGATGCAGGTCGAACTCAACGACCCGTACATCCTCATCCACGAGAAGAAGCTCTCGAACCTCCAGGCGATGCTTCCGATCCTCGAGGCGGTCGTGCAGTCGGGTCGTCCGCTGCTGATCATCGCCGAGGACATCGAGGGCGAGGCGCTGGCGACCCTGGTCGTCAACAAGCTGCGCGGCGGCCTCAAGGTCGCGGCCGTCAAGGCGCCGGGCTTCGGTGATCGTCGCAAGGCGATGCTCGAGGACATCGCCATCCTGACCGGCGGCGAGATGATCTCGGAGGATCTCGGCATCAAGCTGGAGAACGTCACCGTCGGCATGCTCGGCACCGCCAAGCGCGTCACCATCGACAAGGACAACACCACCATCGTCGATGGCGCCGGTGCCAAGGACGGCATCGAGGGCCGCGTCGCCGCGATTCGCCAGCAGATCGAAGTCACCACCAGCGACTATGACCGCGAGAAGCTCCAGGAGCGCCTCGCGAAGCTCGCCGGCGGTGTCGCCGTGATCAAGGTCGGCGGTTCGACCGAGGTCGAGGTCAAGGAGCGCAAGGACCGCGTCGACGACGCGCTGCACGCGACCCGCGCGGCCGTCGAAGAGGGCATCGTCCCCGGTGGCGGCACTGCGCTGCTCTATGCGACCAAGGCGCTCGAGGGCCTCAAGGGGGCCAACGACGACCAGACCCGCGGCATCGATATCATCCGCAAGGCGCTCTATGCGCCGGTCCGCCAGATCGCGTCCAACGCCGGTCATGACGGTGCGGTGATCTCGGGCAAGCTCCTGGATGGCGGCGACGCCAACCTCGGCTTCAACGCCCAGACCGACACCTACGAGAACCTGGTTGCGGCCGGCGTGATCGACCCGACCAAGGTCGTCCGAACCGCGCTCCAGGATGCGGCCTCGGTCGCCGGTCTCCTCATCACCACCGAAGCGGCGGTGAGCGAGCTGGCCGACGACAAGCCCGCGGCCGGCGGCATGCCGGGCGGCATGGGCGGCATGGGTGGCATGGACTTCTAAGTCCGTTTCGTCCGACCGACACGCGAAGGGCCGGGGGAGCAATCCTCCGGCCCTTTTCGTTGGGGCGCGATGATCAGGATCGCTGCCGCCTTCTCAGCCTTCGCGCTCGCCGCCTGCGCGGCCAGCCCGGGCGCCGAGTCCACGCCAACATCGGAGCGGGTCTGCGACCCTGCCGCCGCGCGTGCGCAGTTGGGCGCAATCAGCCCCGAGAGCGCTCGGCTCGAGCCCTTCATCTATCCGTTGATCGAGAAGGTCGTGCGCTTGCCCGGCTACAGCGACCACTGGGTCGAGCACGTGCCGCGCTACACCTTCGTGGTCGCCTTCACCCGGCCGCCGTCCCTCGCCGAGATCCAGCGCCTCGCTCCACCGGAAATCCGCGATCGGATCGCGGTCCGCACCGCCAAGCGAAGCCAGGAGGAGATCGGCCGGGCGCGCGACCTCATCACGGAGCGGCTCCGTGCCGCCCGGATCGGGAGTTGGAGCAGCGGTTATAATCCGGTCAGCCAGTGCTTCGAAATCGGGGTCGAAAGCGCCGCGCGGATTGAGCAAGTGCGGGCGCTGCTGCCCGCCGATGTGCTCGTCGACGCCGACTTCCGGGTCCAGGGGCCGCTGCGGACCTTCTGAGTGGCGCACACCATTCGTTAGCGGCTTGCATTTAACGTGCCGCCCGCGATGATCGAGGGCGTCATGGGGCTGTTGTTCGGCATCTTCTGGATCTGGGTGGTGATCGCCGGCTTCAAGTCGGTCGGCCGCCGCATCTTCGGCTTCGTCCGCCAGCCGACCATCTGGAACCGCCCGATCGAAGCGAGGGGCATCATCTGGACTACCGACGGCACCCCGCTGATCGATAGCGGACGGGTCGTGCCCACCACCGTCAGCAACCAGCCGCGCGAACTGGTTCGGGCGCCCTCCGACATCTGGACGCCGGAAGAGCGCCGCACCTTCGGGCGCAAGCTGGCGAGCACGCCGGTGGCCAGCGCCGACGCGGTCGTGGCCGAGATGCAGCGCGAGCTTTCCAAGCTCGTCCGCAACGCCGCCGACGTCGAGAAGAACCTCGCCAAGTGGCGGGGCGAGCTGTTCCGGATCGAGGCCGCGCAGGGCGACTGGCAGCAGCGCGCCGAGCTGGCGGTGGACAAGGGCCGCGACGCGCTTGCCCGGGCCGCGCTCGAACAGAAGGTCAAGCTCGAGCCGCGTGCACAGGGCCTGCGGGCCGACATCGGCCGGATGGAGGAACTGGCCTCGGGCTATGTCCGCGACATCAACGCGCTCGAGGCCAAGCTCAGCGAAAGCGTCCGCCGGCAGGTGCTGGCCGAGTCGCGGCTCGAATGCGCCGAGGACAGCGTGCGCGCGCGCGAACTGGTGTTCGGCGAGCGGACCAAGTCGGCCCTTTCGGACCTCGAGCAGGTCGAGCGCGCCGCCGATCTTGCTGAAGGGCAGGCCGAGGCGCTGACCATCGGCGGCGATCCGGGGCTCGCGGGCGAATTCGCCGCGCTCGAGAAGCAGGACGCGCTCGACAAGGAACTGGCGGCGCTTAAGGCCAAAAGGCCGCGTCCCGCCGCATAGAAAAGGGCCGCCCGGTCGCCCGGACGGCCCTTCCCGAAAACGTCAGAAACGTTGCGGCTTACTGGCCGGCAACGTTGTCCTGGCCGTTGGCAACGTCGTTGGCAGTGGCCGAAACGGCGTTGGCGCCGTTCGAGACCGCATTGCCGGCCGCGTCGAGCGCGTTGTCGGCAGCCGCGCCGAGGTTGTCGGCAGCGTTCAGGGCCGAGTTGGTGTCGGCGGCAGCTTCGGTCTCGATGGTGTTCTCGGTCGAGATGTTGTTGTCGGGGGCGTTGTCCTGGCAAGCGGCCAGACCCAGACCCAGAACCGCGACGGCGGCGAGAGCGATCTTCTTCATAATGGTTTCCATCCCTTTGTTTTCGCGGCGCGCGCCTCCCCTTGAGTCGAGACGCGAACCCCAAGCGACCTCCCCATTTTTGGGTCAGGCCAGCGCGCGGATGTAAGTGAGACACAATGGCGACGCAATTCTCTTTTGCGACGAGTCGATTTCCTCGCACCAAGCGCTTGTAGATATAAAGATATCTTTATATCCTTATGTGGTGAGTGTTCCTCTCCCCCTTGCCGACCTGTTCCAGGCGGTGGCCGACTCGAGTCGGTTGCGGCTGCTGTCGCTGCTGCGGGTCATGGAGCTGACCGTGGGCGAGCTTGCCCAGGTGTTGGGGCAAAGCCAGCCGCGGGTCAGCCGTCACCTCAAGATCCTCGCCGACGCCGGGCTGGTCGAGCGGCGCAAGGAAGGCAGCTGGGTGTTCCTCCAGCTCGGGCCCGACGCGCTGGTCGGCCCGCTCTTCGCCCTCATTGAAGCCTCGGGTGACGCCGCCGCCGAGCGCCAGTTCGAGGCCGATCGTGCGCGGCTGACCGCGGTCCGGGCCGACCGGGCCCAGGCCGCCGCCCGCTATTTCGCCGCCCATGCCGCCGAATGGGACCAGATCCGCTCGCTCCACGTCGCCGACAGCGAGGTCGAGGCCGCGATCCGCGAGGCGCTCGGGGACGGCGCCATTGGCCAGCTGGTCGATGTCGGGACGGGCACGGGCCGGATGATCGAACTGTTCGGCAACCATGCCGAGCGGAGCATCGGGATCGACCGCTCGACCGAAATGCTGCGGCTGGCGCGGGTCAAGCTCGAGGACAGCGGGGTCCAGGCCGTGTCGCTCCGCCAGGGCGACATGTATGCGCTGCCGCTGCCCGACGGCGAGGCCGACGTCGTCCTTCTCCACCAGGTGCTGCATTACGCCCAGTCGCCCGCCGCCGCGATCGCCGAAGGGGCCCGGCTGCTCCGGCCGGGCGGTCGCCTGTTGATCATCGATTTCGCGCCGCACGACCGCGAGGAATTGCGCGAGACCGCCCAGCATGCCCGGCTCGGCTTCACCGACGAATCGGTGCTCGACTGGCTGCGCGACGTCGGGCTCGACGCGCGGGTGGTGCGCCATCTCGAGGGCGGCGAACTGACCGTCACGCTCTGGGCCGGTGTCAGGGCCGGGCGTCCCGAACAGGAAAGGAAGGCCGCATGACCGCCGCTGCCGCCGCCGCCGTCGTGCCGTTTCCCGCGACCGAGCCCGCGCCGCTGTTTGCCCATGCCCGCGGCGACATTGCGGTCAGCTTCGAATTCTTCCCGCCCAAGTCGGATGCGATGAACGAGACGCTGTGGCGCTCGATCCAGATGCTCGCGCCGCTCAACCCGCGCTTCGTGTCGGTGACCTATGGCGCGGGCGGCTCGACCCGCGAGCGGACCCACCAGACCGTCGCCCGGATCGTCGCCGAGACCGGACTTGCCGCCGCCGCGCACCTGACCTGCGTCGATGCCAGCCGCGGCGAGATCGACGACATCGCGCGCAACTATTGGGACGCGGGCGTCCGGCACATCGTCGCGCTGCGCGGCGATCCGCCCGAGGAGGGCCGCGACTATCGACCTCACCCCGACGGCTATGCCGACGCCGCCGCGCTGGTCGCGGGCCTCAAGAAGGTCGCGCCGTTCGAGATTTCGGTCGCCTGCTATCCCGAGGTCCACCCCCAGGCGGATTGTCCCGAAAGCGACCTCGACAATTTGAAGCGCAAGGTCGATGCCGGCGCCGACCGGGCGATCAGCCAGTTCTTCTTCTCGGCCGACAATTTCTTCCGCTTTCGCGACCGCGCGGCGGCGGCGGGGATCGAGGCCGAGATCGTGCCCGGCATCCTGCCCGTCAGCAATGTCGCCCAGACCCGCCGCTTCGCCGGCCAGTGCGGCGCCGCCATTCCCGGCTGGATGGACGCGATGTTCGAGGGCCTCGACGCGCTTCCCGCCGCGCGCCAGCTGATCGCCGCCACGGTCGCCGCCGAACTGTGCGGCCAGCTTTATGCCGGCGGCGTCCGCCACTTCCACTTCTACACCTTGAACAGGGCCGAACTCGCTTATGCCATCTGCCACCTGCTCGGCGTGCGCGCGCCCTGCGAAGCCGCCGAGGCGCTGAAGTGAGCGCTGCCGCCGACGCCTTCCGCGCCGCCGCCGCGAGCCGCATCCTGGTCAAGGACGGGGCCTTCGGGACCGCGATCCAGAATGCCTGCCTCAAGGAGGAATGTTATCGCGGCGCGCTCAGCCTCAACCGCGACCAGAAGGGCAATAACGACCTCCTGAACCTGACCCGGCCGGGCCTGATCCGCGAGATCGCCACCGGCTATGTCGAGGCCGGGGCCGAGGTGCTCGGCACCAACAGCTTCAATGCCAACCGGATCAGCCAGGGCGATTATGGCGCCGAGCATCTGGTCCGCGACATGAACGTCGCCGCCGCCCGGATCGTCCGCGAGGTCGCCGAGGAAGCCGAGGCGAGGGACGGCCGCAAGCGCTTCGTCGCCGGCGCGCTCGGGCCGACCAACAAGACGCTGTCGCTGTCGCCCGACGTCAACGACCCCGCCTATCGCGAGGTGGATTTCGACACCGTCCGCGACGTCTATCGCGAACAGTGCGAGGCGCTGCTCGAGGGCGGGGCCGACTTCATCCTGATCGAGACGGTGTTCGACACGCTGAACGCCAAGGCGGCCATCCATGCCGCGCTCGGCCTCGCGCCGATCATGATCTCGATGACCCTGACCGACCTCAGCGGGCGCAACCTCTCGGGGCACACCGTCGAGGCCTTCTGGGCGAGCGTCCGCCATGCCCGGCCGCTGACCATCGGGCTCAACTGCAGCTTCGGTGCGGCGCAGCTTCGTCCGCACCTCGCCGCGCTGGCCGCGACCGCCGACACGCTGATCATGGCCTATCCCAATGCGGGCCTTCCGAACGAGCTCGGCTGCTACGACGAGGCTGCCGAGGAGACTGCGGCGCAGGTCGCGGAATGGGTGAAGGACGGGCTGGTCAATGTCGTCGGTGGCTGCTGCGGCACCACCCCGGCGCACATCGCGGCTATCGCGAAAGCCGTTTCCGGTGCCCCGCCGCGCGCGCTTCCGCAGACAAACGGGCGGACCATGCTCGCCGGGCTCGAACCGATGGTGCTGGCCGCGTGACCACCGACAGCGCGGGCGCGGCCGCCCGCTTCGTAAACATCGGGGAGCGGACCAACGTCACCGGTTCCGCCAAATTCAAGAAGCTGATCCTCGGCGGCGACTATGACGCGGCGGTCGAGGTCGCGCGCGACCAGGTCGAGAATGGCGCGCAGGTGATCGACGTCAACATGGACGAAGCCTTGCTCGACAGCGAGGCGGCCATGACCGTCTTCCTCAAGCGGATCGCCGCCGAGCCTGACATCGCGCGGGTACCCGTGATGATCGACAGCTCCAAGTGGAGCGTGATCCTCGCCGGCCTGAAATGCGTGTCGGGCAAGCCGATCGTCAATTCAATCAGCCTCAAGGAGGGCGAGGCGCCCTTCCTCGAGCAGGCGCGGACCGCGCGGGCGTTCGGCGCGGCGGTGGTCGTCATGGCCTTCGACGAGACGGGGCAGGCCGACACGGCGGCGCGCAAGGTCGAGATCTGCGAGCGAGCCTATGCGCTGCTCGTCGGCGACGGCTTTCCGCCCGAGGACATCATCTTCGACCCCAACATCTTCGCGGTGGCGACGGGGATCGACGAGCATCGCCGCTATGCGATCGACTTCATCGAGGCGGCGCGGATCATCCGCGAGCGCTGCCCGGGCGCGCATATTTCGGGCGGGCTGTCGAATCTGTCCTTCTCGTTCCGCGGCAACGAGCCGGTGCGACGGGCGATGCACTCGGTCTTCCTTTATCACGCCATTCCCGCCGGGCTCGACATGGCGATCGTCAACGCCGGGCAACTCGACGTCTATGACGCGATCGATCCCGAGCTGCGCGAGGCCTGCGAGGACGTGATCCTCGACCGGCGCGAGGATTCGACCGAGCGGCTGATCGCGCTCGCCGAGCGCTTTCGCGGGACCGACGCCGCGGTCGAGATCGCGCAGGCCGCATGGCGCAGCTGGCCGGTGCGCGAGCGGCTCGCCCATGCGCTGGTCAAGGGGATCGACGCGCATATCGTCGACGACACCGAGGAAGCCCGCCACACGGTGAAGCGCCCGATTGAGGTGATCGAGGGCCCGCTGATGGACGGGATGAACATCGTCGGCGACCTGTTCGGGTCGGGCAAGATGTTCCTGCCGCAGGTGGTGAAGTCGGCGCGGGTGATGAAGAAGGCGGTCGCGCATCTGCTCCCCTTCATCGAGGCCGAAAAGGTCGCGGGCGAAAGCAGCGGCAAGGGCAAGGTCGTGATGGCGACCGTCAAGGGCGACGTTCACGACATCGGCAAGAACATCGTGGGCGTGGTCCTGCAGTGCAACGGCTTCGAGGTGATCGACCTTGGCGTCATGACACCCTGGCCGAAGATCCTCGAGGCGGCGAACGAGAATGGCGCCGACATGATCGGCCTGTCGGGGCTGATCACCCCCAGCCTCGACGAGATGGTGACGGTCGCCGAGGAGATGGAGCGCGCCGGCATGAACCGGCCTCTGCTGATCGGCGGGGCGACCACCAGCCGGGCGCATACCGCGCTAAGGATCGCGCCGCGTTACTCGGGACCCGTGATCCACGTCCTCGACGCCAGCCGCGCGGTCGGGGTCGCCTCGGCGCTGGTCAGCGACGGACCGCAGCGCGCGGAGCTGATCGGCCGCACCGCCAGCGACTACCAGCAGCTGCGCGAACAGCGCGAGGGGCGGGGGCAAAGCGACCTGTCGCCGCTGGCCGAGGCGCGCGCTAACCGCTTTGCCGGGGAGTCGGCGGGGCCGTCGCCGCGGCCGCTGAGGCCGGGCCTCCACCGCTTCGACGACTGGGATCTCGCCGACCTCCGCCAGGTAATCGACTGGACGCCCTTCTTCCGCGCCTGGGAATTGCACGGCGTCTATCCCGCCATCCTCGACGATGCGGTGGTCGGCAAGGAAGCGCGCTCGCTGTTCCACGACGCCGAGGCGATGCTCGACCGGATCATCGAGGAGCGCTGGCTGACCGCGCGCGGCGCGGTCGGGCTGTGGCCCGCGAATCGCGAGGGCGACGACGTCATCGCCGATGGCAAGCGCCTGCCCTTCCTCCGCCAGCAGGTGAAGAAGCGCGAGGGCCGCGCCAACATGTGCCTGTCCGATTTCGTCGCCGAGGCGGACGACTGGATGGGCGGCTTCGCGGTCGCCATCCACGGGATCGAGCCGCACCTTGCGCGCTTCCAGGCCGACAAGGACGATTACAGCGACATCCTCCTGAAGGCGCTCGCCGACCGGCTGGCCGAAGCCTTTGCCGAGCGGCTGCACCAGCACGTTCGAACCGAGCTGTGGGGCTATGCGCCGGACGAGAACCTCACCAACGAAGAGCTGATCCGCGAGACTTATCGCGGAATCCGGCCGGCACCGGGTTATCCGGCCTGTCCGGACCATAGCCTCAAGCCGATCCTGGTTGAATTGCTGGGGGGCGGCGAACCGGCCGGGGTCCGGCTGACCGAGAGTTTCGCGATGCTCCCGGCCTCGGCGGTGTCGGGTTTCTACTTCGCCCATCCCGACAGCGCCTATTTCGGCGTCGCGCGGATCGGGCAGGACCAGCTCGAGGATTATGCGGCGCGCCGCGGGGTCGATGTCGAGACGGCATCGCGCTGGCTCCGGCCGAACCTCGACTGAGGAGGCCGCTACGGGCTTGAGGCTCGTTTCGCCTTCGCGCGCTTATGCCGTAGGAGCGGCGGCGATGCTTCGCCTGCTTGCCCTGTTGCTGTTGTTCCTCGCGTCACCGGCCGCCGCCCAGCTCGGCACCGGCACGGCGCACATGCGTCCCGAACTGGTCGCCGAGGGGCCCGCCGTGCCGGGCCGCGAGGTCGAGCTCGCGATCCTCATGACCCCGGAACCCGGCTGGCACGGCTATTGGGAAAATCCGGGCGACGCGGGCAAGGCGATGACGGTCGCATGGGACCTCCCGCCGGGCGCGAGCGCGGGGCCGCTGCGCTACCCCGTCCCGACCCGGCTCACCATCGCGGGCCTGATGAACTATGTGTTCAAGGGCCCTTATGCGGTCCTTGTCCGGCTCAAGGTGCCGGCCGATGCGAGGGGCACGCTGCCGATCCGGGCGACCCTCGACTATCTCGTGTGTACCGATGAGGTCTGCGTCCCCGAGCGCGGCTCGGTCGCGCTCAATCTGTCGGTCGGCGAGGGGGCGCGCGACGCGCGATTCGACGAATGGCGCGCCAAGGTCCCGCGGCCCATCGGGGCGGGCGCGCATTACGCGGTGTCGGGCCAGTCGCTCGCGATCGCGATCCCGCTTCCGTCGGCGGTCGGAGTCGGCCAGCCCTATTTCTTCCCGATCAGCGACAATGTCGTGCGCTATGCCGACGCGCAGCGCTTCCGCCGGTCGGGCGACACTCTGGTCGCCGAGCTGCCGCTGAGCGGCGCGCCGACCGGCGCAGTGGCGGGCGTGATCGACCTCGGCAACGGCCGCGCCTTGCAGGTCGAAGCTACGCCGGGGCCGGTGCCCGAGGGTGGGCGCGAGATCGGGGCGAGCGAGCCCTGGCGGGTGCTGCTGATCGCGTTCGTCGGCGCGCTGGCGGGCGGTCTCATCCTCAATCTCATGCCCTGCGTCTTCCCGATTCTCGCCCTGAAGGCGCTGGCGCTGGCCCGCGCGGGCGGCGAGGAGCGTCACGCCCGGATGGATGCGCTCGGTTACACCGCGGGAGCGGTGGTCGGGACCGGCGCGCTCGGCGCGGTGCTGCTGGCGATCCGCGCGGGCGGAAGCGCGGCCGGATGGGCCTTCCAGCTCCAGGACCCGCGCACCGTGCTGGTGCTGGCGCTGCTGGCGACCGCGATCACGCTCAATCTCCTCGGCCTCTTCAAGCTGCCGGTGCTCGGCGGCGACAGCAACCCGCGCGGTGGCTTCGCGACCGGCGCGCTCGCCGCCTTCGTCGCCACGCCCTGCGCCGGGCCGTTCATGGGCGCGGCGCTGGGGACGGCGCTGCTGCTTCCGGCCGCGGGCGCGCTGCTGGTCTTCGCGGGGCTGGGCCTCGGGCTGGCGCTGCCGTTCCTGCTGCTCGCCTACATTCCCGCGTTGCGGCGGCGTCTACCGAGGCCGGGTCCGTGGATGATCCGACTCCAGCGCCTGCTCGCCGTGCCGATGGCCCTGTCGGCGGCGGCGGCTTTCTGGCTCCTGTGGCGGCAGGGCGGAGGGACCCTGCTGCTGATCGGACTCGCCATCGCGGCGGTCCTCATCCTGCCTCTCGTCGCGGTCGGTCGGCTCCAGCACCGCGGCAGGCGCGCCTGGCCGGTCGGGCTCGCCGCTGCGGTCGCCTCGCTGGCGGCGACCGTGATCGTGCCTGCGGCCGCGCCGGTCGCGGCGCGCAGCGTCGGTGGTGCCGACGCGTGGAGCGAGGCGAAGGTCGCTTCCGCGCGGGCCCAGGGCCGGCCGGTGTTCGTCTATTTTACCGCCGACTGGTGCCTGAGCTGCAAGGTCAACGAGGCGAGTACGATCGAGCGCGACAGCGTGCGCGACGCGCTGAAGGCGGCTAATGCCGAGGTCCTCCGCGCCGACTGGACCGACGCCGACCCGGTCATCACCCGCTTCCTCGACAGTCGCGGGCGCGCCGCGATCCCGCTCTACCTCTGGTATGCGCCGGGTGCGGCCGAGCCCGAGGAATTGCCGCAGGTGCTGACGCCCGCGATGCTGATCGAGCGGGCGGGCAGGGCCGCTACTTCGCGCCCGAAGGGCTGACCGACCAGACCATCTTGCCGGCGATCCAGGTCTGCTGGACCTTGGTCCGCGCAAGGTCGTGCGGCCTGGCCGCGACCGGATCCCGGTCGACGAGGATGAAGTCGGCCCATTGTCCGGGCTCGAGCGCGCCGAACTTGCTTTCCGCGAAGCCTGCCCAGGCGGCATCGCGGGTGAAGCCGGCGAGCGCCTGGCCGAGAGTCAGTTTCTCCCACGGCCGCCAGCCGCCCGCGGGCTGATCGTCCAGGCCCTGCCGACTGACCGCCGCGGCAAGGCCGGGGAAGGGGGCGGGATCCTCGACCGGGAAGTCCGAGCCGAGCGCAAGCCTCGCGCCGCTCTTCTCGATGGTCTGCCACGCATAAGCGCCGCCCAGCCGCGTCGGCCCCAGCCGCGCTTCGGCCATCAGCCGGTCGCTGGTCTGGTGGGTGGGCTGCATCGAGGCGATCACCCGGTCGCGGGCGAAGCGGCCGAGGTCGGCGACGTCGAGGATCTGCGCATGCTCGACCCGCCAGCGCTTGTCGCCGACGCGCGCGCCGTTCGCTTCATAGGCCGACAGCACCATGGCGTTGGCGGCGTCGCCGATGGCATGGACGGCGACCTGGAACGGACCGGCCGCCTTGATCTCGGCGCGAAGCTGGGCGGGGGTGAGGAGGGGGAGCCCGCGCACCCCCGGGGCGTCGGCATAAGGCGCCTTGAGCCACGCGCCGCGCGAACCCAGCGCGCCATCGGCGTAAAGCTTGACCCCGAGCAGGCCGAGGCGGTCGTTCGCCTGCCAGCCCCTGGCCTCGGTCCTGCGCAGCGCGGACAGCGCCTGGCCGCCTGCCGCATAGCTCATGATCCGGATGCTGAGTTCGCCGCGCGCGACCCCGCCTTTCATCACGGCCCATTCCTCGGGCGAGGTTCCCATGTCGGCGACGGCGGTGAGGCCGCGCGAGAGGAGCGCGGTCTGGGCCCGCAACAGCGCCTCGCGCCGCATTTCCGGGGTCGGCGCCGGGATGGCCCGCGCGACGAGGTCGGTGGCGGCATCGGTGAAGAGACCCTGCTCGATCCGGCCGCCATTGGGCGCGGGGGTGGCGTCGGTGACGCCGGCTGCGGTCATCGCCGCCGAATTGGCGACGCTGGCGTGGCCGTCGACGCGCTCGAGCCAGACCGGGCGACCCTTCACGATCCCGTCGAGGTCGGCGTTGGTGGGAAAGCGCTTGTCGGCCCACAATTCCTGGTTCCAGCCGCGGCCGATGATCCAGGGCAGGGTGGGATTGGCCGCGGCATAATCGCGCAGCCGCTGCTGCAGTTCGGCGAGGCTGCGGGTGCCCGTGAGGTCGAGCTGTCCCAGCGCCATGCCATAGCCCATGACGTGGCCGTGCGCGTCGATCAGCCCGGGGAGCAAGGTGCGTCCGCCGCCGTTCAGGACTCGCGTTCCGGCCGGCAGGCGGAAGGTTTCGCCGTTAAGGACCCGCTTTACCTTGCCGTCGTCGCCAACCAGCAGGCCGGTGAAACGCTCGATCTTCCGGTCGGGGGTTGCGCGGACACCCTTCACGTTGGTGACGAGGAGATCGGCGGTCGCGGGGCTCGCGGCACCGAGCAGGAGGGCAGCGGCAAGCGGGGCAAGGTTTGTTCGCATGGCGCAAGGCTAGCATTGTGATGGGGGAGGGGAAGGGGTAGCGGCGGCGTGACATGACACCGCCGACCATCGCCGACATCCGCGCCGCCGCTGACCGCATCGAGGGTGCGGTCCTCAAGACCCCGTTCCTGCTGGGCCGAACCTTGTCCGAGATCATCGGTGCCGAGGTCTGGCTGAAGTTCGAGAACCTGCAGTTCACCGCCGCCTACAAGGAGCGGGGCGCGCTCAACAAGTTGCTTCAGCTGAGCGAGGACGAGCGTCGCCGCGGCGTGATCGCCGCAAGCGCGGGCAATCACGCGCAGGCGGTCGCCTATCACGGAAGGCGGCTCGGGATTCCGGTGACGATCGTGATGCCGGTCCACACCCCGCTGATGAAGGTCGCGCAGACGCAGGAGCATGGCGCCCGCGTGGTGCTGATCGGCGAGCGGTTCGACGACGCTTACGCCCACGCCCGCGAGATGGAGGCGGCCGAGGGGCTGGTGTTCGTCCATCCGTTCGACGACCCTGCCATCGTCGCGGGAACGGGCTCGATCGCGCTCGAGATGCTGGCCGAGGTGCCCGACCTCGATACGCTGGTGGTTCCCATCGGCGGCGGGGGCCTCATCAGCGGCATGGCGATCGCCGCCCGCTCGGTGAACCCGGACATCGAGATCGTCGGGGTCGAGGCCGAACTTTACCCGTCGATGAAGAATGTGGTCGAGGGGGGTTCGGGCGCGATCGGCGGCGACACGCTTGCCGAGGGCATTGCGGTCAAGGAGCCGGGCCGACTTACCCGCGCGATCATCAAGGAGCATGTCGACCGGATCGAGCTGGTCGAGGAAAAGGATCTCGAGCATGCGGTGGCGCTGCTGGTCGGGATCGAGAAGACCGTGGTCGAGGGCGCGGGCGCGGCGGGGCTCGCGCTGCTGCTGGCCAAGCCCGATCAATTCAAGGGCAAGCGCGTCGGCACCGTCCTGTGCGGCGGCAATATCGACACCCACCTCCTCGCCAACGTGCTGATCCGCGAGCTCGTCCGCTGCGGCCGGATCGCGCGGCTGCGGGTCGGCGCGCAGGACCGCCCGGGTGCGCTGGCGGCGATCACCGCCTGCTTCCACGCGGCCGAGGTCAACATCATCGAGGTCAAGCACCAGCGCATCTTCTCGAAGCTCCCGGCCAAGGACACGATCATCGAGGTTGAATGCGAGGCGCGCGATGCGCAGGCCATTGACGCACTGGTCGAGCGCCTGGAGGCGAAGGGCTTCGTGGTCGAGCGGGCGGCGCTCGACTAGGCGGCGCCCTCGCGCTCGCAGCTGGCGATCTGGAGCAGCATCGCGCCGGTCGCGAGGAAGCTGATCGCAAGCACCCAGGAGAAACTCGCGACAAGGTCGCTGGTCGTCCCGAACAGGGCCACGATGATGCTCGCCAGCGGCAGGCCGAGGATGAGGATGATCGACAGGGTGAGGTCGGTCGCGGCGGCGATTGCCGTCCAGCGGCGGACCGCCGAATGGCGCCCCTCGAAGGTCGCGAGGCCGAGCGCGATCACGCGCAGGACCAGCCAGAAGGTCATCACCGTGATGTTGGGCAGGAAGCGCGTTTCCTCCCGGGCGAGGAAGAAACCGCCCGCCGCGATGGTGGCAAGTCCGGCGAGGCTGGCGGGCAGGCGCGCGGCATGGCGCCCGGTGGCCGCCACCAGCTCGAGCAGTCCGGCGAGGAGCAGCAGTTCGCCCACCACCAGCGCGCCGCTCGACGCCGCAACTTCCGGAAGCAGCAGCGCGCTCGCGCCGATCAGCAGGATGAGCCAGCCGCAGAAGGCCGTCATGCGCGCTCGACGCTGGTCGGGGGTCGCCGTCATTGCACCCCAGTAACAAGAACGGACCGAAGGCGGTTCCCCTTTTTCACTTTTCGATCCGCACTCCGGCAATCGCTTTTTCCTTTCGTCACGGCGAAGATTGTTTGTTTGGGTCGATGAACGGGTGGAGCTAGGGGGAGATCGAAATTCCACTCGAGGAGGCTTGATTCCATGGACGCAAAAACCGGCGATCTTTCGGGGGGATGTCCCTACCAGACCAGCAAGGCTCGTTCGCTGCTCGGCCGTCAGAACAAGGACTGGTGGCCCGAGGCCCTGCCCGTCGACATGCTGCATCAGAACGGCGTGTCGCCCGACCCGCTCGGCCCCGACTTCGATTATGCCGAGGCGTTCAACGCGCTCGACTACAACGCCCTGAAGCGCGACCTCACCGCGCTGATGACCGACAGCAAGCCGTGGTGGCCGGCGGACTATGGCCATTATGGCCCCTTCATGATCCGCATGGCCTGGCACGCGGCCGGCACCTACCGAGTGACCGATGGCCGCGGCGGCGCGAACAGCGGCCAGCAGCGCTTCGAGCCGCTCAACAGCTGGCCTGACAACGGCAATCTCGACAAGGCCCGCCGGCTGCTCTGGCCGATCAAGCAGAAGTACGGGAAGAACATCAGCTGGGCCGACCTCTTCATCCTCGCCGGCAATGTCGCGATCGAGAGCATGGGCGGCCCGGTGTTCGGCTTCGCCGGTGGCCGCAAGGACGTCTACCAGAGCGAGGGCGACACCTTCTGGGGCACCGAGGAGCTGTGGGTCAGCGACGGCGCTCCGACCCGCATCACCGAGGAGGCGACCGAGCTCGAGGGGCCGCTGGCGGCGATCCAGATGGGCCTCATCTACGTCAATCCGGAGGGTCCGGGCGGCAACCCCGACCCGCTCCAGTCGGCGCGGGACATGAAGGCGACCTTCAGCCGCATGGCGATGAACAGCGAGGAGACGGTCGCGCTGACCGCCGGCGGTCACGCCTTCGGCAAGGCGCATGGTGCGAAGCCGGCGGAGAGCTTCGGCAAGAACCCGGCGTCCGAAAGCATCCACCTCCAGGGCCTCGGCTGGCTCACCGACGAGGAGGAGATCGGTGCCGGCCACATCACCACCAGTGGCATCGAAGGCAGCTGGTCCAACAATCCGACCAAGTGGGGCGGTGACTATTTCCGCCTGCTCTTCAAATATGACTATGAGCTGGTCGAGAGCCCGGCGGGTGCCAAGCAGTGGCAGCCGGTCAATCCGGACCCCGAGGACCTCGCTCCCGACGCGCGTGACCCGAGCAAGCGCGTGCCGACCATGATGACCACCGCCGACATGGCGCTGAAGATGGACCCCGAGTTCCGCGAGATCTCGCTCCGCTTCAAGGACGACCAGGCGGCGCTCGACGATGCCTTCGCCCGCGCGTGGTTCAAGCTCACCCATCGCGACATGGGGCCGAAGATCCGCTACCTCGGGCCGGAAGTGCCGGAAGAGACTTTGATCTGGCAGGATCCGGTCCCCGAAGGCCGCGAGCCCAGCAAGGCCGAGGTCGAGCGGTTCAGCAAGGCGATCCTCGAGTCCGGCCTCACCATCGGGCAGCTGGTCAAGACGGCCTGGGCTTCGGCCTCGACCTACCGCCGGTCGGATCATCGCGGCGGCGCCAATGGCGCGCGCATTCGCCTGGAGCCGCAGATCAGCTGGGAGGTCAATGAGCCCGCTGAGCTGAAGCCCGTGCTGGCCAAGATCGACGAGCTGCGCGGTGAGCTCAGCATGGCCGACGCCATCGTCCTTGCCGGATCGGCCGCGGTCGAGAAGGCGGCGCGCGATGCCGGCTTCAACGTCACCGTGCCCTTCCAGGGCGGCCGCGGCGATGCGACGCAGGAGTGGACCGACGTCGACAGCTTCAAGTGGATGGAGCCGCAGGCGGACGGCTTCCGCAACTATCTGAAGACTCACCAGCCGGTGCGGACGGAGGAGTTGCTGCTCGACCGTGCCGCCCTGCTCGGCCTGTCGGCGCCGGAGATGACGGCGCTGGTCGGCGGTCTTCGCGTCCTCGGCGCCAACCATGGTGACCGTCCGGAAGGCGTGTTCACCGACCGCAAGGGTCAGCTGACCACCGACTTCTTCGTCAACCTGCTCGACAACGACACCTTCTGGGAACTGGTCGATTCGTCGAGCGACGAGGAGTTCATCGGCTTCACCCGCGCCGGCAAGACCCCGAAGTGGAAGGCGACCCGCACCGACCTCATCTTCGGTTCCAACTCGCAGCTTCGCGCCACCGCCGAAGTCTATGCCGAGAAGGGCAATGAGGCGCTGTTCGTGCAGCAATTCATCAAGGCCTGGGTCAAGGTCATGAACGCCGACCGCTTCGACCTCTTGCCCGCGCGCAAGGTGTCGGCTGACCAGGCCGGCGACGGATCGTCCGTCGGCGCCTGAGTCCTGGCATCACGAGCGAGGGGCCGGCGGAGCGATCCGCCGGCCCCTTTTTCATGGGTACCGGAGGCGGCGCAATTCCTCTGCGAGCAGCCGGAATTCAGGTTCGCGCGGGCTGCCCTGCCGCCATACGAGCGCGATCTTTCGCCGGGCGTCCTCGGATACCAGGGTCCGCACTTCGACCCCGGTCCCGTCGAGCAGTCCCGCCTCGACCGCCATTTGCGGGACCAAGGTCACGCCGAGCCGGTTGTCGACCATCTGCACCAGTGTGTGCAGCGAGGTGCCGAGGATCATCGCCGAGGAGCGCATTTCGGGCCGGTTGCAGGCCGCCAGCGCATGGTCCTTGAGGCAATGCCCGTCCTCGAGCAGCAGCATGCGCGCCGCGGTGATCTCGTCGGGACGGATCTCGTCGCCCGAAAGTTCGCCGGCGGCCGAGGCGATCAGCAGGCGGTCTTCGAACAGCGCGTCATGGTCGATGTCGCCGCAGTCGAACGGCATCGCCAGGAGCACGCAGTCGACCAGCCCCCGGTGAAGGCTGTCGCAGGCCGTGGCGCTCGGCTCCTCGCGCAGGAACAGCTTCAGTTGCGGATGTTCGGCGCGCAGCCGCGGCAGGAGCGGGGGCAGCAGGAAGGGCGCGATGGTCGGGATCACCGCCATCCGCAGTTCGCCGGTCAGCGGCTCGCGCTCGGCCTGCGCCATGTCGGCAAGTTCCTCGGCCGAGCGCAGCACCAGCCGGGCCTTGGCGACGATCCGGTTGCCGAGCGGCGTGAAGCGCAGCACCCGCCGCGACCGCTCGACGAGGGTCGAGCCGAGCAGCGACTCGAGCTCGCGCAGCGAGGCGGACAGGGTGCTCTGGGTGATGAAGCAGCTCTCGGCGGCGCGGCCGAAGTGACCATGGTCGTGAAGCGCGACCAGATACTGGAGCTGGCGGAGGGTGGGGAGATAGGCTGTCATCGGTTCAGTCAATCAATACAACAAGTCTAAGTTGTTAGACCATCCATTCCAAAGCGGGCATTGGGAAGGCAACGGACATGCCTGTTCCCCTGCATGGCATTCCGGGCCGCCGCCGCCAGCCTGTGATCCTTCCCCCTTGGATCGGCACGATGCGGCGGCGGCCAATCGCTGCCATTGACCCTGCTGTATTGTCGCTATAGCACACCCCTGACTTTTTCCGGGGGTGCGTGATGCGACTGGTGGCGATGGGTGCGATGATGGTGGCGGCGGCGACAGCTGCCGATGCGACGCCGCCAGGCTTTCCGGCGCGGGCTTCTGCGGTCCTCGCGAGCGCTGCCCCGGCCGACGGACCGGGCATCGTCGCCGTCGTGAGCGAGAATGGGCGGGTCGTCTGGCGCGGCGCAGCGGGCAAGGCCAACCTCGCCACCGGCGCGCCCTTGGCCCCCGCGAGCCTCTTCCGCTACGCCTCGATCAGCAAGCAGTTCACGGCCGCCCTGGTCCTCAAATATGTCGAGGATGGCCGGCTCGGGCTCGACGACGATCTCGGCAAGCTGCTCCCCGCCGAAACGCCGGAGGCCTGGCACAAGGTCACCGTCCGCCAACTGCTCAATCACACGTCGGGGATCCCCAGCTATACCAGCAAGCCGGGCTTCATGGCCGAGGCGAATACCGCGCGGGCGATCACCACGCGGCAATTGATCGACGTCACCCGCGACATGCCGATGGATTTCGCGCCCGGCACCCAGTTTCGCTACAACAACACGGGTTACGTGCTCCTGTCGGCGATCGTCGAGAAACTGTCGGGCAAGCCCTGGTATGCCGCGCTGCGCGAGCGGATCACCGGTCCGCTCGGGCTCACGTCGATCCGCTGCGGCTGCGAGCCCGGGCCGGCGGTGGTCGAGAGCTATACCGGCGGCAACCGGCCTTCGCAGAAGATCGACATGACCGTTCCGAGCGGGGCGGGGGCCTTGGTCGGGACGGCCGAGGACCTCGCCCGGTGGGCCGCCGCGCTGCACGGCGGGAAGGTGGTGAAGCCCGCCAGCTACCAGGCGATGATCACCCCCGCGATGCCGGCGGGGGCGACCGAGAAATATGGCTTCGGGCTGTCGCTCGGCGACGTCCGAGGACTTGCCGCCATCGGGCATAACGGCGGCATCCCGGGCTTCTCGACCGAGAGCATCTATGTCCCTTCGAAGAAGCTGTTCGTCGCCGCGCTGGCCAACAGCGACAGCGGCGCGGTCAATCCCGGCATCGCCGCCCGGCGGCTGCTGGCCGAAGCCGCCGGCATTCCCTTCCCCGAGTTGAAGGCCATGCCGACGGACCTGAGGACGCTCGAACCGCTGTTCGGCGTCTACAGCGGCGCCGGGGGGCAACGGCGCTTCTTCGCCCGCGACGGCAAGCTCTACACGCAGCGCGCCGACGGTGCCCGGGTCGAGGCCTATTGGGCCGGCGGCGACCGCTTCTTCTACGGTCCCGATTCGCTCAGCTATTTCGCGGTCGCGACGGGCGCGGACGGCAAGCCGGTGATGACCTTTCACCCCAATGGTGCACTCGCCGGCGAGACGCTCGCGCGCACCGGTCCGGTTCCACCCGAGGCCGCCGCCGCGCCGCTGACCCCGGCGCAGCTCGACCGCCTGGCCGGAAGCTATGCCTTCGGGCCCGCGACCATGACCATCGCGCGGAGCGGCGCCGGTCTCACCGCGCAACTCACCGGCCAGCCGCCGATCGCCCTCGATTCGATCGGGCCGAACGAATTCCGGACGGTCGGGGTCGATGCGCGGCTGGTCTTCGAGGAGGAAACCGGCAAGCTCGTCCGGGTCGTCCTCCACCAGAACGGCCGGACCATCCCTTTCGCCCGCCAGTAAGCGTCAGTCGCGCAGGGGCGAGCCGGCAAGTCCCTCGATCTGGGCGGCGGCGACTTCGCGCACGGCTTCACGGTCGAGCCCGCAGGCCCGCGCGATCTCTTCGCCCGCGAGGCTGTCCCCGATCGCCAGCAGGGTGAGGCTGAGCGTCATCCGGTCGACCGGACGGGGGTCGCCCGCGGCGCGCATGGTGCGGATGATCCGCTCGATGGTCGCGATCACCGGCTCGAGCGCCTCGCGCTGGCGGGTCAGCGCGACCCAGCCGATGAGTTCGCCCGCGCCGTCGCGGCGGAAGGCGTCGAACATGGCGTCGATCACGTCGCGCTCGCTCGCCTCGCCGCGGCGGCGCTGCTCGATCGCGCTCTCGATCGAGCTTGAGACGGTTCGCGCGATATCCTCGGCAAGCGCGCGCTGGAGCCCGGCTGCCGAGCCGAAATGATGGAGGACGTTGGCGTGGGTTCGGCCGACCCGCGCGGCCACGGCCTGCAACGTCACCGCCGCGGCACCCTCCCGCATGAGCAGGTCGCGCGCCGCCGCCACCGCCGCGGCCCGGCTCTCCTCAGGCGACACCCGCTTCCGGGTCAGGGCATTTATTGACATTCTTGTAAGCAATCTTCAGATAGGATTCTGTCATTCGATTGGAGGACCCGCATGAGCGTGGCAAGTCTCGAGCGCGTTTCGGTCACCCCGGAAGACCTGACGATCACCCCGCGCGACCGCCGATTCGGCCGCGAGGAGCAGACTCCGCGCTGGTGGCTCAACAACTCGCCATACGAGACCGCGCTCTACAATGCGCTGTCCGCCACCTTCCCCAAGGGCGAGGCCTATTTCATCGAGAGCATCCGCGCCTTCCGCGACCAGGCCGACGAGAAACTGGCGGGCGAGATCCGCGCCTTCACCACGCAGGAAGTGATCCACAGCCGCGAGCATCTCGCCTTCAATCGCCGCGCGGTCGAGGCCGGCTACGACCTCGCGCCGCTCGAGCAGACCGTGCAGGAGAGCCTCGACCTCCTCAAGGGCCGGCCGCCGATCCTAGACCTCGCCGCGACCATGGCGCTCGAGCATTTCACCGCGATCATCGCGCACGAGCTGCTGGCCAATCCGCGCCACCTCGCCAATGCCGACCAGGCGACCGCGGACCTCTGGCGCTGGCATGCGGTCGAGGAGATCGAGCACAAGGGCGTCGCCTACGACACCTGGCTTGCGGCGACCAAGGACTGGACCCGGTTCAAGCGGTGGAAGGTGAAGAGCATCCTGATGCTGCTCGTCACCCGCAACTTCGTCCAGCATCGCACGCAGGGCGTGCTCGAACTGCTCCGCCAGGACGGGATCACCGGGCTTCGCGCCTGGGCCGGGGCCCTGTGGGTGATGTGGGGCCGGCCCGGCATCTTCCGCAAGGTCGGCGCGGCCTGGCTCGGCTATTTCCTGCCGGGCTTCCACCCGTGGAAGCATGACGACCGCGCGCTCATTCGCGGGTGGGACGCGACCTACGATTATCGGCAGGAGCCGCCCGCACGCCGCGTCCGCAAGGCGGCCTAGGCCGCCAGCACCCGTTCCTCGCAGCCGAGGTCGAGCGTGAACAGGCGCGCCAGCTGCTCGCCGTTGCGCGCGCAGCTGTGCCGCGGCGCCGTCCGCCCGGTAGGCCGGAAGCCGAGCTTCTCCAGCACCCGCCCGCTCGCCGGATTGTCGATGAAGTGCGACGCCTCGAGCCGGTCGAGCCCGATGGTCCGGGCAATCTCGACCAGCTGCCGGCACGCCTCGGTCGCATAACCCCGGCCCCAGTGCGCGCGGGCAATCCAGTAGCCGATCTCCACCGCGCCCGAGGGCGAGCGGTCGAAGCCCGCCGCGCCGATCAGCTCGGGCTCGCCATCGGTCCGGCGCAGCAGCACGAAGCGCGGCAGGACGATGTCCTGCGGCTTGGCCAGGAACTCGTGGGCCTCGGCCTCGCCATAGGGCCAGGGCGCGGTGCCGAGGTTCCGGACGATCGCCTCGTCGGCAATGGCCCGGGCGAGCGCGGGCGCATCCTCGGCCCAGCCCGGTCTCAGCAGCAGTCTCTCGGTACGAGCGAACATCTTCGGACCTCTCTTCCCCGAGGCCCCGCTAGCGGGGCCAGATGACAAAATCGGGAGAAGAAAAAGAAAGGGAGAAGAGGGGGCTTCCCTCTTCTCCCTTCCAGGTCCTCGGATGAAGTCCTGTATCGGGCTGCCCCCTCCTGGGGCGGCCCGTCATCGACCAACCCCTATTCGGCTGCGTCCGCAATCGGCGCCATAAGCGCTTCCACGTGGACGAACTTGCGGCCTTGGCGGCCGTCGCGAAACGCGACTTTGCCGTCGGTAAGGGCGAAGAGTGTGTGATCCTTGCCGAGGCCCACATTGGTGCCCGGATAGACGCGCGTGCCGCGCTGGCGCACGATGATGTTGCCGGCGACGACGTTCTCGCCACCGAACTTCTTCACGCCCAGGCGCTTGCTCTCGGAATCACGGCCGTTACGCGACGAGCCGCCTGCCTTCTTATGTGCCATCGTTCTTAAGCCTTCGGAGTCTTCTTGGCCTTGCTCTTAGCAGGCGCAGCATTCTGAGTCGAGGTCGCTTCCTCGGTGGCGGTGGTGCCGGCGTCGGCGGGGGCGACGCCCTCGCTGGTCGGCGCCGACTTGGCCTTGGCCTTCTTCGGCGCGGCCGGGGCCTCGTTGCCCTCGGGGGCAGCGGCCTTCTTCGGGGCGGCCGACTTGGCCTTCTCGCCGCCGATCGACACGATCTTCAGGATCGTGTGCTGCTGGCGGTGGCCGGCCTTGCGGCGATAGTTGTGGCGGCGGCGCTTCTTGAAGACGACGACCTTCTCGCCCTTCGCCTGGGCGACGATCTCGGCGGCGACGGTCAGGCCGTCGGTGCCCTTGAGATCGCTACCCTCACCGGCCAGCAGGATATCGCCGAGGGTGATGCTGTCACCGGCATTGCCGTCCAGCTTCTCGACGACGATCTTGTCTCCGGGCGACACGCGATACTGCTTGCCGCCGGTGCGCACGATAGCGAACATGGGCCTCTTCTCTTTTCTTTGCTCGAAAGCCTGGAATTTCTCACCCATGCGGCAGCGTGGCGCCAACCCGCGCGGGAAAGCGTGCCCCCTAGGAGAGGATGGCCCAAAGGTCAACCGACCGGATAGGCGGTCGAGCTTTTGCAGCGCTCCATCGCGAACTTCGAGGTCACGTTCTTGAGCGGGCCGGCCGCGATCAGCTGCTTATAGAAATTGTCGAAATGACCCATGTCGCGGACGGCGACCCGCAGCCAGTAATCGGTCTCGCCCGCCATCCGCACCACCTCCAGCACTTCGGGCAGGCGCGACACGCCGGCGAGAAACCGCTCCTGCCATTCGGGGCTGTGGTCGCGCGCCTCCACCTCGATGAAGACGATGAGGCCAAGGCCGAGCGCGCGCGGATCGACCAGGGCCACCGTCCGCTCGATCACCCCCGCGGCGCGCAGCTTCTGGATCCGGCGCCAGCAGGGAGTCGGGGACAGGCCCACCCTTGCACCGACCTCCGCCACGGGAAGAGTCGCGTCGTCCTGCAGGATGGCGAGGATCCGCCGGTCGGTCTGATCCATTTTCATTGTGTCGCGAGATTGAGCATGAACTTGCATGATTGCAAGCCGCGCTGCATCGGGCTTGTTATTCGCGGGCCCCTCTTGCGGCGCTCGGCTGACGAGGGCAATTTGACGGTGTTCCGAACGGAAGACGTCTTGATCAGAGCACGCAAGATTATTCCAAATCGGGATGGCCGGCAGTCCGGACGCTCATTCGTGTCCGGAGGGCCGGCCTCTCTTTCATGTTGACCCCTTGAGAGACTTGCCCCGGCGGACCCCCTCCGCCGGGGCTCTTTCGTGCGTGCAACATCCGTTGTTGCGTTGAAGTATCAGTCACTTGGCAAAGCGAATGGGCCGGAAAAACCCGGCTTGGCGCGGGGCGTCACGCGGGAAAGACTGAAGGGTGACAGTAAAGGCGGGTGCCGGGGGCGGCACCTGGAGCAAACAGGGAGCCAGAACCATGAGCAATCGCATTTCTCCGGTGCTTCTTCTCACCATCAGCCCATTGGCGCTGATCGCGGCCACACCCGCCGTCGCGCAGAGCGCAGCCACCGACCCGCGGCAGCCGCCCGCGCCCACCACCGCCGTCGCCGCACCCGAAGAGGCCGGTGCGACCGAGCCCGACAACACCATCATCGTCACCGGCACCCGCCGGACCGACCGCACCATCGCCGATTCGCCGGTCCCGATCGACGTCCTCGGGCAGGAGGCGCTGACCTCCTCGGGCCTCGGCGAGACCAACAAGGTGCTGAACAACCTCGTCCCGTCGTTCAACTTCCCGCAGCCCTCGATCGCCGACGGGACCGACGTCATCCGCCCGGCCAGCCTGCGCGGCCTCGCGCCCGATCAGACCCTGGTGCTGGTCAACGGCAAACGCCGCCACGTCTCCTCGCTGCTCAACATCAACGGCACCGTCGGTCGCGGCAGCACCGCGGTCGACCTGAACAACATCCCCGCGCTCGCGATCGACCGGATCGAGGTGCTGCGCGACGGCGCGAGCTCGCAATATGGCTCGGACGCCATCGCCGGCGTCATCAACGTCCGCCTGCGCAAGAGCCCGAGCGGCGGCAAGGCGCAGGTCAGCTACGGCAAGTATATCACCCAGCTCGAGGACGTCCCCGAACTCGAGGCGCTGACCAATGTCGGCGGCACCGCGGTCCTCGACAGCCGCGACAGCCGGATCCTCGCCGGGACCTATGGTGCCTCGCGCAAGATCAAGGATGGCGCGATCTTCACCGCCGGGGTCAATGTCGGGATTCCGATGGGCTCGGGTTACATCAACCTGACCGGCGAATTCCGCGACCGCGACAACACCAACCGCGCCGGCCCCGACGTCCGCCCCAACTACATCCGCCCGACCTCGGCGATCGATCCGCGCGAGCTGACCTTCAACCGCCAGAACTTCCGTTTCGGCGACCCCAAGACGCGCGACCTCAACCTCATCGCCAACATGGCCGCGCCGATCGGCGACAGCGGCTGGGAATTCTACAGCTTCGCGACCTTCGCCCATCGCAAGGGCCGCTCGGCCGCCAACTGGCGCCAGCAGTCGTCGGTCAACAACCGCGACTTCTCGACCCTGACCCCGGCGACGAGCCCCACCAACGCCAACTTCACCGCGCTGACGCCCGACGGTTTCCTCCCCGAGATCGCCTCGGTCTACAAGGATTGGGCGGCGGCGGCGGGCTTCCGCGGCGAACTGTCGGGCTGGAACGTCGACCTGTCGGGCGTCTACGGCCACAACCAGATCGACTACCGGACCGAGAACAGCCTCAATACCTCCTACGGCCGCAACAGCCCGACGAGCTTCGACAGCGGCGGGCTGCGCTTCAACCAGTTCACCGCCAACCTCGACGTCTCGCGCGAATTCGAGGCGGGCTTCGCCAAGCCGCTGTCGGTCGCCTTCGGGACCGAATATCGCCGCGACAACTTCTCCGAGCGGCCCGGCCAGGTCGAATCCTATGCCGCCGGCCCCCTGTTCATTGCGCCGGTCACCACGACCTCGGCCAACTGCACCACGCTGGGCGGCGTCTACAATGCCGGCACCGGCGTCTGCAGCTTCCCGGGCCGCGCCGCGCCCTTCGGTGCGCAGGGCTTCCCGGGCATTCCGGCCTACGCCAAGCTCAGCAAGAGCCGGAGCAGTGTCGCGGGCTATGTCGAGCTCGACACCGATCCGCTGCCGGGCTTCACCACCACGCTCGCCGGCCGCGCCGAGAAATATTCGGACTTCGGAAGCACGGTGAACGGCAAGCTCGCGCTGCGCTACGCGATCGTCCCCGCGCTCGCGCTGCGCGGATCGATCTCGACCGGCTTCCGCGCGCCCTCGCTGCAGCAGCAATATTTCACCGGATTCTCGACCAACTTCATCAACGGCCTGCCGGTCGACATCGTGACCTTCCCGGTCAATTCGGCGGTCTCGCGCGCGCTCGGCGCCCGCGACCTCAAGCCCGAAAAGTCGGTCAACGTCTCGGCCGGCGTCTCGGTCAACCCGCTCCAGGGCCTGACGATCACCGCCGATTACTACCATATCAAGTTGAAGGACCGGATCGTCCTCACCGAGAACCTCGGCGCCTTCGGCAGCGGCACCACCGCGCAGAACAATGCGGTGCAGGCGATCCTTGCGGCCAACAGCCTGTCTGGCTTCGGCGCGGCCCGCTTCTTCATCAACGGGCTCGACACCACCACCGAGGGCGTCGACATCGTCGGCACCTATCGCTTCCGCGCCGGGGCCATCGGCAACTGGTCGCTGTCGGCCGCCTTCAACGCGTCGAACAACAAGATCGACAAGCGCCTCAACAACCTCGGGCCGCTGGCGCAGATTCCGGGGCTGGTGCTGTTCGGCCGTGTCGAGGGCATCCGCTTCGAGAAGGGCCAGCCCAAGAACAAGGTGGTGCTGTCGGCCGACGGCACGCTCGGCAAGCTCGGGATCACCGCCCGAACCACCCGCTTCGGCAAGGTGGTGGCACCGGGCGCCGCGGCGCCGATCGCCAACCCGACCAGCCTCACCGACTATGGGCCCGACGACCTGTTCCTCGCGCCCAAGTGGATCACCGACCTCGAGCTTCGCTTTTCGATCGACCGCGTCCAGTTCGCGGCTGGTGCCAACAACCTGTTTGACGTCTATCCGTCGCGCCGCCCGACCGGGCCGCGCCCGGCCACCGTCGGCGGCAATTATCCGATCGACGCCTACTACCTGCCGTACAGCGGCTTCTCGCCGTTCGGTTTCAACGGCCGCTTCCTCTACGGCCGGATCAGCGTCGATTTCTGATGCGAGGGAAGGGGGGCAGCCCGGCTGCTCCCCCCTTGTTCACGATGACCTAGTGGCGATGCTCGGGGCGCAGCTTGTAGCGGCCCGGCTCGAACGCCTCGAACAGGTTGTCGATGGCGGGATGGTCGACCGGCTCATCCTCGTCGTCGGCGACGAGGTTCTGCTGCGAGACATAGGCGACGTAGCTGCCCTCGCCATTCTCCGCGAGCAGGTGATAGAAAGGCTGGTCCTTGGCCGGCCGGATTTCGGCAGGAATCGCCTGATACCATTCCTCGCTGTTGGCGAAGACCGGATCGACGTCGAAGATCACGCCGCGGAAATCGAGCAGTCGGTGCCGGACCACTTCGCCGATACCGAAGCGGGCGCGAGCAATCGGCGGGGCCGGAATGTCGCTCGTCAGGGGAATATGGGTGGCACGCGGCATGGCTCCAACTTAGGGCCTCGCGCCGTCGCCGCAAGGGCGTCAGAAGGGAATGGCCTCACCCTTCCAGTCGAAGAAGCCGCCGCTATCTTTTGGGCCGAGGCCGTCGAGCACCGCGAGCAGTCGCTCGGCCGAATGGTCGGGGGTGAACAGCTTGCCGGGCGCGACATTGGCCTGGAAGGGCCGGCTCATCGCCGTGTCGACCGTTCCCGGATGCAGCGCCACCACCACCGCCTGGGGGCGGGTGCGGGCGATCTCGATCGCGGCCGAGCGGACGAACTGGTTGAGCGCCGCCTTGCTCGCCCGGTAGCCGTACCAGCCGCCGAGGCGATTGTCGGCGATGCTCCCGACCCGCGCCGACAGGAGAGCGGTGCGCGTGACCCCGTCCTTGCGCAGCAGGGGCGTGAAATGGCGCAGCACCAGCGCGGGTCCGATTGCGTTGACGAGGAAGCTTCGCTGCAACTGGCCCGCGTCGAGATCGCGCAGTGAACGCTCGGGCTTGATTCCCTCGTGGTGGAGCATGCCGGTCGCGACGATCAGCCGGTCGAGGGCTTCGAACGGGACCGACGCGGCGGCGGCGCGGATGCTGGCCTCGTCGGCAAGGTCGATCCCGCCGTCCCGGCGCGACAGACGATGGACCGTCTCGCCGCGCGCCTCGAGCTGCCCGGCCAGCGCCGCGCCGATTCCGCCTGAAGCCCCGATGACGATCGTGTTCATGCCGCCATCAACGCTTTCGCGCATAATCGCGACAGCTGGCCGATGGGCCAATTGGCGCTAGGCAAGTCCGAAAGGCGCTGCTAGGGACCCGCCGCGACCCCCGGCCGTCCGGCCGGTGCCTCGTTTCTCACTGCGGAGAGGTGGCTGAGTGGTCGAAAGCACCGCACTCGAAATGCGGCGTGCCTTCACGGGTACCGTGGGTTCGAATCCCACCCTCTCCGCCAATTCCTGATTTTTTTGCGATCAGCGCGCCCGGAGCGCGCCCGCCCGCGCCGCGAGCGCGCCGATCTCGGCGAGCGACAGACCCTTCTTCACCAGCCAGCTGCCGCCGATGCAGGTCACGGCGGGCTCGGCCAGCCAGTCGGGCGCGGTCGCCTCGGTGATCCCGCCGGTCGGGCAGAAGCGCACCGCGCCAAACGGGGCCGCCAGCGAGCGCAAAGCGGGGAGGCCGCCCGCCGCCTCGGCCGGGAAGAATTTGAACCGCTCGAGCCCGAGGTCGAGCCCGCGCATGATGCCGCCCGCGGTGGCGACGCCCGGCAGATAGGCGATCCCGCTCGCCTGCGCGGCGCGGGTCAGCGGCTCGGTCAGGCCGGGCGCGACGATGAATTGCGCGCCGGCTTCCTGCGCGGCGTCGAGCTGGCGGGGGTTGAGCACGGTCCCCGCGCCGACGATCGCGCCCGGGACCTTGGCCATGGCGCGCACGGCGTCGAGCGCGTCGGGGGTCCGCAGCGTCACCTCGAGCACCGGCAGGCCCGCCTCGACCAGCACGTTCGCCAGCTCGGCGGGATCATGCTCGCCGTTCATCACCAGCACCGGGATCACCGGGGCGGCCTGCATTACCTGATCGATCAGCATGGGAAGGCTTTCGCAAAGGCCGCGGCCGCGCCGAACAGGCCGGGCTGGGGATGGGTGATGAGCTTGACCGGAAGGCCGTCCATCCGCCGCTCGAAGCGGCCCTTGGCGATGAAGCGGTCCCGGAAACCCGAGCGCGGAAGATGGTCCTTCAATCGGAAGCCGAGCCCGCCACCGATGGCCACGGCGGCCGCGCCCTGCGCCAGCGCAAGGTCGCCGGCGACCGCGCCCAGTGTCAGGCAGAAGCGGTCGAGCGCGGCGGCGGCAAGGCTGTCGCTTCCGGCCAGCGCCGCGCCCCACAATTCCTTCTCGTCGTGGATCGCCGCCGGCCGGCCCTCGATCGCGGCGAGGGCTTCGTAGAGGTTCATCAGGCCGCGGCCCGACAGGATCCGCTCGACCGAGACCCGGCGGAAGCTGCGGCGAAGCTCGACCAGGATGCGGTCCTCGAGCGCGTCGAGCGGGGCGAAGTCGACATGGCCGCCTTCGGTTTCGATCACCTGGTAGCTGCCGTCCTTTCGCAGCAGGCCCGCGACCCCGAGCCCGGTGCCGGGCCCGAGGATGGTGATCATGCCCTCGGCGGGAAGCGGCTCGTCGGGGCCGCAGAGGTGGAGATAGGCGTCGCGTTCGAACGCCGCGACCGCATGCGCGACCGCGCCGAAGTCGTTGACCACCACATAGTCGGTCGCCCCGAGTTTCTCGGGGATGAGCGCGGGGCGGATCACCCAGGGGTTGTTGGTGAGCTTGAGCAATTCGCCTCCCACCGGCCCGGCGAAGCTGATCGCGAGCGCGGCCGGAAGCGGGGCACCGACGCGTCGGCCGAATTCCTCCCAGGCGAGCTGGAAGCTGCCATGATCGGCGGTCTTGAGGGTGACCGGTTCGTCGAGCGTGGCGACCCGGCCACCATCCAAGGTGGCGAGGGCAAAGCGGGCGTGGGTCCCGCCTATGTCGGCGGCAACGATCTGGCGGCTCATGCCTGTTCGGTTTCCATCAGGTGAAGCATGGCCGACGCACCGCGCTCGGCATCGTCGGCGGCGCCGCGCATCAGCGCGAACAGCTCGCGGCCGGTGCCTTGCGGCGGGGGCAGGGCCGCCGCGGGATCGCGGGCCGAAAGATCGACCCCGACCGCCTCGAGGCTTCCGTCCTCGCCCGACAGGCGGACGATGTCGCCGTCGCGCAGGCGGCTGAGCGGGCCGCCGCCCAGCGCCTCGGGGGAGACGTGAATGGCGGCCGGCACCTTGCCGCTCGCGCCCGACATCCGTCCGTCGGTGACCAGCGCCACGCGGTGGCCGCGGTCCTGCAGCACGCCCAGCGTCGGGGTCAGCTTGTGGAGCTCGGGCATGCCGTTGGCGCGGGGGCCCTGGAAGCGGACCACGACCACCACGTCGCGGTCGAGTTCGCCCGCCTGGAAGGACTTCAGCACCTCGCCCTGGTCGGAGAAGATCCGGGCCGGTGCCTCGATCGTCCAGCGGTCGGGATCGACCGCGCTGGTCTTGAAGGTCGCCCGGCCGAGATTGCCCTTGACCAGCCGCATGCCTCCGTCGGGCAGGAAGGGCTCGGCGACGGTCCGCAGCATGGTGTCGTTGCGGCTCTCGGTGACCTCGCGCCAGACGAGGCTGTCGCCATCCATCTCGGGGTGCGACGACCAGGCCGAGAAGTCGTCCGCGCCCGCGGTCAGGATGTCGGTGTGGAGCAGTCCCGCCGCGCCCAGCTCGCGCGCGACGAAGGCGATCCCGCCCGCATAATGGAAGTCGTTCACGTCGCCCGAGCCATTGGGATAAACCCGCGCCAGCAGGGGAACCGCGGCCGACAGCTCGTCGAAATCCTCCCAGTCGACCAGGATTCCCGCCGCCCGCGCGATCGCCGGCAGATGGATGGCGTGGTTGGTCGATCCGCCGGTCGCGAGCAGGCCGATGATCGCATTCACGATCGCGCGCTCGTCGACACAGGCCGACAGCGGCCGGTCCTTGCGTTCGGCCAGCTCGGCGAGCCGGTGGACCGCGGCCTGGGTCAGGCGCGAGCGAAGCGGCGTATTGGGCGCGACGAAGGCACTGTTTGGCACATGCAGCCCCATCAGCTCCATCATCATCTGGTTGCTGTTGGCGGTGCCGTAGAAAGTGCAGGTGCCGGGCGAATGATAGCTTGCGCTTTCGCTGGCGAGCAGTTCGTCGCGCCCGACCTTGCCCTCAGCATAGAGCTGCCGGATCCGCTGCTTTTCCTTGTTGGGCAGGCCCGAGGGCATCGGTCCGCCGGGGACCAGCAGCATCGGCAGGTGCCCGAAACGGAGCGCCCCGATCAGGAGGCCGGGCACGATCTTGTCGCAGATGCCGAGGAGCGCCGCACCCTCGAACATGCCGTGGCTCAAGGCCACCGCGGTGCTCATCGCGATGACGTCGCGGCTGAACAGCGACAGGTCCATGCCGTCCTGCCCCTGCGTGACCCCGTCGCACATGGCGGGGACCCCGCCCGCGACCTGCGCGCTGGCGCCGACCTCGCGGGCGTAGATCTTCATCTGCTCGGGGAAGCGGGCATAGGGTTGATGCGCCGAAAGCATGTCGTTATAGGCGGTGACAATCCCGAGATTGGGCCCGGCGATGGTCCGGATCCGGTCCTTGTCGCCCTCCGCCGCGGCGAAGCCATGCGCGAAATTGCCGCAGCTCATCCGCCCGCGCGAGATGCCGCGCTCGGCCTGCTCGGCCATCAGCGAAAGATAGCGCGCGCGGCCCGGCTTCGACCGCTCGATGATGCGGTCGGTGACGCGGGCGATCCGCGGGTCGAGCCTAGTCATTCCAGCTTCTCCCATCACGCTCGATCAACGCGATGGCGGCCGACGGCCCCCAGGTCCCCGAAGCATAAGGCCGGGGCTTTTGCCCGGCGCTGGCCCAGGCGGCACGGATCCCGTCGATCCACTGCCACTGGGCCTCCACCTCGTCGCGGCGCACGAACAAGGTGGGATCGCCCTCGATGAGATCAAGCAGCAGCCGCTCGTAGGCGATCCGTCGGCGGGTATCCTCGAAAGCGTCGGCCCGGCCGATTGCCAGCGGCACTTCCTGCAACCGGATCCCGCCCCGGTCGAGGCCCGGACGCTTGGCCATCAGCTCGAGGGTGATGTTCTCCTCGGGCTGGATCGAGATCACCAGCCGGTTGGGGGTCGAGGTCGCGCCGCGGCCGGCGAACATCGAGTGGGGCACGCATTTGAACTGGATGGTGATCTCGGTCCGCCGCTCGGGGCAGCGCTTGCCGGTGCGCAGGTAGAAGGAAACGCCCGCCCACCGCCAGTTGTCGACATGCGCCTTCAAGGCCACGAAGGTCTCGGTCTCGCTCGCGCGGCCCAGGTCCTCGACATAGCTTCCGACCGGCTTGCCCGTGACCGCGCCCGAGCCATATTGGCCGGTGACGCTGTCCTCGACCCGCATCGGACGGAGCGAGCGGAGCACCTTCACCTTCTCGTCGCGCACCGCGGTCGCGTCGAAGGCGGAGGGCGGCTCCATCGCGACCAGGGCGAGGAGCTGGAGCATGTGGTTCTGGACCATGTCGCGAAGCGCGCCGGCCCCGTCATAATAGTCGCCGCGGCCCTCGAGCCCGATCGTCTCGGAGACCGTGATCTGGACATGGTCGATGTGGTTCGAGCTCCACACCGGCTCGAACAGCAGGTTGGCGAAGCGCAGGGCCAGCAGGTTCTGGACCGTCTCCTTGCCGAGATAATGGTCGATCCGGAAGGTCCGCTCCTCGGGGAAGGCCGAGGCGACCGCGTCGTTGATCTCGCGGCTCGAGGCGAGGTCGGAGCCGAGCGGCTTCTCGAGGGCGAGCCGGACATGGTCGCCGGCAAGGCCGACCGCGGCGAGATTGTCGATGGTCGGCTTGAACAAGGAGGGCGCGGTCGAGAGGAAGATGGCGGTCTCGCCCGGGGTCCCCGCGGCCTCGGCCAGCCGCTGATAGCCTGCGGCGTCGGTCGCATCGAGCGTGACATAGGTCACCCGCTCGAGGAAGCGGTCGGCGGCGGCCTCGTCGAAGAAGGCGGCCGGGACATGCTCGGCGAGCGCGGTCCGTGCCAGCGCGCGGAAGCTCGCATCGTCATGCGCCGAGCGCGCCGTCGCGACGATCCTGAGGCTCGGCGGCAGGAGGTCGTCGAGGACCAGCCCGTAGAGCGAGGGCAGGAGCATGCGCGCGGCAAGATCGCCGGTCGCGCCGAAGAGGATCAGGGTCGTGGCCTTGTCGGGCATCGCGAAACCTATGCGGCGGAGAGGCGCGACAGCGCCTCCGCGTGGGTGGGAAAGTTGAGCGCGCAGCCGTGGACGAAACGCTCGACCGCGTCGAGGTCGACCGGGCTCGCGGGCAGGGGCCGGGCGCGCTCGTCGGGCGGGAAATTGCCGTAGCCGGCGAGCATCACGTGCCAGGACATGGGGGCGTAATAAGCCGCAATTTCCTGTCTGTGCACCTCGGCCTCGAGATCGCCGCCGGTGAACCAGGTCGTGATCAGCTGCTTGAGGCTGTCGCTGAGGCGATCGTGGCTGGTCGCATCGCGCCAATAGTCGGTGTCGCGCCGCTGCGCGGTGCGATAGTGGCAGACGATATAGTCGCGAATGCCCTCGTAGCGGCGGGCGATGGCGGCGTTGAAGCCGTCGCGATCGTCCTGCTCCCACGCCGCGGTGAAGCCCTTCACCGTCGCCAGCACGATATGGAGCGCGGTCGCCTCGAGCGGTTCGAGGAAGCCCTGGGCAAGTCCGATGGCGAGGCAGTTCCTGACCCAGCTCCGCTCGGCCCGGCCGCACTTCATCGACAGGTGACGGACCTCGGCGTCTTCGGCGAGGCCGCAGTGGCGGCGAAGCTCGGCGGCGGCGTCATCGCGGTCGAGATACCGGCTCGAATAGACATAGCCGTTGCCCGCGCGACTGGTCAGCGGGATGTGCCAGATCCAGCCCGCGCTGGCGGCGGTGGCCGAGGTCATCGCCCTCGCGCCTGCGGCGGGGAGGGGGGTCGGGGTGACCACCGCGCTGTCGTTGAACAGGTTCTCGCCGAAGCCGCGATGCGGCTCCTTCAATGCGCCTTCGATCAGCGTCGCGCGAAAGCCGCTCGCATCGAGATAGAGGTCGGCGGCGAAGGTCCGTCCATCGTCGGATCGCAGGCTGGCGATGTCGCCGCTCTCGTCGAGGCTGACCTCGGCGATGGTTGCGGTCTCGTGGCGGACCCCGCTCGCCACCGCGAAGTCGCGCAGGGTGGCTCCGACGAGGTAAGCGTCGAAATGATAGCCGTAGCCGATGTCGAACGGGAAATTGGCGGGTGCCAGCGGGGCCCGGCCCTCGCGCGCGATCCGGGTCGCCAGGAAATAGGGATCGGGGTGCGCGGGCACGTCGCCGCCTCGCCGACGAAGGGCGGTCGCCGTGAAGAAGGTCGGTTCGGTGAACGGATCGACCGCGGTCGCGAAGGGGTGGAAATAGCGCTCGTAGCCGGGCCGGTCGGACCAGCCGGCGAATTCGATCCCCGCCTTGTAGGTCGCGTTGCAGCGCGGCATCCATTCGGCCTCGGCGATCCCGAGCTCGTCGAAGAAGGCCTTCAGTTGCGGGGTCGAGCCCTCGCCCACCCCGATGATGCCGATGTCCCTGCTTTCGATGAGGGTGATGATGGTGCCCGCCGACCCCCAGCGCTTCTGGAGCAGGTTGGCGGCCATCCAGCCCGCCGTTCCCCCGCCGAGGATGATGACCGATGCCGGCGGTGGTCGGGTCACGGCTTCCAGTCGCTCAGCAGCCAGCCGAAAATCTCGGGCAGGCGGCGCGCCCAGGCATTTTCCTCATGCTCGGCGCCCGGATAGACCCGGGTGCGGAACTGCTTGTCGGTCCAGCCGAGCCGATGGATCTCGGCGTCGACCACGCTTTGGTAGGGTGCGTAATATTGGTCGAGCGTCGCGGTGCCATGATCCATCCACAGCTTGCGGCCCTTGGGTGCCCCGAGCTGGTGATAGAGATAATTGCGCCAGCTGCCCTGGATCGTCGCGGCGAGCCCCGGCGCCTTGCCGAGCATGTCGGGGTCGATCAGCGGCGTGTGGGTCGACACCGCCGCTGCCTTGCCGAACACGTCGGGCCGCTCGGCGAGCGTATAGATGCTGATGAGGCCGCCCATGCTGCTCCCGGCAATGGCTGTGAAGCGCGGCTGTGGGCGGGTTCGATAATCGCGGTCGATCAGGGGCTTCAGCTCATCGGCCATGAAGGCGACATAGCCGTCGCCCTGCAGCGGTCCCGCCCCCTTGGCGATGAACTCGCGCATGGGCTCGCTCGGCACCTTGACCGGGAAGTAGCGCTGGTAGCGCTCCTTGCCCGGCTGATCGATGCCGACGATGATGAAGGGCGCGACCTTGCCGCTGCGAATGAGGCCCAGCGCCGCCTTGTCCGCCGCCCACACCTTCCGGAAGTTCGAGCGGTCGAGGAAGAACAGGTTCTGGGCGTCCTGCATGTAGACGACCGGATAACGGCGGCCCGTGTCGCGGTCGTAGCCGGGCGGCAGCCACAGCGTGACGTGGATCGGCCCGAAGGCCGAGGAAGCGACGTCGCGCTCGACGAACCGGCCATCGTCCGCCGCCGCTGCCGGGCTCGCCGCCGCCACCAGCAGGAGCAGGAAGGCAAAGAGGCCGCGCATCACTTGCCGACCTTGACCAGCCGGATCGCGAAGCCGCCGCCCGGCGCCATCCGGAGCTTGAGCCGGTCGGTGCTGCGCAGCTCCTTCTTCTCGATCGCAATGGCGCGAGGGTTGGTGCGGAAGTCGGCACCATCGCCGTCGCGATAGATTTCGGCCCGGTAGCGCGCGGCGGCATCGAGGAAGGTCAGCGGCAGGTCGAGGTCGCGGCCTTCCTCGTTGGTGAGGCCGCCCATGAACCAGGTCGGCTTTCCGCGCTCCTTGCGCGCGAACACCGCATATTGTCCGACGTCGCCCGCCAGCATCCGCGTGTCGTCCCAGTCGGTCGCGACATCCTTGATGAACTGGAACGCGCCGGCATTGGCCTCGTAATTTTCGGGCAGGTCGGCGGCCATCTGGATCGGCGAATAGAGCACGACGTAATAGGCCAGCTGACGTGCAAGCGTCGACGGGATCGGCGTGTTGCCGCGGCCCATCAGGCTGAGGATGCCGGGGGTGAAGTCCATCGGCCCGCCGAGCATCCGGGTGAACACCAGGGTCGCGTCGTAGCCCGGCGGGTTCTTGGGCACGCCCCAGGCGTTATATTCCATGCCCCGCTGGCCTTCGCGGCTGATCCAGTTGGGATAGGTGCGGCGCAGGCCCGTGTCCTTGATGGGCTCGTGCGCGTTGATCGCGATGTGGCGCTTGGCGGCCTCGGTCACGACCTTGAGGTGGTGGCGGCTCATCACCTGGCCCTCGTGCCATTCGAAGGTCTTGCGCCCCTCAGCATCCACCGCCTGAACGCCGCCCGCGTCGGCGACATAGCCGGTCTTGATCGTGTCCTCGCCGATCGATTTCGCGAAATCGAGCCCGGCCTCGAGCTGGCTTTCGTAGTGCGCGATGTTGGCGCTGGTCTCGTGGTGCCCGATGAGATGCACCCCGCGCTTCAGGCCGTAGGCCGCGACCGCCTTGATGTCGAAATCGGGAGTCGCCTCGGTGAAGGAGAAGTCGTCGCCGGTCGCGAACCAGTCGCCGTCCCAGCCCTTGTTCCAGCCTTCGACCAGCAGCCCGGTGAAGCCGTTCTTCGCCGCGAAATCGATCATCTTCTTGGCGTAAGCGGTGGTCGCGCCATGCTTGGGCCCGGTCGCCCAGCTCTGCGTGTCGAGGTGCATCCCCCACCAGATACCCATGTAGCGGCGCGGGCGGACCCAGCTCACATCTCCGAGCTTGTTGGGCTCGTTTAAGTTCAGAAACACCGTGTTCGCGCGGTAGAGCGCGGGGGCGTCGGCGGTGACCAGGATCACGCGCCACGGGGTCTCGAAGGGCGTGTCGCGAACGACCTTGGCGCCGCTCGACGACGGCGTCAGCACCGCCTTCAGCAGCCCGCCCTGGACCCGCGCGATGTTCATGCCCGAATAGTCGACCAGCGCCGCCTCGTGGATCGCGACGTGGAGGCCGCTCGCGGTCTTCATCGTGAAGGGCGTCTGGGCGGTGCCGATGCCGTCGATCGGCGTGTGGTTGTAGAGATATTCCTCGCGGTTGCTCTCGAACGCCGGCGCCCACCAGGCCTCGCCCGGCTCGACCAGCTGGAACTGGGTCAGCTCCTCGGCGATCCGCGCGGTCTTGAGGTTGGACTGCTCGGGCATTTCGTAGCGGAAGGCGACCGCATCATCGAAGATGCGGAAACGCACGCGCAGGGTCCGCTTGAGCTTGTCCTTCTCTTGGAAGGTGAGCGCCAGCTCCTCGTGGCGGTCGCGCACGTTGCGCCACTCGCCCCACGGCTGCTGCCAGGTCTCGTCGACGCTGCGCCGCGCGGTGTCGCGAAGCTCGAAGTTGCGCAGCAGCTGCGGGCCGTCGGTGAGGAGGAAGCCGAGGTGGCTTTCGGCAATGACCGGGGTCGCCCCGCGGCTGACCGCATAGCCGATCCGTCCCTCGCCGTTGAGCGTGACCGTGAGCTTCAGGACTCCCGAGGGCGACGTCGCTTGCGCCACCGTCGGCGACTGGGCGAAGGCGGGGACGGCGGCGACCAGCGCCAGCAGGGCAAGAAGGAAACGCATGGGGGTCAGAGTTCCTCGATGGAAGCCGAATAAGCGGCGGCCTCACCGGCGTCGACCGTGCCGGTAACGAACAGGGTCCGACCGTCCCGGTCGAAGGTGACCGGGCGGCTGCCGAGATTGAAGCTGCAACGGAGGCGCTGGCCTTCGTGCGTCCGCTCGAACACCAGCGCGTGATCGTCGGCGCGGATGATGTCGAGCCGGCCCCAGCGCAGCGCCGGATGGTCGTTGCGCAACGCGATGGCGCGGCGGGTGAAATTGAGCAGCGAGTGCGGATCCTCGTCCTGCCGGTCGACGCTCAGCGCCGCATGGTCGGTGCCGAAGGGCAGCCAGGGCGTTCCGTGCGTAAAGCCATGGCCGACCTCGCTCGCGGTCCACGGAAGCGGCGTCCGCACCCCGTCGCGGCTCAGCGTCTGCGGCCAGTTGGCGATAGCCTCGGGGTCCTGGAGCAGCTCGAACGGGACCTCGACCTGGGTCAGCCCCAGTTCCTCGCCCTGGTAGATGATGATCGAGCCGCGCAGCGCCGCCAGCAGCAGCATCTTCATTCGCGCGAATTGCGCCTGATGCTCGGGCGCGACCCAGCGGGACAGCGCGCGGGGCGCGTCATGGTTCTCGAACGCCCAGCTCGGCCAGCCCTTGTCGTCGTCATCGGGCCAGCGCGCGCTCGTCCGCGCGACAAGCTCGGGGGTCAGCTCGGGCGCGTAGAGATAGTCGAAGCCATAAGCGCTGTGGAGCCGGCCGGGCGCCGTATAATCGTGCATCTCCCGATAGGCCTGCTCGCCCCCGACCTCGGCGACCGCGAAGGCGCCGCGCTCGTCGAGCAGTTGGCGCACGCGCTTGAGGAACAGCGGAATCTCGGGCTGCGACTGGTTGTGGAGATGGTGCTGGAAATCGAACGGGCGGGTCCGCTGCGCCGGATTGCTGACCGGCGGATTATCGGTCAGCTGGCGATCGTGCATCATGAAGTTGACCGCGTCGAAGCGGAAGCCGTCGACCCCGCGATCGAGCCAGAAACGCACGATGTCGAGCAGCGCCTGCTGGACCTCGGGATGATGCCCGTTGAGCTGCGGCTGCTCCTTCAGGAAATTGTGCATGAAATATTGTTCGCGCCGCGCGTCCCAGGTCCAGCTCGGCCCGCCGAACACCGACTGCCAGTTGCTCGGCGGCGAGCCGTCGGGCTTGGGATCGGCCCAGACGTACCAGTCGGCCTTGGGATTGGTGCGGCTTTCCCGGCTCTCGGTGAACCAGGCATGCTCGTTGCTGGTATGCGCGAAGACGAGGTCGATCAGGACCTTGAGCCCGAGCCCGTGGGCGCGCGCGACGAGCGCGTCGAAATCCGCGAGCGTGCCGAAGATTGGATCGACCGAGCGATAGTCCGCCACGTCATAGCCGAAGTCGTGCATCGGCGAGGTGAAGAAGGGCGAGATCCACACCGCGTCGGCACCGAGCGATGACACATGCTCGAGCCGGGCGGTAATCCCGGGCAGGTCGCCGATCCCGTCACCGTTCGAGTCGACGAAGCTGCGCGGATAGATCTGGTAGATGGTGGCGCCGCGCCACCAGGGTTGGCTCGTCTCGACGGCGGGCATGGTCAGGGTCTCAGTTTGCGGCACGGCAGATCGCATGTCCGAAGGCGGGAAGGGTGACGCGGATGGTGCCGGGCGCGATCACCGCGGCCGGGCAGGCACCCGACAGGCGGGCGAGCGAGGAGACGTCGGTCGGTACCGCGATGTTGCGGGTGATCGCTTCCGTCGAGGTGTTGACCGCCACGATCACGCGGTCGCTCGCCGAGGTCCGCGAGAAGGCCAGCAGGCCCGGCTTGTCCTCAGTGGCGAGGATCCGCGCGTCGCCGCGGCGCAGCGCCTCGCTGCCCCGCCGGATCGCCGATAGCTCGGCCACCATCCGATAGAGCGGATGGTCGGTCCGGAAGTTCTCGACCGCGGTGGTGCGGTCGGTCCCAAGCAGCGGATCGTCGTTGTAGGTTGCGACCTTCGACGGGAAGAGCGTCTGGCGGCTGTCCTGGTCGCCGCCGCGGCCGACGATGCCCTGCTCGTCGCCATAATAGACCGTCGGCACGCCGCGCCAGGTGAACAGCAGCACGTTGCCGAGCATCACCCGCTGGAGCAGTTCCTCGGGGCTGGCCTTCGGATTCTCGCTTCGGACGTAGGAAGCGAAGCGGCCGGCGTCGTGATTGCCGAGGAAGGTCGGCAACTGCCGCGCGGTCGCGTCGCCCTTGGCGTAGAGCACGTCCTGCGAGAGGAGGCCGCGGAACAGTTCGGTCGGCTGGTTGCGCGCGACCGCCTTCACCGTGGTGGCGAAGAAGGCGAAGTCGAGGACCGCGGGCAGCTGGTCGCGGACCGTGTGCTGCGCCAGCCGTCCCGGTTCGCCGCTGTCGTCATAGACCTCGCCGAAGATGTGAAAGTTCGGGATCCCGCGCGCGGCTGCCCGGGCCTTCATCGCCGGCGCGAACTGCTGCCAGAATTCGGGGTTCACGTGCCGCGCGGTATCGATCCGGAAGCCGTCGATCCCGAACCGGTCGATCCAGCTGCCATAGACGTCGATGAAGCCGGCCACGACCTTGGGATTTTCGGTCATGAGGTCGTCGAGCCCGACGAAATCGCCCATGGTCGAGCTCTCGCCGGTGAAGGTGCTGTCGCCGCGATTATGGTAGAGCAGCGGATCGTTGAGCCAGGCCGGCACCTTGGTCTTCAGCTCGGCCTTGGGCGTGCTGATCGTGTAGGCGTAATTGGGATCGGTCAGCCTGGCGAAATTCTCCGGTGAACGGTCGGTCTCGCCGGTGAAGCCGGGATTGATTGCCGCGCCGCCCGGTCCACCGCGCCGCTGGTAGGGATAATCGGCGATCGAGCGATAGGGGCAGGCCTTGGCCGCCTCGCACTCGGCGAACTTGATGACGTCCGCCGTGTGGTTGGTGATGATGTCCATGTAGACCTTCATGCCGCGCGCATGGGCCGCGTCGACGAAGGCCTTGAATTCGGCGTTGGTGCCGAAATGCGGATCGACCGAGGTGAAGTCGGTCACCCAATAGCCGTGATAGCCCGCGCTCTCCTGGCCCTTGGGACCCTGCACCGGCTTGTTCTTGAAGATCGGCGCGAACCAGATGGCGGTGACGCCCAGCCCCTGCAGGTAATCGAGCCGGCGGGTCAGCCCCTTGAGGTCGCCGCCGTTGTAGAAGCCCTTGGACGCCGGGTCGAAGCCGGTCTTCAGTCGGTCACCCTTGAGACCACCGCGATCATTCTTCGGATCGCCATTGTCGAACCGGTCGGGCAGCAGGAAGTAGATCACCTCGTCTTCGGGCAGGCGGCTGCGGAAATCGGCCGGGGTCGAGGGTTGCAGCGCGGCGGCCGCAAGCAGGGTCAGGAACGTCACGCAGCAACCTCCGCGGGCGTCCCGCATAGCTGATTGAGATAGTCGCGGTGCGGCGGCATCCGCTGCACCTTCGCCTGCACCAGTTCACGGATGCTGGCCAGATAGCGATCGACATTGTCGTCGCCCGGCGCGTCCGCGAGCGGGTGGTAGGAGCGGGGCACGATTCCCTGGCCGGTCATGACCTGCAGCCAGCCGAGTTCGGTGAACAGCTCTTCGTTGAAGCGGAAGATCCGGCCGTGCGCGCGGAAGGTCTCGATCTTCTCCGCCAGGCTGTCGGGGATGCGCATCTCGCGGCAGCGCTGCCAGAAGGGCTCGGGCCGGTCGTTGGCATGATAGTGAAGGATGATGAAGTCGCGGATCGCCTCATAGTCGAAGGCGGTCTTCGCGTTGAAGGCCGCCACGTCCGCCGGGTCGATGCGGTCGTGGGGAAGCAGGTCGATGAGATGCTTCAGCCCCGACTGCACGAGGTGGATCGAGGTCGATTCCAGCGGCTCGAGGAAGCCACTGGCAAGCCCCAAGGCGACGACATTGCCCTTCCAGCATTCGCGCCGCCGGCCGGTGGTGAAGCGCAAGGGACGGGGGTCGGCGAGCGGCTTGCCGTCGAGGTTGGCGAGCAGGATCTCGGCCGCCTCCTCGTCGCCCAGATAGTCGCTGCAATAGACGTGACCGTTGCCGATCCGGTGCTGAAGCGGGATCCGCCACTGCCAGCCGGCCTTGCGCGCCGTGGAGCGGGTATAAGGCGTGAGCGGCTCGACGCTCTCGCACGGAACCGCCAGCGCGCGGTTCATCGGCAGCCATTCGGACCAGTCGATGAACTCGACTCCCATGGTCTTGCCGATGAGCAGCGCGGCGAAGCCCGAGCAGTCGATGAAGAGGTCGCCCGCGATCCGCCGGCCGTCCTCCATCACGACCGCGGCGACGTTGCCGGTCTCGGGGTCCTGCGCGACCTCGGTGATTCGCCCTTCGTGGCGGACCACCCCGAAACCCTCGGCCTTTTCGCGGAGGAAGGCGGCGTAGAGGCCGGCGTCGAAATGATAGGCGTAGGTGGCTCCGCCAAGCGGCGCATTGGGGAGGGTGTCGTCGCGGGTGAAGCGATTGGCGAAGGCCGCGGTGCCCGACTGCGAATAGTCTTCGAGCCGGCTCCGGTCGCCGCGCGCGCGGGCCTGCAGCCAGTAATGGTGGAAGGCGATGAGGCCGAGGTCGCGGCCGACCTGGCCGAAGGCGTGCATATAGCGGGCGTCCTCGCCGCCGTGCCAGCCGACGAACTCGATCCCGAGCTTAAAGCTGCCCTTGGTGCGGGCGACGAACTCGGCCTCGTCGAGCCCAATCACGCCGTTGAAGAGCTGGATCTGCGGGATGGTGGCTTCACCGACCCCGACGGTTCCGATCGCGTCGGATTCTACCAGCTCGACGGGCCATTGGCCGCCCATGATCCGGCCGAGGGCAGCGGCGGCCATCCAGCCGGCCGACCCCCCCCCGACAATCACGATCTTCATCTCACACCTCTTCCCGGGCGGCGGCACCCGTCACGAGTGCACGCCGCCCAGTCCTGAGTCACGCGATCAGAACTTGTAGGTCAGGCCCGCCAGGAAGCGCCGGCCGTAGATCTGGTAATCGATGATCTGGGTCGGATTCTGGTTGGCATTGACCGACGCGAAGCGCTCGTCGGTGAGGTTCTGGCCCTGCAGGTAGATCGACAGGCCGCGCAGGGTGCTGCCCTCGGCGAAGTCGTAGCCGACCTGCCCGTCGACGATCGTCTCGTCGAGCGCGATGCGGCGGGTCGGCGAACCGCCGAAGCCGGTGAAGTCACCGAGGAAGGTCGAGCGGTAGCGGATGCTGCCGCGGGCATTGAAGCCCCACTTCTCGAAGAAGGCGGTGCCGTTGGCGACCCACTTCGAATAGCCCGGGATCTGGGTGATGTTCCCGTTGAAGTCGCGGACCTTGGTCTTGGTGTAACCGACGCCGCCAGTCAGGCCGAAGCCGTCGAGCGCGCTGGTGATCAGGCCGAACGGCAGGGTGGCGGCGACTTCGGCGCCGTACATCTTGCCGCCCTTGGTGTTCACCGGGGCGTTCAGGCGACCGATGGTCGAGATGCCCGGAGGAGCGGTCGCCGGCAGCGGGAAGGCGCTGTAGTCGAAATTGTTGTCGCGACCGTCGGCGATATACTTGGTGATGTCCTTCCAGAAGAACTGGGCCGCGATGTAGCCCTTGCCGCCGAAATACTTCTCGAGGTTCAGGTCGACCGCATTGGCCTGGTAGGGACGCAGCGTCGGGTTGCCGCCACTGCCCGAAATGAACGGGGTCGGGCCCGAGAAGTCGACGCCATAGCCGATCGCCGAGCGCATCTGGTCGAGGCGCGGGCGCTGGATCTCCTTGGCCGCCGCGAAGCGAACCACGAAATCGTTCGGGAAGCGGGCGTTGAGATTCAGGCTCGGCAGGACCAGCCAGTATTTGTCGCCGAGCGACACATCGACCTGGGTCCCGTTGTTGAACGCGATGCCGCTCGAGCGCTGGTCGGTGTGGATGACCTGGACGCCGACGTTGCCGGTCAACTGCGCCGCGCCGATGTCGCCCTTGAGATTGGCCTGGACGTAGCCGGTCCAGACCTTCTCGGTGACGTCATAGGCCTTGGCCGGGATGTCGTTCGAGGTGTTCGGATCGAGCACCAGCACGCCGTCGCGGATCAGCGCGCGGGGGTCGTAGCTGACGACCGGGCCGAGGCCGAGGTAGGACAGGTTGGTCGGACGCAGCAGATACTTGGTCGGGATATTGGCTTCGGTCGCGCCGTTGGGCAGGCCGACGAAGAACTCGTCCGGGGTCAGCGACTTCGAGCGGTCGGTGAAATTGGCGCCGACCTTCACCGAGTCGACGAAGCTGTTGATCTCGCGCTCGACCTCGCCGCGGAACTGGACCAGCTCGTCCTCGACGATGCGGTCATTGTAATAGCCCGCCTGCACGCGCGAACCGCCCCAGCCGAGCGGATCGGTCAGCTTGATGAGGCTGGTGTCGCTGTAGTTGAGCGTCGGCTTGAAGGTGGTGCCGGTCTTGCCGGTGACGAACGAGATGGTGTCCGTCGCGCCGCCGCTGACGCCGTAGCCCGTGCCCGAATAGCTCTCGAGGCTGAGCTCGCGCCGGTCGGTCCGCGAGAAGCTCGCATCGGCATTGGCGCGCCAGCCGTTGTCGTTCTTCCACGCGAGGTTGAGCCCGCCCGAATAAAGGTCGGCCTTCTTCGCGAACACGTCGTTGCGGATGACGCCCTGGACGTTGTTGAACACGCCCGAGACGACCGTCCCGTTGGCGGTCTTGAAGGTGGCCGTGTCGAAGGTGGTGCCGAAGGCGCCGAAGCCGAGCGGAAGCTCGATGCCGCGCTTGCTCTGGTCGTCCTTGAAGTTCGAATAGAACATGTCGGCGGTCAGCGTCAGGTTCGGCGACAGCTCGGCCTGGAAGGTGCCGTTGAGGCCGAGGCGCTTGAGCTGGGTCGAGGTGACGAACGACTTGGAACCGCCGATCAGGCCGAGCACCTCGGTGCTGGGCGGGATGGTGCCGGTGGCGTAGCCCCAGGCGTTGAATTCCTGGGTCTGGTATGGCTCGTCGACGTAGGAGGCGGCAAGCGCGATGCCGACGCGGTCATCGGCCCAGCGGTCGATGAAGGTCGCGCTGGCGCGGTAGCCGGTGTCCTTGCTGTCCGAGTTGAGCTTGCCGAGGTCGGCATAGCTGCCGCGCAGGCCGATCGCGAAGACGCGCTTCTTGGCGTCGAGCGGACGGACGGTGCGGATGTCGACGGTGCCGACGAGGCCCTGGCCGACGAGGCTCGCGCTCGGCGACTTGTAGACGACGACCTGGTTGACGACTTCCGACGGATACTGGTCGAACTCGACCCCGCGGTTGTCGTTGGTCGAGGTCTGCTCGCGGCCGTTAAGCAGGGTCATCGAGAAGTCGGGGCCGAAGCCGCGGATGGCGATGACGTTGGCGCGGCCGTTGGTGCGCTGCGAAGCGATGCCCGGAAGGCGCGCGATCGATTCACCGATCGAGCTGTCGGGCAGCTTGCCGATGTCCTCGGCCGACACCGACTCGACGATCTGCTCCTGATACTTCTTGGTCTGAACCGCGCTCTCAAGGCTGCGGCGGAAGCCGGTGACGACGATCGTGTCGCCGGCCGCGGCATCGGCCTCGGCTTTCGCCTTGGCGGCGTCGGCGGCGGCCTGGTCGGCGTCCTTCTGCGCCTGCTCGGCGTCGGCCGACGGCTGAGTCGTCTGGGCCGCGGCGGGAGTCGCCAGAAGCGCCAGGCCAATCGCCAGCGGGCTCGCGGCAAGCGCAAGGCGGCTCGTAAAATTCGAAGCTGTCATGTTGATTGTCACCCCTCCTGGTGAGCGGCGCTGGGGGACCCCACACAAGCGCCATGTCACGCAGCCGAAACCTACCAGTCATTTCGGCGAGGAACAGGATAAGGGACGGGTATACATACGTATTCAGGGCGTTACACTGTGGCCGTAATGACGCAGCGGCGGCCGACATCGTTCGATATCGCGGCTTTGGCGGGGGTCTCGCAGCCGACGGTCAGCCGAGCCTTGTCCGGGAATCCCGCCGTCAGCGCGGAGACCCGGGCGCGAGTCCTCGCGGCCGCCGAGCAGCTCCATTACAAGGTCGACAAGAATGCCAGCGGACTCCGCCGGCAGCAGAGCCGCACGCTCGCCTTGCTGTTCTTCGAGGACCCGACGCCCGACGAGACGCTGATCAATCCCTTCTACCTCAGCATGGTCGGATCGATGGTGCGGACCTGCGCCACGCACGGCTACGACCTGCTGATCAGCTTCCAGCAGCTCTCCGACGACTGGCACGTCGACTATGAGGACAGCCGCAAGGCCGACGGCATCATCCTCCTCGGCTATGGCGACTACACGCTCTACCGGCCGCGGCTCGAGCAGTTGGTCCGGCGCGGCGCGCATTTCGTCTGCTGGGGCAATCCGCGCGCGGGCGAGTTCGGCGCGGTGGTCGGCTCGGACAATGAAGGCGGGGGCTTCGAGGCAACCCGCCACCTGCTCGGCTCGGGCCGCCGCCACATCGCCTTCGTCGGCACCGCGAGCGAGGCCTATCCCGAATTCCTCGATCGCTATGCGGGCTATGTCCGCGCGCATGACGAGGCTAGCCTCAGCGTGCTCGACGGCCTGCGTGTCGATGCCGGCCCGAGCGAGGAAGAGGGCCGCGCGGCGGTGATCGCGCTCGAGCAGCGCCGAGTGCCCTATGACGCGATCTTCGCCGCCTCGGACCTCGCAGCCATCGGTGCGATCAAGGCGCTGCAGGAGAAGGGGCGGCGGGTGCCGCAGGATGTGGCGGTGGTCGGCTTCGACGATCTTTCCGCCGCCGGCTATTCGAGCCCGCCGCTGACCACCGTGGCCCAGGATGCCCGCGCCGCCGGTGTCGCGCTGGTCGAGGCCCTGATCGGACGGATCGAGGGCCGCGACACCGTCGCGACCCTCCTTCCCGTTACCCTAAAGGTGCGCGGCTCAAGCCTGGTCTGAGGCCGGCCGGCGGGCATAGAGCCCATAGGCCGCGATCACCGCATAGCAGGCCGCTGGAAGCAGCAGCGCGATGCCGAGCCGTCCGCTGGTGTCGGCCAGCATGCCGGTCAGCAGCGGCACCACCGCCCCGCCGAAGATGGCGATGTTGATGATCCCCGAACCGTCCGCCGCGCGCGCCCCCAGCTTCTCGCAGGCGAGGCTGAAGATGGTCGGGAACATGATCGAGTTCATCAGGCCGATCGCGAGCAGGCTGTAGGCCGCGACCGCGCCGGTGGTGTTGGTCGAGATGAGGATCAGCGCGATCGCGCCCGCGGCAACCATCGCCAGCAGCGCGCCGGGGTTGATCACGCGAAGCAGCGCCGAGCCGATGAAGCGGCCGATCATCGCGCCGCCCCAGTACATGAAGATCATGTCGCCCGCGCCGCGCTCGGTAAGGCCGAGGACGTGCTTCTGCTGGAGGTAGCTGACGATCAGCGAGCCGATCGACACTTCGGCGCCGACGTAGAGGAAGATACACAGCGCGCCCCAGCCGAAGCGCTTGCGGCGCAGGAGCGAGAAGCCGGCCAACGGCGAGCTGTGCTCGTGATGCTCGCCGTGCAGGCGATTGCGGAACAGATAGACCGCACCCGCGATCACCAGCAGCGCGACCGCAAGGCCGATATAGGTGTGGACGATCGCGCTGGTCTCGGCCGCGCGATAGCTGTCGAGCGCGGCGCCGGTCAGCTTGCTCGCATCGACATTGGCAAGACTGCCAAGGATCAGCGCCGAGCCGACGATCGGGAAGACGGTCGTGCCGAGGCTGTTGAACGCCTGCGCGAAGGTCAGCCGGCTGTGCACCGTCTTTTGCGGCCCGAGCATGCTGATCAGCGGATTGGCGACGACCTGCACGACGACGACGCCGCTCGCGAGGATGAACAAGGCGAACAGGAACAGGCCGTAGGTCGCGGTGCTCGATGCCGGAATGAAGAGCAGGCAGCCGGCCATCATCACGAGCAGGCCGGTCATCGCCCCGCGCATGTAGCCGATCCGCTTGACCAGCTGCGCGCCGGGAATGCCGATCACCAGATAGGCGGTGAAGAAGCAGAACTGCACCAGCATCGCCTGCGTGTAATTGAGCGTGAACAGCTCTTTCAGCTTGGGCAGGATGACGTCGTTGAGGCTGGTGATGCCGCCGAAGATGAAGAACAGCGCGAAGACGAAATAGCGCAGTTCGGGCGCGTCGACGCCGTCCTGGCTGGTGGCCTCTGTCGAGGCGCTCGGTGCGGCAACGGCCATTCTACACTCCCCCATGTGATCGTTCACTTGTGGTCATAGGGACCAGCGGTGTCACCTGTGAATACCTATTCTGCTGCGGCGCACAAAGGATTGTTCCGGCGGGAATATCCTGCTTTCGTCAGCGCAGGAGGAGCGTCAGCATGGATCAGGTTACCGGCCGGCTCGAGAAGCCGCGCCAAGGCTGGGCGGGATTGTGGAACATCTCGTTCGGCTTCTTCGGAATCCAGATCGGCTTCGCGCTCCAGAACGCGAACATGAGCCGGGTCTTCCAGTCGCTGGGCGCAAGCCTTGATGATCTTCCCGCCTTGTGGATCGCGGCGCCGCTGACCGGCCTCCTCGTCCAGCCGATCATCGGCTTCATGAGCGATCGCACCTGGCTCGGCCGGTTCGGTCGCCGCCGGCCCTATTTCGTCGCCGGCGCGCTGCTCGCCGCCTTGTCGCTGCTGCTGATGCCGCTGTCGCACGTGCTGCTGATGGCGGCGCTCCTGCTGTGGACGCTCGACGCCAGCCTCAACATCTCGATGGAGCCGTTCCGCGCCTTTGTCGGCGACCAGCTGCGCAAGGACCAGCACACCGCCGGCTATGCGGTGCAGACCGCCTTCATCGGCGCGGGCGCGGTCATGGGATCGCTCTTCCCTTACCTTCTCGAACATTGGGGCGTCAGCAACGTCGCCGCCACCGGCAACATCCCCGACACGGTGCGCTGGAGCTTCTGGGCCGGGGGCGCGGCGCTGTTCGCGGCGGTGATGTGGACCGTCCTCACGACGCGCGAATACAGCCCCGCGGAGATGCGCAGCTTCGGCGAGGAAACGCTCGAAGGCGAGGGCGAGACGATGCGCGCGCTCGCTGCCCGAAACTATCTCTCGAGCCTCCTGTGGGCCGTCGCCGGCGGCGTGGTGATCGTCGCGGTCGCCGAGCTTGGCCTCGAGAAGGAAGTCTATCTGCTCGGTGCGCTTCTGATCGGTTACGGGCTGCTCTCGGCCATCGCCATCGCCTTCGCCAAGCAGGGCCGGCCAGCCAATATGCTCGGCAGCATCGTCGGCGACTTTTCGGGCATGCCCACCGTCATGAAGCAGCTCGCTTTGGTCCAGTTCTTCAGCTGGTCGGCGCTGTTCATCATGTGGATCAACACCACGCCCGTGGTCGCGCAGAACTTCTTCGGCGCGTCCGACGCGGCGAGCCCGGCCTATCAGGAAGCGGGCAATTGGGTCGGCGTGCTGTTCGCGGTCTACAATGGCGTCGCCGCGATCGCGGCGCTGGCCTTGCTGCCGGCGCTCGCCAACCGCATCGGCAAGGCGCGGACCCATGCCATCTGCCTCGCTGCCGGCGCGCTCGGCTATGCGAGCTTCTTCTTCTTCAAGGATCCGCAGCACCTGCTGATCGCCGAGATCGGGGTCGGCATCGCCTGGGCCTCGATCCTGGCCATGCCCTATGCCATCCTCGCGAGCAGCCTGCCGCAGGCCAAGCTTGGCACCTACATGGGGCTGTTCAACATCTTCATCGTCGTGCCGCAGCTGCTGGTGGCGACGGTGATGGGCTCGATCATGAAGGCCTTTTTCCCCGACCAGCCGATCTGGACCATGGCCTTTGCCGCGGGCGTCATGGGGCTCGCCGCGCTGGCGACCCTGCGGGTGCGCGAGGCCGGGTAGCGCGGCTTATTCGGCGGCGAGCACTTCGCGCGGCGCCAGCCCCGAACCGAAGCGGAAGGCCGGGGATTCGCGGCCGAGCTCGGCGGCGAAATAGGGGATGGTCGCCTTCAGCCCTTCCTCGAGCCCGACGCGCGGCGCCCAGCCGAGCAGGGCGCGGGCCCGCGCGATATCGGGCTTGCGGCGACGTGGATCGTCCTGCGGCAGGGGCAGCGCGGTCACCGGGCTGCCCGAACGGGTCAGCCGCAGCACGCGCTCGACGAGATCGGACACCGTGAGCTCGTTCGGATTGCCGAGATTGACCGGACCGGGCTGCAGCCCCTCATAGGCCATCATCCGCACCAGCCCCTCGACGAGATCGTCGACATGACAGAAGCTGCGGGTCTGGCTGCCGTCGCCATAGATGGTGATCGGCTGGCCGGTCAGCGCCTGGCAGATGACGTTGCTGACCACGCGACCGTCCTCGGGGTCCATGCGCGGGCCATAGGTGTTGAAGATCCGCACCACGCGCACCTCCGCGCGGCCCATGCGGTCGAAATCGAACGCCAGCGTCTCGGCCGCGCGCTTGCCCTCGTCGTAACAGGCACGCGGGCCGGTGCAGCTGACCCAGCCGCGATAATCCTCGCGCTGCGGATGGACCTCGGGATCGCCATAGACCTCGCTCGTCGAGCTCAGGAGATAGCGCGCGCGCTGCGCTTCGGCGAGGCGCAGGAGGTTGCGGCTGCCGAGCACGCAGGTCAGCAGCGTATGCTCGGGATCGGCCTGGTAGGCGGGCGGCGAGGCCGGGCAGGCGAGGTTGTAGATGTGCGAGAACGACCGTCCGGTAATCGCTGCCGGCAGCGGCTCGGTCACGTCATGCGCGATGCAATCCAGCCGCGGAGACCCGCGCAAATGGTCGAGATTCTCGGGCCGGCCGGTCTGGAAATTGTCGAGCACCACCACTTCGGCGCCATCACCGAGCAGCCGCTCGCACAGGTTTGAGCCGATGAATCCGGCCCCTCCTGCAACCAGCACCCGCTCCCTTGCCCGTGACGCCATTCCCATTTCTCCCTGCGCCTCGCGGCCGGTCCTGCGCCGTAACAATCCGGCTCCGCGCAATTTGTTCAAGAGTCGTCGTTGCGCGGGTCGCGAATCCGTCGCGGCGCGCGCAGCCATTGCCTCGTTCGGACGCCTCGGCAATGACAATGGCGATGACCGACTTGCATCCCTTCCTCGAGCACCTCTCCGCAATCGCCCGCGCCGTCACCGTCGGCCGCGCGGTGCCGGCGGCGGACAACAAGGCAGGGGCGGGGGCTTACGATCCCGTCACCGAGCTCGACCGCGCGGCCGAGCGCGCGCTCCGCGCCGCGATCGAAGAGGCCTTTCCCGACGACGGGATCGAGGGCGAGGAATATGGCCTGGTGCGCGCCGACGCCCGCCGCCGCTGGCTGCTCGACCCGATCGACGGCACCCGCGCGCTGATCTGCGGCCTGCCGAGCTGGACCACGCTCGTCGCGCTGATGGAGGATGGTCAGCCGGTGGCGGGCTTCATCGACGCCCCCGCGCTCGGCGAATTGCTGGTCGGTTTGCCCGGCGCCACGATGCTCGATGGCCGGCCGGTCCGGACCTCCGCCTGCGACGATCTCGCCGCCGCGCGCCTGTCGAGCACCGATCCCTATCTGTTCGAGGGCGGGGAGTATGAGGCGTTCACCCGGGTCCGCCGCTCGGTCCGCCTCGCGCGCTACGGCTACGATGCGCTCGCCTACGCGCGGCTCGCGGCCGGTCATCTCGACCTCGTGATCGAAAACAAGCTTCACCGTCACGACTGGGCGGCGCTGGTTCCGGTGGTGCGCGGGGCTGGCGGCGTGGTCGGCAACTGGCAGGGCGGCGACGACCTCGAGGCCGGCGCGATCGTCGCCGCCGCGACCCCGGGCCTGTTCGCGCAGGCGATTGCCGCGCTCAACGCCTAGGGCACCAGTTCGACGGTCTCGCCGCGAAAGCGCAGGCCCACGCTCAGCAGGGCGCGAAAGACATTGTAGCCGCCGGTCCCGGGATGGAAGGCGTGGAAGAAGAGCCGCGGCGCGCCATCGGTCCCGACCGAGACCGAGGCATGGCCCGGCGCCGACCAGTCGGGATGCGAGCGGAGCAAAGGTTCGGCGGCCTTGCGATAGGGCCCCGTGATCCGGTCGGCGACGGCATAGCCGATCCCGTAGCTCGGGGACGTGAAATCGTTGCCCGCGTAGAACAGGAAATAGCGCCCCTCCTGGCGGGTGAGGAACGGGCCCTCGACCAGATGGCCTTCCCAGTCGAGATCGTTGGCGAGCAGCTGGTGCCGCTCGCCCACCAGCGCGCGTCCGTCCGCGCTGAGCGCCTGCGCGAGGATCGGGGTTTCCATATGCGCGACGATCTCGTCGGCGACCCCGCTGGCGTGCAGCGCCGCGCGCACGTGCCGCCAGCGCGCCAGCGCCGCCCGGATCAGCGGCTGCATCAGGAAGAAGCGCTCCATCGGGCGGCGGGTGTTGGCGAAGGGCTGGACGGCCGCGCAGAAGGCGGCCGTGCGCCGGTCCTCCTCGCTCTCGAACAGGCGGGCGATGAGCTCCGGCCGCGCACGCAGCAGCCCTGCCAGCGGCCGCGGCCAGAGGCTGTTGCTGTCCTTCTTCCAAATAAGCCACGGGGTGCCGTCGGGTTCGACATGGACATGGCTGTCGATCATCGCGCCGGTGAGGAGGGGCGCGCCATTGTCATGCCACGGACCCGCCGGATGCGCCGCCCGAGCAAGCCCGATCGAGAGCGTCCGGTCGGCGGCGCGCGCGGTGTAGCTCAGCCAATATTCGCCGCCCACGCGGGCGATCTCAGGCGCCCAGAAATCCCCGACATGGCGGCCGGAAGCGGTCCAGTCTGGGGTCTTCCCCTGCTCGAACACGAAGCCGCGCAAGGACCAGTGGAGAAGATCGGTGCTCTGCAGGATCGGGAAGGCGTCGGGCGCATCGTTGGAGGTCGCCACCAGCCACCAGCCGTCCGCGGTCCTGAACACGGCGGGATCGCCATAACCCGACAGGATTCGCGGGCTAAGATTGTCGCTGATCAGGGGGCGCCAGGGCGGCGCTGGATAGTGCTCGATCGGGTCGGTGCGGTGGGGCGGGCGCGTTCCGAAATCGGCGTGCAGCGCGTCGAAAAAGGCGAGGAACGCCTCGGGCCCGGGACCGTCGATCCGGTAGGAGCGCACCGGGCTCCCGTCGCTCGGCGAGACCGCGAGGAGGATCGCCTCGCCCTCCTCGCGGGCTTCGACCGTGAAGGTCAGCAGGGACGGGTCATCCATCGCCGCGGCGGCTAGACCGTCACCGCCTCGACCGTTTCGCGCCGCGCGACCAGCAGGCTGTCCGCCACCAGCCGGAGCGGCTCGACATCGACGAGGCTCGCGCGCCGATCGATGAGGTCGGCGAAGGTTCTGTAAAGATCGGGATATTCGCCGATGCTCGAGCCCGGCACCTCGTCCCCATTGAGAAACAGCCGGGCGCCGCCTTCGATGAGGTCAAGCCTCTGGCCGTCGCCCGTCTCGATCCGGATCGTCCATTCCTCGCCGTCGGTCTTGCGCCAGTCGAGGCTGGCCGAGAGCGGGCCATCCGCCGCCGGACTGGTGAAGCGCAATTCCGCCGCGATCGGCGTCTGCGCATTGACGGGGAAGGACAGCGTGCCTTCCGATACGAACAGAGGTCCCGGCAGGATCGCGGTGGCGACCGAGAAGGCATTGATGCCGGGATCGAACACGCCGAAGCCGCCCGGCTCGAACACCCATTGCTGACCCGGATGCCACTTGTGGACGTCCTCGTGCCAGGTGATGTGCATCGACCTGATGCGCTGCCCGGCGAGCAATTTCTTCGCCGCCGCGACGCCCGCATTATGCTGCGCGTGCCAGGTGGTGAAGAGCGTGGTGCCCTTCGCCGCTGCCAGCCGCCGCAATTCCTCGATCTCGCCCAGCGTCGCGCAGGGCGGCTTTTCGAGCAGCAGGTGAAGGCCGCGCGAGATGCATAAGCGGGCGATCTCGAACCGCGGAGCGGGCGGGGTGGTGATCGCCGCCGCCTCGAGCCCCTCGACCGTGTCGAGCAGCGCGTGCCAGTCGGTGAATGCGGGCTCGGGTCCCTTGCCCTGCCGGCTGCTGCTTCCGGCCAGCGCGAAGCGGGGATTTCCGAGGATCGCGGGCTGGTGCTGGTCCTCGGCGATCTTGCCGAAGCCGATGATCGCAATTCGGATCGGGGTCACTTGGCCAGCCCCGCGACATAGGCCCTCGCGCGGGCCTCGACCTCGTCGGCGCTGCGCCCGGGAACGTAGAGGCCCGACCCCAGCCCGAAGCCATTGGCCCCGGCCTCCAGCCACGGCGTCATCGTGTCGGGCTGGACCCCGCCGACCACCAGCACCGGCACTTGCCTGGGAAGCACCGCGCGCTGCGCCTTGAGCACCGCCGGCGAGGCGCCCTCGGCCGGGAACAGCTTCAGTGCCTGCGCCCCTGCGTCGAGCGCGACGAAGGCCTCGGTCGGAGTGAAATAGCCGGGCGCCGCGACCATCCCGGCCTGCACCGCCGCCGCGATTACCTGTGCATTGGTGTTGGGCGCGACGACCAGCCGCCCGCCCGCATCCTTGACCCGCGCGACGCTCAATGGGTCGAGCACGGTCCCGGCGCCGACCAGCGCGCGGTCGCCGAGCGCCTTCGCCAGCCGGTCGATGCTTTCGAACGGTTGCGGGCTATTGAGCGGGACTTCGATGATCGCGATCCCCGCGGCCAGCAAGGCCTTGCCGACCGCGACCGCTTCTTCGGGAGTGACCCCGCGGATAATCGCCACCAGCGGGCACTGGCCGAGATACTGGGCAAAATCCTCTTCGGCGCTCATGACAGTCGCTCCGTGATGGCCCGCGCGCCGGCAAGGAAAGCCTCCTCGCCATCGACTTCGCGGTTGGGCCGCCCGACCTGGGTCAAGGCGGCCGAGAACAAGCGGGTCAGCGCGCCGCGGCCCATCACCACCACCTCGCCTTGCGGCAGGTCGGACAGGCCGGTGCGCAGGTCCGCGCCGATCAGCAGCCCGGAAACGAAGCTCGCGACCTCATATTCCTGCAGGCTGCCGAGCAGCACGCGGGCCCGCACGGTGAACAGGTCGGCGGTCAGCGCGCGGCCCTCCCAGCCTTGCGCCACGCCCTCGGCAAAGGGTGCGCCGGGGGTGGCCTCGGTCTCGAGCCAGGCCTTGAGCAGGCTGCCGTGCTTGAGAAGGTTGAACATCTCGCCCGTCATCACGGTGCGGAAGCGGGTCAGGCGGCCGCCTTCGAGCAAGGCCCATTTGTTGTGGGTGCCGGGATGGCAGATGAGCGCGTCGGTGCCGCACAGCCCGGCCGCGACGGCGCCGAAGAATTGCGTCTCCTCGCCGCGGAGGACGTCGGCGCGCTTCCCCTCTTCATAGGAGGCGCCGGGCACGATGAAGGCGCGCTCGTCCTCGAGCCGGACCAGTCCCGCGACCAGCGTGTCGAGGTCGAGCGGGCAGGGGAGATAGGGCGCCGGCACCCAGCCGCCGCGCGCGCCGACCATCCCGGACATCAGCAGGGGAAGATCGCCGAGGCGGGCACGAATGCCTGCGACCGCGGCCGGGAAACCGCCCGCGGGCACGCTGGTGAACCCGAGGTCGTCGGCGAACTCGCCCATGACCCGGTCCCCGTCGATCCGCCAGGCGCGGCGATTGGTGGTCCCCCAGTCGACCGCGATGAAGCCTTCATCCCACATGCCCGCATCCATAGCCTCAGAAAAGCGACGAAGCGCGACTTGTGTCCCTTCTCTCTTTCCGCCCAGCCGTTATTTTGCGTATCCCATGGACCTGACCTGCGTAGCCGACGTCCAGGCCTTGCTTGGCGAGGGGCCCCAGTGGGACCCTGCCGACGCTGCCTTGACCTTCGTGGACATCAAGGGGCGCCGGGTCTTCCGCTGGCGCGAGGGACAGAGGCTCGAGGAATATCCGACCCCCTATCGGCTCGGCAGCCTCATTCCGCGCGCCTCGGGCGGGCATATCGCCGGCACCGACCATGGCATCGCGGCGGTCGACCTCGCCCGCGAGCGGTTCGAGCTTCTGTTCGACCCCGAGGAGGACCGCGAGACCAACCGCTTCAACGACGCCAAGGTCGACCGCGCCGGGCGCCTCTTCGCGGGCACCATGGACGACGAGGAAGAACAGGCAAGCGGCGCCTTCTACCGGATCGACCGCAACCTCATCTGCACCCGGGTCGACGACGGCTTCCGGGTCACCAACGGTCCCGCCTTCAGCCCCGACGGCCGGATCATGTATGCCAACGACAGCGCGCTCCAGGTGACCTGGCGCTACGACCTGATGCCCGACGGCACCCCCATCCACCGCCGCGAACTGGCGCGGTTTGGCGAAGGCGAGGGCTATCCCGACGGAATGACGGTCGATTCCGAGGGCTGCCTGTGGATCGCCTTCTGGGACGGCTGGTGCCTGCGCCGCCTGTCGCCCGACGGCGAGCGCCTCGCCGAGCTCCGCCTGCCGGTCCAGCGCCCGACCAGCTGCACCTTCGGCGGTCCCGCGCTCGACCGCCTGTTCATCACCTCGGCCCGGATCGGACTCGAAGAAAAGGACCTCGCCGCGCAACCAACCGCGGGCGGGCTCTTTATGTGTTCACCGGGAGTGACCGGGATCGCCGATCTGCCCTTCGCGGGCTGACCGACCCAACCGACGCCAAGCTGCCCGAAGGAGGCAATCATCGCCAATTTCATGTTCGCCACCGGGATCGAGAACAGCATCCCGACCATCAACGGCGGCAAGACCCGCGTCGACCAGATGGAGGCGTCGGACCATTACCGCCGGTGGCAGGAGGATTTCGACTGCGTCGAGGACATCGGGATCCAGTATCTCCGCTTCGGCCCGCCGCTCCACAAGACCTTCCTCGGTCCCGGCAAATATGACTGGGAGTTCGCCGACCTCACCCTCAATGACCTCAAGCGCCGCGACATCACCCCGATCGTCGACCTCTGCCACTTCGGTGTCCCCGACTGGATCGGCAATTTCCAGAACCCCGATTTCAGCCAGCATTTCGCCAATTACGCCGCCGATTTCGCCGAGCGCTATCCATGGATCCAGCTCTACACGCCGGTGAACGAGATGTTCATCTGCGCCGCCTTCAGCGCCAAATATGGCTGGTGGAACGAGCAGGAGCGGACCGACCGCTCCTTCGTCACCGCATTGAAGCACATCGTCAAAGCCAATGTGCTGGCGATGACCGAGATCCTGAAGCGCCGCCCCGACGCCATCTTCATCCAATCGGAATCATCCGAATATTTCCACGCCGACAGCCCGGCCGCGATCGGCCCGGCCGAGGTCCTCAACAGCCGCCGATTCCTCAGCCTCGATCTCAACTACGGCCGCCGGGTCGACAGCGAGATGTACGAATATCTGATGGATAACGGGATGACCCGGGAGGAATATCACTTCTTCCTCGGCAACCGCCTCAAGCAGCACTGCATCCTCGGCAACGACTATTACTGGACCAACGAGCACCGGGTCCATGCCGACGGCCGGACCGAGGCCAGCGGCGAGGTATTCGGCTATTGCGAGATCACCCGGCAGTATCACAACCGCTACCGGCTCCCGATCATGCACACCGAGACCAATTTGCGCGAAGGTCCGACGGGCCAGGAATCGGTCCAGTGGCTGTGGAAGGAATGGGCCAACGTCCTCAGGCTGCGCAACGTCGGCATCCCCACCGTCGGCTTCACCTGGTACAGCCTCACCGACCAGGTCGACTGGGACACCGCGCTTCGCGAGCAGAACGGCAACGTCAATCCGCTCGGCCTGTTCGACCTGGACCGCAAGATCCGCAACGTCGGCAAGGCCTACAAGCAGCTGATCCGCGACTGGCGCGACGTGTTGCCGGCCTCCTCGGTCTGCCTCGCGGTGCCGGTCAAGCCGCTGCACCAGGGCGTCTGGCCGCCGCTCACCACCCCGCCGGGCGAGCGCAAGGAGACGCAGGACAAGGGCCTCGCGCTCGGCAACCAGGACCAGCAGACGCCGGAGGCCGCATGACCGGCTGCCCCGAACTCAAGATCGGGCGGATCGAGACCTTCCTCGTCCCGCCGCGCTGGCTGTTCGTCCGGGTCGAGACGGTCGACGGCGCCTTCGGCTGGGGAGAGGCCAGCCTCGAGGGTCATGCCGAGGCGGTGAACGGGGCCTTCGAGGCGCTCCGCGACCGCTTCCTCGGGCATGACGCGCGGCGCATCGAGGACATCTGGCAGATCGCCTATCGCGGCGGCTTCTACCGCGGCGGCCCGGTGCTGATGAGCGCCCTGTCCGGGCTCGACCAGGCCCTGTGGGACTTGAAGGGCAAGGCGCTCGGCGTCCCCGCCTGGGAGTTGATGGGCGGCCGCGTCCGCGACCGGATCCGGGCCTATGCCTGGATCGGCGGCGACCGCCCGCACGAGATCGCCGATGCCGCCCGGGCCCGCAAGGACCAGGGCTTCTCGGCGGTCAAGATGAACGCCACCGCCGAGCTCGACTGGATCGGCACGCCGCGCCTGTTCGACGAGGTGATCGAGCGGGTGAAGGCGGCGCAGGCAGCGGGCATGGACGTCGGCCTCGACTTCCACGGCCGGGTCCACCGGGCGATGGCGAAACAGCTCGCCAAGGTGCTCGAGCCCCTGGGCCTCCTGTTCATCGAGGAGCCGTTGCTCTCCGAGAACCACGAGGGCCTCGCCGACATCGCCAATCTCGTCTCGACCCCGATCGCGCTCGGCGAGCGGCTCTACAGCCGCTGGGACTTCAAGACCTTCTTCCAGACGGGCGCGGTCGACATCATCCAGCCCGACCTCAGCCACGCCGGGGGGCTCAGCGAGTGCCGCCGGATCGCGGCCATGGCCGAGGCCTTTGACGTCGCGGTTGCGCCGCACTGCCCGCTCGGCCCGCTGGCGCTCGCCGCCTGCCTCCAGCTCGCCGCCAATGCCCCCAATGTCGCGATCCAGGAAATGAGCCTCGGGATCCACTATAACGTGGGCCACGACCTGTTGAACTTCATCACCGATCCCGAGGTGCTGACCCCGGTCGACGGCTATCTCGCCATCCCGGAAAAGCCCGGCCTCGGGATCACGATCGACGAGGCCGCGGTGCGCGAGGTGGCGAAGGATGGCCATCGCTGGCGCAACCCCATCTGGCGCCAGCACGACGGCAGCTTCGCGGAATGGTGAGGCGACCTCCCCCCGCCATGCGGTGGGGAGGGGAGAAACTTGCTCAGGCCGCCTTCTTGCCCGTGGCCCGTTGCTCGAACGGCACGTCGTCGAGCTTCGCGGCGAGCGTGGCCAGCTCTTCGCCGGCCTCGGCCACCGCGCCGCTATACTTGGCGTCGGCGGCCTGCTCCTCGACGGTCAGCTCGCGCCAGTAGCTGATCGACAGGCGGCGCCCGAACACGTCATCGCCGCGCATCTTGATTTCCGGTTCGGCCGTTTCCGGCAGGCTGTCGCGGATCGCGGTCAGCGTGGTGATCAGGCGATCGAGCGACGTATAGTCGCCGACGTCGATGAAATCCTTCACTCGCGTGCGCATGGGTACCATCCCTCCCCAGACGGGGCTGTTTCGCGCCGCGCGCCAAGCGACGCAACCTCATTTCCCCTACTTATCCCCAGATCAGTTGCCGACCACTGAACACAGCGCTTATGCCGAGTTCATATGATGCTCCCGACCGCTTCCCTCATGCTTCGCGCCGGCCCCCTCGAGCTGGAGCTAAGCCCTTCGATCGGCGGGTCAATCACCCGTTTCACCTGGGTCGAGGGCAAGCGCCGCATCCCGCTCTTGCGCGAAAGCCACAGTGACGCGCGAACCGTTCTCGACCAGGCGAGCTTCCCCTTGGTCCCCTATGTGAACCGGATCCGCGGCGGCCGCTTCACCTTCCGCGGCCGCGAGGTGCGGATCGCGGCCAACATGGCCGGCGACATCTCGCCGCTCCACGGACAGGGCTGGCTCGGGGAATGGACCGTCGAAAGCGCAAGCGAGACCGAGGCCACCCTCCGTTTCGTCCACCCCACCGGCGAATGGCCCTGGTCCTACGAGGCCATGCAGCACGTCACGCTCGACCCGGCCGGTTTCTCGCTCAGGCTCGAGTGCCGCAACACCAGCGACAGCCCCATGCCCTGCGGCCTTGGCCAGCACCCCTATTTTCCCTGCGGCGCCGAGACCCGCCTGCGGACCGGGGTCGCCACCGCCTTCGAGATCGACGAGCATGTCCTGCCGGTCGCCGAGGTCCCCGCCACCGGCCGCTTCGACCTTGCCGACCGCGCCGTCTGCGGGCTCGGGCTCGACCATGGATTCGGCGGGTGGAGCGGGGAAGCGCTGATGACCGACCCCGCCTGGCCCGCGCCGCTTCGTCTTTCGAGCCCCGAGGCCCGCTTCTTCCAGCTCTATTCGCCAGCGACCGGCGGCATCTTCGTGGCCGAGCCGGTCACCCACGCCAATGCGGCCCTCAATGAGCCCGAGGAACGCTGGGCCGAGCTCGGGATGCGGGTCCTGGACCCCGGCGAAGCCATGGCGCTCGACCTCCGCCTCGAGCTTCGCGCATGAGCCTCGACCTCATCGCCACCGGCACGCTCGGCAGCTTCCTCGCGGGCCAGGCGACCACGCTCGGCGCGCTTCCGGTCTTCTTCATGCGCTCGATCAGCAAGCGCACCGAGAACGCCTTTCTCGGCTTCTCCGCGGGGATCATGCTCGCGGCGAGCTTTTTTTCGCTGATCATCCCGGGCCTCGAGGCGGCGGGCGAACTGCACGGCGGCAGCAAGACCGTCGCCGCCGCCATCGTCGCCGCCGCGGTCCTGCTCGGTGCGACGACGCTCCACATCGTCAACCGCTATGCCCCGCACGAGCATTTCATCTCGGGGCCGATGAGCGGCGCCGAGAAGAGCAAGCTCGCGCGCATCTGGCTGTTCGTGATCGCCATCTCGCTCCACAATTTTCCCGAAGGCCTCGCGGTCGGGGTCAGCTTCGGCAGCCCCGACCAGACCGCGGGCTATGCGACCGCTTTCGGGATCGGTCTCCAGAACATCCCCGAGGGCCTTGCGGTGGCGCTCAGCCTCGCCGCGGTCGGCTATGGCCGCGCTTATTCCTTCTTCATCGCGGTGCTGACCGGGCTGATCGAGCCCCTCGGTGGGTTCATCGGGATCAGCGCCATCTCGGTGTCGAGCGAACTCCTGCCCTGGGGCCTCGGCTTCGCGGGGGGCGCGATGATCTGGGTGGTGTCGAGCGAGATCATCCCCGAGACCCACCGCGACAAGCAGGAGGGAATTGCCACCTTCGCGCTGATGCTGGGCCTCGCGGTGATGATGTTCCTCGACTGGACCTTCGGCTAGGGACCCGCCTCGCCAAAGCCGCGTTGGACCGGCCATGGAACGATCGTGGGTCAGCAACCGGGACAGGGCGACGGCGGTAGTGGCCGTGGCGCTGGTCCATGCCGCGCTCTTCTCGGCCTTGCTGACGCTCGGTGCGGGCCGCGCGATCGTCGCGCAGATCGACCCGCTCAAGGTGTTCGACGTGACGCCCGATCCGCCGCCGCCCCCGCCCCCGCCCCCGATCACGGTTGAGACGAAGAAGGCGCCCAAACCCGAAGGCGCCTCCGCACCGCCCGCCAAGAAGGCCGAGGCGACCCCAATCGTGAAGCCTCCGCCCAGGGTGGTGCTGCCCGTAACCCCGCCGGTGGTCGCGGCGCCCAAGCCCGGCACCGGGGCCGCGCCGAGCCAAGGCGCCGCGCCGGTCGACGGGCCGGGGACGGGTGCGGGCGGGACCGGCAACGGAACCGGCAGCGGCGGCTCGGGATCGGGCCCGGGCGGCGGTGGTGGTGGCGGGGGCACCGGCCCCTCGGTCATTGCCAGCACTACGCTCACCGGCCGAAGCTACCCGCGCGACGTGCTTCGCGCCTGGCCACGCGGCGCCCGGGTGTTCGTCGCGGTCCGGGTCCAGGTCGACGGCCGCGCGACCGACTGCAAGGTCAACCGCTCGAGCGGCGACGCAATCGTCGACCAGTGGACCTGCCGGCTGGTCGAGGAGCGGGTCCGCTTCCGCCCGGCGATCGACGGCAATGGCCGGCCCTATGTGCGCTGGTACGGCTACGTCCAGGCACCGGTGAATTTCTAGTCCCGGACCTCGACCGCATCGACCCAGCGGTCGGGTCCGGCACGCGGCATCCACTCGTTGTCGCCCGGGACCCACGCCTCGACCGGGCGCCCCGCCGTGTCGCGCGCCGGGCGCCAGCGCAGCCGCCGCTGGGCCGAGGCGCAGGTCGCGGCGTCGAGCGCGGAAATCCCGCTCGAGCGCGTCACCTGGCATTCGCGAACCCGCCCGTCGCGCCCGATCAGCATCCGGAAGCCGACCCGGGTCACGCGGCGAAGCTCGAGCCCGCGCGGCGCATCACCCTCCTGGATGTCGCCCGAGACATATTCGGGCCCTTCGGCGACCCCGCCGCCACCGCCGCCGCCGGTCCCGTCGCCATAACGTCCCGCGCCCAGCCCCTCGCCCTCGCCGCCGCGGCCGGTGCCGGGACCGTCGATCGGAGCGGCGCCGGCCTTGGGCGCGGTGCCGGTGCCCGCGATCGGCGCGGCGGGGAGGGGCGGTGGCACGGGCAGGCGGACCTCGGGGGGCGGGGCGACGACCTCGGTCGGCGTGTTCTTCTTCGCCGGCGGGGCGGCGGCGCCCTCGGGATCCTTGGCTCGCTCGGTCGGCTTGCGCGCGGCTTCGGGCACCATCGGCGTCGCGGGCGGCTCGGGCTCGGGCTCGTTGAGGTCGATCAGCGCCAGCGGGGCCTTGAGTTCGGCCGGGACCGGCGCGACCCCAAGCCCCGCCAGCAGCGCCCAGCCGAGCGCAACATGGATGCCGACGACGATCGCCGCCGAGCGGAGGCGGTCTTCACGACTGACGAGGCGGTTGCGACGCATGGGCGCGGGCCTAGTCCTCGGCCCATGAACTCGGCCTTGCTCGGCGCGGCAGGGTCAGCAGCACCGGCAGCACGGCCAGCGCGACAATCGCGATCATCACGCCGGGCGCCAGCGTCCAGCCGCTCCGCTCGACCCAAAATTGCGCGAGCCATGGCGTGACCCCGCCGAAGATGGCGGTCGCTCCGGTCGCGCCCAGTGCCAGCGCGCTCAGCCGTCCTTCGCCCCCGACCTGCTCGGCCGTGGCCGCCGCGCCGACCGCGCTCACGCCGCCCGCGATGCCCGCGAGCACCACCGCGCCGATCAGCGCCTGTCCGCTCGACCCGCTCGCCATCCAGGCGAACATCGTCACCGGGAGGAGCGCGCAGAGGAGGGCGAGGAGAACCAGCAGGTTCCGCCGCCCGAAGCGGTCCGAGGCGGCGCCGATGAGTGGAGTCACCGCAATCACCACCACCGCCGCGATCGTCGCCAGCCACAGCGACAGTTCCTCGCTCATCCGCCCGGCCGAGGTCAGGAATGCCGGGACATAGGTGATGCCGACATAATAGCTGATCGATCCCAGCGCGGAGATGGCGAAGGCCCGGGCGATGCCGGCGCGATGGTGGGTGAGGACATGGCGGAGCGGGCTTTCGGGGACCGTGCCAGCACTTTGCTGACGCGCGAACTCGGGCGATTCCTCGATGCTCGCGCGGGCGATGCCGACGATTCCCGCCAAGGCCGCACCGAACAGGAACGGCAGGCGCCAGCCCCATTCGGCGAGTGCCGGGGGCGCGACGAGGCTGACGGTCAGCGCCGAGAGCCCGACCGCAAGCAACCCGCCGACCTCGCTGGCCGCCGCGGCGAGCGAGGTGACGAGGCCGCGTCGCTCGGGCCGGGCACCCTCGACCAGATAGGCGACCACGCCGGTATATTCGCCGCCGACCGCGAACCCCATGACGCAGCGCAGGGCCAGCAGCAGCCAGCCGGCGAGCGGGCCGATCGCCTCGCGCGTGGGCAGCAGCGCGATCCCCAGCATCGCCGCGGTCATCAGCGCGACCGAGGCGAGCAGCATCCTCCGCCGTCCGTAGCGGTCGCCGAGATGGCCGAAGGCGAGCGCCCCCACCGGCCGCATCAGATAGGCGATGGCGAAGCCCGCCAGCGTGTCGAGCAGCGAGCCCGACGAGTCGCCGAAGAACACCCGCGCCAGCACGGTCGCGAAATAGAGGTAGAGGGTGAAATCATACCATTCGACCACCGTCGAAAAGGCGGCGATCGTCAGCGACGAACGGGAAATGGGCTCGGTCCTCGTGCTGGTCATCGCCTCCCCTCTGCCGGGCCGGTGCCGAGACCCCGACCTTGGTCCAGATCATTGCCTTTCGTCGTGGAAATGCAGCATTCTGCGCGCACCCTATCCGCGAAAACCGGAGAGCGACATGGCCAAGCGAGCGACCTTCGTCCCCAACCTTCTCGGCGGGACCTTGTCCGCCGCCCTGGTCCTCTCGGGCCCCGCCGCCGCGCAGGGCGCCGGAAGCCTCGTCTCAGCCGTTCCCGTCACCGAGACGCCGGCCGGGACCCAGGCCTGGCGCGTGCGCTACCTGACCCGCACCGATCGCGGCGAGGTCCGCGAGGTTACCGGGATGGTGATCGCCCCGCGCGAGGCGATCCCGGCCCAGCCGCGCCCGGTCATCGCCTGGACTCACGGCACCTGGGGCACGGCCGAGAAATGCGCCCCCTCGCTCAGCCCCAATTTCTTCAACGTCACCCCCGCCATCGACGCCGTCCGCCGCGGCTATGTGGTGGTCGCCCCTGACTATATCGGTCTCGGCAATCCCGGCCCGCACCCCTATCTGGTCGGTACCGCCACCGCCCGCGCGGTGCTCGACGCGGTTCGCTCGGCCCGACAGATCGCCGGCGCCGCGGCAGGCAGCCGCTATGCCGTGTGGGGCGAGAGCCAGGGCGGCCATGCCGCGCTGTGGACCGGCCAGCTCCAGGGCGCCGAGGGGGCAGGGCTCACCCTCGTCGGGGTCGCCGCGGGCGCGCCGCCGACCGACCTTGCCGAGAATTTCCGCAAGGCGAGCGATCCCAGCGCCAAGGCCTTCCTCACCGCGCTCGCGACCGACAGCTGGAGCCGCTACTACAATGTGCCGCTGAAGCTCGGTGCCCGCCGCACCCCCGGGATCATCCAGCGCATGGCGCAGAACAATTGCGTCAGCGTCGACAAGCCCCTGAAGCTTGGAACCATCCTCGGGATCCTCGCGCTTCGGCAGGATCTCAGGAAGACCGACCTCGGCACGCTGCGCCCTTGGTCCTCCTATGTCGCCGCCAACAGCACCTCGCCCGTCAGCCGGGTCCCGGTCCTGTTCGCGCAAACCCGCGAGGATCCCCTCGTCGCCCCCGCCGTCACCCGGGCCTTCGCCCGCCGGATGTGCGCCAACCGCGTCCGTGTCCGGTGGATCGACCTTCCCGGCAAGGACCACGCCACCACCGCCAGGCAGAGCGCGGCGGCGACCATCGACTGGATCGACCAGCGCTTCGCCGGCGCCCGCGCCCCGAGCGACTGCGGCCGGATCTGAACGCTATCCCGGACAGGAGACCCCGAATGACCAAATTCGTCCTCGCCGCCGCCGTGACGCTTGCCGCGACCGGCGTCGCCACGGCCTCCACCCCGGCCGCCTGGGCCGCGCTCGACCGGCAGGTCAACCGCGCCTGCCTGATCGGCTCGGGCCTCACCCGCGCGAAGATCATCCCCGACAAGGCGAGCTTCCCCGACCGCGTGCCCGTCGAACTGCGGATCGTCGAGGGCTACAACCGGGGCAATGTCGTCGACGTGAAGCTCTGCGCCTACGACCGCCGGACCAAGCGCGCGGCCTTTGCCGAGGGACAGGGACGGCTCGGCGTCAATCGCCGCTAGCGTTGCTCGTGGCGTCGGTGACGGCGCGATCGTGCCCGCTCTTGTCGCTGTAGAAGCTGGCGGCGAACAGCCCGCAGCCGAGCAGGACCGAGATGAACACGCCGCCGATGACCGCGACGACCATGTGCGGGTAGAGATTGCCCGTCGCGCCGAGATAGGTGAGGGCGCCGATCGTCATCAGCACCGCGGCCACGACGATCCATTTCATGAGCCGCCGGAATTCGGCCGCGGCCTGCTGTTGCTGGGTGGGCATGGTCGTCATCTGGACGCTTCGACGGCCGAAGGCGATTGGACCGATTGTCCCAGGCTTCGCCCTCAGGCGTCGAGCTCGTCCTCGCTGACCGCGGCCGCGCGGCTCTGGATGAAGGCGAAGCGGTGCTCGGGGTTCTTGCCCATCAATCGCTCGACCAGGTCCTTGATCGGCTGGCGGTCCTCATACTGGCTCGGGAGCGTGACCCGCAGCAGCGAGCGGGTCGCCGGGTCCATCGTCGTTTCCTTGAGCTGGTTGGGGTTCATCTCGCCCAGGCCCTTGAAGCGGCTGACCTCGACCTTCTTGCCCTTGAACTCGGTCGCGATCAGCTCCTCGCGGTGCGCATCGTCGCGCGCATAGAGCGTCTTGGTCCCCGCGGTCAGCCGGTAGAGCGGCGGCTGCGCGAGGAACAGGTGCCCGCGGCGGACGAGCTCGGGCATCTCCTGGAAGAAGAAGGTCATCAGCAGGGTCGCGATGTGCGCGCCGTCGACGTCTGCGTCGGTCATGATGATGACCTTCTCGTAGCGAAGCGCGCCCTCGTCGAACTTGTCGCGGATCCCGCAGCCCAATGCGAGGTGGAGGTCGGCGACCTCCTGGTTGGCGCGGATCTTGTCGGCGGTGGCCGAGGCGACGTTCAGGATCTTGCCGCGGATCGGCAGGATCGCCTGCGTCTTGCGGTTGCGCGCCTGCTTGGCCGAGCCGCCCGCGCTGTCGCCCTCGACGATGAACAGCTCGGTGCCCGCCGGATCGTCCGAGGCGCAGTCGGTCAATTTGCCCGGAAGCCGGAGCTTGCGCGCGCTGGTCGCGGTCTTGCGCTTGACCTCGCGCTCGGCGCGGCGCTTCAGCCGCTCCTCCATCCGCTCAACGATCGAACCCAGCAGCGCCCGGCCGCGGTCCATGTTGTCGGCGAGATAATGATCGACATGGTCGCGCATCGCCGTCTCGACGAAGCGCGCCGCCTCGAGGCTGGTCAGCCGGTCCTTGGTCTGGCTCTGGAAATGGGGATTGCGGATGAACACCGACAGATAGCATTCGCAGCTCGCCATCACATCGTCGGCGGTGATGTCCTTGGCGCGCTTGTTGCCGACGAGCTCGCCGAACGCGCGAATGCCCTTGGTCAGCGCGGCGCGAAGCCCCGCCTCGTGGGTACCGCCGTCGGGGGTCGGAATGGTGTTGCAATAATAAGAGGTGAAGCCGTCGCTCCACAGCGGCCAGGCCACCGCCCATTCGGCGCGGCCCTGGCCGTCGGGAAAGTCCTGCGCGCCCGCGAAGGGCACGTTGGTGACGCACTCGCGCCCTTCGAGCTGTTCGGCGAGCGCATCGCCGAGCCCGTGCTCGAACTGCAGGACCGCGCTTTCCGGGACCTGCTCGGAAGCGAGGCTGGCGTCGCACTTCCAGCGGATCTCGACCCCGGCGAAGAGATAGGCCTTGGACCGCGCCAGCCGGAACAGCCGCGCCGGATCGAAGGCGAGCTCGCCGAAGATCTCGGGATCGGGGTGGAAGGCGACCGTGGTCCCGCGGCGGTTGGGCGCGGCGCCGACTTCCTCGAGCGGGCCGACGGCGTTGCCGCGCTCGAACCGCTGGCGGTAGAGTTTCTTGTCGCGCGCGACCTCGATCACCGTCTCGGTCGACAGCGCGTTGACGACGCTGATGCCAACCCCGTGAAGCCCGCCGGAGGTGGAATAGGCCTTGCCCTCGAACTTGCCGCCCGAGTGGAGCGTGGTGAGGATCACCTCGAGCGCCGACTTGCCCGGATATTTGGGATGCGGGTCGACCGGGATTCCGCGGCCGTTGTCGCTGACCGTCAGCCGATTGCCGGGGGCCAGCGTGATCTCGATCCGGCTCGCATGGCCGGCGACCGCCTCGTCCATGCAATTGTCGATGACTTCGGCGGCGAGGTGATGGAGCGCGCGCTCGTCGGTCCCGCCGATATACATGCCCGGCCGGCGCCGGACGGGCTCGAGCCCTTCCAGCACCTCGATGGCGGAGGCATCGTAATCGGTCGAAGGCGGAGGCGCGGGTTCGGCGCCGAACAGGTCGGTCATGTCGCCTGATCTTCTATCCATGCCGGCCGCGCATGGAAACAGGCGCGCGAACGACCTCTTGAAGGCTGCGACCATTTCACCACATCCGCGCCGCCGGGTGCCACATCGGGCCCGGCGACGGGCCAGAGGGGCCGGTCAGGCCCGGACGGTCCGCCTTGTTGCTCACAGTCAAGGAGGACAGGATCCATGCGTAGTTCGTTCGATTTCACCCCCTTCCGGCGCAGCGCGGTCGGCTTCGATCGCCTGTTCGACATGCTGGAAAGCAGCGCGGCCGCCGGCGCGGGCGAGAATTACCCGCCTTTCGACCTCATCAAGGAGGGCGAGCAAGATTATCGGATCGAGGTCGCGGTCGCCGGCTTCAAGCAGAGCGAGATCGAGATCACGAGCCATCAGAACGTGCTCGTCATCCGCGGCGCCAAGGCCGACGACGCGGGGGCCAATTACATCCACCGCGGGATCGCGACCCGTAGCTTCGAGCGGCGCTTCGCACTCGCCGACCACATTCACGTGACGGGCGCCGATCTGCATGACGGGATGCTCGCGATCACGCTGAAGCGCGAGATCCCCGAGGCGATGAAGCCGCGCCGGATCGAGATCGGTGGACGCGAAACCGCCTCGGCCGAACCGCGCATCGAGGCCCGCGCCGAAGCGCGCGAGCCTGAGCACGCCTGACAAGAAAAGGCCCCGGAAGCGCCGATGCTTCCGGGGCCTTTCCTGATTGAGGCTAGCGGACCCGCGGGCCGCCGTAGGGCAGGGGCGGGGGCGGGCGGCGGTCGCGGCGCGGCAGCTGCGCCTGATAGGCGACGCCGCAATGCTGGACGCAATAGGGATAGCCCGGATTGGCCGGCTGCCCGCAGAAGTGGAAGTCGGGCTCGCCCGGATGGCCGAGCGGCCACTTGCAGATGCGATCGTTGAGATCGAGCAGGCTGGTCTTGTCGGCGATCTCGGGCGAGGGCTTGGCCGGGACCAGCCGGCGCGGCGGCGCGGGCGGGATCGGCGCCTGCTGCTCGCCCGGGCCTTGGCGGATGAAGCCGCCCGGACCGATCGAACGATAGACGAGCGTGGTTTCGGTCTTGCCGGCCGGGGCGGCGGGCGCCGCGGGGGCCGGAGCCGGCGCGCGGGCTGGGGCCTCGTCGGGCATCGGCGCGGCGGTCTCGAGGATGGCGGCGATCGGCGCCTTGTCCTTGACCTTGGCGACCGGGCGCTCGTCGGCCGGGGCCGGCGCCGGGGCGGCCGCCGCGGCCTTCTCCTCGCCGGCCTTGACCGGGGAAGGGCGCGAATCGAGGCCGAGGCGATGCGCCTTGCCGATCACCGCGTTGCGGCTGACGCCGCCAAGTTCCTCGGCGATCGCGCTCGCAGTCTTGCCTTCGGCCCACATGGCCTTCAGCCGATCGATCCTCTCGTCAGTCCAGCTCATCGCACTCTTCAATCTGTTAAGGGCAGTTGCCGCCGTCGGTTGCAGCCGATAGTCGGTCATGCCGTGAACGACCAGCCCTCCCCGATCCGAATGCACCGCGCCGCGCCGGGCGAACAGCGCCTCACCGGAGTCAATTGGGGTGGGCTGAAGACCCTCTATGTGAAGGAGGTGCGGCGCTTCTTCAAGGTCCAGACCCAGACGGTCTGGGCGCCGGCAGTCACCACGCTCCTGTTCCTGGTCATCTTCACCGTCGCCTTGGGCGGCACCAAGCGCGAGGTGATGGGGGTGCCGTTCAGCCACTTCATCGCGCCCGGCCTGATCGTCATGGCGATGATCCAGAACGCCTTCGCCAATGCGAGCTTCTCGCTGCTGGTGGGCAAGATCCAGGGCACGATCGTCGATTACCTCATGCCCCCGCTCTCGACCGGCGAACTGATCGCCGGGTTGGTCGGCGCCGCCGTCACCCGCGCCTTCCTCGTCGGGTGGGCGGTGTGGCTGGCAATGACGCTGTTTCCTGGGGTCGACGTCACGGTCCGCCATCCGCTTGCCGCTTTCTGGTTCGGGCTGATGGGCGCGCTGCTGCTGAGCCTGCTCGGGCTCATCACCTCGATCTGGGCGGAAAAGTTCGACCATGCCGCGGCGGTCACCAATTTCGTGGTCGCGCCGCTGTCGCTACTCTCGGGCACCTTCTACTCGGTCGAGCAGCTGTCGCCCCTGTTCAGGGCGATCAGCCACGCCAACCCCTTCTTCTACGTCATCTCGGGCTTCCGTTACGGCTTCCTCACCGAGGCCGATTCGCCCGTGCTTCTCGGCGCGATCCTGCTGGCGGTGATCAACCTTGCCCTGTTCGGTCTCTGCTACGCGCTGCTGCGGAGCGGGTGGAAGATCAAGAACTGAAGCGATTCCGCCGCTTAACCGATTTACCTTGGTGAATGACGGATAACGGCGGTGTTCAGCCTGCCGCTTTGAGACCGCGCGTAAACCTCCCTCATCAAGCCTCGTTGAGGGAGTAAAGACATGAAGAAGTTCCTGATCGCCGCCGCCGGTCTCTCGGCCATTGCCGCCGCCGCGCCGGCCGCCGCCCAATATTATCCGGCCCCGCCGCCGCCGGCCTACGGCTACGGCTATGCCCAGCCGGGCTACAACCAGCCCTATGGCCAGGCCTATGGCTACAACTATCGCGACCAGCAGGGTCTCGTCCGTGCGTACCTCGTCCGGGCCGACCAGCTCCGCCGCCAGGTCGAGCGCCGCGACATCCGCAACCGGATCGGCGACCGCGAGGCTTATCGCCTGCGCAATGCCGCGATCGACCTCCAGAACCGGACTCGCAGCTTCGCCCGCGACGGTCTGTCGAACCGCGAGCGCTATGACCTCGACCAGCGTTTCGCCCGGCTCGAGCAGGCGCTGCGCTATGCCTCGAACAACCGTGGCTATGGCCAGTATCGCGACCGCGACCGGGACGGCGTGTGGGATCGCAACGACCCCCGCATCGACCGTGACCGTGACGGCCGTGACGACCGCTACGAGGACGACCGCGGCCGTTATCCCGGCTAAGCCGGGGACGGTCGGTCCGGGCGGGGGTTAACCCCGCGCCCAACCGGTCCTATAGAGGGCGCGGCTCCACCACGGGGCCGCGCCCTTTTCTTGTCCGCACTCCAGGAGCCCGTTCCAATGGCCATCACGCCGCTCATGCCCGTCTATCCGCGCTGCGAGGTGCGACCCGTGAAGGGCGAGGGCGTGTGGCTGATCGGCGAGGGCGGCGAGCGCTATCTCGACTTCGCCAGCGGCATCGCGGTCAACCTCCTCGGCCACAGCCACCCGCACCTGATCGGCGCGATCCAGAAGCAGGCCGAGACGCTGATGCACGTCTCCAACCTCTACGGCAGCCCGCAGGGCGAGGCGCTGGCGAAGCGGCTGACCGAGCTCACCTTCGCCGACACCGTCTTTTTCACCAATTCGGGCGCCGAGGCGGTCGAGTGCGCGATCAAGACCGCGCGCCGCTACCACCACGCCAAGGGCAATCCGCACAAGAACAAGCTGATCACCTTCAGCAATGCCTTCCACGGCCGGACGATGGCGACCATCTCGGCGACCGACCAGATGAAGCTGCGCGACGGCTTCGCGCCGTTGCTCGAGGGCTTCGAGGTGGTCGCGTTCGACGATCTCGACGCCGCGCTCGCCGCGATCGACGATTCGACCGCGGGCTTCCTCGTCGAACCGGTGCAGGGCGAGGGCGGCATCCGCCCGGCCAGCGAAGCCTTCATGAAGGGCCTTCGCGCCGCCTGCGACGAGCATGACCTGATGCTGGTGCTCGACGAGGTCCAGTGCGGCGTCGCCCGCACCGGCACGCTCTACGCCTACGAGCAGTATGGCATCGTTCCTGACATCCTCGCCACCGCCAAGGGCATTGGCGGCGGCTTCCCGCTCGGCGCCTGCATGGCGACCGAGAAAGCGGCGGCCGGCATGGTGATCGGCACCCACGGTTCGACCTACGGCGGCAATCCGCTCGCCATGGCCGCGGGCATGGCGGTGCTCGACGTCGTCGCCACCCCCGAGTTCCTCGCCCACGTCCGCGAGACCGGCCAGCGCCTCCGCTCGGCGCTCGAGCAGATGCTCCCCAACCACGACCATCTGTTCGAGAGCGTTCGGGGAATGGGGCTGATGCTCGGCGTCAAGATGAAGACCGACAGCCGGGCCTTCGTCGGCTATCTTCGCACCCGCGGGATCCTGACCGTCGCGGCCGGCGACAATGTCGTTCGCGTGCTTCCGCCGCTGATCATCGACGACGCCGACATTCGCGCCTTCGTCGACGGCCTCAGCGCCGCCGCCGCCGACTATGAGGTGCCGGCCCAGGCCGCCTGAGCCACTGAGGAGCGGGCCGCTCGCTTGTCGGGCGAAGCGGCCCTTCCTATCTTTCGGCCATGACCCCCGACATCTCGAATCTCGACGCGGCGCTTGGCGTCACCGTGCCGGCGCGGCACGCCCGTGGCCGCGCCGCCCGCATCGGCCCCGCGCTCGACGCGGTCCTTGCCGCCCACGCCTATCCCGCGCCGATCGAGAAGTTGCTCGCCGAGGCTTTGGTCCTGACCGCGCTGCTCGGCTCGCTGCTCAAGGACCCGCAGGGCCAGCTCACGCTCCAGGCGCAGACCCAGAACGGGATCGTCGACCTCATGGTCTGCGACTATCAGAATGGCGCGCTGCGCGGCTATGTCCGCCACGATCCGGTCCTGCTCGCCGACGCGGCCCACGCGCCGACGCTCGCGACTTTGTTCGGCGAGGGCTATCTCGCGATCACCTTCGACCAGCCCGCGACCAATGAGCGCTACCAGGGCATCGTGCCCCTCGAGGGCGAAAGCCTGGCCGACGCCGCGCAAAGCTATTTCGCCCAGTCCGAGCAGATCCCCTCGATCATCCGCCTCGCCGCGGAGAAGAAGGCCGACGGCCACTGGGTCGCGGGCGGGATCCTGTTCCAGCATCTGCCCGAGGGCGAGGAAGGCCGCGAGCGGCTCCACACCCGGCTCGACCATCCCGACTGGGATCATGTCGCGGTGCTCGCCGGCTCGGTGAAGCCCGAGGAACTGACCGACCCGGGCCTCGCGCTCGACCAGCTCGTCTGGCGGCTGTTCCACGAGGAGGCCGAAGTGCGCGTGCTGGAAAGCGCGCCGCTGTCGCGCGGTTGCCGCTGCGACCCCGATTACGTCCGCTCGGTCATCGCCCGCTTCCCCGAGGAAGAACGCGAGGCGATGAAGGGCGACGACGGCGTGATCCGGGTCAATTGCGAGTTCTGTTCTACCTCTTTCCCCATCTCATTTGCGTAACGGACTTCATGTTACGATGCGGGGGATGCGTCGATTCGCGTTTCTTTCCGCCGCCCTTGGCGGTCTCGCGCTGGCCGCCACGGCGGCCGCGACGATGGTCCCGCGCGCGCTGTCGGGAATCGCGCCCGGCGTCTGGGAGATAAGTCGTTCGGCCGCCGGAGGGGGAGCGCGGCCGATCTGCGTGCCGCGCGTCGTGCTGCTCGGCCAGATCGCGCACGGCAGCCAGATGTGCACCCGCACCGTCCTGCGCGACTCGCCCGGCGAACTGGTGATGGACATCAGCTGCGGGCCGTCGGACTTCGGGCGATCGCGGATCACCGTCACCACTCCGCGCTCGCTCAAGATCGAGACCCAGGGCATCCATCATGGCGAGCCGTTCGACATGACCGTCTATGCCCGCCGGGTCGGCAATTGCGCGCCCGCGCTTGAACGACGTTAAGGCCTCGTTTAACCAGTTTGCCCTATGAGGCTCCTGTGCCGCTCGAGGGCTGGCACGCTTTCCTCCCTGACGGGCTGACGCCCGAACCTGGGCCGCCTTTCGGGGCGGCCCTTCTTTTTGCCTTTGCGGGCCTGAGCCCCTAGATGCGCGCCGCCATGCAAACCTCCCGTCCCACTGCCGTCGTCCTCCTGTCGGGCGGGCTCGATTCGATGGTCTGTGCCGCGCTCGCGCGCGCGGCCGGCTATTCGGTCGTCGCGCTGACCGTCGATTATGGCCAGCGCCACCGGGTCGAGCTCGACGCTGCGACCGCGATCGCGGCGCGACTCGCCGACCGGCACGTCGTCCTTCCGCTCGACCTGCGCGCCTTCGGCGGCTCGGCGCTCACCGCCGACTTGGCCGTGCCCAAGGACGGGGTGGGGGAGGGCATTCCCGTCACCTACGTGCCGGCGCGCAACACCATCTTCCTCAGCCTCGCATTGGGCCTTGCCGAAGCGAGCGGCGCGCGCGACCTGTTCGTCGGCGTCAACGCGCTCGACTATTCGGGCTATCCCGATTGCCGGCCCGAGTTCGTTGCCGCCTTCGAAAGCCTCGCCAACCTCGCCACCAAGGCGGGCGTCGAGGGCGAGGGCTTCACCATCCACGCGCCCCTGCAGCACATGACCAAGGCCGACATCGCCCGCGAGGCGGCCCGGCTCGGCCTCGACGCGGGGCTCAGCCACAGCTGCTACGATCCCGGCGCTGACGGCGGTGCCTGCGGCGAGTGCGACGCCTGCCGCCTCCGCGCCAAGGGCTTCGAGGACGCCGGTCTTCCCGACCCGACCCGCTACGCGGCGGCCTGATGACCTACGCGGTCAAGGAATGTTTCCTGACCCTCCAGGGCGAGGGCGTGCAGACGGGCAGCCGGGCGGTCTTCCTGCGCTTTGCCGGCTGCAACCTGTGGAGCGGGCGGGAGACCGACCGAGCCACTGCCCAGTGCCGATTCTGCGACACCGATTTCGTCGGCACCGACGGGGTGAACGGCGGCAAGTTCGTTAGCGCCGAAGCGTTGGCCGATCACGTCGAGCGGCTGTGGGGCGAGGGCAGTGAGCGCCGCCTGGTGGTCGTCACCGGGGGCGAACCCATGCTCCAGCTCGATTCTCCACTGATCGACGCGCTCCACGCCCGCGGCTTGCGGGTCGCGGTGGAAAGCAACGGCACGCTTGCCGCCACGCCCGGGATCGACTGGCTGTGCATCAGCCCCAAGGCCGGGACCGAGGTGGTCCAGCGAAAAGGCGACGAATTGAAACTGGTCTGGCCGCAGGCGGGAATTGACCCCGCCGCGCTCGAGGACTGGGACTTCGCGCACTTCCTCGTCCAGCCGATGGACGGCCCCGCGGGCTCGGTCGAGGCGGCGATCGCGCTCGTCATGCGGCGCCCGCGCTGGCGCCTGTCGCTCCAGTCCCACAAGGTCGTGGGCCTGGCCTGAGCCCTCAGGCGGCGTTGTCGCCTGGCTCGGCGGCATTGTCCGCGGCCGGCGCAGGTTCGTTGTCGCTCTTGCCCGGGGCGGACGCCTTCTTCTCGCTCTTCGTGCCCTTGTCGGCGCCCTTGTCCGCCGCATTGCCGAGGTCGCCGCCGATCGGGGCGGGAACGTCGGCCGCCATCTTGGCATCGTCGGCGGTGGCGGCGTCGATCGCGGTCACGTCGTTGGCGATGACGTCTTCCTGCTCGAGGCCCGCATCGGCGACCGCGTCATTGGCGGTGGCGGGCTGCTTGTCGCCGCAGGCGGCGGTGAGAAGGGCGAGGCCGAGAAGCAGGGCGGAGCGCGTCATGGCCTCGGGCTAGCCGCTCCCGCCCCAACAGAAAAGGGGCCACCGACACGAAGTCGGCAGCCCCTCGTCCCATCACCGGGTCCCCGCGAGGGAGACCCGAGACGATTACATCGCGTTCGCGGTGTTGGCGTCGGCAGCGTTGGCAGCCGGGGCCATCGCGTTCGCGTCCATCGCGTTGGCGTCCATGGTCGCATTCGCGTCCATGGTGGCGTTCGCGTCCATCGCGTTCATGTCGGCCATGCCGGCATTCGCGTCGACGGCGACATTCTCTTCAACAACGGTGTTGTTGACCGATTCCTTGTTGCTGCAAGCAGCCAGCGAAAGGGCCGCACCGGCGACCAGGATCAGAGCACGCATTCAAGACTCCCTCGAAAAATAGCCGATCTGGCGTGGTTGCTCCACGTCACAAATCGGCTGGCGTTGTAGTGGTTCGTTTCGCGTCCGCCAAGAGGGGACCGCAGGACCCGAGTTTTGCGAGGAATAACGGGAACTTGGCTTCGAGTGCCCGGTCGAGCTGTGCCATATCCGCAGCAATATCGAGGGCTTCGAGGCTGGTCACGCCATGGGTTGCGATTCCGCACGGGACGATGCCCCCGAAATGCGAGAGGTCGGGCGCGACGTTGATCGAGAAGCCGTGAAGCGTCACCCAGCGCTTCACCCGCACGCCGATCGCGCCGATCTTGGCCTCGCCAGCGCCTTGGCCGGTCCAGATCCCGATCCGCCCCTCCGAGCGATGCGCCGCGACCCCGAGCTCACCCAGCGCGTCGATCACCCAGCCTTCGAGGGCATGGACGAAGCAGCGAATGTCCTTGCCGCGGCGGCCGAGGTCGAGCGTCAGATAACCGACCCGCTGCCCCGGCCCGTGATAGGTGTAGCGCCCGCCGCGCCCCGCCTCGAACACCGGAAAGCCCATCGGATTGAACAGTTCGGCCGGGTCGGCGCTGGTCCCGGCGGTGAACAGGGGCGGATGCTCGAGCAGCCAGACCCGCTCGTCCGCCTCGCCCGCCGCGACCGCCGCCGCGCGAGCCTCCATGTCCGCCAGCGCCTCGCGGTAATCGACGAGGCCGGCTGCGACCTTCCACTCCACCCCTTCGACCTGTCTCATCGGCTCCCCTTGGCGCGATCACTGGCAAAGGGGCAAGAGGGCGGCTAGGTCGCGAGCAGGACCCAGGGAGAACAGGCGGGCATGAAATTGTCGATCGGCAAGGCGTGGGACGAGGCCAAGGGGATCGCGGGCCGCGACGGCAATGTCCTGCTGGCGATCGCGCTGGCGCTGCTGGTGCTCCCCGGCACGATCATCGAGACCGTCGCGCCGAGCAGCCTGCGCGGCGAGGAGACCCCCCTGTGGGTCAGCCTGCTCGGGCTTGTCGCCCTGCTGGTGAACCTCGCCGGCCAGCTCGCCATCAGCCGCATCGCGCTCGAGCGCGCGGGGACGGTCGGCGACGCCCTTGCCATCGCCTTCCGCCGGCTCGCCGCCTTGTTTGGCGCGCTGATGCTGGTGGTGCTGCCCTTCGCGCTCATCCTCGGCATCATCCTCCTCGGGGCAGGCGGGGACATGGACCCGCAGAAGCTGCCGCCCGGCCCGGCCCTGGCGATCCTCGCGGTGATGCTGGTGTTCGTCTTCGTGCTTGTCCGGCTGTTGTTCCTGACCCCCCTCGCGGCCGACCAGCCGGGTGGACCGGTGGCGCTGCTCGGCGGCGCCTGGCGGCTGTCCAGGGGGCGCAGCGGGCGCCTGCTGCTCGTGGTGCTGCTCCTGATGCTGGTGGCGCTGCTGCTGGTCGCCGGCCTTGGCGGCGCGCTGTCGGCAGCGGTCATCCTGCTGCTCGGCCCGGTTGCGCCGTTCAACGTGAGCGCGCTGCTCGTCGCGCTCATCCAGCAGGTGCTGGCGGCGATCGTCTCGGTCTTCCTCGCGCTGACCGTGGCCCGGCTCTACGTCCAGGCCCGCAGCGGCGGAGTCATGGCCTCGGTCCCCGACGCAGGGCACCAGTAAAAACCCCAAGTTTCCTCGTTCGCCCTCAGCGAAGTCGAAGGGCAAGGTCCAACGTGCTTCGACTTCGCTCAGCACGAACGACCTTATGCGAGGGGCGCTAGTTCCACTTGGCCAGCGGCGGCAGGCTCATCAGGATCGAATCGACGTTGCCGCCGGTCTTGAGGCCGAAGGTGGTGCCGCGATCGTAGAGCAGGTTGAACTCGGCATAGCGCCCGCGGAAGACGAGCAATTGCTCCATGTCCGCCTCGCTCCACTCCTCGTTCATCCGCTTCCGCACGATCGCCGGAAAGGCTGCGAGAAAGGCTTCGCCGACATCGCGGGTGAAGGCGAAATTGGCGTCGAAATCGCCCTCGAGCCGGTCGTAGAAAATCCCGCCGACCCCGCGCGACACCTGGCGGTGGGGGAGCCAGAAATACTCCTCGCACCACTTGGAATAGCGCTCGTAATAATCCGCCCCATGCGCGTCGCAGGCGGCCTTGAGCGCGGCATGGAAGGCGGCCGTGTCCTCGGCCTTGGGGAGGGCGGGATTGAGGTCCGCGCCGCCCCCGAACCAGCGCCGGCTGGTGGTCAGGAAGCGCGTGTTCATGTGCACCGCGGGGACATTGGGATTGGCCATGTGCGCGACGAGGCTGATCCCGGTCGCGAAGAAGCGGCGGCCATTCTCCTCGGCGCCGGGGATCGCCTTGGCGAATTCCTCGCTGAAGGTGCCGCCGACGGTCGAGACATTGACCCCGACCTTTTCGAACACCTTGCCCTTCATGAGACCGCGAACGCCCCCGCCGCCGGGCTCGCCCGAGGGGTCCTCGCGGTCCCAGGCGGTATATTCGAACTGGGCGTCGGAGCCGGCTTCGCGCTCGATCGCCTGGAATTCGTTGCAGATGCGGGTGCGCAGGGCTTCGAACCAGGCGCGGGCGGCGGCTTGCTGATCGTCAAGGGGCTCCATGACCACGATGGCTAGCGGCTCGAACGGCCGAGCGCCATTGATTGTGATCAAACCGTCGCAGGTGAGGACGGAGAATCGTTTCGACCCCGGACCGCCCTTTGGACACTTGAGCCACGATGAACGGCTCGCTATCAGGCGCGCCAATTCCGTTCCGGCGTCGCCGGTGCGGCAACCATCGTCATTCATTCCGGTGTCCTGCCGGAACGAGCAGAAGCCAAGCGACCGAAGGACCCTATGGCCACCGTCGAACACACCCCGCCGCAAACCCACGGAGAGGCCGGTGACGGCGTCCGTCGCCGCGATTTCATCAACATCGCCGCGGTGAGCTTCGCCGGCGTCGGCGGTGCCGTCGCGGTCGCCCCGCTGCTGATGCAGGCGGCCCCCTCGGCCGACGTGCTGGCGCTGTCCTCGATCGAGGTCGACATCTCCAAGATCGTCCCGGGCCAGGGGATTAAGACCAGCTGGCGCAAGCAGCCGGTGTTCATCCGCAACCTCACCCCGGCCGAGATCCAGAAGGCCAATGAGGTCGACGTCGGCAGCTTGCGCGATCCGCAGAGCCTCGCCGACCGGACCAAGCCGGGCAAGGCCAACTGGCTGATCACGCTCGGCGTCTGCACCCACCTCGGCTGCGTGCCGCTCGGCATCGGCGAGGGCGAGAACCGCGGCGACTACGGCGGCTATTTCTGCCCCTGCCACGGCAGCCACTACGATACCGCCGCCCGCATCCGTAAGGGTCCGGCCCCCAAGAACCTTCACGTGCCGGACTATTCGTTCAAGTCCGACACCGTCGTCCAGATCGGTTGAGGTAGAAGAGCATGAGCTTTGCCTGGGCCAAGCCCTATGAGCCGAAGACCCCGCTCTCCAAGTGGGTCGACCAGCGCCTGCCGCTTCCCCGTCTCGTCTATGGCGCGATCGGCGGCGGTTATCCGGTGCCGCGCAACCTCAACTATTTCTGGAACTTCGGCGTCCTCGCCGGCCTCGCCCTGATGATCCAGATCGTCACGGGCATCGTGCTGGCGATGCACTATTACAGCTACACCGGCGGCGCCTTCGACAGCGTCGAGCGCATCATGCGCGACGTCAACGCGGGCTGGGTGCTCCGCTACGTCCACCAGAATGGCGCGAGCTTCTTCTTCGTGGTGGTCTACATCCACATCTTCCGCGGCCTTTATTACGGTTCGTACAAGGCCCCGCGCGAGATGGTGTGGTTGCTCGGCCTCGTCATCTACCTCCTGATGATGGCGACCGCCTTCATGGGCTACGTCCTTCCCTGGGGGCAGATGAGCTACTGGGGCGCGCAGGTCATCACCGGCTTCTTCTCGGCCATTCCGGTCGTCGGCGAGCCGCTGCGCGTGTTCATCCTCGGCGGCTACGCGCCCGACCAGGCCGCGCTGACCCGCTTTTTCTCGCTCCATTATCTGCTGCCGTTCGTGATCGCGGGCGTCACCATCCTCAAGATCTGGGCGCTGCACATCCCGGGTTCGTCGAACCCGACCGGCGTCGACGTCAAGGACGAGAAGGACACGCTGCCCTTCCATCCCTATTACACCGCCAAGGACGGCTTCGGGATCGGCGTCGCGCTGTTTCTCTTCGCGCTGTTCGTCTTCTTCTTCCCGTACAGCCTCGGCCACCCGGACAACTACATCGAGGCGAACCCGCTGGTGACCCCGGCGCACATCGTCCCCGAATGGTATTTCTGGCCGTTCTACGCGATCCTTCGCGCCTTCACGGTCGACTTCATCCTGCCGGCCAAGCTGTGGGGCGTGCTGGCGATGTTCGGCTCGATCCTGCTGCTGTTCTTCCTGACCTGGCTGGACCGCTCGCCGATCCGCTCGACCAGCTACCGCCCGGTCTACCGCATCTTCTTCTGGATCCTGGTCGTGGACATCCTGATCCTCGGCTGGTGCGGCGTGTCGCCGGCGGAGCAGCCGTACATCGCGATCAGCCAGATCGCGGCGGCCTATTACTTCGCCCACTTCCTGATCATCCTGCCGCTGGTCTCGAAGTTCGAGAAGCCGCGGCCGCTGCCCAACTCCATCTCCGAGAGCGTGCTGCACGGCGAACGCAAGGAAAGCCGGCCCTATGGCCTGGCGCCGAGCGGTTCGACCACCGCGCCGCAGCCGGCCGAATAAGGGAAAGAAAACAGACCAATGGCCCGCATCATCGGTTTCTTCGTCGGCCTCGGCTTTGTCGGCGTCCTGCTCTTCTCGCTGGTCGTGAACGGACTGGATTACTTCCGTAATCCGCCCGAGCCGACCGCCGCGCACGAGTTCCACAAGCACCCGCGCGACGCCGAGCTCCCCTCGGCCGGCATGATGGGCAAGTTCGACCGTGCCCAGCTCCAGCGCGGTTTCCAGGTCTACAAGGAAGTCTGCTCGGCCTGCCACAGCCTGAAGTACGTCAGCTTCTACCAGCTCCACGACCTCGGCTATTCCGAGGCCGAGGTGAAGGCGATCGCCAACCAGTGGGCGACCGAGGTTCCCTCGATCAACCCCGACACCGGTGAAGCCGCGACCCGCAAGGCGCTGGTCTCCGACCGCTTCCCCAGCCCTTACGCGAACGAGACGGCGGCCCGCGCGGCGAACAACAATGCGCTTCCGCCCGACCTGTCGCTCATCACCGAGGCGCGCGAGGACGGCCCCAACTATGTCTACTCGCTGATCACCGGCTATGCCGACCAGGCGGGGTACAAGAACGACAAGGGTGAGGAGCTCCTCAAGAAGTTCCCCGACGCGGCGACCCCGCAGGGGCTCTACTTCAATCCTTATTTCGCCAACCTCAACATCGCCATGCCGCCGCCGCTCGCGGCCGACGGCCAGGTGACCTATGCCGACGGCACCGTCGCCACCAAGGACCAGATGGCCAAGGACATCGCGGCCTTCCTGACCTGGACCGCCGAGCCGACGCTGGAGCGTCGTCACAGCGCGGGCTGGGCGGTGCTGCTGTTCCTCGCCATCGCCACCGGCCTTGCCTATCTCTCGTACCGGAACATCTGGGCCGAGGCGAAGCGCAAGGTGGCGCCGCGCGGCCCGCTCGATCCCGAGAACAAGGCCCGCATGGACGCCGCCAAGGCCGAAAGCGGAATCGCCGGCTGACGCGGACGGCAAGCCAAGAACGAAGGGCTCCCGCCGAAAGGCCGGAGCCCTTTTTTCTGCCCGTCACCCCGGGCTTGACCCGGGATCCCGCTTCTTCTCTTGGCGCAGCTAGACAGAAGCGGGATGCCGGATCGGGTCCGGCATGACGACCAAGGTGAAGTGACATGAGCCCCGACCAGATCCGCGCCCTCGTCCGGACCATTCCCGATCACCCCAGGCCCGGGATCATGTTCCGCGATGTGACGACGCTGCTGCTCGACCCCGCCGGCCTCGCCGCCGCGATCGACCAGCTGGCCGAGACCGTCACCCACAAGCCCGACCTCGTCGCCGGGATCGATGCGCGCGGCTTCGTCGTCGGCACGGGCCTCGCGCTGCGCCTCGGCTGCGGCCTCCTCCTCGTCCGCAAGGACGGAAAGCTCCCCGGCGAGACCATCGCCGAGGATTATGCCCTCGAATATGGCACCGACCGGCTCGCCATGCATGTCGACGCCTGCGCGCCCGGCCAGAAGGTGCTGATCGCCGACGACCTCCTCGCCACCGGCGGCACCGCGCTCGCCGCCGCCCGCCTCGTCCGCCGCGCCGGGGCCGAGGTCGCCGGCGCCCGCTTCCTCGTTGACCTCCCCGACCTTGGCGGCAGCGCGGCCCTCCGCGCCGAAGGCATCGACACCGCCAGCCTGATGGAATTCGCCGGGCATTAGGTTGCGGATCGCGCCCTTGTTTTTCGGGTACGGCCGGTGTCCCCTGAGCATCCTTCCCGGGAGCCCGAGCCACGATGCGCCTGCTGTCCGTCCTGATTATCGCCGCCACGACTCTCGCCGCGAGCCCGGCCTCGGCCGAACGCTGGCATGTCATGCTGCAGGACAGCCGTCTCGAATATCGGGTCGACCTCGACTCGGTCCGTCACTCGGGAAGGCAAGTCACCTACCGGCTCCGCGCCATCCGCCGGAATTCGCCGACCCCCGTCGCGGCGACTGAAAACGTCAATGCAATCGATTGCGCCGCCAACCGGCGACGGATGCTGTCCTCTACGGTCCTCACTCGCGATGGCCGCTGGTCCGCGCAGCAGGCGGGTAGGGACGACTGGACCCCGATCCCGCCCGGCTCGCTGTCGAGCGCCATCCGCGACCTGCTCTGCGCCCGCCAGCCGGACTAGCCGGCGGCTCGGTTCGCCTGAGCCGGGCATCTTTCCGCCCCGTCGGACTTGTGCCCTGATCAGGGCGGGCCATATGCTCCACCAGGCAATGGGAACCAGCGACCCTCATCGCCCGAGCCGCCACCGCGGCGTCGCGATGCTTCTGGCACTGCTCTACGGCGTGCTCACCGGGGCGAGCCTCGCGCCGGCGCCCGTCGCGGCCCAGCCCACCACCATTTCCGCGCAGTCGGAGCGAGCGATCCTCTCGACCGCCGGCAAGAACCGCGCCGCCGCGCTCAAGGCGCAGCGCTCCTCGCCCGACCTCGGCTTCCTGCCCGCGACCCCGGTCGAGCAGCGCAGCCTCGGTCTCCGGGCGACCGCGCAGAATGCCGCACCCCGGCACGGCCTCGCCGCGGCAACCGCCGCTTCCCCCTATCGCGCCCGGGCTCCTCCAGCCGCCTGATCGACCCTTCCAAGGACCATCGAACAGCAAATGCCGCAGCCCGTGAGCGCTGCCGGCAGCAATGGAGATTTGCCCATGTCCACCATGACCCTGAGGCTGACCGAGCTCAGCTACGACGTCGATCGCGCGCTCGCCGGTGAGCTTCGCCGCACCCGGCCGAGCCCGCTGCGCGTGTTTCGCCTCCGCCGCTTGAAGAGCCTGATCCGGCAGCGCTTCGAGCGGCTCCTCCGCCGCGGCTGAGGCCGACCACCATTCCTAGAATCTGTGCGGGCGGGGACGGGCAGGCCTGTCCCCGCCCGAGGAGTATGCATGTCTTTTGAAGAACTCCAAGGTCGCGCCCGCTGGGCGGACGACGACCGAGCACTGACGCGCCTCGAGCATCTGCTGATGCGTTACCCGGAACTCGCCCCCGCCGAGACCAGCGAGATCGGCCAGCGGCTTCTGGCCACCGGCCCGCTCGACATGGGCCTCCTGTCCGCCAATCCGGCGGCCTGGGCCCAGGCCGAACGCTATCGCGCCGACCATCCCCACCTCTTCCGGATGAGCCTCACAAGCCGCCTCTGGCTCGCCGCGCTCGCGCTGGCGGTGGTGGGCAGCATCATCTGGCTATGGGACGTCGCTGTCCCCTGACGATGCGGCGGGAGCGGCCGCGGCGCTGCTCCCGCTTCATTGCATTGTGGAAGCGAAGCTGACCGCCATCCGGCGCAAAGCGTTGGACCGATTGCCGACCTTATAATAGGTCAGGCGCGAGGCCTGTCAGCCTTGCTCGCCGAAGGCATGAAGGTCTCGGACCCGAAAGTCTCACCGCAACCTTAACTGCACGGCACGAGGCGGTCCCGGTCGGGTTGCCATACCCTCGTGAACGATGAACTTCCCGGGATCCGACACGTGAAAAGAACTCTAGTGGTGCTCGCGGCACTGGCCTGCCTGGCCGCGGCCTGGTCGCTCTGGGTGCGCAAGAGCTCGCCAGCCATCTTCGAGTTCGAGAACGTGTCCGGTCCGGAGGAGGCCAGCAGCCTACCGCAACCCGTCGCGATGCGGGTATCCGATTACGACCGCGGTGGCCCCAATCGACTGGCCGTTCTGGTCACGGATCCCGAGTCCGACTGGATGGGCCTCGTCCGTGGTTTCAAGTCCCACGGCATCCCGGCGACCTTCACGACCAGTCCCAATACAGCGCTCCGGCATCAGGTCGTCATCGCCTATCCAGGCATTTCAGGCCGGCTGGTCTCGCAGGCCGGGATCAGGGCGTTGGCCGATCACGTCCGCACCGGCGGCACCTTGCTGACGATGGACCTGGCGGGCGGCGGCCTCGAAGAATTGTTCGGCATCGAGCGGCAGCTGCCCAGCCGGGAACGAACCGCTGTGCGATGGCTGGCCCCCGGCGACCGGCAGGACCGGTTGACGCCGTTCAGCAGCGCGCAGGCCGAAGTAAAGATCGGAAGCCTCTCGTTCGTGCCGACCACCGCGCAAACACTGGCCCGTTACGACGACGGAAGCGCGGCCGTCGTGTGCCGGCAGGTGGGGGGCACAGCCTGCCTCCTCGGCGTCGACCTCGGCTCGATGGCTCAGCGTGCGATGAACGGTCGCGCCGAGGGTTACTCTCCCGAGTTCGTCAACAACTACGAGCCGGGCATGGACGTGGTCTTCCGATGGATCCGCGATCTCTACGTGCAGGGCGAGGACGACCCCTACCTAATCGGCACGGCACCGGCCGGGCACAGAGGCAGCCTCATCCTGACCCACGACGTCGATGCCTCGAAGGCCGTCGCCAATTCGCAGCGCTACGCGGAGGCGATCAGGAAGGCCGGTTCGTCGGCGACCTTCTTCATGCAGACCAAATACGTTCGCGACTGGAACGACGATATCTTCTTCAATTCGGCGACCGTCTCGACGCTGAAGAGCGTCGCGCAGAACATGGAGCTTGCCAGCCACACGGTCGCGCACTCCCGCGCCTTCAAGGCCTTCCCGATCGGATCGGGCGACGAGCGCTATCCCGACTATCGTCCGTTCGTGCGGGACAGGACATCGGCGAGCGGAGGGAGCATCTTCGGCGAGCTTCGCGTGTCGAAATTCCTGCTCGAACGATTGGTCGGCGCCAAAGTGCGGTCTTTCAGGCCGGGTCATCTCTCCTATCCGGAAAACCTGCCCGAGGCCCTCGCGGCCACGGGCTATCGCTACTCCTCGGACCTGACCGCAAACAGCGCGCAGACGCATCTGCCGTTTCAGCTCAGCTATGGCCGGTCGGGTCGCGGACTGGTGCCCGTCTGGGAATTCCCGGTCACGATCGAAGACGAGAAGGCCCCGGCACTCGTTCAACGCTTCGGGGCGACGGTCGACGTGCTCGACCGGATTGCGGCACACGAAAGTGTCGCCGTCCTCATGATCCATCCCGACCAGGCGGGCCCCAAGTTGCAATTTGAGGAACGGCTGATCGCCCGAATGAAGGACAAGCTCTGGATCGGATCGCTCGAGGCCTTCGGGGACTGGTGGAGCGCCCGTGACCGGCTTGAGATCGACTATGAAGGGTCGACGCTCAAGATTCAGGCGCCCGCCCGTGTCGACGAGGTGACGATCCGTTTTCCGAAGCGTCGGACGCAAAGATTCGTCGTCCTCGACGGCCTGCGCGGTTCACGACAGATGTCGGTTCAGTAAGGTTCCGAGAGGCGGAACTGGGCCCAGCCCTGGGCGTCCGGGATCGGGCGTTCCGGCTGTCCTGACGGGGACTTCGCGAACTTCGCAGCCGCGACTTTTCTCAGGTATCCGAGGCAAGGAGTCGATTTCGCGCAATGGGCAAGAAATCATCGCTCCGGTGAGCGAAAAGCGGCCGTGACCCTCAGACGTTGAACTTGAAGTGCAGGACGTCGCCGTCCTGGACCACATATTCCTTGCCTTCCTGGCGCAGCTTGCCGGCATCGCGGGCGCCGGCCTCGCCGTTCAGCGCGACATAGTCGGCGAAGGCGATGGTCTCGGCCCGGATGAAGCCGCGCTCGAAGTCGGAGTGGATGACGCCCGCGGCCTGCGGGGCTTTCGCCCCCTTCTCGACCGTCCAGGCGCGCGCTTCCTTGGGGCCGACGGTGAAGAAGGTGATGAGGTGGAGCAGCTCGTAGCCGGCGCGAATGACGCGGGCGAGGCCGGTTTCCTTCAGCCCCATCTCGCCGAGGAACTCGAGCCGCTCGGCCTCGTCCATGCCGACCAGCTCGGCCTCGATCGCGGCCGAGACGACGACGGCGTTCGCACCCTCGGCCTTGGCCTTCTCGAACACCTTGGCCGACAGCGCGTTGCCGTTCGCGGCGTCTTCCTCGTTGACGTTGCAGACGTAGAGCACCGGCTTGGCGGTGATCAGCTGGGCCTGGGCAAAGACCCGCGCTTCTTCCTCGTCCTTGGGGACGGTCAGCCGGGCCGGCTTGCCCTCGCGCAGCAGCTCGAGCGCCTGGCCGAGCACCGAGGCCGCGATCTTGCTTTCCTTGTCACCCTGTTGCCCCTTCTTGACGAGATTGGGCACGCGCTTCTCGAGGCTTTCGAGGTCGGACAGCAGGAGCTCGGTCTCGACCACGTCGGCGTCGGCCAGCGGGTCGACCTTGTTCGAGACATGCTGGATGTCATCATTCTCGAAGCAGCGCAGCACGTGGACGATGGCGTCCACCTCGCGGATGTTGCCGAGGAACTGGTTGCCGAGGCCTTCGCCCTGGGATGCCCCCTTCACCAGGCCCGCGATGTCGACGAAGCCCAGCTGGGTCGCGATGATCTTGGCCGACTTGGCGATGGCGGCCAGCTGGTCGAGCCGGGGATCGGGCACGGCGACCTGGCCGACGTTCGGCTCGATGGTGCAGAACGGATAGTTCGCCGCCTGCGCCGCCTGCGTTTCGGTCAGCGCGTTGAAGAGGGTCGACTTGCCGACGTTCGGCAGGCCGACGATGCCGCAGCGGAAGCCCATGGATCGTCCTTGTTGGAGTTTGCGGCGCCCTAGCCAGCAAGCACGGTTTTTACCAGCCTTTCACCGTCGGTCTCTCCGAGGGCGGAACAGTGGGGGAGACGATTCATATTCGGGCGTAAAGGATTGGGCGGTAGCGCGGCACCGGCGAGGCGGCAGCCCGAGGACGGACGGGAGTGGGTCGACAAGTATCTCGCCCAGACCGACCGGCCGGGCTCTGCGGGCTTTGCCGAGGCGCTCGGCCACGCATTGTTCGACGCTTCCTATCGAATGATGAAGGACGAGCGCGCGGTTCAGATCGAGGCGGTCGTGGCGATGCTCGCCTCGGTCGGCGGCTATTTCTGCATCCTGCCGGTGCTCAATGCGCTGAAAGAGGCGGGGATGGCCCCAGCCGACATCGGGATGCTGACAATCCAGGGCGCCGACGGCGCGACCTATCACTTCGGCGACGCGCCCAACCGATTGCTGTGCGAGCATCAATTGTCGGTGGTCAGCCTGGTCTTCGGCGCCGCCCAGGAACATGGCGGCAAGGTCAGCATGGAGCTGATCCACGCCGAAATGAGCCATGTCGCGAGCCTCGTCGGATCGCCCGATTTCATGACCCTCGACCTTCCCGCGACGATCACGGTGGATTCGCCGCGCAACTGGCTCAAGGTCGCGCTGCCATTCGTCCGCAAGGCGATCGCGGACGCCTTCGTCACCGACCTCCGCCGCCAGGGCATGCCCGAAGCCATGCTGGTCGGGGCCGAGCCGCCGCTGTTCATGCTCCACCGGATCGTCGGCTTCGCGCTCCAGCAGGCGATCGACGTCGGGCACCAGGCGCTCGACGCGACCACCCTCGCCCGGATCGCGCTGCAATGCGCCGTCCGGACGGCCAAGCTGGACCCGGCGGCGCTCGCCTAGGCGAAATTGAAGCTGATGCTCAGCCGCTCGGCCCTGGCGGTGCCGGGCAGCACCTCGTGGCGCAGCCAGCTTTCCCACAGGAGGAGCTGGCCGGGCCTCGGCTGGACGGTGACGAAGGGCCGCAGGGGCTCGGGGGCGTCGGGGCTGCGGGTCGGGGCGGCCATCATCATCGGCAGGCGCGGATCCTCGAAGCGGATTGCGCCGCCGCCCTCGGGCACCTCGACGTAGAGCGTTCCCGACAGGATCGAATGCGGGTGGATATGCGCGCTGTGGTGCCCGCCGCCCTTGAGGAGGTTGACCCACAGGCTGTCGAGCTTGGGCTTGATCGGCCAGGCCAGCTCCCTGGCGAAGCTGACGGCGTGGCGGGTCAGGCGCCTGGCGAGGTCGGCGATGACGGGATCGCGGCGGGGGAGGTCGTTCAGCGAGGCGTAGCTCGTATAGCCCTTGTAGCCATGCTCGCGGCACCAGCGCCGGCCGGCGCCATCGTCCTCGGCGAGGCTGCGGATCGCATGGGCCAGCGCGTCCAGCAGGGCGGGCTCGGCGATCTCCGCCTCGTAGAGCGGGGTGACGAAAAGGGTGCGGGACATGGGCGCTTCGCTTAGCTTGCGGGCCAGGCTTCCACCAGTGCGCTGGCCGTTGCCAAGGTCGCACGGACCTGCTGTTCCTTGGTGCGGGGCCAACGAGGGGGATGAGGGTGGCGTTCAACGAACCGGACGTGCGGGTGCTGTTTCCGACGCCGCTGCTGACCTTCAAGCTGGAAGGAGCCGACGCGCTCAACGCGGGGCTGGTCAAGGAGATTGCGGCGCGGCGGGCGAAGGAGAAGGGGGTCGAGCGGTCGAACCGCTACGGCTGGCACAGCGACAGCGACCTCTTCGAACGCGCCGAGCCGGCCCATGCCGAACTGGCCGCCGAGCTGCGCGCGATGATCCGCTCGGCGACCGAGCGGCTCGTCCCCGACCTGCCCAAGGATCTCGTCACCCGGCAGGAGGGGTGGGTCAACGTCAGCCCGGCGCAGGCCTTCAATGCGCCGCACGACCATCCCGGCGCCTTCTGGTCGGGCTGCTATTACATCAGGGTGCCGGCCTCGGACCGCGATCCGCTGTCGGGGGCGATCGAGTTCCTCGATCCGCGCGGCTCGATCGGGAGCAACGGGGTGATCGACACGCCCTTCACCCGGCACAAGTTCACCGCCCGGCCGGCCGAGGGGAGCTGCTTCCTGTGGCCGAGCTTCGTCAAGCACTGGGTCCACCCCAACCGGCTGTCGAAGGACCGCGTGACCGCCGCCTTCAACGCCTGGTTCGCGCGGGTCTGAGCCTCATTCCTGCTGCAGCCGCAGCGCGACGTCGTTCATGAAGCGGGTGTCGTCGCCGTCGGCCAGCCACTCGGCTTCGGCGGCGATGGCGCCGAGGAGGTCGGACAGCGGCTCCATCTCGCTCTTGGCGTAATTGCCGAGCACGTGCCCGGTCACCCGGTCCTTCGAGCCCGGATGGCCGATCCCGATCCGCACCCGGCGGAAGTCGGGGCCGAGCGAGGCGTTGATCGAGCGCAGGCCATTGTGCCCGGCAAGCCCGCCGCCGGTGCGGACCTTGACCTTCATCGGCGCGAGATCGAGCTCGTCGTGGAAGACGGTGAGGGCGGTCTCGTCGGCCTTGAAGAAGCGCAGGGCCTGCTGAACCGCGTCGCCGCTGTCGTTCATGAAGGTCTGCGGCTTGACGAGGAGGAGGCGGTGGCGGCCGATCCGCCCTTCGGAGACGAGGCTCCGGAATTTCTTGCTCCACGGACCGAAGCCGTGGACCTCGGCGATGGCGTCGAGTGCCATGAAGCCGACGTTGTGGCGGTGCAGGGCGTATTGGACGCCGGGGTTACCGAGACCGACCCAGAGTTGCATCGCGCCGGTGCCCTTCGACAGAACTTATCCTGAGCGACGCCGCAGGTGGCGTCGATGGGCGCTTCGCGCTTCGCTCAGGACAAACGAGCATGAACCCGTTCATCCTGAGCGAAGTCGAAAGACGCTTTGGGAAGGCTTACTCGCCTTCGCCTTCGCCTTCACCCTCGGTGACGGTGGTGTCACCTTCGTCGCTCTTCAGCGCCGACGGGGCCACGATCGTCGCGATGGTGAAGTCGCGATCGGTGATGGTCGGGGTCGCGCCCTTGGGCAGGGTCACGTTCGAGATGTGGATCGAGTCGCCGACGTCGAGGCCCTTGAGGCTGATCTCGATGTCGTCGGGGATCTCGGCCGCGTCGACGCTCAGCTCGACGTCATGCTTGACGATGTTGAGCACTGCGCCGCGCTTGATGCCGGGGCTCTCCTCTTCGTCGGTGAAGCGCACGGGCACCGCGACGGTGACCTTGCTGTGCTCGCCGATGCGAAGGAAGTCGACGTGGGTCGGGCGGCTGGTCACGGGGTGGAACTGCACGTCCTTGGGCAGGGTGCGGGTCTTCTTGCCACCGGCGTCAATCATCACGACCGAATTCATGAAGTGACCGGTCGAGAGCATCTTGGCGAGGAGCTTCTCCTCGACGTGGATGCTCAGCGGCTCCTGGTTGGCGCCATAGACAACGGCGGGGACCCGGCCTTGGTTACGCAGCTCACGGGAGGCTCCCTTGCCGGCCCGGTCGCGCGTCTCGGCGGGCAGCGTCAGCTGTTCGCTCATGCGTGCATTTCCTTGAAAAGAGTAAAAAACCGCTCCCCACGCCTCCAGGGATGACCATGCAGGAGCGGGCGGGCGCATAGCGCGGGACCGGCGAAATGGCAAATTCAGTCCCTGCCCCGTTCGTGCTGAGCGAAGTCGAAGCACGTTGGCGCGGGCGCCCTTCGACTTCGCTCAGGGCGAATGGACTACTTTTTTACCGGAGGAGCCTTCAGGGTCTGGCGGAAGCGGAACAGCTCCTCGCGCTGGACCTCGCCGACCTGGCCCGGATCGAGGTCGAGCATGGTGAATGGCCCGTAGCTGGTGCGGATCAGGCGACTGACCTGCAGCCCCAAATGGGCGAGGACCCGGCGGACCTCGCGGTTCTTGCCCTCGGTGAGCGCGAGCTCGATCCAGCAGTTGCGGCCGGTGCGGCGCTCGAGATTCGCGTCGATCGAGCCGTAGCGGATGCCTTCGATCTCGACGCCTTCGGACAGTTCCTCGAGCTGGGCCTGGCTGACGTCGCCGAACGCACGGGCACGGTAGCGGCGGACCACCGCTGTCGAGGGCAGCTCGAGCTGGCGCTTCAATTCCCCGTCGTTGGTGAGGAGCAGCAGTCCCTCGGTCATGAAGTCGAGGCGGCCGACGGGCATCACCCGCGGCAGCCCGCCGGGCAGGCGGTCGTAGATGGTCGGCCGACCCTTGGGGTCGAAGGCGGCGGTGAGGCAGCCGGCCGGCTTGTAGAAGCGCCACAGGCGCGCGGCGGCGGGCGGGGCGACGGGCTTGCCGTCGACCGTCACGCCCTTCAGATCCTCGAGCAAGGTCGCGGGGGTGGTCAGGACGTCGCCGTCGAGCGCGATCCGACCTTCCGCAATCATCCGTTCGATGTCGCGGCGCGAGGCGACGCCGGCGCGGGCGAGCAGCTTGGCGATGCGCTGCGGACCCGATTCGCGCGGTTCGGGGCGCGTCGTTTTGACGGGCGAATTCCGGCGAACCGGATTATTATCGCGGCGCGGCGGTCGCTGTGGACCGCGAGCACCTGTCGTTCGTTGCGGGGGCAAGACAAAATTCCTCGAGGAGTAAGGATGCTGTTCGGCACACGGGAACGCCACGTCAAGCGCATCCTCATCGTCGAGGACGAACCGCTGGTGGCCTTCGACAATGAAACCATGGTCGAGGGCGCCGGCTACACGGTCGTCGCGACGGTGGACAGGGTGCGCGAGGCGCTGGCCGCGCTGGCCCGCGAACTGGCGCCCGAGGCGACGGACGGCGGGGTCGACCTCATCCTGACCGACATCAACCTGCGCGGCGCGCGCAGCGGGATCGATCTCGCGGCCGAGGCCAAGAAATTGGGCATCCCCGTCCTGTTCGCCACCGCCACGCCGCCCGAGGGCGGGGAGGGGCTGGCGATGGGCGTGCTGCTCAAGCCCTATAACGAGCGGCGCCTCAAGGCGGCGCTGAAGGCGGTCGACGACCTCCTCGCGGGCAAGAAGAAAGTGAAGGCGCCCGACGGGGTGATCCTCTACCCGCCGCCGCTCGCCGCCTGAGTCTCAGTCGCCAAGCGCCTTCCCGATCAGGGCATGGAAGTCGGCGATCCCGTGTTCGAGGGTGCCGAGGGTGATCTCGTCGAGGAGCCCGCTGGCAAGGCCCTGCTGCCCGAGCGCGGCGGCGCGAAAATCCTCGCCGCCGAACGTGCCCTCGTCGAGCAGGGCCCAGCTGCGCGCCCAATGCGCCTCTTCCTCGGCGGTCCGCGGCGGCTCGGGGATCAGCATGATGTTCTCAACCAGGGTCCGGCCGACGTCCTGCGGCTGGCAGACCAGCAGGTTCACGTAATCGGGACTGACGATCAGGATCGTGTTGGGGAAGAAGTGATAGGTGTAGGTGACCGCACGGCGGAGCTGGCCCCAGTCGTCGCGGTCGATCCCGGTAAGATAGTCGGTGCGGCCGACCGCGGCGCGCTGGTGGGGCCCGATCCGGTCGGCGACCGTGATCCCGTCGGCGAAGAAGGGGGCGATGGTCGCCGCGTGGAGCCGCTGGACGTGATAGCTTTCGAGGAAGGCGTCGACGATCAGCTTCCAGTTGGCTGGCACGTCGTGGGTGCGGCGCCGGTAGAGGTGAAGATGCCCGAGCCCGAACGCTTCCATGTCGGGGGCGAGCGCCTCGACGGCGGAGAAATCCGCATGGTCGTCATGGGCGAACCAGATCAGGCCGCCGCTCTCGTGCGCGGGGAAGCGACGGAGCGACTGCTCGGTCTTGTCGAGCCCGGGGAAGCATTCGGGCCGGGGCAAGGCGGCGAGAGCGCCATCGGGCTGGTAGGCCCAGGCATGATAGGGGCAGACGATCCGCGCGGCCGGGACCAGGCCCTCGGCCTCGACCAGGCGGGTGCCGCGATGGCGGCAGACGTTGGCAAGGACATGGACCTCGCCGTGGCCGTCGCGGCTGACGAGGAGCGGGGTGCCGTAGGCATCGTGCGCCAGCGCCTCGCGCGGCCGCGGCAGCATCGCCGACGGTCCGAGCAGCAGCGGCAGGCGCGCGAACAGGCTCTGCTGCTCGTCTTCGAAGCGAGCGGGATCGGTATAGAGGCTGGCGGGGAGGCGGGCGATCCCCCGACCCTCGTCGGCTTGGCCCGTCGCCAACTGCTGGGCCAGCGCGGCCTGTCCGGGCGTCGGGCGCGCCGACTTGGGGAACGCATCCATCACCGGCGAGACTGCGCCTGTGGCGGCCCGAGCGCAAGCGCCGATGGGTCCACGCGCTCACCCCCTGTTCAGCGCGGGTGCGGCTGCTAGGGTCGGGCAACAGTTGAGTGGGGGTGGGACGATTGGCAGGCGCGACGGCGAAGATGAGTGAAACGGCGGGAGCACCGCCCAAGGGCTGGCGACTGCTGACGACGGCCCTGTCGAACCGCAAGACCGCGGTCATGCTCGCGTTCGGCTTCGGCGCCGGGCTGCCCTACACCTTGCTGATCGGCACGCTCAATGCCTGGCTGGGCGAGTGGAAGATCGACCTCGCGACCATCGGCGTCCTGTCGTGGATCGGGCTCGCCTATGCGTTCAAGTTCCTGTGGTCGCCGCTGGTCGACCGGGTCCGGCTTCCCGGGCTCGAGCGGCTTGGGCGCCGCCGCGGGTGGCTGCTCCTGTGCCAGATCATCCTGACCCTGACCTTCTTCGGCCTGTCCCTCTCCGATCCCCGGCTAGCGCTCGGCACCTTCGCCCTCATCGCGGTCGTCGGAGCCTTTGCCTCGGCGACCCAGGACGTGGTCATCGACGCGTGGCGGATCGATGTCGCGGACGAGGCCGCGCCGGTCGAAATCCTCTCCTCCATCTACCAGTTCGGCTACCGGATCGCGGCGCTGATCGGCGGTGCGCTGGCGCTGGTGCTGTCGGTACGGATGAGCTGGCCGACGGTCTATGCGATCATGGGCTGTTTCATGGCACTGACCCTGATCGCGACGCTGCTCGCGCCCGACACCCCGCGCGCCGACTCGGACGAGGAGCAGGGCGCGCTTCGCCGGGCCGGCGCCATCTCGCCCAAGCTGCGCAACATCGGGCTGCTCATCGTCGGGCTCGGCTGGGCGTGGGCGATCTGGACCGTGGCGGCCTTCATGGCGAAGATGCTCGGCGGCGAGGTCGACGCCGCGACGGGCAAGCCGCCTTCGGTGGGCGACTTCACGCGCGACTACGGCCCCCTGATCGTCGCCGCGACGGTGCTCGTGCCGGCGATCGTCGCGGCGGTGTTCAACTGGCTAGCGGCCCGGCCCGGCTATGTCCTCGAGCAGGACGCCCCCGCCGGAAGCGGGATGGAGCGCGCCGCCGACCATGCCTATTCGGCGCTCATCCTGCCCCTCGCCGAGCTGGTCCGCCGCCTCGGCTGGGGCGTGATCGTCGTGCTGGGGCTGATCCTCAGCTACCGGATCACCGACAATATCTGGGGAAGCTTCGCCTTTCCCTTCTACCTCCAGGAGCTGAAATATACCGGCGACGAGGTGGCCTTCGCCTCCAAGATCTTCGGCGTGTTCATGACCATGGCGGGGATCGCGATCGGGGGGATCCTGTTTGCGACCGTGGGCCGGATGCCGACGTTGATGATCGGGGCGATCGTCGCGGCGGCAAGCAACCTTCTCTATGCCGACCTCGCCTCGGGTGCCGCCGGGATCGACGCCTTCGCGCGGACCTTCGGGCTCGACGCCTTCGGCCATGACCTGCGGATGGTGCGCCTGCTCGTCGCCATCTCGGGCGAGAACATCGCCGGCGGTCTCGCCGGGGCGGCGTTCGTCGCGTATCTGTCCTCGATCACCAGCCGCGAGTTCAGCGCGGTCCAATATGCCTTGCTCTCCTCGCTGACCTTCCTGATCGGCTCGCTCGGCCGGGCGGCGCTGGGCGAGATGATCGATCAGGTCGGCTATGCGCCGGTGTTCTTCCTCACCGCGAAGATCGGCCTCATCGCCATCGGCTTCGTCGCGCTCGAATGGATGCGGCAGGCGTGGATGGGCCGGCGGGCGGGAGGGGCCGACCTGCCGGCCAGTGACGCCGCTCGCGCCGCGGAGGGCGACACCGCCTAGTCCGGGGCCTCGCCGTTGAGCGCCAGCACTTCGCCCGCAAGGTAGAGCGAGCCGGCGATCAGCGCCGGGCGGTCCGCGGGCACGTGAGCCAAAGCGTCGGCAATCGAGGGATGCGCCGAGGCAGGCAGGCCGAGATCCCGGGCAGTCGCGGCGAGGTCCTCGGCGGGGAACGCCAGCGGATGATCGAAACCGATCGCATGGACCTGCTCGACCAGCCCGCGGAAGGGGGTGAGCAGGCCGGCGGCATCCTTGGTCGAGAGCATGCCGGTGACGAGGTGGAGCGGCCGGCCGTGGGTCAGCGCGGCGATGCTTTCCGCGAGCACCTCGGCCGCCTGCGGATTGTGGCCACCATCGAGCCAGGCGTCGCGCCGGCCGATCAGCGGGCCCGGCCGCAGCTTCTGCAGCCGGGCCGGCCAGCGCACGTCGGTCATCGCCCGTTCCAGCGCTGCGGCGGGAACGGCGAGCGCTTGCTGGTGGCGGAGCATGGCGATGGCCAGGGACGCATTGTCGGCCTGGTGCGGCCCGGGCAGGGCGGGGAGGGGCAAGTCGAGCGCGCCGTCGCGGTCGCGGTAGCGGAGCCGGCCGTCCGCGATCCCGCTGTCCCAGGCCTCGCCCTGCACGAACAGCGGCGCGCCGACGCGCGCGGCGACCGCACGGACCCGCGACGCGGCTTCGGCGGGGTGGGCGAGGGTGACGAGGGGGACATCCGCCTTGGCGATCCCCGCTTTCTCGCCCGCAATGTCGGCGAGGTCCTCGCCCAGCCACTGCTGATGATCGAGCCCAAGCGCGGCGATCCCGGTGACGGTGGGCCGCGCGACGACATTGGTCGCGTCGAGCCGGCCACCCATCCCGACTTCGAGTACGAGCGCGTCGGCGGGGGTGCGGGCGAAGGCAAGCAGGGCGGCGGCGGCGGTCGCCTCGAAGAAGCTCGGGCCGATGCCGTCGCTCGCGTCGAGCACTTCGGCAAGGAGCGCCGCGAGAAGTTCGTCCTCGACCAGCCGACCGGCCAGCCGGATCCGCTCGTTGAAGCGGACGAGGTGGGGCGAGGTGAAGACGTGGACGCGGTGGCCCGCCGCCTCCAGCGCGGTCCGAAGGAAGGCGCAGGTCGATCCCTTGCCGTTGGTCCCGGCGACGTGGAAGACCGGCGGAAGTTGCCGCTCGGGGTGGCCGAGCCGGGCGAGCAGCGCTTCGATCCGTTCGAGCCCCAGGCGGTCGCCGCCGGGGCTGAGCGCCGCCAGCCGGTCGAGCTCACCCTGCACGCCCGGATGGTCCGAGCGGGCGCCGTCGGCCATCAGGCGGCCGCCTTCTCCGCCGGAGCGAGATAGTCGATCAGCGTGCCCAGCCGCTCGCGAAGCTCGGCGCGGTGGACGACCATGTCGATCATGCCGTGCTCGAGCAGATATTCGGCGCGCTGGAAGCCGTCGGGCAGCTTCTCGCGGATGGTCTGCTCGATCACGCGCTGGCCGGCAAAACCGATGAGCGCGCCGGGTTCGGCGAGCTGGACGTCACCGAGCATCGCATAGCTGGCGGTGACGCCGCCGGTGGTCGGATCGGTCAGCACGACGATGTAGGGCAGGCCGGCCTCGGCCAGCATTTCGAGCGCGACGGTGGTACGCGGCATCTGCATCAGGCTGAGGATGCCTTCCTGCATGCGCGCGCCGCCGGCCGCGGTGAAGACGATGTAGGGCGCCCTGGCCGCGATCGCCGCCTCGACCCCGGCGACGAAGGCCGAGCCGACCGCCACGCCCATCGACCCGCCCATGAAGGCGAAGTCCTGGACTCCGACGATCGCCTGGCGGCCGCCGATGGTGCCGCGGGCGTTGAGGAAAGCATCCTTTTCCTCAGTCGAGGCGCGGGCGGCCTTCAGCCGGTCGGTGTAGCGCTTGGTGTCGCGGAACTTGAGGGGGTCCTCGCGCACGTCGGTGCTCGGCAGCACCTCGAACGCGCCCTCGTCGAAGACCTGCTCGAAGCGGCTGTGGGCGCGGATTCGGTCGTGATGGTCGCAGCGCGGGCAGACCATCAGATTGTCCTCCCACTCCTTGGTGAAAACCATCGAGCCGCACTTCTTGCACTTGTGCCAGAGCGTGTCGGTGGTCTGCCGCTTGGGCAGGAAGGAAATGCTGTTACGGACCCGGCTCAGCCAGCTCATGGAAAATCGTCCTTGGAAATCAGGCGGTGGCGGTTAGCGCCGGCGCGGCATCGAGGGAAGCGGCGATCGACCGCGCGGCCTCGGCGGGATCGGAAGCGGCGGTGATCGGGCGGCCGACGACCAGCATCGAGGCGCCGCGGGCAAGCGCCTCGGGCGGGGTCAGGACGCGCTTCTGGTCGCCGACGTCGCTGCCGGCGGGTCGGATCCCCGGAACGACGAAATAGCCCTCGGGCCAGCGGACGGCGGCCGCAGCGACTTCCTCGCCCGAGCAGACGATGCCGTCGCAGCCCGCGCTCCGGGCGAGGTCGGCCAGCCGCGCGACTTGTTCGGCGGGGCTGGCGCTCACACCCACCTCCGCGAGGTCGGTGGAATCGAGACTGGTGAGGACGGTCACCGCGACGACCTTGCAGCCCGCGGGCGCGGCGGCCTTGGCGGCGGCGAGCATCGCGCGGCCTCCGGCGGCGTGGACGGTAAGCACGGCGGGCTTCAGCGGGGTCAGGGCCGCGACGGCCTTGCCGACGGTATTGGGGATGTCGTGAAGCTTGAGGTCGAGAAAGACCGGCAGGCCCATGGCGGCGACGCGCGCGACGCCGGCCGGACCGTTGGCGGCGAAGAATTCGAGGCCGAGCTTCACCCCGCCGACATGGGCCGTGACCGCCGAAGCCAGCGCCAGCGCCTGGTCGAGCGCGGGGGTGTCGATCGCGACGAACAGGGGCGAGCTCATGCGCGGGGTTCCTCGGCCGGCGGCTCGACGGCGACCGGGGCTGGTGCGGGCGGGTTGACGATCGCCAGCCGCCGCTCGGCCGACCAGAGCTTCGCGCGCATCCACAAATAGGTGGGGAGGAAGCCGATCAGCGCCGCGATCAGCACCAGCAACGGAAGCTTGATGTCGGCCTGCAGGCTGCCCCACAGGTTGATCGTGATGTCCGACCAGTTGTTGCGGGCGATGATCGCCACGAAGACGGCCAGAATGACCCAGAAGAGCGTTCGCAGGAACTGCATGAGGCCCGCCTTTAGGCGCTGTGCGCGGCCGTGGCCAGCCGCGCCTTCATTCGTCGCTGCAGCCCTTCGTCTCGCCGCAGCCGGGCGCGGCCGCCGGTTGAGCGGCGCGAAGGACCGTTCCAAGCGCGGCGCGGGGAGGACAAGTCACTGCGGAAGAGCGTAATCGCCGGGGCCGGCGCCGTCTTGCTGATGGCCGGCGCGCTGGCCAGCATCAGGGTCGTCGAACCGGTCGGTACCAAGGGCGCGGATGAGGAGCTTGCGGCGACGCGGGCCGCGAGCCTGCGCCTCGCCAAGGTCCAGCCGGCCGCGCGCCAGCGGATCGACTATGCCCGGCTCGACGCGCGGCTGCGTCGGCTGGTCGCCAAGCCGACCATGGTCGGAATGGCGGTCGGGATCGTCGAGAACGGCCGGATCACCTTCCTCTCGGGTTATGGCGAGACGCTCGCCGGCTCGGGCGAGAAGGTCACGCCCGACACGGTCTTCCGCTGGGCCTCGGTCAGCAAGGGCGTTGCCGCGACGATGGTCGCCAAGCTCGCCGAGCAGGGCAAGATCAACCTCGCCGCGCCGGTCGCCAATTACGCGCCGGGGCTGAAGCTGCCGGCCGGCAATGAATATCGCGCGAGCGTCGCCGACGTCCTCAGCCACCGGCTCGGGCTCTACAAGAACGCGCTCGACAACAAGCTGGAGGAGGGCCAGTCGCCGCAGGTGCTGCGGGCCGAGCTGTCGACGCTCAATGCCATTTGCGCGCCCGACACCTGCTGGTCCTACCAGAACATCGCCTATGACAGTGCCAGCGACATGGTCGCCCGGGCGACCGGCCAGAGCTACCAGCAAGCGGTGCAGCAGCGGCTGTTCGCGCCGCTCGGCATGACAAGCGCGTCACTGACCCGCGAAGGCCTGGTCTCGTCGCCGAGCTGGGCCCGGCCGCACAGCGTCGGGCGCCGTCCGCTCGAGGTGCTCGAGCCTTATTACCGCGTCCCGGCGGCGGGCGGGGTCAACAGCAACATCAAGGACATGTCGCTGTGGATGATCGCGCAGATGGGGGGCATGCCGGGCGTGCTCGATCCCAAGCTGCTCGACACCATCCATGCGCGGCTCGTGAAGACCCCGGGCGAGCGCGGCCGCATGCGCAAGTTCCTCGAGCGGCTGGGCGACGCCTGGTACGGGCTCGGCTGGCGATCCTATGATTATGCCGGCCACCAGATCGTCGGCCACCGCGGCGGGGTCGCGGGCTATCGCTCGCTGATCCTGTTCGATCCCAAGCTCAAGAGCGGGGTCGTCGCCTTGTGGAACAGCAACACCAGCCAGCCGGGCGGGCTCGAATTCGAAGTCATGGACATGCTCTACGGCCTGCCGTTCCGCGACTGGATGGAAGTCGACAAGAGCGGCGGGCCGGCGGCCGAGCCCGAGGCTGAGGAAATCGCCAGCACGGGGAGCGGCGAACCGCGCTAGTCCGAGCCGAGGCCTGCCTTCTGCCGGACGTCTCGAATCGCGTTTTCCTGCCGGTGGCTCGCCGTCCAGCGGAGCCCCATGCCGGCAATCGACAGGGCCATGCCGAAGAGCAGCGCGGGGCCGTGCCACGCCGGGTCATCGGGCTGGGGCCAGGCGATCATCCCCAGCAGCAGCACGCTGACCATCGAAATCAGGTAACCAAACCCGCGCATCGCTTCCCCGTGACGCTTTGGTGACAGACACGCAGGCGGAACCATCGGTTTCGCCCTCTGGTTTCCAGCAGTGACTTCCCCCTAACGCTGGAGACCATCGTGGTCGATGAAGCCCCCGACGCCATCACCCTGCTCAAGACCGATCACCGCGAGGTGGAGGAGCTCTTCAAGAAGTTCGAAGATACCAAGACCGCCCCGGCCAAGCGCAAGGTCGCCGAGAAGATCGCCACCGCGCTGATCGTCCACACGCGGATCGAGAACGAGATTTTCTATCCGGCATGCAAGGGGAAGGTCGAGGAGGCCGACCTCAAGGAGGCCTATGTCGAGCATGACGCCGCCAATCTGCTGATCGCCGAGATCCTCGAGAGCGGAAAGGGCGACGAATTTTACGACGCCAAGGTCAAAGTGCTGCAGGAAGAGATTGAGCACCACGTCAAGGAAGAGGAGCGCTGGCTGACCGGCATCTTCAGCCAGGCCAAGCGCCACGGGCTCGACGTCGAGGGACTCGGAGTCGAGCTGCAGAAGGCCAAGACCCGCTACGAGGCAGAGATTGCCGAGGATGGCCCCGAGATCCACCTCGCGGCGCTCAAGAAGACCAAGCTGGCCACCGCCTGAGGTGCCATGGTCGTCGTCCCGGCGCTGGCCGGGACGACGACAATCTTAGACGTGCGCTGACAGAAACTTCTCGAGCTCGTTGCAGCCGCCAATGGTCTCGCCGTCGATCTCGATCAGCGGGGTGGTGCTGAGGCCGTGCTCGGCCTTGAACCTGTCGGTCTCCTCGCGAGTCGTGAGCTGGTGCTCCTCGACCTCGAAGCCGTGGTCGTTGAGCAGCTGCAACGCGCGGCGGCCGAACGGGCATTCGTGGTCGGGCAGGACCATCCGGGTGATCTTCGCCTGGGGCATGAAACGTCTCCTTTCGCTTTGCTTTCAAAGCGTCCGGATCGCCTTGCCGGTTCCGGCAATGGCGCTTTTGTCGAATTGCGACTAAGGGGCTCGCCATGCCTCATGAACAACTCCCCGCGGCGCTCGGCCGAGCGCTTGCCGCGCGCGGCTATGACACGCTCACCGAAGTCCAGTCCGCCGTCTCCACGCCCGAAGTCGCCGGCCGCGACCTCATCGTCTCCGCCCGCACGGGCTCGGGCAAGACCGTTGCCTTCGGCCTCGCCATGGCCGGCGACCTCCTCGGGACCGGCGAGGAACTCCCGTACGCCGTCGCCCCGCTGGCGCTGGTCATCGCACCGACCCGCGAGCTTGCGCTCCAGGTTTCGGCCGAGCTGTCGTGGCTCTACGCCGATGCGCGCGCCCGCGTCGTGACCTGCGTCGGGGGCATGGACCCGATCAAGGAGCGTCGCGCGCTGCAGGGCGGGGCGCATATCGTGGTCGGCACGCCCGGCCGCCTGCGCGATCATCTCGAACGCGGCGCGCTCGACCTGTCGGCGCTGCGAGTCGCGGTGCTCGACGAGGCCGACGAGATGCTCGACATGGGCTTCCGCGAGGAACTGGAGGAAATTCTCGACGCCACTCCCGACGGGCGCCGCACGCTTCTGTTCTCGGCGACCATGCCGCGGCCGATCGTCGCGCTGGCCAAGCGCTACCAAAAGGACGCGATGCGGATCGAGACGCTCGGCACCGACGCCGGGCATGGCGACATCGCCTACCAGGCGGTGACCGTCCGCCCGACCGACATCGAGCATGCCGTCGTTAACCTGCTCCGCTTCCACGACGCCGAGACCGCGATCCTGTTCTGCGCCACGCGCGAAGCGGTCCGCCGGCTCCACGGCAGCCTGGCCGAGCGGGGCTTCGAGGCGGTGTCGCTGTCGGGCGAGCACAGCCAAGCCGACCGCAATCGCGCGCTTCAGGCGCTGCGCGACGGCCGCGCCCGGGTGCTGGTCGCGACCGACGTCGCCGCGCGCGGGATCGACCTTCCCTCGGTCAGCCTGGTCATCCACGTCGAGCTTCCGCGCGACGCCGAGGCGCTGCAGCATCGGTCGGGCCGCACCGGTCGCGCGGGCCGGAAGGGCATCGCCGTGCTGATCGTCCCCAACATGCGCCGCCGCCGGATCGAGGGGATGCTTCGCCTCGCCCGCATCCAGGTCGAATGGACCAATGTCCCCACCGCCGAGCAGATCCGTGACCAAGATCGTGCCCGCATGCTTGCCCAGTTCGACGAGCCGGCGCCGCAGGAAGAGGGCGACGCCAATCTCGCCGCCGCTTTGCTCGACCGGCTCGGGCCGCAAGGCGTCGCGCAGGCGCTGGTCTCGCGGCTGATGGCCGACCTGCCCGCCCCCGAGGACCTCCTCGATGGCCCGGCCGGCGACGAAGGCCGCCCGCAGCATGGCGGGTTCGAGGGTTCCGGCTGGTTCCGGATCAACGCCGGGCGCCGGCAGGGCGGCGACCCCAAGTGGCTGCTTCCGCTCATCTGCCGGATCGGGCACGTCAACCGCAGCGAGATCGGCGCGATCAAGGTCGCGGCGACCGACAGCTTTTTCGAGGTGAGCGGCCGCGCGCTGCCCAATTTCGTCAAGGCGATGCGGAAGAACAGCGCGGCGATGGCGCAGGACGGTATCCTGGTCGAGCCGAGTACCAGCCCCGACGAGCATCATGCCGCCGGCGGCGGTCCGCCCAAGCCGCGCCAGCACCGCAAGGGCCCGCCGCCGCGGCGCTAGGCGTCGGGGAGCGAGACGAAGCTGTCGAGGACGCGCTTGCGGCCACTATGCTCGAAGTCGATCTCGAGCTTGTTGCCCTCGATCGCGGCGATGGTCCCGTAGCCGAACTTGCCGTGAAACACGCGCTGGCCGGTCGACAGGTCGTCGCGGCCCTTGTTGCCGAGGCTGACCGCCGAGGCGCGGGCCTCGACGATGCGCTGCGGGGTCGCGGTGAAGGTCGAGGCGGCGCGGCCCCAGCCGGGCCCGCGAGTGGTCGCCCGGTCGGGCCGCTGCGCCGCGACATGGGCGAAGGGGTCGCCGCGCTCGCTCCACTGCGCGCGCCACAGCGACTCGCCCCCGCTCATCGTGGTCTCTTCCTCGATATGCTCCTTGGGCAATTCGCCCACGAAGCGCGAGGGAATGGACGAGGTCCACTGGCCGTAGATGCGGCGATTGGCGGCGTGGATGATGGTCGCCTTTTCGCGCGCCCGGGTGATCGCGACATAAGCGAGGCGGCGCTCTTCCTCGAGTGAGGCGGTGCCGCCCTCGTCGAGCGCGCGCTGCGAGGGGAAGACGCCTTCCTCCCAGCCGGCGAGATAGACGACGGGAAATTCTAGCCCCTTGGCGGCGTGGATGGTCATGATCGTGACCTTGTCGCCGCCCTTGTCGGCGTCATTGTCCATCACCAGGCTGACATGCTCGAGGAACGCGCCGAGGCTCTCATATTCCTCCATCGCGCGGGTCAGTTCGGCGAGGTTCTCGAGCCGGCCCGAGGCCTCGGCAGTGCGCTCGGCCTGGAGCATGGCGGTGTAGCCTGATTCGTCGAGCAGGAGTCGCGCCAGCTCGGCATGGGCGGGCGGCTCGTGCGGGCTCTTCACCTGGTCGGCGGCGGCGAGGTGCATCTGCCGCCAGCGCGCGAGATCGCCGACGAAGCGGCCGAGGCTGCGGCGCGCCTGGGGGGTGAGCTCGTCCGAATCGAGCATCTGCGCGGCGGCGAGCAGCAGCGGGAGACCGGCGGCGCGGGCGTAGCGGTGGATGTTGGCCAGCGCCTTGTCGCCGAGGCCGCGCTTGGGGGTGTTGACGATCCGCTCGAAGGCGAGGTCGTCGGCCGGGCTCTGGACCAGGCGGAGATAGGCGAGGGCATCGCGGATCTCGGCCCGCTCGTAGAAGCGGAAGCCGCCAACGATCTGGTAGGAGAGGCCGATCGCGATGAACCGTTCTTCGAACTCGCGGGTCTGGAACTGGGCGCGGACGAGGATCGCGACGTCGGACAGCCGGCCGCCGCGGATCTGGTGGCTTTCGATCTCCTCGCCGACCCGGCGCGCCTCCTCGGGACCGTCCCAGACGCCGATCACCCTGACCTTTTCGCCGGCGTCGATTTCGGTCCACAATTCCTTGCCGAGGCGCCCGCTATTGTTGGCGATGAGGCCCGAGGCGGCGCCGAGGATGTGCGGGGTCGAGCGGTAATTCTGCTCGAGCCGAATCACCGCGGCGCCCGCGAACTCGCGCTCGAAGCGGAGGATGTTGGCGACCTCGGCCCCGCGCCAGGAATAGATGGACTGGTCGTCGTCGCCGACGCAGCAGATGTTGCGGCGCGGCTCGGCGAGCAGCTTCAGCCACTCATACTGGACCGCATTGGTGTCCTGATATTCGTCGACCAGCAGATATTTGAAGCGGGTCCGGTAGCGCTCGAGCACGTCCGCATGGGTGCGGAAGATCACCAGCATGTGGAGCAAAAGATCGCCGAAATCGCAGGCATTCAGCGCGAGCAGGCGCTTCTGATACTGGTCGTAGAGGTCGCCGCCGCGACCGTTGGCGAAGAGCTCGGACTCGCCCGCGTCGACCTGATCCGGGGTAAGCCCCTTGTTCTTCCACTTGTCGATCAGGCCCGCGAGCTGGCGCGCGGGCCAGCGCTTCTCGTCGAGTTCGGCGGCGGCGATGAGCTGCTTCAGAAGCCGCAGCTGGTCGTCGGTGTCGAGGATGGTGAAGTTCGACTGCAGCCCGGCGAGCTCGGCATGGATGCGCAGCATCTTGGCGGCGATCGAGTGGAAGGTGCCGAGCCAGGGCATCCCCTCGATCGCGCCGCCGCTGATCCGGGACACGCGCTCGCGCATCTCGCGCGCGGCCTTGTTGGTGAAGGTGACCGCGAGGATCTCACTCGGCCAAGCGCGGCGAGTCGCGATCAGGTGGGCGAGTCGCGCGGTGAGCGCCGCGGTCTTGCCCGTGCCTGCGCCGGCCAGCACCAGCACCGGCCCCTCGGTCGTCAGCACCGCCTCGCGCTGGGGGGTGTTCAGGCCCTGGAGATAGCCGGGCTCGGGAGAAAGGGCAGCGGATTCGGGCACTTCCCCCCAGTTAGGACGAGGAGAACGGAACGGCAACAGCGATGGCGATTGCGACCCCGCAACGATTGCACCCGATATCCCCGTTATCCACAGGCATGATGCCTCCGATTATGCTTTGCGCGACTCGGAAACGGAGTCATCTTGAGCAGGTGATCGGGGGGCAACGGCCCGGTCCTTCCAGAGGCCCGCAAGGGTGGACGGCAAGGGCAGGACGGAACTTCCGATCTCCGCCGGCAAGGCGATGAAGTGGAATTCGCTTCGTGAGGGTTGGGCTTCCCCAGGACGCCTGACCGGATCGGTTCGGAGGATCTTCAAAGCGAAGCCGGCAAGAGGCGCCGGAAGAGATTTTCGTCTCACCGCCGCAGGCCGGGCAGGCTCGCAAGAGCAGGTCAGGGCAGCGCGAGAGGGGAAAGTCCCAAGAAGGGCCGCGAACGGACGGACGGTGGCCGATCGGGCCGGACTGGCTTGCCAGGACGTGACCGAGGAGCAGGTAGCGAACCGGACCGAGGCTTGAAGCGGGTGCTTTCGCAAGAAAGTGGTCGCGGCAAGCGGAGGAAGGGATCGGGACCGCCGCGAGGAACGGTTCCTTGCCGAGGATCTTCGGATCGGAAGCGGGGCTGGGAGGCGAGGCAGAGCCGGGTGGAGGCGAAGGGACCGGAAGGTCGCTTGGCGGAAGCTTCGGGGAAGAGTTCGGGAAACCGGACAGCCGACTGGGACCGACGCGACGCCTGAGCGGGCGCGCAAGGATCGGGATGGATGGGAGCATCGTTCTTCGGAGCGGCATTCCCGGACAGAGCGAAGACCGGCAAAACCTGTCTCGGCGCAGTGGGGCTCGGCAGCAATGCCGGGCCCCATTTCTCGTTTTGGGTCCGGTCGCGGCGCGGCCGGTCCCAACCGGTGAGGACACCCCGGATGAGCGACAATCCCCTGATCGCCGCGCTCGAGGCCGCCAACCGGGCCTCGCCCTTTCACCAGACCACGGGCTTTCGAATTGCCGCGGCGGACGAGGGCGACGTGCGGATCATGTTCGCGGCCGCGCCCGCGCTCCTCAACCATGCCGGCGCGCTCCACGCCGGGGTCCAGTGCGCCGCGCTCGACACGGTCGCGGGCTACGCTGCCGCCACGATCGCCGGGCGGGTGGTGACGCTGCAAATGTCGACGCAGTTCCTGGCCTCGGCCAGGGGCGACCGGTTCGAGGCGATTGGGCGCGTGACCAAGTCGGGCAAGGAGCAATTGTTCGTCGATGCCGAGCTGATCGCGCTGCGCGACGGCGACCGGCGCCTCGTCGCCAAGGCATTGGCCGTGCTGACCCGGCTTTCCGCCTGATCCGGTCGCAAGGCCGTAGGAGAGTTTCCTTTTCTCGCTCGTTGGCAGCGGAGGAGGAGAGAAACATGCCCGATACCATCGATGCCGACGAGAAGCGCGAGATCGTCAACGATTTCCACGACGCGGTGAACATGACCGCGTCTCAGCTCGAGAAGTGGCTCGATTCGCCCGAAAGCAAGGAAGTCGGGTGGAAGGGCGAGGACCGCGATGGCCGCGGGGAGAGCGTCGGCCACAAGTCGGGCCGAAGAATCGTCGAACTGCTGCACAAGAAGAAGGCCGACCTGACCGACGACGACCTCGCGCACATGCACAAGGTAGTCGGCTACGTGCATCGCCATCTCGCCCAGAAGCCCGCGCATCCGGCCGGCTCGAAATGGGAAGCGAGCCTCAAGAACTGGGGGTATGATCCGGCGAAGAAATAGGCCGGACGAACGGCTGGACCGATATTCGGCGAAGGCCGGCGGAGAAGGGATCTCCGCCGGCCCGCCAACTTCGCGGAGGCTCTAGCCGAGCATCTCCGCCGGGACCTTGCCGCCCTGGTCGCCGAGGCTGCGCATCACGGCCTTGTGCAGCCAGATGTTCATCTCGGCCGAGCCGTCGAGCGCGCCGGTGTAGCCGAGCTCATGGGCGAGCGACTTGCGGTTCTCGAGGCTCGAATCGATGCCGAGCAGCTTCATCAGGTCGACGATCGAGCTCTTGTAGTTGAGCTCGGGCCGACCCTTTTCGCGGCTCATGTCGTCCAGCACCTGCGCGACGTCGACCGGCTGGGTCGGAGTCGCGGCGGGGGCGGGCTGGGCCGGCGCCGGGGCGGGAGATGCAGCCGAGGGCTGGAGCGGTGGACCGCCGTCCATCCCGGCCGGGATCGTGGGCCGGTTGCCCAGACCCGGATCCTTGTGGCCGAAGATGGCGTCCTTGATCTTGCCGAAGATGCTCATGGCCTAGGCTTCGAGGCCGTGCTTGAGGCTGCTGATCTGGTCGTGGCCCTGACGCACCGACTGATAGGCGCGCTCGACGACCGTGCGGGCCTCGGGGTCCATGTCGAGCTTGAGTGCGGCCTCGAACTTCTCCTTGAGATAGTCCTCGCCGCGCTCGACCTCGTTGATGATCGCCTGGTCGTCGCGGCCGGTGATCGCGGCCTTGAGGTCGAGGAAACGCTGGTGGGTGGCGCCGAGGAAGCTGCCGTCGTCGGGGGCGTTGCCGCCGAGGCGACGGATTTCGCTGCGAAGCTCCTCGACCACGCGGCTGCGCTCGTCGGCATTGCGACGGAAGATTTCCTGGAAGCGGCTGCCGTCGGCATTTTCGGCCGCGTCGCGATAGCCGTTGATGCTGTCGATGAGGGTGGTGGTGAGGGTCTCGAGGGTGCCGAGGCCGTCCTTGCGGTCGTCAGATCCGATCATGTACGCGCTCCTTTACTTCGGGGGTAGTTATGGATGCGGAACGCAGGGCGGGGCTTTCGGGTTCGGTTCATGCAAAAGAATGAGGCGAGGCGAGGCTTTGCGTTGCCAATCCGTCCGGGTGCCATCGGTCCCTTGACCGAGGCTTGCTAGGTCCCCCGTCCGGTCGCTAGGCAGCACCGGCGTGCTCGCGCCAGGAGTTTCCGATTGATGACCGAACGCACCGACGCCGCACCGCCCAGCGCCGCGCCCGGAGGCGGCAAAAGCGCGCTTTTGTTGCTCGCGGCCCTGCTGGTCGGCCTCGTTCTGGGGATCGTCGTTGCCGGCACGGGCGACGGCTGGAAGGAGCCGCTGGTCCAGGCGGCGGGCCTCGTCGGCGGGCTGTGGCTCGATGCGCTGCGGATGACCGTCATCCCGCTGATCGTCGCCTTGCTGGTGGTCGGCGTCGTCGGCGGTGCCGATGCGGCGCGCGCCGGAGGACTGGCGGCGAAGGCGGTCGCCTGGTTCGTCGGCTTCTACATCTTCTCGGCTTTGTTCGGCGCGGTGATGACGCCCGCGCTGCTCGCGGTCTGGCCGCTGCCCGAGGCCGCCGCGCAGGCGCTCCAGGCCGGCCTCGCCGGGGTCGACCAGAGCGCGACCGCCGCCGCGGTCCCCAAGGTCGCCGACTTCTTCAAGACGATCATCCCCGCCAATCCGGTCGCCGCCGCCGCCAACGACCAGATCCTGCCCCTCGTTTTCTTCACCAGCGTCTTCGCCTTCGCTTTGGCCCGGGTCGAGCCCGAGCGGCGCGCCTCGACCCTCGGCTTCTTCGAGGGCGTTGCCGATGCCATGCTGCGGGTGATCGGCTGGGTGCTCGCACTCGCCCCGATCGGCGTCTTCGCCTTGGCCTTCGCAGTCGGGGCGGGGGCGGGCGGCTCGGCGCTGGGCGCGGTCGTCCATTACGTCATCATCCTCTCGCTGCTGGGCGTGATCCTGACGGTCTTCGGCTTCGTCATCGCGATCCTGGTCGCAGGGTTCGCGCCGGGTGCCTTCTTCCGGGCGATTGCCGGCCCCTCGGCGGTGGCGCTGTCGACCCGCTCGTCGCTCGCCTCGCTGCCCGCGATGCTCCAGTCGGCGGCCGACCTGCGCATCCGCGGGCGCGACGCCGACGTCGTCCTGCCGCTCGCGGTCGCCCTGTTCCGCGCGACGGGACCGGCGATGAACATCGGCGTCGCGCTCTATGTTGCGCACTGGCTGGGGGTGTCGATCACGCCGACGGGCTATGCCGCGGGCATCGCGGTCGCCGCCATGGCCTCGCTCGGCGCGGTGAGCCTGCCCGGCCAGATCAGCTTCGTCACCTCGATCGCGCCGATCAGCATCGCGCTCGGCGTGCCGATCGAGCCCCTCGCCCTGCTGCTCGCGCTCGAGACCATCCCCGACACCTTCCGAACGCTCGGCAATGTCGTCCTCGACGTCGCGGTGACGGGCGCGGTCGCCGAGCACGAGGCCACCGACTGACCGCCGTTCGTCGGCTCGACGAGCCGCAGGGGCATGTGGTCGATGGCCGGGTGACGGGGCCGGTCGGGCCGGGCAAGGCGAAGGGGCGGCGCGGAACGAGCGAGAGTTTCCCCCTCAGGACCTCCCTCGAAACGGATGGCAAACCCTTCCGCGCCGCAACCCCTCCCGTGACGGGACGGGGGCGGATCAGCGGCCGGCGATGGCCCGGACGGAGTCGGCGTAGAGGCGGCCGACCGGCTGCTCGGTCCCGTCGGCGAGGCGCGCGATCCAGCGGCCCGAGGCGTTTCGCTGGAAGCCGGCGATAAAGTCGCGCCGGACGATCGCGGAGCGATGGAGCCGGACGAAAAGCGAGGGATCCAGCCCCTCCTCGAGCGCGGCCATGCTGTGGTGGATGAGCCAGCTGCGGGCGCCGACGTGAAGGCGCATGTAATCGCGCTCGGCCGAGACCCGGTCGATGTCGATCGCCCTGATCCGGACCAGCCCGGTCAGGTCCGAGGCCCAGAATTCGTCGAGATACTGGCCGGCAGGCGCCGATGCCTGGATGCCGGCCTCGCGCTTGGCGAGGTGCGCCCGGGCGCGCTCGAGGGCGCGCTCCAGCCGGCTCGGATCGACGGGCTTCACCAGATAGTCCACCGCCTCGACCTCGAAGGCGGAGACCGCGAAATGGTCGAAGGCAGTGACGAAGACGACCGCCGGGCGCGCGGCGCTCCGGCCGAGCTCGCGGGCGACGTCGATCCCGTCCATGCCCGGCATGGCGATGTCGAGCAGCAGGAGGTCGGGGCTCAGCGCCTCCGCCATCCGGCAGGCCGCTTCGCCGTCGCTGGCCGTGCCGACGAGGTCGACTCCGCCGATCCGCGCGAGCAGCAGCTGGAGCCGCTCGGTCGCGAGCGGCTCGTCATCGACGACCAGGGTCTTCAAGGGCGGATTATCCATCATGGCGGGTCACCGGCAGGGTCAGCGCGACCTTGTAGCCGCCCTCGGCCATGGGGCCATGCTCGATCCCCGCGGAACGGCCGAAGCGGGCGCCAAGCCGCTGCGCGACATTGGCGAGGCCGACCTTGGTGCCTGTCGGCGTTCCGGCCTGGCGCGGGGCCTTGAGCGCGGTGCCGCCGAAGTTGCTGATCTCGATCCGCAGCCGGCCGGGAAGAGGTTCTTCTGCCATGATCCTGAGCGTCACCTTGTCGCGGGTGTTGCCGAGGCCGTATTTGATCGCATTCTCGACGATCGGCTGGAGAATGAGCGCCGGCAGCCGAGCGCCGGACAGGCTGTCGGGAACATCGATCTCGACCCTGAGGCGGCGGGGGAAGCGGACCTTCTCGATCTCGAGATAAAGGCGCTGGAGCTCGATCTCCTCGGCCAGGCTGACGTCGGCGGTGGGGTCGAGCGAGAGGCTGGTGCGGAAGAAGTTCGACAGCTTGAGGATCATCGCCTCCGCCTCCTCGGGGCGGTTGCTGATGACCAGGCTGGAGAGGCTGTTCAGCGTGTTGAACAGGAAGTGCGGATTGACCTGATAGCGGAGCGCGCGGACCTGGGCGAGCTGGGCCGCGCTCTCGGCATCGGCGGCGCGGCGCTGAAGGTCGAGCGCCTGGCGCTGGCTGACCGCGGCGAGATAGACCGCCGACCAGGCAGCGAAGAAGAACAGCCAGACGACGGCGGTGTCGGCGGCGACGCGGAACTGGTCGTGCTGCTTCAGGTCCTGGAGTCGCGGCATGGTCACGACCACGGGGTCGGCGGCGTTGCGCTCGATCCGGACCTGGTCGCCCTTCTGGACGACGACGAAGCCCTCGCGCGCCTGGAAGCGGAATTCCTCGCGGCTGGTCTTGAGGCTGCCCTCGCTGAGCACGAGGGTCCCGGCGAGCGTGGCCGAGGCGACGAGCGAGCCGATGCCCGCCACCACCGCCTTGCGGCGCATGGACGCGCCCGGCGCAAAGGTCGCGATCGCGACATAGAGGAGGCCGGTCAGCGCCAGCCCGACCACCAGGGTCAGGACCTTGTTGAGAAGAATGGTCGCGGGATCGCTGCTGAGGAAGGCGCGGGCGACCACGGTGATGGTGTAGATCGCCCAGAAACCGAAGATGGCCTTCACCGCCAGCCGCCAGTCGGCGAAGCGGGCCTGGCGGCGCGTCAGGCGCTGATGCACCGCGTCGGCGGCAAGTGGCATGTTCATGGGCGGGGAGAGTGCCGTTCATGTGCGGGTCATGCAAGCATCGCCCGCCGCTTGGGCGAAGCCAGAAGCGCGCTGGTCGAAGCGGAACGGCGGTCGGGACCGGTCGTTATCGCCGCGAAAGGAAATTCCCATGACCAACGAGAGCGAAGAGAAAGCCCCGCCGCCGGTCCTGTCGGCCGATCCCGCGCACGAGCTCGAGCAGAAACTGCGCCGCAATCCCGAGGACGGCGACGCCAAGATCGACGTCGGCAGCGATGAATCGATGGACGCCTCTGACCCGCCGGCGACCTCGCAGCCGGGCGAAGCCGACGAGCCCGTCCCCTCGTCGGGCTTTCCGGGCTAGGCCCACCCGATCGTCAAGGTGAGATGATAACGGCGTTGCACGATTGCGACAGCGCCGCGACTTCTGTGCCTTGCACCCGAAAGAACGTGCAATCGTCCCCGACACCGGTTTCAATATGAACCGGGGTTGGGGATTTGGTTAAGCGGTTGGAAACGCTTGATCATGCAAATTCCCGTCCTTGAGTACAAGGAGCTGGGAGCATGACGACGCGTTCTTCGCAGCCTGCCGGTGGGGCGTTGCTGCTGAGCGAGATGAAAGAGTTTGCGGGCTTTCCGAAGTCGACGCAGCGCTACATCCGCCGCAGCCTCGACATCGCGTTCGGCCGCCGCGACGCGCTTGAATGCTGGGCGCGCGACGAAGGCGAGGCCGCCTCGATCCGGGCCCAGGGCCGGCTCTACAAGCAGCTCGAGGCGCTCCGCCTGCAGGTGCCCGATGACAGCGGTCTCGACACGATCGACCCCTTCATGGGCCTGCTGATCACGGTTACCGCCTTCGATCTCGGCCAGGACCGGATTCCCAATTTCGCGGCTTATCGCTTCCTCTACGAGCGGCTGCTCGGCGCGGGCGCGCGGCCGTGGCTGCCGGCGGCCTTCTGCGCCGCCGCGGCGCTGCCGCACCTCCACCCGGACCGCCGCCGGCTGCTGCTGCAGTCGATCAGCGAAAGCGCGGCCACCGCGCCGGGCTGGTCGAACCGCGAGCCGGTGTTCTGGCCCGAGTGGGTCGAAAAGGTCGACCTCGCCGCCGCCGCTTGATTTTCAGGCGGGCGCTTTGACGCTCGGATAGATGTCGGCCAGCGCCGCTATGCTCGTTCGGGCATCGCGGTGGAGGATGTAGGTCCCGCCCGCCTCGATCCATGCCGCCATGTGCCGCTCGCTGTCGTCGACCAGCACGTCGGCGCCGGTCATGTGGCGATGTTTGTCGCGCGCCATGCAGGTGATGACCGGCACGCCGGGGAAATGCTCGCCGGCCCAGGCGACCTTCTGCGGCGCCGCCCAATTGCCGATGGGGAGGCCGGTCAAGATGGTGGGCCGCAGGTGCCGGACCGCCGCGAACAGTTCGTCGGCGTCCGCCATCTTTGGGAGGCGGGCGTAGAAGTCACCCGCACGCGCCAGCCGCTTCCAGAACTCGCCTTTGCCATGCCGGGCCTCGAAGGCCCTGGCGTCCATTCCGAGCAGCTCGCGAACCCCGGCGTCGAAATCGGCCAGAACGCCGTCGCAGTCGAGGAAGAGCCTGGGCAGGCTCACCGCAGCCGGGCCGGGGTCAGGCTGACCGGAACGGGATGGTCCCATTCCTTCCAGCCGCGCTCCTTCAGCACATCGTTGCTCTCCTTCGCCGAGCGCCCTTCTCCCAGCGACCAGGTGATGTGGAAGATCGAGCCGTCGGGCCGGTCGACGCTGCCGTCGATGCTGACCACCAACGCCTCCACGCCCTGGTCGTCGTCGGTCGAGCCAAGCACCGCCGCGCGCACCGCCGGCGGCGGGTCGCTTGCCCGGACGTCGAGCGTGACATGATGCGCGACGACGTGGTCGTAGCGGGGCGGATGGTCGCGAAGCAGCGCGTCGCGGTCCTTAGTGTCGAGCAGCCAGCCGTTGGTCATCCCACGATCAATCAGCCGCGCTGCGCGAGGTTCCGAAGCAAGTCGGCGGCGAATTCGCTCAAGGTGTCGTCGCGCGCGCCGAGGATGGCGATGCGGTCGCCCGCGCGGGCCTCGGCGAGCAGGCGCTTGCCGATGTCGGCGCGGAGGGGGATGTGCTCGGCCTTGCCGCCGGCGTCGACGATCGCCCCGGCCAGCCAGTCGGAGCCGCGCGACCGGTCGACCGTACCGCCCTGGTAGACGGGGTCGGAAAGGATCAGCAGGTCGTCGGCGCGCAGCCCTTGCGCGAAGGTCGCACTCAGTTCCTCGCCCATCTTGGCGAGCGGGCCATAGCCGTGCGGCTGGAAGAAGATCAGCAGCCGGCCGGGGGCGGCGGTCAGGGTCGCCAGCGTGGCGGCGATCTTGTCGGGATTGTGGGCGAAGTCGTCGATGACGGTGACCCCGGCTTCGGTGCCGACGGTCTCGAGGCGGCGGCGCAGACCACTGAAGCCGGCCAGCGCCGTGGCGGCATCGGCGAGCGGAAGCCCGAGCGCGTGGGCCGCCGCGAGTGCACCCAGTGCGTTCGAGGCATTGTGTCGCCCGGGGAGGGCGAGCCGGACCTCGGCCCGCTCGTCGCCGGCGGTCACGGTGAAGGTCGAAGCGCCGGGCTCGAGCTGGAGGTCCGAACCCCTCACGTCCGCCGCCTCCGCGTCGAAGCCGTAGCCGATCGCGCCCGGCACCTCGCCGGCGATCGCGCGGCTCTCGGCATCGTCGAGATTGATGACTGCCTTGTCGGACGCGCGCAGGAAGTCGCCGAACAGTCGGCGCAGCTCGTCCATTTCCTTGTGGTCGAGGCTGACATTGTTGAGGAGCGCGATTTCCGGCCGGTAGAGCGCGATCGATCCGTCGCTCTCGTCCACCTCGCTGACGAACAACTGGGGATCGCCGACCAGGGCGCTGGCGAAGGGCGTCTCGGGTGAGACGAAATTCTTCATCACCGCGCCGTTCATCACGGTCGGGCGATGGCCGAGCGCGTGCAGGATCCAGCCGATCATGCCGGTCACGGTCGACTTGCCCGAGGTCCCGCCAACCGCGACGCTTCGGCCCGCCGCGTTGAGAAGCTGGCTGAGCAATTGGGGCCGGGTGAGGTGCGGCAGGCCGAGTTTGCGGGCGCGGACCACGTCGGGAATGGTCTCCTCGACCGCGGCCGAGGTGACGAGGGTGAGCCCCTCGCGCAGCCCGCTGCCGTCCTGCGGATGAAGCGCAATTCCCAGCGCGCGGAGGAAGCCGAACTTGGGCGCGAGGCGGCCGGCGTCGAGCGCGCGGTCGCTTCCCGCTACCTCGGCACCGCTCGCCCGGACGATGCAGGCCAGGGGCAGCATTCCGCTGCCGCCGATTCCGCAAAAGAAGAAGCTGGTCGGGGTCATGCTGCTCGCCCTATTGAGGGCGACGACAAGAGGCAATCGGAGGGGCGATGAGGATTGCGGTGGTAGCGCCGAGCTGCCCGCTCAAGCGCGACGCGGCGACACGGGTGGAGGAACTGGCGGCGGCGGCGGGGGTGACGCTGGTGGTGCATCCGCAATGCTTTCTCGAGGATGGCCATTTCGCCGGACCCGACGCAGACCGGCTCGCTGCCCTGCGCGAGGTCATGGCCGACCCCGGCATCGACGCCGTGTGGTTCGCAAGGGGCGGCTATGGCTCCAACCGTATTGCGGTGGCGGCGGCAAATGACCTCCCCGCTGCCGCAAGAGCCAAGACCTATCTCGGCTACAGCGACGGCGGGTTTTTGCTGGCCGCGCTTCACAAGGCGGGCTTGCGGGTCGCCCATGGGCCGATGGTGCAGGACGTCGCCCGGGAGGGCGGCGAAGCGGCAGTGCGCCGCGCGCTGGCATGGCTCGCGTCCGGCGACCGGGAAGCGCTCGAGCCCGGCCTCGACGGGCCGGCCATGGCCTTCAACCTCGTCGTCCTGTCGAGCCTGATGGGAACGCCGCTCGAACCCGACTTCAACGGGGCCGAGCTGCTGATCGAGGAAGTCGACGAGGAACTCTACCGGATCGACCGTTTCCTCTTCCACGTTTCTTCGCAGCCGGGCTTCGCCGCGGTCCGCCAGCTGCGCCTCGGACGATGCCTGGTCCGGGACAATGACCGGCCCTTCGGTATCGAACTGGAAGCCGTCGCGCGGCACTGGTGCGAGCGCGCGGGGGTGCGATACGCGGGCCGCGCCGACATCGGTCACGATAGCCTTAACAGGATTGTGCCGTTTCCTTCGCGCAACGCTTGATTGTCTCTCTCTTGAGATACTCTTGCAGAGCCCCTCGCTTTGCGCTCTATCTCCTTCGCGAAACAACAGGAGGGCCACATGGCAAAGGAATCGAGCGGGACTGGGCGTAAGGCAGGGGGCGGTCTTGCGCGTCCGGTGACTCCGTCGCCGGATCTGGCTGAGATCGTCGGCAAGGACCCGCTTCCGCGCAGCGAAGTCGTCTCGAAGGTGTGGGATCACATCCGCAAGAACAACCTTCAGAATCCGCAGAATAAGCGGGAAATCGTCGCCGACGACAAGCTGAAGAAGATCTTCGGCAAGGACCGCTGCACCATGTTCGAGATGAACAAGCACCTGTCCAAGCATCTTTCGTAAGCGCTGTTCTCAGCGCTTCGCGGAAAAGGGCTCGCCGGTCGCGGCGGGCCCTTTTTTTGCGTGTCCCGAGGGCGACTCGGGCGTCCGCTCAGCGGCAGGCCCGCCAACCGCCGACGCCGCGATCGGCGGTGTCGAGGTGCAGATGGTCGCGGTGCGCCGCATTGTAGTCGGGCGAGAGGACCGTGGTGAAGGCGCTGCAGGCTGCGTCGCGGGCACTCCGCAGGAAGGCGCCGCGGGGCCCCTGGTCGGGCCAGTCGCGTAAGACCGAGACGGTTCGCCCGTCGGCCAGCGCGAACCCGAGGATATCGACCGCGTCGGCGGTCGCATGCTCGCTCCACGACCCCTGATCGCGGCCGTAGAGGCGCCGGCAGGAGAAACTTCCGGCGTGGATCAACCGCGTCACGCGGGTGCCGAGCCGGGCGCGGGCCTCGACCTGCAACTGGCGCTCCCACACCGACATGGCCGCAGCGACCGGGCAGCTGGTCACGAGCCCTTCCGGCGAGGCCGCGGCATCGAGCGCGACGAGCGTGCCGTCGCGATAGCCGCAGTCGGCGCCCGCGATCCGGTCGGGCGCGGGGCGGCTGCGATTGCCGGCCGCCGCCAGCAGCGCCCGGCAGCGCGGGGCATCGCTCCCCAGGTCGGCGATCCGGGCGGCGGTGAAGCGGCCGGGCGATGCCGCGAGATCGAGCTCGGTCCACGGAAGGTCCTGCCGGTGGCGCTGCATCCAGGCAGCGATCTCGATGGCCGCCACGGCGAGGAACGTCAGGAGCAGGAACAGGCGAAGGGCGAAGGTCATCGCCGCCTAACGCCGACCGGCGCGATTCAGGCGCGAAGCGCGATGTCGAGCCGCTCGCGGGTGACGGGATAGCCAAGATGGCCGGGGATGGTCAGCCAGCGCTCGCCATCCGCTTCCTCGATCCAGGGACTGATGATCTCGACCGGATGCGCTTCGGCATGGGCGCGGGCCTCGGCGAAGGAGCTGAACTGGGCCAGCCGCTCGAGATTGCGGATGGTGGGGAAGATCGCCCGCGCGTCGCCGGTCGCGATCGCTTCGAGCATGGCGGCGGCAGTCACCCACAGCGCCCGCTCGCATTCGCCCGGCTGGGGCACGAGCGGTCCGGCGTCGGCTGGCGCGGGGGCGAGGAAGAAGAAGGTGTCGAAGCGCCGGTGGCTGACATTGTCGGGCCGCCAGCGCGCGAAGGAAACGAGCTCGTCGAGCCGGATCGAGAGCCCGGTCTCCTCGGCCGTCTCGCGGACGGCGGCGCGGGCCGCGGCATGGAGGAGTTCGTCCGCGCCCTCCCAGTCGGCGGTGTCGATGCGTCCGCCCGGGAAGACCATCGCGCCGCCGGCGAAGGCCATGGTGGTGGGCCGCTCGACCATCAGAAGTTCGGGCGCGGCGCCCCCGGTCTCGCGCATCACCACCAGGGTGGCGGCTGGAATGGCCTCGTTGTCCGACATGGCGAGAGACATGTGCGCGCGTTCTCTAAAAGAAAAGGCCGGCGCCCGCGAGGAGCACCGGCCTTTCCGCAAAGCCAATGAAGGCTTGGCTTACATCGCGTTGACGGCAGCGGCCGCTTCGGCGCCATTCTGCGCGTTGACGTCGGCGTCGTCGATCGCGTCTTCCTTGCGGTCGCCCTCGGCCTTGAGCGCATCGGCCTGGTTCTGCAGCGAGTCCGCTTCGGCGGCGTTGCCGGTGTTGGCGGCAGCGGCCTCGAGGTTCTCGGCGGCGTTCTCGTAATTCTCCTGGACGTTCTCGCCGAGCGAGTCGTCACCCTTGCCACCACAGGCGGCCAGAGCGAGGGCGGCGGCGCCAACGAGCGCGAAGCTGATCTTCTTCATAATCTATCTCCCCTTATGGTTATGAGACGCGGTTCTTCTATCCGCTTGGAGGCGCCAAACGCCAGTAGGATCCTTTCGGTTCCGTCACGCCAAGCTTGGAAAAACGCTCCGCTTCACCTACATAAGGGACGTCGGGCAACCGACTATGCTGGTAGAGTGTGGGTTGAAATAAGCACTTCGGACCCGGGGGGCAGTACCCCGGCGCCTCCACCAGCAGCGGCGTGATAGGGACTGAGCGGGGACCCGGGTACACGCCGTTGCTGATGGGGGCGAAACAGGATCGACGGGTGTGGTAAAGGATCTACTGCCAGCGGGCTTGGACAGGCCCTAAAACCGTCATTCTCACAAGTGCCAACGATAACGAGGCGCTCGCGATTGCTGCGTAACTGACGGCCTAACGGTCAGAAGTTACAAAGCTTAAGCGCGGTTGGACCGAACCGGGCAACAGAATCGGATTCCAGCGGTACGGGAGGCACCGGGCAACAGAAGCCTCCCACTTTCCTTCTTGTCCGCGGCGTGTCAGCTTCCGGCCCTCATTCGAGGGGGTCCGAACCATGCGCCTTGCCGTTGCCGCTCTGCTGCTCGCCACCACGCCCGCCGCACTGATGGCGCATCCCTTCGAAACCGGGCGCACCGGCGCCCCGCTCGGCCTGTCGCAGGATCCTCCGGGGCCCGCCACCGTGCCCGTCCCCAAGGAGCAATTGCTGGTCCCGCCCGCGGGTGCCGACCATTGGACCATCGCCTCCTCCTCGGCGAAGCATGGCGACACCTGGCGCTGGACCTTGCCCGACGGGAGCATCGCCTATCGCCAGAGCCAGTCGCTGCGCGGCTGGATCACCGAGACCGACGCGGTGGTGAAGCTTGGCCCCGACGGCAATCCGACCAGCATCGTCATTCGCGGGGTCAGCCCGGCGGGCGATGCGGCCGAAACCTTCGTCCTCGCCGCCGATGGCTCGGCTCGCTGGAAGTCGAGCGCCGACACGGGCTCGGCGACGGGGGCGGCCGGCAAATTCTACATCGACAGCTATGGCCCCTCGGCGCTCGGCAACCTGTTGGTCGAGCAGATGATCAAGGCCGGGCCGGCGGGCCTGCCGCTCCTCCCGACCGGCCGCGCGACGCTCGAGCGAACGGGCATTAAGCAGACGGTCACCGGCCCCGGCGGCGCGACCAGGCAGGTCGAGCTCGGCTGGATGAAGGGGCTGGGCATGTCGCCCACCGCGGTCTGGCTCGACGGCGACAAGCCCTTCGGGATCGTCAGCTGGATCAACACGCTGCCGGCCGGCTGGGAGGCCGCCGCGCCGATCCTGAAGCCGATCCAGGAGAAGGCCGAAGCCGCCGCGATCAAGGCGGTGGCGGCGACATTCCTCGCCAATCCCGACCGGTCGCCGATCCTGTTCGACAATGTCACCTTGTTCGACGCCGACGCCGGCCGCTTCGTTCCCGCCCAGTCGGTGCTGGTCGCAGGCGGCAAGATCGCCCGGATCGGCGCCGCCGGAAGCATCGCCGCGCCGGCCGGTGCGCGGCGGGTCGACGGCCGCGGCAAGAGCCTCGTCCCCGGCCTTTGGGACGCGCACCGCCACATCGGCGGCGACTGGGAGCTCCTCTCCAACATGGCGGCGGGGATGACGAGCTTCCGTTCGCCCGGGACCGAGATCGACCGCGCGGTCGACGTCGCCAAGCGCCGTGCCGACGGCAGCCTGGTGATGGGCGAGGGCTGGGTCCAGGCGATCGTCGACAAGAAGGATCCGCTCGCCGCGCAGGGGGCCGAAACGGTCTCCAGCGCCGCCGAGGCGATCGCCGCGGTCCGCAAAATTCACGATGCCGGGCTGTGGGGGGTCAAATTCTACACCTCGATGGACCCCGCCTGGATCGCTCCCGCCGCGGCCGAGGCGCACCGGCTCGGCATGCATGTCAGCGGCCATGTCCCCGCCCGCATGCGCCCGCTCGACGCGGTCCGCGCCGGCTATGACGAGGTCACTCACCTCAACTTCATCGTGATGCAGTGGATGCCGCAGGCCGTGGTCGACAAGTCCAACACCGCGGCGCGGATGGAAGGGCCGGCCAAATATGCCAAGGACCTCGACCTCAACACGCCCGCAGTCCGCGACGCGCTGGCCGAGTTCAAGCGCCGCGGGACCACGGTCGACCCGACCCTCGTCGTATTCGAAAGCCAGTTGACCGCCGAGGGCGGCGTGCCCGCGCCTTCCTACACCGCTTATGCCGACGTCGTCCCGCCGCTGGTCGCGCGCGGCTTCCGGGCCGGCGGCTATCCGCTCAAGGAGAATCTCACCCGCGACGACTATCGCAAGAGCTTCGCCAAGATGGTCGAGCTGGTCGGCGCGATGCACAAGGCCGGGATCCCGATCGTCGCGGGCACCGACGGCGAGGGGATGGAGCTGGTCCGCGAGATTGAGCTCTACCGCCAGGCTGGCCTGACGCCGGCCGAGGCGCTCCAGACCGCGACCATCAATGTCGCCCGGCTGGTCGGCGCCGACAAGCGGACGGGCTCGATCGCGGTCGGCAAGGAAGCCGATCTCGTCCTCGTCGACGGCGACGTCTCCAAGGACCTCGGCGCGCTTCGCCGGACAGTGACCGTGGTCAGCGACGGGGTGGCGATGGACGCCGACGCGCTGCGTCAGGCGGCCGGCTACACGGGACGACCGAAGTAGGATTGAACCGCGGCAGTGTCCCACTTACGTAAGGCACCTGACGGGATTTAAGGGGACCTGACGCATATGACCGCACTTCGCCGCTTCGGCCTTCTTGCGCCGCTTGCCGCCGTGAGCCTCGCCGGCTGCGGCCTCAACTCGGTGCCCACCGCCGAGGAGAATGTGAACGCCAAGTGGGGCAATCTGCAAAGCGAATATCAGCGCCGCGCCGACCTCGTGCCCAACCTCGTCCGCACGGTCGACCGCTATGCCGACCAGGAGCGCGACGTCCTGGTCCAGGTGACCCAGGCCCGCGCCAATGCGAGCCGGGTTCAGCTCAATGCCGACGATTTGTCGGACCCGGCCAAGGTCGCCGCCTTCAACCAGGCGCAGACCCAGCTCGGCGGTTCGCTCGGCCGGCTGCTCGCGACGTTCGAGGCCTATCCCGACCTCAAGAGCAACCAGAACTTCCTGACCCTGCAGTCGCAGCTCGAAGGGACCGAGAACAGCATCCTCGTCGCCCGGCGCGACTATAACGAGGCGGTGCAGAGCTATAACACCCGCATCCGTACCTTCCCCGACGCGATCGGCGCCAAGGTCTTCTACGGCGCCAAGCCCAAGGTGCCGTTCGAGGCTTCGGCGGGCGCGCAGAACGCGCCCACGGTCGACTTCAACGCCCAGTAAGACGGTGCGCGCGCTCGTCCTGGTGGCGCTCGCCGCCGGGCTCCTCGCCTGTGGCAAGGGGCCCGCTGGCGAGACGCTGCGCGAAGCGGATCCGACGGGCGCGCAGGCGGCACCAAGGGTCGTGAAGGTGCAGGCAAAGGGCCGGGTGATCGACACCGCTCAGGTGCTTTCCCCTGCGGAAGAGCAGGCGATCGCCGCCCGCATCGCCGGTGGCCGTTCGATCTTCGTGGTGACCCTGGTCCCGGCCGGCGGCGACAGTATGGAGCGGATCGGCTGGGCGGTCAGCAATTCTTCCGCCGCCAACAGGCCGCTGCTCCTCTTGGTCGATCCCCGACAGGCGGCAGTGCGGATCGAGGGTGAACTGGCGCCCGAGAAAAAAGCGGCGGTCGCCTCGGCGATGCAGGCCGATCTCAAGGCGGGGAAAGCGGCCGCCGCCATCGGCCGCGGCCTCGACGTGCTTGGACAGGACATCGGCCAATGAGATTGCGCGCATTGCTCGGGCTCCTGCTCGCGCTCCTGATGGTCGTCCCGGCCACGGCGCAGACCTTTCCGAAATTGACGGGCCGAGTCGTCGACGAGGCCAATCTGCTCGACCCCGCGCAGGAGCAGGGCCTGGTCCTCAAGCTCGAAAATCTCGAGAAGCAGACCGGCCGGCAACTGGTGGTCGCCACCATTCCCAGCCTCGAGGGACGGACCATCGAGGATTACGGCTATCGGCTCGGCCGGACCTGGGGGATCGGCAGCGCCGACAAGGACGACGGCGTCCTCCTCATCGTCGCGCCGAACGAGCGCAAGGTGCGGATCGAAACCGGCTATGGCGCGCGGGTCTTCCTCACGGATGCGATGAGCAGCGTCATCATCCGCAACGCCATCACGCCGCGCTTCAAGGAAGGCGACATGGCCGGCGGCATCGAGGCCGGCGTCGACCAGATCGCCACCCAGATGCAATTGCCGCCCGCCGAGGCAGCCAAGCGGCTGCAGGAAGTGGAAGCACAGGAGGCGAAGCGTCGCGCCTCCAATGACAGCGTCAGTGCCGTGCCCGGCATCTTCGTCGCGATGATCTTTTTCTTCGTCCTCCTGTCCTTCGCGCGGCGCGCCAGCGGTCGGCGCTATCGCGGCAGCCGGCGCGGCGGCGTCGATCCGTGGGTGGTCCTGTGGGGTCTCGACATGCTCAATCACGCCTCGCGCCGCGGTGGCGGCGGCGGCTGGGGCGGCGGTGGCGGCTTCGGAGGTGGCGGCGGCTTTGGCGGGGGCGGGGGCTTCTCCGGCGGCGGCGGATCGTTCGGTGGCGGGGGAGCGTCGGGATCATGGTAAGCCTGCGCATCGCGCCCGAGGATCATGCCCGGGTCAGCCAGGCCATCGCTGCCGCCGAGGCGCAGAGCGACGGCGAAATCCTGACCATCGTCAGTGCCGACAGCGACAGCTATCACGATGTCGCGCTGCACTGGGCGGTCGCCGCGATGCTCGGCGTCATCGCCTTCTGCGCGTGGCAGACGACCTTCCTTTCCGGGCTCGCGAACCGGCTGTTCGGCGGGGCCTGGGAGCAGGAGGTCCCGACCGGCCGCCTGCTGGTGACCGTACTGATCCTCGTCACCATGAAGTTCCTCGGGGTCATGCTGGTGATGCGCTGGCGGCCGCTCCGGCTAGCGCTGACTCCCGGCGCGACCAAGACCCGGCGAGTACGGCGGCGGGCGATCGCCCTGTTCCGCGCTGCGGCCGAGCGCCGGACCGCGGGTCGGACCGCGGTCCTCATCTACCTCTCGCTGGCCGAGCGCCGGGCCGAGATCGTCGCCGACGAAGCGGTGACTAAGGCCACCACGCCCGAGTGCTGGGGCGACGCCATGGCCGAGCTCATCGCCGAAATCCGCGCCGGGCGCCCCGGCGAAGGCATGGTCCTCGCTGTGCGCGAAGTTGGGGAAGTCCTGACCCGCCACTTCCCCAAGACCGGCACCGACACCAACGAGATCCCCGACAAGCTGATCGAGCTGTGAGCGGCGACCCCGACTTGAGTCTTCCGCCCGAGACCATGTGGTCGGGCCGCTTCGTCGAGGCGTGCCGCAAGGGCCGCTGGGAATATGCCGGCCGGACGAACGGCATCCGCGCGGTGGTCATCCTCGCCGAGCATGAGGGGCAATGGGTGCTGGTCGAGCAGCCGCGAGCGGCGGTCGGCGGGCGCTGCCTCGAACTGCCCGCGGGGCTGGTCGGCGACCATGATGACGGGGCGACAATCGAGGAGACGGCGATCCGCGAGCTCGAGGAGGAGACCGGCTTCACCGCGGGCCGGATCGAGCGGCTCGGCGACTTTCACGCATCGCCCGGGATGCTTCGGGAAAGCTTCACCCTCGTCACCGCCCACGATCTTCGCCGGGTGGGCGAAGGCGGCGGGGTCGCGGGCGAGGAGGAAATCATCGTTCATCTCGTGCGCAAGCCCGACCTTGCCGCCTTTGTCGCCGCGAGGCGGGCGGCGGGGGTCGCGATGGACGTCAAGCTGCTGCTTCCGCTTGCTCCCTTTCTCCTTGCAACTTCAGGTGCTTAGGCGACAGGCGAGGTTCAGGCGCGGGGCGTCAGGACAAAGCCTTGCTGCCGTTCGTCGAACGCGATCTTGGCAGCGGACCCGCACGGCGGCACGGACCGTTGCGCAACCATGACGAGGTTATTCCCCCAATGCGTTTTCCTGCCCTTCTTGCCGGCTCGGCGCTTACCCTTCTCGCCGGCTGCGCGACCGTTCCGGCGGCCGAGCCGGTGACCGTGGCGACCGCCCCCGAGGCCGCGCCCGTGGCCGCGGCACCGGCCGTTCCCGACAACATCCTGCTCGCCGACTGGACTGGCGGCTTCGGCGGGGTGCCGCCGTGGGACAAGGTCAAGGTCAGCGATTTCCCCGAGGCCTTCGCCTTCGCGATCGACGAGCAGCGCCGCGAATATCGCGCCATCGCCGACAATCCCGAGGCGCCGACCTTTGCCAACACGATCGAGGCGATGGAGAAGGCGGGTCGCCGGCTCGACCGCGTGGGCTCGATCTTCGGGGTCTACACCGACAATCTCTCGACGCCCGAAATCCAGGCGCTCGACAAGGAATGGAGCCCCAAGCTCTCGGCTGCGAGTGACGAGATCCGGCTCGATCCCAAGCTCTTCCAGCGCATCGAGACGCTCTACAACAATCGCGCCAGCCTCGGCCTCGACGCGGTGCAGACCCGGCTGCTGACCCGCACCTACGAAGGCTATGTCCGCAACGGTGCCAAGCTCTCGCCCGAGCAGAAGCAGCAGCTGTCGGGCTACAACCAGCAGCTCGCCTCGCTGTTCAGCGACTTCAACGCCAAGCTGCTGGCCGACGAGGGCACGTTCATCCAGGCGAGCGAAGCCGAGATGAAGGGCGTGCCCGCCGACGTGAAGTCGGTGGCGGCGAGCGTCGCCAAGGACAAGGGCCTGCCGGCGGGCAGCTATGCCATCCGCAACACCCGTTCGGCGGTCGAGCCGGTGCTGACTTTCGGCACCGACCGGGCCCTCCGGCAGAAGGTCTGGACCGCCTTCGTCAATCGCGGCGACAACGGCAATGCCAACGACACCAACGCGATCATCAAGCAGATCGTGAAGCTGCGCAGCCAGCGTGCCCAGCTGCTTGGCTATCCCACCCACGCGCACTGGCGGATGCAGGACACGATGGCGAAGACGCCAACCCGTGCGATGGAGCTGATGATGCGCGTGTGGCCGGCGGCGGTCGCGCGGGTCAAGGAAGAGGTCGCCGACATGGCGCCGTTCGCCAGGCGCGAGGGCGTCAAGACGGTCGAGCCGTGGGACACTCGTTACTTCAACGAGAAGGTCCGCAAGGCGAAGTACGATCTCTCGGAAGAGGAGATCAAACCCTATTTCCAGCTCGATAACCTGGTGCAGGGCATGTTCTGGTCGGCCGGCCAGCTCTACGGGCTCGAGTTCAAGGAGAATACGGGCGCGGTGCCGGTGTTCCACCCGGACGTCCGGACCTTCGAGGTGACGCGCGCGGGCAAGCCGGTGGGCCTGTTCTACCTCGACACCTATGGCCGCGAGGGCAAGCGCTCGGGCGCGTGGATGACCACCTATCGGTCGCGGGCGCGCCTGACCGGCGATGACATCGTGCTCGCCAGCAACAACAACAATTTCAACAAGCCCGCGCCGGGCGAGCCGGTGCTCGTCAGCCTCGACGACGCCTCGACCCTGTTCCACGAGTTCGGGCACGCGATCCACTATCTTAACGTGGACGTGAAGTATCCGAGCCTCGGCGGATCGCAGCGCGACTTCGTGGAGTATCCGAGCCAGGTCAACGAGAACTGGCTGCTGACGCGGCCGGTGCTCGACCGCTTCGCCAAGCACTACAAGACCGGCCAGCCGATGCCGCAGAGCCTGGTCGCCAAGATCGAGAAGGCGAGCACCTTCGGCCAGGGCTTCGCGACGGTGGAATATCTCTCCTCGGCGCTCGTCGACATGAAATTGCACCTGCTGCCGGGCGGCGACGTCGATCCCGATGCGTTCGAGAAGGCGACGCTGGCCGAGCTCGGCATGCCGCGCGAGATGGTGATGCGCCACCGCCTGCCGCAGTTCGGGCATTTGTTCAGCTCGGACGCTTATTCGGCCGGCTATTACAGCTACCTGTGGTCGGAAACGATGGACGCCGACACCTGGGCAGCGTTCGAGGAGACCGGCGATCCGTTCAACAAGACGATCGCCGACCGCTTCCGGACGATCCTGCTTCAGACCGGCAACGAGACCGACCGGGCCGAGGCCTATCGCCAGTTCCGCGGGCGCGATCCGGACGTGACGGCGCTGCTCAAGCGGCGCGGGTTTCCGGTGAACTAGAAGGCACGTCGTCCCCGCGGAGGCGGGGACCTTGGGCGGTTCGCACGATCTTGCCTGAGGTCCCCGCCTCCGCGGGGACGACGGCTTTTTATAGCCTCGCCCGCTCCGCCTGCGCCCAGGCCATGGCGGCAAGGGGCTCGAGCGCCCGCGCGCTTTCCGCTGCGTGCGCGCTCGAGGCATTGCCGCGGGCGAGGCGGCCCTTGATGCCGTGGATGATGGCGGCCAGCCGGAAGAGGTTGAAGACCATCAGATAGTCGAATGCGGGAATTCCCGAGCGACCGGTGCGGCGGCAATAGGCCGCGACATATTCCTCTTCGCTGGGGATGCCGAGCGCTGGCAGGTCAAGCCCGGCGAGGCCGGTGAAAATGCCGGCCGGCATCCGGTACATCATGCAGTGGTAGACGAAGTCGCTCTCGGGATCTCCGAGGGTGGAGAGTTCCCAGTCGAGCACCGCGCGGACCTCGGGTGCTTCGGCGTCGAAGATCATGTTGTCGCAGCGATAGTCGCCGTGGATCACGCGCGCTTCGCCGCGGTCGGGCGGGAGGTGCTTGCCGAGCCAGTCGACCAGCCGGTCCATGTCCTCGTTCCGGCCGGCCTCGACATCGGTCAGATATTGCCTGGACCAGCGCGCGACCTGGCGCTCGACGAAGCCGCCGGCCTTGCCATAGTCGCCAAGGCCGATCGCCGCGGGATCGAAGCTGTGCAGGGCGGCGATGGTCGCGTTCATGGCATCGAAGTGGGCGGCCCGCGCGGCGCGGTCGAGCCCGGGGAATTGCGCCTCCCAGACGATCCGCCCGGGGACCATGTCCATGACGAAGAAGGCGGTGCCAATGACGCTTTCGTCCTCGCACAGGGCATGGACGCGCGGCACCGGAAAGCCCTGGCGACCGAGCGCGTCCATGACCCGATATTCGCGGTCGACGGCATGGGCGCCGGGAAGCGTCTTTCCGGGTGGTTTGCGGCGCAGGACGTAGGAGGCGTCCGGCGTGTCGAGCTTGTACGTCGGGTTCGACTGGCCGCCCTTGAACTGGCTGATGGCGAGCGGACCTGAGTAGCCGGCGACGTTCGACTCCATCCAGGCGGTAAGCGCCTCTTCGTCGAAGCGGAGGCGTTCGGATACGTCGCGGGTGCCGGTGTTGGCGGTGGTACGGTCCATGCCCTTCCATCGACCGGCCTGCGACGAGTGACAAGATGCGCTGCAACAAGTCGGGGCGGCGACGGTTGGGGACGCATGGCCAAGATCGCCCATCTCTCCGACCTTCATTTCGGTGCGCATGACGAGACCATCGTCGCTGCGCTCGAGCAGGAAGTGGACGCCGCGAGGCCCGATCTCGTGGTGATCAGCGGCGACTTCACCCAGCGCGCGCGGACCGAGCAGTTCCAGCGCGCAGGGCGCTTCCTCGAACGGCTGAACGAGGCCGGGCACGAGGTGCTGGCGGTGCCCGGCAATCACGACGTGCCGCTGTACGACGTGCTTCGGCGCTTTCTCTCGCCGCTCGCGCGGTACAAGAAGTTCGTCGATGGGACGCTCTGTCCGTGGCATCAATTGCCCGGCGTGTCGGTGCTGGGCCTCAACACGGCGCGCTCGCTGACGATCAAGGACGGGCGGGTCAATCGCGAACAGCTCGATTTCGTTCGTCGCCATTTCGAGCAGGCGCCAGCCGATGCGCTGAAGGTGCTGGTCACGCACCATCCGCTGTTTGCGCTGCCGGTCGACGATGCCGGGATCATCGGCAAGGCGATCGGCCGGCAGGAACTGGCGCTCGACGCGGTCCATGAGCTCGGGATCGACCTGCTGCTCGCCGGGCACAATCATCGCGCCTCGACCCATTATGCCCGAGACCTGGTCACCCGCGCGGGCGGCGCGCTGGTCATCCAGGCGGGCACCGCCACTTCGGTCCGGACCCGCGAGGAAGAACAGAGCTTCAACCTCCTCGAGGTCTCGCCGAAAGAGGTGACGATCGGGCTCAAGCGCTGGACCGGAAGCGCCTTCGAAGCCGCGCAGCCGACCCGCTTCGTCGAGTCCGCGCAGGGCTGGGAACAGGCACCGGTGCTCGCCGATCCGGCCGAGGCTTGAGCGCGGCACTGCCAGCCGCCATGAGCGTAGCCATGATCGACGGTTTCGACACAGACGCGTTCGTCACCCGCACGCTGGCGGAGGACATGGGGCAGGGCGGCGACGTCACCTCGGCCTCGACGATCCCCGCCGAGGCTCGTTTCACCGCGACGATGAATTGCCGCGAGGAGATCGTGGTCGCCGGAATCTGTCTCGCCGAGGCCTTCTTCCGTCGGCTCGACCCCGCGGTGGGGATCGAGACTCCGGTCCGCGATGGCGAGCGGGTGCCGGCAGGAACGGTGCTGATGCGGCTCGAGGGGCAGGCGCGGGCGATGCTCACCGCCGAGCGCTCGGCGCTGAACACGCTTCAGCATCTGTCGGGAATTGCCACGCTGGCCCGCCGTTATGTGGATGTCATCGCGGGCACCGGGGCGATCCTGCTCGACACGCGCAAGACCATTCCCGGGCTTCGCCTGCTCGAGAAATATGCGGCCCGCATGGGCGGCGCGCACAATCACCGGCTGCGGCTCGACGACGGCCTGCTCATCAAGGACAATCATGTCGCGGTGAACGGCTCGGTCGAGGCCGCGGTGGCGCGCGCCAAGGCGGCGAAGACCGGGCTCCAGGTCCAGGTCGAGGTCGACCGGGTGGCGCAGATCGAGCCGGCGCTTGCCGCCGGGGCCGAGCGGTTGCTGCTCGACAACATGCCGCCTCCGGTGCTGCGCGAAGCGGTGGCGCTGGTCGCCGGGCGGGTGCCGCTCGAGGCTTCGGGCGGGGTCAATCTCGACACCATCCGGGCGATCGCCGAGACCGGGGTGGACTTCATCTCGGTCGGCCGGATCACCCAATCGGCGCCGGCGGTCGATATCGGGCTTGATTTCGCGTTAATCTAGCTGAACGAAGGCGAACGCCGCGGTTCAGGAGGGTGTCAGCGCCCGAGGTCCAGACAGGTCTCCACACGAAAGGAGCCTGTCATGCTCAAGAAGTTTCTGTTCGCCGCGTCCGCCGTCTCGCTGGTCGCGATCCCGGGCGCCGCGAGCGCGCAATATTATCCGAGCCCCTATGGCGGCTATAATGGCCAGACCTATTACGGTTATGGCGGCAATCGCTGCTCGGGCACGACCGGCACGATCGTCGGCGGTGTCGCCGGTGCGGTGGTCGGCAACCAGATCGGCAAGAGCGCCGGCCGCAGCCGCTACGACTATTACGGCAACCGCCGCGGCGGCAGCGGGACGACCGGTGCGATCATCGGCGGTGCGGTCGGTGCCCTGCTCGGTCGCAAGATCGACAAGGACAGCTGCAAGAGCCGGAACTACGGCTACAACAATTACCGCTACAACAATTACGGCTATCGCTACTAAGCACCGCCGTTGCTGACGAGAGAGGGCTGCCGGGCTTTGGACCCGGTGGCCCTTTTTCCATTTGGGGCTGGCCGCACGTCCGTTATAGGCCGGTCAACCAATTCAGGAGTGCTTTAACGTGTTCAAGGGTTTGTCGCCGATCATGTACCGCGGCCGCGAGGTCTGGCCGCTGGTCGAGGGCGGCAAGGGTGTCAGCGCGACCAATCATGCCAGCTCGGGCGCCTGGGCCGCCGCCGGCGGCATTGGCACGGTCAGCGCGGTCAACGCCGACAGCTATGATCCCGAAGGCCGGATCGTCCCTCAGGTCTACAGCGGCATGACCCGCCGCGAGCGGCACGAAGAGCTGATCAAATATGCCATCGACGGCGCGGTGGCGCAGGTCCGCAAGGCCTATGACATCGCCAGCGGCAAGGGCGCCATCAACATCAACGTGCTGTGGGAAATGGGCGGCGCGCAGCACGTCCTCCACGGCGTGCTCGAGCGGACCAAGGGCCTCGTCGCGGGCGTCACCTGCGGCGCCGGCATGCCCTACAAGCTCAGCGAGATCGCCGCGCAGTACAATGTTTCCTACCTCCCGATCGTGAGCTCGGGCCGTGCCTTTCGCGCGCTGTGGAAGCGCGCCTACAGCAAGGTCGCGGACCTCTTGAGCGCGGTCGTCTACGAGGATCCGTGGCTCGCCGGCGGGCACAATGGCCTCAGCAACGCCGAAGACCCCCGTGCGCCGCAGGACCCCTATCCGCGGGTCGCCGAGCTGCGCGCCGTCATGCGCGAGGGTGGGATCAGCGACGACGTGCCGATCGTCATGGCGGGCGGCGTCTGGCGGCTCGACGAGTGGGAGAACTGGATCGACAATCCCGAGCTTGGGAGCATCATGTTCCAGTTCGGCACCCGGCCGCTCCTCACGCAGGAAAGCCCGATCCCGGTCGAGTGGAAGCAGCGGCTGATGACGCTGGAGGAGGGCGACGTCCTCCTGCATAAATTCTCGCCCACCGGCTTCTACTCGTCGGCCGTGCGCAACCCGTTCCTGCGCAATCTCGAAGCGCGCAGCGAGCGCCAGATCGCCTTCACCAAGGAGAGCGTCGGCGACCACGCCTTCGAGCTCGACGTCGGGATCGGCACCAAGAAGAATTACTGGGTCACCAAGGGCGACCTGCAGCATGCCCGCGAATGGTATGGCCAGGGCTTCACGCAGGCGATGAAGACCCCCGACGACACGCTGGTCTTCGTCACGCCCGAGGAAGAGAAGATCATCCGCAAGGACCAGGCCGACTGCATGGGCTGCCTCTCGCAGTGCAGCTTCTCGAGCTGGGCCGACAATGAGAAGAACTCGACCGGCCGGCTCGCCGACCCGCGCAGCTTCTGCATCCAGAAGACGCTGCAGGACATTGCCCACGGCGGTCCGGTCGAGGAGAACCTCATGTTCGCCGGCCATGCGGCCTTCCGCTTCAAGACCGATCCCTTCTACTCGAACGGCTTCGTCCCGACGGTGAAGCAGCTGGTGGACCGGATCCGGACCGGCGCGTGATGAAGGCGCTGCTCGGGCTCGCATTGCTGGGACTGGCCAGTGCGGCGGCGGCGCAGGACAAGCCCGTGCCCTATTGGGCGAGCCTGGCCAGCGGCGAGGCGATGATGCGGACGGGCCCGGCGCGGACCTATCCCGGCGTATGGCTCTACAAGCGGCGCGACCTGCCGGTGCGCGTGCTCAAGCGATTCGAGAATTGGCGCCTGATCGAGGACAGCGAGGGCGCAAAGGGCTGGATGCTGCGGACGATGCTGAGCGATCGCCGCACCGCGCTGGTGACTGGTACGTCGCCGCGCCCGGTCCATGCGCAGCCCAGCGAGGGCAGCCGCATCCGCTACATGGTCGAGCCCGGCGTGATCGGCCGCGTCAGCGACTGTGACGGCAGCTGGTGCCACATCCAGATCGGCAAGCGCGAAGGCAGCATCCGGATCGCCGATTTATGGGGCGTTGCGCCGGGTGAGCAGGTCGACGACTAGCCTGTAAAGAGTTCTTGACTGTCAAACATGTTTGTCATACCCCGGGGCTCATGGAGAACCGGGTCAGGGACTGGCGCGAGCAGGCCGGATGGAGCCAGGGCGAACTTGCCCGTCGGCTCGGCGTGTCGCGGCAGACGATCAATGCGGTCGAGACCGACAAATATGACCCGAGCCTCCCGCTGGCGCTGCGCATGGCGAAACTCTTCGCGGTGCCGGTCGACCAGTTGTTCCTCGATTCCTGGGAGCCGGAAGCATGATGTCGCCGCCGCAGACCTCCAACGCCAAGATCCGCAAAGCCATCGTCCAGCTGGTGCTGGGGGGAGCCGTCGGCGCCGCGGCGATGATCGGCATGCTGACCCTGCTCGAGCGGCATGACGGCCTGCTTCAGGACAGCGGGCGGCTGGCCGCGCTGGCGACCGCGCTCGTCTATGCGTTGATGGCGGCGATCGTCGGGCTGGGGACGCTGGTGCCGGGGGTCGGGGCAAGGACCTTAAACGTCGAGGATGCCGAGGAGATTGCCGAGCAGCGGCAGGCGCTGGTGGTCGGGAGCCTGTCGTTCCTGGCGGTCGCGGTCCTGCTGGGCTCGCTCGGATTGGCGCGAGCGGAGGGGGCGGCCGGGCCGCTGTCCCCGACCTTGGCCGGACTGATTGCCGCCGCGTCCGCCGCGACCCTCGTCTTTCTCGGCATCCGCTACCGCCACGTCGGCGACGAGATGATGCGGCTCGCCTCCAAGGAAGCGAGTAGCATCATGCTCCTGCTGTTGCTGGTTGTGGTCGGCGGCAAGTCGGCGGCGGCGCAGCTCGGCTTCACCGCGCCGCTGGCCCCGCTCGAAATCCTCGCCGCCTTTTTCGCGCTCTACCTGCTCGCGGTCTTCATCGCGGTCGGTCGGCGCGGAATGCTCGCGCCGCGCTAGACCAGTTCGACCGCCACCGCGGTGGCTTCGCCGCCGCCGATGCAGAGACTGGCGACGCCGCGCTTCAGGCCCTTCTGCTTGAGCGCGTTGAGGAGGGTGACGAGGATTCGGGTCCCCGACGCGCCGATCGGATGGCCGAGCGCGGTGGCGCCGCCGTGGACGTTGATCTTGTCGTGGCCGATGCCGAGGTCCTTCATCGCGAACATGGCGACGCAGGCGAAGGCCTCGTTGACCTCGAACAGGTCGACCTCGCCGATCGACCAGCCGGCCTTGTCGAGGACCTTGTGGATCGCGCCGATGGGAGCGATCGTGAACTCGGCCGGGGCCTGCGCATGCGCGGCGGTGGCGACGATCCGGGCGACGGGGGCGAGGCCCCTGTCGCGGGCGATCGACTCGCGGGTCAGGACAACCGCCGCCGCGCCGTCAGAGATGGACGAGCTGGTCGCGGCGGTGATCGTCCCGTCCTTGGCGAAGGCGGGCTTGAGCTGCGGAATCTTGTCGGGGCGACCGCGGCCGGGGGCTTCGTCGGTGTCGACGATGGTCTCGCCGCTACGGCTCTTCACCGTTACCGGCACGATCTCGTCAGCGAAGCCACCGCCGTCGATCGCCGCCTTGGCGCGGGCGAGACTCTCGATCGCATAGGCGTCCATCGACTCGCGGGTGAGCTGATAGTCGTTGGCGGTGTCCTGCGCGAAGGTGCCCATCGCGCGGCCTTCCTCATAGGCGTCCTCGAGCCCGTCGAGGAACATGTGGTCGTAGGCCGTGTCGTGACCCAGACGCGCGCCCGAACGATGCTTCTTGAGAAGGTAGGGAGCGTTGGTCATGCTCTCCATGCCGCCCGCGACGATCACGTCGGCATTGCCGGTGAGAATCGCTTCGGAGCCCATGATCACCGTCTGCATGCCCGAGCCGCAGACCTTGTTGACCGTGGTCGCCTGGACCGAGGTCGGAAGCCCGGCCTTGATCGCGGCCTGGCGGGCCGGAGCCTGGCCGAGGCCGGCCGGCAGCACGCAACCCATGTAGATCCGGTCGATCTGGTCGCCGCTGACCCCGGCGCGCTCGACCGCGGCCTTGACCGCGGTGGCGCCGAGCTCGGTCGCGCTGACGTCGGCCAGCGCGCCCTGCATCGCGCCCATCGGGGTGCGGGCGTAGGAAAGGATGACGGTGGGATCGGAAGCGGCGGTGGCCATGGACGGACTCCGGTGGAAGAATGTTGCACTGCAATAAGCATTCCGGTCGGCTTGTCCAAGCCTCGGGGGCTCTGCTAGCGCCTTGGCCATGTCCGCACCCATGCTCGATTTCGACCTCGGCGAGATGGCCGACACCATCCGCGATTCCACCCAGCGGTTCGCGACCGACCGGATCATGCCGATCGCGGCGGAGATCGATCGCAACGATCGCTTCCCGATCGAGCTGTGGCCGGAAATGGGAGCGCTCGGCCTTCACGGAATCACCGTCGAGGAGGAGTGGGGCGGGCTCGGCCTCGGCTATCTCGAACACGTCGTCGCGCAGGAGGAAGTGGCGCGGGCCTCGGCCTCGGTGGGCCTCAGCTACGGCGCGCATTCGAACCTCTGCATCAACCAGATCCGCCGCTGGGCCAATGACGAGCAGAAACGCAAGTATCTGCCCAAGCTGATCAGCGGCGAGCATGTCGGCGCGCTGGCGATGAGCGAGGCCGGGGCGGGCTCCGACGTCGTCTCGATGAAGCTGAAAGCCGAGAAGAGCGGCAACGGATATCGCCTCAACGGCACCAAATTCTGGATCACCAATGCGGCTTATGCCGACACCCTGGTGGTCTATGCCAAGACCTCGCCCGAGGCCGGCAGCCGCGGGATCACCGCCTTCCTGATCGAGAAGGACATGGAGGGCTTCTCCATCGGCCAGAAGATCGACAAGGTCGGGATGCGCGGAAGCCCGACGGCCGAGCTGGTGTTCGACGACTGCTTCGTTCCGGCCGAGAACGTCATGGGCCCCGAAAATGGCGGCGTCGGGGTACTGATGAGCGGGCTCGACTATGAGCGCGCGGTGCTCGCGGGGATCCAGCTCGGGATCATGCAGGCCTGTCTCGACGTGGTCATCCCCTACGTCCGCGAGCGCAAGCAGTTCGGCAAGCCGATCGGCGCGCAGCAGCTGATGCAGGCCAAGGTCGCCGACATGTATGTCGCGCTCAATTCGGCGCGGGCCTATGTCTACCAGGTCGCCAAGGCGTGCGACGCGGGCAAGACTACCCGCTTCGACGCGGCGGGCGCGATCCTGCTGGCGAGCGAAAGCGCGTTCAAGGTCGCGGGTGAGGCCGTCCAGGCGCTCGGCGGCGCGGGCTACACCAAGGATTGGCCGGTCGAGCGCTTCATGCGCGACGCCAAGCTCCTGGATATCGGCGCGGGTACGAACGAAATCCGCCGGATGCTGATCGGACGCGAGCTGATCGGGGCGTAAGCTCGGCTTCGGCCGCTTATTTGCCCCCGAACATGAAGCCGACCGCGGCCATGATGCAGGCGAAGGCGGCGAAGTGGCGCCAGTGGAGGGGCTCGCCGAGCACCGTCACCATGAAGCCGCCGAAGACGATCAGCGTGATCGCTTCCTGCGCGATCTTGAGCTGCGCGCCGGTCCAGCCGCTGGCGTAGCCCATCCGGTTGGCAGGGACAGCGAAGCAATATTCGACGAAGGCGATGCTCCAGCTGATGAAGATCACCAGCAGGACCGGTTTGCTCATCCCGCCCTTCAGATGCCAGTACCAGGCGGCGGTCATGAAGATGTTGGAGCAGATGAGCAGCAGGATCGTCGGCATGGACGACCTGCTAGCTCATCCGCTTGTCGTGGGGGAGGGCCTTACCAGACCTTCACGCGCTCCTCGGGCTTCAGATAGAGCTTCTGCCCCGGCTTGACGTCGAAGGCGCCGTACCAGGGATCGAGATTGCGGACGGTGAGCGCACGATACTGGCCGGGCGCGTGGCCGTCAGTGGCGATCCGCCCGCGCAGCGTCTCCTCGCGCATCTTGGTCGCCCAGGCCTGGCCATAAGCGATGAAGAAGCGCTGGTCGGCGGTGAAGCCGTCGATGGTCGGCGCGGGCTTGCCGCCAAGGCTGTCGTGATAAGCCTGGTAGGCGGCGGCGAGGCCGGCGACGTCGGCGATGTTCTCGCCCAGCGTCAGCTTGCCGTTGACGTGCAGGCCCGGCAGCGGCTCGTAGGCGTCGTACTGCTTGGCGAGCGCAGCGCCCGCCTGCTGGAAGCGGCTGAAGTCCTGCGGGGTCCACCAGTTGCGCAGCGCCCCGGTCGAATCGAACAGCGCGCCATTATTGTCGAAGCTGTGGCTGATCTCGTGCCCGATGACGCTGCCGATCGCGCCGTAATTATAGGCGGCGTCGGCCTTGGGATCGAAGAACGGGCGGACGAGGATCGCGGCCGGGAAGTTGAGCGCGTTCTGCACCGGCAGGTTGACCGCATTCACCAGCTGGGGCGGCATCCACCATTCGCTGCGATCCATCGGCTTGCCGATCTTGGCGATCTGGTGCCGGTATTCGGCAAGGCTCGCCGCCTTCTGGTTGGCATAGGCATTGTCGGCGGTGATCGTCAGCGCGCCATAGTCGCGCCACGTGTCGGGATAGCCGACGCCGACGACGATCGACTTCACCTTCTTGAGCGCTTCCTCCTTGGTCGAGGGCGCCATCCAGTCGAGCGCCTGGACACGCTTGGCGAAGGCTTCCTTGATCCGGTCGACCATCTGCTGAACCTCGGCCTTGGCCGAGGCGGGGAAATATTTGTCGACATAGGCCTTGCCGACCGCGTCCTGCAGCGCATTGCTGGTGGCATTGAGTGCCTGGACGTCGCGCGGACGCTGCTGAGGCGTACCCTGGAGCGCGGTGCCGTTGAAAGCGAAGCTCGCGTCGCGGATCGCGGCGGGGAGGACATTGGCCTGCTGGTTGAGGGTGTGGAAGGCCAGCCAGTCCTTCCAGGCGTCGAGCGGCTCCGACCCGACCAACGCGGCGAGGCGGGGAATGGCGGCCGAATGATAGGCCTGGAACTTGGGGGCGCTGCCGAGCTGCGCGGCATCGAGCAAAGCGGTCCAGTCGATGCCGGGGGAATTCTTCTCGAGCTCGGCGCGGGTCCAGACCTTGGCGGCCTTGCTGAAGTCCTCGCTCTCCTCGCGGCTGACATGGGCCTGCGCGATCTTGGTCTCGAGCGCGAGGATGCGGGTCGCGGCGCCCGCCGGATCGGGATTGCCGGCGGCCTGCATTACCGTCTGGACATAGGCTTTGTACTTGTCGCGCAAGGCCGTCATCTTGGGGTCGGCCGAGAGATAATATTCGCGCTCGGGCATGCCGATGCCGCCCTGCAGGATGTAGGGCAGGGTCTCGCCGGGGGTGTTGAGCCCCTGGGTCACGAAGATGCCGAACAGGTTGTCGGTCTGGAAATTGGTCGCGTTGAGCGGATCGACGTCGGCGCGGAGCGTGCCGCCGATCGCCGCCGACAGCGCCTTCTTGTCGGCGATGGCGGCGATGGCGTCGAGGTCGGCCTTGGCCGGCGCCATGCCCGCCTTGTCGATCGCGGCGGTGTTCAGATAGGCGTTGTAGTAATTGGCGATCCGGCCCTCGTTGGTGCCGGCATCGGGATTGCTCTTGAGGATCGAATCGAACAGCTCGCGGCTGTTCTTCTCGCGGACCTGATCGGCGACATAGAAGGCGCCGACGCTCGACCGGTCGGCCGGAATCTCGGTCGACTTCATCCAGCCGCCATTGGTGAAGCCATAGAAATCGTCGCCCGGCGCGACGCTCTTGTCCATCGAGGCGGGGACGATCCCGATCTCGGTCCCGGCGGCCGGCTGGACGGCAGCGGTCTCGGGCGCCTTGCCGCAGGCGGCAAGGCCGAGCGGGAGGGTGAGGGCGGAAGCGGCGAGGAGCAAAGGCTTGAGGTTCATGCGCATCACTTTCGGCAGACAGGATGATGGAACCCGCTGCGCCTGGAACCCCTGCTTTGCAAGCGTGTCGCGGCCCGCTAGGCGCGAATGACCATCGCCCTTCGACGAACGTAGGTCAGAGCCCGCATCCATGAGTGCCCCGCGCCTCGATACCAAGATCAGTCCGGACAGCGCCGAGTTCCGGGCCCGTGCCGCGCACAATCGCGCGCTCGCCGACCGGCTCCGCGCCGATGTCGCCGCCGCCGCGCTCGGCGGGAACGAGAAGAGCCGCGAGCGGCATGTCAGTCGCGGGAAGCTGCTGCCGCGCGAGCGGGTCGAGCGGCTGCTCGATCCGGGCTCGCCTTTCCTCGAGATCGGGCAGCTTGCCGCCAACGATCTCTATGACGGCGAAGTGCCGGGCGCGGGCCTCATCTGCGGCATCGGACGGGTGTCGGGCCGGCAGGTGATGATCGTCTGCAACGACGCCACGGTGAAGGGCGGGACCTATTATCCGCTGACGGTGAAGAAGCACCTGCGCGCGCAGGAGATCGCCGAGGCCAACCGGCTGCCGTGCGTCTACCTGGTGGATTCGGGCGGTGCGAACCTGCCGCACCAGGCCGAGGTCTTCCCGGACCGCGACCACTTTGGCCGGATCTTCTTCAACCAGGCGAACATGAGCGCGCTCGGAATCCCGCAGATCGCCTGCGTCATGGGGAGCTGTACCGCCGGCGGGGCCTATGTGCCTGCGATGAGCGACGAGAGCGTCATCGTCGCCAACCAGGGCACCATCTTCCTCGCGGGCCCACCGCTGGTGAAGGCCGCGACGGGCGAGGTGATCAGCGCCGAGGACCTTGGCGGGGGAGATCTTCATGCGCGCAAGTCGGGCGTGGTCGACCACCTCGCCGAGAATGACGAGCATGCGCTGACCATCGTCCGCGATATCGTGTCGACGCTGCCCGAGCAGCGGCCGGCGATCGAGGCCCGCGAGGCGCATCCGCCGGCGTTCGATCCGGCCGAGCTTTACGGCATCGTCCCCGAGGACGTTCGCGCGCCCTATGACGTGCACGAGGTCATCGCGCGGATCGTCGACGGGTCCGAATTCCACGAATTCAAGGCGCTCTACGGTACGACGCTCGTCTGCGGGTTCGCGCATATCCACGGGATGCCGGTCGCGATCCTTGCCAATAACGGGGTCCTGTTCAGCGAGAGCGCGGTCAAGGGCGCGCATTTCATCGAGCTGGCCTGCCAGCGCCGCGTGCCCCTGCTGTTCCTCCAGAATATCTCGGGCTTCATGGTCGGCGGGAAATATGAGGCCGAGGGGATCGCCAAGCATGGCGCAAAGCTCGTCACCGCCGTCGCGACGGCACAGGTGCCCAAGGTCACCGTGCTGATCGGCGGCAGCTTCGGCGCGGGCAATTACGGCATGTGCGGACGGGCCTACTCCCCGCGCTTCCTGTTCAGCTGGCCCAACAGCCGGATCAGCGTGATGGGCGGGGAGCAGGCCGCGAGCGTGCTCGCCACCGTCCACCGCGATGCCGACAAGTGGAGTCCGGAAGAGGCCGAAGCCTTCAAGGCGCCGATCCGCGAGGATTATGAGGCGCAGGGCAATCCCTGGCACGCCACCGCCCGCCTGTGGGACGACGGCATCATCGACCCCGCCCAGACCCGCGACGTCCTCGGACTCGCCTTCGCCGCCTGCCTGAACGCGCCGATCCCGGAGCGTCCGCAGTTCGGCGTATTCCGGATGTAATCATGACCATGCGTACCGACTGGACCCGTGCGGAGATTGCCGCGCTTTTGGACCTGCCGTTCACCGAGCTCCTGTTCCGCGCCGCCGAGACGCACCGCACCCACCACGCGGCGGGCGAGGTGCAACTGTGCACGCTGCTCTCGATCAAGACCGGCGGCTGCCCCGAGGATTGCGGATATTGCTCGCAGTCTGCCTTCGCCGACAGCGGGCTCAAGGCCGAGAAACTGATGGATGTGGAGGCGGTGCTCGCTTCGGCCGCGGAGGCCAAGGCGGCGGGCTCGCAGCGCTTCTGCATGGGCGCGGCCTGGCGCAGTCCCAAAGACCGCGACATGACCGCCGTCTGCCGGATGGTCGAGGGCGTGAAGGCGATGGGGCTCGAGACCTGTATGACGCTCGGCATGCTGACGGGCGAGCAGGCGAAACAGCTCAAGGCTGCCGGCCTCGACTATTACAACCACAACATCGACAACTCGCCCGAACATTATGGCGAGATCATCTCGACCCGGACCTTTCAGGAGCGCCTGGATACGCTTGAGCAAGTGCGCGCGGCGGGGATCAGCGTCTGCTGCGGCGGGATCGTCGGCATGGGCGAGACCCGCGACGACCGGGTCGGCTTTCTCCACGCCCTCGCCACCCTGCCGCGCCATCCCGGAAGCGTGCCGGTGAATGCGCTGGTGCCGGTCAGGGGCACGGTGCTCGGCGACATGTATGCGGGCGAGCGGCTGATCGACGATATCGAGTTCGTGCGCACCGTCGCCGTCGCCCGGATCACGATGCCGCGCTCGATGGTGCGGCTGTCGGCGGGGCGCGAAAGCATGAGCGAGGCGACCCAGGCCTTGTGCTTCCTGGCCGGCGCGAACAGCATCTTCACCGGTGACAAGCTGCTGACCACCGCCAATGCGGGTGACAGCAAGGACGCCGCCTTGTTCGCCAAGCTTGGCCTCAAGCCGATGGAGGCCGAGGAACCGATGCGCATGCTGGAGCCCGCCGAATGAGTCTGACCCTGCTGATCGCCGCCATCGCCCTGCAGGGCGCCGGAAAGCTGCCGCCCGCCGGCCCTCTGCCTGCGCCGTCCTTCGAGGAAGCGGGGGTGCTTGCGCCGATCAACGAGGCGTTCCGCGCGCTCGAGACGCAGGACCCGGCCGCGCTGCTGCGCGTCGTCAAGGCCGATGGCCGGGTGACGGCGGTGGGCACGCTCGCCAGCGGGGCCACGGGGGTCCGCTCGTCGAGCTGGACCGATTATGCCGCGCGGATGAAGCCGGGCAACGAATTCAAGGAGCGGATCACCAACCCCGCGATCGAGATCGACGGCGACATCGCCATGGTCTGGGCGCCCTTCACCATCGATGTCGGTGGCAAGATCGTCGCCTGCGGGACCGACCATTTCGATCTCGTCCGCGAGGGCGGCGCGTGGAAGATCCTCAACATCACCTTCTCGTCGCGGACGAGCGGATGCCCGGGCCAATGATCGGATCGCTGCTCATCGCCAATCGCGGCGAGATCGCCTGCCGGGTGATCCGTACCGCGCAACGCCTCGGAATCCGCACGGTGGCGGTCTATTCGGATGCCGACGCCGACGCGCTGCACGTACGGATGGCGGACGAGGCGGTGCACATCGGACCAAGCCCGGTGCGCGAAAGCTATCTCGTCGGCGAGGCAATCATCGCGGCAGCGAAGGATGCGGGCGCGGAAGCGATCCATCCGGGCTACGGCTTCCTCAGCGAAAATGCCGATTTCGCGCAGGCGGTGCTCGATGCCGGGCTGGTGTGGGTCGGCCCGAAGCCGGCCAGCATCCGGGCGATGGGCCTCAAGGATGCCGCGAAGAAGCTCATGGCCGATGCCGGCGTCCCGGTCACGCCGGGCTATCTCGGCGACGACCAGCGCCCGGAACGCCTCAAGGCCGAAGCCGACGCGATCGGCTATCCGGTGCTGATCAAAGCGGTCGCGGGTGGCGGCGGCAAGGGCATGCGCAAGGTCGACCGCGCGGACGACTTCGCCGATGCGCTCGCAAGCTGCCAGCGCGAGGCGGCCTCGAGCTTCGGCAACGATGTCGTGCTGATCGAGAAATATATCCTCTCGCCGCGCCACATCGAGGTGCAGGTGTTCGGCGATGGCCAGGGCAATGTCGTCCACCTGTTCGAGCGCGACTGCTCGCTCCAGCGTCGGCACCAGAAGGTCATCGAGGAAGCGCCGGCGCCCGGCATGGACGAGGCCACGCGCGCCGCCGTCTGCGGGGCCGCGGTCCGGGCGGCCCAGGCGGTCGATTACGAAGGCGCGGGCACGATCGAATTCATCGCCGATGCGAGCGAGGGCCTCCGGGCCGACCGCGTCTGGTTCATGGAGATGAACACTCGGCTCCAGGTCGAGCATCCGGTGACCGAGGAGATTACGGGTCAGGACCTGGTCGAGTGGCAGCTGCGGGTCGCGAGCGGCGAACCCTTGCCCCGGCGGCAGGAAGAGCTGTCGATTCATGGCCACGCCATCGAGGCGCGACTCTATGCCGAGGATCCCGCCACCGGCTTTCTGCCGAGCACGGGCGTGCTGGAGCATTTCGATCTTGGGGAAGAAGGCCGGATCGAGACCGGGGTCGAGGAAGGCGACGAAATCTCGCCCTTCTACGATCCGATGATCGCCAAGCTGGTCGTTCTTGGCGACGATCGCGAGGAAGCGATCGGGGCACTGGCCGGTGTGATCGACGAGGTCGAGGTGTGGCCGGTCAGGACCAACGCCGGCTTCCTGTTCAATTGCCTGCTCGACGATGATTTCGGCACCGGGGAGATCGATACGGGTTTCATCGCGCGCAAGCTCGACGAGCTGGTGCCGGCACCCGTCGCGGATGAAGGTGTCTGGCGTGCCGCGGCGGTCATCGCACTCGCCCGCGACGAGGAGGATCCGCTCGCCGGCTTCCGCCTGAACGCGCCGTCGCAGCCTGCGGTGACGCTGTCGCATGGAAGCGAGCGCCGGCGGATCATCCTCGCCGATGACGAGGATTTCGCGCCCGCTTCGGGTTTTCGCGACGAGGAGCGGGTGGTCGTCTTCTACGAGGGCCAGGCCCATGAATTTTCGCTCGGCGTGCGCGGGAAGGTCGGCGCGGCCGGCGGCGACGGAAGCATTATCGCGCCGATGCCCGGCAAGGTGACCAGCGTCGACGTCACGGCCGGCGCGAGCGTCACCAAAGGCCAGCGTCTCCTCACCCTCGAAGCGATGAAGATGGAGCATGCCATGTTTGCGCCGTTCGACGGGACGGTCACGGAGATCAATGTCGAGGCGGGACAGCAGGTGGCGGTCGAGGCCGTGCTGGCGACCGTGGAGCTGGTGGCCGTCTAGAAGCCTCAGGTCCCTTGCGCCGGGCTTGATCCGGGAAGGCGCATCTTCTTAAGCGGCGGCACACGAATGCGCGATGCCGGAGCGGATCCGGCGGACGAGGAGAGACTGGACATGGACATCAACGGTGTTGCGGCGGTGGTGACGGGCGGAGCCTCTGGGCTCGGCGAGGCGACCGCGCGGGCGCTTGCGGCCAAGGGCGCCAAGGTCGCCATTTTTGATCGCAACCAGGAGCAGGGCGAAAAGGTCGCGGCCGAGATCGGCGGGATCTTCTGCCAGGTCGACGTCACCAGCGACGACACCGTGGTCGCCGGCTTCGAGAAGGCCCGGGCCGCCCATGGCCAGGAGCGGATCCTGGTCAATTGCGCCGGCGTCGCCAATGCGGTGAAGACTGTCGGCCGCGACCGCGAGACCAAGGCGGTGAAGAAATATCCGCTGCACCAGTTCGAACTGGTCATCGGGATCAATCTCGTCGGCACCTTCCGCTGCATTGCCCATTCGGCGGCCGGCATGGTCGACGCCGAGCCGATGACCGACGGCGAGAAGGGCGTGATCATCAACACCGCCTCGGTCGCGGCCGAGGACGGCCAGATCGGCCAGGCGGCCTATTCGGCCTCGAAGGGCGGCGTGCTGGCCATGACCCTTCCGATCGCGCGCGATCTCATGAACGAGGGCGTCCGCGTCAACACGATCCTGCCGGGGGTGTTCAAGACCCCGATGGTAGCGATGATGCCGCCGCAGGTGCAGGACGCGCTGGGCGCGCAGGTGCCCTTCCCGAAGCGCCTTGGCCGGCCTGAGGAATATGCCAATCTCGCGGTCTTCATGATCGAGAGCGGCTACATGAACGCAGAGCATGTCCGCCTCGACGGCGGCATCCGCATGGCGCCCAAATAAGGTGGATCGCGCCGCGCTGATCGACGCGCTGATCCCGGCCTGCCTGCAGGCCGGGGCGGTCATCCGCGCGATCCGGGCACGGGGATGCGGCCACGAGCTAAAGAGTGACTCCTCGCCCGTCACCGAGGCCGATCACGCCGCCGAGGCGATCCTGATCGCCGCGCTGGCGGAGGCCGCCCCCGGCATTCCGGTGGTGGCCGAGGAAGAGGTTGCCGCGGGGCGCTGCCCCGATCTCGGTGATCTCTTCTTCCTGGTCGATCCGCTCGACGGGACCAAGGAGTTCGTCCGCGGCGGTGACGATTACACGGTCAACGTGGGCCTGGTGACCCGGGAAGGACCGGTGCTCGGCCTCGTCTACGCGCCCGAGCAGGATCGGCTCTATGCAGGCGCGGCGGACGGGGAGGCCTTCGTTCTCGCCGAGGGCGAGCGCGTGCCGCTGCGGGTGGCCGAGCCCCGGCGGCCGCTGGTCGTGGTCGCGTCCAAATCGCATTTCAACGCGGCGACCGAGGATTATCTCGCCGCGGCCGCGCCGGGTGCGCAGCGGGTGTCGGTCGGCTCCAGTCTCAAATTCTGCATCGTCGCCGCGGGCGAGGCGGACTTCTACCCGCGGCTGTCACCGACCTGCGAATGGGATACGGCCGCGGGCCACGCGGTGCTGCTCGCGGCGGGCGGACGAGTGGACGGCCCCGATGGCGCGCCGCTGGCTTATGGCAAGCCTGCCTTCCTCAACCCGGGGTTCGCCGCCACGTCGGGGTGGTCCGCGCCGCCGGTCGGACCGGCGCTCGGCTGATCAATTCCACAGCCGCTGGGGCGGGGTGGCGGGCGGGCCGTCATTGTCCTGAAATCGCCACGGCCGGTCCCTGAGCGCCGCGATCACGTCGATTTCGGCCCGGATGCAGTCGAGTCGGCTGAGCAGTCCGCGCGCTTCGCTTCCCACAAGAGGATCTGCCGCAAGGCGATTGGCGAGGTCCAGCGTGGCCCCGAGCGCGTCCTCAAGCGTCGCAAGAAGCTCCGGTCCGGACTTATTTGGGAAGGGCGAGGAGGGCATCGCAAAGGGCTCCAGTTGGCGCAATGCCGACGCTTTACCGGGGAATGCTTTCCCGCGCCCTTGGAATCCATCGAAGGCGGAGGAAGTTTTTACGCGACAGGACCGCGCATGGCAGTGTAGGTTCGCCCGGCTCGGATGATTAAAGTGCCTAAGGTGGTGCCATGTCCCGAGCTTCCGTCCTCACAGCCTATGTCCAAGAAGCGGCAACGGCGCCGGTCCTGCTGATCGGAGACACCGCTTCGGCGAGGGCGCGAGCGCGCTTCACCATCGATAGCAGCAACTTCGATTCCGCGGCCATCCTGACGATGGAGGAAGCCGGCGAAGACGTCGGCCGGATGGCATCGCTGTCGGCGATCTGGCTCGAATTCGACGAGCGGCCGGGCAAGGGCGGCAGGCGGCTGCTTGAGCGGATCGGAGAAGAAGCGGCGCGCTTCTCGGCCGGGGTGATCGTTTCCACTCCGATGGACCATCTCGACGAGGTGCTGCTTTGGCTCGGCGACGCCCGGGTCGAACTGCTGGTCGACGCCGAGGAAGTGGAGCGCTTGGGCGCGCTGACCCTAGCGGCGAGCAACCTCCGGTCTGGTGCGGCCGAGGGCGCGAACGAGACGAGCGACGCCCGGCTGCGGCAGCTGAGCGAGGAAGTCAGCCGGATCGCGGCGACCCTGGCCCGGCTCGGGACCGCGTCAACCCAGCCGCCGCTGTCGCCCGCAACCATGGCGCCGCCGCGTGGGGACGTGCCCAACGTCCCGGCCGAGGCGCTGCGGGCGATGATCCGTGCCCGGCGGCTACGCGCGAACTACCTTCCGGCTGACCTGTTTGCCGACCCGGCGTGGGACATGCTCCTCGACCTGCTCCAGGCGGAGCTGGTCCAGCATCGGGTGCCGGTGTCGAGTCTGTGCATTGCCGCGGCGGTTCCGGCGACGACGGCGCTTCGCTGGATCAAGGCGATGACCGAGCGCGGCCTGCTGGTCCGGCGCGACGATCCGCATGACGGCCGCCGCGTATTCATCGAGATGGCGCCGGCCACGAGTGCCTCGCTGCGGCACTATTTCCACGACGTGGGGCTGAGCGCGATCTGATTTTGCTTGTCAGCGCGTGGCGGCTTCTGCACGGGGGCCGCGAGGGCGCTTAGCTCAGCTGGTAGAGCGCTTCCTTTACACGGAAGATGTCGGCGGTTCGAACCCGTCAGCGCCCACCACCGCCGACGCCGGGAGCTCCGGGGTTTTGGGCGGGGCTCAGCCGAGCGCCCTGATCAGTCGCACGGGCAAGGCGAGATAGGGCGGGTCGCTGACCACGATCTGGCGCGCCCCGCTGCCGAGCGGGAGGAGATGGAGCTTGCCTCCTTCGCGAGCGAGCAGCCGACCGAAGACGAAGCGGCCGGTCGGGCGCGGCACGAGGACATCGCGGTTCAACGCCCGGCCGAACGATTCCGGCGTCACCCGGTCGCACCAGATCTCGTCGCCGGCGCGATAATCGCCGACGCTTGCGGTCACGAGAAGGGCGACCTGTCCCGCCTCGGGATGGGGCGGAAGCGCGACCTGCGCCTTGCGGGGTGCCGCGGCGGCATCGCTGCCGATCAGCGCCAGCACTTCGAGCTTCTCGCTGGCGGGATGGTCGACGAGATCGGTCGCTGCGACCCCGAGGGCGTCGGCGATCCGGTTGAGCCAGCCGACCGACACGGTCCGCATGCCGGTCTCGAGGCGGCCGATGGTCTGCGGGGTGGTCGGCGGCGTGCAGGCCCGCGCGACGTCATCAAGGGTCATGCGCTTTGCCTTGCGAACCTCTCGAATGCGCGTGATCATCGTCGCCTCCATAACCTTTCCGGTGTTTTCTCTGTCCTACATCTCGCCCTTCATGGCAAGTTCTTTCGCGACTCGGAGAGCCTGAGAGGTAAAATGTCTCGCCGTTCACTGACTGAAAAGAGCCTGCCAGACACTGCCGCTGCGAGCCGCAGGACACGGCGATCGGTCACGGTCAACGAAGTGGAGTCGCCGCTCGGCTGGCTGCGCAAGCACGGTCACCTCAGTCTTCGCCAATATGACGCCGGCGAGCAGCTTCGAAGTGACTGGGAAGGTGCCAATCTGGCTCCCCGGGTGACGATGCGCTGGGATCCGACGCCGGTTTCGCGCGGAGGCGTGCCAGGGGAGCGGCTGGCGCCCAGCGAGCGCCAGTCTGCGGCGAGGTCGCGGTTCGACGGGGCAATGGCGGCGTCCGGCCCCGGGATGAGCGACATCCTCTGGCGGATCGTCTGCGCTGGCGAGGGAATGCGCGAGGCGGAGACCGCGCTCGGCTGGCCCGCGCGGGCAGGCAAGCTGGTGCTGAAAATGGCTCTCGACCGGGTCGCCGATTATTACCGCTTGCCCGGGGCGTGAAAGGTGGGAGCGCGCACCGGCGCGCTCCCAAGAGGTCAGAGGTTGCTGCCCTCGATGTCGCTGTCGCGGCGCTCGCTGCGCTCGGACTCGATGTCGGTCGAGCCCATCGACTCGCGGCCCTGATCGTCGAGCGCTCCTTGGCCGTCCTGCGAGAATTGCTGCTCGCGGTCGGTGCCGCGGGTCATTTCGGACGATGTGCTGTCGCCCATGTCGTCGGCCGACCCACTGAAGAGGCCGGAATCGCCGTCCTGCTGCGACCTACCGAGGTCGGCGCTCTGGCCGAGATCGCTGTCCTGACGGCTGATCGTGCCGGTCTCGCCGCTGTTGCCGTAGCTCGCCTGACCGGTCTCTATCTGCTGGTCGAGCGGCAGTTGCTGCCGGTCCTGGCTGGTCTGCTGGTTGTTCTGCATGTCCTGCTGGTCGAAGCCCTGCTGGCCGGGCGTGCGATCGTCCGCGTTCATGTAATCACTCCTCCATTCGCCCCATCGCTTGGGAGGAAAAGCGCCGGGCTCGGGCGGGCGTTCCGGGGATTGCGACCAGTCGAAGGTGATTGCGACAAAAGAAAAGGCCGCCCGGTCGCCCGGACGGCCCAATCTTTAAGCGGGAAGAAGCGCTCAGGCCTCTTCGGACGCCTCGTCCGAAGCCGGCTCGGAGGCCGCTTCGGCAGTGGCACCGGGTTCCGCGTTCGGATCGTAATCCTCGGTGAAACCGCCGGTGTCGCGTTCGAACATCTGCGCCATGACGTCGACGCCCTGGGCCTGGAGATCGGCTTCCTCGGGCGAGCGGGCGACGTTGACCTTGACGGTCACGGCCACTTCCGGGTGAAGCGCGACGCGCACTTCGTGCATGCCGATCGCCTTGATCGGGCGGTCGAGGACCACCTGGCTCTTGGCGACCTTGGCGCCGTCGGCCTCGAGGGCCTCGACGATGTCGCGGGCCGACACCGAACCGTAGAGCTGGCCGGTGTTCGAGGCCTGACGGATCAGCTGAACCGTCTTGCCGTCGACGCCCTTGGCCGACGCCTCGGCCGCCGTGCGACGCTCGGCATTGTCGGACTCGATCTTGGCGCGATTGGCTTCGAACAGCTTGCGGTTGGCCTCGTTGGCACGAAGCGCCTTCTTGTTCGGCAGCAGGTAGTTGCGCGCGAAACCGTTCTTGACGGTGACGACGTCGCCGATGCCGCCGAGCTTCTCGACGCGCTCAAGCAGGATGACTTCCATCTCAGCTGCTCCTTACTTGACCACGTAGGGGAGCAGACCGATGTGGCGGGCGCGCTTGATCGCCTTGGCCAGCTCGCGCTGCTTCTTGGTGCTCACCGCGGTGATGCGGCTGGGGACGATCTTGCCACGCTCGGACACAAAGCCCTGGAGCAGACGGACGTCCTTGTAATCGATCTTGGGGGCGTCCTTGCCCGAGAAGGGGCAGGACTTGCGGCGGTGGAAGAATGCACGGGCCATCGGTTACGCTCCCATCTCTTCGCGATTGCCGCGTTCCGGACGATCCGAACGGCTGCTGCGGTCGCGCTCCTGGCGGCGCATCATGGCCGAGGGACCCTTTTCATGCGCGTCGACGCGGATGGTCATGAAGCGGATCACATCTTCGTTGATGCCGGTCTGGCGCTCGAGCTCGGCAACCGCCGCGGCGGGCGCGTCGATGTCGAGCATCACGTAATGCGCCTTGCGGTTCTTGGCGATGCGATAGGCGAGGCCGCGCAGGCCCCACGTTTCCGCCTTGACGACGGAACCACCGTTTTCGGTGATGATGTTGGTTGCCGTCTCCGCAAGCGCGTCGACCTGGGCCTGGGCCAGATCCTGTCGCGCGAGGAAGACATGCTCGTAAAGCGGCATGGCTCTTCTCATGTTGGCCGATCGCTGGCGCCTGCCCCATGCAGACGCCCCTCCGGCTGTCGTCGGTATTGATGACCGTTCCGCAGATCACTCTGCCGAGCGGACGCGGGCCAATGACACAGAGCGGACCGAAAGGCAAGGCGGACGCCACCGTGCCCCTCACAGAAAACCAAATAGGCACAAAACAATTGACATCGTCACGCTTATATGGCACAAAGAGGCAAGCTAGGCTGATTCGGCAGACGGATCGGCCCGGTCCAGTGAGATGAAGGAAGTGCGATGCGATGGTTCGGACGTAAGTCGGCGGACCTCGCGCCGCTATTCCTGTCGCTCCCCGGGATGGACGAACGCAACCCCTTCCCGACTACCCACCAAGCGCAGCTGCGGGAGGTGTTCCTCGGCAACCCCGTGGGGCAGCGCGCGGTCCGACTGGTCGCGGGTGCGGTGGGATCGCTCAAGGTCTATGCCCTCGAGGGAGAGCAGAAGGCGGCCGACCTCATTGGCCGCGCCAGCCTGCTCGAACAGGTCGCCGCCTCGCTGCTGCTTCATGGCAATGCCTATCTGCAGGTCGTGGAAGCCTTGGGCGTGCCGGCCGAATTGTTCGTGCTGGCCGCAGACAAGGTCACGCCCGAGCCCGACGAGCGCGGATGGCCGCGGGCCTATCATTACAAGGTCGGGCGCAAGACGAGCCGGATCAGCCGGCACGACGCCATCGAGCGGGTGCAGCTGATCCACATCAAGGCGCTCAATCCGCTCCAGGACCAGCTCGGGCTGGGATGCCTGGAAGCGGCCAGCCCAGCCGCCGCGATCCACAACCGCGCGAGCCGGTGGAACAAGGCGCTGCTCGACAATGCCGCGCGTCCGTCGGGCGCGCTCAGCTACGAGCCCGCCGATGGCGCCGCGCTGAGCGCCGCGCAATTTGCCCGCCTTCGCGAAGAGATCGACCGGCAGTTCTGCGGCAGCGACAATGCCGGACGGCCGATGCTGCTCGAAGGTGGGCTCAAGTGGCAGTCGCTCGGGCTCACGCCGACCGACATGGACTTCGTCGCGATCAAGGAAGCCGCAGCCCGCGATATCGCACTGGCCTTCGGCATTCCGCCCGTGCTGCTCGGCCTGCCGGGAGACACGGCCTTTGCCAATCTCCGCGAGGCGGGACGGTCGCTCTACCGACAGACAGTGCTGCCACTGGCCGAGCGGATCATGTCCGAGGTCTCCGAGGCGCTCAAGGACTGGTTCGGGCCGCTGCGCCTCGCGATCGACACCGACGCGATCAGCGAGCTTGCCGAGGACCGCGAGCGCCTCTGGCAGATGGTCTCGCAGGCGGACTTCATCTCCGCCGACGAGAAGCGGGAGATGCTGGGCTTCGCGCCGCTCGCCAGGCCCGGTCATTGAACCGCGCGCGAGCCGACGAACTGCTCGCGCAGCTCGTCGCCAGTGCGCAAGGCCAGCAGGTCGACTTCGTCCTGCTGCAGGCGGTCATCGAGGAAGCGAGCGAAGCGGGCGCCTGCCGTGCGCTGGCCTCGCTGGGCCTCGAGGACAGTCGCGCGCGCCGCGACATGGACGAATTGCGCGAACTGCTCGTGACCTGGCGAGACGTCAAGAAGACGGCCTGGCAGACCGTCGCGCGGTGGGTGGTCCGGATCCTTCTTGCAACGCTGATGGTCAGCGTCGCCTACCGCCTCAACCTGCGCGACCTTCTGGAAAACTGAGGACATGGCCGAAGCGAGGGGAGGGCAGGGCCTGCGGTTCGCAGGCTATGCGTCGGTGTTCGATCATCGCGATCGCGGCGGTGACATCGTCAGGAAAGGAGCGTTTCGCCGGACGCTCGAACGCAAGGCCCCCGTCCCGCTGCTGTGGCAGCACCAGTCGGGACGCAGCGTGGGGGTGATCGAGCATCTCGCGGAGGACGAGCGCGGGTTGCAGGTCATCGCCCGCCTCAACGACGACGAATTCGGGAGGCTGCTGTCACGCGAGCTCAGCCAGGGGCGCCTGTCCGGGCTGAGCTTCGGTTACCGCGTGCGCCAGTCCGCCACCAACCACCGAGCACGCGAACTCAATGACGTCGAGTTGCTGGAAGTGAGCCTGGTTCGCCGTCCGATGCAGCCGCTTGCCCGCGTGCACAAAGTCACCCGCTGAGGAGCTCCGCAGCGGACCTATCCACACTGGAGACATGGTATGGAAGTCAAGGCAGACTCGCTGGAAGAGTCGTTCGCGACCCTGCAGCCCAATGACGAGGTGATCGGCCTGCGCTCGGAGATCGACGCGCTCGAGATCAAGCTTCGCCAGAACCTGGTCGCCGCCGCGCGGCCCGAGCTCGAGACCGAGCAGAAGAGCGCGGCCCAAGAAGGCTTCGGCGCCTTCCTGCGTTCGGGCGAGCCGATGTTCGAAGGCAAGTCGGCGGACAACAGCAGCGGGGCTGCGGGCGGCCTCGCCATCCCGCGCGAGATCGACGAGGTGATCGACCGCACGCTCGTCGCCATCTCGCCCATCCGTCGCATCTGCAACGTCGTGAAGGTCGGCAGCTCCAACTATCGCAAGCTCATCACCAACGGCGGCACCCCGTCGGGCTGGGTCGGCTTCGAAGCCTTGCGACCCGAGACCGCCACCCCGAGCTTTACCGAGATCGTCCCGGCGACGGGTGAACTCTACGCCAATCCGGCGGCGTCACAGCACATGCTGGATGATGCAAAATTCGACGTCGAAGCATGGCTCGCCAACGAGATTGCGACCGAGTTCGCGCGGGCCGAGGGCATGGCCTTCGTCAAGGGCACGGGCACCAACCAGCCGCTGGGCTTCCTGTCCTCGCCCAATGCGGTGACGGCCGACGGCGCTCGCCCGATCGGCACGCTTCAGACGATCGGCACCGGTGTGCTCGGCGGCTTCCCGGCGAGCAATCCCCAGGACAAGCTGGTCGATCTCGTCCAGTCGCTTCGCCAGCCCTACCGTCAGGGCGCCGTGTTCGTGATGAACTCGGCGACCGCGGCGGTGGTGCGCAAGATGAAGACCACCGACGGTGCCTTCATCTGGCAGCCCGGCATGGTCGCGGGCCAGCCCTCGACCCTTCTCGGCTACCCGGTGGTCGAAGCCGAGGACATGCCCGACATCGCCTCGAGCAGCCTGTCGATCGCCTTCGGAAACTTCAAGGCGGGCTACATCATCACCGAGCGCGCCGAGACCAGCATCCTGCGCGATCCCTATTCGAAGAAGCCCTACGTCTACTTCTACGCCACGGCCGTGCTCGACGCGCTTGTGCAAAGCGCCTGCGTGTCGGGGCCCAACAACACACCGCCATCGTCTCCGGCCGATGGCGACCTCTTCATCTGCGGATCCGCGCCGACCGGCAGCTGGAGCGGGCGGACCAACATGCTGGCCCTGTTCACCGCCGCGGGCTGGCGATTCATCGCTCCTTCCGACGGTTGCCGGGTCCTCGACCGTGCGTCCGGGATGGAATGGCGCTTTGCTGCCGGCCAGTGGGTGTCGGGCGTCATCGCCGTGAGCCAGGTCCGGATCGGCGGGAAGCAGGTGCTCGGAAGCCAGGGAGCCGCCATTGCCGCGCCGACCGGCGGCGCCCTCGTCGACGCGGAAGGCCGGGCGGCGCTCGGGCAAATCCTTTCGGCGCTCCGAGCCCACGGCCTTATCGCGACCTAAGTGAGGCGTCTCGGCAACAGGCGGCCAGATTTGACGGGTGCCCGTGCGAAAAGCGGAACGCTCGCCAGCCCCCATGATTATGGTCGGTGGATCTCTCATGGGGGTATTATGAATCTCAAATTCGCATTTCTGGGAGCGGCTGCGCTGATCGCTGCGCCGTCGGCTGCCCTCGCACGGGACGGAGCTCCCTACATCGGCATCGAAGCCGGTGTGATTAAGCCCGAGAAGCTCAAGCTCGACTATCGCCTGGGCGCGCTCGACGTGAACAACGGGATCGTCATCAAGCACCGTTCGGGTCTCGATGCCGACTTCCTCGCCGGTTATGATTTTGGCTTCATTCGGGCCGAGGGCGAGCTTGGCTACAAGCGCGCACGTCTCGAGGACGTCGACGTCAGCCCGGCGGTGTTCACCACCACCGGTCGTCCGGCCATCAACGGCCGCACCAATGTCGTCTCGGCAATGGGCAACCTGCTTGCCGATTTCGGTTCGAATGACGGCCTCCAGGTCTACGCCGGCGGTGGTGCCGGTATCGCCCGCTTCAAGACCGAAGCCTCGATCTTCGGTCCCGGCGTCCCGGTCGGCGCCGGCCTCTCGGGTACCGACAAGTCGTTCGCCTGGCAGCTGCTTGCGGGCTTTCGCGTCCCGGTCAACTCGGCGGTCGATCTCGGCCTGAAGTACCGCTACTTCCGCAGCAAGGTGAACTTCAACGACAACAATGGCGCCGCTGCTGACGAGAGCGTCAACGGCCGCTTCAAGTCGCACTCGATCCTGGCGAGCCTGTTGATCAACTTTGGCGCTCCGCCGCCGCCCCCGCCGCCCCCGCCGCCTCCGCCGCCTCCGCCGCCTCCGCCGCCGCCCCCGGCGACGCAGACGTGCCCGGACGGCTCGGTGATCCTGGCGACCGACGCGTGCCCGGTTCCGCCGCCGCCGCCGCCGCCGCCGCCGCCGGCGCCCGAGCGCGGCTAACCCTCGATCGGCCCGGTTTCTCTCTTATGGGGAACCGGGCCACTCGACCCGCCCGAGCTTGAGCTTTATCGCCGGGCGCATGCATTTCCCCCTGCGACTTCGCTGCGACACGTCAGCGCTGAGCGAAAATTACAAGCGTCTCTCGGCAATCGCCGGCGTTCCGGCCGGGGCTGCGATCAAGGCCAATGGCTATGGCGTCGGCGCCGTCGAGGTCGCTCACCGCCTGCTTGACGCCGGTTGCCGCGACTTCTTCGTGTCGAGCTGGCCGGAAGCGGCCGAACTCGGCTTCCTTCCCGACGAAAGCCTGTCCGTCCTGCACGGGCTCGGACCGGACGACGAGCCGATCGAAGGCGTGCGCCCGGTCCTGTGCAGCACCGCGCAGATCGCGGACTGGAAGGCGCGTGGCCTCGCCGACCGTCCGTGCGACGTGATGGTCGACACGGGCATGAACCGCCTCGGCCTCGCCATGACCGAGCTTTCGGCGATTGAGGGACTGCGGGTGCACACGCTCCACAGCCACCTCGCCTGCGCCGACGAGGAGCATCCGCTCAACGCGCTCCAGCTCGATCGCTTCCGGACGCTGCGCAATTCGGTGAAAGCCGGGCGCTACAGCCTCGCGAACAGCGCGGGTATCTTCCGGGGGGCCGACTACAGCTTCGATCTCGTCCGTCCCGGCCTGGCGCTTTATGGCGGCATTCCGCGGCTCGAGGCGCGCGGCGTCATCCGTCCCGTGGTCGCGCCGCAAGCGCAGGTCATCCAGACCCGGACGGTCCGCGCGGGGGAGAGCGTCGGCTATAACGCCACCTTTACCGCCCCCCGCGACCTTACCGCCGTCATCGTCAACATCGGCTATGCCGACGGCTATTGGCGCGCCTTCTCCTCGCTTGGTCACGCCACTTACGAGGAGGCGACCCTGCCCGTGCTCGGACGCGTGTCGATGGACCTCGTCACGCTCGACGCGAGCGCGGCGGGAAGGCTGCGGGAAGGGGACTGGGTCGCGCTCGATTTCGACCTCGAGCGCGCGGCCGGCCTGACCGGCTTCTCGCAATATGAGCTTCTTACCGGGCTTGGCCGTCGCCTTGCGCGGTCCTGGACTTAGGCGGGACAAGCTTCTTACCGCGAAAGCCGCACAGGTCGACGATCGGGCAGCGCCAGCATTCGGGCGCGCGCGCCTTGCAGATGTAGCGTCCGTGCAGGATCAGCCAGTGATGCGCGTGGCGCATGAACATTGGCGGCGTCACCTTCTCGAGCTTGAGCTCGACCGCGAGCGGGGTCTTTCCGGGCGCCATTCCGGTCCGGTTGGCGACCCGGAAAACGTGGGTGTCGACCGCGATGGTCGGGGTGCCGAACGCGATGTTGAGCACCACATTGGCGGTCTTGCGCCCGACACCGGCCAGCTCCTCCAGCGCCGAGCGTTCGGTCGGGACCTCGCCGCCGTGCCGCTCGATCAGCTGCTGCGCCATCAGGATGAGATTCTTGGCCTTGGTGTTAAACAGTCCGATCGTCTTGATGTGCTCCCTGATCCCGGCCTCCCCGAGGGCGAGCATCTGCTCCGGCGTCTGGGCGACTGCGAACAGCTTGCGTGTCGCCAGGTTCACGCTGACATCGGTGGCCTGCGCCGACAGAGCGACCGCGACCAGCAAGGTGTAAGGGTTGACCCACTCGAGCTCGCCTACCGGCTCGGGATTGAGCTCGGCCAGCCGCAGATAAATGTCGGCGACCTGGGCTTTCTTCACAGCGCCCCGACCACGTCGCGCATGCCGTAGAGCCCCGGTTCCCGGCCATGAAGGAAAGCGGCCGCCGTGAGTGCGCCGCGGGCGAAGATCATCCGGTTCTCGGCGCGGTGCGAGAGAATCAGGCGCTCCTCGGGCCCGGCGAAGATGACATCATGGTCGCCGACCACTGTTCCGCCGCGCAGGGCCGCGAACCCGATCGCGCCGTCCTTCCGTTCAAGGCCGCGGCCGCTGCGGGCGTCCTCGCGCTCGAATGGCACGCCAAGTCCGCGCGCGGCCGCTTCCCCAAGCGTCAGTGCGGTGCCCGATGGGGCGTCCTTCTTCAGTCGATGGTGCATCTCCAGGACCTCGACGTCCCAGCCGTCGCCCAGCACGCGCGCGGCACGCTCGACCAGTTCGGCAAGCAGGGCGACCCCGAGCGAGGTATTCGACGCACGCAGCACGGCGACCGAGCGGCTTGCCTCGGCGATGCGCCGGTCGGCAAAATCGTCGAGACCGGTGGTTCCGACCAGGATCGGGATCGATGCCCGGACCGCGCGCTCGAGTGAGCCCGCGAGCGCGTCGGGGGCCGAGAAATCGACGATCACATCGCCATGATCGGGATCGATCACATAGCCGCCATCGGCCTCGGCGGCGGCGGCAATGGCTCGGCCCATCCGCCCATTGGGCGCGACGAGCGTCAGGCGAAGGGGCTGCTTCTCGGTCCGCATGACTTCACCTTGCCGGGGCCCGGCAGGCGAGGCAACCGCCCTCAGCCGCCGATGAAACGACCGACCACGTCCTTGGCGAGGCGGGCGGGGCGGAGCGAGGTCGCGTCAAGGCAGCACCAGGTGCTCTTCACTTCGGCCAGCACTTCCTCGCCGCGGCGGATCACCGTCGTGAAGAGGGCCTTGGCGCCCTGAACGCGCTCGGCGATGACGTCCGCCACCACGACGTCCTCAAGAAAGGTCGGGCGTCGAAACTCGATCTCGTGCTTGAGTGCGACCCACAGGTGCCGCCCGACGGCCTCGGCGGGGGCGACCCCCTCCCAGTAGCGCACCACCGCCTCCTGCACCCACTTGAGGTAGACGCTATTGTTGACGTGACCCATGTGGTCGATGTCGGCAGGGTCGATCCCGATGGCGTGGCGGTACATGGGGCTAATATCGTTCCTGAATGCGCTGCTGACAATAGTGTCAACAAATAGGTTTCCAGATGGTTGCGGGTCGCCAACAAAATGGAGAAGTCCTGCTCGTCCTGACCGGGGCGGGGATCTCGGCCGACAGCGGGGTCGCGACCTTCCGCGGGCCCGACGGCCTGTGGGAGGGGCACCGGGTCGAGGATGTCGCGACGCCCGAGGCCTTCGCCCGCGATCCCGCGCTCGTCCATGCCTTCTACGACGCCCGCCGGGCTCGGCTTGGTGCCGTCGAGCCAAACGCCGCCCACCATGCGCTCGCAAGGCTCGAACGCGATTGGCCGGGTGAATTCCTTCTCGTCACCCAGAATGTCGACGATCTCCACGAGCGCGCCGGCTCGCGCCATCTCATCCACATGCACGGCGAATTGAAGAGTGGCTGGTGCCGCGCCTGCGACGCGCGAATGCCTTGGGACGGCCCGATGGGAACGAGCGCCGTCTGCCCTGCATGCCGAGGCGCCGGGCAGGTCCGCCCCGACATCGTCTGGTTCGGCGAAATGCCCTACGCCATGGACCGGATCGAAGAAGCGCTGTCGCGTTGCACCCTGTTCGCCTCGATCGGCACCTCGGGGGCGGTCTATCCGGCGGCGGGCTTCGTCCAGACCGCCCGCTACGTCGGCGCCAGGACGATCGAGCTCAACCTCGACCCCAGTCAGGGCAGCATCTTCTTCCACCAGACCCGCCTTGGCCGCGCGTCCAAGATCGTGCCCGCCTGGGTCGAGGAATTGCTCGCCTGACCAGCTTCGCGATCGGCAAGGTCACGCGCCTGCTCCCACAAGGCGCGCAGATCCGTTTCACGCTCGGTTGGGGAGACGTGCAGAAGGACTGCATCCACAAGCGGGACGTCAGCATAACTGGAAAGGGCATTGAACTGGGCGTACCACATCGCCGATTCCAAGCTTTCGTCGTCGTGCCAGGTCGTCATCACGAAGTCGTCTTCGGCAATCTCGTGTTCGCCACTGCCGACCACTGCCAAGTCGACGCTGTCGTCCCAAGTTGTACACCTTGGTCCCCACGCCATCATGTAGCGGCATCCCTGATCGACCAGCCATTTGCTGGCCTCGGCTTGCCAATCGTCGCTATATGACGCCTCGAGGATGACCAGTGCCCGAAACGGAGCGCGATCCCTCAAATCTGGAAGCGCTTCGTTTTCCGCGATGCGGACGTAATGAAGTCGCTCTTCGATCAATTGGTCCAGTCCAGCCCGATGTCCTGGTAGAGCCCGCGGTCCTCGGCCCAGCGCGGGGCGACCTTGACGTGCAGGAAGAGGTGGACCTTGCGCCCGAGATGTTCGGCGATCGCCTCGCGCGCCGCCGCGCCGATCGCCTTCAGCCGGGCGCCACCCTTGCCGAGGACGATCGCTTTCTGGCTGTCGCGCTCGATCAGGATCTGCTGGTGGATCACCGCGGAGCCGTCCTTGCGCTCCTCCCACTTCTCGGTCTCGACCGCGCTCGCATAAGGAAGCTCGGCGTGGAGCTGGAGGTAGATCTGCTCGCGGGTCAGCTCCGCCGCGACCATCCGGTCGGTCGCGTCGCTGAGCTGGTCCTCGGGATAATGCCACGGCCCCTCGGGCATCACGCGCGCGAGATGGGCCTTGAGGTCGACCACGCCGTCACCGCTGGTCGCCGAGACCATGAACACTTCCTCGGGGCTGAGGCGGGCGCTGAGTTCGGTCGCGAACTTGAGGAGGTCGCCCTTGTTGGCGATGTCGACCTTGTTCAGGACCAGGATCTTGGGCTCGGGCCGGCCTTCGATCCCCTCGAGGACCATCTCGGCGCGCTTGCCGATGCTCGCCGCGGCGTCGATCACCAGCACCAGCCGGTCGGCGCTTTCGGCGCCTTCCCAGGCCGCCTTGACCATCGCCCGGTCGAGCCGCCGACGAGGCGCGAAGATTCCCGGCGTGTCGACCAGCAGGATCTGGGCCTGGCCCTCGATGGCGATCCCCATCAGCCGGGCGCGCGTGGTCTGCGCCTTGGGGCTGACGATCGCGACCTTCTGCCCGACGAGGGCATTCACCAGCGTCGACTTGCCCGCATTGGGGGCGCCGATCACCGCCACCAGGCCACAGCGCTCACTCAACAGATTTTCTCCAGCAGGGCGGCCGCAGCCGCGGTTTCGGCTTCCTGTTTGCTCGCTCCCTCAGCCTCGGCGTCACCGGCGCTGCCGACGCTGACCTTGACCCGGAAGGTGGGGGCGTGATGCCGCCCGAACTGCCCAAGCAGCTCGTAGACGGGCGGCTTGAACCCGCGCGCCGCCGCCACTTCCTGGAGCTGCGATTTGGGGTGCTGCGGCGCCTTTTTCTGGTTATCGAGATAGGCCGCCCACGACGCGCGGATGACCCGCTCGGCGGCGTCCATCCCGGCATCGATCAGCAGCGCGCCGAGCAACGCCTCGACCGCATCGCCGACCACATTGTCGCTCAAGAGCGCACCGTCCTCGCGCGCCTGCTTGCCCAGCCGGATCAGCGCTGGAACGCCCCATTCGCGCCCGACCTCGGCGCAGGTCTCGCGCGCCACCAGCGCATTGTAGCGCCGGCTCATCTTGCCTTCGGGCTCGTCGGGAAAACGTTCAAACAGCCAGCGCGCGATGGCGAGGCCGAGCACCCGGTCGCCGAGGAATTCGAGCCGCTCGTAACTCTCCCGCGCCGCGCTCCCATGGGTCAACGCGCGTACGAACAGCGCGAGGCTCGCCGGCCGGTGCCCAAGCCGCTCGCGGACGAAGGTCTCGATCTCGGCGCTCAATGCCTCATTCCGATCCGGTCCCAGCGCGCCGCGCCGAACCAGGTCCAGGGGAGCAGCCACTGGGCGCCGCCGTCGGTCGACCAGAAGGTGACCAGCGCGCGCCCGACCAGGGCTTCCTCGGGGACGAAGCCCATGCCGCCCAGCGCCGGGGAAATCCGGCTGTCGGCGCTGTCGTCGCGATTGTCGCCCATCATGAAGACATGGCCCGCCGGGACCTTCACCGGTCCGAAATCGTCGACCACCGGATTGTCGACCTGGTCGAGGACGGTGAAGCTGCGTCCTTCGGGAAGCGTTTCGCGCCAGGCGTCGTAGAGGCAGTTGCCCGCCGCTTCACGGGGGGTGACCGCGCGGCACGGCGAATTGGCGGACAAGGGGATAGCGACCGGCGCGATCCGTTGCCGAGCGATCGGCGTGCCATTGAGGATCACCTGTCCGTCGCGGGTCGCGATCGTGTCGCCGGGGAGGCCGATCACCCGCTTGATCACGTCATTGCCCTCGGGCCCGCGAAACACCGCGACGTCGCCGCGCTCGGGGAGGCTGGCGAGAATCCGTCCCGAGATGGGCGGAAAGCCGAACAGGAAGCTCGCCCGGCTGTAGCCATAGGGCCATTTGGCGACGAGCAGGTAATCGCCGATGTAGAGCCCCGGGAGCATCGACCCCGAGGGGATGCTGAACGGCGCGATGATCAGGCTGCGCAGCACCCAGGCGAACAGCAGCAGCACCAGCAGCCCACGCCGCAGGCTGCCGTCGGCGCTTTTCTCGCTCTTCTCGCGCGTGAGTTCGGTCGTGGCCATAAGCGCACGGCCTTGGGCCGGGGCGGGCGCGCTGGTCAAGCGGGGCAGGGTGGAATTCAGCGCCTCGCTCGCTATGTCGCGGCCATGACTTCGCTGTCCTTCCTCGCCGACGCGCCCCCGGCGCCCCTACAAAAGCTGTTCGAGGAGGACCCGGAGCGCGCGACCCGCTTCGCCCATGACCTCGGCGGGATCCGCTTCGATTTTTCCAAGACGCATCTCACCGCCGATCTTCTCGACCGTGTCGACGCCGCGGCCTACGCCGCCGCGCTCGAGCGTCTCGTCGCGGGCGAGGTGATCAATCCGACCGAGGGCCGCGCCGCCGAGCATCTTGCCGAGCGCGGGACCGGCTCGCCCGATGCGGTCGCACTCGCCGCCCAGCGCCACAGCCGGATGCGCGCGCTGATCGACGCGATCGAGGCCGGCGCCTTCGGCGATATCACCGGCGTCCTCCACATCGGCATCGGCGGCTCTGCGCTCGGGCCGGCGCTGCTGGTCGACGCGCTCGGCCGGACCGAGCGGCGGTACAAGGTCGAGATCCTTTCCAACATCGACGGCCAGGCGGTCGACTCGGCGCTCGCCCGGCTCGATCCCGCGACGACTCTCGTCGCCATCGCCTCCAAGACCTTCACCACCGCCGAGACGCTGCGCAACGCCGACGCGGCGCTGGCCTGGCTCGAGGAGGCCGGGGTTGAGGATCCTTATGGCCGGCTCGTCGCCATCACCGCCGCGCCCGAGAAAGCGGTCGAGTTCGGGATCGACGAGACCCGCGTGCTGCCCTTCGCGCCGAGTGTCGGCGGGCGTTATTCGCTCTGGTCCTCGATCGGCTTTCCGGCCGCGCTCGCCCTCGGCATGGACGCCTTCGAGCAATTGCTCGAAGGGGCGGCCCTGGTCGACGAGCATGTCGCCGAGGTCGCGCCAACCGCCAACATCCCCCTCATCGCCGCGGTCGGCGACCTCCTCTACAGCCGCGGGCTCGGCGCCGAGACCCGCGCGGTCTTCGCCTATGACGACCGGCTCCGCCTGCTTCCCTCCTACCTCCAGCAGCTGGTGATGGAGTCGAACGGCAAGTCGGCCACGCTCGATGGCAAGGCGGTGGACGGTGCGACCTCGGCGATCCTGTGGGGCGGGACCGGGACTGACGCCCAGCATGCCGTCTTCCAGCTGCTCCACCAGGGCACGCATCTCGTGCCGGTCGAGTTCGTCGCGGTCGCCGAGGGGAATGACGAGCAGGAACCGACCCACCACCGCGAGCTCCTCCTCAACATGCTCGCGCAAGGGGCGGCATTGATGGCGGGGCGCGATTCCGGCGACCTCCACCGCAATTATCCCGGCAACCGGCCCTCGACCACCATCCTCCTCGACGACCTCGATCCCGCCGCGCTCGGCACGCTGATCGCCTTCTACGAACACCGCACCTTCGCCGAGGCGGTGCTGCTCGGCATCAACCCGTTCGACCAGTTCGGGGTCGAGCTTGGCAAGGAAATGGCCCGCGCCATCGACGATCCCGAGGCCCGCGCGGCCTTCGACCCATCCACCCGCGCACTCATCGAAAGGGCCGGCCTGTGAGCGACTTCGACTACGACCTGTTCGTCATCGGCGCCGGCTCGGGCGGGGTTCGCGCCTCGCGCATCGCCGCCAGCCACGGCGCGAAGGTCGCCGTCGCCGAGGAATATCGCGTCGGCGGGACCTGCGTCATCCGTGGCTGCGTGCCAAAGAAGCTGCTCGTCTACGGTGCGCATTTCGCCGAGGACCTCGACGATGCCGCCATGTTCGGGTGGGACGTGCCCACCAAGCGCTTCGACTGGCAGGTGCTGCGCGACAATGTGCTGGCCGAGGTCTCGCGGATCGAGGGCGCCTATGGCGACACCCTCTCCAGCCACCACGTCACCATCCTCCCGCACCGGGCAACCCTGCTCGGCCCCAATGCCGTCCGGCTCGACGACGGGCGGACGATCACCGCGGGCAAGATCCTGATCGCCACCGGCGCCCGGCCCGCGCTGCCCAATATTCCCGGGGTCGAGCATGCGATCACCTCGAACGAGGTCTTCCACCTCGAGCGCATGCCCAAGAGGGTGGTGATCGTCGGTGGCGGCTATATCGCCAACGAATTCGCGGGCGTCTTCCACCAGTTCGGCGCGCACGTGACCATCGTCAATCGCTCCGACGTGATCCTGCGCGGCTATGACGAGCAAATCGTCGACCGGCTGGTGAAGATCAGCCTCGCCAAGGGCATCGACTTCCGCTTCAACTCGACCTTCGACGCGATCGAGCGGCAGGAGGACGGTTCGCTCCTGTGCCGGATGAACGGCTGCGACGACATTCCCGCCGACGAGGTCGTCTTCGCCATCGGCCGCCAGCCCAATACCGAAGGCCTCGGCCTCGAAGGGGTGGGCGTGAAGCTCGGCGAACGCGGCGAGGTCATCGTCGACCACCAGTATCGCACCAGCGTCCCCTCGATCTTCGCGGTCGGCGATGTCACCGACCGGGTCCAGCTGACCCCCGTCGCGATCCGCGAGGGCCATGCCTTCGCCGACACCCAGTTCGGCGGAAAGCCCTGCACGGTGGACTATGACAACATCCCAAGCGCGGTCTTCTCGCACCCGCCGATCGGCGCGGTCGGGCTGACCGAGAGCGAGGCCAAGAACAAGCTCGGGGTCATCCGGACCTACACGTCCGACTTCCGGCCGATGAAGAACGTGCTGGCGGGCCGCAACGAGCGCTCGCTCTACAAGCTGGTCGTCGAGGAAGGCTCGGACCGCGTGGTTGGGATCCACATGATCAGTCCCGACGCGCCCGAGATCCTCCAGGCCGCCGCCATCGCGGTCAAGGCGGGCCTCACCAAGGCCGATTTCGACGCCACCATCGCGCTTCACCCCAGCATGGCCGAGGAACTGGTGCTGATGCGCTAGTGTCGGGCCGTTCGCCCCGAGCGAAGTCGAGCGGCATCTCGACTTCGCTCGTTGCCAACGGCTAGGTGGTGCCCGTGACCTACGACGCCATCATCATCGGAGCCGGCCACAACGGCCTCGTCTGCAGCTATTATCTCGCGAAGCGCGGCCTCAAGGTCGCCATCCTCGAGGCGCTGCCCAATGTCGGCGGGGCGGCCGTCACCGATGAATTCCTGCCGGGCTTCAAGAACAGCGCGGCCAGCTACACCGTCAGCTTGCTCCAGCCCAAGGTCATTCGCGACCTCGAGCTCGAGCGCCACGGCCTCAAGGTCGTCCTGCGCAAGATCGACAATTTCCTCCCTTGCGACGGCGACTATCTCCTCGGCGGGCGCGGCGGGCTGACCCGCTCCGAGATCGTCCGCCATCACGCCGGCGACGGCGAGGGCTACGACCGCTACATGGCCGAGCTCGAGACCGTGGTCCCGCTGATCCAGAAGTGGATCCTCAAGACCCCGCCAGAATCCGGCGCCGGCCTGTCGGGCCTTCCCACCATGCTTCGCCTCGGCCGCGACCTTGTCGGCCTCTCGACCGAGCAGGTCCGAACGGTCCACGAATATGCGACCAAGTCGGCCGGCGACATCCTTGACCGCCATTTCCGCGGCGACCTCGCCAAGGCTTTGTTCGGCTTCGACGGCGTGGTCGGCAACTTCGCTTCGCCCTATACGCCGGGCACCGCCTACGTCCTCCTCCACCACCTGTTCGGCGAAGCGGCTGGCGTTCCGGGCGCCTGGGGCCATGCCATCGGCGGCATGGGGGCGATCACCCAGGCTATGGCCCGCGCCGCGCGCGAGGCCGGGGTCGACATCGTCCTCAACAGCCCGGCCGAGGAAATCATCGTCGAGCGCGGCCGCGCGGTCGGCGTCGTGTCGGGCGGCAAGGCCTGGCGCGCCGGAACCGTCGTCGCGGGGGTCAATCCGCGCCTGCTCTTCCAGCGCCTCCTACCCAAGGGCGCGGTCAGCGACAGTGTCGACCGCCACATGTCCCACTGGTCGTGCGAGAGCGCGACCTTCCGGATGAACGTCGCGCTGAGCGAACTGCCGAGCTTCACCGTCAAGCCGGGCAAGGGCGACCATCTTACCGCCGGCATCATCATGGCGCCCAGCCTCGACTACATGGACCGCGCCTATACCGACGCCAAGCAGGCGGGCTGGTCGAAGCAGCCGATCATCGAAATGCTGATCCCGACCACGCTCGACAAGTCGCTCGCCCCCAAGGGCAAGCATGTCGCAAGCCTGTTCTGCCAGCATTTCCGCTACGAGCTTCCCGGCGGGAAGAGCTGGGACAAGGTCCGCGACAAGGTCGCCGACCACGTCATCGCCACCGTCGACGCGCACGCGCCCGGCTTCGCCGCCAGCGTGATCGGCCGCCAGATCCACTCGCCGCTCGACCTCGAGCGCCGCTTCGGGCTGATCGGCGGCGACATCTTCCACGGCAAGATGGGGCTCGACCAGCTGTTCAGCGCGCGGCCGATGATCGGCGCCGCCGACTATCGCATGCCCTTGCCCGGCCTCTATCTTTGCGGCTCGGGCGCGCATCCCGGCGGCGGGGTCACGGGCGCGCCGGGGCACAATGCCGCCCAGGCCGTGCTCGCCGACCGCCGTCCGTGGAAGCGGAGGGCATGAAGCCGCTCGAGGGGATCCGCGTCCTCGATCTTTCCCGCGTCCTCGCCGGCCCCTGGTGCACCCAGCTCCTCGCCGACCTCGGCGCCGACGTCATCAAGATCGAGCGGCCCGGCGTCGGCGACGACACCCGCCATTGGGGACCGCCCTGGCATGGTGAAGGGGACAGCAAGGTCGCCGCTTATTTCCTTGCCTGCAATCGCGGCAAGCGCAGCGCCGCGATCGACCTCGCCAGCCCGGACGGCGCTGCGCAGGTCCGCGCCATCGCCGACACGAGCGACGTCGTGGTCGAGAATTTCAAGGTCGGCGCACTTGCCAAATACGGTCTCGACGCCGCTTCCCTGCGCGCCCGCAACCCGCGCCTCGTCTATGCCAGCATCACCGGCTTCGGCCAGGATGGACCGCGCGCCGGCCAGGCCGGCTACGACTTCATGATCCAGGGCCAGGCGGGCCTCATGAGCATCACCGGCCTCCCCGACGAGGTCGAGAATGGCGGCCCGTTGCGCGCCGGCGTGGCGGTCGTCGACCTCTTCACCGGCATGTATACCGCGAGCGCGATCCTCGCCGCGCTGGTCCGTCGGGCCGCGAGCGGGGAGGGGGCGACCATCGACAGCGCGCTGTTCGACTGCGGCCTCGCGCTCCTCGCCAACCAGGCGTCCAACTATCTCGTCAGCGGCGCAAGCCCGCCGCGGCAGGGCAATACGCACCCCAATCTCGTGCCCTACCAGCCCTTCGCCTGCGCCGACAAAGCCCTGATCATCGCCGTCGGCAACGACCGCCAGTTCGCCGCGCTCGCCGCGCTCCTCGGCAAGCCCGACTGGGCAACCGACCCCCGCTTCGCCACCAATGCCGAGCGGATCGCCCACCGGTCCGAGCTCGTCGCCGCGATCGAGGCGATCACCCGCACTCGCCCCGCCGCCGACTGGTACGAGGCCTGCGAGCGCGCCGGCATCCCCGCGGGCCCGATCAACAGCATCGCGCAGGCGCTCGCCGACCCGCAGGCCACGCATCGCGCCATGCTCCGCGAGATGGAGAATTTTCGCCTGCTGTGTGGCCCCGTCCGCCTCGACGGCGAACGGATGGATTCGACCCGCCCCCCGCCCCGCCTCGGGCAGCACACCGCGGAAATATTGGCGGAACTCGGCGCTTCCTGAAGCCTTCTCTTGATCTAACCCCAGGATCAGGAGCTCACCACCCATGCGCACCCGCCAGCTCGGCAGCAGCGACCTTCACGTCTCCGAGATCGCGTTGGGCTCGTGGCTGACCTATGGCGTCGGGGTCGAGGCCGATGCCGCCCGCCGCTGCCTCGACGCCGCCTTCGACGCCGGGATCAATTTCATCGACACCGCCAACGTCTACGGCGGCGGCGCGGCCGAGCGCTTCCTCGGCGAGGCGCTCGCCGACCGGCCGCGTGACAGCTATGTCCTTGCGACCAAGCTCTTCTTCCCGATGTCCGATACCGACAAGGGGCTGTCGCGCGCGCAGGTCCTGAAGCAAATCGACGCCTCGCTGAGCCGCCTCAAGACGACCCACGTCGATCTCTACCAGTGCCACCGCTACGACTGGGACACCCCGCTCGAGGAGACGATGCAGGCACTGACCGAGGTCGTCCAGGCGGGCAAGACGCGCTACATCGGCTTCTCCGAATGGCCGGCCGACCGGATCAAGGCGGCGATCGAAATGGCGGGGGTCGAGAAGTTCGTCTCGAGCCAGCCGCAATATTCGCTCCTCCACCGCGATCCCGAGGACGAGGTCATTCCGCTCTGTGCCGCGAACGGGATCAGTCAGATCGTCTGGTCGCCGCTCGGGCAGGGGGTCCTGACCGGCAAGTACAAGCCGGGCGAGGCGCCGCCCGAGGGCAGCCGCGCCAAGAGCGACGAGATGGGCGGCTACATCAAGGGGCTCATGACCCCTGCGAACCTTCAGGCGGTCCAGGAATTGAAGCCGCTCGCCGAGGAAGCCGGCCTCAGCCTTACCCAGTTCGCGCTCGCCTGGGTCCTACGCGAACCCAATGTCGCCTCGGCGATCATCGGCGCCAGCCGGCCCGAGCAGGTCCACGAAAATGCCGCCGCCTCGGGCGCCAAGGTCGACCCGGCGCTGTTCGCCAAGGCCGAGGAGATTATCGCGAAGGCGCGGGGCTGACCGCCCGCGGCGCTTCCGCATGCGGGGGCGGGGGTGGGCACAGATACGACCACATTCCGCGCGGCTCTCGCACATAATCGAGGCCGGTCTTCGGATATTCGTCGGGCCCGGGATGATGCGCGGTCCCGAACAGCGTGTCGAGGAACGAGAAGTAGAAGGCGAAATTGCGGTTCCAGTGCCGCTCTTCGATCGAATGATGGACACGGTGGAACGCCGGCTCGACGAACAGCCACTTGAACGGTCCGAACCGCAGCCGCGTGTTGGCATGCGCCAGCTGCCCGACCACGCCGACCATCGCAGCCATGATCGCCACTTGTGGCTCGCTCACCGCGAACAGCAGGTTCACCGGAACCGTGAGGAGCGGGATGCGGAGGAAATTCTCCGACAGGTGATGATAGGAATTGAAGAAATTCAGTTCTTCGATCGAGTGGTGGACCGAATGCAGGCGCCACAGGAACGGCACTTTGTGCTGCAGCCGGTGAAAGCCATAATAGCCGACGTCGTAGACGAGAATGCCGGCCAGCGGCGCCACCGTATATCCGGCTGCGACGATCAGCGGGTTCGGCGAATGGATCGTCTGCGCGAGATCGATGCTGAAGAGCGGTCGCAGGTCGCCCAGGCGCATCAGCCATTGGGTAAGCTCGCTGGCCACGACCGCAGCCGTGAGTGACAGGAGCGAAAAGAACAGGCCGCGCACCCGCGACCGCATCGATTGGGGTTCGGCCGCGAATTTCAGCTCGATGATCGTGAGGAGCAGGCCCCACATGACGAAGGTCGCGAAGACGCCAACGACATTGCCAAAGACTTCCGGACGCACGCGACAGGCCCTCGAACACGGGATGAGCGCGCTCTTTCTGTCATCGTCGGGCTAAGGTTTCGTTACCTCCGCTCCGTCGTCGGCCTGCCCATATTTGCTCTCGATGAAGCGACCCTGCGTCTCGAAGGCGTCCATGTCGCGCTTGGCCAGGCGCTCGCTCACTTCGCCCAGCGCGACGCGGCTGGCCTGCAGACTCTCGACGAGGCGCTGGTCGACGGTCTTGCCCTCGGCATCGACTTCCCTGCGGAAGGCGGGAGGCACATTGGCATAGCGGTCGATCAGGCCGGGCAGGTGGACGCTCATCAGCCGCCGCGCGTCCTGCGCATCGGGATCGAGCGTGTCGGTCCGCTCGAGCGTCTGCTTCAGCGTGCCGAGCTCGGCGGTGATCGCGTCGATCACCGTCTGCGCCGGTGCGGGGAGAGCCCGACGGCTGCGGTAGAGATAGGAATCGAAGCGCTGGACCATTTCGCCGTTGGGAACGTCCTTCGGCACGGTCGGAAGCGCGGTCTCCTCGCGGCTCCCCCAGAAAAACAGCAGGCCGGCGATCGCCACCGCCAGCATGACCGCGCCGAGGAAGCCGAACAGGCCGATCGGCGTGACCAGCCCGATCAGGATCACGGCGATGCTGCTGATCAGCAGCGCGAACACCGCATTGCGGGTCGCGCGGCCGTAGCGGCGGAGCGACCGCTGCCGCTCGCGCCGGGCCTGCATGGCGACCGGCCCCTCGCGCTCGTCGATCACCGTCATGACCCGGTCGAACCGGGCCAGCGCCTTGCTGACCTTCTCGTCGGTCTCGCTCACTTCACGTCGAGCGGCGTGAAGGCCGGGGCCGCTTCCAGCTTGGCCTGGTTGGCGCCTTCGGCCCGGGCGATGTAGCCGCGGCTCTTCTCGACCTCGTTGCCGAGCGTGGTCACCGTCTGCTTCATGTTCTCGAGCGCTTTCAGCTTGAAGCTGTCGATCGAGTCCATCGTGTCGTAGATGTTCTGGAAGGCGCGCTGCAGCGTCTCCAGCGGAATGGTCGAGCTCGCCGCCTGCTCGTGGATCGCGGCCGATTGCGTCTTCAGCAGCGTGCCCGTCGAATCGATCATGTTGGCGGTCGTCGCGTTGAGCGCCGTCACCTGCTCGAGCACCAGCTTCTGGTTGGTCAGCGCCTGCGCGACCGTCACCGCGGTCCTGAGCGCCGCAACGGTGGTGGTCGAGGCCCGGTCGACGCCCTTCACCAGTTCGACATTGTTCTTCTTGACGATGTCGAGCGCGAGATAGCCCTGCACCGTCACCGCCATCTGGGTGAGGAGATCGGTGGTCCGCTGGCGGGTATAGAAAAGCGCGGTCTCGCGGATCGCCTTGGCCTTGGCCGGTTCGGTCGCGTCGAGCTCGTTGGCCTTCTCCTCGAGCTTGGCGTCGAGCGTCTTGGAGATGTGCACCATCTGCTCGAGCTTGTGCATCGTCTTCCACAGGTTCGACCGCTCGGTGTCGATCGCGGCATTGTCCATCAGCAACTCGTCCTTGCCGCTCTGCAGCCGGGCGAGGATCGCGCTGATGTGGGTCTGCGCGCTCTGATACTGGCGGAAATAGCCCTTGATCGACTTGCCGAAGGGGATGATCCCGAACAGCTTGCGGCCGGGCGAGAGCGCGCCATTGCGCTTGGGATCGAGCTCCTCGACCGTGGTCCGCAGCTGGGTCAGGTCGGCGCCGATCCCGGTGTCGCTGTCGATCGCCTTGACCGGCCGGTCGAGGAAGCGGTTGGACGCGCCGGCCGCCTCGGCGATCTCCTTGCGGCCCATCGCGGTCAGCTGGTCGACCTTCTTGCCGAAGTCGGGGCTGTTGCTGTCGAGCGCGACCAGCTCGTCGACGAAGCCGTCGACCTTCTGCTCGAGCTGAGAGCGCTCGGCGTCCTTCAGTGGCACCAGCCCGGCGGCTTCCTGCGGGACGACCGCCTGCAACGCGTCGGGCGGATCGAGCTTCAGCTTGGTCGCGGTCCCGGTCACGGTCTCGGTTGCACTGGTCGCCATCATTCTCCCCTTCTCGAGGCCAGCATGGCGAGGGTGCCTGCCCGGCGCAAGAAGCTCGGGTGTTTTATAGGAATAGCACAGCGCGGCTTCAACCCGCGCTTGAGGTCAACGCTTCGTTAACCGTGCTTCCAAGCATTTCGCTCACCTTACCGGCGCTAGGGAAGGCCCCATGTTTCATCTCGCGAGGCGTTCCATGCTGCGATTGCTTAAGAAGCTCCGGCGCAACGAGCGCGGAAACGTGCTCATCCTGACCGCGGCCGCAATGCCCTTGCTGATCGGGTCGGCGGGGCTAGCGGTCGATACCATCCAGTGGACCCTGTGGAAGCGCCAGCTCCAGCGCGCGGCCGACTCGGCGGCGATCGCCGGGGTCTACCAGCGCGTCCAGGGCGCCGACCTCACCGGCGTCCAGTCGGCGGTGACCCGCGACCTCAGCTTCAACCAGAACACCGGGATCGCGCTGGTCAGCGGCTATCCCACCGTGGACATTTCCGCCGACACCAGCGCATCGACCACCCAGGAAGTGCAGGTGACGCTCGGGATCCAGAAGGCGCTGACCTTCAGCTCGATCTTCATGGCCCAGGCCCCGATCATCGTCGCCAGCGCGCGAGCCGCGAGCGTCCCGGGTACCGACGAATATTGCCTTGTCAGCCTCGAGAACAACGCCGGCAATACCGGGATCACCTTCACCGGCAACAGCGGCGTCGAGATGGATTGCAGCGCGATCAGCAATTCGCCCTCGTCCAACTCGGCCGTGGCGCGCGGCAGCAGCATGTTCAAGGCACCGTCGGTGGCGGCGGTCGGGGGCATCCAGCGCTCGGCCAACTTCCAGGTCGATCGCTACGAGCCCTATGTGCCCGCACTTGCGGACCCTTATGCCAACGTCAGTCCGAGTCAGGCCGACCTCAACAGCAAATGCCCGGCCGGGAACAGCGGCAATGGCAATGGCAATGGCAACGGCAACAATAGCAATACCGCGCTCGACGAGAACACGTCCATTCCCACCGGCCAGACGGTGTTCTGCTACAACAGCCTCAGCGTCGGCGCCAACCGGACGCTGACGCTTCCCTCGGGGACCTATTACATCAATGGCGGCGATGCCTTCATCCAGGGCAATCTCAGCTGCACCGCCTGCACGATCGTCCTGACCAACAAGGATTCGTCGGCGACGGCGTCGATCGGCCAGTTCAAGGTCAACGCCAGCAGCAACATCAACATCTCGCCCCCGACGGGCGGGTGCACGCTGGGCACGGCGGGCTGCTTCAAGGGCATCAGCATCTACCAGGATCGCCGGGCCGTCGACAGCAACCAGACCAACAAGATCAACGGCAACAGCGCCTCGCGAATCCTCGGCTCGGTCTATTTCCCCAAGCAGGAGATCGACTACAACGGGACCGGGACCAGCGACTTCATCTGCACCCGTCTCATCGGGCGCCGGGTGACCTTCAGCGGCAACAGCGGCATCACCAACAAGTTCAAGGCCGATTGCGGCGGCTCGGGGATCGACGCGATCATCGGCGGCCGCCGCGTGAGGCTCATCGCATGATCAGGCTGTTTCAGAGGCTTCGCTCCGACGAGCGCGGAGCGGCGGTGATCGAGCTCGCTCTCGCCGCGCCGATCCTCGCGACGCTCGTCATCGGCATCGTCGACATCTCCAACGCCTATTCGCGCAAGCTCAGCCTCGAGCAGGCGGCGCAGCGCGCGATGGAGAAGATCATGCAGACGACCGACGACGACACGGTTGACACCACGGTGACGAAGGACATCGAGGACGCGGCGGGGATCCCGGCGGCCAGCATCACGATGACCACCAAGCTCTTCTGCACCAGCCGCTCGACCGGCGTGGTGACCCAGAAGTCGAATTTCACCGACGACTGCAACGGCGCGACCGAGTGGGAATCGCGCTACATCGAGATCACCGCGGTGGACGAGTTCCAGCCGATGTTCCCGATCAAGTTCGGCGCCAATGCCAACGGCAAATACCCGATCCGGGTCAAGGTGGGGATGCGCACGCAATGACCAGCCCGAGCGCCCTCCGCCGGCTGCTGCGCGACGAGCGCGGCGCGACCGTGGTCGAATTCGCCTTCGCCTTTCCGGCGCTGATCGTCCTCATCTATGCCATCGCCCAGCTCGGCATGGTCTATCGTGCGATGAGCGGTATCCAGCACGCGCTCGGTGAAGGCGCTCGCGTGGCCACGGTGTGGAAGCAGCCAGCCGTCACCAATGCCCAGATCAAGGCCGAGATGGACGCCACGGTCTATGGCATCGGGCCAGGCACCTTCAACGTCGAGACGCCCAAGGCGGGCGTGACCAGCACCGGGATCAAGTTCCTGCTGCTCAAGGTCACCTATACCCAGCCGACGAGCCTGCTGCTCTTCCCCGGGCCGACCGTCTCGGTCTCCCGCGAGAAGCGTGTTTACCTCGCCGAGCAGGGCGGTGCGGCGCCTTGCACCGTCAGCGGAACGGCGACCTTCTGTATCGCCAGCTAGGCCTTGGCCGCGCGGGCGGCGAAGAAGGCCATGATCTGCTGTTTGACCTCGTCCGAGGTCAGCCGCTCGGAGAAATGGCCATTTTCCCAGTCCATCCGCTCGAGCACCTCGTCGTGCTTGGTCCCGCGCAGCAGCCGCTGCGTCAGCCGTAGCGCCTGGGGCGGCCGCGACAGCAGGGTCGCGACGACCTTGCCCAGCGCCTCGTCGAGGCCGCCCGCCGGCGCGCGGTGGGTGACGAGCCCGAAGCGCTCGGCCTCCTCGACCCCGAACGGCTCGCCCAGCAGCAGATATTTGGCTGCGAGCTGACGCCCGGCCAGCCGCGGCAGGATCAGCGAACTCGCCGCTTCGGGCACCAGCCCAAGCTCGGTGAAGGGCATCTTGAAGCGCGTGCCTTCCTCGGCGACGACGAGGTCGCAGTGGAACAGCATGGTCGTACCGATGCCCACCGCATTGCCGTGCACCGCGGCGATGATCGGGACCTGGTTGGTCGCCAGCGCCCTGAGCAGCCGCCACACCGGAATGTCGGTCTGCCCGTCCTGCGGCAGCTCGTTCGTGAAGTCGGCGAGGTCGTTGCCGCCGGTGAAGTCGACGCCCTCGCCCTCGAGCGTGATGACCCGGATCCCCTCGTCGTCCTGCGCCTGCCCAATCGCGTCGGCGAGGGCGGCATACATGGCGACCGTGATCGCGTTGCGGCGTTCGGGCCGGTTCAGCAGCAGGCGGAGGTGAGCGCCCTTGCGCTCGATGCGGACGTGCTCGGTCATAGACCCATCTGTGCCTTGCCGCTAAGCGACACGCAACCGCAGCCTCCAGACCAGGACCCGTCTCATGAAGTTCTTCGCCGACACCGCCGACCTCGCCGACATCCGCGAGCTCATGGACACCGGCCTGCTCGACGGTGTGACCACCAATCCGAGCCTCGTCCGCAAGGCGGGCGGCGACTTCATCGAGACCGTCCGCGAGATCGCCGCCATCTGCCCCGGCCCGGTCTCGGCCGAGGTCGTCGCGCTCGACCATGAGGGCATGATGCGCGAGGCCGAGGTCCTCCGGAAGATCGCCGACAACATCGCCATCAAGGTCCCGTTGACGCTCGACGGGCTCAAGACCTGCAAGGCGCTGACCAGCGATGGCACGATGGTCAACGTCACCCTCTGCTTCTCGGCCAACCAGGCGCTGCTCGCGGCCAAGGCCGGCGCGACCTTCATCTCGCCCTTCGTCGGCCGCCACGACGATGTCGGCTATCCCGGCATGGAGCTGATCGCCGACATCCGCATCATCTACGACAATTACGACTTCGGGACCGAGATCCTGGTCGCGAGCGTGCGCAACCCGATCCACGTCCACGAGAGCGCCAAGCTCGGCGCCGACGTGATGACCGCACCGCCCGCCGTCATCAAGCAGCTGTTCAACCATCCGCTGACCGACAAGGGCATCGCCGCCTTCCTCAAGGACTGGGAAGCGACCGGCCAGAAGATCGGCTGAGCGCAAGGCCACTGGACGTTAACCCTTGTCGGCATAGAATCGCCGGCATGGGACAGCTCCTCTCCTTCGAGGATCATGCGCTGGCGCGGCTTCGTGCCCGTGCCGAGGCGGCCGAAGAGGCGCGCGAGGATTTGCTCGCTTTCGCCCGCGGCCAGACGGGCGCAGTCGCCGCGATCCATCTCGCCGTGCTCGCCGCCCTCGACGCGACCGACTTCGACCACCTGCTCCACGTCGTGGTGCAGGAGTGGCCGCTGATCCTCGGGCTCGACGCGGTTGCGCTCGGCCTGATCGTCGGGGACCGCGGCTTCCGGGTCGACAGCTCGGGCGTCCAGCATTGCGAGGCGGCACTGCTACGCCAGTGGATGGACCAGCCCGAGCCGGTTGAGCTTCGTACCGTGAGCCGCGGCCACGCCCTGTTCGGCCCGGCGTGCGACCTGATCGGCGCCGAAGCTCTGGTGCGGCTTCCGGACGCCGTTCCCGAGGCGCTGCTGTTGCTCGGCCAGCGCGGCAGCCAGCCGCTCGACGGCCGCCACGGCTCGGAATTGCTGCTGTTCCTCGGCGCTGCGCTGGCGTCTATACTGCGCCGGTGGACGCTCAACCCCTGACCGACGCGCGGGCGCTCGCCGCCCGCTTCGACCAGTCGCTTCGCCTCGAGCGCCGCCGCAGCGTCCACACCGCGCGCGCCTATGTCGCGACCGCGCATCGCCTGCTCGATTTCCTCGGCGGCTATTGGGGCGAGCTTGCGACGCCCGAGCGCCTGCTTGCGCTGCAGCCGGTCGACCTCCGTGCCTTCCTCGCCCACCGCAGGGGCGAGGGGCTGGGGCCGAGCGCGGCCGCGCGCGAGATGTCGGCGGCCCGTGCCTTCCTCCGCTTCGTCGCCGAGCAGCAGGGCGTGCCCGCCCAGCTTCCTCGCGTCCAGGCGCCCAAAAGGCCGCGCACCTTGCCGCGCCCCGCTTCGCCCGCCGACGCGCTGGCGCTCGCCGACGAGACCGGCGCGCTTGCCCGCCAGCCGTGGATCGCGGCCCGCGACACGGCCCTGCTCCTCCTCCTCTACGGATCGGGCCTGCGAATCTCCGAAGCGCTCGGCCTGCCCGCGCGAACCCACCCGCTCGGCGCGACCATCCGGGTCACGGGGAAGCGCGGCAAGACGCGGGTCGTCCCCGTCCTGCCGATGGTCGCCGCGGCGGTCGCCGACTATGTCCGGCTGTGTCCATGGCCGCTGGCGGGGGAGGGGCCCCTGTTCCTCGGCGCCAAGGGCGGCCCGCTCAGCGCCGACGTGGTTCGCCGGGCAGTCGCCTTGGCCCGCCGGTCGCTCGGCCTCAACGATCGCCTGACCCCGCATGCGCTGCGCCACAGCTTCGCCACCCACCTGCTCGCCGGCGGTGCCGACCTGCGCACGCTGCAGGAGCTGCTCGGCCACGCGAGCCTCTCCTCGACCCAAGTCTATACCGCGGTCGACGCGGCGCATCTTCTCGACGTCTACCGGCACGCCCATCCGCGCGCCTGAGGAAGCTCAATTGGCCGGGCGGTAGCGGATCACGCGCCAGAGATAGCCGAGGACCATCGTCGCCAGGATCGCGTTGCTGACCGGGCCGATCCAGTCGTCCACCTCGTTGAAGCGCTCGCGCAGCGTGTAGCCCGCATAAGCGAGCGCCGCGGTCCAGCCGGCGGTCCCGATCGTCGACGCGATGACGAACGTCTTGAACCGCATCTTGAGGAGTCCCGCCGGGACCGACACCAGGCTCCGCACCGTCGGCAGCATCCGGCCGAGGAAGACGAAGAAGGTGCCGTTCGCGCGGAACCAGCGCTCGGCGCGCTGCACCTCGTCCCAGTCCATGGTCAGCCAGCGGCCATAGCGGTCGATAAAGGGCTTCAACCGGATGATCCCGAGCGCGCGCGCGGCCAGATACCAGACGATGTTGCCGAGCATCGCGCCGGCGGTGCCCGAGGCAATCGCCCAGCCGAGGCTCATCTGGCCCTTGGCGGCGGCGACCCCCGAGACCGACATGATCACTTCCGACGGGATCGGCGGGAAGATCGTCTCGAGGAACATGAGGAAACCGACGCCGAGATAGCCCGACTGCTCGATCATCCGGACGACCCAGTCACCCACGCGCCGCAACCTTCGCTTCGATCGCGTCCCAGATCAGGCCCGCGCTGTTGATGCCTTCGAACCGGTCGAGCGCGACGAGTCCGGTCGGCGAGGTCACGTTGATCTCGGTCAGCATTCCGCCGATGACGTCGATCCCGACGAACAGCAGGCCGCGGCGTCGCAGCTCGGGGCCAAGCGCCGCGCAGATCGCGCGCTCGCGCTCGCTGAGCTCGGTCTTGTGCGCCGACCCGCCCGCCGCGAGGTTGGAACGGATCTCGCCCTTGCCTGGTACGCGGTTGATCGCCCCGATGGGCTCGCCATCGACGAGGATGATGCGCTTGTCGCCCGCGCTCACCGCCGGCAGGAAGGCCTGGGCGATGAACGGCTCGCGCCAAGTCTCGCTAAACAGTTCGGCCAGCGCCCTGAGGTTGCCCCCGTCGCGCGCGATCCGGAACACCGCCGCGCCGGCATTGCCGTGAAGCGGCTTCAGCACGATCTCCCCATGCTTGGCGTGGAAGGCGGTCAGTTCCTCCATGCTTCGCGTGATCAGCGTCGGCGGCATATACTCGGCAAAGTCGAGCACGAACATCTTCTCGGGCGCGCTGCGGACGTTGGCGGGGTCGTTCACCACCAGCGTCTTGCCCTCGAGCCGCTCGAGCAGGTGGGCCGCGGTGATGTAGGCGATGTCGAACGGCGGATCCTGCCGCATCAGCACGACGTCGGCTTCGTCGGCGAGGTCGAGCGCGATTTTCTCGCCGGCGGTGAAATGATCGCCCTCGACCCGCTGCACCGTCACCGGCCGTGCCGCCGCCCGCAACCGGCCGTCCTCGTACGTGAGTTCGTCGGCGAGATAATGGAACAGCCGATGCCCGCGCGCCTGGGCCTCGACCATCAGCGCGAAGGTCGAATCGCCGGCAATCGATATGGATTCGAGCGGGTCCATCTGGACCGCGACAGTGAGGGTCATGAAGGCTCCCGGGGCAGGCTGGAGGCTCCCTTAGTCGCGCCCCGGGCCGCTGTCATCCGTGCCAGACGTCGACGAGGTGGCGGGGAAGGCGGCCGGGAACGATGTAGATGACGTCGATCCGTACCGTGTCGGCATCGCCCTGGAAGCGCGGAAGGAGGACGGCGGCGGCATCGGCGACGCGCCGCAGACGGTTGCGGTCGAGCGACCAGTCCGCCGCCTCGTCGGTCGCGCGCGCCTTGACCTCGACGAAGGCGAGGACCTTGCCGCGCCGGGCGACGAGGTCGACTTCGCCGACCTTGGTCTTCACGCGGGTCCCGAGGATCGACCAGCCCTTGCAGCGCAGATACCAGCCGGCGAGCTGCTCGGCCTTTCGGCCCCGCTCTTCGGCGAGGGCCCGGTCAGCGCGCGACGGGGGTCTCCGGCTTGGGGCAGCGCAGGTAGAGCGTCGCCTTGCCGTTCGTACCGATCTCGCGGAAGCGATCGTCGGACAGGCGGACGATGCGGGCGATCTCCTCGGGCCCCTCGATGACGCCCTCGTCACCGCCGCCCTCGGCCGCGCTGTCGTCGAAGCTGATCTTCTGGCGGTGGACCCGGTCACCGACCAGCTTCCAGCGCCCGGCGAGCTCGCCGCTGACGAGATGCCCGTCGGACTGGTAGAAGACCGCGGTCCAGTCCGCACACCCCTCCATCTGCGCGCCTTTCTTGGCGTCGCTGACCCAAAGGCCGCTAAGCCAGTCGGCTGTCGGCCGGGCGGCAAGGGTCGTGGCGGGGCGCCGCGCGGCGACGGGGGCGCGGGGACGGGGGGCCGGCTGGGCGGCGAGCATCAAGGCGGTAAGAAGGATCATCTGGCGAGCTGTAACGCTCGATCGTAGACGAGTTTCCGTTTGATCCCAAACTGCTGCGAGACTGTTGCAGCGGCGCGACTCGGGCTCTCCCCACTCGCCAGCAGGTCGCGCAGGGCCTGGTCGAGCTGGTCCTCGCTCGGCGGCGGGGCGGCGGCGGGCGGTCCGACCACCACCACGATCTCCCCCTTGGGCGAGGAATCGCGGTACCGCTCGGCGAGGTCGGCGAGCGTGCCCGTGACGCATTGCTCGTGCAGCTTGGTCAGTTCACGCGCCACCGCCGCCTCGCGCGGGCCCAGCACCGCCGCAAGGCTGGCGAGGCTGGCTCCCAGCCGCGGCCCGCTCTCGTAGAAGACGAGGCTCGCGCGCACGCCCGCAATCTCCGCCAGCGCGTCGGCCCGCGCCTTTTCCTTGGGCGGAAGGAAGCCGATGAACAGGAAACGGTCGGTCGGAAGTCCCGCCAGAGTCAGCGCGGCGACGGCCGCGCAGGGGCCGGGGATGGTGAAGATCTCGTGCCCTGCCGCGCGCGCGTCTCGGACCAGCTTGTAGCCGGGGTCGCTGATCAGCGGCGTCCCCGCATCGCTCACCAGCGCGATCGCCTCGGTGCCCAGCCGCGCCACCACGCCCGCGCGGTCGGCCTCGTCACTATGGTCGTTGTAGGTCCGCATCGGCACCGATGCCCCGGCATGGGCGAGCAGCCGTGCGCTCACCCTCTTGTCCTCGGCCAGCACCAGGCTGGCGCCCGCCAGCACCCGCGCGGCGCGCGGCGACAGGTCGCCCAGATTGCCGATCGGGGTCGCGACGATATACAGACCAGGGGGAAGCGTTTCGTTCATGGGAAGCAACAACGTCATGGCATCCTCGCCTCTCCCTGCACAAGGCCGCCGTGCCTTCCTGTTCTCCGTCGTCGCCGCGAGCCTGCTCGCCGGCTGCGCCACCGGGCCCTCGACACGGCCGGGGCAGGAGGCGCGGGTCAACCGGGTGGCGGTCCTCGTGCCGCTGAGCGGGCCCGATGCCGCGGTCGGCCGGGCGATCGGCAATGCCGCGCGCCTTGCCCAGTTCGATTCGAAGAGCACCGCCTTCGAAATGACCCTGTTCGACACCGACCAAGGCGGAGCGGCCGCGGCCGCCCAGCGCGCGATTGCGGGCGGCAACGACCTCATCCTGGGTCCGCTTCGCGCCGAGGATGTCCGCACGGTCACCCCGGTCGCGCAGCGCACGCGGGTTCCGGTGATCGCCTTCAGCAACGACGTCAGCGTCGCCGCGCCCGGCACCTACGTCCTGGGCTTCACACCGACCCAGGCGGTCGAGCGGGTGGTCGCGCAGGCCGCGGCCGCGGGGGCAAAGCGCTTCGCGGCGATTGCGCCGGCCTCGACCTATGGCCAGCGTTCGGTCCAGGCGCTCCAGGTCGCGGCACAGCGCGTCGGCGGGCAGGTGACGGGGATCGAAACCTATGACCGGCCCGAAAATGCCCGCGCCGCCGCGCGGCGACTGGCCGCCAGGCCCTATGATGCGGTGCTCGTCGCCGACAACGGCCGGGTCGCCGCGCTCGCCGCCCCGAGCCTGCGCGCCGGTGCCCGGATCCTCGGGACCGAATTGTGGGCCGGGTCCGAACTTGGCGGAACAGCCCGCCTGCGCGGCGCCTGGTATGCCGCGCCGACGCAAGGCCGCTGGACCCAGTTCGTCCAGCGTTATCGCGCGCGCTACGCAGGGCAAACCCCGCCGCGCATCGCCAGCCTCGGCTATGACGCCGTGCTGTTGAGCGTCCGAGCCGCGCGCAACTGGGCGCCGGGCCGACGCTTCCCACTGGGCGCGATCGACGATGCCGAGGGCTTTGACGGGGTCGACGGCATCTTCCGCTTCCGCTCGGACAATGTCGCCCAGCGTGCCTTCGAGGTTCGCCAGGTGACCGCCACCGGGACCGCGATCGTCTCGCCCGCCCCGACGAAGTTCTGAGCCTTTCGTCCCGGCGCAAAAAGTCTCTAGCCAAGGGCGCAGCGACGAGTCATCCTCCTGTCACAATGACTTGGGGGGAGCGGAGAAATGCTCACGTTGTTGTTGGTGATGGCGGCCGGTGGGGCGCCGATTGCGGACGGTGCGGCCCAGCGCAAGGAACTGGTTGCCTGCCTGAGGACGGTCGCGACGACGGCCAAGGACCAGAAAAAGACCGCGGCCGATTTCGACGGCATGGCCAAGGCCAGCTGCGCCGCGCAGATGACCGCCTTCAAGGCCGCGCTGGTCGCCTTCGACGTCAAGAACGGCCGGCCGAGGAAGCCCGCGGAGACCGACGCCGAGGCGCAGATCGGCGACTATATGTCGACCTACGCCGACCGCCTCAACGAAGGCGGCTGAGGGTCGGCCACCAGCCCGAGGATGGTGTCGAGCAGGAGCCGGCCCGCCGCCGTGGTGCGGAGCCTTGCGCCTGCCCATTTGAGGTGACCGCTCGCCACCAGCCGGTCCACCGCTGAGGAATCGAGCAGGCGCTCGAGCCCGAACCGCCGGGCGATCGCCGCGGGATCGATCCCTTCGGCCAGCCGCAGCCCCATGACGAGCGCCTCGTCGGCCGCCTCGATCGGCGACAGCGGCGCTTCCTCGACCATGCCGTGGCCGTTGCGGGCGAGGCCGGCGAGGAAATTCTCGGGCTTGCGATGGCGGACGGTGCGCAGCCCCGACCGCCGGCCATGCGCGCCCGGCCCGACCCCGGCATAATCGCCATAACGCCAGTAGGTGAGGTTGTGCCGGCTTTCCTCGCCCGGCCGCGCGTGGTTGCTGATTTCATAGGCCGGCAGCCCAGCCGCCTCGGTCATCGCCGCGGTCAGCTCGAACAGGTCGGCGGCCGCCTCGGCATCGAGCGGTTCGAGCTTGCCGGCGGCGTGGAGCGCGGCGAATCGCGTGCCCGGCTCGATTGTCAGCTGGTAGAGCGAGAGGTGCCCGGTGCCGAGCGCGAGCCCACGTTCGAGCATCGCGGCCCACGCCTCCGCGCTCTGGCCGGGCAGCGCATAGATGAGGTCGAACGACACCCGCCGAAAATGCTTCTGCGCGACGCCAAGAGCGTCCAGCCCCTCGCGCGCCGAATGGGCGCGGCCGAGGAAGGCCAGCGCCTGGTCGTCGAGGCTCTGGAGCCCGAGGCTGACCCGGTTGACGCCTGCGGCCGCAAGGTCGGCAAAGCGTGCGGCCTCGACCGATGAGGGATTGGCCTCGAGCGTGATCTCGAGATCGTCGGCGGCGCTCCAGTGGCTGGTCGCGGCCTCGATCAGCGCCTGCGCGGTCGCGGGCTCCATCAGCGATGGGGTACCGCCGCCGAAAAAGATACTGGTCAGCCGCCGCCCGGGCAGCAGCGCCGCCTCATGCGCGAGATCGGCCAGCAGCGCCCTTCGCCATGCCTCCTGGTCGATGCCCTCGCGGACATGGCTGTTGAAGTCGCAATAGGGGCATTTGCTGACGCAGAACGGCCAGTGGATGTAGAGGGCTAGTTCTTCAGCCATCCGACCAGTTGCTCGAAGGCCTTGGCCCGGTGGCTCATCGCATGCTTGGCCGCCGGGTCCATCTCGCCGAAGCTCTGCTCGTGCCCGTGGGGGACGAAGACGGGATCGTAGCCAAAGCCATTTTCCCCACGCGGCGGCCAGACGAGGTGGCCGAAGACCTTGCCTTCGAAGCTTTCCGTCCGGCCGTCGGGCCAGGCGAGGGTCAGCGCGCAGGTGAAATGCGCATCGCGGCCGGCTTCCGGGCCCGCCGCCTCGAGCGCCGTTTCGACCCGCTCCATGGCGACGCCGAAATCGCGCTTGCCCGTCTCGTCCTCGGCCCAGCGCGCCGAGTGGATTCCGGGCTCGCCATTCAGCGCGTCGACGCTGAGGCCGCTGTCGTCGGACAGGGCAGGGAGGCCGGTCTGGTCGGCCGCGGCCCGGGCCTTCAGTTCGGCATTGGCGACAAAGCTGGTGCCGGTCTCCTCGGGCTCGGGAAGGTCCAGTTCGGCCGCGCCCACGCACTCGATCCCGAACGGGGCGACCAGCGCGCGGATCTCGCGCAGCTTGCCCGCATTGTGGGTGGCGATGACGAGCTTGGGCCCGACCGCGTTCACCGGCCGGTGGCCTTGCGCTGCGCCTCGAAAATCTGGTCGCAGCCGATCCGCGCGAGGCGGAGCAGGCGGAGCAGCCCTTCCTCGTCGAAGGTCGCGCCTTCCGCAGTGAGCTGCGCCTCGCAGATCGCGCCGTCAGCGGTGAGGACGAAATTGCCGTCGCTCCCCGCGGTCGAATCCTCGGCATAGTCGAGATCGAGCACCGCCGCGCCGTCGTGGAAGCCGCAGCTCACCGCCGCGACCTGGGTGCGGATCGGGTCGCCCGAGAGCTTGCCCATGATCCCGTCTACCGCCAGCCGAAGCGCGACCCAGGCGCCCGAAATGGCCGCGGTGCGGGTGCCGCCGTCGGCCTGGATGACGTCGCAGTCGAGGACGATCTGGCGCTCGCCGAGAAGGCTGAGGTCGGTGACGGCGCGCAGGGACCGGCCGATCAGCCGCTGGATCTCCTGCGTCCGGCCCGACTGCTTGCCCTTGGCCGCCTCGCGGTTGCCGCGGGTGTGGGTGGCGCGCGGAAGCATCCCATATTCGGCCGTGACCCAGCCTTGCCCCTTGCCGCGCAGGAAGGGCGGGACCTTCTCCTCGACGCTGGCGGTGACCAGCACGCGGGTGTCGCCGAAGCTCACCAGGCACGAGCCTTCGGCATGCTTGGTGAAACCGGGCTCGAACGAAAGCGAGCGCATCTGGTCGGGCGCGCGGCCGCTGGGGCGCATGAATGTCTTCTCCTGATTAGGGTTCGGCCGCGCCTTAACGGATTGAGACCGATGCGCGAAGCCCATACATCAACCCCATGCAGCCGCCGCTTCCCGAACTGACCGACCGCATGCGCGCGATCTTCGGCACGGTGGTCGAGGCCTATCTCGACCGCGGCACGCCGGTCGGCTCGAAAAGTCTCGCCGGCACGATCAACCTCTCGCCCGCCTCGATCCGCTCGGTGCTGGCCGAGCTCGAGGACCGCGGCCTCCTCACCCATCCGCACACCTCGGCGGGGCGGGTGCCGACCGAGACGGGCCTCAGGCTGTTCGTCGACGGGATCATGCAGACCCACCTGCCGAGCGCCGAGGAACGCGCCGCAATCGAGGCCGACGTCCGCGACCGCCCGCTTGAGGAAGCGCTCGCCAATGCCACCGCCGCCTTGTCGGGCCTGTCGGCCTGCGCCGGCGTGGTGGTCGCCCCCAAGATCGAGCGACGCCTGCGCCAGCTGGCCTTCGTGCCGCTGGGACAGGGGCAGGCCCTGGCGGTGCTGGTCGGCGAGGACGGCAATGTCGAGAACCGGGTCATTGACCTTCCCCCCGGCATGACCGCGCCAGCGCTCACCGAGGTTGCCAATTACGTCACCGCGCGGCTGTCGGGCTTCACCCTCGCCGAGGCCGAGGCGCGGCTCCGGGCCGAAATCCGCGAGCATCGCGCCGCGCTCGACCGCGCCGCCGCCGAGCTGGTCGCGACCGGGCTTGCCGAATGGCGCGAGGACGGCGCGCACCGTCCGGTGCTGATCGTCCGCGGCCAGGCCAATCTCCTCGACGACACCACCGCGGCAGACCTCGACCGCGTCCGCCGCCTGCTCGGCGAGCTCGAGGACCGGCAGGAAATCGTCCGCCTCCTCGAAAACGCCCGCGAGGGCGAAGGCTGCCGGATCTTCATCGGGTCGGAGAACCGGATGTTCGCGCTTTCGGGCTCGAGCGTCATCGCCGCGCCCTACCGCGGGAGCGAAGGCCGGGTGGTCGGCGTTGTGGGCGTGATCGGCCCGACGCGGTTGAACTATGCGCGGATCGTTCCCATGGTGGATTATACGGCGCAAGCACTCACACGTTTGATGGGATAGGAATGGACAAGCTTCACGACGAGGCCGAGCAAATCCGCGCGGAAACCGCGGAGGACAGCCCCGAATTGCAGGATCACGACCGGCTCGCCGAGCTCCAGAAGGCGCTCGAGGAGGCCGAGCAGAAGGCGCTCTACGCCGCCGCCGAGGTGCAGAACGTGCGCCGCCGCGCCGACCAGGAAAAGGTGCAGGCGGTGGCTTACGCCAACACCGGCTTTGCCCGCGACATGCTGAGCGTGAAGGACAATCTCGACCGCGCGCTCAGCCATATCCCCGAGGGCGCCCGCATGGACGAGCGGCTCAAGGGCTTCATCGAGGGCATCGAGGCGACCGCCCGCGAACTCGACTCCGTCTTCGCCCGCAATGGCGTCACCCGGGTCGAATCGAAGGGTTTGCCGCTCGATCCCAACAAGCATCAGGCGATGATCGAGATCGTCTCCGACCAGGCTCCCGGCACCATCGTCGAGGAAATGCAGGCGGGCTACGTCCTCAAGGACCGCTTGCTGCGGCCGGCGCTGGTCGGGGTCGCCAAGGCCGGCTGACCCCAACCCACGTCGTCCCCGCGCAGGCGGGGACCTTGTGACCCTCAGATCACTTCCCGCTTCTGGCTGACGCCCTTCGAGGCCAGCCCGAAGCGGGGATCGGGCGTCCTGCCCGCCAGCACCAGCTCGGCGGCGATCCGCCCCACTTCCGGTCCATGTTTGAACCCGTGGCCCGAGCCCGCGCCGACCAGCACGACGTCGGCCCGCTCCGGATGGCGGTCGATCAGGAAGTCGCCGTTCGAGCTATTCTCATATTGGCAGACCTCGGCGGTCGCGAGTGGGGCGCCGCGCAGGGCCGGAAAGCGGCGGTCGCGGAAGGCGATGACCTCGGCCAGCGCAGCATCGGAGAAGCGGCGGTCCTGGGCGTCGGGATCGACCTCGACCCCGTGGCCATCGTGGGCGAACTTGACCCCTTTGCCCTCGAGATCGGGGAAGCCGTAGAAGACGTCGCCGCCATTGAAGTCGGCCCAGCCGGGCATGGGGCCGGGCTGCCAGCGCCGGTCGCCTGCGGGCGGCGCGAAGGTGAACACCTCCTGCCGGGTCGCAACGATGCGGCGGCCGATCACTTGCGGAAAGAGCTTCGGCAGCCACGGACCGCAGGCGAAGACGATCCGGTCGGCATCGCGAACTTCGGCGGGCGCGGCGATCTTGCGCTGCTCGAACCGGCCTCCCGCGGCCTCGAATTCCCGCGCCAGCGTCTGGACCGCACGGCGGGCCATGAGGGCGCCGAAGCCGGGCTCGAACATCCCTGCGCTGACCCCGGCGAAATCGATCATCGGGAAGCGGCGTGCCATCGCTCCTTGCGACAGCGCCTCGGTCGGCAGTCCCAGCGCCCGATGCACCCGCAGGCTTTCGGAGAGGTAGGGATTGTCTCCCTGGAAGAAGAACAGCACCCCGTGGGGGTTAAGGATGGGCAGGCCCGAGCGCTGGCTCAGTGCCTTCCACTCGGCAAGGCTCGCGACCGCCATCCGCGCGTAGATGGCGTCCTTGCCATAGCCGGCGCGGGTCATGCGCGATTCGCCGCCGCTGCTGGCGCGGCTGTGCGCCGGGTTCCAGGCGTCGAGCAGCGTGACCCGCGCGCCGCGGCGGCGGAGCTGCTCGGCGGTCCAGGTTCCGAACACGCCCGCGCCGACGACCGTCACCCGCGGCGCCGAGCCCAGCGCCTGCGCCCTGACGATGGCGGGCCCCGAAACGGCAGCGCCGCCCGCTCCGATGAGGAGCGAGCGGCGCGTTACCGTCGGCCTTTGGTCCGATCCGCTCATCCGCGCTCGGGCGCGGGCGGCGGAGGCGGCGGCGGGGGCGGCGGTACCGGGCAGGCGTCGGTCGCCAGGATCACCGACCCGTCGCTGCAGGTCTGGGTCGCCGGCGGCGGGGGCGGGGGCGGCGGCGGCGGCGGAGGCGGCGGCGGGGCCGCTTCCTCTTCCCGGTTGGCCCGGAACTTCCACCGCAGCGTCAGCCCCATCTCGCGCGGCCGGCCGATATTGTAGCCGAGCCGGGCGCGGCCACCGCGCTCGCGATCGAACGACAGCAGCGCATTCTCGTCGAACAGGTTGTTGACGTAGAGCTGGATGCCGAGCCCGCTGTCGAAGTCGACGCCGGTCGACAGGTTCACCAGGTCATAATGCGGCAGCTTGAGGTCGACGAGGGTGACCCCGGTGCCGGTCGCGCCATTATAGGGCAGGCCCGACACGAACGCCCGCGGGTTGTTCTCCTGGTCGGCCGGCTGGGTGTAGCGATTGCCCACCCGCTGCCAGCTGCCCGTCACGAACCATTCGGCTGCGTCCGACAGGCGTGCGCCATAGGTCGCCGAGGTGGCGAACTGATATTTGGGCACGCTCGGCAGGCGGTTGCCGTTGCGGATGCCGGTCGCGGCGGCGAGGGCACCGGGCAAGGTCGTGTCGAATTCGGCCTCGATCAGGCTGCCGGCGAAGCTGATGTCGAGCCCGCGCAGCGGCCGGACATTGAGTTCCGCCTCGACGCCCTTGGTGTGCGCCTTGTCGACGTTGAACACGACACGGCTCGAGCAGCTGCCCGCATCGAGCGTGACCTGGAGGTTCTTGATGTCGGTGTAGAAGGCGGCAGCGTTGAAGGTGACCGGCCCGCGGCTGTACTTCACGCCCGCTTCGTAGTTCCACAGTGTCTCGTCGTCATAGTCCTGGTAGCCGCCGAACAGCGCCTCATCCTGCGCGTTGCAGAGCGGCAGGTTGAGCGGATCGTTGACGCCGCCGAGGCGGAAGCCCTTGGCCGCCTGGAGGTTGACCGACAGATTGCGGTTCGGCTCCCAGGTGATGATGCCGCGTGGGCTGAAGCCGTTCGACTTGGTCTTGTCACCGATCCGGCGGTCGCCGTTGGCGAACAGGCCGCCCGAGATGAAGTCGCGGCTTTCGCTGAAGTCATAGTAGCGGCCGCCGGCGGTCAGCTTGAACTGGCCGAAGTCGTAGCTCGCCTCGCCGAACACCGCCTTCTGCTCGATGTCATAGGGCAGGTCGGAATTATAGGGCGAATTGGCCGGGAAGCCGTTGGCGACGTCGGCCGAGGTCAGCGGGGTGCCAAGGACCGAATCCTTGCACCCGGCGCCCTCGTTGACGAGCGGCGTCAGCGGATCGTCCGGCCCGGCGCAGAGCGAGGCGAGGAAGACGTCGCCATAAGCATCGTAGCCCGGGGTGGGCAGGCGCTGCTTATACTTGCGGTTGACGCTCGAGTAGAAGCCGCCGAGCACCCACTGGAAGGGGCCCGAGCCGGTCGAGGCGACGCGCAGTTCCTGGCTCCACTGGCCAAGCTTGGTGGTGTCGCGCAGGTTCGACGGCAGCGCCACCGCGGCATTGGGGAAGCCGAGGTCGATCGAGACCGAGCCCGTCAGCGCCGAGGCGTCGCGGCTGACCAGGATGTCGCGGTCGATGTAGCTGGTGACGCTGGTGAGCTCGACCGGGCCCACGTCGACCGAGCCGGTGAGGTCGAACAATCGCGTCTTGTCCGAGAATTTCTCGCGCAGCAGCAGATATTGCTCGCGCTCGTCATAGGTGTGCGGCGGCGTGGTGAACGGGTTGGAGAAGAGGTTGAAGATCTCCTCGCGGTTGAAGCCGTTCGACTTCACTTCCTGATAGACCACGCGCGGGGTGATCTTCACGAACGGGCTTGGCTGCCACAGCAGCGAGAGGCGCGCGCCGGCACGCTGGCCGTCGTTGACGTTCTTGCCCGCCGCCGGGCCGATCGCGTCCACGAAGCCCGCATATTTGGTGTAATAGCCGACCGCGCGCAGTGCGACCGTCTTGCCCATCGGCGTATTGATCGCGCCCTTGAAGTGGCCGCCGGTGCCGCCGTCGGTGAGCGTGTTGATATTGGCTTCGAACAGCCCTTCGGCGACGTCGATCCGCGGCTGGTTGGTGATGTAGCGGATGGTGCCGCCGACGCTGCCCGAGCCGAACAGGGTGCCCTGCGGACCGCGCAGGGTCTCGACGCGGTTGAGGTCGAACAGGTCGAAGTCGGGCGTGAACAGCGAGAGCGAGACGACGCTTTCGTCGAGATAGACGCCGACCTGTTCCTTCACGCCCGGCTGGTCGCGGACGATCTGGCCGGCCGAGACGCCGCGGACGCTGACCTGGCTCTGCCCCGGCCCGAGGTTCTGGACCTGCAGACCGGCGACGTTGCGGCTGATGTCCTCGATCGTGTTGGCGTTGGCGCGCTGGATGTCTTCCTGCGTCTGCGCGTTGATCGAGAAGGGGACGTCCTGGACGGTCGAGGCACGCTTGGTCGCGGTGACCACGATCTCGCCGAGCGAGCGCTCGTCGGTGTCGGGGCTGGGATCGGCGACGGTCGCGGTGTTGGCCTGGGCCTTGCTTTCCTCGGCGGTCTGGGCGGCGGCCGGGACCGCGAGCGCGAAGGTCGCGGCGCTTGCGAACAAAGTCCGGGTCAACGTCGGATTGAGGCGCATCTTATCATCCCCCATTTATCGTTGTGGGGCGAAGCTAACCCTCATCGCAGTCGTGACGGAAGGCTTACGCCGCCGGAATGACTGTTTCCCCGCCACGGTGTTGCACTTGGGCGACACAGTGCTCAGGCATCGCGAAACGGCAGAATTGCCTCGATCTCAGCCAGTTGGGCGCCCTTGGCGAGCCGCAGACCGTGTCGTTGGAGATAGGCGTGGCGGACGAGCTCGGCCTGCTGTTCGAGTCCGTAGCGGAGAAATGGCCGGCCCTCGCGATACTCATAGGCATAGCGGCAGAGGGGGTGGCGCATCAGCGGAAGGAAGAAGCGGCCGCTCCGCTGCGCCTGCCAGACATGGGTCATCTCGTGAATGAAGAGCCCCTGCAGCGCCCAGTCGGCGGCGGAAAAATCCTCGCGCCAATTGGGGTCGTCGGGATGGAAATGGATGTTGCCGGTCGGGGCCATGACGATTCCGCGCGGCTGGAACGGCCACCATTTGCGGCGGATGAGCCGGACCGGGCCGACGTCCACCGCCTCGCCGAACACCGAGCGGACCATCGCGATCTCGCCCGGAGTCAGCCCGCGTTCCGCTCGGGTCATGGACGGCCTCTCCTCGAAACTCTTGGCAAGCCAAACGCGCCTCGCTAACGCGTTGGCCAAATCGACACAGGAAGGGAAGACCAGATGAGCGAGACTGCTGAGCGCGTTAAGAAGATCGTCGTCGAGCATCTCGGCGTGGAAGCCGAGAAGGTGACCGAAGAGGCCAGCTTCATCGACGACCTGGGCGCCGACAGCCTCGACATCGTCGAGCTGGTGATGGCGTTTGAGGAAGAATTCGGCGTCGAGATCCCCGACGATGCGGCCGAGAAGATCACGACCGTCAAGGACGCGATCGACTATATCGATCAGCACCAGGGCTGAGCCGGACCAACGGATTGACTGGCAGTTCACAGGCTCGGCGCATCGCCGGGCCTGTTCTGCGTTTGAGGAGAATGTGATGCGGCGTGTTGTCGTCACCGGACTTGGACTCGTCACCCCGCTCGGGGCCGACGTCGAGACCAGCTGGCGCAATCTCCTGGCGGGCAAGAGCGGGGCGGGGCCGATCACCCGCTTCGACGCGTCCGACCAGAAGTGCCGCATCGCCTGCGAGATCAAGCCCGCGGACCATGAATATGGGTTCGACCCGGGCAAGCGTGTCGATCACAAGATCCAGCGCCAGGTCGACCCGTTCATCGTCTACGGCATCGACGCCGCCGGCCAGGCGATCGAGGATGCCGGCCTTGTCGACATGTCCGAAGAGATGAAGCTGCGCGCCGGCTGCTCGATCGGCAGCGGCATCGGCGGACTTCCGGGCATCGAGAAGGAGAGCGTCAATCTCTTCGAGAATGGTCCCAGCCGCGTCTCGCCGCACTTCGTCCACGGCCGGCTGATCAACCTCATCTCGGGCCAAGTTTCGATCAAGTACGGGCTGATGGGGCCCAATCATGCGGTGGTCACCGCCTGCTCCACCGGCGCCCATTCGATTGGCGATGCCGCGCGCATGATCCGCGACGACGACGCCGACATCATGCTGGCGGGCGGCGCGGAATCGACCATCAATCCCTTGGGCGTCGCCGGCTTCGCCCAGGCGCGCGCGCTCAACATGAGCATGAACGACACGCCCGAGAAGGCCAGCCGCCCCTATGACAAGAATCGCGACGGCTTCGTCATGGGCGAGGGCGCGGGCGTGGTGGTGCTCGAGGAATATGAGCATGCCAAGGCGCGCGGCGCCAAGATCTACGCCGAGGTCGTGGGCTACGGCCTGTCGGGCGACGCCTATCACGTGACCGCCCCCCACCCCGAGGGCCGCGGGGCCGAGCTGGCGATGCGCATGGCGCTCAAGAAGGCCGGGATGGGCCCGGGCGACATCGATTATGTCAACGCCCACGGCACCTCGACCATGGCCGACACGATCGAGCTCGGCGCGGTCAAGCGCGTGCTTGGGCCTGATCTCAGCGGTGCCTCGATGAGCAGCACCAAGTCGGCGATCGGGCACCTGCTCGGCGGGGCCGGCGCGGTCGAGGCCATCTTCTGCATCCTCGCGATCCGCGACCAGATCGTGCCCCCGACGCTCAACCTCGACGATCCCGACGAGGGCACCGAAGGCGTCGATCTCGTGCCGCACACGGCGAAGAAGCGCAAAGTTCGCGCCGCGCTCAACAACAGCTTCGGCTTCGGCGGCACCAACGCCAGCCTGATCCTGAAGGCGGTCGACTAGGCTGCCCGTCGTCCCCGCGCAGGCGGGGACCTCGGGAATGCAGCGATGTCCGGCGTCCCCGTCCGCGGGGACGGCGGCTCACATCTCGCCGCGCGCCTTCCGGATGGCGAACCACTTCTTCACATTGGCATTATGCTCGGCAAGCGTCTCGGCGAAGACGTGTCCGCCGGTGCCGTCGGCGACGAAATAGAGATAACGGTTCGGTTCGGGGTCGAGCACCGCGGCGATGCTGGCGCGGCCGGGATTGGCGATCGGCCCCGCGGGCAGCCCGGCCATCCGGTAGGTGTTGTAGCCGGTGTCGGCGTCGAGCTCGGACTTGAGGATCCGCCGGCCGAGCGGCTTGCCCTTGGTCACCGGGTAGATGACGGTCGGGTCGGCATCGAGCTTCATCCCGATCTTGAGCCGGTTGCAATAAACCCCGGCGACCGCCCGGCGCTCGGCGGGCTTGCCCGTCTCCTTCTCGACGATCGAGGCGAGGATGACGGCCTGTTCGGGCGTCGCGACCGGACAGCTGCCGACCTTTCGCTTCGGCCACAGCTCGGCCAGCGCCTTCGTCATCGCCGCTTGCATCCGGCCTGCGACCGCCGCCCGGCTTTCGCCCTTCTGGAAGCCATAGCTGTCGGGCAGCACCGCGCCCTCGGCCGGCAGCGGCGCCGGGCCGGTGAGGTTGGGATTGGCCGCAAGTTTCTCCTGGACGAGAATGCTCGGCATGCCCTCGGGGATGGTGATCAGCCGCTGCACCGGCTGGCCGTGCTGGAGGATGTCGAGCAGCCGTGCGCCGCTGGTCCCGGCGGGGACCTCGAATTCGCCCGCCTGAATCCCGTCGCTGTCGCCAAGAACCTTGGCGAAGAAACGGTAGGTCGCGCAATTGCCGCGGATGAGGCCCTGCTTCTCGAGCGAGGGGCAGAGGCTGGTCAGCGTCGCGCCTTCACGCACGGTGACGGTGGTCGCCTTGTCCGCGCCTCCCGACCACCACAGGAAGGTGACGGCGGCGAGACCCGCGATGGCGGCGAGGACGAGGAGGCCGAGAAGCCGCCTCATCCGGCGAGGGCGGCGGAAGCCACGTAGCCGACCGTGTCACCGGCATAGCCCCAGGCCCAGCCGCGGCCCCGGTCGAGGATTCGCAGTTCGGTCCCGGCGGCAAGCTCGGCCAGTCGCTCGGAATCGGCCTTGGGTTCGGCGAGCAGGGGACTGGCCTTCTTCAGCACCATCGGCATCGGCACGGCATAGTGCGACGCGATCACCACGCCCGCCAGCGCGACGTCGGCCAAGTCCTGGCGGTAGGCGTGGGTGCGGGGGTCGGGATGGGTCGAGGGGCCGGCCAGCGCGAACCCCCCGGCAGGCGTGTCAGCGATGGGCGTGGGCGAGCTGGCCGATGACGGGTCGCCGGTCGGAATCGCGATCTCCGCCCCGTTCACCGCTGCCCCTGATGTTCCGTTTGAAGCCTTCAAGAAATTCCGCCCCGCTGCTGGTCCTGACGACGAACACGTTGCGGCGGTCGTCCTGATCCCGTTCGCGGCGGAGATAGCCGAGCGCACCCAGCGTATTCAAGGCGCGGGTGACGACGGGCTTGGACACGCCAAGCACCCGCGCCAGTCCGCGCACGGTATGGGGCCCGGGCGTCAGATAGACGATCATCAACAGGGCCATTTGACGATTGGTCAGATCGGGCTCTCCCGACCGGACATAGCCGACCAGGGCACGCATCCAACCGCTCAGCGAAGCATCGCTCATTGGAATGGTTTCTCCTCGCCTGCCTAGCGTGTCGGGTTAACCGGCGAGGGAAGAGTTTGTTGCGCTGATGCGACAGAGAAATCGAAAAAACCGTTTTCACTTGCGACGATAGCGTCGAGCAATCGTGGTATGGACGGCCCTCAGGCCAAGCGCTTCGCCGCCCTTCGGACGGCCCGGGCGCGGCACCGGGCGCCAGGCGAAGGTATCGAGATGCGCCCAGGCGGCCCCCTCGGGGACGAACCGGCGCAGGAACAGCGCCGCGGTAATCGTCCCAGCAAAGGGCGAATCGGCGCTGTTGGAAAGATCGGCGAGATCGCTCTTCAGCATCTCGTCATAGCCGTCCCACAGCGGCAGCCGCCACAGGGGGTCGCCGACCTCGGTCCCGGCCTCGAGAAGATCGGCGGCGAGCGCCTCGTCGTTGCTGAAGGTCGCCGGAAGGTCGGGCCCGAGCGCGATGCGCGCGGCACCCGTCAGGGTCGCGAAATCGACCACCAGTTCGGGCTTCTCCTCGCCCGCGCGGGTCAAAGCATCGCCAAGCACCAGCCGCCCCTCGGCATCGGTATTGTCGATCTCGACGCGGAGGCCGGCGCGGCTGTGGAGGATGTCACCGGGCCGGAAGGCGCCGCCCGACACGGCGTTTTCGACCGCGGGGATGAGGAGGTGGAGGCGGACCGGCAGGCGCTCGGCGACGATAAGCCGGGCCAGCGCCAGCGCATGGGCCGCGCCGCCCATGTCCTTCTTCATCAGCCGCATGCCCGCGGCGGGCTTGAGGTCGAGGCCGCCGCTGTCGAAGACCACGCCCTTGCCGATGACCGCGATGCGCGGGTGCGAGGGATCGCCCCAGCGCGCCTCGATCAGCCGCGGCGCGCGGGCCGGGGTGGCGGCGGCGCCGACCGCGTGGATCATCGGATAGCCCTGCGCGAGGGCGTCGCCCTTGGTCACCTCGACCTCGGCGCCCGCGGCCGAGGCCCAGTCGCGGACCGCACGCTCGAGCTCGGCCGGACCGAGGTCGGAAGCGGGGGTGTCGACGAGGTCGCGGACCTGCGCCGTCGCTTCGGCGAGGCGGACCAGTTCCTCGACCCGCGCCGGCTCCTTGCTGAGCAGGACGCGCGGGCCAGTCTCGGGCTCGGCCTTGCTCTTGTAGGTCGTCAGCCGGTGCTGGGCGAGCAGCCAGCCGAGCGCGGCAAGACCGACCGGCACGTCGCCCTCGATCCGGTAAGCGCCTTCGGGCAGCTTTTCGGCGGCGGCGGCGAGGCACCAGGGGGTGAGGCTGGCGAGCTTGGCAACCCCGACGAGGACCTCGAATTCGGCGTAGGGGCCCGACCCCGGCACCACCAGCACCTGACCCGCCTTGCCCTCGAACCGCGCCGCCTCGACCAGCCCGCGCCGCTGGCCGGCATGGGCCTTGAGCCATTCGGGCAGCAGCGTCGCGTCGAGCAGATGAAGCGGGTGGGCGGCCTCGCCGCGGTCGGGTCGAAGGAGAGCGGCGAAGTCGGTCATGTCAGGCTTTCTCGGTGGGTACGCCGTAGAGGTCGTGCTCGTCGCTTTCCTCGATCGAGACGGTGACGATGTCCCCGGCCGAGAGATGGCCGGCATCACGGAGATGGACCTCGCCGTCGATCTCGGGGGCGTCGGCCTTGGAACGGCCGGTCGCGCCGCCGGTCTCGGGATCGACAGCGTCGATGATGACGTCGAGCGAGGTGCCGACCTTGGCGGCGAGCTTCTCGGCCGAGATTCGGGCGGTCAGCTCCATCACGCGGGCGTAGCGCTCTTCCTTGACCTCCTCGGGGACGTGGTCCGGAAGATCGTTGGCGGGGGCACCCTCGACGGGTTCGAAGCGGAAGGCGCCGACGCGGTCGAGGCGGGCTTCCGCGAGCCACTGGAGAAGATAGTCGAAGTCCGCCTCGGTCTCGCCGGGGAAGCCGACCACGAACGAGGAGCGGATGGCGATGTCCGGCACTTCGCGCCGCCATTCGGCCAGCCGCTCGAGCACCTTGGCCTCGTTGGCCGGGCGGCGCATCGCCTTCAGCACCTTGGGGCTCGCGTGCTGGAAGGGGATGTCGAGATAGGGGAGGACCAGCCCCTCGGCCATCAGCGGCATGACCCGGTCGACGTGCGGATAGGGATACACATAATGCAACCGGACCCACGGCCGCTCGCCCTCGGGCGTACGCAGCTGTCCCAGCGCGCGGGCGAGGTCGGTCATGTGGGCGCGGACGTCCCCGCCCTTCCAGGGCCAAGCGGCGTGCTTGAGGTCGAGGCCGTAGGCGCTGGTGTCCTGGCTGATGACCAGCAGTTCCTTGGTCCCCTGCTGGAGCAGCTTGTCGGCCTCGCGGAGGATGGCGTCGGGACGGCGGCTGACGAGGTCGCCGCGGATTTGCGGGATGATGCAGAAGGCGCAGCGGTGATTGCAGCCCTCGGAAATCTTGAGGTAGCTGTAGTGCTTCGGCGTCAGCTTCAGCTGCGGCGAGGCCTGCGGCACGAGGTCGAGATAGGGCGAGCGCGGGGCCGGGGCGGCCTCGTGGACCGCGGCGACCACGTCCTCATAAGCCTGGGCACCGGTGATCGCGAGGACATTGGGGAAGCGCGCGCGGATGACCTCGGCTTCGCGGCCCATGCAGCCGGTGACGATGACCCGGCCGTTTTCGGCCAGCGCTTCGCCGATCGCTTCGAGGCTTTCCTCCTTGGCCGAGTCGAGGAAGCCGCAGGTGTTGACCAGCACCACGTCGGCGCCCTCGTAATCGGCGCTCATCTGGTAGCCGTCCGAGCGGAGCTGACCGAGGATGCGCTCGGAATCGACGAGGTTCTTGGGACAGCCCAAGGAGACCATGCCGACGCGCGGCGGGGTGGGAAGAACGGTAGCCATGATGGAAGCCATGGGCCGTTAACGAAAAAAAGCGGCCAAAGCTAGGCGAAGGTCACAAAGGTCACAGGGTCGCCGAGTCGAATTCGCGGCGGATCTTCACGAAGGCCACACGAACCGTTGTCGGAGCGGGAGGGCGAACTTTGGGCTGTGGCCGGGCGGGATCGACGATGGAAAGAGCAGGGCGGTGAACCGCTGGGGTTAATCCGGCATGGAAAGTCCTACTTTGCAAGCGGCTTGCGGATGGTTTCGTCGAGCGTGGCGACGCGGATGCCGAACTTGTAGGCCTCGAGGCGGTTGAGGATGGTCCGACCGTCGGCTTGGAGCGCGAGCTGCTGGTGGATGCTGAGGCCGCTCGGAGTCGAATAGGCGATATTGGCGCGAGCGCCCACCACGTCCATCACGACCATGCCTTTGGCGTCGGTCAGATTGCCGGTGTAGAAGCCATCCTTCCGGTCCTCGATCGTCCAGACCCGGGTGCGCTCGGGCTTGCTACCCTCCTTGATCCGCTGGACGAGACGAAGGCCGCGCGCCGTTCGCACCCCCTGGCTGTCGACCGTGACTCGTGACGACTTGCCGACGATCGGGTCGAGTAGCCCGGTGCCGCTGGTCGTGCCCTCGAAGAAGGCGATCGGGTCGAGGGGGGCGGGACCGGCGGGGAGGTCGGGACTGGCGCAGGCGGCGAGGAGGAGGAATGAAAGGGCCGTCGTCCCGGCGAAAGCCGGGACCTTGCGAGGGGAAGCGCTGCCCGAGGTCCCGGCCTTCGCCGGGACGACGTCAGCGGTCACGGACCAGCTGGTCGACGACGCCGGGGTCGGCGAGGGTCGAGGTGTCGCCCAGTTGGTCGAGCTGGCCCTCGGCAATCTTGCGGAGGATGCGGCGCATGATCTTGCCGCTGCGGGTCTTGGGCAGGCCGGGGGCGAACTGGATCCGCTCGGGGATGGCGAGCGCGCCGATATGCTTGCGGACCTCGGCGTTGAGCTCGGCGACGAGTCCGGGCGAACCCTCCTCGCCGGCGATGAGGGTGACGAAGGCGTGGATGCCCTGTCCCTTGAGGTCGTGGGGCGCGGCGACGACGGCGGCTTCGGCGACGAGTGCATGGGCCACCAACGCGCTCTCGACCTCGGCGGTACCGACGCGGTGGCCGGAGACGTTGATCACGTCGTCGACCCGGCCGGTGATCCAATAGTCGCCGTCGGCGTCGCGGCGGCAGCCGTCGCCGGTGAAGTAGCGCCCGGGATAGGTGGTGAAATAGGTCTCGATGAAACGCCGGTGGTCGCCCCATACGGTCCGCACCTGGCCCGGCCAGGAGGCGGCGAGGCAGAGGTTGCCGCTGACGTCGTTGCCGGTGATCTCGCGGCCCTCGGCATCGACCAGCAGGGGCGCGATCCCGGGCAAGGGGGCGGTGGCGCTGCCGGGCTTCATGCTGGTGGCGCCGGGAAGCGGGGTCATCAGGATGCCGCCGGTCTCGGTCTGCCACCAGGTGTCGACGATTGGCAGGCGGCCGTCGCCGACCACGTCATGATACCAGCGCCAGGCCTCGGGGTTGATGGGTTCGCCCACCGTGCCGAGCAGGCGGAGGCTCTGGCGGCTGAAGGCTGTCACCGGTGCATCGCCTTCGCGCATCAGCGCGCGGATGGCGGTAGGAGCGGTGTAGAGGATGGTGACGCCGAGGCGGTCGATCGTCTCCCACAGCCGCGACACGTCGGGGTGGGTGGGAACCCCGTCGAACATGACGGTGGGCACGCCGTGGAGGAGGGGGCCGTAGAGCGTGTAGCTGTGCCCCGTCACCCAGCCGATGTCGGCGGTGCACCAGAAGAGATCGTCGCCTCGCGGCTCGAACACCCAGTCGAAGGTGGTCGCGATCCACACGGCATAGCCGCCGGTGGTGTGGACCACGCCCTTGGGTTTGCCGGTCGAGCCCGAGGTATAGAGAATGAAGAGCGGATCCTCGGCGGCCATGGGTTCGGCCGGGCAGTCGGGGGAAAGGCGCTCGCGGTGGTCTTCCCAGCGGAGGTCGCGGCCCTCGTGCATGGGGACGTCGGCGCCGGTACGGGTGACGACGATGACGGTCTCGACGCCTTGCGAAAGATCGCAGGCGGCGTCGACATTGGCTTTCAGCGGAATATGCTTGCCGCCGCGCAGCCCCTCGTCGGCGGTGATGACGACGCGGGCGCCGCAATCGTCGATGCGGCCGGCCAGGCTTTCGGGCGAGAAGCCGCCGAACACCACCGAATGGACCGCGCCGATGCGCGCGCAGGCGAGCATGGCGGCGGCGGCTTCGGGGATCATCGGCAGATAGAGGACGACCCGGTCGCCCTTGCCGACGCCGCACTCCTTGAGGAGGTTGGCGAAGCGGCAGGTCTCGGCGTGAAGCTCGGCGTAGGTGACGGCATGGCCGGTGCCGGGCGTGTCGGGCTCGAAGATCAGCGCCGTCTGGTCGGCGCGGGTCGCCAAATGCCGGTCGAGGCAATTGGCCGAGAGATTGAGGATGCCGTCCTCGTACCAGCGGATGTGGAAGTCGTCGGCGGCATAGGACCAGTCACCGCTCAGGGTCGGGAAACGGTCCCAGTCGAGCCGCCGCGCCTGCTCCAGCCAGAAGGCGTGGGGGTCCGAGGCATGAGCCTCGTGCAGGGCGGCGAGCTCGCTCGGGGTCATCAGGCGGTGGGCTCCAGCGTGCTCATGTCGATCACGAAGCGGTAGCGGACGTCGCCCTTTTCCATCCGCTCCCAGGCGTGGTTGACCTCGTCCATGCGGATGGTCTCGACCTCGGGATAGAGCTGATGCTCGGCGCAGAAGTCGAGCATCTCGACGGTCTCGGGGACACCGCCCACGCCCGAGCCGCCGATGGCGCGGTTGTTGGAGATGAGGAGGCCGCCGTGGATCGGGGGCAAGGGCTCGATCGCGCCGACGATCACCATCCGCCCGGCGCGGCGGAGCAGGCCGAGATAGGGCTGGACGTCGTGGCCGACGGGGATGGTGTCGAGGATGAAGTCGAACTTAGAGCGGGCGGCCTTCATCTGCTCCTTGTCGGTCGAAACGAGGACGTGATGCGCGCCGAGGCGCTGGGCCTCCTCGGCCTTGGCGGCGCTGGTGGTGATGGCGGTGACTTCGGCGCCCAATGCCGCGGCGAACTTGACGCCGAGATGGCCAAGGCCGCCGATGCCCGCGACCGCGACCTGCTTCCCGGGCGCGACATGCTCCTTGTACTGCCGGAGCGGCGACCAGCTGGTGATGCCGGCGCAGAGCAGGGGCGCGGCGCGGGCGGGGTCGAGATTCGCGGGAAGGCCGAAGACGAAATGCTCGCGGGTGATGATGTGGTCGGAATAGCCGCCGCAGGTGACCGAACCGTCGTGCCGGTCGGGGTGGCCATAGGTGTAGGTGGCGCCCTCGAGGCAGAATTGCTCCCAGCCGTCCTTGCATTCGCGGCACTGGAGGCAGCTGTCGACGATGGTGCCGACCGCGACCGTGTCGCCGACCTTCACGCGGGTGACCTCGGGGCCGACCGCGGTCACCTCGCCGACGATCTCGTGGCCGGGAATGGCGGGGAGGCGCGGGGTGCCCCAGTCGCCGCGGCAATGGTGGAGGTCGCTGTGGCAGATGCCGGCGTAGGTGATCCGGATGGCGACGTCGTCGGGACGAAGGTCGCGACGTTCGAAGCGGATCGGCTCGAGGGTCTGGCCGGGGGTGCGGGTGCCCCAGCCGAGGGCCTGGGTCGGCATGTCTATTCTCCTGCGCGGTCCAGCGTGCGCTGGGCCTGGATGAGGTGGGGTTTGTCGACCATTCGGCCGTTCACGCTCAACACGCCAGCCGAGGGATCGGCCGCAAAGGCGTCAACGATCGATCGCGCCAGAGCGATCTGTTCGTCGGTCGGCGAGAAGGCCTCGTTGATCGGGCCGACTTGCGCCGGGTGGATGGCGAGCTTGCCGGTGAAGCCGTCGCGGGCGGCGTCGAGCGCCTCCTCGATCAGGCCGGGTTCGTCGCGGAAGTCGGCGAAGACGCCGTCGACCGGCTGGACCCCGGCGGCGCTGGCCCCGGCGAGGCAGAGCGTCCGGGCGAGCTGGTAGGGAAAGGTGAGGCGGCCCTTGCGGTCGGTCTTGGCCGCGGCGCCCAAGGCGGCGGACAGGTCCTCGGCGCCCCAGCTCATCGCGGCGAGGGGGCTGGATTTGACGTCGCGGTAGGAGAGGAGGCCGAACAGCGAGGCGGCGGTCTCGGTGACGATGGCGTGGACCGGGATGTTGCCGGTGCGGTGCTGCAATTCGACGATGTCGGCGCCGCTTTCGGCCTTGGGGAGGACGAGGCCGTGGATGTCGGCCTTGCCGAGGAGTTCGAGGTCGAGGCGATGCTCCTCGGTGCGAAGCGGATTGATCCGGACCCACCATTGCGGACCGCCCGAGCGCGGGGCGAGCGACTTCAGGATGTCCCGGGCGCGGGCCTTTTCGGAAGCGGCGACGCTGTCTTCGAGGTCGAAGATGATGGCGTCGGCGCCGCTCTCGAGGGCCTTGCCGATCTTCTTCTCGCTGTCGGCGGGGACGAACAGCCAGGAGCGGGGCTGGCGGGTCATGCCGCGGGGCGCTTTTGGATGAGGGCGGTGCGCTTCATCTGGCAGACCAGCTGCTCGCGCTGGTTGAAGGCGCGATGCTCCCAGGTGACGAGGCCGGCGGTGGGCCGCGAATTGCTTTCGCGCAGGGCGATGCAGCCGCTTTCGAAGTGGAGCGTGTCGCCGATGAAGACGGGGCTGGGCAGGCGGACCTCGTCGAAGCCGAGATTGGCGACGAGGACCCCGGCGGTGGTGTCCTCGACCGAGGCGCCGACCAGCAGGCTGAAGGTGAAGCAGCTGTTGACCAGGATCCGGCCGAATTCGGTGTCCTTCGCGGCCTCGGCGTCGAGGTGCAACGGCTGCGGATTGTGGGTCAGCGTCGAGATCAGCAGATTGTCGGTCTCGGTGACGGTGCGGCGGAGGGCGTGGGTGACGGTCTGGCCGACTTCCCACTCGTCATAATAGCGTCCGGGCATGGGGAGAGGCTTAGGCCGGGCCTCAGCCGATGAGAAGCCCCGCCATCGCCTCGGTGATCGCGTCGCCGTCGAGGCGATATTCGCCGTAGAGGTCGGGGAGGTTGCCGGTCTGGCCGAAGCGGTCGACGCCGAGCGGCGCGACCCGGTGGCCGAGGACGGCGCCGAGCCAGGAAAGCGAGGCCGGGGCGGCGTCGCACAAAGTGACGAGGCGCGCGGTGGGGGCAAGCTTCCCGAGGAGGGTCTCGACATGGCTCGGCTGGCCGTGGCCGTGCCAGCGGCCCGCCTGTGCCCCGCTCCAGCCGCGGTGGAGGAGGTTGGGGCTGGTGACCGAGAGGAGGCCGAGGCCGGGGACGTCGGCGGCGAGCTCCTCATAGGCGGCAAGTGCCTCGGGCATGATCGCGCCCATGGCGACGATCGCCGCTTCGGCGTTGGCGCCGGGCTCGCGCAGCCAGTAGCTGCCGGCGAGCGCGTCGGCCTGCCAGGCATCGGAGGTGCGGGGCTCCTGCGCGATGCTGCGGGTCGAGAGGCGGAGGTAGGTGCTCTCGCCATCCGGCGCGTCGATCAGGCGGAAGGCCTCGTGCATGAAGAGGGCGAGCTCGTCGGCGAAGGCGGGCTCGTAGTGGCGCAGGCCGGGCTGGCCGAGCGCGATCAAGGGCGGATTGATCGACTGGTGCGCGCCGCCCTCGGGCCCGAGGGTCAGGCCCGACGGCGTGGCAACGAGGAGGAAGCGGGCGTCCTGGTAGCAGCCGTAGTTGAGGCTATCGAGGCCGCGGGCGATGAACGGATCGTAGAGCGTGCCGATCGGGATCAGGCGGTGCCCGAAGAGGTCGCCCGAGAGCCCGGCGGCGGCGAGCATCAGGAACAGGTTCGACTCCGCGATGCCGAGCTCGACATGCTGGCCGGCTTGGCGGGCGGCCCATTTCTGCGCGCTCGGGATCTTCGCTTCGGCGAAGACGTCGCGAATGCCGCGGCGGTGGAACAGGCCCCGGTTGTTCACGAAGGCGCCGAGGTTGGTCGAGACGGTGACGTCGGGCGAGGTGGTGAGGATGCGGTCGGCGAGGCCGTCGCCCGACTTGGCGAGGTCGAGGAGGATGCGCCCGAACGCGGCCTGCGTGCTCTGTTCGTCCCCGGTCGGGGTGGGAAGGGCGGGCACCTGCCAGCTGGTGAAGTTGCGCGGCTCCTTGTAGCGGCGGACCCTGGTTTGGTCGACCAGCGCCTGGACGTTCGCGCGGGCATTGCCGCCAAGGCCGGCGAGGGGCTCCCATTCCTGCCCCTCGGCGATGCCGAGGCCGTCGCGATAGGCGGCGAACTGGGTCGGGTTCATGAGGCCGGCGTGATTGTCCTTGTGGCCCGCGAAGGGCAGACCATAGCCCTTGACCGTCCACGCGATGAACATGGTCGGGACGTCGTCATTCGCGGCGGCGAAGGCTTCGGTCAGGCTGGCCATGCAATGCCCGCCGAGGTCGCTGAACAAAGCGGCGAGGGCGGCATCGTCATGGGCCTTGAGGAACGGCGCGGCGGCCTTGCCGAGGTCCTGCTCCAGCCGCGCGCGCCAGGCCGCGCCGCCCTGGTAGAGCAGCGCGCTGTGGTCGGCATTGGGGAGGGCTTCGAGCCACTCCTTGACCTTCGGCGCCGGGCCAAGGGCGGCGGCGAGGCGCTTGCCGTGGCGAAGCTCGACCACGCGCCAGCCGCAGGTCCGGAAGATGTCGTCGAAGCGCTCGAACATCCGGTCGGCGCTGGTCGCGTCGAGGCTTTGGCGGTTGTAGTCGACGATCCACCACAGGTTGCGGACGTCGTGCTTGTGCCCCTCGATGATGGCTTCGTAGATATTGCCTTCGTCCAGTTCGGCATCGCCCATCAGCGCGACGAAGCGCCCGCGCCGGTCGGCCGGCAAGGCGTCGCGCGCCGACAGCCAGTCCTGAACGAGGCTGGCGAAGAGGGTGATGGCGACCCCGAGCCCGACCGAGCCGGTGGAGAAGTCGACCGGGATCCGGTCCTTGGTCCGGCTGGGATAGCTTTGCGCGCCCTTGAAGCCGCGGAAATTCTCGAGGGTGCCGCGGTCCTGGCCGCCCAGCAGGTAGTGGATGGCGTGGAGGACGGGGCCGGCGTGGGGCTTGACCGCGACCCGGTCATTGGGGCCGAGCGCGTCGAAATAGAGGGCGGTGAGGATCGCGCTCATCGAGGCGCTCGAGGCCTGGTGGCCGCCGACCTTCAGCCCGTCGGCGCTGTCGCGGACGTGGTTGGCGTGGTGGATGACCCACGAGGCGAGGAAGCGGAGGCGTTCTTCGAGGGTCGCGAGGGCGGCGAGGTCGGTCATCATTCGCGCCTAGCAAAGCTCGTCGTCCCCGCGAAGGCGCGGACCTCAGGAGATTTGCACGTCCTCGCCTTAGGTCCCCGCCTTCGCGGGGACGAGGTTCCGTTTCGTTAGGCCGCGACCGCCTCGTCGGCCGCGGCGTCGAAGCGGTGCTGGGCTTCGTGGATTGCCGCGATATTGGCGATCGCCCAGTCGGACAGGGCTTGGATCGGCTCGCGCAGCGAGTGACCGAGCGGGGTGAGGGCATAGTCGACCCTCGGCGGGATCGACGGAGTGACGGCGCGGCTGACGAGGCCGTCGCGCTCGAGGTTGCGCAGGGTGAGCGTCAGCATCCGCTGCGAGACGCTGGGGATTTCGCGGCGAAGCTCGTTGAAGCGGCGTGGCCCTTCGCCCAGCGTCGAGACGACCAGCACGGTCCACTTGTCGCCGATCCGGCTGAGCAGCGTGCTGATGGTTCGGCAGACGGGGCTGGTCGGGTCCTTCATGGCTCTTCTCTCCCGGTGGGGCACAGCATTGTTACCGCGCCACAAATTTGTTCGTCCCCCACAAAAAAGTGCGTTCTTGCGAGGCGTTTTAGGGCGGTTACTTAGGGTGCTCCGGTATCAAAACAATACTAAGGAGACAATAGTGACTATCCTTCAGCTCGACAGCAGCATCACCGGCGAGAACAGCGTCAGCCGCCAGCTCACCCGCTCGATTGTCGAGCGGCTGGTCGCGACCGCGCCGGGGACCGAGGTGATCCATCGCGACCTCGTCGCCGATCCCATTGACCACCTGACGCTGGGCGCCCTCGCCGATTCGAGCGTGCTCGACGAATTCCTCGCCGCCGACACCGTGGTGATCGGCGCGCCGATGTACAATTTCACCGTGCCGACGCAGCTGAAGGCCTGGCTCGACCGCGTGCTCGTGGCGGGCAAGACCTTCCGCTACACCGAAAATGGCCCCGAGGGGCTGGCCGGCGACAAGCGCGTGATCATCGCGCTGGCCCGCGGCGGTTTCTACGAAGTGGGTTCGCCGGCGAGCGCGCTCGAGCATCTTGAGACCTATTTGCGCGGGGTGTTCGGCTTCATCGGCATCACCCCCGAGTTCGTCGCCGCCGACGGGATCGCGATGGGCCCCGAGCAGCGCGAGGCGAGCCTCGCTTCCGCGCTTGACGACACCGTGCGGCTTGCCGCCTAACCTCATGCACGACACCGACAGGAGCGCGACCATCATGGCCAACGACCGACTTTCCGCTTCCGCCCCGCTCGCGCTCGGCGTGCTGCGGATCATGACCGGGCTATTATTCCTCGCCCACGGGACGCAGAAATTCCTGTCCTTCCCGGGTGGCGAGCGGGCGGGCTTCGGCTGGACCTTTGCCGGCCCGCCCGCCTACGCCGGGATCATCGAGCTGGTGACGGGGGTGCTGATCGCGCTCGGCCTGTTCACCCGCCCGGCGGCCTTCCTCGCCTCGGGGTGCATGGCGGTGGCCTATTTCATGGCCCACGCCCCGCAGAACTTCTTTCCCGTCAACAATGGCGGCGACGCGGCGATCCTCTACTGCTTCGTCTTCCTATACCTGGTCTTCGCCGGACCGGGCCGGCTGAGCCTCGACGCGGCCCGCCGCAGGGGCTGAGCTAGCGGGCCTTGCCGCACTTGCCGGCCTTCGCGACCGCGGCGGTCGGCTGCGGTGCGGCATAGGCCCAGGAAGAGATCTTCCAGCCTGCCTCGGTTCGGGCGAGGATGAAGGTCATGTGCCCGTCGGCCCCTTTGCGGACGCCGGCCTGCGTCATGCAATAGGTAGTGGGGAGCACGACATAGGCGCTGGTCCCGTCGCTCCCCGCCTGGACCGGGCGGCCGTAGGCCATGTGTCCGCCGCTGATCTTCTTCGCGGCGGAGTCCTTCGCATAGCTGTCGAGCCAGCGCTGGACCGAGCCTTGTCCGCTCCACTGATAGGGGGCGAATTCGTCGAGGATGACGGGATCGGCGGTGTGCGCGTCGATGAAGGCCTGGACGTTACCGGCGTTGAACTGGTCGAGGACGGTGGTGACCGCCTTGACCGCCTCGTCGGCGGGCGCGGCGGTGGCGCCGGTGCCGGCGAGCAGCGCGGCAAGTGCGAGCGATTTGAGCATGGTTGCTCCCCCTTGAGTTGCCGGTGACGGGCACAGGCGCGCGCTGGCGAGGCGCGGAGGCGGGCGAAATTTGCGCCCGGCGGGGGAGGCGGTCAAGCATGCTCGTCGTCCCGGCGAAGGCCGGGACGACGGGAGGCCGATGCGCTATTGCCTGAGGTCCCCGCCTTCGCGGGGACGACGCTGATGTGGCTGCTACGCCAGCAGCCGGAGCGGATTCTCGATCAGGGGCTTCAGGGCCTGGAGGAAGCTCGCCGCGTCCCAGCCGTCGACCACGCGGTGGTCGCAGGAGAGGGAGAGGTTCATCCGCTTGCGGATCTCGAGCTCGCCGTTCACCGGCACCACCTTCTCCTCGACCTTGTTGACCGCGATGGTCGCGACCTGCGGGGGCGAGATGACGGGGGTCGAGACGACCCCGCCCATCGGCCCCAAGGAGCTGATGGTGAAGGTCGGGTTGGAGAGTTCCTCGCGGGTCGCCTTGCCGGTCTTGGCGGCGTCCGACAGGCGCGCGACTTCGGTGGCGAGCTGCCAGATCGAGAGCCGCTCGGCGTTGCGGATGACGGGGACCATCAGCCCGTTCGGGGTCTGCGCCGCCATCCCCATGTGGACGCTGCCGTGGCGGGTGATGACGTTCGCCTCATCGTCATAGGTGGCGTTGATCATCGGGAAGTCGGCGAGCGCCTTGTTCAAGGCGGTGATCAGGAACGGAAGCAGGGTTAGCTTGGGGTTCTGCCCGCGGTCGCGGTTCATCATCGCGCGGGTCTCCTCGAGCGCGGTGACGTCAAATTCCTCGACCAAAGCGAAATGCGGGATGCGGCGCTTGGCGGCCTGCATGTTCTCCGCGATCTTGCGACGGAGGCCGACGACCTTGACCTGCTCGTCGGCGCGGAGCGGGCCGCGGCCGGTGGGGGCAGCGCCGTTATAGAGGAGAAAAGCGTCGAGGTCGGCGTGGCGGATGTGGGTGCCGCTGTGCTTCACCTGGGCGAGGTCGATGCCGAGGTCGCGGGCCCGGGCACGGACGGCGGGGGTGGTGAGGATTGGACGCGAGTGAATGCCGGAATCTTCGTTCGTGCTAAGCGAAGTCGAAGCACGTTCTTGCTGGGGTTCGGGCGAGCGCCCTTCGACTGCGCGCTCCGCGCTTCGCTCAGGACGAACGATATCAGGAGCACTTTCGACTTCCAGCGTCGGATTGGCTTCTTCCTGCGCCTGCGTCGGCACGGCGGCGCCGTCGGCCAGCGGGACTTCCTCGGCCTCGGCCGGGGCGGCTTCAGCGCCCTCGGTCTCGATCTCGACCAGCACCGAGCCGATCGCGATCTGGTCACCGACTTCACCCGCGAGGCTCTTCACCACGCCCGCGACGGGCGATTCCATCTCGACCGTGGCCTTGTCGGTCATCATGTCGGCGAGTTGCTGGTCTTCCTCGACGCGGTCGCCGACCTTGATGTGCCAGGCGACGATCTCGGCCTCGGCAATGCCTTCGCCGATGTCGGGGAGCTTGAACTGGTAGGTCGCCATCAGTCGGCCATCACTTTCTCGAGAGCCTGGCGCATGCGGATGGGGCCAGGGAAATAGATCCATTCATAGGCGTGGGGGTAGGGCGTATCCCAGCCGGACACGCGCCCGACCGGCGCCTCGAGGTGGTAGAAGCAGCGCTCCTGGATGAGGGTGACGAGTTCGCTCGCATAGCCGCTCGTCTTGGTCGCTTCCTGGACGACCAGCGCGCGGCCGGTCTTCTTCACGCTTTCCTCGATCGTCGCCATGTCGACGGGGACGAGGGTGCGCAGGTCGATGACCTCGGCGTCGATGCCATTCTCCTCGACCGCGGCGAGCGCGACGTGGACCATGGTGCCGTAGGCGATGACGGTGAGGTCGTTGCCCGGGCGGACGATCCGCGCCTTGCCGAGCGGCACGGTGTAGTGGCCGTCGGGCACCTCGCTGTCGGCATGCTTCGACCAGGGCTTCACGGGCTTGTCGTGATGGCCGTCGAAGGGGCCGTTGTAGATGCGCTTGGGCTCGAAGAAGATCACCGGGTCGGGGTCTTCCACGGCGGCGATCAGCAGGCCCTTAGCGTCATAGGGGGTGGAAGGGATGACGACCTTCAATCCCGCGACATGGGTGAACAGGGCTTCCGGGCTCTGGCTGTGGGTCTGGCCGCCGAAGATGCCGCCGCCATAGGGCGAGCGGATGACCATCGGCATCGTCCATTCGCCGGCGGTGCGATAGCGCATGCGGGCGACCTCGGAGACGATCTGGTCGTAGCCGGGGTAGATGTAGTCGGCGAACTGGATCTCGATGAGTGGCTTCAGACCGTAGGCCGCCATGCCGACCGCGGTGCCGACGATCCCGCCCTCGGAGATCGGGGCGTCGAAGCAGCGCTCCTTGCCGAACTCCTTCTGGAGGCCGGCGGTGGCGCGGAACACGCCGCCGAAATAGCCGACGTCCTCGCCGAAGACGACGATGTCGGGGTCGGCCGCCATGACCACGCGATGCGCGTCGTTGATGGCCTCGATCATGTTACGCGTGGGCATCTTAGCTTGCATCCCGTCCAAGGTAGACGCGGGCCTCGCCCAGCGCTTCCTCGCGCTGTTCGGCGAGGTGCCAGGGGGTGTCGGCGTAGACGTCCTCGAACATCGAGCCGATGCGGTCGAAGCCCTGGCCGGGGAGGATGCCCTGCGCCTCGGCCTGCTTCTGCGCGGCGCGGACTTCCTTGTCGGCCTCCGCGACGAGCGCGGCGTGGCGTTCGTCGTCCCATTCGCCGAACCCGACGAGATGCGCCTTGAGGCGTTCGACCGGATCGCCGAGCGGCCATTGCTGCGCTTCGCCGGCGGGGCGGTAGCCGGTCGGGTCGTCCGAGGTCGAATGCCCTTCGGCGCGGTAGGTGAAGAACTCGATCAGGGTCGGTCCGGCGTTGGCGCGGGCGCGCTCGGACGCCCAGTCGACCGCGGCGTAGACGGCGAGCGCGTCATTGCCGTCGACGCGAAGCCCTGCGATGCCGTAGCCGACCGCGCGCGCGGCGAAGGTCGACTGCTCGGCCCCGGCGATCCCCGAGAAGCTCGAAATGGCCCACTGGTTGTTGACCACCGCGAGGATGACCGGCGCCTGGTAGACGGCGGCGAAGGTCAGCGCCGAGTGGAAGTCGCCCTCGGCGGTGGCACCTTCGCCGATCCAGCCCATGGCGAGCCGGCTGTCGCCCTTGATAGCGCTCGCCATCGCCCAGCCAACGGCCTGCGGATATTGCGTGCCGAGATTGCCCGAGATCGAGAAGAAGCCGTGCGGCTTGTCCGAATACATGATCGGCAGCTGGCGGCCGTGGAGCTTGTCGCCGGCGTTGGAATAGATCTGGCACATCATGTCGACGAGCGGATAGCCGCGCGCCACGAGCAGCCCCTGCTGGCGATAGGTGGGGAAGCACATGTCGTCGGGATGGAGCGCATTGGCGGCGGCGACCGCGATCGCCTCCTCGCCGGTGCACTTCATGTAGAAGCTGGTCTTCCCCTGCCGCTGGGCACGGTACATGCGGTCGTCGAAGGCGCGCACGGTGACCATGTCGCGCAGCATCTTGCGCAGCCGCTCGGGGTCGAGCCGCGGATCCCACGGGCCGACCGCACGGCCGTTTTCGTCGAGCACGCGGACGAGGCCACGGGTGAGGGGGTGGGTCTCGGCCGCGGCAGCGTGGGTGTCGGGGCGCGGGGCGCTGCCCGCGGCGGGCACCTCGATTCCCGAGAAGTCAGGGGTATCGCCGGGACGATACAGCGGCTCCGGCACATGCAGGGCGAGGGCCGGTGCATTGCGGCGCGGATCGGTGACAGGATCGCTCATCGCGACGCCGCTTAGTCCGGAGCGGCGGGAGGGGCAACGGCCCCGGCGTCCGCCCGGCTGACTTGGCGTCCCAAAGACGCTACACGAAGCGGTGTTGCAACAGGGGGATGTGGGGCAATGAACAATCGCTGGTTGGTGGGCGTCGCGGCAATGGCGGCGGTGGCGGGACTTGCGCAGGCCGGCTTCGCGCAGGGCAAGAAGGCCGCCCCGCCGCGGGCGTCAGGCGGACCGGTCGCGACCTACTGGCTGTCGGCCGACACGGTCTCGGGCATGAGCGCGATGGGCGGTATGGCCGGGATGGCCGCGATGGCCGGGGGCGGATCCGGCGGGGCCATGGCCGATTCCGCGCCCAAGCCACCGAGCGCGGGACAGATCATCGGCGGGCTTCTGGGCCGCGGCGGAATGTTCGGGCGCAAGAGCCGCAAGGCGCAGGCACCGACGGGCGGGCAGGCCCCGGCGGCCGCGCCGTCCGAGCCGCTCGTCCACCAGCTCTTCCTCCAGCTCGGCAGCCGGACCCGGCCGACCGCCGCGCCGAGCGCCGAGCATCTGGTCCCGCCCGCGCTGCAGGCGGGAGCCTCGCTGCCATTGGTCACGCCCGAGACGGCGCCGACGGGGCCGATGGGGCAGTTCGAGCGGCCCAAGGGCAAGATCCTCCTCTACTGGGGCTGCGGCGAACGGGCGCGGACGGGACAGCCGGTGACCATCGATTTCTCCAGGCTCGCCGCGGGGCAGATGCCGCCGGGGATGGGCAATGCGATGCAGGTCCGGACGGAGCAGGGCCCGAGCCTGGGCCGCTATCCCGGCTATGGCGAATGGCCCAACAAGCGGGAGACTCGCCAGCTTCCGGCGACGAGCTCGCTGGTCGGCAATCACGTGGTGCGCGGCAATTACAGCCCCGAGATCCCCTTCTCGCTGGCCCCGGGACAGGATTTCATGGCCCCGCTGCGCCTCACCGAAAATGCGCCCATGGCCTCGGGGGCGGTGTCGCTGCGCTGGGCGGCGGTGCCGGGGGCGACGGGCTATCATGCGTGGGTCAGCGGGGCGACGCCGGACGGGACGCTGGTCATGTGGTCGTCGAGCGAGAGCCAGATGTTCGGCATGGCGGCCGATTATCTGGCCCCGGGCGAGGCCGCACGCCTCGTCCAGAGCCGCGTATTGCTGAGCCCGGCGACGAGCCAGTGCGCGGTGCCGGCCGAGGTCCAGCGCTCGGTCCAGGGGGCGATGCTGATGATGACCGCCTACGGCCCCGAGACGAACCTCTCCCAGCCCAAGCCCGCCGGCGCGCCGGTGAGCTGGCGGCCCGAGTGGACGGTGAAGCTGCGCACCAAGGCGACCAATTCGGGCATGCTCGGCATGGACATGGCGGCAATGATGCGGGGGCGGTGACGGGCCGCGAAATGTTGACGGCGGGGGCCGGCGAACCTAGCAGGCGCCCCATGTCCGACACGCCCCCAGATCGCCTCAGCCTCGACCCGCGCAGCCCGCATTTCGACGAGACCAAGCTCTCGCGCGGGGTGGGTATCCGCTTCAACGGGGTCGAGAAGACCAATGTCGAGGAATATTCGGTCTCGGAAGGCTGGATCCGCGTCGCCGCGGGCAAGAGCCGCGACCGCTTCGGCCAGCCGATGACGATCAAGCTCAAGGGCACGGTCGAGCCTTATTACGAGCGGCCCGCCGAGGGTGGGGCCGACTCCGACAAGGCGGACGAGGTCAAGTAAGGCGTCACCCCGGACCTGATCCGGGGCCCCGCTATCTGACGTTATAGGCCTAGAAGCGGGACCCAGGGTCGAGCCCGGGGTGACGATTAATCTATTGCTTTGGCCTTACAGGCTGTTGGTGCGCGTGGGCCCCTTCGAAGGGGTCGCGGCGGCCGGATAGGTCGCGCCAGCCTTGCGGGCCTTGTTCCACTGGTAGAGCTTCTTCGCGCCCCAGCCGATGGTGAGCGCGGTGCCGAGCGGACCCAGCCCGCGCGCGGCGATCCGGGCGCCGGCCGCGCCGAGCAGCGCGCCCTTCAAACCATCGTTACGCCCGGCGAGGCGGTTGCCGATGAAGGCGCCGGCGATCTTGCCCAACATGGTGATATCCTTTCGAATGAGCGTCTGAAGAAGTCGTTTCGGGCAAGACGCTTTCAGCGGAGCCCGGTTCCGGCAGGCACGGTTGGGACGGCGTCCCAAATGCCGTGGTGAAAAATCCCAATCCTCCCCCGCGGGGCCACGTTTCACAGGCGAAAATGACGGAAAACCGGGATTGGCACGCTTGCTGCAATATGAACGGCATGACCGGTCACGGCCGGCCAGCGAAACAACAGGAGCCCGTCATGAACATCAAGACCACCATCATTTCCGCCGTTGCCGCCATCCTCGTCAGTACGGTCGCGGTCGGTTCGGCCATCGCTCCCGCCAGCGTCGCCATCGCCGCGCCGGTGAAGATCGCGCAATATGCTTGATCGGGCGCTTGGCCAGCCGGTCGCCCGGCTCGAATATCTCGGGCCGATCGACACGCCTCCGGCACCGCTCGGTCCGGTGGGCCAGGTGCTCGACACCGTCGACATCTGGCTCGCCGGCACCCTTCAGAGCCTGTTCGGCCTGATCCGCCGCTAACTTCTCACCCACCCGCTTTTTCAAGGACAATCGTCCCATGAACCGCCTGCCTTTCCGCCTCGAGACCCGCGACCGCAAGCTGCTTGGCGTCTGCGCCGGGATCGGCAATTCGCTGAACATCGATCCGACGTTCGTGCGAATCGCCTTCGTCGCGGTGCCGCTGCTGACCTTCGTCACCGTCTGGCAGGCGCTGCTGGTCTATTTCGTCTGCGGCCTGATTGGCGCGGCCAAGACCGGCAAGTTCCGGCGGGGAAGCGAATTCGAGCGGATGGGCGCGCCGCGGCGGAGCAGCGTTCACGATCTTCGCACCAAGCTCGATGCCACCGATCGCCGGATGATGGCGATCGACCACCACCTTCATAACAGCGAAAGCGACGCCCTCGCCCGCGAGATCGAGGCGCTGCGCAAGGAGCAGGCATGATGGACATGATTTCCCTTGGCCTCACCGGACTCATCGGCCTTACCGCCCTCGTCCTCGCGGCCCACTTCCTCCTCAAGGCGTGGAACGGCTGGCTCGACGTCCGCAAGCTGGAGCTGGCCGCGGGCCGCCCGCAGCGCGACGAGCCGGTCTCGGCCGGAGGGGCGGACCTGATCGAGCTGGCGGACTTGAAGGCCCGGGTCCGCAAGCTCGAGGCGATCGCCAGCGGGATCGACCTCTAGGATTGCACTTCAAAGCGGGGATGAGGAAAGGGCTCCGGCACCATGCCGGAGCCCTTGTTCGTGTCAGAAGCCGAGCCGTGCGGTCAGGCGGATGTCGCGGCCGGCACCCGGCGCATAATCCTTGAGCAGGCTGGTGTGGCGGCGGACCGTCACGTCGAAGATATTGTTGGCCTGAAGCCCGAGGTTGAGCTGCGGGCGGCTTGCGAACGGCTGCCAGTTCAGCGACGCGTTGACGAGGGTGAAGCCCTTGGTCGGGGTCTCGATCGGCGCGGTTCGGTTCTGGGCGAAACCATGCTCCACCTCGAGGCGGCCGTCGACATTGCCCTTGCGTCCCTCGACCCCGCCGAGGAGGCGAAGTGGCGGAATCTGCGGCGCGGGGCCAAAGCCCCTGACGGTCGCGCGGACCAAGTCGGCGGTGCCGTCCACCGCCCAGTCGACCCCACCGAGGGAGCCGAGCTTGGCGTTGGTCTCGACCTCGAAGCCGGTGAAGTTGGCGGGCGCCTGGCGATACTGGTAGACCGGCAGGCCATCCTCGACCGCGCCGGTCAGCGCCTGGTAGATGTAGTTGTCGAAATGGGTCCGGTAGACCGAGGCGGTCACCGTCAGCGGTCCGCTGGTGCGGCGCAGCGAGCCCTCGATCGAGGTGCTCTTCTCCTTTCCGAACAGAGGGTTGCCGATCTCGAAGGCCTGCGTGCCACCGTGCGGACCGTAAGCGAAGAGTTCGTCGACCGACGGCGCGCGCTCGGTGTAGGAGAGATTGAGGCCGGCGCGCAGGTTGCCGCCCAGATTATAGTTTCCGCCGACCGAACCCGAGAGGCTGGTGAAGCGGCGCGTGATCGCGGCATTGCCGATGGCTGCGTCGGCCGCGGCCTCGAGCCGGCTCTTCTCGATCCGGCCGCCGACCTCGACCCGCAACGGGCCGGTCTCGTAATTCTGGAGCGCGAACAGGCCGAACTGGCGCTGGCGATTGGGCGGCAGGAACTTCTCGTCCCCCTCGATCGAGACCCGGCGGTTGAGCGCCTGGATGCCGAAGCCGCCGCCCCACCCGCGCTGCGTCCGCTGGACGACCTCGATCCGGCCTTCCTGCGCCTTGGATCGGAAGGTGCTGTTGATGTCGCCGGTGTCGGCGGCCTTCTCGAAGTGGCGATATTTGGCGCCGCCTGCGCGGATCCGGACCTGGTCGATGAAGCCGCTGCCGACGGGAATCTCGGCGCGGGCGTCGTAGCGGGTCTGCTTGACGTCGAGCCGCACCGCCTCGGCCTCGATCGCGGGATCGAGGCTGTAGCGAATGGGCGTGCCGTAATTGTTGTCGAGGCGGCTGATCGACACGCCCACGTTGAGCGGGCCGTCGATCCAGGCGAGGCCGCCGGCGACTTCGCTGCTCTTTGCCGAAGAATTGGGCAGGCGGCCCTTGAGTTCGGCGAGCGCGCGGATTTCGGGGTCGGCGCTGGCCGCGGCCTGGTCACGCAGCGGCCTCGCCAGCACATGGCCACCGATCTCGAGATCGTCGCTCTTCACCCAGCTGCCGTCGCCGTGGAGGACGAGGTGCGAGGTCAGCGGCACGTCGACGCGGCCGTTGGCCGAGCGCTCGTTGGAGGCGCTGCCGTAGCTGCCGATGAGATCGATGTGGAGCGGGCTCTCGGGCACGGCGCGGGGGATGCGCGAATCGATCACGTTGACGACGCCGCCGCTCGCCGAGCTTCCGAACAGGAGGGCGGCGGGGCCGCGCAGCACCTCAATGCGGTCGGCGGTCAGCGGGTTGATTGCCACCGCATGGTCGGGGCTCGAGCTCGACACGTCGAAACTGCCGATGCCGTCCGTGAGGATGCGGATGCGGTCGCCCGACAGGCCGCGGATGATCGGACGGCTGGCATTGGGGCCGAAGCCCGACGCGGCGACGCCGGGCTGGCGCTGGAGCGTTTCGCCGATGGTCGGGCGGACCTGGCGGGCAAGCTCTTCGCTCGACAGGACGCTGGTCCCGCCGAGCACGTCCTCGCGGTTGCGGCGGATGCCCGTCACCACGATGTCGTTATTCTGCGGCGCGTCATGGTCGCTGGCATTGGGCGGGGACGAGGACGGAGCGGCCGGCTTGGTGGTCGTGGGCTGGGCAGCGAGGATCGCGGCGAGCGTCAGCAGCATGAAATCTCCGGGGGTACAGGGGAACGCGAGGGCGGCTGCCCATTATGCCGCATGATACAACATCGCAAGGTTTAACGGTCGCTGACTCGACGAGGGGGTCGCGCCCGTTGACGAGATGCGGCTAGGGAGGGGAATGACCGCCACCCGCACCTCGTTCGTCACCCATCTCGAATGTTCGCTGACCGGGGAGCATTATCCCGCCGGCGAGGTGCATAACCTCAGCAAGGCGGGGCGGCCGCTGCTGGTCCGCTACGATCTGGGCGCGGTGGGCGCGGTGCTGGACCGCGAAAGGCTGGCGGCGCGCGCGCCCGGCATGTGGAAGTGGCGCGAACTGCTGCCGCTGCCGCTTGACGAGGCACCGGTCAGCCTCGGCGAGATCGAGACTCCCCTGCTGCCGCTCGAGCGGCTGTCGGCGAAGGCCGGGGTCAGGACCCTGCAGGTCAAGGACGAGGGGCGGCTTCCGACCGGCTCGTTCAAGGCACGCGGCCTGGCGATGGCGGTCAGCATGGCGCGGCATTTCGGGATCAGCGACATGGCGCTTCCGACCAATGGCAATGCCGGCGCCGCGCTTGCGGCCTATGCCGCGGCCGCGGGGATCGGCGCGACGGTCATCTGTCCCGAGGAGACCCCGCCGATCAACGTCGCCGAGGCCGAGGCTTATGGTGCGCGGGTGCTGGTCGCCGACGGGCAGATCGACGAATGCGGGCGGCTCATCGGTGAGGGCGCGGCGGCGGGGCGCTGGTTCGACGTCTCGACGCTGAAGGAGCCCTATCGCGCCGAGGGCAAGAAGGTGATGGGGCTCGAGCTGGCCGAGCAATATGGCTGGCGGCTGCCCGACGTCGTCTTCTATCCGACCGGCGGCGGGACCGGCCTCATCGGCATGTGGAAGGCCTTTGCCGAGCTCGAGGCCGCCGGGCTGATCGGCCCCGAGCGGCCGCGGATGGTGGCGGTCCAGGCGACCGGCTGCGCGCCGATGGTGCGGGCCTGGGAACAGGGCGAGGAATTCGCGACGCGCTGGGAGGATCCGGCGACGATTGCGACCGGCATCCGGGTGCCCAAGGCGGTGGGTGATTTCCTGATCCTGCGCGCGGTGCGCGAAAGTGGCGGCTTCGCTATCGCGGTCGAGGAGGAAGCGATTGCCGCGGCACTGGCCGAGGCGGCACGCGCTGACGGGCTGCTGCTCTGCCCCGAAGGCGCGGCGGTGCTGGCGGGATGGCGACTGGCGCTCGAGCGCGGGCTGGTCGGCCGCGACGAGCAAGTGCTCCTGTTCAACTGTGCGGCGGGCAACAAATATCCGCTGGTGCCGACCGCGCCGCGGATCCGGCTGGCCGAAAGCAACGGGGCGACGCTCTAGCCCCCGGTCTCCCCCGTCCGGCGGTTCGTCGAACGGCACGGTCTTTGGTCGAGGGGTGGGGTCAGCCCGCCGAGCGACCCCTTCACAAAGTGGGACATCTTCCCAACATGGAGGGCAGGACACGGCGACCAGCTTGAAGGCGTGTCCATTAAGTCTCGGAATGGAAAGCGAAACCACCGGATGGCACGGCCTGTGCATCTGAATGGTCAAGCACCGCCCCGGGCGGTCGCCGGACAGGAGAAAGACGATGAAGTTGCTGCCCAGCCCCGATTATTTCCGCAACAACGTGGCGTTTCGCAACGACACGCTGCTGGGGGTGTGCGAGGCGCTCGGCCACGACCTCGGCTTCAACCCCAACTTCCTGCGCGTGCCGCTGGCGGCGGGAATCATCTTCGCGCCGCTGCTGATGGTCGGGATCTACCTCGGCCTCGGCGTGCTGGTGTTCGCCAGCCGCACCTTCCTCCCGGACCGCGTCCAGCGCGTGGCGGAGGGCAAAGCGGTCGAAGCGCAGGCCGCGACCAACGAGCAGGTCGAGCTTCCGCGCGCGGCCTGAGGATTGGTGAGACAAAGAGGCGGGGATGGCCGGTCGGCCCGCCCCGCCTTTTTCGTGTCAGTAGTTATAGGCGCGCTCGCCATGCGCGCTGATGTCGAGGCCCTCGCGCTCGGCATCCCTGGCCGGACGCAGGCCGATGGTCTTGTCGATGGCGAAGAACAGCACCGCCGAGACGCTGCCTGACCAGAGGAGGGTGAGGCCGACCGCCTTGAGCTGGGTCAGCACCTGCCCCGCCATGTCATAGGCGCCGGGCACCGCGGGGAGCACGGTGTAATCGATCCAGCCCTGTCCGCCGAGCGCGGGGGCGGCGACGATGCCTGTGCCGATCGCGCCGACGATCCCCCCCACGCAATGGACCCCGAAGACGTCGAGGCTGTCGTCATAGCCGAAGCGGTTCTTCACCTTGGCGACGAAGAAGAAGCAGACCGCGGAGGCGACCGCGCCGAGCAGGATCGAGGTGCCCGGCGCGCCGAACCCCGCCGCCGGGGTGATCGCGACCAGCCCCGCCACCGCGCCGGTGACCGCGCCCAGCAGCGAGGACTTGCCGTGGATGAACTGCTCGATGAGAGCCCAGGCAAGCGCGGCGGCGGCGGTGGCGACGAAGGTGTTGAGGAAGGCGAGCGCGGTGATGCCGTTCGCTTCCAGGTTGGAGCCCGCGTTGAAGCCGAACCAGCCGACCCACAGGAGCGAAGCGCCGATCATGGTCATGACCAGGCTGTGCGGAGGCAAGGGCTCGCTATTGTAGCCGATGCGCTTGCCGATCACGAGGCAGCCCACGAGCCCGGCAATCCCTGCGTTGATGTGGACCACGGTCCCGCCCGCGAAGTCGAGCGCGCCCCAGCCGTAGAGGAGGCCATAATCGCCCGGCTGGTTGGGGAGGAAGTCGGGACCGGCCCAGTACCAGACCATGTGCGCCATCGGGAAATAGACGATGGTCAGCCAGAGGACGACGAACAGCATCAGCGGCCAGAAGCGCACCCGCTCGGCAAAGGCCCCGACGATCAGCGCCGGCGTGATGCAGGCGAAGGTCATCTGGAAGACGATGTAGGCATATTCCGGAATGTAGACGCCGTTGGAGAAGGTCGCGGCGAGGCTGCTCGCGTCGACCCCGGCGAGGAAGGCCTTGGAGAGGCCGCCGATGAAGGCGTTGCCGGGGGTGAAGGACAGGCTGTAGCCCCAGCCGATCCAGACCAGGGCCGCGATGGCGACGATGGTCAGCACCTGCATCAGCACCGAGAGCATGTTCTTGGCGCGCACCAGCCCGCCGTAGAAGAGCGCGAGGCCGGGGACCGACATCATCAGCACCAGCGCCGAGGAGACCAGCATCCAGGCGGTATCGCCCTTGTCGGGGGTAGGCGGCGCGGCTGCGGCGGCCTGTGCCAGCGCGGGGCTGGCGGCGAGGGCGGAGAGGGCGAGGGCGGCCGGGAAACGGCCGAAGCGGGTGCGGAGCTTCATGCTGCTTCCTTTCTCAGAGCGCGTCATCGCCGGTCTCGCCGGTGCGGATCCGGACCGCCTTTTCGAGATCGAGGACGAAGATCTTGCCGTCGCCGATGGTGCCGGTCTTGGCGGTGTTCTCGATTGCCTCGACGACGCGGGGGGCAAGGTCGTCCTCGACCGCGATCTCGACCCGCGCCTTGGGCACGAACTGGGTGTCATATTCGGCGCCGCGATAGAAGACCGGCTGGCCTTTCTGGCGGCCAAAGCCGCGGACCTCGGACACGGTCATGCCCTGGACCCCGACCTCGAGGATCGCTTCCCGGACGGGCTCGACCATGAAGGGTTTGATGATTGCGAGCACCAATTTCACGTCTTGCCCCTCCCTGTTGCGGAACGTCAGAAACTTGCCCCGATCGACCCCACGATCCCCGGTCCCGCGGCGTTGCGGCCCCGGGGCGTGGTGAAGCGCCCGTCGGTGTCGACGTAGGTCAGGCCGACCGTGAAGCCGTGCCAGGTCGCGGCGGCGCCGAGACTCCAGTCGGTGTAGGCGCGGCCGATGGTGAGGTAGCTCGGCCCGATGCTGCGCCCGACATGGGCGGTCAGGCTGAAGGGCGACTTGGGCACGGCATAGCTGAGGTCGCCGGCAAGATAGAGATTGTCCTCGCGGCCGTTGCCGATCGAGAGGCCGTTCTGCCTCGGCGCATAGGCGACCAGCGCCTTGGCGCTGACCGGGCCCATGGCTTGGGTGACCGAGAAATAGGGTTCGGCGAAGTCCGAGGCGATCCCGCCCGAGCCGGGATAGTAATAATAAAGCAGGCCGCCATCGAGCGTGGTGTCGCCGAAGCTGTGCTTCACCCCGAGGATGAGGTCGATCTCCTGGTCGGCGCCATTGGCGACATAATCGTCGATCGAGGAGCCCCAGACGCTGGCATAGACGCCGGACTTGTGGGCGAGCGTGACGGTGCCTTGGACGGCGAAGCGGCGGTCGGTCTGGGAGATGCCGCGGAAGCGATAGTCGCTGACCAGAGTTGCTCCGCCGCTGACGGTGAGGGCGGGCGATGCCTTGGCATCCTCCGCCAGCGCGGGCGTGGCGGCGAGGCTGGCGACAGCGGCGATCAGCACGGACAATGTCGAAATGCGCATGGATGATCCCCCTTGGCTGGGGAGCCGAAGGCCTTGCGACGGCTCCAGGTTACGCATTCAACTTGTAGATGATGCAGACCTTTGCTGCGGCGCACAACGGGCCGCGACGGTCGCGACAATATTTCACATCCGAGCAGGGCGGCGATCACCGGGCCGACGCAGGAGCCTCGCGGGGGGACTTGAGAAACTTCGGTAAACCGGGAAAAACTGGGTTGCTGAGCGCGGCACTAGCGATTTAGGTCAGGTCGGGACCCGACCCCTTGCTAGGGGCGGCAAGACTCGTCACTCTCCACGCCTCCACGATGTGATGGTGCATTGCAGCAGAAGGAGCGTGAGCGACGTTGCAACGGGTCCCGGCGCCTTCCGGACTCTATGATCCCGCCCGCGAGCATGACAGCTGCGGGATGGGTTTCGTCGCCCATGTGAAGGGCGAGGCCAGCCACGCGATCATCGGCCAGGGGCTGCAGATCCTCGCCAACCTCCATCACCGGGGCGGGGTCGGCGCCGATCCCGACATGGCCGACGGGTCGGGCTGCCTCATCCAGCTTCCCGATGCGCTGTTGCGCGACTGGGCCGGACAGGCGGGCGTCACGCTTCCCCCCGCCGGCGACTATGCGGTCGCGATGTGCTTCCTGCCGGTCGACGCGCAAAGCCGCGCAATCGCCGAGGAACGGCTCGAGCGGTTCGTCGCCAAGGAGGGGCAGGTCTTCCTTGGCTGGCGCGACGTGCCGGTCGACGCGGACGTGCTCGGTCCCTCGGTGCGGGCGACGGTGCCGGTGATCCGCCAGGCGATCGTCGGGCGCGGTCCCGACACGCGCGACGCGGCGGCGTTCGAACGCAAGCTGCTCGTGATCCGCAAGCAGACGCTCAATCCCCTGCGCGAGCTGGCCGAGAAGCGCGGGCAGCCGGAACTCGCCGATTTCTACATCGCCAGCTTCTCGAGCCGGACGCTCGTCTACAAAGGGCTGCTGCTGCCGCACCAGGTGGGCTTATTCTACACCGACCTCGCCAATCCGCTGACCGTCTCGGCGCTGGCGATGGTCCACCAGCGCTTCTCGACCAACACCTTCCCGAGCTGGAAGCTGGCGCATCCCTATCGGTTCATCGCGCACAACGGCGAGATCAACACCGTGCGCGGCAACGTCAATTGGATGAATGCGCGGCGGCGGACGCTCGAATCGCCGCTGCTCGGGCCCGACCTCGACAAGATGTGGCCGATCATCCCGCACGGACAGTCGGACACCGCCTGCCTCGACAATGCGCTCGAGCTGCTGGTCGCGGGCGGCTATTCGCTGCCGCATGCGGTGATGCTCCTGATCCCCGAAGCCTGGGCCGGGCACCCGGAGATGGAAGGGAAGCGCCGCGCCTTCTACGAATATCATGCCGCGCTGATGGAGCCGTGGGACGGGCCGGCCGCGATCGCCTTCACCGACGGGCGGCAGATCGGTGCGACGCTCGACCGCAATGGCCTGAGGCCCGCGCGCTTCCTCGTCACCGACGACGACCTCGTCGTGATGGCGTCGGAGAGCGGGGTGCTACCGATCCCCGAGGACAGGATCGTCCGCAAGTGGCGGCTCCAGCCGGGGCGGATGCTGCTGATCGACCTCGAGCACGGCCGGATCGTCGAGGACGAGGAGATCAAGGCCGAGCTCGCCGGGGCCGAGCCTTATGGCGAATGGCTGCGCGAGACTCAGTTCAACCTGAAGGACCTGCCGGCAGGATCGAACCCGCTGGTACGGCCGCCCGACGCGGCGGTGTTCCGGCGGACGCAATTGAGCTTCGGCTACACCGAGGAAGATCTGCGGCTGTTTCTTGGGCCGATGGCCAGTGCGGCCGACGATCCGGTCGGGTCGATGGGGACCGATACGCCGCTTGCCCTGCTGTCGCAGCGGCCGCGGCTGCTCTACGATTATTTCAAGCAGAATTTCGCGCAGGTCACCAACCCGCCGATCGACCCCATTCGCGAGAGCCTGGTGATGAGCCTCGTCTCGATGATCGGGCCGCGGCCGAATTTGCTCGGCCACCATGCCGGCAACCACAAACGGCTCGAGGTCAGCCAGCCGATCCTGACCAACGAGGACCTCGAGAAGGTCCGCTCGATCCATGACACGCTCGACGGGGCGTTCCGGACCGCGACGCTCGACGCGACCTGGCCGAGCGGGGGCGATGCCCAGAGCCTCGAGGCGGCGGTGCAGCGATTGTGCTGGGAAGCGACCGAGGCGGTGCTGGCGGACATCAACGTGCTGATCCTGTCCGACCGCAAGGAAGGGCCGGGGCGGATTCCGATCCCCGCCGCGCTGGCGACCGGCGCGGTCCACCATCACCTGATCCGGCAGGGCCTCAGGATGCAGACCGGCCTCGTCATCGAGACCGGCGAAGCGCGCGAGGTGCATCATTTCGCGGTGCTCGCGGGCTATGGCGCGGAAGCGGTCAATCCGTGGCTGGCGTTCGACGTGATCGACGACCTCGCCGCTCGCGGCAAGCTGCGGGTGAGCGCCGAGGAGGGGCAGGCCAATTTCATCAAGGCGGTCGGCAAGGGCCTGCTCAAGGTCATGTCCAAGATGGGCATCTCGACCTTCCAATCCTATTGCGGGGCGCAGATCTTCGACGCGGTCGGGCTGAACTCAGCCTTCGTCGAGCGCTATTTCACCGGCACCGCGACCAGCATCGAAGGCGCGGGGCTCGCCGAGATCGCCGAGGAAAGCGCGGCGCGGCACCGGGCGGCGCATGAGCCCGAGGTCGGGCGGCTCGATGTGGGCGGGCTCTATGCCTTTCGTGCGGGCGGCGAGGCCCATGCCTGGACGCCGGGGACCATCGCCCATCTCCAGCATGCGGTGCGCGGCAACCTCCCCGACAAATATCGCGCTTATGCCGACGAGATGAACCAGCGCAGCGCGGCGCTGCTGACGGTGCGCAGCCTGCTCGAATTCCGGCCGGCCGGGCCGCCCGTGCCGCTGGACGAGGTCGAGCCGGCCAGCGCAATCGTGAAGCGCTTCGCGACGGGCGCGATGAGCTTCGGCTCGATCAGCCGCGAGGCGCATGTGACGCTGGCGAAGGCGATGAACCGGATCGGCGGCAAGTCGAACACCGGCGAGGGTGGCGAGGAGCGCGCGCGCTTTGCCACCGACGAACGGTCGAGCATCAAGCAGGTCGCCTCGGGCCGGTTCGGGGTCACCGCCGATTATCTGGTCAATGCCGACGACATCCAGATCAAGATCGCGCAGGGCGCCAAGCCGGGCGAGGGCGGGCAGCTTCCGGGGCACAAGGTCGATCGCCAGATCGCGGCGGTGCGCCACTCGACCCCGGGCGTCGGGCTCATCTCGCCGCCGCCGCACCACGACATCTATTCGATCGAGGACCTGGCGCAGCTCATCTTCGACCTGCGCTCGGTCAATCCCAAGGCGCGGGTGTCGGTCAAGCTGGTGGCCGAGGCGGGCGTCGGCACGGTCGCGGCGGGCGTGGTCAAATGCACCGCCGACCACCTCACCATCTCGGGCTATGAAGGCGGAACGGGCGCCTCGCCGCTGACTTCGCTGACCCATGCCGGGAGCCCGTGGGAGCTGGGGCTGGCCGAGACCCAGCAGACCCTGATCCTCAACGGCCTGCGCGACCGGATCGTGGTGCAGGCCGACGGGGGCCTCAGGACCGGGCGCGACGTGGCGGTGGCGGCGCTCTTAGGCGCGGACGAATATGGCTTCGCGACCGCGCCGCTGATCGCCGCGGGCTGCATCATGATGCGCAAGTGTCACCTCAACACCTGCCCGGTGGGGATCGCGACGCAGGACGCGCGGCTGCGGGCCAAGTTCGCCGGCACGCCCGAGCACGTCATCAACTATTTCTTCTTCGTCGCCGAGGAACTGCGCGAGATCATGGCGGGGCTCGGGCTTCGCACGGTCGAGGAGATGATCGGGCGGGTCGATCTCCTTCGCCAGCGCGAGGTGGCGGCCGGCAAGGCGCGCGGGGCGGACCTGACGAAACTGTTGCGGATGCCGAAGGCGGGCGCGGCGCGGCGCTTCGTGAAGGGGGTTCGGGCGCCATCGGCGCAAGCGATTGACGATGCGCTGGTCGCGGCGCTGGACGGCAGGCTTCCGGCGCGGATCGACCTTCCCGTCGGCAATGTCGATCGCGCGGTCGGGGCCTTCGCCTCGGGCGAGATCGCGCGGCGGCTCGGGCCCGACGGCCTGCCCGACGGGAGCATTCACGCGGTGCTAACGGGAACGGCGGGCCAGAGCTTCGGCGCCTTCGTCGCGCGCGGGCTGACGCTCGAGCTCATCGGCGACGCCAACGACTATGCCGGCAAGGGCCTGAGCGGCGGGCGGCTGGTCGTCCGCCAGCCCGAGGGCGTTGCGCGCGAGGCCGCCGACAACATCATCGTCGGCAACACCTGTCTTTATGGCGCGACCTCGGGCGAGGCCTTTTTCGCAGGCGTGGCGGGCGAGCGCTTCGCGGTCCGCAACTCGGGCGCGGTGGCGGTGGTCGAGGGGACCGGCGACCATGGCTGCGAATATATGACGGGCGGGCTGGTGGTGGTGCTGGGCCGGGTCGGTCGGAATTTCGCCGCGGGCATGTCAGGCGGGATCGCCTGGGTGTGGGACCCGGAAACGAGGCTCGGCGAGCTCGCCAACCTCGCCGGGGTCGGGCTCGAAGCGGTCGAGGACGCGGACCGGCTGCGCAGCCTGGTCGAGCGACACCACGTGCTCACCGGCAGCGCCCGGGCGAAGTCCCTGCTGGACGATTGGGCGCGGGCGGCGGGGCAGTTCGTCCAGGTCATGCCGCACGACTATCGCCGGGCGCTCAGCAGCGCCGTGCTGGCGGCGGAGTAGGCGATGGCGAACCCCACCGGCTTCCTCGACATCGCGCGGCACGAGCGGCCGGACCGGCCCGCCGCCGAGCGGGTGAAGAGCTGGGACGAGTTCGCCCTCCCGCTTCCGCCCGAGACCGTCGCGCGCCAGGCCGAGCGCTGCATGGAATGCGGGATTCCCTTCTGCCACTCGGCCTGCCCGGTGAACAATCTCATCCCCGACTGGAACGAGCTGGTCAGCGAGCAGGACTGGAAGGCGGCGAGCGAGCGGCTGCACGCGACCAACAACTTCCCCGAGTTCACCGGGCGGGTCTGTCCGGCGCCGTGCGAAGCGGCCTGCACCCTGAACCTCGACGACAATCCGGTGACCATCAAGTCGATCGAGTGCGAAATCGCCGACCGTGCCTTCCGCGAAGGCTGGGTCACCCCGCGACTGGCGGCGCGCGGGACCGGGCGGCGGGTGGCGATCGTCGGGTCGGGACCGGCGGGGCTCGCCTGCGCGCAGCAGCTCGCGCGGATGGGCCATAATCCGACCGTGTTCGAGAAGGCCGACCGGATCGGCGGGCTGCTCCGCTACGGCATTCCCGACTTCAAGCTCGCCAAGAGCCTCATCGACCGGCGGGTCGCGCAGATGGAGCGCGAGGGCGTGCTGTTCCGGACCAATGTCGAGGTCGGGACCGAGGTCACGCTCGACCGGCTGCTCGACGATTACGAGATGGTGGTGGTTGCCGCCGGGGCCGAGCGGCCGCGCGACCTCGCCATTCCCGGGCGCGAGCTCGCCGGGGTTCACTATGCGATGGATTATCTGACCCAGCAGAACCGGCGCGTGGCGGGGGACGGGGAGACCGCTGAGCCGATCACCGCGACGGGCAAGCATGTGGTGGTGATCGGGGGCGGCGACACGGGCTCGGACTGCATCGGGACCGCCAACCGGCAGGGCGCCGCCTCGGTCACCCAGTTGGAGATCATGCCCGAACCACCGGCGCGCGAGGACAAGGCGCTGACCTGGCCGAACTGGCCGCTGCGGATGCGCACCTCGACCAGCCAGGAAGAAGGCTGCGCACGGGACTTTGCGGTGATGACCGCGGCGTTCGAGGGCGAGGGCAGGGTCGAGCGGCTGCGCTTCACGCGGATCCGGTGGGACGAGGGGCGGCCCGAGCCCGTCGAGGGGTCGGACAGCCATATCCCTGCCGACCTCGTGCTGCTCGCCATGGGCTTCACCGGCACCAGCTTCCCAGCCCAGGGCGGGGGCCTCGAACTGGCCGGCGAGTCGATCCTCGCCGGGGCGAAGGATTTCGCGACCTCGCGCCCGCGGGTGTTCGCCTGCGGCGACGCGCGGCGCGGACAGAGCCTGGTCGTCTGGGCGATCCGCGAGGGCCGCGACTGCGCGGCGGCGGTGCACAAGGCGCTGAGCAGACTTTAGTCACCGGCATTGGACAAGCCGGTGACGGCGACTTATATACCGCTCGATATGAATATCCCCGAGCGGCATCTGGGCAAGGGCAGGCCCCGCGAGTTCTGCGTCGACCAGGCGCTGACGGCGGCCCTCGGCGTGTTCTGGACCAAGGGTTACGAGGGCTCGTCGCTGAGCGATCTCACCGAGGCGATGGGGATCACGAGGCCCAGCCTCTATGCGGCCTTCGGCAACAAGGAAGAGCTCTTCCGCAAGGCGCTCGACCTCTACGAACGCGAGAAGCTGGCCTATGTCAGCGAGGCGCTGGCGGCCCCGACCTCGCGCGGCGTGGTCGAGCGGCTGCTGACGGGCGCGCTCGAGAATCTTGGCGGGAGCGAGTGCGAGCCGCGCGGCTGCCTCCGGGTCATCACCTCGATGACCTGCGGCGCCGAGGCGGCCTCGGTCCGCGAGGATCTTCACGCCCGCCGCGCTTCGTCGCAGGCGGCGCTGGTCGCGCGGATGGCAAAGGCGGTCGCCGACGGCGATTTTCCCGCCGGGACCGATCCCGAGAGCATCACCAACTACCTGCTGGCGATCCTCCAGGGCCTGTCGGTGCAGGCCAATAGCGGCGCCTCGCACGAGCAGCTCGAGGATGTCGTGCGGACCAGCCTCGCGGTCTGGCCGGGGCGCTAAAAAAGTTTTCTACCGCACGGTACAGAACTCTTGACCGAGGCGGGCCGCGTTTATATACCGTTCAGTATAGAACAGGTGGCAGGAAAGGTTTGAGTCGCTTCACGGCGACACGCGGGAAGGGCGAACCCTTCCGATCATAGATTTTCGTGCTCCGCCGAGTGGCAGGCCGACGCGCCCGCCGGTGGGAGCCTTGCGTCCAATCGACACGAAACAGGCTCGGAATCGCGCGATTCCGGGAGCGAGCCGGCGCGACCGGTGAACAGGAGACATTTGCATGGCGTCCTTGCCCTTGACCCTCCCCGAACCCGCGCGCGCCGCTTCGCCGGCGCCGCGCCTCACCCTCGTCGCCTCGCAGCCGGCTCCCGAGCCCGCGCGGCTGTCGGCCTTCGACTGGTCGATCGTCGCGCTGGCCGAGCATGACAGCCTGGCCAGCCTGCGCGAACCCGGGCGGCTGGCCAAAGCGATGGAGATGCTGTTCGGCCTCGGCCAGCCCAACAAGCTCGCCAACAGCCGGAGCGAGACGCTGCGCCGGATCGCGGTCTGGGCGTGGCGGCGCGGCTGGACCATTCCGCAGAGCGAGATCGACGCCTTCGTCGAGGCCGGCTTCACGCTCGCCCAGCTCGAACTCATCCAGGCCAGTATCGCCCAGGGCCGCAATGCCGCCCGGGTGCGGAGGCGGAGCCGGTGAACGTGGCCACCACCATCAAGAGCGACGAGGCGACCCCTCTCGCGCTGTCCCGGCGAGGGCTGACGCGGGGACAGAAGATCCTGCTCGGCGTGCTTCCGATCGCGGTCGCGGGCGGGCTTTATTTCGCCAATGCCCAAGGGGGCCCGGCCGATGCCGCGCCGCCGCCAGCGACCGTCACCGCGGCGGCGCCGGTCGTCCGCCAGATCACCGAGTGGGACGATTATTCGGGCCGGTTCGAGGCGAGCCGGTCGGTCGAGGTCCGCCCGCGGGTCTCGGGCGCGATCACCGGGGTCCACTTCCAGGACGGCGCCTATGTGCGTCAGGGCCAGCTCCTCTTCACCATCGATGCCCGGCCGTTCGCCGCGGCGCTCGCCGAAGCGCAGGCGGCGGTGCAGAGCGCGCGGAGCGACCTGTCGCTCGCCAGCGCCGACCTCGGCCGGGCGACCCGCCTGCTCGAGGTGGATGCGGTCTCGCGCAGCGACGTCGACCGGCTTCGCGCCAGGGTCCAGGCGGCGCAGGCGGCGCTGGCCGCGGCGCAGGCCCGGGTCCGCTCGCGCGCGCTGGACCTCAGCTTCACCCAGGTCCGCGCGCCGATCAGCGGGCGGATCTCCGACCGGCGGATCGATGCCGGCAATCTCGTCGCCGGCGGGATCGGCGCGGGGGAGGCGACCCTGCTCACGACCATCAACGCCCTCGACCCGGTCTATTTCACCTTCGACGCCTCGGAAGCGCTCTACCTCAAGGCCCGCCGGGCGCGGGAGAGCGGGGCAGGCTCGAGCGAGGTCGCGATCCGGCTCCAGGACGAGCGCGACTACAAGTGGCGCGGCCGGCTCGACTTCACCGACAACGGGATCGACGGGCGCTCCGGGACCATCCGCCTGCGCGCGGTGATCGCCAACCCGACCGGTTTCCTCACGCCGGGGATGTTCGGCAATGCGCGGCTTGCCAGCGGCGCTGCGACGATGGCGCTGATGGTGCCCGACGAAGCGGTCCAGACCGACCAGGCGCGCAAGGTGGTGACGGTGGTGGCAAGCGACGGCAGCCTGTCGCCGCGGCCCGTCACGGTCGGGCCGCTGCTCGACGGCCTGCGGGTCATTCGCTCAGGGCTCTCGCCCAATGACCGGGTGGTGATCGCCGGCGCGCAGCTCGCCATGCCCGGCGCCAAGGTGAAGGTGAAGCCCGGAGTGATCCAGCCCAGGCCCGCCACGGCCGCGCCGGCAGCGCCTTCCCAGCCGGCGGGCGAGGCGACCTTCACGGCCCGCTGACCCCGCGCCGCCAATCGATACTCAACGAACCCACGCCCCGGCGAGGAGCCGCACCCATGCGCCTGTCCCGTTTCTTCATCACCCGCCCGATCTTCGCGGCGGTGCTCGCCATCCTCATCACGGTGATGGGCGCCATCGCCTATTTCGCGCTGCCGGTGTCGCAATATCCCGACATCGTGCCGCCGACCGTGACGGTCAGCGCGAGCTATCCCGGCGCCTCGGCCGAGACCGTCGCGAGCACCGTCGCGGCGCCGATCGAGCAGGAGATCAACGGCGTCGACGGCATGATCTACATGTCCTCGCAATCGACCGGCGACGGGCGGCTGACGATCACCGTCACCTTCCGCCAGGGCACCGACCTCAACGCCGCGCAGGTGCTGGTCCAGAACCGCGTCGCGATCGCCGCCCCGCGGCTGCCGCAGGAAGTGCAGCGCCTCGGCGTCGTCACGCGCAAGACCTCGCCCGACTTCCTGATGGTGGTGAACCTCGTCTCGCCGGGCAACAAGCTCGACCGCGGCTACATGAGCAATTACGCGCTGACCCAGATCCGCGACCGTCTCGCGCGATTGGACGGGGTCGGTGACGTCCAGCTGTTCGGCGCGCGCGATTATGCGATGCGGGTGTGGATCGACCCCAGCCGCGCCGCCGCGCTCGACCTGACGGCGGGGGAGATCGTCGCCGCGCTTCGGGCGCAGAACGTCCAGGTCGCCGCGGGCACGCTCGGCCAGCCGCCCTACAACACGGGCGCGGCCTACCAGCTCAATGTCGAGGCGCAGGGCCGGCTGACCGACCCCCAGCAGTTCGCGCAGGTCGTGATCCGCAGCGATCCCGACGGCCGCCAAGTGCGGGTCTCGGATATCGCCCGGGTCGAGCTCGGCGCGGCCGACTATGCCTCCAATACCTATCTGTCGGGCGAGCCGACGGTGCTGCTCGGCGTGTTCCAGCGGCCCGGCTCGAACGCGCTCGCCGCCGCCGAGCTGGTGAAGAAGGAAATGGAGGCGGCCTCCAAGAGCTTCCCGCCGGGGCTCGAATACAAGGTGATCTACAATCCCACCGAATTCATCGCCCAGTCGATCGACGCGGTCGGCCATACGTTGCTCGAAGCGATCGTCCTCGTGGTGCTGGTGATCCTCGTCTTCCTCCAGCGCTGGCGCGCGGCGCTCATTCCGGTGCTCGCCATCCCCGTCTCGCTGATCGGCACCTTCGCGGTGCTGCAGATGGTCGGTTATTCGCTCAACAACCTGTCGTTGTTCGGGCTGGTGCTGGCGATCGGGATCGTGGTCGACGACGCCATCGTCGTGGTCGAGAATGTCGAGCGCAACCTCGCCAAGGGCATGACCGGGCTCGAGGCGGCGCGGACCTCGATGGACGAGGTGGCGGGCGCGCTGGTCGCGATCGTGCTGGTGCTGTGCGCGGTGTTCCTGCCGACCCTGTTCCTGAACGGCCTGTCGGGTGCTTTCTACCACCAGTTCGCGGTGACCATCTCGGCGGCGACGCTCATCTCGCTGCTGCTGTCGCTGACCCTGTCGCCGGCGATGGCCGCGCTGCTGCTCAAGCCGCACGGTCACGAGCCGCCGAAGAACCGGCTCGCCGCGCTGGCGCAAGGCGCGGGCGACCGCTTCAACCGAGCGTTCGAGCGGTTCGGCGAGGCTTATGCCGGCCTAACCCGGAAGCTGGTCCAGGCGCCCAAGCGGATGATGGCGGCCTATGCGGTGCTGATCGCGTTGACGGTGGGGATCTTCGCGGTCACCCCGACGGGCTTCATCCCGGCGCAGGACCAGGGTTATTTCCTGACTGTCATCCAGTTGCCCGCCGGCTCGTCGCTCGAGCGGACCGACGCGGTGATGCGCAAGGTCGCCGCGCGAATCACGCCGATCCCCGGGGTCAAGGGCGCGGTCATGCTGGCGGGCTTCGACGGCGCGTCGCAGACCCAGGCTCCCAATGCCGCCGCCGCCTACATCCCGCTCCAGTCGTTCGAGGAGAGGGCGAAGCTCGGCGTGTCGCTCAAGGACATCATGGCCGAAGCGCAGAAGCGCACCACCGACATCAACGAGGCGCGGCTGCTGATCGTGCCGCCGCCGCTGATCCAGGGCATCGGCTCGGCCGGGGGCTATCGGATGATCGTGCAGGACACCGGCGGGCACAGCTTCCAGGAACTGAGCGGCCTGTCGTGGGCGCTGATCGGCAAGGCCAACCAGACGCCGGGCCTGCGCCAGGTCTACACCTTGTTCGATGTGACGACCCCGCGCGTCTATGCCGATATCGACCGGGTCAAGGCCGACATGCTCGGCGTGCCGCCCGAGCGCATCTTCGAGGCGCTCCAGGTCTATCTCGGCTCGGCCTTCGTCAACGACTTCAACCTCTTGGGCCGGACCTACCGGGTGACCGCGCAGGCCGACGCGCCCTATCGGGCGAGCGAGGCCGACATCGCCAACCTCAAGGCCCGCTCCAACTCGGGCGCGATGGTGCCGATCGGCTCGGTCGCGACCTTCGAGGACCGAACGGGGCCCTATCGCGTGTCGCGCTACAACGGCTTCCCGGCGGTGGAGATCGATGGCGATACCGCGCCGGGCTATTCCTCGGGCCAGTCGCTCAATGCGATGGAGAAGCTGGCCGCCGAAGTGCTCCCCGCGGGCTTCCGGACCGAATGGACGGGAATCGCCTATCAGCAGAAGGCGGCGGGAAGCACCGCGACACTGGTGTTCGCGCTGGCGGTGCTGTTCGTCTTCCTAGTGCTGGCGGCGCAGTTCGAGAGCCTGGTGCTGCCGCTGGCGATCATCCTCATCGTGCCGATGTGCCTGCTCGCCGCGATGGTCGGCGTGAACCTGCGCGGCATGGACAATAATGTCCTGACGCAGGTCGGGCTCGTGGTGCTGATCGCGCTCGCGGCGAAGAACGCCATCCTGATCGTCGAGTTCGCGCAGCAGGACGAAGCCGCGGGCATGAGCCCGATCGAGGCGGCGGTGCGCGCCGCGCGCGACCGGCTCCGGCCGATCCTGATGACGAGCTTCGCCTTCATCCTGGGCTCGGTCCCGCTGCTGATCGCGACCGGGGCGGGGGCCGAGCTTCGGCAGGCGCTGGGGACGGCGGTGTTCTTCGGGATGGTCGGAGTCACCGCCTTCGGGCTCATCTTCACGCCGACCTTCTACGTCGTCTGCCGGAGCCTGGCGGAACGCCTGCGCCGCCGCCCGGCCGGCAAGTCGTCCGAGCCAGCCTTGCTGCCGGCCGAATGAGGACCACCAGCATGACCAACCATCTTTTCCTGACGTCGCTCTCGGCGCTCGCCCTCGCGGCCTGCGCCACCGGACCTGATTATCAAGCCACGCCGGTTTCGGCGGCCGCTGCCGCGCCCTTCGTCCACCAGCAGGGCGCGGCGGTGAGTTCGGCCGAACCGGCGGGCCAATGGTGGCGGCTCTATGCCGATCCGGTGCTCGACGGCCTCGTCGCCGACGCGCTTGCCGCCAATACCGACGTCCGGGTCGCGGTCGGGCGGCTGGCCAAGGCGCGGGCGTTGCTGCGCGAAACACGCGGCCAGCGCGAGCCGCAGATCGGGGTTGGGGCCAGCGCCCAATATGGCAAACTGCCGGGGCCCGACCTCGGGCAGAAGCGCGAGGACGTGCAGGTCGATGTCGGGCTCGACGTCGCCTATGAGCTCGACCTGTTCGGCCGAGTGTCGCGCTCGGTCGAGGCCGCGCGCGGCGATACCGCGGCGGCGGCCGAGGATGCGCAGGCAGTGCGGGTCGCGGTGGTCGCGGATACGACCCGCGCTTATGCCGACGCGGCCTCTGCCGCCGAGCGATTGGCGGTTGGGGAGCGGATCGTCGCTTTGCTCGACCGCTCGCTGGCCTTGACCGAGAAGCGCCACCAGGTCGGGCTCGCCAACGGGCTCGATACCGCGCGGATCGCGGCGCTGCGCGACCAGCGCGCGGCGGAACTGCCGTTGATCCAAGCCGAGCGCGAGGCGGCGCTGCTGCGGCTCGCGACACTCACCGGGCGGACGCCGCGCGAGTTGCCGCCGATCGCCGCGGCGCGGGTCTCGACCCTGCGGCTTGCCCAGCCGATCCCGGTCGGTGACGGGGCCGGGCTGCTGGCAAGGCGGCCCGACGTCCGCGCGGCCGAGCGAAGGCTGGCCGCCGCCACCGCGCGCATCGGGGTCGCGACTGCCGACCTTTATCCGCGCATCACGCTCGGCGGATCGGTAGGCTCGAGCGGGGCGGGGCTCGGCAACATCTTCGGCGGCAATCCGCTGACCTGGCTGGTCGGACCGCTGATCAACTGGACGGTCAATCGCAGCGCCGCGCGCGCCCGGGTCGCGGGGTCCGAGGCCGACGCGCAGGTCGCGCTCGCCCAGTTCGACGGCAGCGTGCTGACCGCTTTGCAGGAGACCGAGACGGCGCTGTCGTCCTATCGCAACGCGCTCGCCCGGCGCGCGGCACTGCAGTCGGCGAGCAACGCGGCGGAGAAGGCCGCGGCCATCACGCGCGCCCGCCAGCGTGAGGGCGACATCAGTTCGCTGGAGCTGCTCGATGCCGAGCGGACCGCGGCCGACGCCCAGGCGGCGCTGGCCGAGGCCGATGCGCGGATCGCGACGGCGCAGATCGACCTGTTCCGCTCGCTCGGCGGGACCTGGACGCAGGCCTAGTCGCGGACCGCGCGGCGGACGAGCTGCTGGGTGCGGACCTCGGCCTGGAGCCCCTCCGCGATGGCGGCAAGCGCGGCTTCGGGATGGCAGGTCGCGCCGCACAGGAAGATGTCGATCGCGGCGAAGGCTTCCTCGGGCCAGCTGTGGATCGAGATGTGCGATTCGGCGAGGAGGGCGATCCCCGTGACGCCCTGGCCGACGCCGAAGCTGTGCAGGCGGACCTCGAGGACGGTCGCGCCGGCGACCTCGGCGGCGCGCCGAAGCACCCGCTCGATCAGCGCGGCATCGTCGAGTCCCCGGCCGCCGACGAGATCGGCGATGAGGTGGACGCTGTTCCAGGGCTGATGCGCGCTCATGCGAGTGGCTCATGAGGATGACCGAGGTGACGCATGGCGGCCTCGGCGGCAGCGACCCCGGCGTGATGCGCTTCCTCGAATAACGACAGGCCCGAAAGGTCCGAATGGGCCAGCAGCAGCGGCGGGCGGACGGCATCCTCCATCCGGTCGGGGGCCGCGGCCATGAAGCCCGGGACCGGGCGGATCATCGCATGGCCCCAGCGCCAGACGTCGATCCGCTGGATCGCGCCGTCGAGCTCGGGATGGAGCTGGAGAAGATCGTCACGCACGAGGGCCTGCCAGCTTCCGAGCGATCGTTCCAGCAGCAGCTTGCGCGCCTGCTTCGGGGGCATCGCCGAGAGCGGCATGTACCAGGTCAGCACCGTCGGCCCGGCCGCCGCGCTCGCGCTCTGGTGGGTGGCGACGACGTAGCCCAGAGATTCGCTCGCGGTCGAGACATTGTCCCAGGCGAGCGGCACGCCCTTGCCCGTGGGCGGGCGCGACACGGTGACGTTGGCGACCACCCAGGGCGCATAGCTGTGCTCGGCCTTGCCTAGGCGCTCGGGCGCGACGCGGGCGGCGACGAAATGCGGCATGGCGAGGATGGCGGCGCGGGCGCTGAGGCGCTGGCCCTGCCCGGCGCGGTGATCGAATGCATCGAGGAGGACGCCCTCGCCCTCGATACGGGCGCGGACGACGGTCTGCCCGGTGGCGATGCGCGACGCGGCGCTTGTCGCCATGAGCGTGATCAGTCGCTGGTTGCCCTCGGGCCAGGTCAGCTCGCGGTCGCCGTCGCCATTGGCCGCCCACCCCCGGCGCGCGGCGAAATAATGAATGCCGGCCCAGGCCGAGACCTGGTCGGGCTCGGTCCCGTAATCGTCGCGGCAGCAATAGCGGACGTAGGCACGCAGGATCGGGGAGTGCCAGCCCTTGGCGTCGAGCCATTCCGCGAAGCTGAGGCGGTCAAGGTCGCGATAGGCGGGATCGCGCGAGGAATAAGCGCTGGGGACGGCGAAGGCGGGCTTGCCGTCGGACCCCACCGCCTTGGCGAACTCGGCCATGGCGGCGGAAAAGGCGGCGCGCTCGGCCTTTTCGGCGTCGCTGAGGCCGATGACGGGATAGAGCCCTTCCTGCCATTCGCCGCGCCAGAACAGGCGCTCCTCGAGGTCGGCGCAGAGCTGGTAGGGGTCGTAGACCGGCTGGCCGTCCTTCTCGCCGGTGATCATCCCGAACTGCCGCAGCATGTGCTGGAGCGCTTTCGCCTCGCGGTTCGGGATCGGCAGGTAATGCGCGCCGAGCGGATAGGCCGAGACGGCGTTGCGCCCGCCGCGGGCATTGCCGCCGGGCCGGTCCTCGAGCTCGAGCAGGCGGAAATCGGTGAAGCCGGCGTCGACCAGCCGCCAGGCCGCGGCGAGGCCCGCGACCCCGCCGCCCGCGATCAGGAGCGGCACCTCCTCGACCGGCCCCGTCGGCGCGGGGAAGCGGCCGTCGCGAAGCTGGTGGCCGCGCTTCATGTCGGCGCCGCCGAGCTCGCCGGGGATGGGCGCGGCGTCGGCGGCGCAGCCCGACATGGCGAGCACGCCCGCCCCGGCGCCCGCGGCCGCCAGCAGCCCGCGACGACTGAACTCAGCCGTCATATTGCGCCCATTCCTCGGAAAAGGAGCGGACCAGCGCCTGGTTGTCGAGCCGGTTCACCGGGGTCGCCCGCCGCGCCATGTCGGGGGCGAAGTCGAACATCATTCGTTCGGAGGCAGGGGTGAGGAAGCGCAGGTTGGCGGGCAGGCGCACGGCGTCGCCGATCGGGCGATGCGCGGCCATGGTGAAGCCCCATTCGCCAAAGCTCGGGACATAGACATGATAACCGCGCGCACTGAGCCCGGCGGCTTCGAGCGTGGTGGCGACCGTCCAGTAACTCTTGGGGGCGACGAGCGGCGAAGTGCTCTGCACGGTCATCACGCCGTCGGGCTTCAGCAATCGCGCGACCTCGCGGTAGAAGCTTTCGGTATAAAGCTTGCCGAGCGAAAATTCGGTGGGATCGGGGAAGTCGATCAGGACCGCGTCATAGGCGCCGCGCTCCTGCCGCACCCAGCGGAAGGCGTCGGCGTTGATCACCCGGAGCTTTGGCGAAGTCAGCGAGCCCGCGTTGAGCGCGGCCAGTTGCGGCGTGTTGCGGAACAGCGCGGTCATCGCGGGATCGAGATCGACGAGGGTCACGCTCCCGACCCTGGAATCGCGCAGCACCTCGCGCGCGGCAAGCCCGTCGCCGCCGCCGAGGATGAGCACGTGGCGCGGGTCGGCGACCCGGCCGAGGACCGGCCAGACCAGCGCCTCGTGATAGCGATATTCGTCGCGCGAGGAGAATTGAAGGTTGCCGTTGAGATAGAGGCGCAGGTCGTTGCCGCGGCGGGTGAGCACGATCCGCTGGTAGGAGGTGGAATGGGCGTAGATGACGGGCTCGTTGTAGAAGGCGACCTCGGACCAGCGCTGGATTCGCTCGGCCCAGGCCATGCCGGCGACGAGGGTGATCGCGCTGAGGACCGCCGCGACCAGCTCGACCCGCATCCGCCGCTCGCGCCGGAGCACCAGCAGCAGGGCTATGGCGACCGCGACATTCATTAGCCCGAACAGGAAGCCGGTGCGGATGAGGCCGAGCCGCGGCACCAGCAGCAGCGGGAAAAGGAGCGAGGCGACCAGCGCGCCGACATAATCATAGGTGAGCACGGTCGAGACCAGCTCGCGCAGCGCGAAGCGGTGACGGAGGATGCGGATCAGGAGCGGAATCTCGAGCCCGACGAAGACCCCGATCAGCAGGACCAGCCCGTAAAGCGCGACCCGGAAGTCGCTGACATAGGGAAAGAGCAGGAACAAGGCCGCGGCGAGCCAGCCGCCGACGAGCGCCAGCAGCACCTCGACCCGGACGAAGGCGAGCAGCTCGTCCTCGCGGATGTAGCGCGACAGCCAGCTGCCGATGCCCATCGCGAACAGATAGGTGCCGATGACGGTCGAGAATTGGGTGACGCTGTCGCCGAGCAAATAGCTGGCGAGGGTCCCGGCGAGCAGTTCGTAGATGAGGCCGCAGGTCGCGACCACGAACACGGAGAAGAGGAGAATGAGGGCGAGGCGCGGCTGGCCGTCGCCGATCGTCTCCTCGGGGTCGTCAGCCATGAACCGCCGCGGCGATGATCGTCGAAATGCCGATCGCGACCGAGCCGGCGAGAAGGGCCACCGCGAGGTTCTTGCGCTCGATGATCTCGCGCCAGAGGTCGCCGGGGGTCAGCTTGTCGACGAGGACGAAGCTGAAGACGAAGATGACGATCCCCATGAAGGCGTAGAGCATCGTCGCAAGGAAGGTGTTGAGGGAAAGCATGGCCGTATCCTCCTTATTTGTGGGTTGGGCCGTAGAAGCCGGAGGAGCCGCTTCGGCTGCCATCCGCGAACGGTGACCAGGCGTAGTAACTGGCGGCGACCGCACCCATGAGCATGGCGAGGCACCACAAGGCGAACAGGAAGACCCGCGGGCTCATCAGCGATACCCGCGTTCGGTGGCGGCCCGCGCCTTGCGCCACATCCAGAAGGCGACCGGCGCGAAGATCAGGATCGTGAACATGAGCAGGTTGCTGAGGAAGACCCCGCCCGGCGCCACCTTGAACCGCAGGGTGATCATCTCGGGCGGGTCCAACCAGCCGCTCCCGGCATAGCCCGACGCATAGGAGGACGACGAGGAGGAATAGTTGGGCGAACTGCTCCAGGCCGTGGCCTTGGCATCGACCATCACGTCATAGGTACCGGCGGGAACGCCCGCGAACTTGGTGGTTTCGCTGCGGCTGCCCTCGGTCCAGTTCCCGTCGCTGTCGCGGCCGGAATAATATTCGACGATCCCATAGGCATCGATCGCGCGCTGCGTGCGGCGATCGACGAGGCTGTAGTCGAGGTCGACCCATTTGTTGACGAACTGGTCGCCGCGGGCGGTGATGGTGACCGCCTGATAGGGACGGCGAAGCGTGATGGTGCCGAGCATCACGGTCTTCTCGGGCTGGCCGGTGTAGACGTTGAAGCTCTGGGTGACCGCGGTCCGGCCCATGCCGAAGACGAGGCCGACGATGAGGATGAGGAAACAGGTCGCCATCCCCATCACGATCATGGCGGAGAGATCGTCGCCGTCACTGGCGCGGCGGACCGGCACCAGCCCCTGCGCCTTTGCCTGCGCTCCGGCACCGGACCGGCTGCGCAAGGTGGACGCCGTCTTGCGCCCGAACTGGCCGGGCCCGCGCGGCGCGCCGCCGGGGCCGGGGGCGGCGGGGTCGGGCGGAGCGGAGAAGGCGTCCGCCACGCTGTCGCCGCCGGGCAGCGGTTCGATCAGCGTCCAGTTGACCTCGTCGCGGCTGCTTTCCCACGAGAGCATGACGTCGCCGGCGGAAAAGGTGGTCGCCTCGACCGTGTCGCCCGCGCTGACCCGCCAGTAGAATTCGCCGACCACCGCGTCGGTGGTGGTGGCGACGGGCGAATAGTCGGCGGTGAAGCGAAGCCCGTCATATTCGAACGCCTGGCTGCCGAGATTGACCGGCTCGCTGGTGAGCGCGGTGCCGAGCGACCATTCAACATCGGCCTCGATCAGCCAGCGATAGCCGGCATAGGGATTGAACAGCAGATATTCGGTCCAGCGCGCCTCGTCGTCCGACCGCTCGAGCCAGCCGATGACCTCCCACTCGACCCCCTGGACGGTCCCGCGCGCGCCGAGCGGCAGCGTCTTGGCCGAGGCGGCGTGCTGATATTTGGTGATGAGGCGCACGTCGGGCGTGGTGACGTCGAGCTCGGACCCGCAATATTGGCAGGCGACCTGGATCGTGTAGCCCGCCGCCTTGAGCGCGATGGTGCCGCCGCAATTGGGGCAGGCGATGACCCGCGCGGCGGTCATGCGAGCGTCGCCGGAAGCGACCAGCCCTCGATCGGGCGGAGGTTTCTGGGGCTAAGCTCGGGCAGGGTGACGTAGCGCCCGGCATAGGCGCTGACACCGTTCGCGTCGCGCTGGACGCTGAGCGCGCCGCCGCCGGGGCTCTTGAAGTCGACGCTGGTCATGGTCCAGTCGGCCGGGGTCGGGAAGGGGAGGTCGCCCTCGCCGCCGAGGCATTCCACCTGCTTGATGTCGGCGGCGCTATAGTCTCCCAGCCGGTCGCCGACGCGGATCGGCTCACCCGCGGCGAAGCCCGTGAGCAGGGGATCGGAGAGGAGGTCGGGACGCTCGGCAAGGACCATGAACTGGCCCATCGCCTCGCTCAACCAGCGGGCCTGGCCGTCGCGGCAATTGAGCAGCCACTCGTTCCAGCTGCCGTCGACCCAGCTCCAGCGGACCCGGCCGGCGACCTCGAAGGCGATCCCGTCGACCTGCCCGGTGGTGCCGAGCTGGATCGGGGACACGTCGAACGGCAGCACCGCGGACTTGCCGATCAGGTCCAGGCCCTCTCCCTCGCGCAGCAGGACCGAGTGGCAATGGCCGCAGACGGCATAGGGCATGGCAGCCGAGCGCAGCGGCACCGGCGCGCCGCAGGACGGACAGGCGAGCTCGGGCATTCGCTTACTTCAGGCGCGCGAGCAGTTCGGCCTTCTTGGAATCGAATTCCTCCTGCGTGATCGCGCCCGCGGTCAGCAGCTTGTGGAGCTTCTCGATCAGTTCGAACGGGTCGCCAGCCGGAGCGGCGGCGGCGGGGGCCGGTTGGCTCATGGACTGGCCGAGGCCCTGCGCCATGGTCCCGCCAATCGCCGCGGCGGCGCCGATCCCGGCACCAAGACCGGCAAGGCCGCCTTCCTGGCCGGCGGCCTTTTCGAGCGCTTCGGCCGACTGGAACTTGGCGTAGCGGTCGAGGTCGCCGATGACCCGCATCGAGCTGCCCTTGTCGAGATGGCGCTGGACCTCTTCCGGAAGCGACACGCTCTCGACGAAGAAGCTGAGGCAGCCGATGCCCCAGCGCTTGAAGCTGTTCTCGACCGCGGCGCGAAGCGTGTCGGACAGCTTCTGCTGGTTGGCGGCGAGGTCGAGGAAGGGCACGCCGCTATTGGCGATGCCGGTCGCGAGCGCGGTCTGGATCGCGCCGCGCAGCGTCTGCTCGATCGCCGAGACGTGCAGGCCGGGGAGCGTGCCGAGCAGGTTGTAGGCGAATTCCTGGACGTCGCTGATCGCGATCGAATAGCTGCCGAAGGCGCGGATGCGGAGCGCGCCGAACTCGGCGTCGCGGATGGTGATCGGCTGCGGGGTGCCCCACTTGAGGCCGGTCTGCTCCTTCAGCGAGAAGAAGATGATGTCCGACTTGTGCGGGCTCTCGAACGCCTTGTCCCAGTTGCGCAGGTTGGTGAGGAACGGGAAGTTCGCCGTGTCGAGCGTGTGCAGGCCCGGGCGGAAGAACTGGACCAGCTTGCCCTCGTCGAAGAAGGCCGCGGTCTGGCCCTCGCGGACGGTGAGCTGGGCGCCGTTCTGGATTTCCTGGTCGGGGAAATAGACCCGCCAGGCGAGCTCGCCGGGCTCTTCCTGCCACTGGATGACGTCGATGAACTGCTTGCGCAGGAAATCCAGGACCATGTTCGTCTCCCCCTCCGCCTACTTTGCGGCCCGACCATGATTGCCGCTTTTGGTTGCGCCCACAAGACAATGTGCGCGACCGCCGGCCGCTTTTCCGCCAGCGGACACGGCGGATCGACGAGGGGCGTGGGCTGGCTAGAGCCGGTCGCGAAGAGTAGTGAGGAGCCGTTCGAGCACGACCCGCGAATCGCGCAGCTCGCGTCGGGCGAGCGCCGTCTGACAGGCGGCGACGAGCGAGGTCGAGGTGATCAGCAGCAGGCCGACCAGCACCAGCGCCTGGAACATCGGCCATGTCCTTCGATCGACAGGAATGAGGCGATTTGCGTGGCCCGCGCCCGGGGGAAAGGCGCGGGCCACGCAGGCGGGGCTCAGAAGCCCAGCGCCAGGCTGACCCGGGCCGAAAGGGCGACGCGCTCCTCGCGCTCTTCGGCCGTCACGTCGCCGACAACACGGAAGTCGCTGTTCCCGCCGAGCGCGCGCAGGCCGCCGACCCAGCCGCTCTTCCGCTGTTCGGGTTCGAGCGTGAAGGCGGTGCCGGTGCCGAACCGGGCGACGGTGTTGCCGAGCGACCCGCTGACGATCTCGCGGCGGCCGCCCTGCAGTTCCACGGTGAAGAAGCCGCCGTCCTGGCGCTCGGGCGCGAATTCGATCCCCGCGGCGAGGATCCCGCTGACCGCGAGCTCGTCGCTGGTCCGCTTGTCGACCGTCAGGTCGAGCGCGGTGCCGCCGCCGGTCTCGACATAGCCGTCTTCCTTGAGCTTGGCATAATCGAGGTCGACCGTCGGGCGGACATAGAGCCGGCCGGCCCAGAGCTGCTGAGCGAGATGGGCGCTGGCGGTGACGAGGTCGCCCGACCAGTCGCTGTCGATCTGGCGGTCGACCGGGGTCGGCCCGGTGGTCGAGCGGAAGCTTCGGCGACCGTCGAAATTGATCCGCGCCCAGCCGACCCGGGCACTGGCCTGGAAGCCCTTCGACTGCATCCGCCAATGCGCCGCGACACCATATTGGTTGGCGCTGATGTCGCCGTCGGTTTCCTTGTTCTTGTCCTGGCCGAAGAGGTAGCTGAGCGACGCGCCGACGCGGCCCAGCGGGGTCGCGACGTCGGCACCGCCGTCCACGCCCCAGCCGCCGGTCTTGAAGCTCGCGGTGTCACCGATCGACTTGCTCGAGCCCCAGGCGACCTGGCTGATCCAGTAGGCCATCCGGCCCTGCTCCTTGTAGGGCGAGGTCGGGTCGGTGAGCAGCCGGGCGGCGGCGCGACTGCCCGCGGTGACCGCCTCGAACGCGCCGCCGGCATGCTCGGGGAGCATCTGCTGGATGGTCGAACGGAAGGCGTCGCCGCTGCGGATGCCGAGGATGCTGTCGCCAATCGCCTTGTCGGTCCCGAGCGCGGTGTAGATGGCCGAATAGGCCGCCGTCTCGGAGCGATTGAGGCCGAGCTCGGTCGCCGACTTGCGGGTGATGCTGACGCTCAGCGCATTGGCCGAGGTGGTCAGCGTGCCCTTGTAGATGAAGGGCAGGAGGTCGGTCGTCGCGGCGAGGTTGGACGCGCCGGTGAGCGTCCCGGCGGTCAGCACATTGTAGGTGCCCTCGGCATTGGCGATGTCGCTGACCGACAGCTGGAGCTTGGTCCCGGTCGCGAAGGAGGCGGTGCCGGTGACGTTGATCGCGGTCGACGCGCCGGCGGTCTTGTCGAGGAAGACCCCGAGGACGCCGCCGTCGGTGACGGTCAGGCTGGCGATGGTCGCCGACTTGCGGATGTTGAGCGTGCCTTGCGCGACGCTGACCCCGAGGCCCGAGGCATTGAGCAGCTGGCCGGTATAAGCGGTCTTGCCGGTCAGCGTCAGCACGTCCGCGCCGCCGCCGAAGTCAATGTTGCCGCTGAGCGACGACGTGCCGGCGAGGGTGAGCGTGTCGTTGCCGCTACCGAAGCCGACATTGCCGGTCGCCACCGCATCGCCCGACAGCGCGTAGCGGTTGGTGCCCGCGCCGAAGCTGACATTGCCCGTCTGGACTCCGTCGGCGACGTCAAGGACGTCGTTGCCGCTGCCCAAGCGGATGTCGCCGATGATCGACGGCGCGGCGGCGGTGGCGGCGACCGCGGTCTGGCGGATGGCCGCGCCGGCGGTGTTGGCCGACAGATCGATCGCGACATTGCGGCTGCTGGTCGCCGCCGCGCCCTTGGCGATAATCGCGCCGCTATTCTCGATCAGCGCGAGGGTGCCCGACGTGTCGAGGATCGCGGTGGCGCTCCCGTCGACATTGCCGATCGAGGCACTTATCTCGCCGCTGTTGCGCAAGATGGGCAGATTGGCGCCGACGCCGACCGACACGGCGTTGGCCTTGGCCTGCGCATTGTTGCCGCTCAGCGCGATGACCTTGCCCGCGTTGCGCAGTTCGGGCGTGGTCGCGCCGGCGCCGAGAGAAATTGCGGTAGCGGTGCGGTCGAGCGACTTGGCGGTGACCGTGCCATTGATGCCGATGCCGTTGGCGATCGACACCGTGCCGCCGAGCCCGCCGACCTGGATCGCGTTGCCGTTGACCCCGGTATAGACGCCGTCGCCGGTGACGTTGCCGTCGACGATCAGCCCGAAGCCGGTGCCGGTCCCCGCGACCGGGCCGATGGCGACGCTGTTCGAGGCGTGGCCGATCCGCAGCGCGGCGGCCGAACCGAAGGAGGTGACGCTGGCCGTGCCCTCCTTGCTGTCCTCGATCCCGTCATTGTCCTCGTCGTTGTTGGTCGTGCTGGTGTCCTTGGGCGGCACGGCGAGGATGACGCCGCCGCTCACATTGCCCTCGATCGACACGGCCGGGCCGCCCTGCAGGAGGTCGTCGGCGTCGAGTTTGCTGGGGTCGGCGGGGGCCTGCGTGTAGCGATAGCCGGTGGCGGTGATCGTCCCCTGGATCTCCATCGCGCCCGTCACATTCCCGGCCGAGCGGAAGGCGGTGGCATTCTGGCCCTGGGCAAGGACGGTGCCCGCGACCCGTACCTTGCCGGTGACGTCGCCGAGGCCGATGCCCAGCGCATTGGTGCCGAGCACGTTGATCGAGCCGTTGTTGGCGAAATTGCCGGTCAGCGGGCCGCCGAGGAGGATGCCGGCGCTGTCATTGCCCTCGACCACGATCTGGCCGCTGTTGGTGATGTTGCCGGCGAAGGCGCCCAGCGTCCGGATCGCGACCCGCCCGCTGCCGACGGCGAAGGGGCCGTCGAGGTCGCCGTCATTGTCGGCATCGGTCGGGGTATAGGCCTCGTCGAGCGTGATCTTGCCGCTGTTGACGATCTCGCTGGTGACCCCCGCGTTGGCGAGGATGCCGGTCGCGTTGGCGACCCCGCCGAGGCTGATCGAGCCCTGGTTCGTCACCTTGTTGTTGCTGTTGATGGTGATCGCGACGGGGCCGGTGCCGCCGATTGAGCCGGCCGAGGTGACGAGGATGTCGTCGGGGGTGCCGGCCTTGATCGTCGCGGTCGTCACCGGCGTGGTGGTCGCGGTTTCGATCTTGGTCTGGGCGGCGGCCGGCATGGCGGCGGCGAGCGCAAGGAGGCCGGTAGAGGCAAGGTAGAGATGTCGCATATGTTCCCCGTCGGACGATGACCCGCCCCGCCTTTTTCCGGGGCTTCAGTCATCAGACGGAGGCGTGGTCGCTTTGCCTTGGCGAAAAAATCAGAAGCGCCAGTCGAGCCCGATCCGCAGCGTGCGCGGGCGCAGCGGGGTGATCTGCGCATCGCCGGTGAGCGCGGGTGCGCCGAAGGCGAAGCGATTGCCGACCTCGTCGGAAAGGTTGGTCAGCGACAGCGACCAGGCGCGCGGCCCCTCGGTCAGCCGGGCGAGGAAGCCGCTGTCGACATAATCGCCCTGCCGTTCGCCCAGCCGCGGACCGATCCCCAGGCGCGAATGGCCGACATAGCGACCGTAGAGGCTGGCCTCGAGCGTGCGCCCGCCGCCGAGGTCGTGGCGCCAGTCGAGCGCGGCCCGCCCCGCGACCCGGGCGATGTTGGGAATGCGCATCACGCTGCCGGTGCCGAGCGCCGCCGTCGCCGCGAACAGCCGCTCGAACTCGGGACTGGGCTGGGTGATGCGACCGTCGTTCCAGGCCAGCCCGCCCTCGAGCCGCAGCCCCGGCGCGACGAGCATCCCGCCGTTCAGCGTCGCCGACCAGATCCGGCCGTTGCCGATATTGGCGGTGACGGGCAGGCCGAGGCCGTCGAGATAATCGGCCTGGATGTGCCGCCATCGGCTGCGGCTAAGGCTTGCGGCGAGGTCGAAGCGGTCGATCAGCGGCTTGCCGATGCGGAACCCGGCCTCGCCGGTCGCAAGCAAATCGTGACGGTAGAGCTGGACCATATCGTTGGCGATCGACAGCCCGCCCGGGCGGAAGCCCTGTTGATAGCGGGCGTAGAGGGTCAGCCCCGCGACCGGCCGGGCGAGGAGCGAGGCCGAGGGGAGCAGGCGGCGCTCCTTGCGGTCGGGGTCGCTCGCCGCCAGCCGGTCGAAGGCGAGGAGGCTGAGGTGCTGGCCCTCGCCGCTGAGGTCGGTCCGGGTCCAGCGCGCGCCGGCGGTGAGGTCGAGCCAGGGCAAAAGCTCGGCCCCGAGTTCGCCGTAGAGGGTGACCTCGCTGATGCGGTTGGTGACCCCGCCGAGCGGTGTGGTGGCGCCGCGCTCGGACCGTGAGCGGCGGACCTCGTAGCGATAGTCGAGCAGGCTGAGGCCGGCGAGCCAGCTGAAGCCGTGCCGCATCGGCCGCCACAGCCGCGTCTCGCTGCTGACCCCGCGCCCGCGGCTGTGCTGGTCGAGCGCCCGGGTCGTGGCGGAATCGCTGAGGTCGAAGCGCTCGTCGACCGACTGGCGCAGGAGCCCCGTGGTCGAACGGAAGCGGACCACGCCGCCGTCCTTGCGGACGACCAGGCTGGCCATGCCGAAGTCGGACGCGAAGGGCAGGGCGAGCGGGCTCGACCGGTCGAGGTCGCCGCCGCCGCGATCGCTATACTGGCTGTCGTCGCCGCGGATCCGCTGGCCGGCGAGGAGGAGATCGGCGGACCAGCCGGGGCGAAGCTCGGTGGTGGCGACGAGCCGGCCCCCGCTGGTCGCGACATGATTGACGTCGCGCTCGCCCGTGACCGGATTGTCGATGTAGCCGCCCTCGTCGGCGCGGTAGCCGGTGAGGCGGAGCGCGGCGCTTCCGCCGAGCGGCGCGTTGAGGGTGGCGGTGAGGTCGCCGCCGGGCTTGCCATGCTGGGTCGCCGACAGGCCCACGCCCGCTTCCCCGCTCCACTTACCCGCCCTGGGCATGTTGGGGCGAAGCAGCAGGATGCCGCCAAGCGCGCCCGCGCCATAAAGCGTGCCCTGCGGCCCTTCGAGGATCTCGACCGCTTCCATGTCGACCAGGCGAAGGTCGGGGTCGGGACCGGCATAGCCGGTGCGCAGGTCGCCGAGATACTGGCCGACCGGCGACTGGGTCGGGCCGCTGAAGCTCGAATCGGCAATGCCCCGGATGAAGAGCTTGTTGCGGCCGGCCCCGAGGTGGGTCGAGGAGAAGCCGACGCTGCGGGTCTCGATCGCCTCGGTCCCGCGGACGCCGGTCAAAGCGAGGTCGTTGCCGTCGATCCTCGACCATTGGCCGGCGAATCGGCGGGACAGGGTGTCGCGCTTGCTGGCGGTGACCACGATGTCCTGCGGCGGTTCTCCGGGCGCGGGAGCCGGGACAACGACGGGGCGCGGGGCCGGGCGGGCGAGGGGCCGCTGCGCCACCCGGACGGGCGAAGCCGGCCTCGGCGACAGGATGAAGGCGCGGGGGCCGACCCGGCGGACGGTGAGGCCGGCGGCTTTGGCGAGGCGCTGCAGGGCGCGGTCGACGGGCATTGCGCCCCGCAGCGCGCCGACCTGGCGCTCACCGGTCCCCTGGCCCTGAAGCGAGATGCTGGCGCCCGTCTGCCGGCCCAGCGCGAAGGCGGCATTCGCGACCGAGCCGCGGGGCAGATCGATGATCGGTGTCGCCGCCCACGCGCTCGCCGGAGTCGCCACCGCGACGGCAAGGGCAAGCGGCCATGGCAATCGTCGAATAGGGTCAGTCCTCCCCGAGAACCCAGCCTCCCCCGGCCGGGCGCACTGGCACGCCGAGCAAGGCCGAGAGCGCGCCGGGATCGCGGCGGGCGTCGGCAAGGTTGAGCGTGCCGGTGAATCGCCGCGCCCCGCTAGCACGCTTCGCCGAAAAGGCCAGTCCGGTCGACCGGCGGAGCTGGGCGGCGACCTCGCCGAGGGATGCGTCGAGGAAGACCAGCTGGCCGCGGGTCCAGGCGCCCGCCGCCCCCTGCGGCGCGGCGGTCGGGCGGAGGCGCGCGGCCCCGTCCAGCGTCTCGAGCTGCTGGCCAGCATCGATCCGGACCCTCGCGCCGTCGGGATCGGCGAGCACCGCGCCCTCGGCGACGATGACCTGGCTCGCGCGCCCGTCGCGGCTGACCTCGAAGCTGGTGCCGATGTCGACCAGCTTGAGGTCGCCGACCTCGACCGCGACCCGGTCCTTGCCGGCGAGGTCGAACAGCGCCTGTCCGCGCTCGACCCGCACCTTGTCGCGGTTCCAGCCGGCGAGGCGGATCGAGGTGTCTCCGTTGAGGACCAGCCGGTTGCCGTCGGCGAGCGCGATCGTCCGCTGTTCACCGGGCCGGGTGGCGATCGTCTCGCTGCGAAGCGCGGGGACCGCGACGAGGGCGGCCAGCGCCGCCGCCACCGCGCCGCCGACCAGCCAGCCGCGGCGGGTGCGGCCTTTGTCCGGCTCAGGCCCCAGGTCCTGCACCACCGACTGCTCCTCGGCGACGACCGGAAGAAGGTCAGCCTCGGCCGCGGCGATGCGGTGCCAGGCGTCGGCATGCGCAGGATCGCGCTCGAGCCAGGCGGTGAAGCCCGCCCAGTCGTCGAACTCGGGATCATTGCTGCGCACGAACCACCGCAGGGCTTCGTCGTCAGGTGCGCCGGGCTGGTTCATCGCGTCCCCATATTCGCCAGACGGACTCATCGCGGCTTTTCCTCATCCATCTCGTGGCGCAGGGCGTCGAGCCAGCGATAGGCGGCGCGCAAGTCGCTTTCGACCGTGCTCTGGCTGACCCCATATTCCCGCGCGATCTCGCGCTGGCTGACCCCGTCGAGCCGGTGGCGAAGCAGGATCGCGCGGGCGCGCTGAGGCAGCTCTGCCAGCCGGGCGCGAACCAGCTCGGCCCGCTGCCGGCCCTCGAGCACGCGGTCGGCCGGGGGCGCGGGATCGATGCTGGCAGCGCCGCGATCGCTGGCGTCCGACCAGTGGTGATCGCGCTCCTGCGCCTGCACCCGCGAGCGGCGATGGTCGATCATCAGGTTGGTCGCGGCGCGGTAGAGGTAGCCGAGCGGCGCGGCGACGGGCCTGGTCGGGGCGGTCAGGATCCGCAGGCGAAGTTCCTGCATGAGGTCGTCCGCCGCCTCCCCCGCACCATGCGCGAGCAGGTAGCGGCGAAGCTCGAAGGCATGGCGTTCGAGCAGGCCGAGCAGCCCGTCAGTGGCTTGTCCGTCAGCCATGCCCGCGCCGATTGCGCTTCATCGCGCAAAGGTCAACGGCGTCGGGGTGGAAGGGTGGTGCCGGTTGCAGGATTCGAACCCGCGACCTTCGGTTTACAAAACCGCTGCTCTACCAACTGAGCTAAACCGGCAAACCCTTGAAAAGAAAAAACAAATTGTATTCCGTTTCGGACACGTTCCGAACTAATTGTGCCCCCTATTTGTGCCACCCCAGCCCGCGTGGGAGGCGGAACAGGCGCTATAAGTCGCCCTTCGCAACAATCAAGCGAATGAAAAACCGCCTTTTTGCGGGCTTTTCGCATGTGGGCACGATCCGTTTCGGGAACAGAACGACGACATACATAGGTTTGCAGAACCACGCTCCGCGGGGGCATCTTGTCTTTTCGTTCACTTGGCTATTGGGTGCAGGCCCGACCTTCCGAGCGGACTGAAATGACTGCGTATCAAGAACTCTTCGCTTTGGCCGATCACTTGGATGCGGTCCGCGCTTCCACCGTCTTTGCTGCCGCAGAAGCTAGCCTCGCAAGGCTTGAGGAAGCCGCCGTTGAGGCTGGTCGAGCGTCCTCGGGTTCATGGTTGGGTTACCACGCGAACGTCTATTACGCCGATCTAAAGCAACCCCCGGCCGGGGCTCACTTCAGTCAGGAGTGGGGTCTCGAAAGGCTCAGCTACTCAAGCATGGGCAGCAAGGGTAATTGGCAAGAATTCGATCCGCAGGAAATCATGGCTCGTATCCGGCGGGAAGCAGGCGATCCTGACCTTTCCGAGGTCCGTGCTGCGGCACGCGCTGCGGCCGCGGATTTTGAGGCTGCGAAAGCTGACATCCGCTCGATACTGATGACTGAACTCAAATCAGCACCAGACCCTTTTTTAGCGCAGCTCAATGATGATTTGGAGAAGTTGGAGGCACTAGATGCGACTGCGATCGTCAAGATCTGGTCGCCTAAGGGACAGGTGATGACGCGGGATAGGACCGCCGTTGGTCAGGGCAACAAGGTTCCCCCACATACTGTATTGAAGGCTGAGGTCGCAGAGATACGTCAGGCGTTCAATGTCTGCGCTGAGGCGAGCAAGCTTGCTAGACGCGCTGCTTCGCACTTGGAGCGACAAGAGAAGCGAGTTCGGAGAGAAGCTCGTATCGGTACCAATGTGTTTATAGGACACGGTCGATCACCGCTCTGGCGCGAGTTGAAAGACTTTGTTCAAGATCGGCTGAAACTACCATGGGACGAGTTTAACCGAGTGCCTGTGGCAGGCGTCACAAATCAGGCCCGTCTGGCCGAGATGCTCGACGCGGCAGCCGTCGCTCTCGTCATTATGACTGCGGAAGACGAAACTGCTGACGGGCAAACGCAAGCCCGCATGAATGTCATTCACGAAGTAGGTCTATTTCAAGGTAGGCTTGGCTTTACAAAAGCGATAGTACTATTCGAAGATGGGTGTCAGGAATTTTCTAACATACAAGGCCTGGGGCAAATACGGTTCCCGACCGGAAACATCGCTGCTTGCTTCGAGCAGGTGAGAGCAGTGTTGGAACGTGAAGGATTGCTCTCTTCAACTTGAGTATCGGTGGAGGTGCGTGTGCCGATTACCGTTGGGGACATAGTCGAGGCACTCTCGGCACTGGGAGGTGAGGCTCATCTTGCGCAGATCACAGAAGCGGTGCGGAAGATCGCCACACCTCCACTGCCACCCTCTACTGAGAACGTCATTCGTGGTCGCTTGCAGGAACACTCCTCCGATGCCCAATCATTCAAGGGCAAGCGAGACCTCTTCCGTAGCGTGCACGGCGTCGCGGCTCGGCGCGGTATCTGGGCTCTCAGAGAAGACGAACTGCAGCCCAAAAACCTAGACGCAATGTATGATGATGCCGAGCCGTCAGCCTTCGAGGGCGCTCTGAAACTACGGCAGCACCTTCGCCGGGAGAGGTCGAAGAAACTGGTCAGCGACTTTAAGGCGCAGCTTGAGGATTTCCGGTGCAGCGTCTGCAAATTCGATTTCGAGGCCAAATATGGAAAGATTGGAGCGGGATTCATCGAAGCTCATCACATCATACCAGTGGCCATGATCGAGCCAGGGGTTGCAACCAAGCTCTCTGACCTTGTTGCGGTTTGCTCGAATTGTCATCGGATGCTGCATCGTGATGGACTGATCACGTGGGTTGAGCTGCAAAGCTTGCTGCAAACTTCAACTTCTGACCCCTAGTTTGCCTGGATCGAATTGTGCCCCTTTTTGTGCACGTTTCGGCTTCGCAATACGTGTGTGCTCGCGCTGTTTTCGCCGTTCGACGAACCGAGCAAGTCGCTGGAGCGCTTAAAGAAATGATCCTTTTAGCCGTTTTCCTAGGGCAGTGCTTGGATCACGGGCTCTATTTTACAAAACCGCTGCTCTACCAACTGAGCTAAACCGGCCCGGGCGCGCTCCTAGGCCTAGACGATGCCGAAGGTCCAGCCCTCGGTGCGGGCAAGGGCGGGGGTAAGACCGATGGGCGCGAAGGCGCGGGGATCGGCCGCATGGGCACGCATGCCGGCGGCGGTGACGAGCGCGTCGGTCTGGTGGTCGTCGGGCTCGAAGCGCAGGCGGGCGGGGGGACTCCGCAAGCCGGCGAGTGCGGCATTGAGGTCGGCGCGGCTGCGCAGCTTGGTCCCGGACAGTCCTGCGTTGCGCAGGTAGATGCGGGTATAGATCTCGACCACCGCGCTTCGCCCGGGCTCGAGCGGGTCGATCGGCCATATCGGGACCTGTCCGCTGATCCGGTGGAGGAGCCGCATGCCGGCGAAGCTCGCCTTGGCGACCTGCGCGGCGCCGATCGCGTCATAGGCGCTGGCCGTCTTGCGGCCGCCGGCCTCGTTGAGGCGATGGTCGCATTGGCGAAAGCGGACGAAGTCGGCCTTCTTCCCGTCGGCGATGCCGAAGTAGAAATGGGGGCGGTGGACAGCCTCGAGGAAGCTGGCCGCGCCGAGGTCCTCGTCGGGGGCTTTCTCGTCGACATAGGCCCAGAAGTCGCGCGCGCTGTCGGGCACGCCCGTCTCGCCCGGGAGGTAGGCGCCGCGCTCGGCGTGAGGGGGCGCGAAGCTGAAGTCGAAGCCGAACAGGGTCGGCTCGCGGCCCGCCTCGCGGACCAGCCAGTCGGCGACCTCTGTCCGGCTCCAGACATGGCCGGGGCGGACGAGGCGCGGTGCCCCCTCCGCCCCGCAGGCCGCGATCGCGATCCCCTTGTGGCGGCGGCCCTTGGCGCCCGACCAGTCGATCGCGACGAAGCGGGTAAAGCTCACACCAGGGTCGGACCGTCGTTGGTCGGCTTCTCCTTGGTGCCCTCGAGGCGCGCCGGGCGCGGCGGAGCGACGGGCTTGGCCGGGCCGGTGATGCGGTCGGCATAGTGGTTGAGGATCCGGCCCGCCGCTTCGCGCCCGCCGAGCCCGAAGGCGAGCGCGGTGGCGACCGCGCCGGCCCCGAGGATCAGCCCGAACGCCATGTAGACGATGACGTCGGCGAGACCCATGAAGGTGAGGCCGATGGCGGTGAACAGGGCGATGATCGCATAGCGGATGATGGTCGGCGCGAAGCCGCCCTCGCCGGTCGAGGAGCCGACCAGGTTGGCGAGGATCCGGGCGAGGAAGATGCCCGCGACGATGATCAGGGTCCCGAAGATGACCTTGGAGCCAAGTTCGGTCACCTGGACGAGGAAGATCGCGACCGTGTCGCCGCCGAGCTGGTGCGCGGCTTCGATCCCGGCGCCGAGCATGATCGCGACGAAGGCGATGTTGGCGACCACCCGGCTGGGCGGGGTGCGCGCGGGCATGACGCCGGTGGAGCGGAGCGCGTCGTCGAAGCCCATCGGCGGGAGCACCGCCTCGATGATGGTCTTGAGGAACTTGGCCGCGACAAAGGCGATGCCGAGCCACAGCGCCGCGGTCAGCAGGCGGGGGATGGCGGCGCTGATCTCGTCGAGCATGAGGATCGCCGGGCCGCTGATCGCCTCGATCCCGAGGACCTGGAGCGCGGCGATGGCGACCGGAATGATGATCAGCGCGAAGACGAGGATGCCGGCGGCGCGGGCGAGCGTTGCGCGGGTCGCACCCGGGGCGGCACCGGCCGGCACGGCCTCGGGATCGGCGCGCACCGTCGGCGGGTGATCGCCAAGCCCGGCACGGGCCATGAAGCCGTCGACATTGGCGGCGGTGAGCAGGGTCTCGACCAGGCGGCGGACGATCCGCGCGACGATCAGCCCGACGAAGAAGATAAGCCCGGCGCCGATCAGCCGCGGCAGGAAGGCGAAGATTTCCTCGGTCAGCGTGTTGATGGGGGCGAGGATCTGGCCGATCTTCAGGAAATTGAGGGCGGCCATGATGCCGACCAGCCAGACGATCAGCTTGGCGACGGTCCCGATCTGCTGGCCGACGGTCTCGTGGCTGTTGCCGGGCGTGTGCTTCTGCAGCGCGGGGGTCTTGGAGATGGCCTTGGCCAGCGCCCATTTGACCGCGCGGGCGATGATCCAGGTCGCGACCAGGATCAGCAGCGCGATCAGGATTCGCGGTCCCCACTCGACGGCTTGCGCCCGCCAGGCCTCGGTGGTCGACGGTCCGTACATCAGCTTCCCTCCTGCAACTGCTGGCGACGCTCGTTCCACCACGCGAGCCGTTCGGCAAGCCGCTTTTCGAAGCCGCGGTCGGTGGGACGATAAAAGGTCTGCGGATTCATCTCCTCGGGCCAATAGTCCTGGCCCGAGAAACTGTCGGCCTGGTCATGGTCATAGGCATAGCCCGCGCCATAGCCGAGGTTCTTCATCAGCCGGGTCGGCGCGCCGAGGATGTGCTTGGGCGGCGACAGCGAGCCATGCTCCTTGGCGCTTCGCCAGGCGTCCTTCTGCGCGGTGTAGACCGCGTTCGATTTTGGCGCGGTGGCGAGGTAGAGGCAGGCCTGGACGATCGCCAGCTCGCCTTCGGGACTGCCAAGGAAGTCGTAGGTGTCCTTGGCCGCCATGCACTGGACCAGCGCCTGCGGGTCGGCGAGGCCGATGTCCTCGACCGCGGCGCGGGTCAGGCGGCGGAGCAGGTACAGGGGCTCCTCGCCCGCGGTCAGCATCCGCGCGAGATAGTAGAGCGCCGCGTCCGGGTCCGAACCGCGGATCGATTTGTGAAGCGCCGAGATGAGCCCGTAATGGCCCTCGCGGTCCTTGTCGTAGACCGGCAGGCGGCGCTGGATGAGGTCGCGCAAGGCGGCGGTGTCGAGCGCGGAATTGAGCCCGGCCGCGAACAGCATCTCGGCCTGGTTGAGGAGGAAGCGGCCGTCGCCATCGGCGCTGGCGATGAGCGCGGCGCGGGCGTCAGCATCGAGGGGCAGGGCGCGGCCCTCGACGGCCTCGGCGCGCTCCAGAAGGGCTTCGAGCGCGGCCTCGTCGAGCCGATGGAGCACCAGCACCTGGCAGCGCGACAGGAGCGCGGCGTTGAGCTCGAAGCTGGGATTTTCGGTGGTCGCCCCGACGAGCGTCACCGCGCCCGCCTCGACGAAGGGCAGGAAGCCGTCCTGCTGGCTGCGGTTGAAGCGGTGGATCTCGTCCACGAAGAGCAGGGTGCGCTGGCCGGTTCGTGCCTGCAGCTCGGCCTCGGCGAAGGCCTTCTTCAAGTCCGCGACGCCGCTGAAGACGGCCGAGATGGCGGTGAAGCGATAGCCGACCGCATCGGCGAGGAGGCGGGCGATGCTGGTCTTGCCGGTGCCCGGCGGGCCCCAGAGGATGAGGCTCGACAGGCGGCCGGCGGCGACCATCCGCCCGATCGCGCCGTCGGGGCCGGTAAGGTGCTCCTGCCCGATCACCTCGCCGAGGCTGGCGGGGCGAAGCCGCTCGGCCAGCGGCACATTCGCGGCCGGCGCGGGCGCGGAGTCGTCGTCGAACAGGTCAGCCACGCGGGCCTCGTAGAAAATGCAGGGCCGCGACGCCATGCCTCTTGTCGAAAGATGCAATAAGATATATCTCAGAAGCATCATAGGAGATATTCGAATGCATCGACGTCATCAATCAGGCTGCGGCGGGCGCCGTGGCGGGGGATTGCCCTTCGCGATCATGGCGCTTGCCGCCGGGCGCGACCCCTGGGGTCCGGGCTCGGACTGGTTCGCCGAGCATGGCACGCGCGATCCCTTTCCCGGGTTTCGCGGCGGCGGCCGGGGCGGTCCCCGCGGACGGCGGATGTTCGGCTCGGGAGACTTGAAGCTTCTGCTGCTGCGGCTGATCGCCGACGAGCCGCGGCACGGCTACGACCTCATTCGCACCATCGAGGAAAAGTCCGGCGGCGCCTATTCGCCGAGTCCGGGCGTGGTCTATCCGACCCTGAGCTTCCTCGCCGACGAGGGGCTGATCGAGGAGCAGGCGGCCGAGGGGTCGCGCAAGCGCTTCGCCGCGACCGAGGCGGGTCGGGCCCACCTCGAGGAGATGAAGACCGAGGTGGCAGCGGTGCTGGCGCGGCTCGACGCCGTCCGGCCCGAACCGCGCTCGGGCGACCGCCAGCTCCAGCGGGCGCTCGACAACCTGCGCGCCGCGATGCGCAACCGGGTCGCCGAGACCGACTGGGACGCGGCGTCGGTGACCGCGATCATCGACATCCTCGACGAGGCGTCCAAGCGGATCGAGCGCGGCGAGTGAGTTGAATCGTCGTTCCCGCGAACGCGGGAACCCCGGGCGCAAGGGTGATCTAGCTGAGGTCCCCGCCTTCGCGGGGACGACGGCTTATTTCTTGAGCCGGGTCAGGCGCTCGCGCCGCTCGATCGCCCGCGCATAGGTCTTGAGGACCGCGCCGTTGATGACGTCCCAGTCCTGGGTCTTGGCATAGGCGAGCCCGGCCTCGCCGTGGCGCCGGCGAAGCGCGGGATCGGCGGCATAAGCGGCGATGGCGTCGGCCAGCGCGTTGAGGTCGCCGGGCTCGCTCAGCGTGCCGGTCTCGCCGTCGCGCACGAGGTTGGTGGCGCCGGTCGCCGCCGCCGCGACCACCGGCAGCGCGCAGGCCATCGCCTCGAGCGTGACGTTGCCGAAGGTCTCGGTGATCGAGGGATTGAAGAAGAGGTCGGCGCTGGCGAGCGCACGGGCGAGGTCCGTCCCTTCCTGGTGGCCGACGAAGATGCCGTCGGGCATCGCCTTCTCGAACCACGGCCGCGCCGGGCCCTCGCCGATCACCAGCACCTTGTGGGGCACGCCGCGGGCGACCAGCGCGTCGTGGACGGCGGCGAAGACGTCGAGCCCCTTTTCCATCACGATCCGGCCGAGGAAGGCGACCACCATGTCGTTGTCGGCGATCCCGTGGCTACGCCGCCATTCCATGCTGCGCCGCTCGGGATTGAACTGCTCGCGGTCGACCCCGCGCGACCAGATGGCGATATTGCGGTTCATCCGCTGCGCCCGAAGCACCGAGGCGGTCGATTCGGCCGGGACCAGCAGTGCGTCGCAGCGCAGGTAGAGGCGGCGCAGGATCCCGCGCACCAGCGGCTCGAACGCCTCGAGGTGGTAATAAGCGAGATAGGTCTCGAAGCGGGTGTGGACCGAGGCCACCGCCGGAATGTTGCGCTTGCGCGCCCAGGTCACCGCGCGGTGCGAGCTGATGTCGGGGCTGGCGATATGGACGATGTTGGGATCGAATTCCTCGAGATCGCGGCGGACGCTGGCGGGAAGGCCCAGCGGAAAGCGATATTCGTCGCGCCCGGGGACGTGGACCGAGGGCAAAGAGACGAGGTCGCCGGTGGCGGGAAAGGCGGGCTCGTCGACGGTCGGCGAATAGATGCGGACCTTCGCGCCCGACTTCAGCAGAAAGCCGACCAGCCGGTTCAGCGCCTGGTTGGCGCCGTCCCGCACGTAATTGTAGTTGCCCGAGATGAGGGCAATGCGGAGTTCCTCCGGAGCCATGGCGCGGCCTTTAGCGTTGCCGTGGCGGTTTCGTCCAATCGCGCCGACTGCTGCGCGCGAGGAGCAGGGTGAAAAGGCCGAGGATGGCGAAGCGGAACGGACGGGGCATGGCGGACGCCCCTAGCATGACCACGGCGGTGAGGCACGGGCTTGCGCCGGCGGCGCGGGCCGACGCCCGGTTGCTCATCCTCGGCAGCCTGCCGGGCGAAGCGTCGCTCGCGGCCCAGCGTTATTATGCCTACCCCCGGAACCAGTTCTGGCGGCTGGTCGGGCGGGTGCTGGGCGAGCCGCTGGCCGAGCTGGACTATGGCGAGCGGCTGTCGCGTCTCCAGAAGCGGCGGGTGGCCTTGTGGGACGTGATCCATGCCGCCCGGCGTCAGGGCAGCCTCGACCAGCGATTGCGCGAGGTGGAGACGCGCGACCTCGCGGCATTCGTCGCCGGCCTGCCCGATCTCCGCGCCGTCGCCTTCAACGGGGCAACCGCGGCGACGATGGGACGAAAGGCGCTCGGCGACACGGCGCTCGCGCTGATCGACCTGCCGTCCTCGAGCCCGGCCAATACCGCGGCATTCGACCAGAAGGCGCAATGCTGGGACCGGCTTCGCGCTGTTCTCGATTGACGGCGACGAGGGGGGCATCTTTAAGCAGCGCATGAGCGAGGAACAGACCGAAGAGGAAGTCCGCAGCGACCTGTCGATGGTCGACGAGGCGCTGGTCGCGGGGACCATCGCCAACACCAACGGCCTCTTGGTGATCCTCGCCAAGCTGGTCGCGCGCGGGGTGTTCGACGAAAGCGACCTCAAGGCCTTCAGCGACAGCTATTCCAAGCCGCTCGACCACGAGGGGATGCGCGAGAACGAACTGGTCAGCCAGATGCAGGACCAGATGGAAAGCACGCTCGCCGAGCTGATGCGCTTCATCGCCGAGCGGGGCTAGGCCGCAGGGTCAGGTGACCTTGGCGGCCGCCCGCCCTATATCGCCCTCATGTCCTGGCCTGCCGGTCTCGCCCTGTTCGTATCGACGGTCCTTCTGATGGAGGGCTTCGCCTATGTCCTCCACCGCTTCGTGATGCACTCGCGGCTCGGCTGGAACTGGCACGAAAGCCATCATCGCGCGCGGACCGGCTGGTTCGAGCGGAACGACCTCTATGCCGTGGTCTTCGCTTTGCCCTCGATCCTGCTGATCTGGGGCGGGCTCAATGGCGGCTGGGGCGACTGGGCGACGTGGATGGGGGCCGGGGTGGCCTTCTACGGGGTGATCTATTTCGGCTTTCACGACGTCATCGTCCACGGCCGGCTGCCGCACCGGATCGTGCCGCGTTCGACCTATTTCAAGCGGATCGTCCAGGCGCACAAGCTGCACCATGCGGTCGAGAGCCGCGACGGGGCGGTGAGCTTCGGCTTCCTTTACGCCCCGCCGGTCGAGCGGCTGAAGCAGGCGCTCCAGGCCAGCCGCGAGGCGCAGCTCAGGCGTGCGCGGGGCGGGTCCACAGCCCGTCACGAGGAGCGGGCCTGACCCGCCACAAGGCTTCCCAGAAGGCCTCCATCACCAGCGCGGCCTTTTCCGCCTTCGAGGTGGTGATCCGCTCGTCCCAGGCGCGGGGCCCGAGCGCGGCGGCGCGGGTCGCGATCTCGCCGTAGATGCCGCTGGCCGCGAGCACCGCCCAGCGGCTGCGGAAGGGCAGGCGGGCCGCGCCGACCCGGGCCGAGCGGCGATAGGCGTCGGCCATGTCGGCGAGGCGGTGGGCGAGGCGCGCGAGGGCCGGGCGATGCGCGGGATCGGCGAGGTCGGCCCCGGCCAGCCCCTCGGCGGCAAGCCATTCGGCGGGCAGATAGACCCGCCCGACCTTGGCATCGTCGACGATGTCGCGGGCGATATTGGCGAGCTGGAAGGCGATCCCCAAGTCGGCTGCGCGGTTGAGCGTGTCCTCGTCCTCGGGCGGCACGCCCATGACGTGCGCCATCATCACGCCCACCGCGCCAGCAACCTGGTAGCAATAAGAGAGGAGGTCGTCGGTCGTGGTCGGCCGCCACCCCCCGGCGTCGCGCTCGAACCCGGCGAGATGGTCGCCGGCGACGGCCTGGGGAATCGCGCATTCGGCGGCGACCACGCGCAGTGCGTCGAAGGGGACAAGTCCCGTCGGTTGGCCCGCGAACGCCTCGGCGGTCTTCGCCTTGAGGAAGGCGAGGCGGGCGGCGGGATCGTCGACCCGCTCCGCATCATGGCCCAGGGTCTGGCCGTCGGTCACGTCGTCGCAGGCGCGGCACCAGCTGTAGAGCAGCCAGCTGCGCTCTCGGGTCTGCTGGTCGAACAACTGGCTGGCGAAGCGAAAACTCTTGGAGCCCGCCGAAATGCTTTCCAGCGCGGCCTGGACCAGCCGTGCCCGTTCGTCAGCTTCGCTCACGCCAGCATCAGCCCCGCAGTCGCCTCGGCGCTTCCGACCACCCCCGGGATCCCCGCGCCTGGGTGAGTGCCGGCACCGACGAAATAGAGGTTCCTGAGCTTGTCGTCGCGATTGTGGGTGCGGAACCAGGCCGACTGCCACAGCACCGGCTCGAGGCTGAATGCGGAGCCGAGGTGGGCGGCGAGGTCGGCCGAGAAATCGGCCGGGGTGTAATGGAAGATGGTCCGGATCCGCTGGCGCACGTCGGGGATCAGCCGCTCGGCGATCGTGTCGAGCACGACCTCCTGATATTTCGGCCCCTCGACCGCCCAGTCGACATCGGCCTTGCCGGCATTGGGGACGGGGGCAAGCGCGTAGAAGGTCGAGCAGCCCGGCGGCGCCATGGACGGGTCGGTGATGGTCGGGTGGTGGATGTAGAGCGACGGGTCGGTCGCGAGCCGCCCGGTCTTGTAGATGTCGTTGACGAGGCCGCCGTAGCGCGGGCCGAACAGGATCGTGTGGTGGGCGAGGTCCGACGTCCCCTCGAGCCCGAAATGGAGCACGAACAGGCCGGGCGAGAAACGCTTGCGCTTGAGGGCGCGGACCTGTTGCTGGCCGCGGTCGGAACCCTCGATCAGGCCATAGCTGTGGACCACGTCGCCATTGGAGGCGACCGCGTCGGCGGTGGCGCTCCAACCCGAGGCGGTGCGCACCCCGGTGACCCGATCGTTCTCGGCCAGGATCGCAGTGACCGGATCGCCAAGGCGAATGGTCCCGCCGATCCGCTCGAACTGGCGGACCATGCCGGCGATCAGCTTGTTGGTCCCGCCCTTGGCGAACCACACCCCGCCGTCGCGCTCGAGCTTGTGGATCAGCGCGTAGATCGACGAGCAGGTCATCGGATTGCCGCCGACCAGCAGCGTGTGGAAGGACAAGGTCTGGCGCAGGTGCTCGTCCTTCACGAAGCTCGACACGATCGAATAGACCGACCGCCAAGCCTGATATTTGGCGAGCGCGGGCGCGGCCTTGAGCATGTCGCCGAGGCTTTCAAACGCCTTGGTCCCGAGCTTCACATAGCCCTCGTTATAGACCCCGGCGCTATAGGCGAGGAAGCGCTGGTAGCCCGCCCAGTCGTCGGGATTGAGTGCGTCCATCGCGGCTTTGAGCTCGGCGTCGTCATTGGTGTAATCGAACACCACGCCGTCGGGCCAGGAGAGCCGGTAGAAGGGCTTGACCGGGACGAGCTCGACATCCTCCGACATGTCGTGGCCCGACAGCTTCCACAGCCGCTGGAGACAGTCGGGATCGGTGATCACGGTCGGGCCCGCGTCGAACACGTGGCCGTCCTTTTCCCAGACATAGGCGCGGCCGCCGGGCCGGTCGCGGGCCTCGACGATGGTGGTCTTCACCCCGGCCGACTGGAGGCGGATGGCCAGCGCCAGGCCGCCGAAGCCGGCACCGATCACGATTGCACTCTTCACAAGCTGTCCCTCAATACCCTGAGTGCCCGGAAGAAGGGCACCGGCGGCTTGCCCGCGAGCACGCGCGCCTTGTCATAGCCGGTGCTCATCCCCGCGTAGAAGCGGCCGATCAAGGGGCCGGAAAGGCGGTAGAAACGCTCCAGCACGAGGTAGCGCTGGCCGGGCTCGGCGGCGTGGAACAGGAGCGCGGTGAGCAGCCGGTAGAAGGCACCCGACCTCCAGTGGCGGCGGCCCCGCGCGCGGGTCGCGGCCCCGAGCCGGGCGTCGAACGTGGCCTTGTCCGCCAGCCAGATGGCGAAGCGGACCGCGTCGGGCAGCGAATAGCTGGTCAGCGGATGGAAGAAACCGCCGCGCGCGCCGGCCCGGGCGACATGGTCGGCGGCGGGCCACAGCCGGTCGAAATCGCCGCCGATCACCACTGGCAGCGCGCCATGCTCCTCGCGGCTGCGGTCCGCGACCTGCCAGCCCTGTGCCGCGGCATAATCGCCGATCCGGTCACGCAATCGGTCGTGGTCGAGCTCGGGCCCGTCGCTGTAATAAGTGTCCTCGACGAAGAGTTCGGTCGGGCTGAAGGGCAGGCAGTAGACGAAGCGATAGCCGTCATGCTGGTCGACCGTCGCGTCCATCACGATCGGACGGGTGAGGCCGTGGCCCTGCGGGATGGTCAGCAGCTGGCCGAGGAATTTCTGCCAGCCGAGATCGAGCCCCTCGGCTTTGCCCCCGCGCGCGTCGAGCACCGCCTTCGCCTCGATCCGCTCGCCGGTCGCGAGGGTGACGTGGGTCGGGCCAAGGTCGGTGGCTTCGGCCCGGACGATCTCCTCGGCGGAAAGGGCCTTGCGCACGGCCTCGTCGAGCGCCTCGCTCTCGATGGTCTGATAGGCTTCGGCGAGGTGGCGCTGGTGCGCCGGGAAGCGGACCTCGTAATCGGGCCAGCGATGCCGGATCAGCGGGTCGGTCAGCCAGCGGTCGGCGGGGGCGACGTCGCTTTCGAAGAAGGACCAGAGATGGTTGCCGCCGATGCTTGGCCCCGGCTCGACCAGCAGCAGCCTGAGGTCAGGGCGGCGGCGGCGAAGGGCGAGGGCGCACAGGCCGCCGGCCAGTCCTCCACCGACGATCACCAGGTCCGCGCGCTTCATCATGCCGGGCTGTAGCGGGGCGAAACCATGCTGGCGACCCCGCCGCAGGGCCGTTAAGCTCAAAGTCGGGATCGATCGGGCAAGGGGCCGCCATGACCAAGCGTTTCACTCTGGCCGCGACCGCCGGCCTCCTGCTTTCGGCACCCGTCCTGATGGCGGCGCAGGCCCCCCAGGCGGGGGCCGACCTCCAGGTCCACCTGACCGGCCTGCGTTCGGCCAAGGGCGTGGTTCACCTCTGCCTTTCGGCCCGCCCGGACAAGTTCCTCGACTGCAAGGCGGACAAGACGGCATTGGCGCGGACCGTGCCGGCGCGGGCGGCGGGGCGGCTCGACCTCGGCCCCGTCCGCCCCGGCACCTACGCCCTGCTGATCGTCCATGACGAGAATCAGAACGGGAAGCTCGACATGACGCTCGGAATCCCACGCGAAGGGTTCGGCTTCTCGAACAATCCCGCCATGCGTCCGCGCCCGCCGCGGTGGGAGGAGATCCGGTTCACCATGCCGGCGACCCCTACCACCCAGCAGATCCGCGTCCGCTACGTCCTCTAGGGGAGCAGGCCCGCGACCTTCATCGCGACCAGCTGGTCGGAGGACATGGCGACCTTGCGGGCCGAGCCGACCGTGCGCAGGTCCTCGGGCCCGATCCCCATCGCCTTGCACTGGACCAGCTGTTCGACGCTGAGCTTCGCGTGCCCGGCGCGCTGGAAGGAGGCGATAAAGTCGGCGGTGACCCCGAGCGCGCGCAGCTGGACCAGTTCCTCGGCGTCGAGGCTGCCGTAGCCGACCTCGGCCAGCGAGCGGACATAGGCGGGGGAGATGTCGAGCGCCTTGAACTGGATGATCGCCTCGGCGTCGAGCTTGGCGAAGCCCGAACGGCCGAGCTCGTCGACATAGGCCGGGGTCACGCCCAGCGCCTTGAACGCCATCAGGTCGCCGATCTTGCCTGGCCGATAGCCGCGCGCCGCGAGGTCGGCGATGTAGGAGGGCGTCACGCCGAGGGCGGCGAGGCCGGCGAGATCGTCGACGTCGGGTGCCGGATAGCGCGCCGCGGCGATGGCCTCGACCAGGGCCCGGCCCGCCCCGGTGACGGTGAGGGCGAAGGCCTCGCGCTCGTCGGGGCGGCCGATTCCGCGCTGAGCGAGCAGTTCGGCGAACGCGCGGTCGGGAGTGAAGGTGCAGGTGCCATCGGCCTTGCCATCCCGTCCGCTGCCCGCGCAATCGACCCGGCCGGCGTCGCGGACGAGGGCGAAGCGAACCGGCTGCCCCGCCTTGAGGGCGGCCTGGTCGAGCCCGCGCAAGTCGCGCCACGGAATGTCATTGTCATATTCGGCGCCGCGGCTGGCGGTGGTGAGCAGCGCAACCCTCGGCTCGCCGCCGCCCTGCGAGGTGAGGCGGAAGCGCAAGGGCCCAAGCTCGGCGGCAAGGCCGGTCGAGGTAAGGCTCGCCCCTGCGAGGACAAGGGCAGTGAGGAGGGCGAATGGACGGTTCATGACGAACTCCTTTCCGTGGCAAACAGGCAAGCCTCTCCCATTCGCTCCGGACGGGAGCGGCGAGGGGTCGGCAATGAGGGGAAAGCGAAGGTCTAGCGGGCGCCGTCGGCGTCGGGTTCTTCTGGCGGCTCGGGCGGTGCGGGGGCCTCGGGCGGTTCGGGCGCGCCCGCCCCGACCCGCGGGATCCGTGGCGGCTTGGTCCGCCAGCCCCGAAGTGCCTCGGCCGAGATGCCCTGGGCCCGAAGCTCGACGATCCGCTGCGGCGTCAGCCCGGTCATTCCGGCGGCCTTCAAGGAGCGGATGTAATTGCCGGTGACGCCCAGCGCGCGCATCGCGGTCAGGTCGCCGATATCGAGGTTGCGATAGCCGGCCGAGGCGAGGTCGGCGACATAGGCGCCGGTCACCCCCACCGCGCGGGCTCCGGTCAAATCCTCGACGTGGCGAACGCGGTAGCCAGAGCGGACCATCTCGCTCAGCCATTGCGGGGTGACCCCGACGGCCTTGAGGCCCATCAAATCCTCGTCGTCGATCCGCAGGCCAGGCGCGGCGGCGCGGAGCTGGGCGCCATATTCGGGCGTGATCCCCATCGACTTGGCGGCCACCGCCCGCTCGATCGCCTCGTCGAGATCGTCGCGCGGCGGGGCCGGCGGAGCGGGCGGGCGCGGCGCGCGGGCGGGCAGCGGCGGGAGCGGCGGCTCGGGCGCGACCAGCGAGGCGCGGACCTGGGCGCGGATCCGGCGCTCGAGATCGGGGGCGGGGGCGTCGTCTCCGGTCAGCGCCGAGGTGACGCGGGCAGCGACCGCTTCGCTGGTGAGCGCGGCGGCCCCGGCGACCGAGCGGGCGACGACGGCGGGCAGCGAGCGCTGCGGTTCGGGCGCGCGCAGCAGGCTGTCGGCGGCCGCGGCCCGCTCGGCAGGGGCGAAGGTGAGCGCGGCGAGCGGCGCGGCGGTGGCGACCACGCCGAGCGCGATTCCCGCGGCAAAGCCGCGCGCGGCGGGCGTGCGCGGAAGCGAGCCGTCGAGCACGCGGCGGACCCGGCGGCTCAGGCTCCCGTTCGACGGGGCGACTCCATGCGCGCCCAGCAGCAGCCCCTTGCAGTCATGGCGGGCGACTCCGACCAGCAACTGGGCATAATCGGGGCCCGAGACCTCGGCCGCGAGGACGGCGTCGTCGGCGGTTTCCTCGCGCAGCTGATGCGCCTCGCGGGCAAGCATCCAGGCGAGCGGGTTCATCCAGTGGATGGCGGTGACGATCCGGGCGAGCAGCAGCTTGGCCCAGTCCATGCCGCGGACATGGGCGAGCTCGTGTGCGATGATCGCCTCGGCTTCGCCTTCCGCTTTCAGCGCTTCCTCGTTGAGCAGGATCACCGGACTGATCAGGCCCCAGCTGATCGGCGAGTGAAGGTCGCGGCTGGTGAGGAGCGCGGTGCCGTGCTTGAAGTCCATCCGCCGCTGGGCGAGCGCGAGCGCGCTCAGCCACTTGGGCTCGACCAGCACCGACGCCTTGGTCCTGAGCGCCAGCAGCCGAAGCACGGCGAGAATGGTGATCCCGAGCAGGATCGCGACCGGCAGGCCGTAAACGAGCGGCCACAGGTCGAGCAGGCTGAAGCTGTCGGCGACGGGTGCGGGAACGGTGGCCGTGGTGGCCGGCAGGGCGGCGGCGGGGGCGGCCGCGGCGGCGATCGGCGGGGCATCGGCGGCCAGCATCGGGTGGCGCACGACCAGCTGCGGCAGGAACATCGACCCCAGCGGAAGCACGAACAGGGCGAACAGGCCGAAATGCGCGACCATGCTCCGCTCCGAGGCCGAGCGGCCGCGCAGGAGGTGGAGGACGCCGAGCGTCACCCCGGCGATCAGAAACGACTTGAGGACGAAGGCGACGAGCTGTTCCATCCTACTTCCCCTTCGCCTTGCGTGCCTCGGCGATCATCTTCTCGAGCGCGTCGAGCTCGGCGTTGTCGATCCGCTCGGACATGCCGAGGAGAGCGCTGGCGGCGCTGGTGGGCGAGCCGTTGAAGAAGACCCGGACGACCTCGCTCAGCGCCGACTTGCGCGCGGTCTGGTCGGAGACGGTCGGGCTGTAGACGAAGCCGCGCTCGCTGTCGGCGCGGGTGACGAAGCCCTTGTCCTCGAGCCGGCGAAGCATGGTCCGGACCGCCGAGCCGCTGACCTGGTCGGGAAGCGCGTCGGTGACGTCGGCCGCGGTGAGGCCGCCCCGCTGGTAGAGCAGGTCGACGATCTGGCGTTCCTTGGGCGGCAATCGGTTGAGCACGACTCGGTCCTTGCGCTACATCTGTAGCGTGAATTGCTACATTTGTAGCGCAGCGTCAAGCGCCATCGCGTCGGACAGTATTGCGCAAAGCCATATGCCCAAGGGATGCGCGATTTTCCGGGATTTCCGGTGACTGCGGAAGGACCGGCAGCATTGCCGCATCGAGATCGCAGAAGCTATTTTACTTCCATTCCGGTTTGAACTTGCGATTGGCAGGAAAAACCTCCGTAACCGAGGATGATTTGCGGGCGCGCTGCCGTTATGACTGGCGGCTGGCCGGGCAGCATTCGTCGTCGTTCACGGAAATCTGCCGTTTATTGAAAGCAAGTGAATCAATTCATGACGAATACTGGGTTGCGTATCCTTGTCTGCGACGACGACGATCTTCTGGTCGAGCTGCTGCAGTTCCGGCTGCGGGCCAAGGGATATGAGGTGTTGACCGCCTTCGACGGGCAGGCGGCGATGGACATCGCCGGCGCCGAGCGGCTCGACGCGGTGGTGCTCGACGCGATGATGCCCCGGCTTGACGGCTACGAGGTCTTGCGGCGCCTGCGCGAGGATCGCGCGACCCGCGACATCCCGATCATCATGCTGACCGCGCGGAAGGCCGAGCAGGACATCGTCGCCGCGCTTCGGCTCGGGGCGTCGGATTATCTCGCCAAGCCGTTCATCCCCGAGGAGCTGGTGGCGCGGCTGGCCCGGCTGCTTCCGGCCTCCGCCTGATGACGCCGTTCCTGGTCTTTGCGGGCATGGCGTCCGTCGCCCTCGTCCCGGCGCAGCCGTCGGACTATGAGGCGGCCGTCGCGGCGCGGCGTGCCGGCCAACCGGCGGAGGCCGCCGAGCGGCTCGAGCGCTGGCTTGCCGCGCACCCCGATGATGTCGATGCCCGCCTCCAATATGGGCTCGCGCTGATCGACCTCGGCCGCCCTCGCGATGCCGAGCGGGCGCTCCGACAGGTTCTCGCGGCCGCGCCCGGCTACGAGGATGCGAGGCTCGGCCTCGCCCGGATCGACCGCGACCGGCCGCCGCGCTGGCGCTTCGATCTCGACGGCGGTGCCAGCCAGCTGTCGGGACGCCAGCCCGACTGGCGCGAGCTTGCCGGACAGCTGCGCTATCAGGACGGCGAGAGCGCTTATGGCCTGAGGGTCGAAGCCAGCCGCCGTTTCGGGCGCAGCGACGTCTATGCCGAGGTCGCGGCCGAGCGCAGCCTTGCGCCGGGGTTCGCGGTGTCGCTCATTGCGGGGGCCACGCCGGACGCCGATTTTCGCCCCGTCTGGCAGCTTGGCGCGGGCGCGCGTTGGCGGGTCCGGGCAACCCCTGCACCGACGTTGCTGACCCTCGACACCCGAGTCGCCCACTATCGCTCGGGCACCGTTGCGCTGGCGAAGCCGGGGATCGAGCAATATGTCGCGGGCGGGCGGCTGTGGGGAACCGCGCAACTGATCGTTCTGCGGGGCGATGGACGGACGCAGATCGGCGCGCTCGGGCGGATCGACGCCGAGGTCAGTGACGGGCTTCGGCTCTTCGCGGGCGCGGCCAATGCGCCCGACCTCTCCGAGGGCGTGCCCCTGCGTGACCGCAGCCTGTTCGGCGGGGTCGAGGCGTCCCTCGGCGACCGGCGGTTTCTTCGCTTCTCGATCGCGCGTCACGACCTCCCGGCCGGTGCCGACCGGACCGATTTCTCCGTCGGCGGCGGGATTCGCTTTTGATCGGGCTCGCGGGGCTGTGGTCGCTGTCGCTGGCACTCAGCCTGGCGGCGCTGGTCATCATGGCCGGACTGATCCTCGGCCGCATGGTCTCGGCGCGGCGGTCCGCCACGCGCAAGGCGTTTCGCGACCAGCTGGTGCCGCGGCTGCTCGAGGGCGCGCCCGACGCCGAGATCGAGCGACTGCCCCAGGGGCGCGCGCTCCTCGCGCAGATCGCCGGCGAGCTCATCTCGATCGTTCGCGGGGATGAGCGCGACCAGTTCGTCGCCACCGCGACCAGGCTCGGGGTCGCCGAGACCCTGGCCCGGCAACTGCGCCGCGGCAGTCATCGCGAGCGAATCCTCGCCGCCGAAAGCCTTTCTCATTTTCCCGACGACCGAACCACCGATGCACTCGACGCGGCGCTCGACGATCGTAGCGCCGACGTTCGGCTGACGGCTGCACTGGCGCTGGCCAGCTCGGGCCGCGCGCCGCCGCTCGCCGCACTGGTCGAGCGGCTTCGGCTCGGGATCAGCGAGCAGTCGATGCTGGTGGTCACGCTGATCGAGGAGATTGCCCGGGTTCGCCCCGAGGAATCGCGCGCGCTGCTGCTCGACCCGGCCACCCCCGCGACGCTCAAGGCGGCCGCGATCGATGCCATGTCGGGGAGCGGCGACTATTCGCTGGTACCGGTGATCGCCAGCCTCGCGGTCGAGGCGCCCGACGACGCGCCCGAGCTTCCGCGCTATCTTCGCGCCCTCGGGCAATTGCACCATCCCGCGGCCCGGCCGGCGATCGTTCGCGGGCTCGCCAGCCGGACCTGGTTCGTCCGCGCGGCGGCGGCCGAGGCGGCGGGCCGGATCGGCCTGTTGGATCTTCTCCACGAGCTCGAAGACCTGCTCGACGACGGCGACTGGTGGGTGCGCTACCGGGCCGGCGAGGCGATTGCGCGGCTTGGGGCGCAGGGGCGGCGCTGCCTCGCCCATGTCACCGAGGCGGGATCGCCCCGTGCCCGCGAAGTCGCGCGCCTCTCGCTTATCGAACAGGCCGCGCTCGCATGACCGATCTCGCCTGGTGGGAAGCCATGGCCGTGCGCGCGGCCGAGGTCACGGCCTGGATCGTGATCGTCACCGGCCTCGCCCAGATCCTCATCTATCTCGTCCAGCTGCTGTTCGCCGCGATCAGCCTGTCGCGACGCCCGCCGGTGGTCCGCTCCTCGCTCCTGTGGCAGCGCTACGCTGACCGCGCGCCGCCGATCACCGTGCTCGCGCCCGCCTACAACGAGGAGCTGACGATCGTCGAAAGCGTCACCTCGCTGCTCGCGCTCCACTATCCCGAGTTCGAGGTGGTGGTGATCAACGACGGGTCGCGCGACGGGACGCTGCAGCGGCTGATCGACCATTTCGAGGTCGAGCCCATCGATCGCTATCACGACCTCACCGTCGCCCATCAGCCGATCCGTGGGCTCTACGCCAATCCGCGCCTCCCGCGGCTGCTGGTGATCGACAAGGAAAATGGCGGCAAGTCGGATGCCTTGAACGCCGGGATCAACCTCGCCCGGGCGCCGCTCTTCTGCTCGATCGACGCCGATTCGCTGCTCGAGAGCGATGCCCTGCTGCGCGCGGTCCGCCCCTTCATTGAGGACCCCGATAGGATGGTCGCGGTGGGCGGCACGATCCGCCTCGCCAACGGCAGCGCGATCGAGCGCGGGCGGGTGACCGACGTCCGGCTGCCACGCAATCCGCTCGCCCTGGTGCAGGTGGTCGAATATCTCCGCGCCTTCCTGATGGCGCGGCTGGGGCTCAGCCAGCTCCAAGTGCTGACCGTCATTTCGGGGGCCTTCGGGCTGTTCCGCCGCCGCCTGGCGCTCGAGGTCGGGGGCTACAGCCACGGCACCGTCGGCGAGGACATGGAGCTGGTGATCAAGCTCCATCGCCACATGCGCGAGCTCAGGCGGCCTTACCGGATCGACTTCATCCCCGAGCCCGTCTGCTGGACCGAGGCACCCGAGGATCTCGCCGTCCTCGGCCGCCAGCGCGCGCGCTGGCAGCGCGGCTCGCTCGAGACCTTCGCCAAGCATCGCGACATGCTGTTCAATCCCAGATATGGCCGGGTCGGATTCCTCGCCTTCGGCCAGGTGCTGGTGGTCGACGTGCTGGGGCCGGTCATCGAGGTGCTCGGCTATTTCCTCATTCCGTTGCTGTGGGCGGCGGGCCTGCTCTCGATCGACTATCTGCTGGCCTTCCTCGCGGTCACCTTCACCTTCGGGATCTTCATCAGCGTCGCGACCTTGATCCTCGAGGAAGTCGAGCTTCGCCGCTTCGCGCGCGCGCGCGACCTGGCGGTCCTGACCTTCGTCGCGGTGGTCGAGAACCTGGGCTACCGGCAGATCAGCAACGTCTGGCGGGTGCGCGGGCTGTGGCAGTTCCTGCGCAAGCACCAGGGCTGGGGTCAGATGACCCGCAAGGGCTTTCAGTCGGCGTCGTGAGCGATCGCACGAAGCCCGGCCAGCAGCTGGCCCACCGCGGGAAGGTCGAGCGTGGGCCCGCCCGCAGCGGCCGCCTCGTCGATCTGCGACGCGCATGCGCCAAGCTCGGCGAACCCGAAGATGGCGGCGCTTCCCGCCAGCTTGTGCGCCAGTGCGACCAGCGCGGCTTCGTCCTGCGCCGCCACCGCGCGGTCGAGCGCTTCCGCATGGGTCGCGGCGCGCGCCCTGAAGCGTTCGCGCAAGGGCCCCATGGGATCGTCCATCAGCCCAGATATCCGCGCAGCGTCGCCGCCAGCCGCACCGCGTCGAAGGGCTTGGCGATCAGTCCCGCCGCGCCGAGCGCGAGCAGTCGCTCGGCCTCGCCCGGCCGCGCGTTGGCGGTGATGAAGACCACGGGCACGTCGGCAAGGTGAGCATGATCGCGCAGTCCCCGCATCGTCGCGGGCCCGTCCATCCCGGGCATCATCACGTCGAGCAGGATGAGGTCCGGCCGAAGACCGGGCGCCTCGGCCAGCGCCTCGGCTCCCGAGGCGAAGGCGACCATCTCGAGGCTGCCTTCCATCGCCAGTGCCATTCGCACCAGATCGCGCAGGTCCTCGTCGTCGTCGACGTAGATGATCGTTCCACCCATCGCCCCACCACGCCCGCAAATGCGGCAAAGGGCAAGCCATTCGATTGGGCGTGGTCCATTTCGGCGCGGGTCAAAGCCGAGCGCAACGAAAAAGCAAACGGATGGAGAGCATGATCGAGTCCCAGGACGACCTGCGCGAACGGGTCATTGCGCGCTATCGCCTCGGTGAGGGCGAGGAACTGGCGTTCAACCAGCTGAGCCGCACAGTGGCCGAGGTCTTCGGTTTCCCGATCGCGCTCCTCACCGTGCTGCGCCGCGACCGCCAGATGTTCCAGGGCGTGTGCGGGGTCTCGGGAACCGGCACGAGCCGCGAGAGCGCTTTCTGCAGCCACACGGTGCGCAAGGCCGAGGTAATGGTCGTGGAGGATGCGCTGCTCGACCCGCGTTTCCGCGACAACGACCATGTGACCGGCCATCCGTTCATCCGCTTCTACGCCGGTGCGCCGGTGACCATTGCCGGGGTCGCGGTCGGTGCCCTGTGCGTGATCGACCACCAGCCGCGCAACTTCTCGGCCGAGCAGCGCGAGCTGCTCAGCCACCTCGCGGACGTCGCCGCGAGCCTGATCGAGACCCGCCTCGACAGCTTCGTTTCCGAGCGGCGCGAGCGCGAGCTCAAGCGCCAGACCGACCTCCTGCGGGTCATGCTCGACAACGTCGACCAAGGCATCGCCTATTTCGACGACGCGCTGAAGCTGACCTTGTGGAACGAGCGCTTCTTCGAGCTGCACGGCTTTCCCGACGAGATGAAGCGGCGCGGTGCGGATGCGGCCGAGATGCTCCGGATCAGCATCAACTGGGGCCTGTTCGGGCCCGAGGCGACCGAGGCCTGGGTCCCCGAAATGCTCGAGGCGATCCGCAACACGCCGAGCTCGGAGCGAACCATCGCGACCCGCGAAGGCCGGCTCCTCCATTCGGTCCGGATCCGGCTCGATGACCGGCAGGGGTTCATCGTCGCGGTCCGTGATCTCACCGCCGAGCGGAGCGCGAGCCGGGCCAAGGACGAATTCATTTCCACCGTCAGCCACGAACTGCGCACGCCGCTGACCGCGATCCGCGGTGCGCTGGCGCTGCTCAACAGCAGCATCGAGGGGAAGGTCGGCGATGGCGAGAAGCTCATGCTGCAGATGGCCGAGAAGAATTCGCTCCGCCTCAACCGCCTGATCGACGACATCCTCGACATCGAGCGGCTGAGCCGTGGCCAGACCGGCTATTTCATGGTCCCGATCCTGATGGAGGACGTGGTCCGCGACGCGGTGCAGCAGAACCAGCCCTTCGCGCATAGCCTTGGCGTGAAGCTCGTCGGTCACGCGAGGCAGACCTTGCCGGTCTCGGGCGACCCCGGGCGGCTGCTGCAGGTGCTGACCAACCTCATCGCCAATGCCGTCCGCCACAGTCCCGAAGGGGCCGAGGTCGATGTCGTGGCCGTCATGACGGAGCGCGGGGTACGGGTGGAGGTCTGCGACCGCGGAAGCGGTGTTCCCGCCGACTTCGTCGACCGCCTGTTCGAGCGCTTCTCGCAGGCGATCGACCCCAATCGCCGCGGTCATGGCGGAACCGGCCTCGGACTCGCGATCAGCCGCGCGATCATCGAGCAGCACGGCGGGCGGATCGGCTATTCTCCGCGCGACGGTGGCGGCTCGTCCTTCTGGATCGAGTTGCCCGCCGCATGAGCACGCTCCGCCATATCATCCTGGTCGAGGACGATCCCGATATCGCCATGGTCGTGCGCCTGGCGCTGGTCGAGATGAACGGGCTCGAGGTGCGCCATTACGTTTCGGGCACCGCTTTGCTGGCCGATCCAGACATGGTCGTGCCCGACCTGTTCCTGCTGGATTACGGACTGCCCGGAATGACCGGCGACGAATTGCTGGCCCGGCTGCGCGAGTCGCCGCGAACCGCGGCCGTGCCGGCGGTCTTCATGACCGCGAGCCTGATGCCCGACCGGATGCGTGACCTCAAGCAGGCGGGCGCGCTCGATGTCATCGCCAAGCCGTTCGACCCGATGCGCCTCGCCGCCAACCTGCGCGACCTGTTCGAGCGCGCCAATCCGCGCCCGCGCTGACCGCGGCTAGGCGCGGGGACACGGTTCCGCGCTTCCGCCCGGCCACCGAGGAGGCACGCCCGTTAATAGTGGCCTTCGTTAGCGATGCGCTGGAAAGACGTCTGCGCCGCTGTCTGTGCGGTCTGACGGACGATCGATTACGCGCGGCGAAATCAACACTCCTACTTCAAGCCTCATGCCGGCTCGGCATAGTAGGACAGAGAAAGAAATCGCAACGTCGGCAAGCCGACTTATCTCAAAATGAGACGGCTTTCACCGGCAACGCTTGGACAGTTTTACTAAATTGGTTATGAATTCCTTAACCCGAGTCGGGGGCCGGCCAGTTAACGCAGGGCTCGCTCGGGGAGGGGAAGCGTAGTCAATGTTGCGTTCGCTTGCGGCGCCAGCACTGCTGGGCGTCATCAGTATTGCTTTGCTTTCGCAACCGGCCTCGGCGGACCAGCTCGACGCCGCGGCTTCGCAGCGCGTGCGGGTCCACGGAACTGTCGACGGGGCCTGCGGAATGGGCAACGGCGGCTCGGCCGACTTCGGCGAACTCGGGAGTGGCGGCCAGCAGGCGAACTTTAAGGTTTCGCTGCGCTGCAATGTTCCCTTCGTCCTTAAGTTCTCGGCGGAACGCGGCGCGTTGACAAACCGCGATTTTCCGCATGGCCAGGGTCCCTATGCGGGCAGCCTGCCCTACACTCTCGACATCGCCATTCCTGCCCGTCGCCCGGCGCCGGTCATGCTCACGGGCATGCTCCGCAGCGCGGACCTTCTCGGCAGTCAATCAATCTCTTCGGCCGGGGCAATCGCCGACCAGGGGATGGACGTCCGCGTGACCCTCGGGCGCGTGGACAGCAGCGCCGGCCTGCTCGCCGGTAATTACGGGGAAACGATCACGGTCACCTTGTCCCCGATCTGATCGGGGCGGCCGCCAATCGCGTGAACCAGGGGAAGGAAGACGTAGATGAAAAAGGCTCTTCTGCTGGCGGCAGCCAGCATGCTCATCACCACGGCCGCCAATGCTGCGCCGGTAGGGGGCACACTGACCGACAATGACCACAGCGCCAACAAGGTCAGCTACAGCGGCAGCTCGCCGGACAACTTCTTCGAGGATGCTGACGATAACCTGACCGCCAAGTTCACGCTTCGCGGCGAGGTCACCAAGACCTGCGCGATCCAGGGCGTCGACGAAGGTTCGGTCGGCCTGTCGGGCACCATCGACCTCGGCACCATCGGCATCTCGGCCGGTGACGACCAGGCCGTCGGGACCCTGTTCATGATGACCGGCCCGGGCACGGTGCAGATCAACTCGGCCGCCGCCGGGTGCAACTACACCAACCAGCTCAGCCTTTCGAAGGACGACATCCGCGGCCTCGTGAACAACAGCGGGATCAGCTATGATTCCAACCAGTTCCAGGCGAACATCCCGTACAACGCCGAAGCCAGCTTTACCGGCGTGTCGTCGAGCGCCGGCGCTGTTGCGGGCACTCCGCAGTCGGTCGTCGTGGGCTACAATGCCAACGCTGCTTCGGGCAACTTCGGGGCGTGGCGTTCGCCGCTGTCGATCCAGGTCGGCGTCCAGCAGGTCACCGGCAAGGCGCTGATCGGCGGCACCTACCAGGGCGTGCTGACCCTCAACCTCGCGATCATCTAAGACCGCGGGGCGTTTGGGCGGTGCGGCTTCGGCCGCGCCGCCCTTTCTTTCCGATGCCGAACCGTCGCGGCAAGGCACGGAATTAATTGATCATTATCCCTGTCCCTAGTGACACTGTTTTTCAATCGAGAGTAACGTCGCCGGGGAGTGGCGTTTGGCCTGCGTCAGGCTCTGTCGCTCTCGCACGAGGGGGAAGTCATGCCTGTACCGCTGCTACGCCGGCTCTGCCTGCTGCTAGCCAGTTTTTCGTTGATTCTTGCGCCCACGCCGGCGGGAGCGATGAACGTCTCGCCGATGGTCCTCGAACTGACCACTCGCGGCGCCGCCACGACCGGGCGGATCCAGCTCAGCAACGTCCTCAAGCAGAACCTCCCCTATGAGGTGCGGATGTACCGCGTCGACGTGACCGCGGACGGAAAGACGGTCGAGACACCGGCCGATGGCGACTTCATCGTCTATCCGCCGCAAGGCGTGGTGAAGCCCGAGGAACGCCAGATGATCCGCCTCCAGTGGGTCGGCGGCGAGATTGCGGCCTCGCAGGGCTATTATGCCTCGATCAACCAGGTGCCGGTGCCGCTGGACCCGGCCAAGGCCGACAAGACCAAGGCGTCGGTGGAGGTCCAGCTCGTCTACCACATTAAGGTGCTGGTGACGGTCGCCCCGCCCGGAGCCGAACCCAAGATCAAGGTCGTGAGCGCGCGCCCGACCAGCATCGCACCCCGCGACCCCGCAACCGGCTCCGCGACCGCGGCGTCCAAGGTGCCTGGGGTCGCCGTCACCGTGGCCAATTCGGGCGCTCGCTACGCGATGCTCGCGGGGGTCAACTGGACGATCGAGGGGACCGGCACCGACGGCAAGCCGCTCAAGCTGGTTCTTCCCAAGAGCCGGATGGGCGAGCTTCTGGGCGCAGGTTACGTGCCGGCGCTGAAAGGCGAACGGACCTTCGAGATTCCGACCGGGGCTGGCTTCGCCGACAAGCCGATCCGGGTCCGCTTCAGCGACTGAGACCGATGCGCCACCTCAGTGTCGGCCTGCTCCTTGCAGGGCTCGCGCCTGCTGCGCTCGCGCAAGGCGTGACCATCCCGCTCAAGCCCGGTCCCGTCCCGGCGCCGCCACCGGTCGGCTTGCCCGCCCAAGGCCAAGGCCAGAGCCAGAGCCGCAAGCCCACCAACCTCATCGTCAACGTGCAGTTCGGGCGCCGCGATCTTGGCGAGATCGGCATCGCGATTGCGCCCGACGGCAGCGTCTCGCTGCCGGCCGCGCCCTTTCGTGAACTGGTGCGTCCGCTCCTCAATGACGCCGGCCTTGCGCGCCTCGATACGACCCTGGCGGGCCGAACGGCCGTTTCCCCGGACGATGTTCGTCCGAGCGGGATCGACCTCGCCTTCTCGCAGGCCGATGTGGCGCTCGCCATCGCCAGTATCGATCCCGCGATGCGCCGCGCGCAGGACCTGTTCCGCCCGACCAACCTCGAGGCCGAGAACAAGATCAACGCGTCGCCAGAGCCTTTTTCCTTCCTGCTCGACGCTTCGCTGTCACAGACCTACGCCTGGAACGGGCCGGACGCCGGGCTGCGCCATCCCGGCATCTATTTCACGTCGGCGGCGCGGATGCTCGGACTGGTGATCGAGGGCGCGGGTCAGTTCGCCGACCGCCGTCCCGGCCAGCCGCAACCCGACTTCGCGTTCGACCGCAACTTCGTCCGCCTGGTCTATGACAAGCCCGACTGGTATCTGCGCGCGCTTGCCGGCGATCTCACTCCCGAAGTCCGCCTCCAGCAGAATTATGTCCAGATGGGCGGGGTCGGCATCTCGCGGCAGCGACGGCGTTTCGACAGCTTCCGCTCGGCCGTCCTGCAGGGCAACCGCCAGCTTCTCCTGCAGCGCGAGTCGACCGTCGAGGTCTATCGCAACGGCGGACTGTTCCAGCAGATCAAGCTCGGGCCGGGGGCCTATGATCTCAACAACCTGCCGCTGCTGGCCGGATCCAACGACATCAGGATCAACGTCCGCGACGAGAGCGGGATCGCGCAGTCGCTCAACCTCCAGACCTATCTCGATCCGATCGATCTTGCGCCGGGAGATTGGGAAGGCGGCGCCTATGTCGGACGGATGGCGCGCCGGTTCGGCCTCTCGCCCGTGTATGACGGAGAGCTGGCGTTCAGCGGCTTCGTCCGCAAATCCTTCCGCAACCATCCCGCCGTGGGTCTGACGCTGCAGGGAAGCCGAAGCGTCCAGCAGGCCGGCCTCCAGTCCCAGATCCTCCTCGGACCCGGCCGGCTCGACATGTCGGCGGCGGCCAGCCGGAGCCGGGTCGGCAACGGCTGGTTCGCGGGCCTCCTCTACGACCTCGCGATCGACAATGGCGACCGGGGGATGTCGCTCAACCTTCAGGCGACGGCCCAGTCGCGCCTGTTCACCGGCCTCGGCGCGCCCGACCAGGTCAATTCGACCTTTGTCACCACCTCGGCGACGCTCACTCGTATCTTCAGCCAGAAATTCAGCGGCCAGGTCGGTGCCTTCTACGTCCGCAACCGCCGCCCTGCGGGCGACAGCTACCGCCTGTTCGCCGACGGCTTCTACCAATTGTCGCGCAAGTGGTTCGCGCGGTTCGGGGTCGATTACCAGGACAATGGCCTGCGGTCGCGCGACACGCGCAATCGTGGGTTGGGCTTCCAGGTCGGACTGGTGTGGCGGCCGTCGGACAGCAATCGCGCCGAAGGCCGGTATGACAGCCGCTTCCGCGAAGCCCAGCTCAACTTCGAACATGCTCCCAACGGCTATGTCGGATCGATCGGCTATGGCGGCGTTGTCGCCCATTCCCCGACGCGCTCGGGCGTGCAGGGCTACGCCAGCTACATCGGCAACCGCTTCGCGGCGAGTGCCAGCCATAGCGCGACCGGACCTGGCTTCGGCAACCTAAACGACCGCCAGGTGAGCACTGCCCGGATCTCGACGGCGCTGGCTTATGCCGGCGGCGCGTTCAGCGTCACGCGCAACATCGGCGACAGCTTCGCGATCGTCACTCCGCACCCCTCGCTTGGCTCCTCGCGGGTGATCATCGGGCAGCTATTGACCGATTCCCATTACCGCAGCCGGAGCGGCGCGCTCGGCGGGGCGGTCCAGGGCAATCTCGGCTCGTACATCACCCAGTCGGTCCAGTACGATGTCGAGGACGCTCCGGTGGGCTACGACACGGGTCTCGGCCTGTTCCGGGTGCGCCCGCCCTATCGCAGCGGCTATCACCTGGTGGTGGGCTCGGACTCCTTCGTCACCGCCATGGGAACGGTCGCCGACACCGCCGGCAAGCCTGCGGCCTATCTGTCGGGAACATTGATCGATCTCGACAATCCGTCGAGCGAGCCCGTGCCCTTTTTCACCAATTCGATCGGCCGCTTTGCCGCGGTCAGCCTGCGGCCGGGCGGCAAATACGAGATCCGCCTGTCCTCGGGCGAGAAACTGCGCTTCGCCGTGCCGGCGGACAACAAGGGCCTGTACGACATGAAGACCATCACCATCGATCGGGAGCAATGAGCATGGCACCGCGCGCTTGGCTGGCCCGGCTCGGGCCTCTCACCATTCTCGCCGCTCTGCCGGCCGCGGCGCCGGCCCAGTCGCTCGCCCAGGCCGGCAATTGCCGTCTCGAGATGGTGGCGACGCCAGCGCAGTGGCAGGTCGCGGACATCGACATCTTTTCCGATGTTCCGCAGCGCCGCAGCTTTGACGTCGAGTTCGTCAACAGCGGCGCGACGCCCTGCCGGGTGATGCTCGACGCCTCGACGCAGGGGGCGCCCTTCGGGCTCACCGCCAACGGCCTTGGCAAGCGCACCACCTACAGCCTCGTCGAGCTCGCCAGCGGCGCCGACCTGACGCCGCAAGGCGGATCAAGCAAGCGCAGCCCGCGCAATCTCCTGACCGTGCCCGCGAACGGGCGGACGCTCGCACGTTACGAAGTCGAAATCGCCGCCAATTTCGATCATGACGGGAGCTTCACGCAGCCGCTGCTGCTCCAGGCATATGATGCCGGCGCGGGCTTCGCTCCCTTGGCCGAACGCCAGGTCCTGTTGCGGGCCGACGTCGCTTCGAGCGCGACCCTCGCGCTGTCGGGAAACTTCCGGCGCAGCGGGGGAATCGCCGACGTCGACCTCGGCGAACTCGAGCCGGGCGAAGCCAAGGTGCCGGTCATCATGCACGTCCGTGCGAGCCGGGCCTATCGCATTCGAACCTCGTCGGAGAATGGCGGCCGGCTGGTGCAGAGCGGTACCCCGTGGGGAATAAGCTACAAGCTCAGCATGGACGGGCAGACCGTGGAGCCGGCGGGCGGGACCTTCCGGTCGTCACCGGGTGACATCAAGCGCGTCGACAACATGAAGCTCGGCTTCATCATCACCGGCAGCCTCGACGTTGCCGCGGGAGAATATTCTGACGTGGTAACGCTCGAGGTCTCGGTCGACTGACCGGCCGCCGCGAGAGCGGAGGGACCGCTTACCCAATCTTCATTCATGACCGGTAGCGTGGGCAAACCTCAGCTTTTGGGTGCCCGTATGACCGCTCCTTCCACGACCCTCCTTCGCACCGCGCTCCTTGTCGCGATGGCGGCGCCGATGACTACCGCGAATGCAGCGCCGGCCGGCGGCGCGATGCGGCTCCAGCTGGAAGTCCCGGTCCTCTGCAAGCTCGCACATCGCGGCGACGTGACGGAATCGGAAGGCACGATCCGGCTCGGCACGCTTCGGCAATTCTGCAACGCCCCGGGCGGCTTCGTGGTCACGGTCGGATACACCCCCGGCACGATGCGCGGCTCGCGACTTCAGGTCGGCAATGCCCAGCTGGTCCTCGACGGATCGGGCCAGGCCGAGCTGTTGCGGGCACCCGGACCGCGGATTGCGGAAGACGAAGTGATCCTGTCGTCCACCGCCGCAGGGCAATCGTCCGCGCTGAGGTTCGATATAACCCCGCTTTAAGCAGACGGCCGCGCTGGCCGTCGACTATGATCGCTTCGGAAGCCGCATGCGGCGGCACGACGGGACCGGCCCGCCTTCAGCACCGGCGAGGCCGTTTCCGTCATCAGGAACGCGGCAGCGCGCCGCCGTTTTTCCTGGTGTCGAATGCCATCATCTAGAGCGCACCGACATCGGCATCCGAACGTCGCCTTCAGGCCGAACGAAGACCTCCTGCGACCGACAGGGGTGCATCGCCGAACGGCCGGACCTGGCCGGCACAACCTACGGCGCACTTCGTGCCATATTCTCGTAGCACCCGGCGGCGAAGGAAGCGCTGCTTAGCGAGCATTCCCCTGTTCTGCGTGGAGAACTTCAGGAAATGGTGACCCCTACGGGACTCGAACCCGTGTTTTCGCCGTGAGAGGGCGACGTCCTAGACCGCTAGACGAAGGGGCCGTGCGGCGCTGCGCGCGACTGGCGGCCATATGGCGGGCGAAGGCCGGTTCGTCAATCAGGCGATGAGCTTCTCGCGGGGGCCGTGCTGGCGCACGAGCCAGTCCTCGGTGATCGCGGCGATCCGTGCCGCCGCCTTGCCGTCGCCGAAGGGGAGGGCGGGCACCGCCATGGCGCGATAGGCCGCCCGGTCGTCGAGCAGACGGTTGACCTCGGCGACGATGGTCGCGCGGTCGCTGCCGACGAGGAGGCTGTTGCCGCTGGCGACGGCCTCGGGCCGCTCGGTCTTGCTGCGCAGGACGAGGAGCGGGACCCCGAGCGCGGGGGCTTCCTCCTGGATTCCGCCCGAATCGCTCAGCACCAGATGGGCCGAGCGAAGCGCCGAGATCATGCTGCGATGGTCCATCGGCGGCAGGAGGCGGATCCGCGGATGACCGCCGAGCAGCAGCCGTGCCGCGCCCGCCATGGCGGGATTGTTGTGAAGCACGACTTCGATCCGCAGCCAAGGCGAGCGGGCGAGCTCGATCAGCGCGAGCCCGATCGGGGCGAAGGCCGCGCCCCAGTTCTCGCGGCGATGGCAGGTGACGAGGAGCCGCGGCAGCCCGCCGCTGTCAAGGAGGCGCGGGGGAAGGGTCTCGACCATTTCGAACAGGGCGTCGATCGCGCTGTTGCCGGTGACGTGAACCTCGCCCCCCAAGCGTTCGGTCGCGAGATTGGCGGCATTGTCCTCGGTGGGCGCGAAGAGGAGGTCGGCGAGCGCGTCGATCGCCAACCGATTGCCTTCCTCGGGCCAGGGCAGAGACAGGTCGTGACTGCGCAGCCCCGCCTCGACATGAGCGAGCGGCACCCCGGCGGCGGATGCGGCGAGGGCCCCGCCGAGCGCGCTCGAGGTATCGCCCTGAACGATTAGCATCGCCGGGCGGCCCTCGCCGCGCAACGCCGGGGTCAGCGCCGCCGCGACTGCTTCGGCGTGGAGCCTGGGGTCATTGCCGGCACGGCAGCGCAGGCGCAGCGCGGGCAGGCCGCCAAGCCCGAAGCTTGCGGGGTCGAGGGTCGCATGCTGGCCGGTAAAGGCGAGCTGGACCGCAAGACCGCGCGCCGCCAGCGCATGCGCCACGGGCGCGAGCTTGATGGCTTCGGGACGGGTCCCGATGACGAGCGTGATGGAACGGGTGAGCACCGGCGCTCTCCTGCGAGCGATCCGGCGAGGTCATCATTAACGCAAATTTGTCGTAACGGCAACGAAACCGCGATCAGCGGAAATTGTCCGCATAGGCCTGGAGCTTAAGCTTCACCGGCGGCGCGGTGACGACATGATAGTCGAGCCCGTGCTTCTCGGCATAAGCGATCGCCTGCTCCTTGCTGTCGAACGACAGCCGGACCTGGGTGGTCGTGCTGGCATTGCCGACCCAGCCGGTCAGCGGATCGTGCCGCTGGGCGCGGTCGTTCTCGAATTCGAGCGTCCACTTGCCGGCCTTGGCACGGCCCGACTGGGTGGTCTTGCGATCCTGTTCGATGATCCGGGCGGTCGGCATGGCGCGCGAGGTGGCGCAAGGCGGGCGCGAAATCAAGACCGGGGTTTGGCGCGGAGCGTCGGCGCGGCGGCGGCGGGGTCGTCGGGCCAGGGGTGGCGGGGATAACGCCCGCGCATTTCCTTGGCGACCTCGCGCCAGCTTCCCTTCCAGAAGCCGGGAAGGTCGCGGCTGGTCTGGATCGGGCGTCCCGCGGGCGAGGTGATGGCGAGGGTCAGCGGGACCTTGCCGTCGCCCACGCTGGGATGCGTCCCAAGCCCGAACAGGGCCTGCGCGCGCACCTCGACCGTCGGGCCGCCGGGCGCCGCATAGTCGATTGGATGGGCGGAGCCGGCGGGGGAGCGGAAGTGGGTCGGGGCGAGTCGCTCGAGCCGGCGCTCGGCCTCCCAGCCGAGCAGCGCCTTGAGGGCCTGGATCAGAGCGTCGGCAGGAACGTCCGACAGGCGCCGCCGGCCCTCGACCAGCCCCGGGAGCCACTCGTCGAGCCGCTCGGCGAGGACGTCGTCGCCGAGCGCCGGAAAGGACGGGTCGAGGTCCCGGGCGAAGGCCGCACGATGGCGGAGCGCGGCGGCCTCGTCGCTCCAGGGGAGGAGGCCAAGGCCATGCTCGCGGATGCCCTCTACCAAGGCGGCGGCGATGGCGGTGGGGTCGGGTCTGGGATCGGGGCCCGAGGCAAGGCGGATCGCGCCGAGACGGCGGCTGCGGGTGGGAGTGACACTGGCCGTGGCGGGATCGAACGTCCCATCGTGGCGGATCTCGACCCGGTCGCCGAACAGGGCGAAGACGTCCTCCTCGCCAATGGCGGCGGCCGACAGGATTCGCGCACCCGCCGCGCTTCCCGCGACCTCGCCCACCGCCAGCCACTGGGCCGAGGCGAGCGACGAGGCGGGGTCGAGCCGGAAGCCGCGGCCGCCGACCGACTGCCAATGCTCGCCCGACTGGTCGCGCCGCCGCGACAGGCGATCGGGAAAGGCTAGCGCGAGGGCGAGCGCAAGTTGCTCGGCGCTCGCCGGCCGGTCGTCGCCCGGTTCGACCTGCCGCAGCCAGCGCGCCGCCAGACCGCGGGTGCCCTCGGCCCGCTGGCCGCGCTCGCTCCGCCAGCGGCGCCAGCGCGGCTCGAGGTCGGGACCGGTGCCGCCAAGCCCGCGCTCGGTCAGCAGCACCGCGACGTCGGCGGCGGCACGGGCAAAGCCGCGGCGGGCGCTTTCGACCAGCATGTGCGCCAGCCGCGGCTCGAGCGGGAGGCGGGCGATGGTGCGGCCGTGGTCGGTGACCCGCCCGTCGTCGTCGATCGCGCCCAGCGCCGCCAGCCGCTGGCGCGCCTCGGCCAGGGCAGGAGGCGGCGGGGGGTCGAGGAAGGGCAGGCGCGCAGGCTCGGCCTCGCCCCACAGCAGCGCGGTCAGGTAAAGGCTCGACAGGTCGGCCTCGAGGATCTCGGGCGGGTCATGCGCGGGGAGCGCGCTGGTCGCGGCTTCCTCCCACAGGCGATAGGCGGTGCCCGGTCGCTGCCTTGCGGCGCGACCCGCGCGCTGGGTGACCGCGGCGCGGCTCGCGCGCTCGGTGACGAGGCGGGTGAGGCCGGCCCCGCGATCATAGCGCGGACGCCGGGCCAGCCCGCTGTCGACCACGGCGCTGACGTGATCGAGCGTGACGCTGGTCTCGGCGATGGCGGTGGCGAGGACCAGCTTGCGGGTGCCGGGCGCGGGCGCGGCGAGCGCCTGGCGCTGGGCGGCGGGATCGACCTGTCCATGGAGGCGGTGAAGAACGACATCCTGCGGCAGGGTTCCAAGCGCGTCGGCGGTCCGCTCGATCTCGGCGACCCCGGGGAGGAAGGCGAGCACCGACCCATCCTGTTCGGCGAGCGCCAGCCGGCAGGCAACGGCGACCTGCGGCTCGATCCGCGCGGCGGAGTCGCGGCCGAGGTGGCGCAAGGCGAGCGGAAAGCTCTTGCCCTCGGAGCGAATGAGCGGAGGATCGCCGAGCAGCCGCGCGAAGCGCTCGCCGTCGAGCGTCGCCGACATGGCGAGCAGGCGAAGGTCGGGGCGGAGCGCCTGCGCCGCGTCGAGCGTCAGCGCGAGCGCGAGGTCGTTGTCGAGGCTGCGCTCGTGGACCTCGTCGAACAGCACCGCCGATACCCCCGTCAGCTCTGGATCGGCCTGGAGGCGCGACAGGTAGACGCCATGGGTCATGGCGATCACCCGGGTCGTCTTGCCGACCTTGCTGTCGAGCCTGGTCTGGTAGCCGATGGTCTCGCCCGGTTTTTCGCCGAACTGGCCGGCGATATATTCGGCGGCGGCGCGGGCGGCGAGGCGGCGCGGGACCAGCAGCAGCAGCAGGCCGGTGCACCAGGGCTCGGCGAGCAGCGCCGGCGGCACGGCCGTGGTCTTGCCCGCGCCCGGCGGGGCGATCAGCAGCGCGCGCGGCCCCTCGCGCAGCGCGGCGGCAAGCTCGGGCAGGACGGCGTGGATGGGGAGGGGCGCGGCCACGCGCGAACCGCTACAATCCCGCCGCGACAATTCAAGCAGGGCTCTGTTATTGTTGTCCGTCCGTCAATCGTGGAGGAGCAGCGATGAGCATCATCGACGTCGACGAACGCGAGGAGCTTCGCCAGCAGACCATCTCGGCCTTCCGCCTCGCGCGGATGAGCGCCGAGCCGGTATTCGACGCGGTGACCGAGCTTGCCGCCGACCTGTTCGACGTGCCCATCTCCGCGGTCACCATCCTCGGCCGCGAGAAGCAGCTGCTGCCCGGCGTCCACGGGCTCGAGATTCGCGAGACACCGCGGGTCGACGCCTTCTGCAACGTCACGGTGGCGCGCGATTCGCTGCTGATCGTCGAGGACGCCGCGGCCGACCCGTTCTTCAGGGACAATCCGCTGGTCACGGGGGAGCCGCATATCCGTTTCTATGCGGGGGCACCGATCCGGCTTGGCGGTGTGCCGGTGGGCTCGCTCTGCATCATCGACAAGACGCCGCGCCGGCTGACCGAGCGCGACCGGCGCCGGCTGACGCTCATCGCCCAGACCGTGGTCAACATCATGGAATTGCGGCTGGCCGCCGGGACCGACTGAGCCGCAGCCTCGCGCTCAGCGCGCGCGTTTCTCGAGATAGAGATAGGCCGGATCGAAGTCGGCGGCCTGCCGCAGTCCGGCTAGGTCGAGAATCGTCACCCGGCCGTCGCGGAACTCGACCAGACCGGCTGTCCGCAATTCGCGCAGGGTGCGGTTGGTGTGGACCGTGGTCAGGCCCATGCATTCGGCAAGGTCGGACTGGGTGAGGGGCAAGGCATAGCCATCCGCCTCGGCGAGGCCGACCACCTCGAGCCGGACCTGCAGCTCGCAGAAGAGGTGCGCGAGCCGGCCCCGCGCGGTCCGCCGTCCGAGCGACACTTCCCACTCGCGGTGAATCGCGGCGTCGAGGTTGGTCTCGAACCAATAGGCCCGGGTAAGATGGGGGAGGCGCTCGGTGATCGCGGTCAGCGCGGTATGCGGCACCGTCGCGAAGGTGCAGGCGGTGAGCGTCGCGACATGCTGGTCGAGGCGCTTCAGCGTGAAGCCGTGAAGATCGAGAAAGTCGCCGGGCAGGTGGAGCCCGGTGACCTGCCGCTCTCCTCCACGCAGATCCTTGTAGCGGCAGGCGATGCCGTCGAGCAGCAGGGTGGAGTGGGTGAGTTCGCGCCCGGCATGGAGGACGATCCTGTCGGGGGGGAAGCTGATCGTCCCGTCGATCGCCGCGCGGAGGGCGTTTTCCTCCTCGCGGCTGATGTCGTCACGCATGCGAAGCTTGGTGAAATGGCGTTCGATCATGCGGTTTCGGTGGTCGTCGAAGGCAGGAAAGTCAGGGTCGTCACGGGACTGTTTCCGAATTGACGCGGCGACAGGTCATGACGGGGTAACGAGAGACGGGCGCTTGGGTTCACTTCGCGGTCGGTCGCTCGTTGATCCATGTCATTGCAAGGACTTAGCCAGTGTCTATGCTCTTTTCTCCGCTGCTCAAGGCCGGTGCCATGGACCTTCTTCCCATCGACTCCGCATCGTTCCAGGCGCCCCGGCCCGTCCGCCGTCCGGCCCGCGCGGCCGAGCCCGAGAGCGATGTCCATTATTTCCGGCGGCGCGCCGAGCAGGAGCGCCGGCTCGCCATGGCCGCCCTCGATCCGCAGGCCCGAGCACGCCACCGCGAACTCGCCGAGCGCTACGCCGGCCTCGTCGCCGCGATGATCGAGGCCGAGGACAAGCTCGGCTGACGGGCGGGCGACGGGTCGTCAGGGATCACGCCCGCCGCCCGTCGCCTGCACTTCGTTATTCCTCGTCGGCTTCTTCCTTGGCGATGCTCGCCATGTCGATGACGTAGCGGAAGCGCACGTCGCCCTGTTCGACCTTCTTCATCGCCTTGTTGATGTCCTGGATCTCGATCAGCTCGATCTCGGAGGCGATTCCGTGCTCGGCGCAGAAATCGATCACTTCCTGGGTTTCGGCGATCGAACCGATGAGCGAGCCCGCGACCGATCGACGGTGGAAGGCGACCTGGCTGTTGTCGACGCCCGCCATGGGCTCGAGCGCGCCGACGATCACCAGTGTCTTGTCACGCTTCAGCAGCGCGATGAACGGATTGATGTCGTGCTTCTCGGGCACGGTCGAGATGATGAAGTCGAAGGTGCCGGGCATCGCCGACAGTTTCTCGGCTTCCTTCTTGAGCTCCTTCTCGATCGTGACATGGGCGGCGCCGAGCCCTTCGGCCTCGCCCTTCTTCTCGGGGCTGGTGGTGAAGACCGTGACCTCGGCACCGAGTGCCTTGGCGATCTTCACGGCCATGTGGCCGAGGCCGCCGAGGCCGATCACCCCGACCTTGTCGCCCTTCTTCACGCCCCAATGCTTCATCGGCGAGTAAGTGGTGACGCCCGCGCACAGGATCGGCGCGGCTTCGGCCGGCTTGAGCGCGTCCGGGATCCCGATCACGAAATCCTCGCGGCAGACGATGTTCGAGGAATAGCCGCCATAGGTGTTGTCGCGGCCGTACATGTTCTCGCCCGTCGCGGCCTTGGCGGCGGGGATGAAGGGGCCGTTGTAGGTGGCGAGGAAGCCGTTGGGGCCCTCGCAATATTGCTCGTCGCCTTCCTTGCAGGGCGCGCAGGACTGGCAGCTGTCGACCATGCAGCCGACCCCGACGATGTCGCCGACCTTGTACTTGCCGCCCTTGGCCGCCTTGGCGACGCGGCCGACGACCTCATGGCCGGGAACGCAGGGATAGACGGTGTTCGACCACTCGTTCTTCACCTGGTGAATGTCCGAGTGGCAAACCCCGCAGTACAGGACGTCGATCAGGACCTCATTGTCCTTCGGGTCCTCGCGGGTGAAGCGAAAGGGCTTCATCCGGCTGAAACTATGCTTGGCGGCGTAACCGATCGTCTCGACCATGGGGCTCCACTTTGTCCTGTTCATTGGGGAACAGGGGTAGCCGATGGCGCCGACGAATGTTCCGCCGGCTGGACATTCAGTCAGGGTTGCGAAGGCCGCAATCGTGCCCGGACGCGGCTTGCGCTCTCCGCGACCGACCGGCCGCTGGTGTCGAGGATGTCGACGCCTTCCGCCACAGCTTCGCGGCGAAGGAAGGCCGCCCAATTGCGCATCTCGGCGTGGGCCAGTCCGGGCTGGCCGCGTTCATGGATCAGGCGGTGGTCGCGCGTCGAGTCGTCGCAATCGATGAGCAGGATGCGGGCGTCGAAATGAGGCTGCCGCAACAGTGCCTTCCGAATGAAGGCGATCCGCATTTGCCCTTCGAGCAGGATCGGAACCTGCGGATCGTGCGACGCCAGCCGCTCGATCCATTGATCGGTCATCGCCTGCTGCCAAGCCTCGCCAGAGCCCCAGCCGCCGACCATCGCTTCGGGAGATGGCACGCCAACGCTGTCGAAATGAAAGACGGCAAGCCCGTCCCGCCCAAGCGCCTCGGCGATGCTGGTCTTGCCCGACCCTGACGCACCGGTGAGGATCAGGGCGGGCATTTTGGTCCGCTCAATAAGCCCGTGCGACCGCGAATTCGACCGCCTGGGTGAGGGCCGACTTGGCCTTGCCGGCGGGGAAGGCGGCGAGATTGTCGATCGCGCGGCGGGCGTAGGTGCGGGCGCGCTCGAGCGTCTCGGCGATGGCGTCGGTCTTGTGGAGCAGCGCCACCGCATGGGCGAGATCGGCGTCACTGGTGCGCTCGCCGCCGACCGCCTCGCGCCAGAAGTCGCGCTCCTCGTCCGATCCGCGGGCGTAGGCGAGGATGATCGGGAGGGTCATCTTGCCCTCGCGGAAGTCGTCGCCGAGGTCCTTGCCGCTGGTCGCGCTCTCGCTGGTGTAGTCGATCGCGTCGTCGACCAGCTGGAAGGCGATTCCGAGGTTGCGACCGAAGGCGCCAAGCGCGTCCTCGGCTTCCTCGCCGGCCTCGGCCACCACCGGCGCGATCTGGCAGGCGGCGGCGAACAGCGCGGCGGTCTTGGCTTCGATGATCGAGAGGTAGGTGTCCTCGCTGGTGCCGATCTGGCGCTGGGCGGTCAGCTGGGCGACCTCGCCCTCGGCGATCACCGCCGAGGCGCGGCTGAGGATCTTCAGCACCTTGAGGCTGCCGTCCTCGACCATCAGCTCGAAGGCGCGGCTGAACAGGAAGTCGCCGACCAGCACGCTCGCCGGATTGCCCCAGATGAGGTTGGCGGTGCGCTTGCCGCGGCGGGTCTCGCTGACGTCGACCACGTCGTCATGCAGCAGGGTCGCGGTATGGATGAACTCGACCGCGGCGGCGAGCTTGTGGTGGCGGCTGCCGGGATATTGGCAAAGCGCGGCGCTGGCGCAGGTCAGCATCGGCCGCATCCTTTTGCCGCCGCCCGCGATGAGGTGCCCGGCAAGCTCGGGGATGAGCGGCACCTCGCTCTGCATCCGCGAGAGGATGACCTGGTTGACCGCGTTCATGTCGGGAGCGGTCAGCGCCACCAGCGGGTCGAGGCTGGGGACCGGCGAAAGGCTGTGCAGGGTCGCAGTCACGTGCTGGCCGGTAGGCCGAGTTTCGGGCGGCGGCAAGACGGGACGCCCTGCCGCCGCCCGCTCGGGCTTACCAGACGCGGACGCGGTCGGCGGGCGCGAGGTAGAGCTTCTCGCCCGGCTTGACGTCGAACGCCTTGTACCAGGCGTCCAAGTTGCGGACGACGCCGTTCACCCGATACTTGGCGGGGCTGTGCTCGTTGGTGAGCAGCTGGGCCCGCAGCGCGCCCTCGCGCTGCTTGGTTTGCCAGCTGTAGCCATAAGCGATGAAGAAGCGCTGGTCGCCGGTCAGGCCGTCGATCACCGCCGGCTCGCCATGCTGGGCGACATAGCGGCGATAGGCGGCATAAGCGACTTCGAGACCGCCGAGGTCGCCGAGGTTCTCGCCCAGCGTCAGCTCGCCCTTGATGTGCACACCCGGCAGCGGCTCGTACGAGTCATATTGCTGGACGAGGCGCTGCGCCTTGGCGGTGTAGAGCTTGGCGGTTTGCGGGGTCCACCAGTCGCGCAGCCGGCCCTTGCCGTCGAACTTGCGGCCCTGGTCGTCGAAGCCGTGGCCGATCTCGTGCCCGATGGTCGCGCCGATGCTGCCGTAGTTGCTGGCTGGGTCGGCGTTGGGGTCGAAATAGGGCGGCTGGAGGATCGCTGCCGGGAAGGTGATCTGGTTCTGGGTCGGGTCGTAATAAGCGTTGTTGGTCTGCGGGAGCATGTCCCACAAAGTCCGGTCGACCGGATTGGGGAAGCGCGACAGCATCAACTTCCACTCGAAATCGTCGGCGCGGATGGCGTTGCCGAGGAGGTCGCCGCGCCTCACCGCGAGGCTCGAATAATCGATGTAGTTCCTCGGGTGGCCGGTGCGGGGATCGAAGGCGGCCAGCTTGGCCAGCGCCTCCGTCTTGGTCGGCGCGTCCATCCAGCTCGACGTCTCGATCTTCTCCTGGAGCGCGGCGCGGATGTTGGTGATGAGCTCGCCCATCTGGCGGTCGCTCTCGGGCGGATAGTGGCGGGCCACGTAGATCTGGCCGACCGCCTCGCCGAGCGCGCCATTGACGAGGTCGACCCCGCGCTTCCACCGCGCGCGCTGTTCGGGGACGTCACGCAGTGTCTTGGAATAGAAGCCGAACTTCGCCTCGTCGAAGGCCTTGGGCAGATATTGGGCATTGCCGCTGACGAAGTGGAAGGCGCTCCAGTCCTTCCAGGTCTGCAAGGGGACGGTCGCCAGCAGCTTCGCCTCGGCGGCGATCGCGCTCGGCTGGGCGACGATCAGCTGGCGGGCCTTGGCCAGCCCCATGTTGCGGAGCGCGCGGTCCCAGGCGATCTGCGGCGCAAAGGCCTTGAGCTGCGCCAGCGTCTTGGGGTTGTAGGAAGCGTCGACGTCGCGGCTCTTCTCGGGCGTCCAGTGGATCTTCGCGATCGCGGTCTCGAGCGCGATGATCCGGTCGGCCCTCGCGGCCGCGTCCGGAATCCCGGCGAGCTGCTGCATCGTCACGACATAGTCGCGATAGGCCTTGCGATAGGCGACGTACTTCTCGCCCTGCAGCAGGTAGTAATCGCGGTTGGGCAGCCCGAGCCCGCCCTGCGAGGCGTAGGCCGAATAACGGGTCGGGTCCTTGAAATCGGGATAGATGCCGAAGCCGATCGGGCTCTCGTATCCGGGCGTCGTGAACAGGTCGACGAGCCCGTTGCGGTCCTTCACCGCGGCGATCCTGGCGAGATAGGGCTTGAGCGGAGCGGTGCCCTTGGCCTCGATCCCGGCCTCGTCCATCCAGCTCGCATAATAGTCGCCGACCTGTTGCCCGATCCGGCCCGAGGCCTGCGGGTCCCGGGCGAGATCCTCGACGATGGCGCGGACGTCGCTGTCGATCTTGTCGTTGAGCACGCTGTCGATGCCGGCGAAGGTGCGGTCGGGCGCGATCTGGGTGCGCTTGTCCCAGCTGCCGTTGACGAAGGCGAAGAAGTCGTCGCCCGGGCGAACCGAGCGATCCATCGAACTCTGGTCATAGCCCCAGCTGCCGAACACCGGCGCGGCGCTCCACGCGGCGGTGGCGGCAGTCACGGCAAAGGCCGCGCTGGCGGTAACGAACAGTCGATTCATGGACGGCACCTCGGAAGAAACACTCGTCGCTTCATCCGGCAAGCCACCTGAATGTCAAAGGAATGTTCGACGAACGTGCGGGCTTCTGCCGATTAGTCGTATACGCGTTGGAAGTCTTTGCAGCGCCACGAAGTTCGTTAAGTTGCACGTGCCGAATCGCATGGAACGGGGGTTCTTCATGCGTCGGATCATCACGCTCATCTGCTCTTCGGCCCTGTTGTGCGGCTGCACAACCTTCGAGCCGCTTCGTCCCGATATGGAAGCCCGGCCGCTGCCCAGCCGGCTTGACGAAATTGCCTACGTCAATGTGCTCCGGGAAGCATTTGCGGTGACGAGCAACGGCGACGAAGGAGCCCCGCCCGCCTGCTATTCGGGAGCCAAGCTCCATGCCTTCAAATCCAAATTCGGTCAGGGCTATGTCGATCACGACGAGGACGCGGAATCTGTCGCCGACGGCTGCGTCACCTTCAGGAAGTTGAAAGGCGAAGACGCCATCGACCGTTACATGGAAGCGGGCTTCGGCCTCTCGGATATCTACTGCGACCGCTTCTTCACGGTCGCCGGGCAGTCCCGCCAAAGTCGCCGTGTCCAGCGCAACGCCTTCAAGGTAGCTGACACGCTCTTCAATTCATTTCTCACCGTGCTCCGAACCGGCGAAACGGCCGTTGGATTGAGCAGCGCCGGCTTCTCGGCGGTGGACGGCGCTTATGGTGCCATCGATGACGCGTTCGTGGTGGCGCCCGACAGGGACGACGTCCGCAAACTCGTCCAAGGGGCGCAGCAGATTTATCGCGCAGACGCCTTTCGGGCAGCAAACAAGCCCAAGAGCTATGTCGGCGCGCGCGCCGTGCTGACCAAATATGCGTGGATCTGCAGCTTCGACGGGATGAAGTCGCTGGTCACGTCGTCGCTCAAGGAAAAGGCCGAGGAACAGGAACAAGTTGCTCAGCAGGCGAGGGAAAGTGGCGGGGACGGGGACGAGGAAGCGAAAAAGAAAAAGGTGGAGAAAGCGACGGGAAAGCGTGATTTGACGGTTCCGATCACCGGCGGCTGATCAGCCCAGCGGCAGGCTCAGCTTGGCGAGCAGGCCGCCAAGGTCTTCGCTTTCCTCGAGCGTGATCCGGCCGCCGTAGATTTCGGCGACGTCGCGGACGATGGCGAGGCCGAGCCCGGTGCCGGGCTTTCCGGTGGTGTCGAGCCGCTTGCCGCGAGTGAAGAGTTCGGTCCGCAGCGCCTCGGGAATGCCGGGCCCGTCGTCCTCGACCAGGATGTCGACGAAGGGCGCCGATTTCTCGACCGTCACGAACACCCGGCCCGAGCCATATTTGGCGGCATTTTCGACGAGGTTGCCGAGCATCTCGTCAAGATCCTGGCGCTCGACCCGGGCCATGGCCGCGCGGTCGCCGGCGATGTCGATCGTCACGCCCTCGTGCATCCGGGAGACGGCGCGCTGCACCGCGTCCAGGCTTTCCCAGACGCTGGCGCGGGCCTGGGCCGAGGCGCGGCGGCCGATCGCACGGGCCCGGGCGAGATGGTGGTCGACCTGCCGCCGCATCGTCGTCGCCTCGCGGCAGACGGTGTCGGCGAGGTCCTCGCTGCGCGCGGTGGCAGCATTGGTGATGACCGTCAGCGGGGTCTTTAGCGCATGGGCAAGGTTGCCCGCATGGCGACGCGCTTCCTCGGCCTGCTCCTCATTGTGCGCGAGCAGCTGGTTGATTTCCTCGGTCAGCGGCTGGAGCTCCACGGGAAAATCGTCGGACACCCGGGTCTTGGCGCCCGAGCGGATCGCCGCCACCTCGCTCCGCACCCGCCGCAGCGGCCACAGGCCGTAGACCGTCTGCAACGCCGCCAGCACCGTCAGCCCGAGCCCGAGGGCGACGAACGCCCAGACCAGCGTGTTGCGCAGCTCGTTCAGCTGGGCGTCGAGATTCTCGCGGCTCTGCGCGACCTGGAAGCGCCATTTGACCGGCGAGCCGGGAAAGATGACGTCGCGCTCGACGATCCGCAGTGGCTCGCCCGGGAACTGGTAGCTGTCGTAGGTCTGGGTCTGGCTATGGTCGTGGACGGTATCGATGCTGAGCCGCCGGTCCCACAGCGAGCGCGAGGGGAAGTCGGCGACATTGGGCACCTTGCCGTCGGGGCCGGGCAGGGGGCTGATCTGGAAATAGCTGCCCGAATAGGCCTCGATGAAGCGCTGGTCGGCGGGCGGTCGGCTGAACACCAGTTCGCCATTGGGATAGACTTCGGATGCGCCGATCATCGAGCGCAGGACGAGCGTCAGCTGCTCGTCGAAATTGCGCACGAGGCTCGCGGTCAGCACCCGGTCGAGCGCGAAGCCGCCCGCGAACAGCAGGATCGAGATCCACACCATCGCGACCACGATCATGCGCCGGGTCAGCGAGCGCGTGCCGCCCCCGCGCTGCCCCGCGACCGCGTCCGCCGCGCCCGCCCCGGCAGGCTCGGGGGACGGGCCCCCGGGCGTGCTTCGGGCGGGCAAGGCGGCATTCACTAAGCGGGCTCCTCCAGGCTGTAGCCGAGCCCGCGGATGGTGGTGATGACGTCGGCACCCAGTTTCTTGCGGATGCGGGTCACGAACACCTCGATCGTGTTCGAATCGCGATCGAAGTCCTGGTCGTAGATATGCTCGATGAGCTCGGTCCGGCTGACCACCTTGCCCTTGTGGTGCATGAGGTAGCTCAGCAGCTTGTACTCCTGCGCGGTGAGCTTGACCGGTTCGCCCGCCTTGGTGACCTTGCCCGAGCGGGTGTCGAGGCGGATGTCGCCGGCGATGAGCTCGGAGGAGGCGTTGCCCGAGGCACGGCGGATCAGCGCGCGCAGGCGGGCGATCAGCTCCTCGGTCTGGAAGGGCTTGGCGAGATAGTCGTCGGCGCCCGCATCGAGGCCCGCGACCTTGTCCGACCAGCTGTCGCGCGCGGTCAGCACGAGGACCGGCATCCGCCGCCCTTCCTTGCGCCATCGGTCGAGCACGGTCAGGCCGTCGACCTCGGGCAGCCCGAGGTCGAGGACCACCGCGTCATAGCTTTCGGTCTGGCCGAGATAATGGCCGTCCTCGCCGTCGGTGGCGAGATCGACCGCGTAACCGGCGCCTTCGAGCGTGGAGCGCAACTGGCGCCCGAGCGACGGTTCGTCTTCGACGATGAGGACACGCATGAGTCTTGTATCTCCTTCGGGGAGGTCAAACACGTGCGAAGATGAACGGTTGCAGACTCGAAATGAAGTAGGGCGTCGGGATTAGTCGCCCGAGCGCCCGAGGATGCGGCCGCTGGCGGCGTCGACGTCGACCCAGATCACCCGTCCGCCGCGCATGAACTTGAGCCGGTAGGTGCGTCCGTCGAATTCAGGTCCGAGATAATCGGCGCCGGCCATGAAGGGCAGCACCTTCCGCTCGATCATCGGGAGCGGCATGGAGCGGCCCTGGCGGATCGCCTCGAACGCACGATCCTGGTCGCGCGGACGCTCGAGCGCCGCGGCGGGACTGGTGACGGCGGCGAGCGCCAGGAACAGGGCAATGGTCTTACGCATGTCGAATCTCTGGTCGGCTATGTAGCACGAGGGATTGAATGGGTTGTGAATGGTCGCGTCAGCTGCCGCTCACGAGGTGACGGGCCGGTCCCGCTCGGCTAGAGGCGCGGCCATGGCGGCTCCTCCCATCCTGTCCTTCGAAGACCTCGGCCTCGTGCAGGGCGAGGGGTGGCTGTTCCGCCACCTCGACGTCCACATCGGTCCGCGCGACCGGCTGGCGCTGATCGGGCGCAACGGCGCGGGCAAGACGACGCTGCTGAAGTGCCTCGCCGGGCTCATCGACACCGACGAGGGCAAGCGGAGCGTGGTCCCGGGCAAAAAGGTCGTGATGCTCGAGCAGGACCCGCCGATGAGCGCCCATGCGACCCTCGAGGACTGGGTGCTGAGTGGGGCCGGAGCGCCCGAACCGCACGAGGCGGCGGCCATCGCCGACCAATTGGGCATCGACCTCACGCGCACCACCGCGACCGCCAGCGGGGGCGAGCGCCGGCGGGCGGCGATCGTCCGCGCGCTGGCGCAGGAGCCCGACCTCCTGTTCCTCGACGAGCCGACCAACCACCTCGACCTTGCCGCGATCGACTGGCTCGAAAGCTGGCTCAACCGCTTCCAGGGCGCCTTCATCGTCATCAGCCACGACCGCACGTTCCTGACGCGCCTGACCAAGAGCTGCCTGTGGCTCGACCGCGGCCAGATCCGCCGGGCCGAAGTCGGCTTCGGCGGGTTCGAGGCGTGGACCGAGCGGGTTTATGCCGAGGAAGAGCGCGCCGCCGAGAAGCTCGACGCCAAACTCGCGATCGAATTGCATTGGCTCCAGCGCGGGGTCACCGCCCGCCGCCGCCGCAACCAGGGGCGGCTGGCCAAGCTCAACGAGATGCGCGCGACCCGCGCGGCGATGATCGGCGGGCCGGGGACCGCCAAGCTGGGCCTCGCCCGCGACGACACCAAGACCAAGACCGTGATCGACGCCGAGCACGTGACCAAGGGCTTCGGCGAGCGCGCGATCATCAAGGACTTCACCCTGCGCGTGCAGCGTGGCGACCGGATCGGCATCGTCGGTGCGAACGGGGCGGGGAAGACCACGCTTCTCAAGCTGCTGACCGGCGAACTTGCGCCCGACGAGGGCAAGGTGACGCTGGCCAAGACGCTCTCGGGAATCGTCATCGACCAGCAGCGCAAGCTGATGGCGCCCGACAAGCGCGTCCGCGACGTGCTGGCCGATGGCGGCGACTGGATCGAGGTCCGCGGCGTCAAGAAGCACATCAAGGGCTATCTGAAGGAATTCCTCTTCGCGCCCGAGCTGACCGAAGCGCCGGTCGGGAGCCTGTCGGGCGGCGAGCGCTCGCGCCTGCTGCTGGCGCGCGAATTCGCCCGGGCCTCGAACCTCCTCGTGCTCGACGAACCCACCAACGACCTCGACCTCGAGACGCTCGACCTCCTCCAGGAAGTGATCGCCGACTATGAGGGGACGGTCCTGATTGTCAGCCACGACCGCGACTTCCTCGACCGGACGGTGACGGTGACGCTCGGGCTCGACGGCTCGGGCAAGGTCGACATCGTCGCCGGCGGCTACGAGGACTGGGCGAAGCGGCGGGCTCCGGCCAGGACGATCGCGGCCAAGCCGAAGAAGGTCGAGCCGGCGGCAACGCGGCCGGCGCCCGCGACCAAGCTCAGCTACAAGGACCAGCGCGACCTCGACCGGCTGCCGGGCGAGATCGAGAAACTCGAGGCGGCCATCGCGGCGGACGAGGCGGCGCTTGCCGACCCCGACCTCTATACCCGCGATCCGGCCAGGTTCGCCGCACTGATGAAGGCGATCGAGGCCAAGCGCGCCGAGAAGGAAGCCGCCGAACTGCGCTGGCTCGAGGTCGCCGAAATGGCGGAAGCGCTTCGCTCGGTCATTTAACGCCGCACGTTCGCGGCTTTACGTGTTCTTAACGGCTTAACCTCAATCAAGTCCTGGTGCGTTCGGCTGTATGCGTTTCTGTCCCCGAGCCATCGGTGCGTCCCGGCCCCTGGTCGACCATGCTGCTCGCGTGGCTGCTGGTCATCGTGCCGTTGTGGGTCTCGAACATCGTTCTCAGCCCGCTCGCCCTTGCCCGCTTCACGTCGTTGATTGCGGCAAGTGCGTTGCTCGGCCTGTTTCGCAGCCGGCTGACCCGTCCCGTCCTGCAGCGGTTCGGGGCGTTCTGCGAATGCCAGGCGGCCTTGGCGGGAATCTGCCTTGCCGGCGCGGTGGGGAGCTATGCGGCGGCAGCGCTCTCGAACGGTTATGTTGACCACCGGATGGCGGCGGTCGACCAGTTCCTCGGCTTCGACTGGCCGTTTCTCTACGGGCTGATGGCTGCCAGCCCGACCGCGCAGCTCGTCTCGAAACTGGCCTATGCCTCGATTTTTGTCGGTCCCCAATTCGTGCTGCTGGCGCTTTGTGCGACCGGCGAGGATGCCCGCGCGCGGCGCTTCGTCACCATCTACGGCATGACCCTGATCGTGGTCGTGATGGTCTTCCCGCTGGTTCCCGCGGTCGGCCCGATCACACATTACGGGGTCGCCGAGCCGGACTATGTCACCGCCACGAGCAGCCGCCATGTGGAGATCATCGAGGCCCTTCGCGCAGGGTCGCTACGCACGGTGGATGTCGGCGAGGTGGCGGGCCTGATCAGCGTTCCCAGCTTCCATGCCGCGACCGCGCTGCTGCTCATCTGGGCCGCGTGGCCGCTGCGGCGCGCGCGCTACCTCGTTGGCCTCGTGAACATCGCCATGCTCGTGGCGACTCCCATCGAGGGCAATCACTATCTCGTCGACGTGATTGCCGGACTGGCGCTGGCGGCCGCCGCGATCGGCCTTCCAAGCTGGTGGCCGCAGGTTCGTGCGTTCCCGGCCGGCGCCTTCCGGCCGACCGAAATACTTACGCCAGCGCGGCTGCCGTCCGCTCCCTGACCCGCCGCTCGAGGATCGTCAGCGGCATGGCGCCGTCCTTCAGCACCTCGTGGAAGGCCTTTTCGTCGAACTTCGCGCCCAGCCCTTTCTCCGCCTCGGCGCGGGCGCGGGTCCAGGCCATGTGCCCGATCTTGTAGGTGCAGGCCTGGCCGAGCTGGGTGCAGTAGCGCTCGACCTCGCGTTGCGAGCGCGCCCGGGCGAAGCCGGTGGTCGCGACCAGATAGTCGGTCGCCTTCTCGCGGCTCCAGCGCTTGGTGTGGATGCCGGTGTCGACCACCAGCCGCGCCGCGCGGAACAGGTAGGACTGGAGGAAGCCCGCGCGCTCGATCCCGCTATAGCCACCCAGTTCGTCGGCAACGCCCTCGGCGTAGAGCGCCCAGCCCTCGCTATAGGCCGAGAAGAAGCCGATCTTGCGCAGCGTCGGGATGTCGGCCGATTCTTGCGCGAGGCTGATCTGGAGGTGATGGCCGGGGACGCCCTCGTGATAGGTGAGCGCGGGCAGGCTGTACTTGGGCCAGTCGCCGGTGTCCTTGAGGTTGATGAAGTAGATCGCCGGCCGCGACCCGTCGAGCGAGGCGCGGTTGTAATAGCCGTTCGACGCGCCGTCCTGGATTTCGGGCGGCACGCGGCGGATCTCGAGCGGCTGGGTCGGCAGCGTGGCGAAGGCGCGCGGCAGCTTGGCCGTCATCGCGCGCACGCCCTCGTTGAGGCTCGCGATCAGCGCCGCGCGGCCCTCGTCATTATTGGGATAGAGCTGGGCGGCGTCCTTGTTGAGCGCGGCCAGCCGCTCGCCGACCGACCCTTGCGTGTAGCCCGCGTTCCGGAGGATCCCGTCGAGTTCGGCGGTGATCTCCGCCACCTGGGCAAGGCCGAGGCGGTGGACTTCGTCGGCGCTGTAGCGGGTGGTCGTCATCTGCGCGAGCGCGGCGGCGTAGATCGCCTCGCCATCGGGCAGCCGCCAGCCGCCGTCGCCCGGCCGGGTGGTCGGCCGAAGCTTTTCGAGCACGGCGATCTGGCGGTCGAGCGCGGGATAGACCTGCCGTTCGACGATAGCGGTGGCGCGCCGCTGCCAGTCGCCAGCGAGGTTCTTCGCCGCCGTGCGGGAAACGAGCGACTCGACCATCGAGCTCGTCGCGGCAGGCTGGTCACGCAGCTTCTTCAGTTGACCGAGGGTGAGGTCGAGCGACCAGCCCGGCGCAAGGAAGCCGCGCGCGGCCTGGGCGCGCTGCTCGGCGGTGTCGTTGTCGAGCAGCGTCGGGAATTGCGCGAGGCGCGAGAGATAGGCCTCGGCGTCGCTCCGGGTCTCGACCGTATGGTCGGTGTTGAGGAAGTCGGGGGTCGAGAAATAGGCGCCGCCCTGCTGGAAGATCGGATAGGGGCGGACCGTGCTGTCGATCCCGAAGCGGGTGGGCGCCGTCAGCGACTGGGCAAACTGGTAGAGCACGACCTCGCGGTTGAGGCGGGCGGCGTCAGACAGGCTGGCGAGCGGGATCGCCTGCACCCGAGCCTGGTCGCGGCGGACGATCGCCACTTCCTCGGCGCGAACCGCGGCGGCCGAGCGGGTCTCGAACTTCGCCTTGAGGCCGGCGAGCGGTCCCTTGTCGAGGCCGAGCGAGGTGGCGAGCTCGGGCGAACGCGCGACCCTTTCCTTGAAGATCTGCTCGAACAGGGCGTTGAGCCGGGCATCGCCGCTCCCCGGCCTGGCGGCGACCCGCTGGACGGTGCGCGCGGGGGCGGAGGTGGCGGCAAGGCCGAGCGCGGCGGTCGAGCCGGCAAGGAAAAGGCGGCGGTCCATGCGAAAATCTCCCTCTGTCGGGCGCGATGCTAGCCGCCGCACCGCCATCGGCAAGGAAGTTCGTCGAGCCTCGCCGGCCGTTGGCAGAGCCTCAGAAGAAGGTGGTCAGCCAGTAGATGAGGGCGGCGACGCTGGCGCTGGCGGGAATGGTGATCAGCCAGGCCATGACCACGCTCTGCGCGACGCCCCAGTTGACCGCGCTCGCCCGCCGCGCGACGCCCGCGCCGATCACCGCGCCAGTGATGGTGTGGGTGGTCGAGACGGGAATTCCGTAGAGACTCGCGCCGAACAGCATGAACGAACCGCCGAGCGAGGCCGAGAAGCCCTGGTGCTGGCTGAGCTTGGTGATCCGGCTGCCCATCGTCTCGATGATCTTCCACCCGCCCGTCAGCGTGCCGAGGCCGATCGCGATGTAGCAGCTGATCGCGACCCAGTGGGGAACGTGGAACTCGCCCTTCAGATAGCCGGTCGAGAAGAGCAGCACGGTGATGATGCCCATCGTCTTCTGCGCGTCGTTGAGGCCGTGGCCGAGCGAATAGGCCGCCGACGAGGCAAGGTGGAGCATGCGGAAGCTGCGGTCGGCGCCGCGGCTCGACGCCTTCACCGCCAGCCAGCTCGACAGGAGCATGATGAGCATGGCCATCATCATGCCGAGCAGGGGCGCGAGTGGAATGAAGAGGAGGGTCTTGGTGACCCCGCTCCACTGGATCGTGCCGAGCCCGGCCGAGGCGAGCCCCGCGCCGACGATTCCCCCGACCAGCGCATGGCTCGACGAGGAGGGAATGCCCTTGAGCCAGGTGACGACGTTCCAGAACATCGCCCCGATCAGCGCCGCGAACACCACCGATGGCGTGACGAGGTCCTTGTCGATCAGCCCCTTGCCGACCGTGTCCGCGACCTTGTGGAGGGCGGGAAAGGCGAGCGTCAGGAAATAGGCGGCGAAATTGAAGAAGGCGGCGAAGGCGACCGCCTGCACCGGTCCCAGCAGCCGGGTCGCGACCACCGTGGCGATCGAATTGGCGGCGTCGTGGAGCCCGTTCAGATAGTCGAACGCCAGCGCGACCAGCACCAGGCCGACGAGCAGCGGGAAGGCAAGCTCGTGCATCAGGCGTGATCGATGACGATGCCGTCGATCTCGTTGGCGACGTCCTCGAAGGCATCGACGATCCGCTCGAGATGCTTGTAGATTTCACGCCGCACGGTGAACTGCATCGCGCCCGCCGGATCCGAGCCGAAGCGCTGGAAGGCGGATTTGAGGCCCGCACGATGGGTTTCGTCGGCATGGCCTTCCATCCGCACCAGCCGTTCGGTCAGCTCGTGGAGGCGGCCGGCGTTGGACCCGACATTGCGCAGCAGCGGCAGCGCCTCGGCCATCAGCCGGCCGCTGTCGATGATGATCCCGACCATGTCCTTCATCTCGGGCTCGAACTCCGAGAAATCGTAGAGGTCGACCGCGTTGGCGGCAGCCTGCATCTCGTCGATCGCATTGTCCATCGCGCTGATCAGCGAGGTGATCGCGCCGCGGTCGAAGGGGGTGAGGAAGGTCCGGCGGACGGTGCCCAGGGTCTCACGGATGATGTTGTCGGCATCATGCTCGCGCTCGCTGATTTCGCGGATATGCTCGGCCCGGGCGCCGCCCTCGCTGAACAGCCGGCCAAGCGCGCGCGCGGCGCCGCAGACGCTCTCGGCATGCGCCTCGAACAGCTCGAAGAAATTGCCGGTCTTCGGCAGGAGATTCTGGAACCAGGCAAACATGGGACCCACTTTCGATCGTTCGGCGACCACCGTGAACAGGCTCTTGCGCCGTGCGGCGGAGTTGAATTCGGCGGCGTTGAAGGAGCGGATCAGCGCCGCGAGATCCTCTTCCTCGACCGCGTCGGCGGCCTCGTTGAGGGTGAACCAGCGGCGGGTGCGCTCGTCGGCTTCCTTCCACCGGGTGAGCTCCTCGTCGACCGACATCGGATAGACGTCGACGTCGAACATCAGGCTGGCGCCGGTCTTGCGCCGCTTGCGGTAGCGATAGGAGCCAAGGGGCACGGGGCAGACCGCGCCGCGCACGCCCGCTTCTTCCTCGGCCTCGAGCGCGGCGGCGGTGTGGGGCGCGAGGCTGGCGCTCGGATTGCCCTTGGGAATGACCCAGCGCCGGGTCTCGCGCGAAGTCACCAGCAACACGCTGACGGGCGCGTCGAGCGTGGAACCGCCGAGGCGGTACGGCAAGGCTGCGATCTGGCGAATGAAACGAACCCCGGGCGGTGACCGTCACACCACCCCGTGCCGGCCTTCAACGGTCACAGGCAAATGACAGAATGTTGACCAAGTGCAAGCCCGGGCTCGCACGTCGCCTTACTGCTGGAGCTGATATTGCTTGAGCAGGTCGTAGAGCGTCGGCCGGCTGATCCCGAGCAGCTTGGCCGCGCCCGAGATATTATGCTCGGTGCGGATCAGCGCCTGGTGGATCGCGCGGCGGTCGGCCTTTTCGCGCGCGGCGCGCAGATTGATCGCCTCGAACGCCGCTTCCGACACGCCGGGCAGGTCGAGGTCGAGCGCACCGACGAGCTTGCCCTCGGCCATGATCACCGCGCGCTTGATCCGGTTCTCGAGCTCGCGGACGTTGCCGGGCCAGGCATAGCTGTCGATCGCGTCGACCGCGTCGGGGGCAAGGCCGGTAATCGGGCTGCCGAGCTCGCGGGCGAAGCGGCGGACGAAATGCCGTGCGAGCAGCACCGCGTCGCCGGGCCGCTCGGCGAGGGTGGGGATGTCGATCACCATCTCGGCGAGGCGATAATAGAGGTCTTCGCGGAACCGGCCATCGGCCTGCATCGCCGACAGGTCCTGATGCGTGGCGCAGACGATGCGCAGGTCGACGGGGATCGTCTGGCGCCCGCCGATCCGCTCGATTACCCTTTCCTGGAGGAAGCGCAGCAGCTTGACCTGGAGCGGCAGCGGCACGTCGCCGATCTCGTCGAGGAAGAGCGTTCCGCCCTCGGCCATCTCGATCTTGCCGGGCGTGGTCTTGACCGCGCCGGTGAAGGCCCCGCGCTCGTAGCCGAACAGTTCGGCCTCGAGGAGGTTCTCGGGGATGGCCGCGCAGTTGATCGCGATGAAGGGCTTGCCGGCGCGGCGCGACTTCTCGTGAACCGCGCGGGCGAGCAGTTCCTTGCCGGTGCCGCTTGCGCCCAGCAGCATGACCGAGACGTCGGCCGGGGCGACCCGCTCGATCGTCCGGGCGACCTTGAGCATCACGGGCGAGGCGCTGATGATCGAGCCGAGCACGGTCCCGCCGTCGCTCGCCTGCGCTGCCAGGCGCTGGTTTTCGGCCTCGAGCGCGTGGAGCTGGAAGGCGCGGGCGACGATCAGGCCGAGGTCGTCGATGTCGACCGGCTTCTTGTAGAAATCATAGGCGCCGAGCGCGATGGCGTTCAACGCGCTTTCGCGCGCGCCATGGCCCGAGGCGACGATTACCTTGGTGTCGGGCTTCACGCGCAGGATCTCGGCCAGCGCGGCGAAGCCTTCGGTGGTGCCGTCGGGATCGGGCGGAAGGCCGAGGTCAAGCGTGACCACGGCCGGCTCGTGCAGGCGCAGCAGCTCGAGCGCCTCGGCCCGGTTGAAGGCGCTGACCACGCGATAACCCTCATAGGCCCATTTCAGCTGGCGCTGGAGGCCTTCGTCGTCCTCGACGACGAGCAGGACGGGGAGTTCGACGGGGTCGCTCATGCGGACAATCTTTCGCGCTGGTCGGAGGAAGAGGCCGCGGCGAGCGGCAGGCTGATGGTGAAACGGGTGCCCTGGCCGGGACGGCTGTCGACGGTCAGCTGCCCGCCCATGGCATGGACAAGGCTGCGCGCCTCGAAGGCCCCGATCCCGAAGCCGCCGTCCTTGGTCGAGGCGAAGGGGGCGAACAGACGGTTGGCGATGAAGTCGGCGTCCATCCCCGGGCCGGTGTCGGCGATCTCGATCCGCGCGTCCCGCTCGCTGCGGGTCACCCGGACCTGGACGGGATCGGCCAGCGGGCTTGCCTCGATCGCGTTGGTGATGAGGTGGCCGAGCGCCTGCTCGAGCCCGAGCGGATCGGCCGATACCGCGACCCCGCCGTCGCCGAGCAGCCGGACGTCATGGTGCCCGCGATGCGCGGTGATGGTCGCGGCGAGGAGGGGGCGCAGTTCGACGGCACGCAGCGGCGGCTTGGACTGATTGCCCGCGGCCGGCGCGAGGCGGGCGAGGAGGTCATTCATCTTGCCCACCGATCCCTGCAGCGTCGCCACCATGTCGGCGCGCCACTCGGGATTGTCGGCATGACGCTCGGCGTTGCGGGCGAGCAGCTTCAGCTGGCTGACCAGGTTCTTGATGTCGTGGAGGATGAAGGCGAAGCGGCGATTGAATTCGTCAAAGCGCTGGGCTTCGGACAGGCGTTGCTGGCCGGTCGCCTCGGACAGGCTCGCCGCCGCCTGCCGGCCGGCGGTACGGAGCAGGTCGAAATCCTCCCAGTCGAGCGGGCGGCGAAGCTCGGGCGCGGCGAGGAGGACGAGCCCGACCACGGTCTCGCCATGGACCAGGGGAACGCCGACCCACAGCAGGGAATCGTCGCGCATCCAGCTCGGCACGGGAAGCGCGAGATCGGCGGCCGACCCCCAGCGATACCGGTGGGCGTCGAGCTCGAGCACCTTGCCGTCATTGAGCTGCGGCCAGAGCGCGGCCAGGCCTTCGCCACCGAGCGTGCTGGCCGAGAGACGGCTCGGCCACTGCCAGTTGCCGGCAATCGTGAAGCGTCCCATTCCGTCGGGCGCGATCAGCAGCCCGGCCGGGGCCTCGAGGATGTCGGCGAAAGCCTTGACGATCCGGCCCGCGAGCGGCTCGGACGACCTGCGCTCGCCGAGTGTCGCGGCGAAGCGCAGCCATTCGGTGCGATAGTCGTAGCGATGCTCGAAGAAATGCTTGGCGATCTTGACCCGCGTCCAGCTCCGCGCGCGCCGGCTCGGCAGCAGCACCGCCAGCCCGACGGTCATGCCGGCGAGGACGAGGATCGCAAGGCTCCGAAGCCAGTCCCACTCGCCCGCGCGGAGCGAGGCGGAGAGCAGCGACATGATCGCAAAATAGGAACAGATGGCGAGCAGCGAGAGCGACTGGAAGGTCGCGGCGCGCGACAGCTTCGGGCGCCAGGCGGCGCTGTCGCTGCGGGTGATGGCGAAGAAAGGTGCGGCGATGGCGACCACCACGCCGCGCATCTCGGCGAGCGCGCTGCCGACGGGCACCTGGAGCGACTGCAACGTGTAAAGGTTGAGGTCGTAGACCCAAATGACGGCAAGCCCGAGCATCGGCAGCCGGATCGGGCCGCGGCTGGCGGCGGCGCTCTGGCCGTAGAGATTGTGGACCAGCACCAGCGCCCCCGCCGCGCCGATGGTTCGAAGGACGATGGCGGCCGCAGCGAGGGCGGGGCGGTCGCCGGGGAGCGCGAAGGGGGCGAGCGTATCGACCAGCGCCTGCAGCCCGAGCACGAGCGCGACCGCTCCGTAGACGAGCCCGACCCCGCGCTGCCGTGCCCGGTCGCCGCCGGCGTCCGACAGGACGAACAGCATCGCGACCCAGATCAGGTTGCGCGCGGTCTCGGCATGGGCGGCGAGCATGGTTCCGGCCGAGACCCCGCTCAGCCAGGCGGCGGTCGCGGTCGACAGCAGGCCGCCGAGGAGGAGCCGCTGCGCCGGTCCTGCCGCCCAGCCGCGCAGCTGCCACAACAGCACCGTCGCGACCGCTACCGCGCCGAGCGCGTGACTCCAGAAGGAAAGCAGGCTGTCCACCTGCGACACTGTCGGAGAAATTTACAAAGGAAGGATGAACGGCCGCGGCCTCTTTCTCACCTCTTCTTGAGCTCCGCCATCGCCGCGGTGGCGAGTGCCTCGCTCGCGGTCGCGATCACCGTCTCGGCCTCGGGGGCCCAGAAGGGCGAGTGGAGCGAAGGCAGCTTGGCGGGGTCGCCGCCGGCCTTGTCCCACGCCGCCTGCGGCACCCCGCCGACCCAGAAGATCAGGCTGTCGATCTTCTGGTCGGCGAGCCAGAAGCGGCTGAAATCCTCGCCGCCCATCACCGGTGGGACCTTCTTGACGCGGTCGGCGCCGAAGCGCTGCTCGAACAAGGCGAGCGTGCGGTTGGAGATCGCCTCGGTGTTGAAGGTCGAGGGGGTGAACAGCTCCTCGCGCACCGTGACGACGGGCATCCGGTCCGCAGGCAGGCCGGCGGCAATGGCTTCGCCCCGCGCGATCCGGGCGATGCCATCCAGGAGCAGCTTGCGCACCGCGGGCGTATAGCTGCGCACGGTCAGCTGGAGCTTGGCCTCGTCGGGGATGATGTTGTGCTTGGCACCTGCCTGGAAGCTGCCGACGGTCACCACCGCCGGATCGAGCGGGCTGTTTTCGCGGCTGACCAAGGTCTGCAGCGCCATCACGATCTGGCTGGCCAGGACGATCGGGTCCTTGGTCGTCTGCGGATAGGCGCCGTGCCCGCCGACGCCCTTCACCAGGATGTCGACGCTGTCGACGTTGGCGAGGGCATAGCCGGGCGTGATCCCGATCGTGCCCGCAGGCAGGCTTGCGCTGTCGTGGAAGGCGATGGCGGTGTCGGGCTTCGGAAAGCGGTTGTAGAGGCCGGCATCGAGCATCGCTTTCGCGCCTTCGCCGGTTTCCTCGCCGGGCTGGAAGACGACCAGCAGGGTCCCGCTCCAGTTCGCCTTGTCGGCGACGAGGCGGCGGACCGCGCCGATCATCGCGGTCATGTGGGTGTCGTGGCCGCAGGCGTGCATCACCCCGGTCTCGACGCCCGAGCGGGCGGTCGCGCGGACCTTGGAAGCGAAGGGGAGGCCGGTCTGCTCGACCACCGGCAGCCCGTCCATGTCGGCGCGCATGAGGAGCGTCTTGCCCGGCCCGTTCCTGAGCACCCCGACGATGCCCGTGCCGCCGACCTTCTCGGTCACGGTGAAGCCGAGCTTCTTCAGTTCGGGCGCCAGCCGCGCGGCCGTCTTCACTTCCTGCATGGAAAGTTCGGGCGCGGCGTGAAGCTCACGGTACAGCGCCATCAGGCTGGCGTCGGCGGGCGGAACGGGAGCGGCGGCGGCCGCGGCGGCGGCGAGGAGCGACGTCAGCATGAGGCGAAGTTGTAACCGCGCTTCGCCGTCCTTCCATCCCCTCTCGTCAGGCGGGCACGAGCTCGACGACGTCGGTCAGGCTCTCGTAGCGCGGCGAGGGGAGGATGATCCGCCAGCGCCGCTCGCCGATCCGCTCGACCCAGCCGGCAAGGTCGCGATCGCCGTCGGCGCCATAGGGCAGCGCCTTCTGCTCGTCGCCGAGCACCAGCGTGCCGAGGAAGACGTGGCGAAGCTGGTCATGCACGAAGATCGAGCCGACCTGCCGCTGCGACCCCGTCAGCTTGGCGAAGGACTGGAGCCGCCCGGCCTGGCTCACCCGGCAGTTGAAGGCGGGATAAGCGATGAAGGGCAGCATCCCCGGGCTGCGGGTGCCGAGCTTGATCATCCGGCAGCGATAATCGCCGTTGGGGAGCCCGCCGCCGATGGCCGAATCGGGCTGGAGCAGCACGCCCTCGCGGGCGATGGCGGCGCCGTGTCCGGCGGCCTTCGCCTCCGCCAGCGCCTGCACGAAGACGGGCCGCCACGACCGCAGCCGCTCGCGGTCGCCCGGCGTGGCGACGGTCTGCCAGGCCGAGGCGGTGGCGATCGGGCCGGCGGTCGGCCGCTCGGTCGGGGTGCAGGCCCCGAGCGCCGCGGCGGCAAGGGCGAGAGCGGCGACCGTCCTCATTGCGCGGTCCACCCGCCGTCCATGCTCAGGTTGGCGCCGGTGATGCTGCCCGATTCGGGCCGGCAGAGGTAGAGTGCGAGGCTGGCGACCTCGACCGGCTCGACGAAGCGCTTGGTCGGCTGGGCCGCCAGCAGGACGTCGTTCATCACCTGCTCGCGGGTGAGCCCGCGGGCCTTCATCGTGTCGGGGATCTGATTCTCGACGAGGGTCGTCCAGACATAGCCGGGCGAGATGCAGTTCACCGTCACCCCGTCGCGCGCGGCCTCGAGCGCGACCGTCTTGGTGAAGCCCGCGACACCGTGTTTCGCCGCGACATAGGCGCTCTTGTTGGGAGAGGCGACGAGGCTGTGCGCGCTCGCCGTGTTGATGATCCGGCCCCAGCCGCGCTGCCGCATCGAGGGGAGGCACAGCCGGGTGGTGTGGAATACCGCCGAGAGATTGACCGCCATGATCAGGTCCCACTTCTCGGACGGGAAGCTTTCCACCGGCGAGACATGCTGGACCCCGGCGTTGTTGACGAGGATCGACGGGCTACCGAGCTCGTCGGTGCATTGCGCGACGAGGCCGTCGATGGCCTCCGGGTCCGACAGGTCGGCGTCCGAGAAGCTCGCCAGGTCCTGCGACAGTTCGGCCAGCTCGTCCTTCAAGGCGAGATTGGCGTCCCGGTCGCCGAAGCCGTGGAGCATCACCCGCGCGCCCTCGCCCGCCAACGCCCGCGCAATGGCGAGCCCGATCCCGCTGGTCGATCCCGTGACCAACGCCACCTTGTCCTTGAGGATCATCGCTCTTCCTTCTCTCGCTTTGCGTCCCTGTCAGAAGAAGAAGCGCGACCCCGGGTCAAGCCCGGGCCCAGGCGAAACGGCGATTGCAACCGCATTGCCCTGCCGATCATTATGGGGGCGAAAGGGAGAGGCGGATGCGGATTGGCGGCGACGGCAACGACGGAGACTTCATCGACCGGACCGGGCAATCGGGCGGCGGCTTCTCGCTCGGCGGTGGCGGCGGCATCCTCGGGATGCTGATCCCGCTGATCCTCAGCCGGTTCGGGATCGTCGGCCTGCTCATCCTAGCGCTCGGCTATTGCGCGCTCGGCGGGCTCGGCGGCGGCGGAATCCTCGGTGGCGGCGGCGGCTCTCCCACCCAGCAATCCTCGCCGGGCGAGTCGCGTTTGGATCCCCAGACCAGGAACCTCCTCGCCAACACGCTGGAGAATACCGACCAGGTCTGGACCCAGCTCTTCGCCGCCTCGGGCGCGCGCTACACTCAGCCCAAGCTCGTTGCCTACACCGGCGGGACCAGCACCGCCTGCGGGCAGGGGCAGGCGGTGATGGGGCCGTTCTACTGCCCGGGCGACCAGAGCGTCTACATCGACCCCGCCTTCTTCCAGGAGCTCAAGACCCGCTTCGGCGCGACCGGCGATTTTGCACCTTATTACGTGATCGCGCATGAGGTCGGCCACCATATCCAGAACCTCGAGGGGACGCTCGACCGCGCCAGCAGCGCCCAGTCGCGCGCCAGCCAGGCCGAGGGCAATGCCGTCCAGGTCGGGGTCGAACTCCAGGCCGATTGTTATGCCGGCGTCTGGGCTGCGCTCGCAAAGGCGCCCGATGGCTCGAAGGCGCTCGATCCGGGCGATCTCGAGGAAGGGCTCAAGGCCGCCTCGGCGATCGGCGACGATGCGCTCCAGCAGCAGGCGGGGCAGGCGGTGCGGCCCGAGAGCTTCACCCACGGCTCGAGCCAGCAGCGAATGGAAGCGCTCCGCCGCGGCCTGACCACCGGCGACCCCAAGAGCTGCAACTACAACCGGGTGTAAGAAAGATAGGGTCGTCCCCGCCCGGGCGGGGACGACCCTTTTGCCTTACAGCTTGACCAGCATCTTGCCGGTGTTGGCACCACTGAACAGGCCGAGGAAGGCCTCCGGGGTCTTCTCCAGCCCCTCGACCACGGTGTCGCGGCTCTTGACCTTTCCGGTCGCGACCAGCTGGCCCATGTCGGCGTAGAATTCGGCGTTGCGCGGCAGATAGTCGGTGTAGATGAAGCCCTTGAGCATCATCCGCATCGCGATCACCCGCATGATGTAGCGCAGGCTGGTCGGCTCGCCGCTGTTGTAGCCGTCGATCATCCCGCAGATGGCGAAGCGCGCGTCGCGGCGGCCATGCGCCAGCGCGGCGTCGAGATGCTCGCCGCCGACATTGTCGAAATAGACGTCGATGCCCTTGGGCGCCGCTTCGGCCAGCGCCTTCACCAGCGGCACGCCGCCCTTGTAGTCGATCACCGCATCGGCGCCGAGCGACTTGACGAATTCGACCTTGTCGGGGCCGCCGGCCGAGCCGATCACGGTCATGCCCTTGGCCTTGGCGATCTGGACCACCGCCGAACCAACCGCACCGGCCGCGGCCGAGACGAACACGATATCGCCTTCCTTGGCCTGCGCCGCGTCGAGCAGGCCCCAATAGGCCGTGCCCCCGGTCAGCCCGAGGTTGCCGAGGAAGTCCTTGGCCTCGATGCCGGGGATCGACGGCAGCTTGTTCAGCGCCTGCGCCGGAAGCACCGCCTCGTCGCGCCAGCCGGCCATGTGCAGCACCTTGTCGCCCGGCTGGAAATCGGGCGAGCGGCTTTCCACCACCTCGCCGACCGCGCCGCCCTCGAGCGGCTCGCCGATCTGGAACGGGGGCACGTAGCTCTTCACGTCGTTCATCCGCCCGCGCATGTACGGGTCGACCGACAGCCAGTGGTTGCGGACATGGACCATGCCCTCCTCGAGCGCGGGGAGGGTCAGTGCCTTATACTCGAAATTGTCGCTGGTCGGCATGCCGTGCGGGCGGCTCTTGAGGTGCCAGGCTTGGGCCATGAATCTCTCCTGTGAAGCGTGCGGGCCGAGGGGTCGGCGACCGATTGCCGGATGCAACTCACAAAGCGATGACGCTCCGCCGGTCAAGCCCGGCCGCCGACAAAAAAAGCGGGCCCGGCCTTCCGCTGGGGAAGGCCGGGCCCGCGCTTGAAGTCAGCGGTGTCGCTTACTTCTTGTTGCCGGTGCTGCCCGTGGTCGGGGTGGCACTGGTGGTCGAACCGAGGGGGGTCGTCGAGGCGGTGTTGCCGCCATCGTCGTAGGTCCCCGAGAAGCTCTTATCGAGCATGTGCGGACCCTCGTCCGTCCGCGACATCGACGAGCGGCGATCCTCGTCGCGCTCGCGGTCCGAACCGAACAGCCCGCCGAGCATGCCGCCCGACTGGCCCTCGTCGCGCTCCTCCTCGAGGCGCGAACGGATGCTGTCCTTCTTGCCGGTCAGATAGACCTTCCCGTCCTCGATCCGGTCGAGCAGGCTGCAGGTGAAGCTGCGGTGGACGCCGTTCGCTTCCGGGTCGTTCTTGGTCAGGATGACCTTGTCGCCGCGGACCTTGTCGACCGTGCCGATGCGCTCGCCGCTCTCGTCGACGACCTCGGCATGCTCGCGGATCTGGCCGAGCAGCTGGCGCTTGGTCTGGCGCTGGGTGCGGAAGCTCGAGAATTCGTTCTCGAACCGGCTCTGATGCTCGCGGCGATATTCGTCATAGTCGCGGTCGAGGTCCTCGATCTGGCGCTGGCGCCAGCTCGAATAATGGTCGTCGTGCGGTGAGCGCGAATAGCCCGACTGCTGCGACTGGCCGCCGAAACGCGACTGCTGCCCGGAGCCGAAGCTGTCGCGGCCACCGAATTGCGAACGGCCATAGGCCTGCGAGCCCATGTCGCGGTCCTGGTCCTGGAGCCGGTCCTGGCGGCCATATTGCTGCTGGCCATAATCCTGGCTGCCGAGGCCCGAGCCGCGGCCATAGTCGCCGGTCATCGGCTGATAGCGGTCGCTGCCCTGGCTCTGGTAGCCGCGATCCATGTTCTGCCGGCCAGTGTCGCTCCGGCCGAAGCTGCTGCCGTAGGAATCGCTGTCGCGGCTCGAGCGCTCGTCACGGCCGTAGCTCGCCGAGCGGTCGCCCGAGAAGAAGGCCGACCGGTCGCTGCGACCGTAGCGGCCCTCGTCGCGGCCGAAGGACTGGCGGTTCTCGTCCTCGTCATAGGCGCGCGGCGCGTAGCTCTGGCTCTGGCTGCTGCTGCTGCCCCAGCCGCCCTGGCCGGCGGTGTAGCCGCCCCGGTCGCGGTCGCTGCGGCCTTCGAGGCCCGACATGCGGTCGGACCGCGAATAACGGTCGTCGTCTCTCCGTCCGCCCGAACTGTCGTCGCCGAACCAGCTCGAAACCTCGTCGGCCGCGCGCTGGAAGAAACCGCGATCCTCGCGGTCGGAACCATAATTGCGCTGGCGATCGCTGCGGTAGCCGCGGTTCTCGTCGCGGCTGTCATACCGGTCGTAAGCCATGAACACTCCTCCACTTGGCATCCGCCGAGGGGGGACGACGGAATGCGAATATTTAACGTTGCTGGTGGGTCGGCGTTCCGGCCCCAAAGGCCAGGATGACGGTCGAGAGAGGCGAAATGAAAAAGCTTTACCCTTGCCCCGCAAAAGCGCGTTGCGCTGGCGGGCAAGCGCCGCTAGAGGCGCGGGGCAACCGGTGCGGGGCTGTAGCTCAGATGGGAGAGCGCTGCAATCGCACTGCAGAGGTCAGGGGTTCGATTCCCCTCAGCTCCACCAGCCGCACCGGTCACAATTTCAATGTCTTAGCTGTTTAAGGGCGCCGCTTGGGCCCATGGTCACGCGCCTGCGGTATCGCACTGGTATAACGTAGTCGCGCTGCCGATGTGAACCGCGCGGCGTGCAGTGGCAATTAGGCACGAATCCAAAGCTTGCCGCTGGCAAATGCCCAGATCGACAGCAGCGCAGCGGCGGCTTGGCTACATGCGACGATCAAGGCGAGCGCGACATAGGATCCACCGAGATGGAAGATCGCGAGCCATCCAAGTCCGCCGGCAATCGCAAGGCGCACGGTTCCCGCGATGGTGGTCCAGGCCGGCCGTCCGCTTCCTTGCGAGACGAAGGCAAGAAGAAAGGCCGTGGCCAGCGCGGGATAGGCGATCGCCATGATCCGAAGGTAGGTCGAACCGGCGGCGAAGATCGCCGGGTCTTTTGTGAACAGCCCGAGCCAGACTGTCGGGCGAGCCGCCAGGATGAGTCCGACGGCGCCTGCGAAGCCAGCTGCAATGCCTGTCCCGACAATGGCAATCCGCTTCGCTCGAGCCACATCGCCGGCGCCGGTGCAGGTTCCCACCATCGTCAGCACGGCGCTCCCAAGTCCGAAGAGGACCGGCACGAGAAGATATTCGACCCGCGACGCGATGCCGTATCCAGCGAGCGCTTCCGCACCGAAATGCCCCGCTGCAGCGGTGACGAGGACAACCGCCAGATTGAGCTGCACGACCGAAAGCGAGGAAAGCAGTCCCACGCCGAGAATGCGTCCGAACGCTTTCCTGTCGAGGCGGTGGCGGCGGAGAGAAAGGTTCGTCCGTCCCTGCCGCAAGAGCCGCAGCAAGAACACGGCCGCTGCCGCGTAGAACAGGGTGACCGCGACGCCTGCGCCCGTGATGCCCATGCCCTGCAGCGGACCGAAGCCGAAGATCAGCAAGGGCGAGAGCGGGACAAGTGTGACGATGCCCGCGAGTGATATTCTGGCCGGGGTTTTGACGTCCCCGGACCCGCGCAAAGCCGCCGAGCAGAGATTGACCGTCCAGATCGGCACACTGCAAAGGAAGAGCCAGTTCGAATAACGAAGCGCTTCGTCGATCGGCGCGCCCTGCAAGCCGAGCGCCCCGTAAATGATTGGGCCGGCGAGCCACATGGCCGCGCTGAAGCCCGCGCCGATCAAGACCGCCAGCACGACTGCGTGGAAGAGCAAGGCATCGGCGTCGTCATGGTGCCCGGCGCCAATCGCGTTGGAAACCGCCGCGGCGACTCCGCCGCCCATCCCGCCGGCGGACATCATCGTCATAAGCATCCACAGCGGAAAGACCGCCGCGACACCGACGAGCGCGTCGCTACCGAGCCGCGCGACGTAATAGGTCTCGGCAACGCCAACGACGGTCTGGGCCACCAGCACAGCGATCGTCGGGAGCGACAGGCGTGCGAGCGGCGGAAGGATCGGTCCATCAAGGACAGCCGACCGAATGTCCTGTTGACGCTCGGGCCGCAGCGCGACCGCGCTCATCGTGCCGATCCTCCTTCGGCATCGTGAGGGTGCGGATCATTGGCCCATTGCTCCGACCATCGATCCAGGGCTTCGACGATCTCGCGGACCGCCTTGCCCTTTTCGGTCAGGCGGTAGACCGCACGATTGGCTGGCTCCGGAAGATAGTCCTTCACGAGAACCCCTCTCTTTTCGAGCTCTTTCAATCGAGCAGCGAGGAGATTCGCGGTGATGCCGTCGATCTTATTCCGAATAACGGAGAAGCGGGTCGGTCCGTCGAGGAGGACTCGCAGGACTGGCAGGCTCCACTTCGCCGACATGATGGCCTCGGCCTCAGGCCTCACAGTTCGCTGCCCGGCGCATCCGCCCCGCGCCTGCCTTCGAGCGCTTCCTCGACCTTTAGAAGCCGTCCCTCGATTGCCGTCAGGCGACTGGCGGCGACGTCATGTTCGCTGAAATCCATCGCCAGCGCCCACGCGTTCAGCCAGGCGCCAATGCGCGAGAAAAGTCCTCGCGAGCGGACATCCTCATTCGTCATTTTCAGTCTCCTTGAGGCGGGTTCGAAGCGTCGGGGCGACCGGCCGTCCTCGGGTCATGACAATCAGGCCGGAAGTGCGCGCGCGTGGGCGGGCTCGGACTCAGCCGAAGGCGACGTGTCCGGAGGCGTGATCTTGAACCAGAGTGCGTAGAGTGCGGGCAGGAAGAGTAGCGTAAGTACGGTCCCGCCGAGCGTGCCGCCGATCAGGGTGACCGCCATCGATCCCCAGAAAACGGATTCGATCAACGGAACGAAGGCGAGGACGGCGGCGAGCGCAGTCAGGATGACCGGGCGGGATCGCTGGACGGTCGCTTCGACGACTGCGTCGTAGGCCGACATGCCCTCCTTCTCGTTATCGTGGATCTGACCGATCAGGATGAGCGTGTTGCGCATTAGGATGCCGGCGAGGGCAATCAGGCCGAGAATGGCATTGAACCCAAAGGGCTGCCCGGTGACGAGCAAGGTCGGCACGACCCCGATCAGACCCAGCGGAGCGGTCAAAAGCACGATCGCCATGGCCGACAGGCTGCGAACCTGGAGGATGATAACGACCATCATCAGCACGACCATGATCGGGAAGATCGGTGCCAGCGCCTCGTTCGCCTTGCCGGCCTCCTCGATGGAACCCGCCATGTCGATCCGGTAGCCCGCCGGCAGAGTGTCGATGATCGGCTGCAGTTTCTCCATCATTGCCGTGGAGACATCGGGCGGCTGCAGGCCATCGGCGATGTCGCCGCGCACGGTGATGGTTGGCACGCGGTCGCGCCGCTGGAGAAGCGGATTCTCCATTTGCACGACTACCTTCCCGATCTGACTGACCGTCACGCGCTGGCCGCCTGACCCGGTGAGGACGTAATCGGCGATGCGCTGCGGATCGAGGCGGTCTGCCCCTGACGAGCGCGCGACCACGTCGACCGTCCGGATATCTTCCCGGGCCTGCGAGACGGTGACGCCGGTCAGCAGGAACTGCAGCTGTTCGGCGACATCGGCGGACGTCAGACCAAAGGAACGCAGGCGGTCTTGGTCGAGGACGATGCGCATCGCCGGAGCCCGCTCGCTCCAGTCGAGATTGACCGTGCGCATCATCGGGTCGTCCTGCATGACGATCTTAACCCGCTCGGCAATCGCGCGGACCTCGGCGAGGTCGGGGCCATTGACCCGGAACGCCACGGGGAATGGAGAAGGAGGACCGAACACCAGCTGCGTAGCCCGCACGCGGGCCGAGGGGGCCAGCCCGTCTGCTACGGCCTTGCGAAGCCGTAGCTTCAGCGCGTCCCGCTCCTCCTCATTGTCGGTCCGAACGACGATCTTCGCGAACGACGGATCGGGCAGCTCCGAATTGAGCGACATGAAGAAGCGCGGAGCGCCCTGGCCGATATAGCTGGTGACAATCTTGGCCTCGGGCTGCCTGCGCAGCCAGCGCTCGACTTCTTCGGTCGACTTGCTCGTGGTGGCGAGCGCGGTGCCCTTGGGAAGATAGACCTCGACCAGGAGTTCGGGTCGGTCGGACGTCGGGAAGAATTGTTTCTTCACTGGGCCCATGCCGATCCCGGCGAGTATGAACGCGCCCAGCGTTGCGAGCGCGACCAGTTTCTTGCGCGCAACGGCCCAGGAGATGAAGCGACGCACCCGCTGGTAGCGCGGCGTCTGATAGATGGCGGCGTGCCCCCCTTCGACGGGCTTGATGGCCGGGAGCAGCTTGACGCCCATGTACGGCGTGAAGATCACGGCGACGAACCACGACGCGATCAGCGCGAAGCCGACGACCCAGAAGATGTTGCCCGCATATTCCCCGGCAGAGGATTGGGCGAAGCCGACGGGCATGAGGCCAATGACGGTGACGAGGGTTCCCGCCAGCATCGGCGCGGCGGTATGGCTCCAGGCATAGGCCGACGCACGGATGCGGTCGTAACCCTCCTCCATCTTCACCACCATCATCTCGATGGCGATGATGGCATCGTCGACCAGCAGGCCGAGCGCGAGGATCAAGGCGCCGAGCGTGATGCGGTCGAGCACCCGTCCGGTCGCCCACATGATGACAAGCACAATGGCCAGCGTCAGGGGAACGGCAGCCGCGACCACGATCCCGACCCGCCAGCCGAGGCTGAGAAGGCTGACGATCATCACAATGGCCAAGGCCTCCAGGAAGGTCTTCATGAACTGGTTGACCGCCGCCCTGATGTTGACGGCCTGGTCGGTCACCGGTGTGAAGGTCATGCCGAGCGGCAGCTCGGCCTGGATCTTGGTGACTTCGTCATTGAGGGCCTTGCCGAGCTCCAGACCATTCCAGCCCTGGCGCATGACGACGCTCAGGAGGATCGCGGGCTCGCCCTCGCTGCGGATCTGGAAGGTCGCCGGATCCTCGTAGCCGCGCCGAACCGTGGCGATCTCCGACAGTCGCAGCGTCGTTCCGTTGGCGACGATGGGAAGCGCGCGGATCTTCTCGAGATCGTCGAATGCGCCGTCGAGCCGGACGACTACGCTTTGCGCCTTGGTTTCGATCGATCCGGCCGGGGTCAGGAGGTTCTGCTGGCCGAGCGCGTCGAGGATGGTGCGGGGATCGACGCCGAGCGTCGCCAGGCGTTTCTCGTCAAACTCCACGAAGATGCGCTCGGGCTGTTCGCCGAGAATCTTGATCTTGTTCACGCCCGGGACGTGGAGCAATCGCTGGCGCAGTTCCTCGGCATCGCGGGCGAGCTTGCGCTGCGGCTCGCCCTTGGCCTTCAGAGCGTAGAGCGCGAAGGTGACATCGCCATATTCGTCGTCGATGAAGGGTCCCGCGACGCCTCGCGGCAGCTTGCGCTGTTCGTCGGCGAGCTTCTTGCGGGCCTGGTAGAATTGCTCCGGCACCTCGGAGGGCGGAATCTTGTCCTTCAGCCAGACCGTCATGAAGACCTGACCCGGGCGGGTGAAGGTATCGACCCGGTCGTACCAGCGAAGTTCCTGAAGCCGCTTCTCGATCGGCTCGGCGACTTGCTCCTGCATCTCCGCGGCGGTGGCGCCTGGCCAGGCGGCCGCAACCGTCATCACCTTGATGGTGAAGCTCGGATCCTCGGCGCGGCCGAGTTTCAGGAAGGCGATCGTCCCGGCCATAATGATAGCCATCAGGAAGAAGAGGGTGACCGACTTCTCGCGGACGGCGAGCGCGGAGAGGTTGAAGCGGCTGGGGGCCGCGCCGCCATCGCCGATCATCGTGCGGCGATCCGGACCGGCTGGCCCTGGTGCAATAGATGCGCGCCCATGGCGACGATGCGCTCGCCGGGCCGGATGATGGCGTTGATCCGCGCGGTTTCCTCGCCGAGCGACAGGATCTGGATCGACCGCCAGGCAACGGTCGGTTGCTTGCCGCCGCGGATGATCCAGACGCCCGGCCCCTTGCCTGCGTCGAAGATGGCGGAGAGAGGGACCTCGAAACCGGCGCTTTGCCCCGGGCGAGGAAGGTCGATGGTGACCGTCGAACCCAGCGGGGCACCGCCCGCCGCGCCGCTCAGGACATAGCGGGCCTCGAAGGTCCGGGTGGCCGGATCGGCCGCATCGGACAGCTGCCGCAGCGTCGCGGGGCCGCTCGCGCCCGCATAGGTTCGAGCGCTGGCCGAGGAGCCGATTGGCGGCCGGATGGTCTCTGGCAATTGCACCAGTGCCTCGCGCGGGCCCGAGCGAGCGATCCGCAAGACTACCTGCCCGGCCCCAACCACTTGTCCGGGCTCAGCGAGTGTCTCCGTGATCGTCCCGTCGGCATCGGCGACGAGGACGCTATATGCTGCGGCATTCCGGGCGACCCGGGCTTCGGCCTGCGCCGCCTGCAACTGTGCACGCGCGGCGTTCGCGGCCGCCTTGGCCTGATCGTAAGCGGAAGCCGAAACGGCGCCGGCGCCGACTAGGCCTCGAAGGCGCGCCTCGTCGGCGGCTGTCTGCGTCGCGCGGGCTTGGGCAGCCTGGACGGCGCTGATCGACGCGCTGGTGGCGAGAGACAGATCGGTGCCGTCGATCCGCATCAGGGGCTGCCCCCGGCGGACCGATTGGCCAGCGTTGACGAAACGGCCGACGACCTTGCCCCCGACCCGAAATCCCAGATCGCTCTGAACCCGGGCAGCAACGACGCCGGTAAAGGACTGCAAACCCGCCTCGCCCGATAGGGGCACCGTGACCCTCACCAAAGGTGGGAGGGTACGCGGATCGGCCTCCGACGAACTGCACGACGTTAATGCCAGTGCCGCGAGTGCCGTGGCCGTGGTCAGGAAACAGGAGCGAGCGGTCACCAACGATTCCTCCGAGGTTCGGAGGAATGAGTGCCATCAATGTGACTAGTGTGTCAACTGGTCACACGTCAATCATGGTGCCAAACTTCGAAGGATCAGATTGGTCACCTCATTTTGCGCATCGGGAAGCAGGTCGAGATTGCGTTCGAGGTGCAGCGGATCGATGAAGGGCATCATGGCGTAGAAGATGGCTCGGCAGGTTTCGTCGATCGGAGTCTTGCGTTCGAATTCGCCTTGCTCACGCCCTTCCCGGACGATCGCCTGGATCATTTCCTGCAGCGTCGAGCGATACTTCCGATAGGAATTCCACTCCTCGGCGGCCGAGTGAGCGGCGATGTCGTAGATCTTCCGATCATCGAAGAAGAGCTCGACGCTCAAAGCCGAGATATTGCGGAAAAACCGCCGAAACTTCTCGGTGGCAGAGGTCACGTCGGCGATAGCGCTCGACGTCGATTCGACGATCCGGTCGAGGCGGGAGGTACAGATCGTCTCGCCGATGGCCTGCTTCGATTCGAAGAAGCGATAAACATAGGCCTTAGAGAACCCGATCTCGCGAGCGAGGTCGGCGACTGTCGTCTTGTCATAGCCGTAACGCGCAAAGCAGGCATAGGCGGCCCGCACGATCTGATCGCGCACGGCATGTTCGGTAGGACCCCGAAGGGCGGTGTCGGCGGAAGCGGTGCTCGGCATGACTTGTCCATACACGGCCAAGCGATCCTTGACAAACAGTGACCATATTGGATATCGGTCACTATTGGGAAGGATCAGCTTATGTCCTCACGTCGTGCACGCCTTATTGCCGGCATCTTGTCCGCATCGCTCAGCGGCTGCGCAGTCGGTCCGCGCTACGTTGCGCCCGCGTCATCGGTCGCAACCAGTTTTCCTTCCACAGCGGCGATGGATGCCCGGAGTACTGGCCCGACCTCGGCCGAACTCGCGACGTGGTGGCAATCGTTCAACGATCCGATACTCAGCGCATTGGTTGAGCGCGCCCTCGCGCAGAATCTCGATCTTCAGCAGGCTGGCGCGCGGGTCGCGCAGGCACGCGCCGCGCTCAGCGGCGCAAATGCTTCCCTTCTCCCTTCGGGGTCGGTCAGCGCGAATGCAGGACGGGCGTATCAATCGCTGGAGACTCCCACCGGACAGATCGCCAGCGCCTTCGGATCAAATCGTGCCGTCAGCACCTACGACATTGGTGTCGGGGGAAGCTGGGAGATCGATGTCTTCGGCGGCAAGGACGCCGCGCGTGACGCCGTTCGAGCTGACTGGCAGGCCTCGGCGGCCAGCGCGACGGCTGTCCGGCTCGCCATCGCCGCGCAGACCGCCGACACCTATGTCGCGATCCGAGCGCTGCAGGCTCGTCTGGCCCTCGCCAGGGAGCAGGTCGCCACCCAGAGCAAGCTAACGGACCTAATCGCGCTTCAGTATCGCCGTGGGATCGCTGCCGAGCTCCAGCTCCGCCAGAGCGAAGGGGCCTTGGCCCAACTCAAGGCGTCCGTGCCGGCGCTTCAGAATGATCTCGATCGATCGATGAACGCGCTCGACGTCCTGCTTGGACGCGAGCCGGGCGCGGCGCGCGGGGAGTTGGCCCTTGCTGCCCCGATCCCGACGCCCCCGGCTATCTCGAGCGCCGGAGGACCCACCGCCCTTCTTCGCCGCCGCCCCGACGTCATCGCCGCTGAGCGAACGTTGGCGGCCTCGAACGCGAGGATCGGGGCCGCGATGGCGGAATATTATCCCAAGTTCTCGCTGAGCGGCCTGCTGGGGAGCGCGACGGTGTCGTTGGGGGGACTTCTCGGGTCCAATTCCCTGCAGGCGGGAGGCTTCCTAGGACTTCGTTGGAGGCTCTTCGATTTCGGCCGCGTGGATGCCGAGATCAGGGCTGCCAAGGGGCGCAACGCCGAAGCGTTGGCCGCTTATCGCCAGACGGTGCTGCGTGCTTCGCAGGACGTCGAAGACGCTTTTTCCACGCTCATCCAGCAGGAAGTCAGGGCGGCGGCCTTGCGGGATGGCGAAGCCTCCCTCGCGCGTGCGCGCCAGACCTCCGAAGCCGCTTACAAGGGCGGCGTCGTCAGCCTGATCGAGGTACTCGACGCAGACCGTCGACTTCTCGACGCGCGCGACGGATTGATTCAGGCTCGCGCCGCGGCGACCCGAGGTGCGATCGCCTCATTCCGGGCGTTGGGCGGTGGATGGCAGGCACCTAAGCCCGATGGAGGCCTCGATGTCGCCAATCGTTGATGCTGCGCTCAGCGGGCTGGAGCAGGTCGAACAACTTCTTCAGGCCGGGCTCCAACCTCCATTCGGTCGGAAAACGCGAGTGTCATTGATCGAGGCCGCTCACGGCCACTCGGTGTTCGAGGGGCGACCCGACGAAAGCGACTACAATCCGATGGGGACTGTCCATGGCGGTTATATCGCGGCCATTCTCGACAGCGCCTGCGGGATCGCCGCCCACACCGGGCTGAGGCCGTTCCAGGCCTACACCACCGCCGATCTGAAGGTGTCCTTCCTGCGACCGCTCACGGAACGCAGCGGAGTCGTCCGAGCGATCGGCAAGCTCGTCTCGATCGGGCGAAGGGCCGCATTCTCCGAGGCCGAATTGCGCGACGAGCAAGGACGCCTGTGCGCGACTGCTTCATCGACCCTGATCGTCTTCGATCGGAAGAGTGAGCGCACCACTGCCTGACGGCAATCACGACATTTTCATTCTCACGCAAAACGAGGGGCACGCACGTCATGGACCAATCTCGCTCGAAGGCATCGAAAGTTATCCTGGTGACCGGGGCTTCTTCAGGCATCGGCAAAGCAACGGCGATCGCGCTCGCCGAGGCCGGTCATCGGGTTTTCGCCGGCGTCCGGAAGCCTTCGGAAGCCATCGTGCATCCTCTGGTCGAGCTCGTGAAGCTCGACGTTACCAATCCCGACGATGTCGTCAGCGCGGTCGCACACGTCGAGCGCGAGGCGGGTCGCCTCGACGTCCTCGTGAATAACGCCGGGACCTCCCTCGTCGGTGCCGTCGAGGAGACCAGCGACAAGGAAGCGTCGTCGCTGTTCCAAACTAACTTTTTCGGCCCTCTTCGGCTCAGCCGGGCAGTTCTGCCTCTGATGCGCCGCCAGGGCCAGGGCCTGATCGTGAACGTGAGTTCGGTCCTCGGCTTCCTCCCTGCGCCTTTCATGGGACTGTATGCGAGCAGCAAGCACGCGCTTGAAGGTCTCTCGGAATCTCTCGATCACGAAGTCCGGTCGTTCGGGGTGCGCGTGATCCTGGTCGAACCGAGCTTCACCAGAACCAGCCTTGACACCAACGCATCCGTCGCCTCGACAGGCATCGACGAGTACGCCGCAGCCCGATCGAAGTCCGTCGCGGCTGTCCGGCGCCAGATCGCCGAGGCCCCGCCGCCGTCGGGCGTTGCAGCCGAGATTCTGTCCGTAATCGACGGAAAGCACCACCTTCGCCGCCCCGCAGACCGCCGCGCGCGTATCCTGAGCAAACTTCGCCGGTGGGTGCCTGCGGCGCAGTTCGATAAGAGTCTCCGCGCCTCCTTTGGGCTGAGCTGATCGAACGTCGTCCTTCGCAGATTGACCCCCGGAGATTCGAAAGGCTGCTCTCGGCCAAGTGCAAACGTCCGGCGACAAGGGGAAAAAAAGAGATACAATGAGGAAGGGCGAGCGATTGCTCCACCCGAGCAAATGAAATGGTTTGGGTTGAGGAGCGATAAATCCTAAAAGGATACGCCTTTGTTTTTCTATCGATTTTACAACGTAACGCGGGTTGTCGACCATCGACTCCTTGCCCGCAATCCCATCGGCAAGGCGGCCTAGACGTGGCAGACTACAAGGCCGATCGGTCCAGGGTCTCAGTGGACGTCGCTGGTGGCGTGATTCCCGGCGAGTTCAATGGCACAATCAACCGCAGCGACGAGGTAGTGGGGCGCCGGATCACGCTGCACGAGGGCAACTCGACCTGCCAGCGCCAAGAGCTGATGATTCCGCCGCACGCCACTGACATGCTTCGAGACGTGAGCTCGATCCTGCGGCGCTACGAGAGCCAGCGCTTACCGGAGATGCGGGATCTGATGATCCTTTTCACGGTCAGGTTCAGACCGGGGGGCACCTTCCACGCGCAGTTCGAAGCTGCTCGTTCGTTTGCATGGGCCAAACTCTGCGTTGAGCGCCGGCTGCCCGTCGTACTGGTCCAGCATCAGCCCGGGCTGAGCGGCTATTCGGAAGGCAAGCCGCACATCCACATGCTGATTTTCGCCAGGGAACTCCACGACAGCAATTTCCTTGGGTTCACCCCGCTTCTTAAGGGCTCTCCCAAGGTCACCCTCGCCGCCGAGTGGGCCGCCTGGCCCGACCGGAACGCCTGACCCTCAATTCATCGCGACCATCAGCCTCCGCCCTGTGGCGAAGACTCGCACACACTTGCACTCAAGGAATACCAAGTGAAGACCGTCACCATCGACGTCGAAACCACTCTCGACGAAGAGGCTGCCAACCGCTGCAGCTACGTCCCGACCGGCGATTTCGCCCCGTTCCCGCTCCATCAGATCGTATGCGCCAGCGCGCTTGTCGTGATAGAAAGCCCAAAGGGCGAGAGTTTCTACGCCCTCGAGACCTTTTCGCGCGGCTCGATGAGCGAGCGGGGTATCATTCTTTCGCTCGAGACGGTTGTCGACGACGCGGACGTCGTCGTGAGCTTCAACGGATATCAGTTCGACCTTCCCGTGATCAGGGCTCGAGCGGCTCTGTATGAACTTCACATCCCGAGGCTCATCGAGACGCACAATCGTTCGAGGGTGGGAAAGCACCTCGACCTCTTCGATCAGCTGAAGAGGACAGCGTCGCCGGCCGGCCTCGCGCAGGTCTGCGCGCCCTTCGGCATTCCCGTGAAGCAGGAGTCGGCGAATACGGTCGCCGACCTCGTAGTTCGAAACGACTGGGCCGCTCTCGAAGCCTATTGCGAGAGCGACGTCATCGGATCTTGGCTCGCTAGCCTCTTCTGGAACAAGGTCCATGAGCCGGGAGCCGCTCAGACAGCTTGGCGTGCGTTCGCCTCGTGGGCAGTCGAGCACGCCAGCGAATATCCGAGCGTCGCAGCGTTTGCGTCCGTTCCGGAACCGCCTCGTCAGACCTACCCGTCTCGTGGCCTGGACGATTTAGACTTCTGACAAAGAGTGGCGGCATCGGATCGGTGCCGCCGCTCTCACGGGGTGAGACCCACTTGAGGAAGTGGCCCTTCGGCAATGATGCCCGAAGGAAAAGTAATGGAATCAGGTTCTCACGATGCGACGCTCAGCAACTGGATCATCTGCGAGCTGTCGGATGGCCGACGTTTTCTCGCCGGTAAAGTGTTCGGTGATCGCAAGCGGCGCTTCAGGGAGGGCGCATACATCACCACGTCGCTCGTCGTCAGCCCTACCGAGGCGATAATCGACGGGAAGATCATCGAGACGCTCAACAGCCATTACCTGCTCACCGAACGCAACAAGCCTGATGACGAGATCTTCGCCAAGCTGGACGCCTGGCTGGCACAGCAGCCATCCCCGCCCACGCTGTTCGACGTTTTCGCCGTGCGAGACATCGATCTTTTGAACGCCTTCATACTTCGGGGCTTCCGGGCAGCGGCCGCCGAGGCAGCATGGCGCGCCAAGGATGGCGGCTAATGCAACGGCAATGCGCGACCTCGCGAACGTTGGTATCGCGCCGGTATCGCAAATGGCTCGATCTGGTCGCAAAGAGCGTGTAGGATCGTCTTCTAAGTCGCAGAAATCGGCGCTTTCGATAGTTTGCTGCTGCAATCGCACTGCAGAGGTCAGGGGTTCGATTCCCCTCAGCTCCACCAGCTTCTCAATGAGTTAGCTGGTCCTCCCACCGGTCGTACGAAGTATGTACGGAAATGAGGTTGCTTATCTAAAGGCGCCCACTCACCTTAAGCGAGCGCAAGGGAGCAATTTCCGCCCCCAGGCAATTAAGCACTGACGAGCAGTCGCCCGAGTTGCGCGGCCGTCTCTGGGCAAATTTTTGCAGCTGCCAATCAAGGCAGGATCACATCTCGACAGTTGGCCAAGCAGTGGAGCACCGAACACGGCGAAGATGCTTTTCGAATCGAGCACGGGATGAGTCGTGAAGAGTGGGCCGAAGAGCAGGCTCGTGGTGGCATGGGGAGGCGCGAAGCGAAAAAGCGCGCTCGTGGACTTATGATCGAAGCGCGCGAAGAGGATGTCGCCGCCCGCAGCTAAGCGGAAGCGTTTTGGAACGCTGCCATGAAGTGCCTCGGGAAGGACTGAATCTCAGAGGATTTTCTGGACGCTTACGTTATCGATCTGCCCGGTGAATGAAGCCGTGTCGGCCTCGATGTAAGAGTCGGTGCCGTCTGCCACGAAGGTGGTCGAGATCAGCACATGGCGGTCTCCCGCCAGCAAGCCGCGTTGGCCGCAGATCAGCTTCTTCTGTTGCTTTCGCCGTCCCGCAGTACGCAACACGCGAAAGAATATCAGCAGGACTAGACGATAGCCATCTTGTTGATAAGTTCTCTACTATGCTGGGGCGATTACTGCATCGATTGAAGCACGGCATTCCTGACGCTGAGATCAGGTCTCCCTTCAATCCCGTGACCGTGCCAATTTACTTGATTGTTTTTCTGTTTCTGCTCGCCGGGTTCGGCAGCCTCTATGCGACGGGCTTTCGACTTGGGCCTAATCTGTCCCTAGAAATTCCTCTGATTGCGCCTTTTATGATCCTCTCGGCATGGGCTAGCCGCCGGGTGGGGCATTGTAAGATCGCTGACTGCCTCGAGACGACAGCCCTCTACGGTCTTTTCGGGATTGGCGCCTTGGCTGCCACAATTGCTGGCAGCACTAGTCCGGCTCCATTGGCGGACAGCCTTCTGGCGCGGGCAGACGCTATGATCGGGTTAGACTGGCCAGCCCTTGTGAAAGCCATCCCGCCTTGGGCCGATCAGCCTCTCATGGTCGCGTACAGGAGCTTCCTTCCTCAGGCGCTTTTCCTTCTGCCCCTGATGGTCGCTGTAGATCGGAATTCGACCGCTTGGAGAATGCTGATCGCTCTGTATCTCGCATTGGCGGTCGCGATAATTGTATATCCGCTCACGCCAGCAATTGGCCCATACCTACTGAACGGTATGCAGCCAGCGGAGGCCTACGGGCCTTATCCAATGGCATATGGCCCGGCCATTCAGGCGATCCGCAACGGAGAGCGGGTGGTGACCAATGAAATGGTTACCGCCTACGTCTCCATGCCGAGCTTCCACGCTTCTTCGGCCCTTGTTTACATGTGGGGTGCTTGGCGCCTGCCGCTAATTCGCTGGCCTATTCTCGCGCTTAACATGACAATGATTTTTGCTGCCATGCCTGCTGGCGGGCATTACTTTGTTGATCTGATCGGCGGAGTTCTCGTTGGCGCTGCTGCTATTTGGCTTAGCGGGCCAATCTTGCAGGCAAGTGCACGGGCCGATGGAAGTAACCTGCTCGGTCATGAGGAGCAGCCGTTTAAAGAACCTTCTGAACGCTGACGTCATCCACGAAGCCGACACTCACAAGCAGGGTATTGCTCGCCTTTGACGTAACGCGGATCTTGTTCGCGCTGATCGCCTTGATCTTCATGACAAGCCGGTAGGTCTCGCCGTTTACGAACACGCCTGTTTGAGACAGACGATCACTAGCGGACACACCCACTGCAGTTACGCCGCTAAGAGAGCATCCGCCCGTGGCTGACCAAGCTGAAGTCGATCCGAACGATCCTTTTGCGACTTTATCCGAGCCTAGCTGGCTGTGAGTATAGATGACCTCGTGCACCTCGATGTTGGTCAGTGTGCCCATGAACAAAGACCCGTCCGCATGAATGCGCAGTATTCCCAGCAATCTTCCGCGGTCCATCAGTCGCCCTGACCGGATCGCCTGCCGACCGGAACAAGGCGGTCAAGACGCTTGTTCTCGCCAAAAGCCTCTTGCTGCGAGAACGTCCATGGCCACGCGCTTTCAGTCGACCCTCGCGGGGTCGCAGTTCTTCAATGATGTCTTCCAGCGCGCGCTCAGCCACTGGAACCGCGAACGGCTCGCCCCGGGGCTTCCCGGCGAGGACGGCGCGGCCCGGATCGACCGTGACGCGCGGATGCAGCGGCTCGAGCTCGGGTTCCTCGAGGACCTGCGCGCCGAGGTCATCGCCGAGGCCGCGTTTGCCCCGACCGATCCCGACGGCTTCGTCGCCTGGTTCGAGGGGCTCGAGGCGACCGGCCCCGGCCAGCACGACCGGCTGTTCGACTGGCTCGAGCGCGACGCCACGCTCGACGATCTCAAGCTCTACCTGACACAGGAAGCCGCGGGCGAGGCGGGGTTCGACGACCTCGTCGCCTTGACCCAGGTCAGGTTGCCCGACGGCCCCAAGCTCGAACTTGCCCGCAATTACTGGGACGAGATGGGCCGCGGCAACGTGAAGGGCATGCACGGCCCGATGCTGCACTATGTGGTCGAAGCGCTTGGGCTTGAACCCGGGATCGCGACCACCTGCTGGGAGAGCCTCGCGCTCGCCAATGCGATGACCGGCATGGCCACCAACCGCAATTATGCCTGGCACAGCCTCGGCGCGCTGGGGGTGATCGAACTGACCGCACCGGCGCGGTCGGCCGCGGTGTCCAGGTCCATGCGCCGGCTCGGCTTCGAGGCGAGGATGCGCCGCTACTTCGATCTCCATGCCGTGCTCGACGTCAAGCATAGCGAGGAGTGGAACCGCGAGGCGATCCGCCCGCTCGTCGCCGATCCCGTCGAAGGCCCGGCGCGCGCCCGCGCCATGGCCGAGGGCGCGCTGATGCGGCTGAAGTGCGGCGAACGCTGCTTCGCACGCTACCGGGACCTGCTCGGCATCGCCTGAGCTTGGCGCGACCGGCGCTTGCCGCTACCCGCAGCCGCATGACTTTCCTCCCCGAACCGCTCGCCGCGCTCCTCCAGGAGCTCGACAACGAGGGCTATGCCTTCACCACCGTCACTCCCGCGACCCACGCCCGCCTGCTTGCGCGGCGCAAGGGGGAGGCGGCGCAGGACCTGCGCGACGTGTTCGGCTGGAACCTCGACTTTGCGCGCGATCTTCTGCCGGGCGATCTCGTCGGACTGCTCGAGGAAGGCGGCGCGCTCGAGCGACGGGGCGACCGGCTTCGCAGCTTGGTCCGGGTCGCCTCGCTCGGCGGGCGCCTGTTCCTTCATTCCGGTTTTCCGACCGACGCCGCGGATAGCGTCTTCTTCGGCCCCGACAGCTATCGCTTCGCCCGCTTCGTGGAAAGCGCCGCGGCCGAACTCGCCCCGCCGCGCACCCTCGTCGACCTCGGCGCCGGGACCGGGCCGGGTGGGATCATCGCCGCCGGGCTGCTCGAGCCCGAGGCCGTGACCCTGCTCGACATCAATCCCGCGGCGCTCGCCCTTGCCGAGGCCAATGCGCTCGCCGCCGGGGTCGAGGTCGAAACGAAGCGCGGCGGGCTCGACCAAGTCGAGGGCGAGATCGACCTCTTGATCGCCAACCCACCGTTCATGGCTGACCCCGCGGGCCGCGACTATCGGGACGGCGGTGGGATGCTCGGGACCGGCCTGTCGCTCGACTGGGCTCGTCAGGCGCTCGGCCGGCTGAGCGACGGCGGCGCGATGCTGCTCTATACCGGAAGCCCGATCGTCGCCGGCGAGGACCGGCTGCTCGATGCCCTGGCCGAGCTTGCGGGGGAGCATGACGCCCAGCTCCGCTACGAGGAGATCGATCCCGACATCTTCGGCGAGGAGCTCGACCAGCCGGCCTATGCCGAGGCGGGAGTGGAGCGGATCGCCGCGGTCGGCGCGATCCTTCGCCGCTAGCTCAGGCGGGCTGGAGCGGCAGCTCGAGCCGGGCCAGCGCCCCGCGCGCGCTTCCCGGGCCAAGCGTGAACGACCCGCCGAGCTGGCCCGCCAGCATGGTCGCGATCTTCAGGCCCAGGCTGTCCGACGCGCCAAGGCTGAAGCCCGCGGGAAGGCCGCGGCCATTGTCCTCGATCTCGACCGCCAGCCGCTCGGCCGCCAGCGGCTGGAGCCGGATCCACAGCCGGCGATCGTCCTGGCCTTCGTCGAAGCCATGTTCGATCGCATTGGCGATGCTCTCGGCGACCACCAAAGCGAGCGGGATGGCGGCTTCGGGAGCGATGCTGGCATCGGTGTGGCCGCTCACCTCGTGGGCGATGCTGACGCCGCCGCTCGAATCGATCACGTCGCGGGCAAGGTCGCGCAGGAAGGTCTCAAGCTTCTGGCCCGAGCCCGAGGGGTCGTAGAGCTGGCGGCTGATCCGGCCGACCGTCTGGAGCCGGCGCGCGGCCTCGTCGAGCGCGCTGCGGGCGCTTTCGTCCGACAGCTGGCGGCGCTGCACGGTCAGCAGCGCGGCGACCATCTGCAGGTTGTTCGAGACCCGGTGCTGGAGCTCGCGGAACAGGAGTTCGCGGGTCTGCGCCAGCCGCGCATTGGCCTCGCGCTCGGCCACCAGCAGCCGGTTGGCGCGCTGCATCCAGTGGACCAGCGCGATCTCGGTCGCGGTGATGAAACCGTAGAAGCCCATCGCGATCCTGGCATTGTGCTCGAGCTGGAAGCTCCCGGAAGGGGGCACGAACCAGTACCAGGCAGCCAGCCCGCAGCCGAGCGCGGTCAGGATCCCGGCGCGCAGGCCGAACACGAAGGCCGCAAGGATGACGACCGGGAAATAGGTGAGGAAGGGAAAGCCCGGCGGAAGCTGGTCGTCGAGCAGGAAGCGCAGGCCCGTCGCCAGCGCGCAGGAGGCGACGGCGACGAGCACGTCCCCGGGCACGCCGATCCGGGCGAGCGGGAAATTCTCGGTCCAGCGACCCGTCACATCTGTTGCTGGAAAATCCCGCACCCTGCTGCTCCTAACGTTCCGGACCGGAAAAGAAAGCGGACCGAAACGAAAAAGGCCTCGCAGGGAAAATCCCTACGAGGCCCTTTCTGTTCAAAAGCTTAACCGAAGTCAGGCGTTTGATCAGTCGTCGCTGCCGCCGGTCAGGAAGGCGGGCGCGAACTCGGGCGCGGGGCCGTCGTCGCGGTTGCCGCCGCCTTCGCGGTCACGGCGCGGGCCGCGATCGCCACGGTCGCCACGGCCTTCACCGCGCGGGCCACGGTCACGGTCGCCACCCTCGCGGCGGGGGCCACGGCCCTCGCGGCGGCGGTCGCCGTCACGGCCACCGCGATCACCACGATCGCCGCGCGGACCACGGTCGCCGCCTTCGCGCGGCTCGCGCGGGGGACGGGTGTCCTCGAGCTCGGCGCCAGTCTCCTGGTCGACGACGCGCATCGACAGGCGGACCTTGCCGCGGTTGTCGACCTCGAGCAGCTTGACCTTGACCTCCTGGCCCTCGGTCAGGACGTCGCGGACGTTCTCGACGCGCTCGTTCTTGATCTCCGAGACGTGGACCAGGCCATCCTTGCCCGGCATGAAGGTCACGAACGCGCCGAAATCGACGATGCTGGCGACTTTGCCGGTGTAGATGGTGCCGGGCTCGGGCTCGGCGACGATGCCATGGATCCACTGGCGGGCGGCTTCGATCTGCTTGAGGTCCGACGAGCTGATCTTGATCAGGCCCTCGTCGTCGATGTCGACCTTGGCGCCGGTGGTGGCGACGATCTCGCGGATCACCTTGCCGCCGGTGCCGATCACTTCGCGGATCTTGTCCTTGGCGATCTGCATGGTCTCGATGCGCGGCGCGTGAGCCGAAAGCTCGGTGCGGGTGCTGTCGAGCGCCTTGGCCATCTCGCCGAGGATGTGCGCGCGGCCGTCCTTCGCCTGGGCGAGGGCGACCTGCATGATCTCCTTGGTGATGCCGGCGACTTTGATGTCCATCTGCATCGTGGTGATGCCCTGGTCGGTTCCGGCGACCTTGAAGTCCATGTCGCCGAGGTGGTCCTCGTCGCCGAGGATGTCGCTGATCACCGCGAACTTCTCACCCTCGAGGATGAGGCCCATGGCGATGCCGGCGACCGGACGCTTCAGCGGAACGCCCGCGTCCATCATCGACAGCGAGCCGCCGCAGACGGTGGCCATCGACGAGGAGCCGTTGCTCTCGGTGATGTCGGAGAGAACGCGGATCGTGTACGGGAATTCCTCCGCGCTCGGCAGCATCGGGTGCAGCGCGCGCCAGGCGAGCTTGCCGTGACCGACTTCGCGGCGGCCCGGCGCACCGAAGCGGCCCACTTCGCCGACCGAATAGGGCGGGAAGTTATAGTGCAGCATGAAGCGCTGGTACGACAGGCCGTCGAGGCCGTCGATCATCTGCTCGGCGTCCTTGGTGCCGAGCGTGGTGGTGCAGATCGCCTGCGTCTCGCCGCGAGTGAACAGCGCCGAACCATGGGTGCGCGGCAGGAAGCCGACCATCGCCTCGATCGGACGGACGGTCTTGGTGTCGCGGCCGTCGATGCGGCGGCCTTCCTCGAGGATCGCGGTGCGGACGATGTCCGCCTCGATCACCTTGACGAGCTTGGCGGCGACGAGCTGCTCCTGCGGCTCGGCCTCGGCGAAGGCTTCCTTGGCCTTGGCGCGGGCGGCGTTGAGGAGGTCCGAACGCTCGGCCTTGCCGGTAACCTTGTAGGCGGCCGCGATGTCGGCGCCGATGAGGTCCTTGAGCTTGGCCTTGGTCGCGGCCTTGTCGTCGGCCTGCTTGAGTTCCCAGGGGTCCTTGGCGGCCTTTTCGGCGAGGTCGCAGATCGCGTTGACGACCTTCTTGGCGGCTTCGTGCGCGAACACGACGGCGCCGAGCATGACCTCTTCCGACAGCTCCTTGGCTTCGGATTCGACCATCATCACTGCGCCGCCGGTGGCAGCGACGACCAGGTCGAGGTCGCCTTCCTTGATCTGCTCAGGGCTCGGGTTGAGGATATACTCACCGTCCTGGTAGCCGACGCGGGCGGCGCCGATCGGGCCCATGAAGGGAACGCCCGAAAGGGTGAGGGCGGCCGAAGCGGCGCACATGGCGACGATGTCGGGCTCGTTCTCGCCGTCGTAGGAGAGGACCTGCGCGATCACGAGGACTTCGTTGTAGAAGCCTTCCGGGAACAGCGGGCGGATCGGGCGATCGATGAGACGGCTGGTCAGCGTCTCCTTTTCGGTCGCGCCGCGCTCACGCTTGAAGAAGCCGCCCGGGATGCGCCCGGCAGCGGAGAACTTCTCCTGATAGTGGACGGTCAGCGGGAAGAAGTCCTGGCCGGGCTTCACGCTCTTGGCGGCGGTCACGGCGCAGAGCACCACGGTCTCGCCCATGGTGGCCAGCACGGCGCCATCGGCCTGGCGGGCGATGCGCCCGGTCTCGAGCTTCAGCGTCTTGCCGCCGAGATCGACTTCTACGGTATTGATGTTGAACATGAATATTCCTTTGTCCCGCCGCCGGATGCGGTCGGGTGCAGCTTGGCAGACAGGCCGGTCTGCCAGCGGGCGGGGCGTGTCATCCTGCCCCCGGACGCCCCGCCGGATGCGGGAGGCCCATAAGCGAAGGGCGCCGCTGGGGCGCCCTTCGAAAACTCGTTACTTGCGGAGGCCCAGGCGCCCAATCAGGTCGGTGTAGCGCTGCGCGTCTTCCTTCTTGAGGTAGGCGAGCAGGCTGCGACGCTTGTTGACCATCGTCAGCAGGCCGCGCCGGCTGTGATTGTCCTTGGCGTGGCTCTTGAAGTGATCGGTGAGGGTCTGGATCCGGCTGGTGAGGATCGCGACCTGGACCTCGGGCGAACCGGTGTCGTTCTCGTCGCGGCGATATTCCTTGATCAGCTCGGCCTTGCGCTCGGCAGTGATCGACATCGTGTTACTCCTATTCCTAAAGGTTGAACCCGCGCACGATGTCGGCCCCCTCGACCAAGGCGACGGGGGTCTGACCCTCGACGGCAAGGTGGAGCCCGCTCGTGGGCGGAACCCGCGAAAGCCGCTGTCCGAACCGGAGCAGGCGAGCTTCCTCGGGGGTGACGGGAAAGGCCGGGATGTCGTCCAGCCCTGCTTGCAATGGCAGAAGTGCCCCGTCGAGCGAGCCGCCCTTAGCGCAATCGTCCAGAAAGTCCAGCGATATCGCCTGTTCGAGCCCGAACGGCCCGGCTTTGATCCGCCGTAGCATCGTCACGTGCCCGACGGTGCCGAGCGCCTGCGCGATGTCGCGGGCGAGAGAGCGAATGTAGGTGCCCTTGGAGACATTTGCCAGCAGCGTCGCCTCGGCCCCGCTCGCCGAAATCAGGCGAAGCTCGTGGATGGTGACGTCGCGCGAGGCCAGCGCCACTTCCTCGCCGCTTCGGGCAAGATCATAGGCGCGGCGGCCGTCGACCTTGAGCGCCGAATAGGCCGGCGGGACCTGGGCGATCGGCCCGGTGAATCGCGGCAGCACCGCCTCGACCTCGCTCGCGGTCGGGACATGGTCGCTGGTCGCGACCACCGTGCCCTCGAGGTCGAGCGTATCGGTCTCGGTCCCGAACGCGACCGTGAAGACATAGGTCTTGGTGGCGTCGAGCATCCGTCCGGCGAGCTTGGTCGCCTCGCCGAGCGCGATCGGAAGCACCCCGCTCGCCAGCGGATCGAGCGTGCCGCCGTGGCCGACCTTGGTCTTCGCCTCCCCTGCGGTCCGCAACGCGCGCTTGACCGCGCTGACCGCCTGGGTCGAGCCGAGGCCGACGGGCTTGTCGAGGACGATCCAGCCGGAACGGTGGACGCGGGGCGGTGGGGTAGCCATATGACGGGCCTAGCGCGGGCGGAGCCGGAAACAAGAGAAGTGCTGAAGCGGGCGATCACCCATCCCCTCGTGCGCCGCCTGACGGTGCGCGAATATCTGCCGCTCGCGGCCTGGCTGTCGACCTGGGCGCTGCTCGGTCTCGCCTTCGGCCATGCCGACGCGGTCCGGCTGTTCGCCGCCAACACCTTCGTCCAGGCGATCCGCAACCTGTGCGGGCTCGAGATGACCGCGACCCTGGCGAAGCGGATCGGGACGCCGGCCTTCGCGCGATCGCGCAGCCGGGCGCTGCGCTACGACCTGCTCGTGCTCCTCGCGACCCTCGCCGTGGTCGCGCTCCTTTCGACCATCCTGTGGCAGCGCGAGATGGCGGTCCCGGCGGCGATGATCGCGATCGTCGCCCTGGGCGTCCCCGCGCGCAATCCCGGCGGGGTGCTGGTCGTCCGCCGCGACCGTGAGGTGCCATGGCGGCTCGGCTCGTCGGCCGCCTCCGTGGTCGGCGCCGCGCTCGTCTGGAAGCTCGGCGGCGAATGGTGGCAGGGGGCGCTCGTGATCGCCGCGCGCGAGTGGGTCGGCCTTCTTGCGACCCTGCTGTTCGCCAAGCCCCGCGCCGAGGCGGTCGAACCGCTGTCGACCCCATTGGAATTCGCCGAGCTCGCCGGCCGGACCGAGGCCGCCGCGCGCAAGCGGCTGACCTACCGCATGGCGAAATCGGTGCTGGGCGGGCTGCTCGGGCCGCTGGGCACGGTGATCGCCCGGACCGGGCGCGGCGCGCGGCTCGATGCCCGGATCAGCAACCTCATTCCGCGCCACCGCGGCGGCATGGCGCTGCTGACGTTGATCAGCGGCGGCACGATGCTGTTCTTCCTCGTCGTCGCGCGCGAGCCCTCGACGCTGGTGCTCGCGGCCGCCGCGGCGCGGATCGCCGCCTCGGGCGGCGCCGCGCTCCTGTGGTGGAACTACGGGGCCGACCTCGTCGACGACGAGGACGACGACGACGACTGAGCCTCTTCGGCGGCGCGCAGCCGGGCGAAGAAATGGCGGCGGCACATGGCGACGTAGCGGTCGTTGCCGCCGATCTCGGTCTGGCGTCCTTCCGCCACCGCGCGGCCCTCGGCATCGACCCGCAGGTTCATCGTCGCCTTGCGCCCGCATTCGCACACGGCTTTCAGCTCGACCAGCGCGTCGGCGAGCGCGAGCAGCGCCGCGCTGCCGGGGAAGAGCCGGCCCTGGAAGTCGGTCCTGAGGCCATAGCAGAGCACCGGCAGGTCCAGTTCGTCCGCCAGACGGCACAATTGCAGCACTTGCGCCTCGGTCAGGAACTGAGCCTCGTCGACCAGTACGCAGTGAAGCGGCCGGCGCGTCTGCTCGGCCCCGGCTTCGGCGAAGAGGTCGGTTGCCGCGTCGAAGGCATGAGCGTCGGCACCGATGTCGAGCCGAGACGCGATCCGCCCCGCGCCCGCCCGGTCGTCGAGCGCGGCGGTCCACAGCATCGTCTCCATGCCGCGCTCGCGATAGTTGAAATCGGCCTGGAGCAGGGTCGTCGACTTCCCCGCATTCATCGCCGCATAATAGAAATAGAGCTTGGCCATGGAGTGTGTCTTAGCGGGTATCGTCGTTCCGGCGAAGGCCGGGACCCCAGGAGGCCAGCGCCGTGTTGCCAGAGGTCCCGGCCTTTGCCGGGACGGCGGTCGATCTATTTCTTCGCGGCAGCCTTGCCACCCTTCTTGCCGAGCTCGGCCTGCGCCGCGGAGGACTTGCGGGGGTTCTTCTTGCCCTCATGGGCGGCCTTGGCATTGGCCTTTTGTGCGGTGGCGCTGCCGTGGCCCTTCTTCTCGGTCATGCGAAATTCCTCTCCTGTCGGAAGAGGAAACGCGGCACGGCCAATCGCGTCCTACCGCCTTTGGGTCAGTGCGACTTGCCCGGCTCGTTGCTGAGGTCGAGCCCGCCGCGGCGGCGGAGTGCGGTGTCGCTCGGCCACTCGCCGTGGAGGATGGTGAACAGCACCGTGTCGCGGACGTGGCCGGTCCAGGTGACCCGCTCGGCAGGAATGATCGCCTCGCAGGTCGCGCCGAGCTTGGCCATCGCGGCCTGGCTGCGGCCGTTGCGGCGGTCGACCCGGAACTCGATCCGGCGATAGCCCTCGTCGAACGCCCGCCGAAGCATCATGTCCTTGACCCGGCGGTTGAAGCCGGTGCCGCGGAAGCGCGGGCGATAATAGGTCCCACCGATCTCGAGCACGCCGCGCTCGGGCTCGATCGCGAGGAAGGCCGACATCCCCGCCAGCTCCTCGCCTTCGAACAGGACGAAGGTGATCATGTCGGGCCGCGCCAGCCAGCTATCGAGGCTTTGGTCGAAATGCTCGGGGTCGAAGCTCACCGAATAGATCGACCAGACCTCGGTTTCCTCGGCACAGGCGGCGCGGAGTGCCTCGCGATATTCCTCGCGAAAGGGGAGGGCGCTGCAGCCGTCGCCCTGCATCGGCGCGCCGAGCCCGCTCACTCCTCGTCGAGGTCCTGCCGGACATGGGGGCTGCGCAGGATCGAATCGATCTTGCCGCCCTCGTCGAAGCTCTCGTCCGCCAGGAATTTGAGCTTCGCCGCATATTTGGTGTTCACCCGCCGCGCGACCTCGCTCTGGAGGAAGGCGGTGTTGGTGCGCAGCGCCTTCAGCACCACATCCTCGTCCTGGCCGAGCAACGGCTTCACGAACACCGTCGCATGGCGCAGGTCGGGGCTCATGCGGACCTCGGTCACGCTGACGAGATGGCTCTGGAGCGTCTCGTCATGGACGTCGCCGCGCGCGAGCACCTCGCTCAGCACGTGGCGCACCTGCTCGCCGACCCGCAGCAGGCGGACCGAGCGGCCTTCGGTTGTCTCAGCTTTTCGTGCCATCACCAGATCCAGACCAGGGCGAAGCAGGACAAGGAGGCCCAGGCGAGGCAACCAACCCCTTCCAGGCATCCGTCGAGCAAGCAGCCCTTGGCGTGCCGCTCGACGTTATCCTCGTCCTCGTCACTCAGAGCGTGCGCGCCCGCTCTTCGACCTCGAACACTTCAAGGTTGTCGCCAGCCTTGATGTCGTTCGTGTCGGCCAGCAGCACGCCGCACTCGAGGCCGGCGATGACCTGCGCCACGTCGTCCTTGAAGCGCCGCAGCGAGCTGATCGTCGTCTTGGAGACGATGACGTCCTCGCGGGTGAGGCGCGCATGGAGCCCCTTGCGGATGACGCCCTCGAGCACGAGCAGGCCGGCGGCCTTGTCGCGCTTGCCGGCCGGGAAGACTTCCTGGACGCGGGCGCGGCCGACGACGGTCTCGATGATCTCGGGACCGAGGTTGCCGGCCATGGCTTCCTTGGCCCAGTCGGTGAGATGATAGATGACGTCGTAGTAGCGCAGCTCGGTCTTGTTCCGCGCCGCGACCTCGCGCGCCTTGGCGTTCGGACGGACGTTGAAGCCGATGATCGGCGCGCCCGTGGCGCTCGCCAGGGTGACGTCGCTCTCGGTGATCGCACCCACGCCCGAGGACAGGATGCGGACCTTGATCTCGTCGGTCGAGATGCGGTTCAGCGCATTGACGATCGCCTCGGCCGAACCCTGCACGTCGGCCTTGATCACCAGCGGGAACTCGATGGTGGTCGAGGCCTTGTTGGCGAACATGTTCTCGAGGCTCATCGGCGCGGCGGTGGTCCGCTTGCGGTCGAGCACGCCCTGGCGATAGGCCGCGACTTCGCGGGCCCGCGCCTCGTTCTCGACCACGGTGAGCTGGTCGCCCGCGCTCGGCACCGAGCCGAGGCCGAGGACCTCGACCGGCATCGACGGGCCGGCCTGCTTCACCTGGCGGCCATGGTCGTCGATCATCGCGCGGACCTTGCCGCTCGCGGCGCCGACCACGAACACGTCGCCGACCTTGAGCGTGCCGCGCTGGACGAGCACGGTCGCGAGCGGACCGCGGCCCTTGTCGAGCTTGGCCTCGATCACCGTGCCTTCGGCGGCGCGGTCCGGATTGGCCTTGAGCTCGAGGATTTCCGCCTGGAGCGCGATCGCGTCGAGGAGCCCGTCGAGGTTGGTGCCCTTGAGCGCCGAGACCTCCACGTCCTGGACGTCGCCGCCCAGCTGCTCGACCACGATCTCGTGCTGCAGCAGTTCCTCGCGGACGCGCTGCGGCTTGGCTTCGGGCTTGTCGATCTTGTTGATCGCCACGATCATCGGCACGCCGGCGGCCTTGGTGTGGTTGATCGCCTCGACCGTCTGCGGACGCAGGCCGTCGTCGGCCGCAACCACCAGCACAACGATGTCGGTGACGTTGGCACCGCGGGCGCGCATCTCCGAGAAGGCTTCGTGGCCCGGGGTGTCGAGGAAGGTCAGCTCGCTGCCGTCCGCGACCTTCACCTGATAGGCGCCGATGTGCTGGGTGATGCCGCCGGCTTCGCCCGACGCGACCTTGGCGCCGCGGATGGCGTCGAGGAGCGAGGTCTTGCCGTGGTCGACGTGGCCCATGATGGTCACCACCGGCGGACGCGGCTGGAGCGTCTCGGGGGCATCGACGTCGGTCGCGGTGTCGATGTCGACATCGCTGTCGCTGACACGCTTGATGTTGTGCCCGAACTCGGTGACCAGCAGCTCGGCCGTGTCCTGGTCGATCGACTGGTTGACGGTGACGGGCGTGCCCATCTTGAACAGCGCCTTCACCAGGTCCGCGGCCTTTTCGGCCATGCGGTTGGCGAGCTCGCCGACGGTGATGCTCTCGGGCACCACGACGTCACGGACCTGCTTCTCGCGCGGACCCGACTGGGCGTAGGCGCGCTTTTCCTTCTCGCGGGCACGACGCAGCGCGGCGAGGCTGCGGGCGCGATCGTCGTCGCCCGACAGCGCGCGGCTGACGGTCAGCTTGCCCGAGTGACGGCGGTCGTCGCCACGCTGGCCCGGACGGGCCGGACGCGCGGGCTCGGGCCGGCGCGGGCTCGACGGCGCACCGCCCGAGGGAGCGGAGGCGGTCGGCGCGGCGGCGGCGGGTGCCGGACGAGGTTGGGGCGGCGGGGGCCGGCGGACCGGCTGGAACATCTGGCCCGGACGACCGGCGACGGTGCGCGGGGCAGGGGCCTCGGGAGCCGGCGCGGGGGCCTGCGCCTCGGCTTCGGCCTTGGCGGCGGCGGCATCGGCTTCCTCGGCCGCGCGCGCCTCGTCGGCGATCCGGCGCTTGGCGTCTTCCTCGGCCTGCCGCGCGGCCTCTTCCTCGGCCTTGCGATTGTCCTCGGCGCGCTTCTTCTCGTCCTCGGTCGCGTTGAGCTTGGCCTGCTCCTCGCGGCGGCGGGCGTCCTCGAGCGCGGCCATGCGCGCTTCCTCGGCCTCGCGCAGCAGGCGGGCCTGCATCTCCTTGCGCGCGGCGATGTCGTCGGCGCTCGAGCGCTTCGGCGCCGCCGGGGCCGGGGCGGGCGCGGGGGCACGCGCCGGAGCCGGGGCGGGCGCCGGGGCCTGCGCCTCGGGTTCGGGCGCAGCCGCGGGGGCCTCGCCCGGACGGCCAAGGATGCGGCGCTTCTTGACCTCGACCACGACCGTGTTCGAGCGGCCATGGCTGAAGCTCTGCTTGACCTTGCCGGTCTCGACCGTGCGCTTGATGCCCAGCGGCGGCCGGGTACCCAGCTTCGGCTTGTCGGTCTGGTCGCTCATAAATTCCTTTGTCTACTCGTCGTCGGCGGTGCGTTGACCGGCGGCATCGTCGCCGCGGCCTAGCAAGCCAGGTCCTACAATGAAAGCGCGCCAGCGATTGAGCGCGTGGGTCACGCGGCTGGCAGCTCCCGGGTCCGTCAGTGCGGCATGTACCACATTTTCGCGCCCCAGCGCCATGCTCAAGATGGTGCGCGAGGCGGGGATTTCCAAGCCGTGCCGGTGGCCGAGCTCTTCCGAGCCGCCCACGCGCCAGGCCTGGTCGAGCTTGCGGCGGCCGTCGGCGCCGGCGTCGGCGGCATGGAGCAGCAGGTGAACCTTGCCCATTCGCGCGGCCTGTTCGACCCGGTCGGCGCCGTTGATCAGCGTGCCCGAACGCGCCTCCATCCCCAGCCGGTCGAGCGCGGCGCGAGACAGCGCCTGCTCGATCTTCTCGGGCAGATCGGCCGGAACCTCCGCCGCCTGGCCCTTGAACGCGCGGGCGAGCGCACCCTTCAATTTGCCCTTGGCCATCGCGGTCTCGAGCTCGGCGCGGCCGACCCCGATCCAGGCGCCCCGGCCCGGCGCCTTGGCGCGCACGTCGGGATGGACCTGCCCGTCGGGTCCGAGGACCAGCCGGATCAGCTCGTCGCGCGGGGCGGTGCGCCGGGTGAGTATGCAGCTGCGCTGAGGGCCCGTCTCCTGCGCAAGCAGGAGCCCGGTGCCTTCATCCGCCGAACACTGGGCCCCCGCCTGCGCGGGGGAACAGTCTAGATCGCCGTCATTGCGAGGATTCCGCATCGGCGGCCTCCTCGGTCTGCGGCGCAGGCGCCTCGTCCTCGAACCAGTGGGCGCGGGCGGCCATGATGATCTCGTTGCCCTGCTCTTCCGACAGGCCATATTCGGCCAGCACGCCGCCCTTGTCGCCTTCGCGCGCCGGGCCGGCATTTTCGGCGCGGCGGCGCGGCTCGGGCCGCTTCTTCTGGATGAGCTCGTCGGTGGCGAGGTCGGCGAGGTCGTCGAGCGTGCGGATATTGGCCTTGCCCAGCGTCACCAGCATCTGCTCGGTGAGGTGCGGAAGCTCGGCCAGCGCATCGTCGACGCCAAGCGCGCGGCGTTCCTCGCGGGCCGCGGCCTCGCGCCGCTCGAGCGCTTCGCCGGCACGGCTCTGGAGCTCGCCCGCAATGTCGTCGTCGAGGCCCTCGATCGAGGCGATCTCGTCGGTCTCGACGTAGGCCACTTCCTCGAGGCTGGTGAATCCTTCAGCGACCAGCAGCTGGGCCAGCGTCTCGTCGACGTCGAGCTCGTTCTGGAACATCTCCGAGCGCTCGACGAACTCGCGCTGGCGCTTCTCGCTGGCGTCGGCTTCGGTGAGGATGTCGATCTGCGACGCGGTCAGCTGGCTCGCCAGGCGGACGTTCTGGCCGCGGCGGCCGATCGCGAGGCTGAGCTGGTCGTCGGGGACCACCACCTCGATCCGGCTCTCTTCCTCGTCGATGACGACTCGGGCGACGGTCGCGGGCTGGAGCGCGTTGACCACGAAGGTCGCGGTGTCCTCGCTCCACGGGATGATGTCGATCTTCTCGCCCTGCAGCTCCTGGACCACCGCCTGGACGCGGCTGCCCTTCATGCCGACGCAGGCGCCGACCGGGTCGATCGAGCTGTCGTAGCTGATCACGCCGATCTTGGCGCGGCTGCCCGGGTCGCGGGCGGCGGCCTTGATCTCGATGATCCCGTCGTAGATCTCGGGAACTTCCTGCGCGAACAGCTTCTTCATGAAGTCGGGGTGCGCGCGGCTGAGGAAGATCTGGGGCCCGCGGGTCTCGCGGGCGACACGCAGGATCAAGCTGCGGACGCGGTCGCCGACGCGGTGCATTTCGCGCGGGATCTGCGCGTCGCGGCGGATCACGCCCTCGGCGCGGCCGAGGTCGACGACCACGTGGCCGAACTCGACCCGCTTGACGACGCCGGTGATGACTTCGCCGACGCGGTCCTTGAATTCCTCATACTGACGCTCGCGCTCGGCGTCGCGGACCTTCTGGAAGATGACCTGCTTCGCGGCCTGGGCGGCGATGCGGCCGAACTCGATCGGGGGCAGGGGATCGACGATGAAGTCGCCGACCGCGGCGTCGCCCTTGAGCTTCTGCGCGCCCTTGAGGTCGATCTGCTTGTAATAATCCTCGGGGGTCTCCTCGACCACTTCGAGGACGCGCCACAGGCGCAGGTCGCCCGACTGCGGGTCGAGCTTGGCGCGGATGTCGTTCTCGGCGCCGTAGCGGGCGCGGGCGGCGCGCTGGATCGCGTCCTCCATCGCCTCGATGACGATGCCGCGGTCGATCAGCTTCTCGCGGGCGACGCTGTCGGCGATGGCGAGCAGCTCGGCCTTGTTGGCCGTGGCGGCAGCAGGAGCGGCAGTAGCCATGATGGTCAGTCTTCCTCTTGGGTGAGTAGTTCGTCGGCCCCGTCGGTCGAAAGGGGCATGGTGGCGGCGATCAGGCGGTCGGTGAGCAGCAGCTTGGCCGACTGGATGGCGTCGAAGGGAATCGGGCGGGTGCCCTGCGAGCCCGAGATGAGGATCGTCTCGCCCTCGACCCCCTCGATGTCGCCGGTGACCTGCTTGGCCCCGTCGACCTCGCGGGCGAGGCGGAGGCGGGCCTCATGGCCCTGCCAGTCGGTGAAATCCTTGAGCCGGGTCAGCGGTCGGTCGATCCCGGGTGAGCTCACCTCGAGCCGGTAGGCGCCCTCGATCGGGTCCTTGCCCGCTTCCTCGAGCGCATCGAGCTTTTCCGAAATGCGGCGCGACAGCGCCTCGCAGTCGGCGAGGTCGAGCTGGCGAGTATCGGGGCGCTCGGCCATGACCTGGAGCGTCGGGTCCGACTTGCCGCCGACCATCGCGACTCGCACGAGGTCGAAGCCGAGCGCCTTGGCCTCGGTTTCGATCAGTGCGGTCAATCCAGCGTCCATGAAGGCCCCGTGCGAAAGTCCAAACCCCCTCGGACCGCCGCGGGAACCCGGGCAGCCTCGCCAGCATCAGCGATGTGAGGAGGAGAACCCTCTATAGGGACGAAGCCCGGCCCGTGCAATGGGCGGCCGGGGGCTCAATGCGCGCGGAAGACCCAGTAGCGATTGAGGATGAAGGACAGCACCGGGGTCGCCGCCATCATCAGTGGCACCGGGGCGAGCGGCGGCAGGCCGAGCGCGTGGACGGTCAGCCAGATCCAGAAATTGTTGATCGCGAAGGCGACTCCCGAGGCGGTCATGAAACGGCCGAGCTGGAGCGTCTCGCTGTCCTTGCGCCCGCCCTTGAAGCTCCACCGGCTGTGGATAGTGTAGCCCGCGACGAGCCCGCAGGCGGTGCTGCCGATGTTGGCGATGAAGGGGCTGAGGTGCTGGAGCACCAGCGCCGAATAGATGAGCGCGGCAAACTGCGTCACCAGCAGCCCCGCCACGATGTAGCGCAGCAGCTGGCGCGAGGCCGGGTGGGCAAGGACCTGCTGGGCCCGGCGCTTGTGGCCGGCCAGCTGCGCGCGAAGCATCAGGCAGCCTCGACCGTGACGTTCTCGGCCGCCTTGGCGGGCCGGATTTCGTTGGTCAGCGGCCCCAGCCGCTCGGTGCTGGTGAACAGGGGCGAGCGGACCAGCCCCATCTTGCAGGCGCGATAGAGGATCGCGGTCCGCAGCACGCCGAAGCCATAGGTGCAGCTGCGCCGGAAGTTGATGCTCGAGGCTTCGGCGAAATAGCGCGTCGGGCAGCTGATCTCGCCGATGTTGAAGCCCTTCCACATGGTCTGAGCGATCATCTGGTTGTCGAACACGAAATCGTCCGAACAGGCGGGGAGGGCGAGCTCCTCCAGCACCTTGCGGCTCCAGGCGCGGTAGCCGGTGTGATATTCGCTGAGCTTGGCGCCCATCAGCAAATTCTGGAACGCTGTCAGCAGCCGGTTGGCGACATATTTGTAGAGCGGCATCCCGCCGCTAAGCGCGCCGTTGCCGAGGATTCGCGAGGCGAAGACCGCGTCATAATGACCCGAGGCGATCATCCCCGCCATCGCCGGAAGCAGCTTCGGGCTATACTGGTAGTCGGGGTGGAGCATGACCACGATGTCGGCCCCGCGCTCGAGCGCGATCGAATAGCAGGTCTTCTGGTTGCCGCCGTAGCCGCGATTGCGGCTGTGCTCGGCGGTGTGGATGCCAAGCTCGCGCGCCAGGTCCGAGGTCCGGTCCTTGCTGCAGTCGTCGACCAGGATGACGTCGTCGACGATCGAGAAATCGATCTCGTTGTAGGTGCGCTCGAGGGTCTTGTCGGCATTATAGGCCGGCAGAACCACTGCAACTCGCTGTCCGTTGATCACCAGCCCACTCCTGCTTCGAGACCTGTTCGTCCCGAAACTTGCCGCCTAAGGTTAAAGACCTCGTAAACGGCGACAAATAACAGGCGATAGCCGAACGGCCAACACGCAAGGCGACGCTGCGGGGGGAATGGAGTGGGGGGCACGATCGACCGCTGGCTGCGCCAGCCGCTGCTGACCGAGAAGGGGGCCGCCGCCAACCGCTGGCCACGCCGCATCCTGCTCCTCGCCTGGCTCGCGGTCACGGCCTGGCTCGCCTTCAATCACGTTCCCTGGCGCGACGAGGCGCGGGCCTGGTCGCTGATGCTGATGGCGAAGGACTGGCCCGACCTCTTCCGCGTCGTGCACGGCGAGGGTCATCCCTATCTCTGGTACATCATCCTAAAGGCGGGCCATTCGCTCAGCGGCGCGAAGGAAGTGCTGCAGGTCGCCGGTTTCATGATCGGGGCCGCGGCCGCCGCGCTGCTGATCCTGCGCGGCCCGTTCCGCCTGCTCCCGCTCGCCCTGATGGCCTTCAGCCTTTGGCTCGGCTTCGAATATGTCGTGCTGGCGCGAAACTACGGGATCGCGGCGCTGCTCATGTTCGCAATCGCGGCGCTCTGGCCGCGAGTCCGCGACACGCTCTGGCTTGGTGTTCTCCTTCTCCTGCTCGCGAACACCAACGTTCCGAGCGTCTTCCTCGCCGGCGTCTTCGCGCTCTATCGGATGCTCGAGATCTGGAGCGCCAACCGTGACCTGCGCTCGGCCGAGTGGCGGCGCTGGGCCGGCAACACCGCATTGCTCCTGCTCGGAACCGTGCTTTGCTTCCTCGCGGTCTATCCGCCCGCGAACGACGCAGCCGCTGCCGCCAACGCCTTGCCGCTGACCGCCATGAATCTGCTGGCTGCGCTGGCGACCGCCTACCGGTCCTTCATTCAGGTCGGCTTCGGTGATTTCTCACCGATGGGGATCATCCTTGTCTGGCTGAGCGTGCTCGTCTTCGCCCGCCGCACGCCCGCGCTGGTGACCGCACTCGCGGCACTCATCTGCCTCCGCTTGTTCTTCTTCATGGTCTACCCCGGCTATTACCGGCACTCGGCCTTGTTCTTCGCCTTCATGATCGCGCTCGTCTGGATCGAGGCACGCAAACCCACGACCGAGGGCGAACGCCAGAGCCTCCTTCCCCTCGTCGGAAGCTGGGCGCTCTTCGTGCTCGTCGCGATGCAGTCGGTCCTTTATGTCATCGCGCCCATCTCCAACGCCGTGGCCGGCAAGCCCTTCAGCCACGCCGCCGACCTTGCCCGGCTGCTCGACCGGCCGGAATATCGCGGGTCGCTGCTGATGGTGGAGCCCGACACCATGGGCGAATCGGTCGCCTACCAGACCGGCCGGCCCAACTGGCTGATCCGCCAGGACCGCCTCGGGACCGTCACCCCGCTCGCCAACAGCGGAAACAAGCTGCTGACCCTCGACCGGCTGGCCGACCAGGCGGCGGCGGTTCATGCGCGGACGGGCAAGCCGGTGCTGATCGCGATCAACCTGCCGATCGACCGGCTCCCGCCGGGCAAGTACGATCTCATGTACCGTGATTACACCGTCCTCACCCCCGACAGCGTCGCCCGCTTCGAGGCACGGACCCGGCGGATCGCCTCGCTGCGCAATTCGGGCGGCGATGAAAGCTACGACGTCTACGTCTATCCCCGCTGAAGCCGCCCCTTGGCGAGACGCGCGGGCCGAGGCTAAGGCGTCTTCGATCTAGCGCGTGGGGGGCGAGTGCAACAGAAATCCGACTGGTTCCGGCAGCCGCTGCTGACGGACGTTCCGCCACGCGCGACGCGGGGAGCGCGGCTGCTCATCCTCGCCGCCTGGCTCGCCGTCACCTTGTGGATGGTCGCCCACCACGTCCCCTGGCGCGACGAGGTCCGCGCCTATTCGCTGATGCAGATGGGGCAAAGCTGGCCCGACATGTTCCGCGTCGTACACGGCGAGGGACATCCCTATCTCTGGTATATTCTGCTCAAGGCCGGGAACGACCTGTTCGGGGTGCGCGAGGTGCTGCCCGCGGTCGGCTTCCTGGTCGCGGCGGCGGCCGGCAGCTTGCTTGCGCTCCGGGCCCCGTTTCGTCTCGGGCTGATCGCGATCCTGCTGTTCAGCCTCCACCTCGGTTTCGATTATTCGGTGGTGTCGCGCAATTACGGGATCAGCGCGCTGGTGCTGTTCGCCATCGCCGCCTTCTATGCGCGGATCCGCGACAGTCTGTGGTTCGGGCTCCTGCTGCTCCTCCTGTGCAATACCAACGCGCCGAGCGTCTTCCTCGCCGGCGCCTTCTTCCTCTACCGGATGATGGAATTGTGGGGCGAGCGGCCGGGCTGGCGCTCGCGTTCCGTACTGGTGCTGGCGACCAACGGCGCGCTGATGCTGCTCGGCGTCCTCCTTTGTTTCCTTGCCATCTATCCGCCCGCCAATGACGCGGCCGCCGCGGTCAACCGCGTGCCCCTCAATGCCCAGACCCTGCTGCCCGGGATCATCGACGGCTATCGCTCCTTCGCGGCGCTCGGCTTCCACAACGCGCCGCAGCTCGCCAACCTGTTCATCGTCCTCAGCATCGCGGTGTTCGCCCGCCGCCGGCCCGCCGTCGTCGCCGCCGCCGCCGCATTCGTGACGCTGAAACTATTCTTCTTCTTCGGCTTCCCCGCCGCCTTCCGCCATGCCGCGCTGCTCCTCATGTTCCTCGTCGCCCTGCTGTGGGTCGAGGGCGACAAGCGCGCCGCCGGGCCTGTCGCCGAGCGGGACGAGGACCACGGCCTGCTGTCGCTGGTCGCGCGCTGGGGCTTCGTCCTGCTGCTGGCGATGGAAAGCGTCATGTATGTGCGCGGGCCGGTCGCCGGCCTCGTCGCGGGCCGGCCGTGGTCGGGCGCGAAGGAACTCGCCGCCATCCTCGAGCGCCCCGAATACAAGGACGCGCCGCTGATCGTCGAACCCGACGCGCTTGGCGAAAGCGTCGTCTACTGGACGGGGAAGCCCTTCTACCTGCTTCGCCAGCAGCGGTTCGGCACCGTCACGCCTTTCAGCATGACGGGGCGCAAGGAGATGAGCCTCGACGACATCCTGGGCTCGGCCCGTCAGCTCCATGCGGCCACGGGCCGGCCGGTGGTCATCGCCATGGAGCGCGATCTTCGGACCGTGAAGCCCGGCCGCTACGACGTCATGTACGCCGACTACATGACCTTCACGCCGCAGAATATCGCGCGGTTCCAGGCCGGCACCCGAAGGATCGCCGCGATCCGCGACGCCTTCGGGGACGAGCGCTACGACATCTACGTCTACCCGCGCTAGGCGAGGCGGAGCGCGCGCTCCTCGGCGCGGATACGGATGAACAGCACCGCCGCGTTGAGCAGCGAGAAGATCAGCGCGACCTGCCACAGCCCGAAGACCAGGGGCAGGACCGCGATCTCGCCGATCACCACCAGGTAATTGGGGTGGCTGACGAAGCGGAAGGGGCCGCCCGTCACCAGCGGCGCGTTCGGCAGCACGATGATCCGCGTCGTCCAGCGCGGGCCCAGCGTGCGCAGCACCCACAGCCGGCCGAGCTGGAGCAGCACGAACAGGCCAAGCAGCGGCCAGGCGATCGGCTGTCCCGGCGCCAGCCAGAACAGGGTGGCGAGCCAGCCGGCATGGACCGCGACGATCAGCGGATAATGGCCGGGCGCATATTCCTTCGCCCCCATCGCCAGCAGCCGCGCCGTATTGGCCCTCGCCAGCACCAGCTCGGACAGGCGCTGCAGCAGCACGAAGAAGAGAATGGCGAGTTCGGGCCAGTGCGGGGTCATGCACGCTCCAGGGTCAAGGCGGCGCAGGTGAAGCCCGGCCCGAAGGCGGTCAGCAGGGTTCGCGCCGGAAGGCCGCGCGCCAGCAGCCGTTCGAGCACGAAGAGCACCGTCGGCGCGCTCATGTTGCCATGGTCGCGAAGCACCGCCCGCTCGAGGTCGAGCGCGCCTGGCGCCAGGTCCATCGCCTCCTCGATCGCGGTGATCACCTTGGCTCCGCCGGGATGCGAGCAGAGCCGGTCGATGTCGCTTCGGGTCAGCCCCATGTCGGCGAGGATCCCGTCGACCGCGCCGGCCAGTTCCTTGGTGACGAAGGGCGGGATGGCGCGGTCGAACACCACCGCCAGCCCCGGATCCTCGACCCGCCAGCCCATGATGCCGAGCGTGTCAGGCCATTGCCGCTCGCCCGCGGCGGTGATCGTGCCGAGGCCCGCGCCCTCGGTCGAGACCACGGCCGCGGCCGCGCCGTCGCCGAACAAGGCGGTCGCGACCAGCGCCGCGGGATCGTCGGTGTCGAGCCGGATCGAGATCGAGCAGGTCTCGATCGTCACGAACAGGAAGCGCTTGCCGGGCTCGGCGGCGGCGAGCCGTGCGGCGAGCGCCAGCCCGCTGACCCCGCCCGCGCAGCCCAATCCGAAGACCGGCACCCGGCGGACGTCGCCGCGAAGCCCGATTCGCGGGCCGACCCGTGCCTCGAGGCTGGGCGTGGCGATGCCGGTGGTCGAGACCGTGACCACACCGTCGATCTGGTCGGGGCGGAGGTCAGCCCGGCGCAGCGCAAGCAGCGCGGCTTCCTCGAACAGGCGCTCCGAGGCCTCGAGGTAGAGCGCGTTGCGCGACTGCCAGCCGTGTTCGCTGCCATACCATTCGGCCGGCGCCACGATCGCGCGCTCGTTTATTCCGGCATTGTCGAAGACGCCCGACAACCGGTCGAACAACGCCTTGCGGCCGGAGAAGAGTTCGCGGGCCAATGCCTTGGCCTGGTCTTGCGTGACGCGATGAGGGGGCAGCGCGGTCGAAAGACTGAGTAGCTTGACGGGCTGCACCAGGACAGGGACTTCCTATAAGGGTCGCTGGAAAGCACGACCGTGACCATAACCACTGGAGATACGCAAGGATGCCGCCAAAAGCTTCACGTGCCCTGTTGGCCTTTGGTCTGGCTCTCGCCTCCTGCGGCACCGCGGCGCTGCCGTCGGAAGATCGCCCCGCCACCGGCGGCAAGCCCTTCAAGGTCGCCCCCGTCGCCAATTTCGACACGCCCTGGGCCATGACCTTCCTGCCGGGCTCGACCAACGCCCTCGTCAGCGAGAAGGACGGCCGGCTGTGGGTGGTCGATACGGCGAGCGGCGCGAGGACAGCGGTAACCGGCGTGCCCACGGTCAAGGTGGCGGGGCAGGGCGGCCTCGGCGATGTGGTGATCGGGCCCGACAATCGCGTCTACCTGAGCTTCGTCGAGGGCGGCCCCGGCGGGACCAGCGGTGCGGCGGTGGGTTACGGCCGCCTCGTCGAGAGCGCCGGCACCTATGCGTTGCAGGATTTCAGGATCGTCTGGCGGCAGGATCCCAAGGTCACCGGTGCCGGCCATTTCTCGCACCGCATCGCCTTCGGGCCCGACGGCGCCATGTATGTCACCTCGGGCGAACGGCAGAAGGGCGACCCCGCCCAGGCGATGGACAAGAACCTCGGCAAGGTGCTGCGCCTGACCCCCGAGGGCCAGCCCTTCCCGGGCAATCCCTGGGCGGCGAAGGGCGGGGTCACTGCCCAGCTCTGGTCGATGGGCCACCGCAACCTCCTCGGCCTCGCCTTCGCGCCCGACGGCAAGCTGTGGGAACATGAGATGGGGCCGCAGGGCGGCGACGAGGTCAATCTCATCACGCCCGGCAAGAATTATGGCTGGCCGGTCGTGTCGAACGGTTCGGACTATGGTGGGGGCGACATTCCCGATCATCCGACCCGGCCCGAGTTCGAGGCGCCCAAGGTCTGGTGGAACCCGAGCATCTCGCCGGCGGGGCTGATCGTCTACACCGGCGACCTGTTCCCGGCGTGGAAGGGCGACCTGCTGCTCGGCGCGCTGTCGGGGCAGTCGCTGATCCGTGTCGACGTCACCGGCGATCAGGCGAAAAAGGCCGAGCGCTGGGACATGGGGGCCCGCATTCGCGAGGTGGAGCAGGGGCCCAAGGGGGAAATCTATCTGCTCGAGGACGGCGGGCGCCTGCTGAAGCTGACGCCCGCCTGATCCGGTCGACCCTTAGTAGGTCTTCTTGCCGCGCAGCGTGTTGATGATTGCGAGGCCGATCACCCCGACCGCCGCGGCGGTGGCGAAGGGCTGCTTCATCGCGACGTCGCGGACCTGGCCGATGCCCTTGCGGACGGTGCCGGTCAGCTGGTCGGCGAGGCCGTCCTGCTGCAGCACGGGATCGTTGGTGGCCTGGCCGAGGCCTTCCTTGACCTGGCCCTTCACCTGGTCGGTGGTGCCGGCGATGGTGTCGATGTTCATGGGGACTACTCCGCTGGTTACTGTTCGGAGCGTCCAACGCATGGGGCCCGCCTCAGGTCCGGCGGTAGCGCAGGTAATAAGGCCGTCGGCCCTCGCGCCGGCTCTTCGCGCCATAGCGGGTCTCGATCCAGCCCGAGGGGGGATCGAGGAAATCGGACGGCGTCTCGGCCAGCCATTCGAAGTCCTGCGTGTGCCGCTGCATCACCATCAGCGTCCATTCTAGATAGACCGGGTGGTCGGTGGCGATGCGCAGTTCGCCGCCCGGCCGGAGCTTGTCGGCGAACAGCCCGACCGGCCCGTCATTGACCATCCGCCGCTTGGCGTGCCGCGCCTTGGGCCAGGGGTCGGGATGGAGCAGATAGAGCATGAACAGGCTGCCGTCGGGCACCCGTCGAAGCACCTCGAGCGCATCGCCCATGTGCAGCCGGACATTGCGCAGCGGCCCGTCGCGGACATGGCCGAGCGCGGTCGCGACGCCGTTGAGGAAGGGCTCGGCCCCGACGAAACCATGGTCGGGGAGGAGATCGGCGCGGTGCGCGAGATGCTCGCCCGAACCGAAGCCGATCTCGAAGTGAAGCGGCCGGTCGTCGCCGAACAGGATGGCCGAGGTGATCGGCCCGTCGGCGGGGACGTCCACCTGGGGCAGCAGGGTCTCGACCAGGGCTTGCTGGCCCTGGCGGAGCTTGTGTCCGCTCGAACGGCCGTAAAGACGATTGAGGGTCAGCGGATCGCCGGACTTGTGCGCGGTCATGCGATAGGCCTTTAAGGGCCAACGCTGCGGCGACAACAGTCGAGAGGTAAATGCGTCCCATGAATGGCGATTATCCGCGGGCAACCGCCCACATCGGCGGCCATCCGCTCCATCCCTTGGTGGCCCCGTTCCCGATCGTCAGCTTCATCGGCGCCTTCGTCACCGACACCATGTGGCTCGCCTCCCACGAGGCGGGCTGGGCGACCGCGAGCAACTGGCTGATCGGGGTCGGGCTGGTCACCGCGCTCCTCGCCGCCGCGACCGGCATGGCCGATTATCTCGGCGACGACCGCGTGCGCAGGATCGGCCAGGCGACCCGGCACATGATCGCCAATGTCGTGGTGGTGACACTGGAAGCGGTCAGCCTGTTCGTTCGCCTCGGCGGGGGCAGCGAGATGATCGGGTCGCTCGGCATCTGGCTCGGCGGCGCGTCGGTCGCGATCCTGGTCTATTCGGGCTGGCTCGGCGGCGAACTCGTCTATCGCCACCGGGTCGGCGTTCGCGATCCGCAGGAGGACGAGCCGGCCGCGTCCTCGCCCAAGTTCAGCCGCGACCGCCGCTAGCCTTTGGACCAGCCGCGCACCCCTTTTGCTGCGCGCGGCGTTGAGGGGGCATGAGCTTCACGCAGCTACAGCCCCCGCTTCCCCTCCACGTCGTCGATCGCGGCAAGGGACAGGCCATGGCCGTCATCGACTATGGCCCCGAGTTCGACCTCCTGTGGGTGGTCGCGATGGACGAGGGCGGCGAGATTTGGTGCGTGCCCAATCCGCAGGTGCGGATGCAGGCCAACTGGTCGCTCGGCCGGCGGCCGGACCAGCCCCGAGGCAAGGTCCAGCCGCTCGCCGCCGCGGTCGGCTAGGCCGCCGCCAGCGCCTTCAGTTCGTCGACGAGGTCGGTCTTTTCCCACGGGAAGAGGTCGCCCTCGGCCTTGCGCCCGAAGTGGCCATAAGCCGCGGTCGCCTCGTAGATCGGCTTGTTGAGGCCGAGGAGGGTGCGGATCCCGCGCGGGGTCAGCCGGCCCAGCCGCTCGATCTTGCCGATCGCCTGCTCGAGCACGTCGTCGCCGACCGTCCCCGTGCCATGCGTGTCGACATAGAGCGACAGGGGCTCGCTGACACCGATCGCGTAGCTGAGCTGAATGGTGCAGCGCGTCGCCAGCCCAGCGGCGACGATGTTCTTCGCGAGGTAACGCGCGACATAGGCGGCCGAGCGGTCGACCTTGGTCGGGTCCTTGCCGCTGAACGCGCCGCCGCCGTGCGGGGCCGCGCCGCCATAAGTGTCGACGATGATCTTGCGCCCGGTCAGCCCGCTGTCGCCGTCGGGACCGCCGATGACGAAGCTGCCGGTCGGGTTGATGTGATAGACGGTCTGGTCGGTCAGGAGCTCGGCCGGAATGACCGAGGCGACCGCCTTCTTCACATAGTCCTTGAGCTCGGCTTCCTGTTCGCCGGCGTCATAGCCTTGCTTGTGCTGGGTCGAGACCACCACCGCGGTCGCCTCGACCGGGCGGCCGTTGGCGAAGCGCAGGGTGACCTGGCTCTTGGCGTCGGGCTCGAGGAAGGGCGCCGCGCCCGAATGACGGTCGGCGGCCAGCTTCTCGAGGATCTTGTGGCTGTAATAGAGCGTCGCCGGCATGAGGTCCGGAGTCTCGTCGCAGGCGAAGCCGAACATGATGCCCTGGTCGCCCGCGCCTTCGTCCTTGCCCTCACCGGCGTCGACGCCCTGCGCGATGTGCGCCGACTGCGGATGCAGGTGGTTCTGGAACTCGAGATTGCTCCAGTGGAAGCCGTCCTGCTCGTAGCCGATCTTGCGGACGGTCTGGCGGACAACGTCCTCGATCTCCTGCTCGATGCCCTCGGCCCAGTTGCCGGCCTCGTCCATGATGCCCTTGCCGCGGATCTCGCCCGCCAGCACCACGAGGTTGGTGGTGGTCAGCGTCTCGCAGGCGACGCGCGCCTCGGGATCCTTCGACAGGAACAGGTCGACGACGGCGTCGCTGATCTGGTCGGCGACCTTGTCGGGATGGCCTTCGGACACGGATTCGGAGGTGAAGAGATAGGAGTTGCGCATGGGTCTCCGGAGCGTTCAGACGCGAATTTAGGGATATAAAGAAAGCTTTATATGCGGGCCCTGTAGCGGGCACGGCCGTCGATGCCAACCGCGATTAGAAGCAGCAGGAAGGCGAGGCTGAGCGGCACGACATTGCCGTGCCGGCTGAAGAATGTCGGCTTGCCCGGCGCGGGCAATTGGGCGTCGATCACTCCCGCGGTCCGCCACGGAATCGAGGCCAGCAGCCGGCCCTCGCTGTCGATCACCGCGCTGATCCCGGTCGGAGTCGAGCGGATGATCGGAACCCCTTCCTCGGCCGCGCGAAGGCGGGCCTGGGCGAGATGCTGCGGCGGGCCCCAGCGCCCGAACCAAGCGTCGTTCGAGGGATTGAACAGGAAGTCGGGCCGGTGGGCGCGGTCGACCACTTGCCCAGAGAAGATGATCTCGTAGCAGATCTGGACGCCCATCCGGCCCCAGTTGCCAAGGTCCAGCGTGCGCGGGCCCGGCCCCGACAGCGTGTCGCCGGTCCCGGGCGCGAGCTGCGACAGGCCGATCGCGCTCAGCAGCGGCCGCATCGGCAGATACTCGCCATAAGGCACCAGATGCGCCTTGTCGTAGCGGCCGAGGATCCGGCCCTCGGCATCGATCGGCATCACGCTGTTGGTGTCGCCGGTGATCCGCCCCTGATTGTCGACCATCAGCGCAAAGGCCCCGGTCAGCAGCAGGTCGCCCGGCCGAATGAGGCTCGCCGCACGCACCGCAGGCGGCAGCGTGACCGGCAGCATCCTTTTGTCGTCGGGCACCGCCTGGAAGGGAACGGGGATTGCCACCTCGGGCCACATCAGGAGGCGCGGGGGACCCCCGGCGCGAGACAGGCCGGCGAGCTTCTGGAACGCCTCCTCGTCGAGCCCCGGCCGCCACTTGTCTTCCTGCCCGATATTGGGCTGGACAACCCGGATCGGCTTGCCAGTCTCGCCAGCAGGCCGGGCATAAGATCCGGCCGCCGCCAAGACGATGACCAGGGGAAGGCCCAGGGGGTAGGCCGCTTCGCGCAAGCGCTTGGTCGCGAGGAGCCATAAGCCGCCGCCCATCGCTACCGTGAGGATCGAAAATCCGTAGGTACCGAGCGTCTTGGCCGCGCCCCGCCACCAGGTGTCGACCAGGATCACTCCGACCGGGTTCCAGGCGAAGCCGGTGAACATGGTCGCCCGAAGCCACTCGGTCAGGGCCCAGGCTCCGGCCAGCGCGAGCACCAGCGCCGAAGGCGTCCTTTGCCCGAACCGCCAGGCAAGGCCCGCCGCGATCATCGGATAGACGGCGAGATACAGGCTCAGCAGCACTACCGCGAGCCAGCCGAGCCACGCCGGCATTGCCGCCTGGTAGGTGAAGCTGGTCGCGATCCAGTTCAATCCGAGGACGAACTGACCGACCCCGAAGCACCAGCCGATCCCCAGCGCCCGCCGAAGCCCCGCCGCTTTAGACAACAGGAAGCTGAGGCCGGCGAAGGCGACCAGCATCAGTGGCCACAGCCCGAGCGGCTGGAAGGCGCAGGCCGAGACGAGGCCCAGCGCAAAGGAGGTCGGCAGCTGCAGCCGCGAATTCAGGAGACGCGCGGGCAAGCGGCTCAGGCTTCTTCGGTCTCAACGCCCTCGGGCGCGTGGAGCCGGAGGCGATGCATCTTGCGCTCGTCGGCCTCGATCGATTCCAGCCGCCAGCCGCTCGGATGCGCGACGCTCTCACCGGGCTCGAGGATCCGGCCGGCGAGCAGGAAGGCGAGCCCGCCCAGCGTATCGACCTCGTCGTCCTCGGCCACCAGCCGGGCATCGACCGCTTCGGCGAGGTCCTCTAGCTCGAGCCGGGCATCGGCTTCCCACAGCCCGTCGTCGAGCCGGGAGAGCAGGGGCTGCTCCTCCTCGTCATGCTCGTCCGCGATGTCGCCGACGATCTCCTCGACCACGTCCTCGATGGTCACGAGGCCCTCGGTCCCACCGAATTCGTCGATCACGACCGCCAGGTGGACCCGGTCGGCGCGCATCCGGGCGAGGAGATCGAGGACGCCCATGCTCTCGGGCACGAATAAGGGCGTGCGGATGATCTCCTCGACGCTCTTGCGCTCAGTCGCGTCGAAGTAAGCGTTGAAGACGTCCTTGATGTGAACCATGCCGACGATCTCGTCGAGGCTCTCGCCGGTCAGCGGCAGGCGGCTGTGCCCCGCCTCGGCGAAGATCCGGGCCAGTTCCTCGAGGCTGCTGGTGCGGGGCGCGCAGATGATCTCGCCGCGGGTGACGCAGATCTCGCCCGCCGTCCGGTCGCCGAAATGCAGCAAATTCTTGAGCATCTGCCGCTCGAGTGGGCTCAAATCGCCCTTTTTGGGCTGATCGTCCTCGGCGTCGTCGATCGCCTCCTCGATCTGGTCGCGCAGCGTCGGCTCGCTGTCCTCGCCGAACATCAGGCTGCGAAGGCCGCGCCACAGGCGCGAACCACTGTCGGGTTGCGAGGCCATCAGGCGGCGACCTCATAGGGATTGCCGATGCCGAGCCGGGCCAGCGCCCGCGTCTCGCGCGCCTCCATGTCTTCCGCCGTTCCGTCCTCGAGGTGATCGTAGCCCAGCAGGTGCAATGTCCCGTGCACCATCAGGTGCGCGGCATGGTGTTCGAGGCTCAGCGCCTTCTCCTCGGCTTCGCGCGTGCAGGTCTCATGGGCGAGCACGATGTCGCCCAGCATCAGTTCGGGGCCGGGGGCACCGGCGCCATCGAGGTCATCGGCCTCGGCCTGCGGGAAGGACAGGACGTTGGTCGGCTTGTCCTTGCCGCGCCAGGTGGAGTTCAACTCGCGCACTTCGGCGTCGCTGGCCAGCACCACCGACAATTCGACTGCCCGCTCGCCATCGGCAAGCTGCGGCCAGGCGCTTTCGGCGATGGCGGCCCGGGCCGCGGCCTCGGCCAGCCGCGCCCAGTCGGTGCTACTGTCCCACTCGTCGTCGGCGTCGAGCATCAGGTCGAGGGTCATGCGGCCGGCCCTTCATAGGCCTCGACGATCCGCCCGACGAGCGGGTGGCGGACGACGTCGGCGGCGCCGAAGCGGACCATCGCGAGGCGCGGAATGCCCTCGAGCTTGGTCACGGCATCGGCAAGGCCGCTCTCGACCCCGCGCGGAAGGTCGGTCTGGTTGGGGTCGCCGCAGATCACCATCCGGCTGCGCATGCCGAAGCGGGTGAGGAACATCTTCATCTGCTGCGGCGTGGTGTTCTGCGCCTCGTCGAGGATGATGAAGGCGTCGGAGAGCGTGCGGCCGCGCATGAAGGCGATCGGCGCGATCTCGATCTCGCCGCTCGCGATCCGCCGCTCGACCTGTTCGGTCGGAAGCATGTCGTAGAGTGCGTCGTACAAGGGGCGGAGATAGGGATCGACCTTCTCCTTCATGTCGCCGGGCAGGAAGCCCAGCCGCTCGCCCGCCTCGACCGCGGGGCGCGACAGGATCAGCCGGTCGACCTGCCCGCCGATCAGCATGCTGACCGCCTGCGCCACCGCGAGATAGGTCTTGCCGGTGCCCGCGGGGCCCAGCGCGAAGATCATGTCGTCGCGGGCCAGCGCCTCCACATACTGGGTCTGGATGGTCGAGCGCGGGACGATCGTCTTCTTGCGCGTCCGGATCATCACCCGGTTGGGATTGCTCGCCGGCGCCTCGGCATCGGGCATGATCCCGTCGAGCTGGCGCTGGGCGCCCATGCCGATCACGCTCTCGACCACGGCGAGGTCGACGTCCTGCCCGGCATCGAGCCGGCTGTAGAGATCGACCAGCACCTCGCGGGCGCGGGCGCAGCTGTCGGGCTCGCCCTCGATCTGCACGCGATTGCCGCGCGCGGCGATGTTGACCCCCAGGCGATCCTCGATCGCGACCAGGTGGCGGTCATAGTCACCGAACAGCGGGCCAAGCAGATAGGGCTGCTCGAACTCGATCTCGAGGCGGGAGCGGGTGGGATCGTCCACCGCGCGGAGGTCAGGGCGCTTGGGCATCTAGGCGGTGCAAGCCATGGGGTGCGTCATCGTTCCCGAATGTAATGCGCTTGGGCGAAGAGTCACGCGGCCTGTTGTTGCTCCTTGGTGACGAGTTCACCCGACAGGCTGTTGGGCAGCGCCCCCGTCAGTCGCACCTCGACCATGTCGCCGATCCCGGCTTCGGTCTCGACGAACACCGACTGGAGCCAGGGCGACTTGCCGATCATCTGCCCGGGCTTGCGGCCGACCCGGTCGATCAGGATTCGTGTCGTTTCGCCAACCTTGGAGGCGTTGAAGGCGCGGCTCTGCTCGGCGACCAGGGCCTGGAGCCGCTGGAGCCGTTCGTCCTTGACCGCCTCGGGGACCTGTCCGTCCATGGTCGCCGCCGGGGTTCCGGGCCGCGCGCTATATTTGAAAGTGAAGGCGCTGGCGTAGCCGACCTGCCGCACGATCCCGAGCGTCGCCGCGAAATCCTCCTCGGTCTCGCCCGGAAACCCGACGATGAAGTCGCCCGAGATGGCGATATCGGGCCGCGCCGCTCGGACCTTGTCGAGCACGCGGAGGTAGTCCTCGGCGGTGTGGTGGCGGTTCATCGCCTTGAGGATCCGGTCGCTCCCCGCCTGCACCGGCAGGTGGAGGTAGGGCATGAGCTTCGCGCAATCGCGGTGCGCTTCGATCAGGGCCTCGCCCATATTGATCGGGTGGCTGGTCGTGTAGCGAATCCGCTCCAGCCCCTCGAGGTCGGCGATCCGGTGGATCAGGCTCGCGAAGTCGGCGCTCCCGTCTTCCCACGCATTGACGTTCTGGCCGAGCAGGGTGAGTTCGCGGGTGCCGCCCTCGACCAATTGCGCGGCCTCCTCGAGGAGGTCGGCCATGGGCCGGCTGACCTCGGCCCCGCGGGTGTAGGGCACCACGCAATAAGTGCAGAATTTATCGCACCCTTCCTGGACCGAGAGGAAGGCGCTGACGCCCGCCCGGCGGCGACGGGGGAGGGCGGCGAACTTGTCGAGCGAAGGAAGGTCGGTGTCGACCGGGCGCGCGCCGCTCTCGACCTCGCGCAGCATGGCGGGAAGGCGGTGATAGGCCTGCGGCCCGACCACCAGGTCGATCGCCTTCGAGCGGCGGCGCGCTTCCTCGCCCTCGGCCTGCGCGACGCAGCCGGCGAGCGCGATCACCGGCTTCGAGCCGTCCTCGCGGGTCAGCCGGCCGACCTCGGAATAGGCCTTTTCGGCCGCCTTCTCGCGGATGTGGCAGGTGTTGAGCACGACCACGTCGGCTTCGGCGCCGGCCGCCGCCGGGGTCATCCCCTCGGCGCTCAGCAGCTCGGCCATGCGCTCGCCGTCATAGACGTTCATCTGGCAGCCGAAGGACTTGATCTGGAAGGTCTTGGTCATGGTCGGCGCGCCTATACGCCTGCCGGTGCGACACCGCTAGGCGCGAGCGCGGCGGCGATGGCGTCATGGCTTTCGCGCGCCAGCGCCTTGCGGTTCCGGCCGGGCTCGAGCGGAGCGAGGAAGTGGAGGGTCACGTCCACCGTTCCCTTGCGGCCGAGCAGCCGGATGAAATTGGCCTGGCCGGTCTCGCCCGCGGGCCAGCCGAACTCGGGACCCAGCCCATGATAATCGATCGCGACCGGCTGGACGATGAGCGGCAGCGGCGGCTCCTCGGCCAGCTTGAGCAGGCTCGAGCGGAAGGGGAGCAGCGTTCCGCCGTCGCTGACCGTCCCCTCGGGAAAGAGGGTCAATGGCTTGGGGCTGGCCAGCGCGCGCTCCATCTCGCCAAGCTGGTCGCCGACGCTCGCCTTGCGCTCGCGATCGACGAAGACGGTGCCGTTCTGCTCGCACAGCCAGCGCATCACCGGATGGCCCTTCAATCCATCCTTGGCGACGAAGGCGCAGTCGGTCGCCCCGGCCAGCATCGGAATGTCGAGCCAGCTGACGTGATTGGCGACGATCAGCGTCTGGCGGCCGGGCTTCGGCCCGACGGCGCGGACCCGCGCCCCCGCCAGCCAGCCGATCCCGCGCAGCAGCCGCCGCGGCCAGGGCGAGGGCCCGAAGGGGCGGACGAGGAGATGGACGGCGGCGCAAAATGCGAGCCACCCGGCCATGGCGAGGAGCCGGCCGGCGGCGCGGAAGCGGGAAGACGATCTAGCGGTCGCGGCCAAGCGGGACGCCGTACAGCTCCAGCCGGTGGTCGACGAGCCGGAAGCCGAGGCGCTCGGCGACGCGGCGCTTGAGGTCCTCGAGCTCTTCGTCGTGGAACTCGACCACATTGCCGGTCTCGACGTCGATCAGATGGTCGTGATGCTCGTCCGACACCGCCTCGTAGCGCGAGCGGCCGTTGCCGAACTCGTGCCGCTCGAGAATCCCGGCCTCTTCGAACAGGCGGACGGTCCGGTAGACGGTCGCGATCGAGATGTTGGGATCGATCGCGCTGGCGCGTTCGTGCAGCGTCTCGACGTCGGGATGATCCTCGGATTCGCCGATGATCCGGGCGATGGTCCGCCGCTGCTCGGTGATCCGCAGCCCCTTTTCGGCGCACAGGGCTTCGATGTCGATCGTGCGGTGCATGGGGTTCGATTAGGGGAGGCGAGGGGACCCGTCTAGGCCCCGTTCGCCGTTCGCCCCGGGCGAAGTCGAGGGGCAGTCGCCTCGACTTCGCCCGGCACGAGCGGAGAGCGGCGAATTACTTCGCCGGCCGTCCGACGCGCTTGCGCTTGGTGCCAAGCCCGATCGACTTGGCGAGTGTCCGGCGCTGTTCGGCATAGTTGGGCGCGACCATCGGATAGTCGGCGTTAAGGCCCCACTTCTGGCGATACTGGTCCGGGGTCATGTTGTAATGGGTCATGAGATGCCGCTTGAGCATCTTCAGCTTCTTGCCGTCCTCGAGGCAGACGAGATAGTCGGGCTTCACCGAAGAACGGATCGGAACCTTGGGTTCGGGCTTGGCTTCGGGCGCCGCCACGCTGCCGCTGAGCCCCGCCAGCGCGCCATGCACGTTCTGGATGAGTTGCGGCAGGTCGTTCACGGCAACGCTGTTGTTGCTGACATGGGCGGCGACGATGTCGGCCGTCAGCGTGATCAGTGTTTCGGCACTTTGATCGCTATCGTTCATGTTGGAACCCTGATGGAGAAAGGACGCGGAAGGAAGGCGCACCGAGCAGCCCCGTGGGGTCGTTATCAGAGTTATGATTGAAGATGCAAATTCTGTTATTTGATCTTAATCTGGGGCAACTTTGTCAGACCTTGTGGACCATGGTCAGCGCGTCGAACAACTCACCATCTGTTCCGCGATAATATTTGTGCCGACGCCCGGCGACCGCGAAACCGTGCGACGAATAAAGGCCCACCGCCGGATTGCCGTCGCGCACTTCGAGGTGGAGGTGATGCGCGCCCGCGGCCTGCTGGTCGGCGATGAAGCGGTCGACCAGCATCCCCCCGACCCCGCGCCCGCTCGCTTCGGGGCGGACCGCGATCAACAGCAGCTCGGCTTCGTCCGCCGCGCGGCGCATCAGGCTGAAGCCGACCGCCTCGCCGCCGATCCGGGCGAGCAGCAGCGAGACCCCCATCATCGGCAGGATCCCGGCGCATTGCGCGCGCGTCCAGGCCTCGCCGAAGCGCGGGTCGAAGGCGGCGGCCATGATCTCCATCACGTCGTCGAGGTCGTCCCCGCCAGCCCGCTCGATCGTCGGCGACAGGGGTGCGGCGCGGCTCATGCGGCCTTGGGCTTGGCGTCGGGCGCGCGGGCGTAGATCGGCTTGGGAGCAAGGGTGCGAAGGGCTTGCGGCAGGCGCAGCGCCGCGGCGGCATCGGGCAGGATGTCGAGCGCCTCGCCAGCCCCACGCGCCGCGACCAGCGCCGCCGCGCCCGAGCCCGCGACCGTCTGCGCGTCGATCTTCCGCGCCGCCTCGGCCGGGACGAGGCTTGCGACCGGTCCCATCGCCGCGAAGGGCGCGCGCGAAAACTGCTGGACGAACAATTCGCCATGCCCGCCGGTGAGGGCGACTCCGACCGGGTCGTCCCCGGGCACCGAGGCGGCGAGGAGGGCGAGCGTCGACATGCCCGACAGCGAGGCGCCCCAGCCGAGCGCGAGCCCGTGCGCCGCGGCGATTCCGACCCGCAGCCCCGTGAAGCTGCCCGGCCCGCAGCCGACCAGCACCGACGTCGCGCGGCGGCCGTCCAGCATCGCGTCGAGCAGCGGCATCAGCCGCTCGGCATGACCACGGTTCATCACCTCGTGGAAATGCCAGACGAGGGTTCCGTCCTCGTCCAGCAGGGCGGCGGTGCAGGCGGGCGTAGCGGTATCGAGCACGAGCAACATGACGTCAGCATTCGGCCACGAAAGCGGCGGCAGGGCAAGTGCGGGTTATCGCGAGGTCGCCTAAGGAACCAGCAGCTGCGACCCCGTGGTCTGGCGCGCCTCGAGCAGGCGGTGAACCTCGGCCGCCCCGGTCAGCGGATGGCGGCCGCCGATCGTCACCTTGACCTTGCCCGCGCGGATCATCTCCCACAGCCGCGCGACCCCGGCCTCGCGCTCGGCCGGCGCCGCATAATAATCGAACAGCGTCGGACGGGTGCTCCACAGCGAGCCCTTCTGCGCCAGCACGCCGAGGTTGATCCCGGTGACCGGCGCCGAGGCGTTGCCGTAGCTGACGATCTTGCCGCGCTTGGCCGCCGAATCGAGGCTCGCCTCCCAGGTGTCGCGGCCGACCCCGTCGAACACCACCGCGCAGCCCTTGCCGCCGGTCAATTCGCGGACCCTGGGCGCGACCTCCTCATGGTCGTAGCGGATGATGGCGTCGGCCCCGGCCTCACTCGCCAGCCGCGCCTTCGCCTCGGTCGAGACGGTGCCGATGACCCTTGCACCGACCGCCTTCAGCCACTGGACGAGGATCAGCCCGACCCCGCCCGCCGCGGCATGGACCAGCACGTCCATCCCCGGTTTCACCTCGGCGCAGCGCTCGACCAGGAATTCGGCGGTGCAGCCCTTGAGCAGCGCGGCGGCGGCAAGCTCGCTCGGCACGTCCTCGGGCACCGGCAGGAGGTTGCTGGCCTCGACAAGCCGCGCGGTCGAATAAGCGCCGCGCTCGGGCCCGAAGGTCGCGACCCGGTCGCCTTCCTTCAGCGCCACGCCGGGGCCCGCCGCGAGCACCCGCCCAGCCGCTTCCATGCCGAGCGGGCTCGGCAGCTCGACCGGATAGACCCCGCTGCGGTGATAGGTGTCGATGAAATTGATGCCGATCGCCTCATTGGCCATCAGCACCTGGCCCGGTCCGGGCGCGGCAAGCCCGACCTCCTCCCATTCGATGACCTCGGGGCCGCCGGTGCGGCGGATGATGGCGCGGAGGGCTTTCATGGCCTCAGCCTAACCCCGCGCGGCCGCGCCGACAAACGGCTCAGGCGGCCACCCGCTCGGCCAGCCCGAGTTCTTCGCGCCGCCGCTCGACCGCGCGGACATGCGCGCTCAGTCGCTCGTAGAGATAATCGACCACGATCCTCACCGCCGGGGTCCGCCGCACCCGTTCGTGGGTGAGCAGCCACAGCTGGCGGCGATGATCGGTCCGCGGGGGCAGGCAGCGGATGAGGTCGGGGTCGGCATCGGCGATGACGCAGGGCAGGATCGCGATTCCAATCGCGCTCTTCACGGCGCTCATCAGCCCGTTGATGCTGTCGTAGCGGATCGACACCTGCTGCGAGAGGCCGAGTTCCTCGAGCCAGGCGAGATAGACGCGCCACAGGCCGCCGCCGCCGCCGCCGACGATATTGTGGCGCAGGAGGTCCTCGCGACTGGCCGGGACCCCGTGGGTCGCGGCATAATCGCGGCTGCAATAGAGCGTCCAGTCGTCGCGCAGCAGGGCCCGCCCGACCACGCCTTCGGGCTGCGGCTTGCCGGTGCTGCGCAGCGCGACGTCGGCCTCCCCGGCGCCGAGGTCGCGAAGCTCCTTGGCACTGTCGAGCTCGATCCCGATCTCGGGATGAAGTTCGTGGAGGTCGCGCAGCCACGGCGCGACCAGGCTGACGGCGAACACCTGTTCGGTGGTGATCCGGACCGTGCCACCGACGCTCCGGCCATGGGCCCGGGCGCGGGCCTCGGCGGCGAGCGCGGCCTTCTCGACCTCCTCGGCGGTGGCCATGAGATCGTGCCCGGCCTCGGTCAGCCGGTAGCCGAGCGCGCGCCGCTCGAACAACTTGACCCCCAGCGCCTCCTCGAGCGCGGTCACCCGCCGCGCGGCGGTCGACTGGCTGACGTGGAGGACGCGGGCGGCGGCGAGCGTGCTGCCATGGCGCGCGACGGCCAGGAATACGCGCCAGTCGCTCCATTCGGGATCGCGGGTCATGCCGCCTTCATATCCCAAGACCGGCCCGCACGGTTATGCAAAAATGACGAACCGTTCGTCACGCGGCGGGCACTCCAGAAATGACGAACCGGTCGCCGACAACAATGCTGCAGCCTGGCCGGGCCAAGCGCTACATAGGGTCCAGACGCCGGCGTCATCCCCATCCCGGACATACGGAGGATGACATGATCAATCTCGTGACCCTGCTTGGTGCCGCCTTCATCGCCGGCGCCCCCGTTTCCTCGCCTGCCGCCATCCAGGACAGGGTGGAGGAATTGTGCGCCGTCTCCAACACCGACCTCGAAGGCCAGCGCCTCGCCCGCACCTGCCGCACGCAAGTCCGTGCCCGGCTCGTCGCCCAACAGACCGCCGCCGCAACCAAGCTTATCAAGACCGCCGACAACAGCCGTCACAAGTAAGGGGGCGGCTGAAGAGTCCGCGCATCTCGAGCAAATCCGTCGCCCCGGGCTAGACCCGGGGTCCCGCTTCTTCATTCCTGAAAACGCAATGGTTGCGGGCTCAAGTCCAGCCAGTCTCTGAGGCGCGCTGGAAAATGCCCGGATCGCGGGACCCCGGGTCTAGCCCGGGGCGACGAGGCTGGTTGTTTGTAACGCAGCCCATAAGTTGTCTTCTAGCTGGCCGAATTTCAGGTGGTTAACTGGACCGTTGCGGTTGGGGTATGTCATCGCGACACCCCATAAGCTGTCATCCCGCGTATCTATGCGTCAGAGCCGGGCGGCTTATCCGATGTCTTGCCGGCCCATCCACCCTCGATCGCATCGTTGATTTCTTCGATTGAGAGAGGCTGCTGACCGTCTCTTTCGAGCATTCCAAAGACGTCCCGGATGTCGGACGCGCGGCCATCGTAGACCGTTAGGCCCGACCCGTGCGCCCGCCTAGATGCTTCCCGAGCAGCTTGCTTGAACACCGGGTCGACCACGGCAGCGACGATGTGTGCATCGCCTGATTCGACAGCCTTGAAAATGTCGTTCCTGCTCATGCGTGGATCCATACCACGGATCGCCCGTAGCCTTAAGCCCGAGGGATCAGGCGCAAGCCCTTGTCATGGTCATCAAGGCCTCTCCGAATCAATCGTAGACCAGCATTCGCGAGATACCTAACCCGGGGTGATCAGGTGTAAACGCCGTGCTCAATAACCTCTAGGAGCTCGAGGACGAGCTTAGCGCCCTCGTCCGAATTGAGAAGGTCCACTGGTCGCTGCTGGTTAAGCGCTATGGCCGGCTCTTGAATCCAATTGTTGGCTTCTTCGTTCCCACCAAGCACCTCGGCAGCCATTTTCTGAACAGTTGTGTGCCGGGCTGCTCGGGCGGTCGATCTCTTGGCGCCCGCATCAAGGATGCTCAGAAAACGACCAAAGTTTCTGTCGCTGATCGCATCAAAAAGGGTCTGGCGCGTCATGGAAAGAACATACCACAGGTACGTGCCCCACGGAACATCGAGCAAGGCTCTGACGACCGGTCAGGCGTCCGCAAGTGTATCGACATCAAGCTTCTCGCCGGATTTGAGAATGTCGTAGACGATGTTGGTGAGGATCCCCATCGCCTGACGGTCCCCTTTGAGCAGGATTGTCGCGAGCGAATTGTTCGAGGTCATGGCACGCACGACAGCGCTCTGAACGGCACCGGGCAGATTGCCCTTCATGGCGAGTTGCTTCTCGCTCTGATCCACCTGCGCCATGACCACCTGGTTCTCTTGGGCGATGGAAGCGATCTGGTTCACAAAGTGGGCCTGGTCAGCAAGCGGGGCCGCTTCTCCGAACAGGCTGTTGAGACGCTGTATGAGCTCCAGAAGGTAGACTGGCTTGCTGCCGGGCATAGGTGAGCTGCCGGCTCCTAGGGGCTTGAGAACGAGGTCTTCGCCGTCATCTCCAGCCGGGGGGCCGCTGACGTCCTCACGATCCTTGATGTCATATCCGGTGAGCGCTAACCCATTGAGGTCGATAGTCTCCGGGGTCACGCCATCCAGGCGCTTCGCCAGCAGCTTGGAGAACGCCGCGTAGTTCTCGAGATCAGGGTCGTTCAGCTCGATAAGCTGAGCGATGTAGGCATATGTGCGACTGAAACGCTCAAGGCCGGCTTTGAACTCCTTCAGCACGCCGATGAGCCTGTCGGCCTCTGCGCGGCGGTGGTCGGCAGCCTTCATGCCGTCTTCGTTCCCGGCTTCCTTTGCCTTCTGGTAGGCAGCCTCGGCAGCTTCGGCTTCCTGCCGGAAGGCTTTCAGCTTGCCGTTGTAAAGGTCGGTAGGGGCCTGCGTGGCAGCGAATAGCTCCTTGTGCTGCGGCTCCTTGCTCGCCGCGATTTCGCTAGCTGTCTTGAAGCGCGCTGCCTTGAAGGCGTCGAGATCGACACCCCTGTAGATCCCGGCCTCGTCCAGTCGATCCTTCATCTCGTAGACGACGTTTAGGTCCTGAACATCATCGATCTGCGCGCCGGCGTCGTAGCGTGCGAAAGCCCGACGAACGACCTCAGGGTCGTTCACGAAGTCGATGACGAAGGTCTGGTCCTTGCCAGGGAACGTGCGATTCAGGCGCGACAGCGTCTGGACGATCTCGACGTCGTTGGCGATCTTCTTGTCGACGTACATGGCTACGAGCTTGGGCTGGTCGAAGCCTGTCTGAAACTTGTTGGCCACGAGCATCACCCGATACTCAGGCCGGTCAAAGGCGATGCGGAGGTCCTGACCCTTGGCGCCGGGGTTCATTGTGTCCTCGGTGAAGACGGCGTCCTCATCGACCACGAATGTATCGCCCTTCAGCTGCTCGTCGTCGAAGTGCATAACCTCCTTGCCGGTCAGCTGACCGGAGAATGCCACGAGGGCATGGATGTCCTTGTACTGGGGATGATCCTCGATGAAGGCATCGAACGCCTTCTTGTAGCGGACGGCGGCCGCTCGCGAGCTCGTCACGACCATAGCCTTAGCCTTGCCGTCGAGTAGGTGAGCAACGTTCTTGGCGAAGTGCTCCATGATGAACTGGACCTTCTGGGTCACGTTCGTAGAATGGAGCGTCATCCATTTGGCCAGGGCCCGCTTCGCTGCCTTGCCGTCGACGCGCTTGGTGTCGACCATCTCCTTCCCAAGGTTGAAGGCGGTCTTGTAAGGGACGTACCCCTTGAGGACATCGAGAATGAACTTCTCCTCGATCGCCTGGCGCATGGGGTAGCGGTGGAAGGACTCCGGCCTGTTGTCGTCTGAGGCAGGCTTGGTCAGGTCCTTGGGCCGCCCGAACAGCATCATCGTGGAGTGCTTCGGCGTGGCGGTGAAGGCGAACTGAGAGATATTCTTAGGCCGAGCGCGCGAGTGCTGGATCTCGGTGAGCAGTTCTTCGACCGTCATCTGCTCCATGCCCTTCTTGGAGGTGAGGGCCAGAGTTGCCTGGAGCTTCGACGCGGTCGTGCCGGTCTGAGAAGCGTGGGCCTCGTCGATAATCACGGCGAAGTTGCGGTCCTTCAGGGACTGCTCGGTGAGGATCGCCTCCATCGCGTAGGGGAAGGTCTGGATCGTGACGATGATGATCGGTACGCCCTTCAGCAGCGCGTCGGTGAGCTGCTGGCTCTTCGACTTCGAGGACTTTTCCCGATCGATGGCTGCAATCAGACCGGTCTGATGCTCGATCTGCTGGATCGCGTCCTGCAGTTGGGCGTCAAGGACCGTGCGGTCGGTGACGACTATCGCCGCGTTGAAGATGGGGGTTCCATCGTCCTTGCGCAGCTTGATCAGGTCATGCGCGGTCCACGCGATGGTCGACGTCTTCCCTGATCCAGCGCTGTGCTCGCAGAGGTAGGCTTGGCCAGGGCCATTTGCGGCCGCGTCGGTGATCATCTGGTTCACCGCAGACCACTGGTGGAAGCGCGGGAAAATGAGCGTTTCCTTCTTTGACCAGTTGCCCTTGAGGTCGACGACGTCCTTCTTCTCGACATACACGAAGCTGTGGAAGATGCGCAGCCAGGCGTCGCGCTGGCAGATCTCTTCCCAGAAGTAAGCGACGGGGTATTCGCCATCCTCACGTGGCTTGTTGCCGGCGTGACCATCCCGGCCCTTGTTGAAGGGCAGGAAGTAGGTGTTCTCGCCGGCGAGCTTGGTTGCCATCCAGATCTCGCTGTCCGACATAGCGAAGTGGACCACGGCGCCGCGCTTGAAGGTCAGCAGCGGCTCTTTGCGCTTGGTCTGCGGGTCAACGGGGAGGCGGTCCTGCTTGTACTGCTCTCGCGCAGCCTCACACGACTGGGTGAAGTCGGTCTTGATCTCCACCGTGGCGACAGGAATTCCGTTCAGAAACAGGCCGAGGTCGATCGCATACTCCTTGCTGGGGTGGTAGCGGAGCTGGGGCACGACACGCAGCCGGTTCGACGCATAGCGGTGCAGAACGTCCTTGTTGCGCTCGTCCTCGGGGGCCGCTTCGCTGACCTGGATCTCACCGCAGCCCGCAATCGAGAAGCCCCGACGCAGAACGTTGATGGTGCCCTGCTTCTCGAGAGCCTTCTCCAGGCGGTCCATGAGGACCCTCGTGGCCTTGTCGCCGTTCATGGCGATGAGCTTCTCCCACTTCGCCGGCTGGGTCTTCTGCAACCAGGCAACGAGGTCCTCGGGGTAGAGGGCGTAGTCCTTGTCGTAGCCGCTGGTCTCGCCGACTACCCATCCTTGCTCCTTGAGCTTCTGGACGATGTAGGCTTCGAGATGCTTCTCGTGATGCAGCTCGCTCATGCGGCATTCCTGACGTCGATCTTGCCGGTCACGGCGGCGGTGATGAGGGCTGTGCGGTGTTCCTTCAGAAGTTCGATGCTGCGCTCGGTCCTAGAGACCAGCGAACTAATTCGAGCTTCTAGTCGCTTAAGACGGGCGGCGATCGCACGCTGTTGATCGAGTGACGGCAGGGACACCATGATGCGACGAAGAAGGTGCCATTTAATCTGCCGCTGAATATCGCCTACGCTGAGCGACGCAAGCATGAAGCGCTCGACGTACGGGCGACTACGGAATGCGAAGTTGGCGAACTCAGGCTCGATCAACGTTTGATTTAGCTCGAAAACGAAATACGCCGGACTGACGATTCCTCGGTGCGAGGAAACCCCTACCGAACCGCGCCAAGCCTGCTGATTGTTCAAGACGAAATTGCCGGCTTCAACGAGTTGGTACTTGTCGAGGCTCTCAGCCGGTTTGTGAACCAAACCGCCGCCTTCCGAGTAGGGGATCACCCCGCGATCGAGGTAAACCGACAGCAAGCCCTCGTGCGCCAAGCCCGTGACGCACTTGGTTGATGCGAGCGCCCAGAACGGCACTGACGTCCAAGCCTCTCTGGGCTCCACGGCCTTGATGATCTCCGCGCTTAGCTTCTCTTGGAGAAGGTCAATGAAGCGCTGCTTATGGCGGGTCAGTCGATCAATCTGAGCCACCTCGCGATCCAAGTAGTTTGAGATGTCTTGCTGGTCGTCGAAGCTGATATTGGGAACGGGAAATTCCAGCAGCTCATTCTGGCTCAGATTCTGACGGATGCCGCCGCCCAGCCCGTTGAAGATGTTTCCTCGGTAGGCGGCGTAGAAATACCAGTAGTAGAAGGGGCTGAAGACGGACTCAGAGACGGGCCGCAGCCGAATGTAAGCCGGGCTCATGATGCCCCGTCGGGGAACTAGGCCGACGCGGCTGGTCTTGATGTTCTGAAGGTCGATAAGCTTGAAAGCCAAGTCACCCGGTTCAAAAATCTGGTAGGTCGAGTAATCGGAGGATTGCAGGCCCTCCACGTCTTCGAGCGAACGGTCGATTACACCGCCCATGGTAAGTGCGAGGCGATGACGTTCCTTCATCCCGGTGTTCAGGTCCTTGACGCACCGAAAGCGGTATTTCGCAGGGGCGACGGACCAAAGGGAGCTCCCAACGAAGTCTTGCAGGAAGTCGCGGCCGCTCATTCGGTCACCTCCGCCAGCATGCCAGCGATCTCTGCCTCGACGGCCTTTAGGTCTGCATCGATGTCATGCAGGCTGCGCGGGGGCTGATATTCGTAGAAGTAGCGATTGAAGTTGATCTCGTAGCCGACAACCCCAACCTTTCCGTCCTGCTCATCGCGGAAGCTCTGGTCCACGAAAGCGTCCGGTGCATGGGGTAGGACCTCAGCAGCCATATAGTCGTCGATCTCGGTGCCAAGCGGCACGTTCTCGAAGTCGGTCAGCTGGTCGTCAGTAACGATCACCCCGTTCTCATCCTGCACCGGATCGGCATCAGGGTCGCGTACGCCAAAGGCGGTCACGAAGGCCTTGGTCAGAGGCTTAGAAGCCTTACCGAGCGCCGCATTCTGGCGGGCCGCAGCCTTGGCCAAGGCCTCTACCCAGCTGTACTCGTGCTCTTCACCCGCGTGCTGGAGCAGGACACCCTTCCAGGCTTCCTGCTGGTCACTGGTGAGCTTGCCCCATGCGCGGTCATCGGCGAGCTTGCTGAAGCCTTGTTCGTTGATGACGATCTTCATGCGCAGCGGCCGAAGCACCTTCACCCGCCGGTAGCCAAACTCCTGGTAGTCGAAAATGCGACTGGACTTCGTCGACTCGTAGGCGGCGTAGGCCCCGACGATCTGGCGCATCTGGTCAGCGCTGATCTCCCGGCGCTTGTTGCCTTCCGCCTTGCGCATGGGCGTGCAGAGGTCGGTCGCGTTGAGGAGCTGAACCTTCCCTCTACGAGCCTCCGGCTTCCGGTTGGACAAAAGCCAGATGTAGGTTCCGATCCCCGTCCGGAAGAAGATCTCCGTCGGCAGGGCGATGATTGCATCGACGAAGTCGTTCTCGAGCAGGTAGCGCCGGATCTCTGACTCGCCTTGGCCGGCGTTGCCGTTGAACAGCGGAGAGCCAGACAGGACGATTGCAGCGCGACCGCCACCGTTCTCGGGCGTCTCGAACTTGCTGATGAGGTGCAGAAGAAACAGCATCGAGCCGTCGCTGACCCGGGGCAGTTTAGGACCGAACCGGCCCTCGAACTTCTTCTCCGAGTGCTCACTGACAACCGCTGCCTGATCCTTCTCCCACTTCTTTCCGAAGGGTGGGTTGGAGATGCAGTAGTGGAAGCGCTCGCCATCCCACTGGTCATTGGAAAGGGTGCTGCCGAGCTTGATATTCTTCGAGAGGTCGCGCCCAGGATCCGACGTCAACGTCTTTAGCAGCATGCCTGCGAGACACACTGCGTGGGTCTCGGGCTCGAGCTCCTGGCCGTACGGCACCACTGTCGGGGCGATGCTGTAGCGATCGCGCAGGTTCTGGACGTGCTCCATGCCGTCAGAGAGGAAGCCGCCGGTTCCGCAGGTCGGGTCATAGAGGGTGCGGATCAGGCCAGGTGTGTTGACGAACATTTCGTCGTCCGGGTCCAGCAGTAGCTCGATGGCGAGATGCACGACGTCACGGGGCGTCATGAAGTCCTCGGCCGCTTCGTTCACCTCGGCGCCGAAGCGCCGGATCAGGTGCTCGTAGATGTTGCTCATCACCCGCTCGGGCACCGCGTCCGGATGCAGATCGAAGCCGGCGAAGTTCTGGCAAATCTTGTAGAGGACGCCCTGCTTCTCCATGCGGGCAATCGTGTTTGCGAAGTCGAACTGCTCGAAGATGACGCGAGCGTTATCGCTGAAGTTCGCGATGTAGTCTTCGAGGTTCTGCCGGGTGCGGCTGCCGCCGAGGGTAGCGAGAGTGTAGTTCGACGTGTTGTAGAAAGGGTAGCCGGTCACCTGGCGGAGCACGACGTCTAGGTCGATGCCTTGGTTCGCCATCGACGTATACGTCGACTGAACCTGGTCACGCGTCGGCTCCAGAACGCATTCGAGCCGGCGCAGCAGCGTGAACGGCAGGATGACCTTGCCGAAGTCCGTGTGCTTGAAGTCACCCCAGAGATCATCGGCGTTCTTCCAGATGAAGTCCGTCAGGCTGGCATCCTTGGCACGCTGCAACATCAACTTTCCTCGTTCTCTAATTGCTTAATCAGACCGATGACCTGTTGAAGCTGACCCTCTCGCGCTCGTAGGAGCGCCGCCAATTTAGTATTGAGGTCCGACGGCTTGGGATGGTCCCCTGCCGACCAGTAGCGGACCATTCTGTCGGATACGCCCAGATCTCTCGAGAGCGGGCGCTGCCAGCGTTCGCCGTAGAGCGCCTCGCCGGTCAAGCGAAGTGTGTCAAAGCCCCCTCTCATTTCCGAATAGTAGGAAATGAGAGGGGCGCCAGCAAGCGGTTTCTGCCTCTAGGGCGCTGCGCTGTTCGACGACATTGAAGACCTACCGAATGCCCCCGGGTTAGGTGTGTGCTGGGGCCGGCGCTGGTAACGTCGGAGGTAGGTCGAAGTAGATCGGTTGGAAGATCCTCTGTGTAAGGCGGATGAGGTCTTCCAGGTCAAAGAAGTAGCGAGGGAAGGATCGTCTGCCATACATTGGGGCATCGTAACGATAACGCAGGACGCCCCGAGCAACCCATTGTCTGGCTTCAATAACCGGCATCGACGCCATCGGTCCCCAAAGTGTCTCAAAATGTTCGTTTACATGATGGAGCTGGACGAACTTCCGTGTGCGGAGCAGCTTGTTGAGGCGGTGAAATGCTTGCCGCTCGGCAAGTTCGTCCTTGTCGACGTAGAGTTCGCCAAGGCGGACCCCAACATCCATCTTGTAGACAGGCAGCAGCCCCGAGAAGATATCTTCTAGGAACCGCCAACGTTCGTATGGCCGACGAAGGCGTGGCATGTCGCTGATACGGATCGGTAACTCCGGTGTAGTTGGCACCACAAGAGCAGCTAGGCGAGTTACCAGACTATCAACTTCGCCACGGTCCACCCCTATTCGACGCCTTCGTTCCGACAGAAGTTTAGATTCAAACCAGGGTTCGGGAGGGCTTGCAGCGTCGCCCTCCAGCAATAGCATGGCACATTCGACCGACAGTGCCGAAGCAGCATTTTTGGTGATCTTGCTGTGGGTCGATTGGTGCCGGCGCTTCTTCGCGACGGGGGCCACACGGGCTGTGTCTTCGCTTGCATGAATGTCTGACGCCGCACGCTTTTCGTAGCGATGCCAACGCTGTCCCCGCCGATAATCTAGGTGTTCTAGGCAGAAGATCTTAAACTCCTGATCAACCGCCTTCACGTACGAGCCATCATGATCTTTGATCGGCTTGATGGCCAACAACCCGTATTCGGTAGAAAACCGTCGGCGAAGAAGGTTGTGTTGGACCGGGGCGGGATTGCGATCGACGAATGACGCAAGCAGGTCATGAAAAGCGTTCGGCCAGTTTTGCAGGACTGAGAAGCCCGGACCGCAGATTTTGCGGGCCGCGGCAACTCCATCAGTTTGGTCGACGTTGCCGAGCCCGTATCGCGCCCGATCACAATCAGTCGGTTGGTCGATATCTTTTGTGGCGGCGGTCAGGGTACCGAATCGGTTGACAGTCGTGACGAGCTGATTGAGCGAGAGGAATTGGAGAGCCGGGTGGGTTAGGCCTGAGTTCAAAGCACTATCGAAATAGCTTTCTACTTCGTGGGCGAAAGCGATCTCGTCCGTGCTAGCTGGCTCCGGAGTTGCGAAGCGCGCGTCAGCCCCACACTTGGTGCAGCCCCAAACCATGGTTCGCGAGTGAAGGGGCAGTGGTGCTTCGCACTCAGCACATAAGTCGCGCAGCCGCACAGCGTGTCTGGCGCAAGCCGTTACATGATAGATCGACCATGAGGGCCGTATGATCCTGTCGTCCTGCAGACAGGAGGGACAGTGCCGCATTCTCTTAGACACAAGAAAGTTTTTGCGGATGTGATTGCCCGCGAGGTCAACAACGGCACTATGGCTCTTTGTACGGGGGCTGCGAAGGCGACGGATGAGATCTTCAGGCAGCCCAGTCACGCCCTGCAGCTGGCGCCAGAAGGAATCTGCACTCCAAGGGCTGAGGTTTGTAAGTCCTGTCGAGAGCCAGAAGGATCTCAACGAGCCCATGTCGTTGACTTCACAGAGCCGACGAACGTAGCCCATGACATGCTCGCCGGGGACGGGCTTGGGAACGAAGGGCCAGGGATCGGTGATGGTCAGCGAGTGATCGCTCTTCATCAGCTGGCCTGCTTCAACAGCGTGGACCGGGTGAAAGGGTTTTCATCAACGAGGCCGCTCAGGCCGCCAAACTTGTCGTAGGCGGCTTCAAGGTGTTTCTCGAGTATGCGGCGACTTCCGGCTTCAATCGCGGTTTTGGCGGCCCACCTCAGTAATGTGCAGAGCAGTCGGGGGTTGCCGCCGCTAGCAAGAAACATCTTCTCGGCCAGCCAGTCCTCACCCAGACCTGCCTGTTGGTCGAAGGGGAATAGTGCGTCCAGCTCGGTTAGAAATGAGCGGAAAGCATTGCGACGTCGCTCATTGTCATAGCGGAATTCGGCGAGCGCGCGCCGAATGGGCGTAATGGACGCCAGCTGCGCATTCGATGTGATTACGTCGGCCAGGCTGGGCATGCCCACGAGAACGATCGGAACCCGGGTCTCCTTGGCCAACCCCTTGATCCAGTCGGCGGTTTGGCTCTTCGTCTTTTCAGCCCCGGTCTCGGCTAAGTGCTGGAACTCGTCCAAGATGAGCAGCTCTACGTCCTGCCTCTTCATCTGCGCTTCAATGCGATCGGTGACGGGCGACAGCTTGCCGGCAACTGTGGGCAGCCGCTGAAGCTTTTTCAGGATGGTTTGTGCCGCGCTCAGGCGCTGGCTCATGCCTTTGAGGCTAACCAACAACACGGGCGTCTTCGTGTCGAAGCTGTGCTCGCTTTCATTCCTGATGGGCAGGTTCGCCCTGGCATACTCACCGACAACGGTCGACTTCCCGACGCCAGTCTCGCCGATGATCATCATGCAAGTGGCTGGTGCACCCTCACGGAAGTCTGCACGAAGTTCATCGAACGTCTGCCAGATCTCGGTGAATTGCGGCCGCATGGCGAAGGCGCTGTTGATGATCATGCGCCTCTCGCTTGGCGCGGTGTTCGACCAACCTGTTCGAGCAGGCACTCAATCCTCCATCTCGATGACGCCACGGATCAGACGTGTTCGCGGCGCGGCTATTGGCGTCACCGTCCGCTTGCGTTGTCTGGCTCGGCCTGGGTCCAGTGCAACTACGTTGGTTGGGGTTTGCTCGTGGCTTGAGGGAGCAGGGGACCGGCGGGGGCGGCGTTTAGGTTCGGTCTCGGTGCTCTCCCCAGCGAGCGCGTACCGACCAATGCCCTCGCTGCGTGGCCCGAACGATAATCCGTTGTGTTCGAACAAGGCTGTTCGAGCGCGGGCAAGGGCGTCGCGGTCGACCTCCATCTTGAGGACGTGATTGGTGTAATCGATTGCAGCCTGGTGCTCCCAGACCGACACACCGGCTACATCGTCGCGCCAGTAGGCTCCACAGGGGACCGTTAGGTATCGGTCGACGTGAGGCAGGTACACCTTGATCTCTGATAGGTCGCCGGCGTCGAACCGGAAGGTGACTTGTCTCGGACCCGGCAGAGACTTCAAAAACGCTGGCTCTCTGAGAAGGTCCACCAGCTCGTCAGATGTGTACTGGATGTACTTGAACCTGACGCCCTGGCGGGTGAGGGTGGCAGTCTCAGATCTCCCGAAGATGCAGTCCAGCTCATGGACGCTAGAGAGGGGCTCTACCGGGTAGCGTAGCGTAAGATCGTCCCACAATTTCGATGGGACACGCCGGCGTCCCCCGTGCCCATCGCGGGCGTACACGTCGATCAGCCACTTATGGACCATCCATAGTAGGTCGGGGAACGTGACGAGCGCGTTCTTCTTCGGGTCTTAATCGCCTTTCGCTACTATGTTGCTGAAGGTGGTGCCGCGTTGTTGGTGCAATAACTTGCGATTGAGGCTTCCAATGAAGCGCTCTACGGCGCCCTTCTGCTGCGGACGACGACCTTCACAGCGTTCGACTTCCAGAATGCCGACAGACTGAGCGATGATATCGCACTGGTCCGAGATGTTTTCGAGTGCTCGGTCAAGGCGGATGGCTTTTGGGCGTCCGTAAGCGGTCCAATCATTCTCGATATCGGCCCATTCCCCAGCCTCGACCTTCTTGCGGACGTAGGTTTTCGGAAGAATGCCGTTCCGAATGATCTGACCGAGCGTGTGAACACTAGGCGGATCGAATCCGATGTGAATGCCCCAAGGCATGCGTGTGCAGCGGTCGATCGCCGTTCCGATGGTTGGGCGGCAGGCTGTGCCGTCTGGAAGCAACACGAAGATATCGCCAAGGGTGTGATCGAGCTCAATCAGGTCAAGAGGTGCTCTGGGCTCCTTCTGCTTATCCACCCGGTCGTATTTGCGGTTCGCCCTGGTGTGTCCGTACCGAGCTGCCTCAACGACTGCTGGGTCACGACGGGAGATCGCAAGGGTGATGGCTTTCTCTTCGATGTGGCGCAGGCGGTCATCTGGAATGCGCTCATCATTCCTGAGATTAACCTCATGGCGTATGCGGGAGGTGAGTTCCTTGATGCTGATCGGCGGTCGCTGGAGGTAATGCTCGTCGATCGCCATTTCGAGGAGACGCCGTTCTTCGTGGGAAAGCCGATCATCTCGACGGCCCTTCTTGTGGTTCTGCGTCACCAGCTTTGTGATCGAAGGCGGGAAGCCAGCTTTGGTGACCCAGCGAGACACCGAACGGCGAGATGGAGGCTCGCCATCTTTCAGCAGCTGCGCTGTCGCCACGATGCAGGCATCGACAGACTTCTCTTGTCCGCGATAGGCAAGTCCCTCATCGTGCAGGGCCTTGACGTAAGAGAACCTCCTGCGGGCCGCCGTGACCTCTTCTTCGGGGATAACGGAAAGGTCGGCGACCGGCTCGGCCGGCCGCTTTGCTGCCCGATTCTCGCGATGCGGAATGTATAGTCGAGCTTCTCCTGAGCTAATTAGCTCGGATAGCTGATCGTCCGACAACGCGAGATGTTCGCGAGTGATGTCGCATGTCCAGTCCAGGCTGTCGCCCCTGCGCTGGACGAATCGGAAGTCGCTCCCTCGATGCTTGAGCCGGTGCGTTGCGACGATCGCAAGCCTGGTCATGCCACCCACCTCGGCAAGTCGATCGGGCGGACGGGTGGAGTGAAGGGGATGAGCCGCTCGAAGCGACCGCAGCCAGGCGGGTATACCGCCGAGTCCAGATGTAGTGGAATTCGGACGTCTGCCCACAGGTCGCCATGAGCAATCATGGCCTCGACGTGATAGAATTTGAGGCTTGGCGCTTCTTTAAGGAAGGAGCGGACTGTTAGAGGCCCCTGCTGGCCGAGACGAAGCACCGTCATCCGAGCAGCGGCCGGAACCTCCGTCGCCAAGCGCCGCAGGAGGTCCTCGACGGGCTCAGAGAACGCCAGTGGCTTGATGCACTCACTCAACGTGACGCTATAGGCGTAGCCCTTACTGCGTAGCTCCGTGCCGACCCAGAACAACTTCTCCTTCGTGAATGGGTCGGCGTAGTCGTTTGCGTCCTTAACCTCATGGAACTCCCATTCGCCGTCGATCATGATGGCGAAGTCCGGGTATGCTACCTGCGCTCCGTGCCGACTGCGATGAAGCAGCTTGATCGGCTGCGCGTAGATCTCGGTGATGCTTGGATCGAGTTCGGCGAGGCGGATGAAGGCCCGTTCTCCGGCCGACTCAGCGGGAATCCATTTCTTCATCTTGCGGCTGAAAAACGAGCTGTCGGCGCGCCCGCTACGCTTGATGACCTTGCGCACAGGCTCGGGGCTGATGGTTATTGGAGCCGTGGGGTCGTACTTACTCATCATCAAACTCGCCAAGGGAGCAGAAACAATGCTGCTCCGGCGAGAACAGCGTCCGTCCAAAATGTAGGCTGGTCGAGGTAAGCCGACCAATGAGGGAGCACTGGCGGAGGAAGGTTACGAACTTCTTAGCTGCGCTCATTAAAGCCGCTCGGCACAGCGATCTGAGCGGTGCATCTGGCATCTTACATCTCGACGACCAGCTGGATGCGACTGACGGGTATGAGTAATCGTCGCTGGACGCCGTCATCACTCGTTTCAGTGTGTTGGGCCAGTATGAAGCGCGTGTTTCTAAGAAGCAGTTCTAAGCTGAAGATATCCTTCGCTTCCAAAGCGACGTCGATAGGTTCAGATGAGCCAGTCAGAAAGACTCGGAACAGTCCCACAAGCCAGACCCCCTTTCGACTCACTCCAAGTTCACACCTATAGTGTACAATGAGGCGAAATAACACTCATAGTGTGTAGACCATCGACGAGGTACTCGACGAACCCCCGTTTGTGAGTGTTGAGGGATCAGGGCGCGCTCGACGAACGCTGGCGTCAAACTTGCGCGCGTTCCGAGCTGCAAGGGGAATCAGCCAAGAGGACTTGGCAGCCAGTGCCGGCATTCATCGGAACTATCTTGGCGGAGTCGAACGCTGCGAACGGAACATAGCAATCGACAATCTCGAGAAACTCGCTGCTGCCATGGGAATGGACATCGCGAAGTTGCTGACAGAACGAGCAGTTGGGTCCTATGGGGATGAAGGCTCCCAACCGCGCTCCGACGATCGCTAAAGCCTCGGGTAGGTCTCCTTGGCGCCCATTCCGGTCGTCGAGACCAATCGACCGAGTACGGAAAAATCGTCGTTCGTTCAGCGAACGACTATAATTCGCTTTAAACCCAGGCGGACCTAACCCTCGTACTTCCCCATTTCACCCTTGGAGGAGGGGGTGCCGACAGTGGAGCGGCTGGCAAGCGATCTACAATATCACCGACAATGATCTGTTCAGCTGGGCATCCTGGTGCCGGAGCCGCTCTTCGATACTGCCCTACCGCTCCCCCGAAGATCACCCGCTTGCCCAATGCCACCCATCGCCCCTTCACCAAGATCCCGGAACGTGAGCTAGTCGAGGCCAAGTTCGTTCCGGGTGGAAACACCGGCGAATAAGACCTTTCCTCCCTGTCTGGCTTGAAGACCAAGCAGTTCTTGAAAATTGCAAAGTGGCCTACCGAGAATGTGACGGGGACGGGGTAGCCATCGGTATACAATCGGACGGACGCCTTCTGAGCCGTAGCCGCTTCACTCTCCGACGACGTATGCGAGCAGGCAGTCACGCTCGCGGCCAGAATGGACAATGCGACCGAGACTGGCAGACGATAATGCAGGAAGCAGGTCGGGCTCACCCGATCACACATAGCTGAATTTCTTTGGACCCGTTCAAGGTCTACTGTCCACCCATTCCGGTGGATCAGGTTCACAGAAAGGGCGCGAGGTAACGGTAGTCCCCTTCTATCCGCCACTGGCTGCGCGGGCGTCTAGCACCGCATCGTTGGTGTCATTGCTTGACGAAGAGACAGCGTTCCAGACTGCCAGGCAAAGCAAGGTGAGAAGCATCGCCAAGGCCGTCACAGCGACCCCGCCGAGAAGGGGACGATCATTCTTCATGATTAAGGTTCCGCTTCGCAATCCTTCGTATCGCGCGTCCGGTGAGCGAAACGAGATCGCCTTCCAGAGCGATTTCACCGCTATGACGCATGTTTGAGAGCAGCGATGCCAGACCCCTGCCATCTTTGAGTGCCTCTGCCAGCTCGGGCTGTTCGGCAATCTTCATGGCTAAATCGGCGCGCGTCATCGAGCCGCCGGCGTTCGCCAGCAAAGTGCGGATCGCGCTATATCGGGAATTCGAAAAGCTGAAGACGGGCGGCCCGATGCGGCCGTGCCGGACACCTGATCCACTCATCCGCTTTCTCGGCTCTGAAGGGCACAGGGCACATGCTCGCTGATCTCTATCTGGAAGGTGGAATGCGCGATGCCGAAATCATGCTCCATGGCCTCCGCCAAGTCGGTCAGGAATTCATCTCCCGGGTGACCTCCCGGCATGACGAGGTGCGCGGTGAGCGCTAAGCTCGTTGTGCCGAGGCTCCAGACATGAAGATCATGAACTCCGGTGACGCCGTCGCGCCGCGCCAGGGAGCTCTCGACCTCGACCAATTCTACCGAGCTTGGAACCGCCGATAGGCTCATCACGACCGAATCGCGCAGGAGGGCCCAAGTGCTCCAGAGAACGACAAACGCGATCATGATGCTGACGAGCGGATCGATCCATTCCCGCCCGGTCCACCAGATAAGCGCACCTGCGACGACCACGGCCGCCGACACAGCGGCGTCGGCCGCCATGTGCAGGTAGGCACCACGAATGTTCAAATCGCCTTTGCGGCCACTGGCGAATAGCCATGCGGTCGCCGCATTGATGACGATCCCGATCGCGGCTACGACCATGATCCCGACCCCTCCGACGGGTTGCGGGTTCGAGAACCGCCCTATCGCCTCGTAGATGATGGCGCCGATAGCCACCAGGAGGAGGACGGCGTTCGCAAGCGCAGCCAGGATTGAAGATCCTTTGAGCCCATAAGTAAACCGGGCGGTCGGCGGCCTCCGAGAGAGCGCCGTGGCTGCCCATGCGACCAAGAGACCGAGCACGTCCGACAAATTGTGTCCCGCATCGGCGAGGAGTGCCAGCGATCCGGTAATGACCCCATAGCCAGCCTCGATCGCGACGAACGTCACATTGAGGGCGATGCCGATCGCGAATGCCCGTCCGAAATCGGCAGGGGCATGGCTGTGGCCATGATCACTGTGATCACTCGCCATGCGGCGTCTCCTGTTTTTGCAAACTCACTGCTTGCCTCCCTTGTGCTCAGGCTTGGCGAGCCAGCGTTCAAGCTGATCGATCTCACCCTGCTGGTCCTTGATTATCTTCGCCGCCATGGCGCGAAGTTCCGGATCCCTGCCTAGGCGCAATTGCTCCTCGGCCATCCGGACAGCGTCGCGGTGGTGGGGGATCATTCCTGCGGCGAAGCTTCGGTCGGGATCGGCTGGGTCCACCGACATCGACATGCCGCCGTGCGTCGCTTCGGAGTTGCGTCCGCTCGACTCTTGACCTTCACGCTGCGCCTGCGGGGCGCAGGCGGCGAGCAGGAGCGCCGTAAATGTGGCTAGACCCTTCATTTTCATCATTCGGCTCCTTCGAATCATTCCGCTGGGACCGGCTCGCGTCCGAACGGATCCTCGTTTTGATATTGGCCCTGGACGTGACGGACCCGCGCCCGGTGCAAGAGGAAATGGCTGATCGCCGGAAGCACGAAGAGGGTGAGAAAGGTCGCGACGATCAGGCCTGCGATGACGACGACCGCCAATGGCTTCTGGACTTCGGCACCGCGACCGGTCGCCAAAGCCATCGGGACAAAGCCAATGGCCGGGACGACCCCCGTCATGAGGACCGCCCGAACACGCTCCATCATTCCGCCGCGAATGCCTTCGTCGATGCTCTCGCCCGTGCCGATGCGCTGTTGAATGCTCGTCATGACGACAAGGCCGTTCAGAACAGTGACGCCCGAGAGTACGATAAAGCCGACCGCAGCAGAGATTGAGAAGGGGAAGCCGGCCAGCACCAGGCCGAAGACGCCTCCTGCAAGTCCCAGCGGAACCGCCGAATAGACCGCAAGAGCCGAACTGAAGCTCCGCAGCGCCATGTAGAGGATGCCAAAGATAAGCAGGAACACCGCAGGAATGACGAGAGACAGGCGCGCCGATGCAGCCTGCAGATTCTCGTACTGCCCACCCCATTCGATGAAGACGCCAGGCGGCAATTTGACGTCACGGTCCACCGCCGCCCGCGCGGCTTCGACGTACGAGCCAAGATCGCGGCCTCGGACGTTAGCCTGGACGACGACACGCCGCTGACCATTCTCGCGGCTGACCTGATTGACCCCGTCCGCGAAGCGGAAGCTCGCGACCTCGCGGAGCGGCACCGAGGTTCTAGCGCTGGTGCCACCATTCTCGAGCATGACCGGTAGCGCGCCGATCGCCTCGAGGTTGTCGCGGGTCGGATTGTCGAGCCTGACGACGATGTCGAAGCGGCGGTCGCCTTCGAAGACGATGCCGGCTTCACGCCCACCGAGCGCAGCCGCCACCGTGTTCGCGACCTCGTCGACTGTCAGGCCGTAGGCGGCAATCGCAGAGCGATTGAACAACACTTCAAGTGTCGGGAAGCCGGCGGTCTGTTCGGATCGCAAGTCGGCGGTGCCCTCGACCTTTCCAATGGATGACGCGACCTGGGCCGCGACGGTCTCGAGCTGGGTCAGGTCATCGCCAAATACCTTGATGGCAACATCGCCTCGGACGCCGGCGATAAGCTCGTTAAAGCGCATTTCGATTGGCTGGCTGACCTCGAAAGCGTTGCCAGTGAGCGAGCCCATTTTCTGCTCGATCCGCTCGACTACCTTCTCCTTGCTGTCCACGCCGCTCGGCCATTCCTTCTTGGGCTTCAGGATGACGAAGGAGTCCGACGTGTTCTGCGGCATAGGATCGGTGGCCACTTCGGCCGTGCCGGTCTTGGAGTAGATGTAAGCGACCTCGGGAAGAGAGGAGATCGCGCGTTCGACCTTCAACTGCATGTCCAGCGATTGGTCGAGAGACGTCGAGGGAATGCGGATTGCCTGGACCGAGGCATCACCTTCATCGAGCTGCGGAATGAATTCCTGACCGAGGGTCATGAATAGGGCGCTGGCAAGAGCAAAGGCGCCCAGTCCGGCGCCGATCCACGGCTTAGGCCGCGAAAGCACCTTTCCGAGGAGCGGTTCGTAGCGTGCCTTCGTCCAGCGGATGATGGCGACGTCCTTCTCCGCCACCTTCCCCTTGATCAGCACGGCCACCATCGCCGGCACAAAGGTCAGCGAGAGGATAAATGCTCCGATCAACGCGAAGATGACGGTGATCGCCATTGGCGTGAACATCTTGCCTTCGACCCCAGTAAAGGTGAGCAAGGGCGCGAAGACCAAAAGGATGATAGCTTGGCCGTAGAGGGTCGGGCGAACCATCTCTCGGGCAGCTTCGAACACCTCGTGAAGGCGTTCGGACAGCTGAAGTAAGCGGCCCTCATGATGCTGTCGCTCGGCCAGCCGTCGCAGGCAGTTCTCGATGATGATGATCGAACCGTCGACGATCAATCCGAAGTCGAGAGCACCCAGGCTCATCAGATTGCCCGACACGCCGTAGCGGGTCATGCCGATCGCCATCATCAGAAACGACAACGGGATCACGAGGGCGGCGATGATGGCCGCCCGAATGTTGCCGAGCAGCCAGAAAAGTACGGCGATGACGAGGATCGCGCCTTCGACGAGGTTCTTCTCAACTGTAGAGATGGTCGCATCGACGAGCGCAGAGCGATCGTAGAGTGGCATTACCTTCACGCCGGGCGGAAGGGACTTGGCTACTTGCTGCAGTCGTTCGGCCACGGCTTCGGCGACGATCCGGCTGTTGGCACCCGCGAGCATCAGCGCTGTCCCGATGACGACCTCTTTGCCGTTGGTGGACGCTGCACCGGTGCGAAGTTCTCCCCCCAGTCGGACAGTCGCGACGTCCGACACGCGGACGGCCACGCCGTTGCGATTGGCAATGACGGTGCCGCCGATCTCGTCGATGTGGCGGATGCGAGCATCGGCGCGCACGAGGAAGGCCTCGCCGGCGCGTTGAATGAAATTTGCGCCGACAGAGATGTTCGACGCCTCCAAAGCATCGGCGAGTTCGGTGAAGGAAACACCGTACGATGCAAGGCGAGCCGGATCCGGCTGGACGACGAATTGCTTTTCGTAGCCCCCGATGCTGTCGACCCCGGCCAGACCTGCCACATTACGCAGCTGCGGACGGATCACCCAGTCCTGGATGGTCCTGAGGTAAGCCAGCTTGGACACCTCGTCCGTCAGCCGCTCGCCCTCGATGGTGAGATAGGAGCCATCTGGCTGGAAGCCGGGACGGCCGGCAATCTTGGGATTATTGACGGTTGCGGTCGGGGCGTAGTCGACGGACCACATCAGCACTTCGCCCAGCCCGGTTGAGACCGGCCCCATCTGCGGCTGCACGCCGTCCGGTAGACTTTCGCTCGCCTGGGCCAGTCTCTCGGCGACCTGCTGGCGCGCGAAATAGATGTCGACGTTCTCGTCGAAGACGGCCGTGACCTGGGCGAAGCCATTGCGCGAGATTGAGCGGGTGTAATCGAGCCCCGGGATACCGGCGAGGGTCGTCTCCATTGGAAACGTCACCAGCCGTTCCATATCGAGCGGACTGAACTGAGGCGCGGCGACGTTCACCTGCACCTGTTTGTTGGTGATGTCTGGAACGGCGTCGATCGGGAGTTTGAAGAGCTGGAAGGCGCCGTAGAGCGCGATCACCAAAGTTAGGCCAATCGTGGCCCAGCGGAAGCGGATCGCAGCGTCGAGAATACGCTCAATCATGAGAGTTTATTCCTGATAGGAGTGAGCCGAAGAGCGGACGACACGATCAGTGTTCCGCTTCACTCGCGCCGAGCTGCGACTTTAAGGCGAAGGCGCCTCGCGAGACGATGATCTGACCGGCCTCGAGGCCCTTTAAAATTTCGACGCGGCCGCCGCTTCGCTGCCCGATCTGGACAGGCACGGCCTGGAAGCCGCCCTTCACCTGGACGAAGACCGCATCGCGACCTTCGATCAGCTGGACCGAATCTTCGGGCAGGATGATGCCACTGGTCTTGCTGTTTCGCGGGGTGATGCGCACTCGCACGGCTTGGCCTTGGCGCAGTCCGCCTGGTGCCCCCGCAAGCTGTAGAACCACAGCAACGGCGCGGCTTTGCGGATCGGCCGACGGTGTGATCGAGCGAAGCCTGGCTTCGACGATGCCGCCGCCCGGCAATTCGACAACAGCGGAATCCCCTGGCTGGAGCCGCTGCGCTTCGGGCACAGGTACCGCAGCTTGGACCTGAATGCGGTCGGGGTTGGCGACGTTGAAGAGCTCGGCGCCGGCGGCGACGTAGGCACCGAGTTGCGTGTCTACTTCGGTGATTCTGCCCACTATCGGCGATCGGACGGCAAGATAACGACCGTTGCCCGTCACCCCGGCAATCCTGACGGCCGAATCAGCGCGCTGCAGTTCCGCTTCCGCTGTTTGCCGCGCGGCAACAGCAGCCTCGAGATCCTGTTTTGCCGTCACCTTTGCGTCAAACAATCGCTGCTCCCGAGCCGCCGCTGCGCGCGCTGCCTGCGCACGCGCCGCCGCCGCATTGCGTTCGGCCACGAAGGCCGCCGCTTCACGGCTCTCCAACAGGGCGATCGTCTCTCCTGAGGCAACGGGATCGCCAAGACGCTTGTTTATGCGGGTGATGGCGCCGTCGGCCCTGGCGGTTACCAGCGCCTGACCTTCCGGAGGAGCGGTAATTGTGGCTTGAGCGATGACTTCCGATGCTATGGATCCTGATGAGACCCGTTCTACGGCGATGCCATTGGCGGCGATTTGTGCAGGGGTGATGGCAATGAAGCCTTCGGGGCCGGACTTCTGCCCTTCATCCGATTGGGCCACTGGGGCTTCAGTGCTTGCCGCAAGAGGCACGGGCGCCGTGCTTCTGCCAATCAACACACCCCCAAGGCCTGCGAGCAGAGCGAGAGCGGCCCCGCCGGCCATCAGCTTGGAGCGGCCATCCTGAATGCGGATGGCGGTGTTTGCGCGTTCGATGACGGTCATTGGGAATCCTGTTGAGCGGCGACCCGGCCGAGCTCGGCGGTCGCGAGAGCCTGCGCGAGGCGGGCGTCGATGAGGGCGGATTGGGCTTGGCGGTACGCCGTCTGGGCGTCGAGAAGCTCGACCAGCGATGCGCGGCCCTCGATGTAGGCAAGGCGCGACAGCCGAAGCGTCTCGTTTGCTTCGGGGATGGCAGAGCGTTCAAGCGCTTCAACCCTTGCCGTCGCCGATTGAACGCTGGTCGCGGCGTTCGCGGCCCTGACCTGAACCGACGCACGGACATTGGCGAGATTAGCTTCGGCCGCGCGAATGCCGGCACGGGCGGCTTCAATGTTGCCGCGATTTCGATCGAAGACCGGCAACGGAAGGGACATTCCGCCGACGAGGGCCACCGCTCCGGCCTCGCGGACATGACGAACCCCGAGGCCCACCGCAGGGTCGAGCCTGCTCGCCGCTTGTTCCTGCCGGAGCTCGGCTTCCGCGATCAGCCGTTCGGCTTCGGCCAGGCGCACTTCAAGGCTAATTGCAGGATTTACGAGCCGAGGTTCGAGGTCGATTAGCTTTCCGCTGACGCTCGGCACGGCTTCGGTCATTCCGAATAGGGATACCAAGGTCGCCCGAGACGCGCGTTCGTCCGCCCGCGCAGCCTCGAGCTCGGCGGCTGCCTGGGTTGCAGCCGATCGCGCGCGAAGGGCGCGAAGTGGCGGTTCCCGGCCATTGTCTACCAGCAACTGCGCGATCCTCGCCAATTCGCGGGCTCGCTCTTCGCTATCCTCAGCTAGGCTAAGACGATCGCGGGCTACGACAGCCCGGGCGAATTGCTCCCTGACCGAGCGAGCCAAGTCGGCGCGGGCGATGTCTAGCCGAATACGCTCCGCCGCGAGTTCGACCTGAGCTGTCGAGACCCGCGCTTGCCGGCGCCCGCCAAGATCGAGGCGTTGGTTGACCGCGACCGTAGTCTCGGTCGCCCGAAAGCCCTTGAGATCACCGGTCCCGAGAAAATTCTCGACCTCGATGCTGAGTTCAGGGTTGGTGCGAAGACCCGCCTGCCGGATTCGCGCGGATGCTGCCTCTACACGGGCGCGCGCCGCCAGCACGGCTGGAGAGCGGGCTTCCGCTTCTTCGAGCGCTTGTACGAGGGTGAGAGACGAGGGGAGTGGGCCGCTTCGCGGAGCCAGCACAGGGTAGTTGCTCAATGACGGCGGGGCTGGGGGTCCGGCGCGCGGTATCAAGATAGGCGAGCCGATGGGCGGCGTCGCAGGTGCGCTTATCTGCGCGCCTGCCCCAGCGACGGGAACCATGGCCACGGCTATGGCCGTAGCGAAAAAACGAGACATGAAAGGAGACTCCTGACGACACGGGAGGAGCCGGCTGGTGCATGCCAGCCAGCGTCAATGTGACGTCAGGCAATCGGTGGGCGAAGAGATATCCCGGGATCGTTCCCGCCGTGAAAATCGGCGGCTGCCGCGACTTTGTCGTTCGTCATGTCGCTTGGGACGATCCCTTGACCTTCTTCCAGCGACACGCCCACGCAATGACCGTGGCAAGCGCCATGATGATGGGGGGTGGCCTTGTCGCCATCCGCAGGCACCTGGTCGCCATCGCCGTCGAAGTGCCCCTCGGCGCTCGCAGCCACCTCGGCACAACCGATCGCTTCCGCCGCCTGCGCGGCGCTGCCTGTCCAGAGTACAAGCACCAGCATCAGGGCGCTGAGAAAGGGAAGGATACGGCGCATTGGTGAGGTGCCCTTACCAGCACCGCTGAAGGAAGGGAAAGCCCGTGTCTTCATCTTTGCGCCGAAGCATGAGCTTCGGTCGTGCGTAATTCGGCTGCCGCGAGACGCACGATCCTCCACCCGCCGGAAAAACTTAGCGCCGCCATCAGCCCCGCCACGACCAGGTCTGGCCAACGGGTCCCGGTGCCGAACACGCCAAGCGCTGCTGCGACGACGGCGATATTTGCGATCGCATCATTGCGGCTGCAGATCCAGACCGACTGCATGTTGGCGTCGCCCGCCCGCCAGCGAAACAGCATGATTGCCACGGAGACATTGGCAACGAGCGCCGCGACACCGATGCCACCCATCAGGAATGGCTCGGGCGCCGACCCCTGCAGCGCAGCCAGGACCGCCGTACCGATCACATATGCGCCCATCAGTAATAGAGTCAGGCCCTTGAAAAGCGCCGCGCGGGCGCGCCAGGCCAAGGCAAGCCCGGCAACCCCGAGCGATATGGCGTAATTGGCAGCATCCGAGAAAAAGTCGAGCGCGTCGGCCTGCAGTGATTTGCTGTCTGCCATGAAGCCGGCGCCGAGTTCCACCGCGAACATCGCACCGTTGACAGCGAGCGCGACCCAGAGGGCCTGACGCCAGCGCACATCGGTCGCGCGGCTAACCGTCTCGGATGCACAGTGATTGCACGCCATTCGCCACCTCGACCGAATCGATGAGACCGGCTTATGCTCCTTGTAGCGACTACAGGGTCAAGGCCACGAATTATGAAGATAGGAGAATTGGCGCAGGCCACCGGTACGAATGCCGAGACCATCCGCTATTACGAGCGGATCGCCCTGCTCCCTCCGCCGGCTAGGACGAATTCGAACTATCGCGATTACGGGCCCGACCATGCGGAACGTCTTCGGTTCGTCCGCCATGCCCGAAGTTTGGGCTTTGACATCGCGGATGTGCGGTCTCTGTTGGACCTCGCCGACCAACCCGATCGCGACTGCGCGGAAGTGGACCGCATCGCATCCGGGCATCTTGCGACGGTCGAGCGAAAGATCGCTCAATTGCAACAGCTCGAGCGGGAATTACGCCGGATGCTCGTCGATTGTGGAGGAGGCCGCATCGCAAGCTGCCACATCATGCAATCCCTCGCCAATCATCAACTCTGTGAAGAGGATCACCCGTAGCTGGCGACTATATTTTGCTGAGGCGTTCGCGCGAGCGATGGCGCCTTTGGCTGCTCCGGTCCTAGAAGCGGACGGTCCCCTCCCGGCCAGATCCAGCCATTCGACTCTGCGCCCATCTCGGTCATTCAGCCATCGTCGCTACCGAGCGGAAAGCGGTCATTCCTGCCATCGGCAGCCAAGAGACATTATCCGCGATATCGGACCGCTGCGATGAAGGCCGCCAAGGCGGGGGATTGATGACGACGGCTCGGGTAGTAGAGGTGATATCCCGGGAACGGCGGGCACCATTCCTCGAGCACCGGCACGAGATCGCCTCTATCGATTTGGTCCTGGAGGTAGTCACGAGGCAAATAGCACAGGCCTACCCCGTCAACTGCTGCCTGCCTGACAACGGCAATGTCGTTCACGACGAACTGGCCTTCGACACGCACGTTGACGGCCCTGCCGTCGCGTTCGAGATCCCAGACCGAATTACCTCCCCGGGCTTGGTGGCGTAGATTGATGCAATTGTGCCGGGCCAGATCGTCGGGTGTGTGCGGCGAACCGTGCTTGGCGAAATAGGCGGGCGATGCGGCGACCGCCATTTCGAGGTCTGGGCCAATCCGGACCGCCACCATGTCCTGCGCGAGCGTCTCGCCCAGCCGCACCCCGGCGTCAAAGCGTTCGGCGACGATATCGACGAAGCCATTGTCGACCATTATTTCGACTGACAGGTCAGGGTATCGAAGCAGAAGCTTGGCGATCGCGGGCATGAGAATGCTCTCGGCCGGTTGGTCTCCCGTCGTGATGCGGAGGGTGCCGGCGGGCGTGTCGCGAAGTTCAGTCAGCCGGGCAAGCTCGTCGGACACCTGATCGAAGTGCGGACCGACGCGCTCGAGAAGCCTTTCCCCCGGCTCGGTGGTGGCGACGCTGCGGCTGGTTCGGGTCAGCAGGCGAACCCCCAGCCGTTCCTCGAGCTTTCGGATCGTGTGGCTCAAGGCTGATGGCGAAACTCCGAGTTTCGCCGCCGCCCGGGTAAAACTCCGTTCCCGCGCCACCGCGAAGAACGCGACGAGGTCTGCCATCGTTTCGCGTTGCATTGTTGAATCCTGCTCACAGCTCCATGCCGATCATAGCGGGTAATCGTCACGATGTGGATGCACTAGATGGGCTGAATGGAACTCGCTCCCTCCCGACTTTCGGCTCCAAGTCACGCGATCATCCGCAGCTCCGATGGCGGATGGCCCGCCGTCTTTGCCCTGACGTTGTGCGTTTCAACGCTCATCGCGTCGGAGTTCATGCCGGTGAGCCTGCTGACGCCGGTCGCCTCCAGCCTCCAGATCAGCGAAGGCCAGGCCGGACAGGCCATTGCCATTTCCGGCATCTTTGCGGTGTTCACCAGCCTGTTCATCGCTGCGGCAAGCCGCAACGTCGACCGGCGCTCCCTGCTGCTGGGTCTCACCACCCTGATGGTCGTGTCTGGGGCGATCGTTGCCTGTGCCCCGAACTACTTGGTGTTCATGGCCGGCCGCGCCCTGCTCGGCGTGGTGATCGGCGGTTTCTGGTCGATGTCCACGGCAACGGTCATGCGCCTAGTGCCCGAGGCTGCCGTTCCGAAGGCGCTGGCGCTGCTCAACGGCGGCAATGCGCTGGCCACGACCATCGCGGCACCTTTGGGCAGCTATCTTGGCCAGTTCATCGGCTGGCGCGGGGCGTTCTTTTGTGTCGTTCCGCTTGCCTGCGTGACCCTGGTGTGGCTGTTCAGGACGCTTCCCGCCATGCCTAATCATGAGCGTGCCAGTGGGATCGCGGCACTCAGGTTATTGCGCCGTCCGCAAGTGCCGCTGGGAATGCTGTCGGTTTCCCTGCTCTTCATGGGCCAGTTCGCCCTCTTCACTTACCTTCGCCCGTTCCTCGAAAGCATAACCGGGGTGGGCGTGACCACCCTCGCGCTGATCCTGCTTGTTGTTGGCGTCGCAGGTCTGGCCGGAACCTACGCCATCGACTTTGCGCTCAGGCGATCGCTGTATAGCCTGCTTGCCGCAATGCCGCTGGCGATGGCGGCGATCGCGGCGGGGCTGGTCGCAGCCGGCCACTCCCCGGGCGTGGTCACGGTCCTGTTGGTTCTGTGGGGCTTCGTCGGCACAGCCGCCCCGGTCGCCTGGTGGACCTGGGTGAGCCGGGTGCTTCCGAACGACGCCGAAGCCGGCGGCGGGCTCATGGTGGCGGTGGTTCAATTGGCGATCACGCTGGGCGCAGGGGTAGGCGGAATCCTGTTCGACCGGTTGGGCTATCAGGCCACCTTCCTCGTCAGTGCCGCCCTACTGATCTCCTCCGCAGGCGCCGCGCTGCTCGCCGCTCGGGCGCCGAGCAATGCAGCCGACCCCGCTGACCCGCCCAGCGCCGTTTTTGCGGCCCATTGAACGGAGACAATCGATGCAACACGCCCTGTCCCCAAGCGCGCTTCTGGATCGCCGGCGCATCCTCGCCAGCCTCCTCGCTACCGCCACGCTGACCTTCGCGGCTGCTGGCCCTGCCTTCGCGCAGACGGCGCCGAGCCCAACCAATGGAGCGACCATGCAACTGACGCAGACCTGGGACAAAGTCTTTCCGCGAAGCGAGCGGGTCGATCACCAGAAGGTGACCTTTACCAATCGCTACGGGATCACGCTGGTGGGTGATCTTTACCTACCCAAGGATCGTGGCGCCCGGCGGCTGCCGGCGATCGCTGTCGGTGGGCCGTTCGGCGCGGTGAAGGAGCAATCGTCCGGGCTTTATGCGCAGACGATGGCTGAGCGCGGGTTCGTCACCCTGGCGTTCGACCCGTCATACACGGGCGAAAGCGGAGGCAGCCCCCGCAACGTCGCCTCGCCCGACATCAACACCGAGGATTTCAGCGCCGCTATCGACTATCTTGGCCGACATGCCTCGGTCGACCGTGAGCGGCTCGGCATTCTCGGCATTTGCGGCTGGGGCGGCATGGCGCTGAACGCCGTCGCCGTCGACAAGCGGGTCAAGGCCGTCGCAGTCAGCACTATGTACGACATGACCCGGCTTATGTCGCGCGGTTACAATGACAGCGTCACGCCCCAGCAGCGCACACACACACTCGAACAACTCAGCCACCAGCGGTGGACCGACGCGGCGAATGGCACGCCCGCCTACGGCCCGCGCATGAACGATCTCAAAGGAGGCGAGGCGCAGTTCCTCGTCGACTATCACGACTATTATCGGACGCCGCGCGGCTTCCATCCGCGCGCGGTGAATTCGAACGGCTCGTGGACGATCACCACGCCGCTGTCCTTCATGAACATGCCGATCCTCACCTACATCAAGGAGATCGCGCCGCGTCCCATCCTGTTCGTGCACGGCGAGCGGGCGCACTCACGTTATTTCAGCGAGACTGCCTATGCCGCGGCGGCTGAGCCCAAGGAATTGGTGATCGTTCCCGGTGCGAGCCACACCGATCTTTACGACAAGGTCGACGTGATCCCCTTCGACCGATTTGCCGACTTCTTCGGGAAGAACCTGTGATTACTCTTCCCAAGAATTCCGCAGCGACAGCGCTTGCGCTCGCCACACTCGTTAACCCGGCGGTCGCCCTTGCGGGACCGTCCACGTCCAGATCAGCAGGAGGAGGACCGCGCATGGAAATCGTTCGCAAATCAGAAATGAAGACGGTTGCCGGACCGGCCGAATATTTCACCGGCAAAGTTACCATCACCGGCCAGTTCCAGCGCCCCGATCCGTCGCGGGTGGGAGGTGCAATCGTCCACTTCGAGCCGGGCGCGCGCACGGCATGGCACACGCACCCGGCCGGTCAGACGCTGATTGTCACGGAAGGCACCGGATGGACGCAAATCGAAGGCGGGCCAAAGCTCGAGTTTCGCGCCGGTGACATCCTTTGGTGCCCAGCGGAACATAAGCACTGGCATGGAGCGACCCCGCACGAAGGCATGACACATGTAGCGATCCAGGAGTCGGTCAACGGCTCCCCGGTGACCTGGATGGAGAAGGTCACGGACCAGCAGTATCTGGCCGACCTGGAATAATGAAACCTGCCAGTGCTGCGGTCATTGCATCCGCCTTGGTCGCGTGCAGCCCGCCGCACGTTTCCGGCCATCAAAACGCCGACACACCAGCCGCCAATCAGAAGGCAGCGGCTGGTCGGGTCGAGATTGGGCAAGATGAGACGCGGAAGGGAGCTGACATGCTTATCAACGAAGTTCTGATCTCCACTGAGCAAGCTCAGTTTAGCGCCAGGCTGGCCGACAACGCTTCCGCGCGGGCGCTCGCGACGCAGCTGCCACTGCGACTCCAAATGCGTGATCACCTGCGCCAGGAGAAGACGGGCGTGCTCCCTTCGGCCCTCCCGGATGGCGAGCGGCAACGCGACTTCTCGGTCGGGACGCTCGGCCTGTGGGAAGACCGCGACTTCGTCATCTACTACGCTAAAGGCCGCGTTCCTCCTCCGGGCATCGTGATCCTCGGACAAGTCGAGGGCGATCTCTCGGAATTCGACAATGCCGACGCCGTCACGGTGTCGCTCCGTCGCCCCTAACGCGCATACCCGCATACCACTCTAAACAAGCAGACAAGGTCAATCACATGAATGGCATTACTGACAAGGTCATCGTCATCACCGGCGCGTCCAGTGGCATGGGAGCGGCAGCTGCCGCTCATCTTGCTGCACGGGGTGCGAAGATCGTTCTCGGAGCCCGCCGCGCCGACCGCATCGAGGCCCTTGCGGCAGAGATCGTCGAGGCTGGCGGCCAGGCAACTGCAGTCGCCACGGACGTCACTAACCGTGACGATCTCACGAAATTGGTGGCCACAGCGGTCGAGACATACGGACGCATCGACGTGCTCATCAACAACGCGGGCCTGATGCCGCTTTCGCCGCTCGATCGCCTGAAGGTCGACGAATGGGATCGGATGATCGACGTCAACATCAAGGGTGTGCTGTACGGGATCGCCGCTGCGCTTCCTCACATGAAGGCGCAGAAACACGGTCACATCATCAATGTCTCCTCAGTTGCGGGGCACAAGATTTTTGAGGGCTCGGCGGTCTATTCGGCGACCAAATTCGCGGTAAGGGCGCTGTCCGACGGGCTGCGGGCAGAAGCGGCCCCTCACAACATCCGCACGACCATCATTTCGCCGGGCGCGGTCAAGACCGAGCTTCTCGACCACATCAGCGAGAAAGACGTTCAAAGCGCCAACCAGGACTATGTTGGACAGGTCGGCGTCGCAGCCGAAACCTTTGCCCGGATGGTGGCCTTCGCGATCAGCGAGCCCGAGGACGTTGGAATTAGCGAGATCGTTTTTCGGCCGACAGTCCAGCAGCTCTGACGCGTCGACGGAGTCCGAACGCCAGCTTTCTCGGTCTTGAGCCGAAAAGCTGACGGTCGGGTAGCGGCCACTTATCGCCGCTCAGGCCGACAGCATTCCGGCAGTCTCGAGTGGTGGTAAGCGGAATGGCTGTTTCTAGGCCGGAGAAGCCGGAAGCATACGCTCCCCATGCGAATCCGGCAAAAATGACAATCATCTCAATCGTACGGAACTGTGCAAACGAGAGATTGCTAGCACCATCCGTTCCCCTTACGTTCTAGAAGTTAGCATTCGTTCGATCGCTTGCTTGGCGGCTTCGCAGTGAAAGCCTATCCGGCGGCGGCAACAATGTGAGGGTTTCAGGGGATGGTGACGATCTGGTCCGACTGGCGGGTAGGTGAGACTCCCGGTGCGGAGGAACAGCCGAGTAGAGAGGGCCTTCGGTCTCGGTTCCAGCAGGACTATGATCGACTGCTATTCTCAACGCCAGTCCGGCGTCTGTCGGACAAGACGCAGGTCTGGCCCATGGACGCCAATGATGGCGTGAGAACGCGCCTAACCCATTCGCACGAAGTTGCGAACCTTGCGCGCTCGATCGGTACCCGGATCTACGGCGCCCAGTCCCAGCTGTTCTCGGGCGTAGACCTGCACCAAGTGATACAGCCAATGCTGTCAGCCATCGGCCTCGCGCACGACCTTGGGAATCCGCCGTTCGGGCACCAAGGCGAAGCGGCCATTGGCCGCTGGTTCGAGCTCAGGAAGGATTGGATATTTACGAACCACGGCAAGGGAAGTCGCGGCCTGCCTGTGTCTATCCCGGATGAGATGCACCCGGAATTCCTGAAGTTTGACGGCAACCCCCAGACACTGCGGCTCATTTCAAAATTGCAGACGAACATCGCTCACCTGGGTCTTGATTTGACCACAGCCACTCTTGTTGCAGCCATCAAGTACCCTGTAAGCGCAGCAAATCGCGACAAGAACAACAAGATCGCCAAAAAATACGGGTACTTCGAGTCCGAGCGGGCCCTCGTCGAGCGGCTTCGTTCCGATACGGGTCTCGCGGAGGGCCAGCGCCATCCACTTACCTGGATCATGGAGGCCTGTGACGATATTGCTTATTCGGTGCTGGACGTCGACGACGCGATGAAGAAGGGCGTCATCTCGCCAGACGACGTGCTCGCCAGCCTCCGCGCCGATGACAAGACGAAGTCGCACGAGGCCGTCCGGAAAGCACAGACGAAGTTCGAAGAGATCGAGTGCGCAGGACGCCGACCGGAACTCGCACGCGACATCAAGATAGGCTATCTGCGAGCCTACTTCATCGATGCGTTAATTGAACACGCCAGCAGAGGATACGTTCTGGCTGGGAAGGCGATCAACGCCTTCAGTCACCGCACGCCGCTGATGGATGACAGTGATCTTTGCGACAAGCTCAAGGAGCTCGCGCGCCAACATGCCTTTGGCAATCCTGGCGTGCTGCGCATGGAGGCATATGGCGCCGAAGCCATTGACGGCCTGATGAGCGCGTTCTGGGATGCGATCCATGACCGACCTACTGAAGACTTCGAGAACATTCTGGCCCGCCGCTCTGGGGCAAAGAGCAAGTATGTTTTCGCACTTATCAGTCAGAACTACATCGAGGACGCGGCCCGATCGGCCCAAGCTCCCGGCATCGCGGGTTCGGTTCGATACCGCGAACTCAGACTACTGACAGACATGCTCTCTGGCATGACCGACAGTTTCGCCATCAAGCTCTGGGATGACGTGAAGGACATGCAGTAGGTGCATCCTCCAGATAGTTTGCCCAAGTTAAAAAGGCGGGTCGACGACTACCTTTGGCGCGAGCAGGCTGTACCGATAAGGCGCCTGCGCGAACTTATCGCGGCTCAGTTCGAGCCGCTGGGACGAATTGCGATCATCGGCGGGCTAGTGCGGGACATTGCTCGGCGCGGAAAGGTCGGCTTCAGATCCGATATTGATCTGGTCATCGACGCGAGCCCCGGGCGGGTGGCAGAGCTAGCTGCGGAGCTCAACGCCACACCCAATCGCTTCGGCGGCTTTTCTTCGTCCCACCCGCACTGGAAGGTGGACTTCTGGTCGCTACCAAACACTTGGGCAGCCGCCGTTGGTCTCGTCGAGGTGCATTCCCTCGCGGACCTTGTGCATACTACGTTCTTTGACTGCGATGCGATCTGCTACGAGATCGGGGAGCGGAGGCTCCACGCGCTACCGGGGTATCTTGGTCGCCTTGCGAGCCGAACCATCGAGGTCAACCTGTTGCCAAACCCCTCCGTCGACGGCAACTTGCTGCGCGCCGTCCGGAGAATTTTGTTGTGGGGATATCGGCCGGGACCCATCCTCCGCGCCTTCATCAGCAGAGAACTGAACGACGAGACGTTCGCGCGTGTAGCGGAGACGGAACGTTCGCTTTACCCGAACAATGTAGTGGGTTGCTTCCCTAACTTCCTTGCCTTGTCGCAAGCGCTTCTAGATGAGAAAGCGCCTTTGATGTTCCCGGTATTTGGCGAGCAGCTGGAGCTGCCGGGTTTTGCTAACGAGTAGCGGGTCGCTCTTGCGCGAGAGCAGGCGAACAGCCGACGCTCTTAGCGGGAGGCTTCTTGACTTCCCAGCAGCCTCGCCATCAGAAGTCCCCATCAGAGCATCCGACGGATACAGAAATGACGCTCGACATTCGCGGAAGCCTCAAGAACACGAAGATCAGTGCGAACCGTTATGTTGTTCTAGAAGAGCTAATCTCGAATTCGATCGATTCCTTCCTGATCCGGCAGCATCAGGACCCATTAGTGCGAAGTCTGGATGTCAGAGTAGTCGCTGAGGTACTGACCACTAGCGTCGTCGATGGCGCACAAGACCTTTGCATCTCGTGCACTGACAACGGGTGTGGCCTTGGAGAGGAGCAGATGGAGGCTTTTCTCACCAAGGATACGTCCTACAAAGACGATCTTTCGATTGCCGGAATTGGCAAGTGTAAGGGTGCGGGACGCATCCAGTATTTTCATCATTTTGAACGAGTTGGCATTCGCAGCACCTATCAGAGTGACGGCAAGGTACTGACACGCACGCTTCCACTAGTCGCAGCCCGCAAGAAGATTGACCGGACAGACTTCACAGTCAGCGAGGGTGAGGCGGGCGACATCGGAACCACGATCACTCTAGACACTCTCAAGCCTGGAGTCCGTGAGCGCTTCTATCGCATCGACACTCCAAGCGAGATCTTCTCAGCCGCCAATATGCGGCGATACATGTTGGTCGCGTTCTTGCAGCGGCTGGTCAGCTTGAAGACCGAACTTGGTCAGTTCAGCATCTCCTTCCAAACGAAGAACCCGCACGGCCGGATCGAAACCCTGACCCTTACCGCCGCCGACCTTCCGCCCGTGACGGAGGTGAAGTCGGTTCTGGTCGAAGAACGGGATCCGCAGGCCGGCAGTCCGCTTGGTAGTTATGCTAATTTCACTCTGTCGCATTACAAGCTTGATGCGAGCGTCTTCGACTTGCCTCGCAACGCCATTTCTTTCTGTGCGAAGTCCTCGCCCGTGCAGGACATCACCCGCCGTTATCTACGCACCGTCAGCGAACAGAATCGGCCGCTCGACGGCTTTCATCACATCGTGCTGATCGAAAGTGAGCTACTCGACCGCCGCGTCAATGAGCAGCGTGACGGGTTTGAAGGAATACCGAACGAGATCCCGACTGGCGATTTGTTTGATGAAGAGAAGGTGTCATACGCTGGCATTTACGATTGTATCGATCCGATAATTGAGGCGATGGTCTCCCCGTCTGGCTGGAGCCGCGACGACGTCATCGCCGATGCCGCCGAGAGGTTCGGGGTTAACCCTGGCATGCTCGCCGATACCGACACGCGGGTGGTCTATGGCGACAACGCTAAGTCAGTCGCGGAGCGCGTGCTGAGGAAGTATCAGGAACGCATAATCGCCGATACTGCGGAGATCTTTGACCTAAGGGAGGAGATTGAGAAGGCGGAGCCCCACACGGCGAACTTCCGGCAAAAGATCAATGAGCTCTCTTGGAAATACGCCTCTTCGCTGAAGACGTTCGATATGGCGAACCTTTCGCAGCTGGTGGTTCGCAGGGCAGCCATTGTCGAAATCCTTGCGCTGGCCTGCAAGCGCCAGCTTGCAGTGCAGGTCGTGGCGGAGGGCGTCCGTCGCCAAGACGAGCGCGTCATCCATAGCATCTTCTTCCCAATGAAGAGGGACAGCCTTGAGACCTCTGATCACGATATTTGGCTGCTGAGCGAAGAGTATCAATACTACGACTACATCGCCTCAGATAAACCGCTCTCCGAAATCGAGTGGAACGACGGCGAAAAGCTATTCGATCCCGGCATCGATGATGAGCTGGCAGCGACGCTGCGCCGACGGGCCGAAGAGAATGGTGCGATGCGCCCGGATATCGCGATCTTCGACAAGGAGGGGTCGGCTATCATCATCGAGTTTAAGGCGCCGGGGGTCAGCTTGGATGACCACGTCGGCGACCTGTCGGAATATGCGCATCTGCTGGCCGCTAAGTCGAATGGTCGGTTGAAGAAGTTCTACGGCTACCTCATCGGCGACACCGTCGCCCCGCTTCGCATGGCCGGGTGGACGCGTTTTGCCGCTGGCCACGGCTATTTTCGATCGACGCCGCTTCAGGATCCGGAGACTGGCCGCAACCTTGGCGAGCTCTACGCCGAGACGCTATTCTTTGATGATATCGTTAGGAGGGCGACCAAGCGCATCGGCGTTTATCGCGACAAGCTCCAGTTAGACCTGTCGAAGAAATAGAACGAAGTTTCGGACTTAGACGGGCTCGTCAAAAGGGTACCGGTTCGACGCGCGGCCACTTCGGCCGGAATGCGAAGAAGCTCCAATAGCGAAGCTCCGCTCCCCGAGTCGAGCCGCAACCGCTCTTATTTGCTTACGGCGACCTTCAGTCGCGTTCTTCTCGACGTACCTGCTTAGGGTTGAATGACCCTGCGGGCTCTGGCGAGCTAAAGGAGTCAAGCTGAGAACCGTTGCAAATAGCAACGCGAAGACAAGCTGACAGCTTATGGGCTGCAAAAAGACAGCTTATGGGCTGCGAAACATTGTTGCAAAACCCAAGCGGTAGGGAAATGGAGGCCCGAGCCGGAATCGAACCGGCGTGCAAGGATTTGCAGTCCTCTGCGTCACCACTCCGCCATCGGGCCTCGACGCGGGATGCGGGTGCCTAAGCCCGACCGCCGCCGTACTGTCAATCTCTGTCGACCACCATGCCGACGGTTCCCTTGGGATAAGGCGGGATGATCTTCAGTTTCGGATCGCCCTTCACGACCTTCACCTTCACCGAGTCGCCGGCCACCAGGTAGCGCCGCGCGGCGGCTTGGAGGTCGGCCGGGGTGATCGCCTCGTAATCGGCCTGCTGGGTCAGGATCGACTGCAAGGTGAAGGGATCGGTCCCGAGGTCCTGGAGCGCGCCGAGCCAGAAGCCGTTTCCGTCGCGCGTGCGCTCGATCGAGGCGAGCAGGGGTTTCCTCGCCCGGTTGAGCTCGTCGGCGTCGATCGGTTTCGCGGCAAGGTCGGCGGCGATTTGCTGCGCCTCGGCGAAGAAGCCGTCGAGCTTGGCTGGCGGCGCCTCGACCTGCGCGGCGAGATAGCCATAATCGCCCCAGGTCTGCGAGGCCGCGCTTCCGGCCCCCGGCGAATAGCTCACCCCCTCCTTCTCGCGCAGCTGCTCGGTTAGCCGAAGCTGGAACACCGATCCCAGCAGGGACAGCTTGCGCGATTCCTGGCGGGTCCGCGGCCCATAGCCGGTGGTCGGCCAGGCGATGAGGCCCACCGCCTGGTCGTCGCGGCCCTTGTGGAAGAGCGTGATCGGACCCGACGGCGCGGCCGGGAACCGCATCGGGCCGGCCGCGGGGGCAGGGCCGGTCGCCGCCGGAAGCGCCCCGAAGGTCGCCGCCGTCTCGGCGATCGCGGTTTCCACGTCGATGTCGCCGACGATGATCACCTCGGCCGGGCCAGCCTTGAGCGCGGGCTCGAGCAGGGCGCGGCCGTCGGCGATGCTGCTCGCCTTCATCATCGCCCGGTCGGGAATGCCCCAGCGCTTGTCGCCGCTCCGCAGGATCAGGCCCAGCTCGCGGCTGAGCATCCCGCCGGGCGAGCTTTCGAACCGGTCGTGGAAGCTGTTGGCCTGCGCCTTCAGCCGCTCCCAGCCAAGCGGTCGCCAGGCAGCGTCGGTCATGTAGGCGGTGAGCAGCTGAAGCTCGGTCCTGAAGTCCGCCGGGCGGGTCGCCCCGCCGAGCACGAAGCGATCGTCCTCGACCGCGAAATTGGCCCCGACCAGCTTGCCGGTCATGGCGCGATTGACCTGGTCAGCGTCGAGCTTGCCCGTCCCCCCGAAGATCAGCGCCTGGCCGAGCGCCCATTCGGGGCTGAAGCCCGCCGGGTCCATCGCCAGCCGGCCATGGCCGAAGCGGACGCTGACCAGGATCTGCTCCTTGCGGCTCTGGCTCGGCCGGACGGTCAGCCGCACGCCATTGGCGAAGCGGACGTGGGTGGTCCCGATCGCAGCGAATTCCTTGCGCTCGGCCACCGTCCCGGGCGTGCCGAAGCGGTCGTAGGGCCAGGCCACCTTGGCCTGTGCGAGCGGCGCCGCCACTGCCACCTGCTGCGAGGTGCGATAGGCGGCGAGCGCGGCCTCGCGGGTCGCGGTCGGGCGGGGCAGGGTCAGGTAGAGAAGGGGGCCGTTGCCGGCGAATAATCGCTTCGCGGCAGCATGGACGGCCGCCGGGGTGAGCCCGCCCTCGATGGCGTTGAAGAAGGCAAGCCGGTCAGCAGGCGAGGTCACCACCGTCTCGCGGTCGACCGCCGCGACCAGGGTCTCGGCCAGCGCATTACTGGTCCGGGTCGAGGCCGCGGCGAGGCTCGCGTCGAGCGCCGCGCGCACCCCGGTCAGCTCGCGCTCGACCTCGTCGGCGGTCACCCCATATTGCACCAGCCGGCGCTGCTCCTGGTCGATCGTGGCAAGCGCACTCTTCCAGTCGCCCAGCCGCGCCTGCGCCGAGAGCGCGGTCGATTCGGCGGTCTTCTCGGTGTCGCCGAGCGACAGCCGCGCGCTCACGAAGGGCGGCTTGTCGTCGCGTTGCGCGAGCTTCTCGAGCCGGCGGTTGAGGATCGTCGCGGCAAGCTGGTCCTCGAGGTCGCGGCGGCGCTTGTCGGCGCTGTCGGGGGAAAGGTCGGGCGGCCGCACCCAGCTCAAGGTCACCGCGGCGGCGATGGCGGGATCGACGAACACCCGCGCGTCGGGCGACCGCGTCGCCGGCCGGCCCTGGTCGGCGGGGGTGCCGGCGGGACCGACCCCCTTCCAGTCGCCGAATTGCTTGAGGATGCGCTGTTCGATCTCGGCCGGGTCGACGTCGCCCGCGACGATCAGCGTCGCCCGCTCGGGCCGGTACCAAGCCCGGTAGAAGTCGAGCAGCCGTTGCCGCGGCGCGGTGCGGATGACCTCGGTGGTCCCGATCGGCAGGCGATTGGGGAGCAGCTGGCCGGGATAGAGCCAGGCCAGTTCGTCGGTCAGCTGGCGATAGGAGGGGCTCGCCCGCGCGCGCTCCTCCGACAGGACGATTCCACGCTCGCGGTCGATCGCGCCCGCGTTGAGTGTCGCCCGGCCCGCCACTTCGCGCAGCAGGAAGAAGGCCTCGTCGAGCGTGTCCTTGTCGGTCTGCGGAAGGTCGAGCTTGAACACCGTCTGCCCGAAATCGGTCGAGGCATTGGTGTCGGGCCCGAACCTCAGGCCATGCCGCTCGAGCCGCTTCACGAACTCGCCCTCGGGGACGTTCTCGGTCCCGTTCAGCACCATATGCTCGAGGAAATGGGCGAGCCCGCGCTGGTCCTCGGCCTCGTTCAGCGACCCGGTATCGATCCTCAGCCGCACCGACGCCTCGCGCGGCGGAGTCCGGTTCTGGCGGATGATGAAGCGCATCCCGTTGGGGAGGGTGCCGAGGCGGAGCGCCGGATCGACCGCCAGTCCCTCGCCGCGCATCCAGCCGGCGGACGGGGCGGCATTACGGGCAGGGGCAGGGGCAGGGGCAGGGGCCGCGGCGGCGAGCGGGGCCGCGCCCAGCAGGAGCACGGCAAAAAGGGTCGGCAACCGCATGGACTGATCAAAACTCCTGCCCGAATCACAAACACTTGAGCGCGTGCAATTAGAGCCGAGCTTGCCCCCCAAGCCAAGCAGCGCCGCGGACCCACTCGACCTCGGGGCCTGTAGCATCGACGAACGGCGGCGCACTTGCTTGGCGTCGGGGGCAGGGGCCGTTACATGGGCGGTTGAACTTTGAGTGTCTTATTGCGATAAGACAGCCCGATCGCCAAGAGGAAGAACATGGATTTTGCCGCTGCCCGTCGCGCGATGGTCGACAGCCAGCTTCGCCCGCAGGCGGTGACCGACCCGCTCGTCGTCGGCGCCATGGCCAGCGTCGCGCGCGAGCGTTTCGTCGGCGAGGAGGCCGCCGCGGCCGCCTATATCGACCGCATCGTGCCCCTCTCGGAGGGGCGCGCGCTGAGCCCGCCGGCCAGCGTCGGCCGCCTCCTGACCGAGCTGGCCTGCCGTCCCGGCGAGCGGGCGCTCGTGGTCGGTGCCGGCACCGGCTACAGCGCCGCCGTGCTCGCCGAAATGGGGCTCGCGGTCACCGCGCTCGAAAGTGATCCGGCGCTGCTCGCGGCGTTGCGCGCCGTGCCGGGCATCACGGTGGTCGAAGGGCCGCTCGAAGCCGGTGCCCCCGCCGCGGGTCCGTTCGACGTGATCCTCGTCGATGGCCTGGTCGAGCATCTCCCCGACGCGCTCATCGACCAGCTCGCGGTCGGCGGCCGCCTCGGCGCCGGCCTCGTCGAGGGCGGGGTCGCGCGCCTCGTCACCGGGACACGCTCGGTTCACGGCTTCGGCTCCAGGTCGATCGCCGACGCGAGCATGGCGCCCCTGCCGGGATTCGCCCGTCCGCCCGTCTTCACGTTCTAAGCCCGGGAGCATCCCCACCTTGTCACGCCTTCTCGCCTGCTGCGCCGTCGCCGCGCTGGCCCTGTCGAGCCCCGCCGCCGCCGACACGCTGCGCGAGGCGCTCGTCTCGACCTATCGCACCAACCCGACCCTGAACGCCCAGCGCGAGGCGCTGAAGTCGACCGACGCCAATGTCGCAATCGCCCGCGCCGGCGCCCGGCCGCAGGTCACCGGCACCGTCGGGGTCAACCGCGACCTCACCCGCTCGGGCATCCTCGACACCGGCTCGCCCAAGGGGCCGACCATCTCGGGCGGCGTCGACCTCAGCGTACCCCTGTTCCAGGGCGGCCGGGTCAAGAATTCGATCGCCGCCGCCAAGACCCGGGTCGAGGCCGGCCGCGCGACCTTGCGCGCGGTCGAAGGCGACGTCTTCACCGACGCCGTCGCCGCCTACATGGACGTGATCCGCGACCGCGCGATCGTCGAGTTGAACGAGAACCAGATCAAGGTCCTCGGCACCAACCTCGAGGCGACCCGCGACCGCTTCGAGATCGGCGACGTCACCCGCACCGACGTCGCGCAGAGCGAATCGCGCCTCAGCCTCCAGCGCGCGCAGCTTGCCAACGTCCAAGCCCGGCTTGCGACCAGCGAGGAAAATTACCGCCGGATCATCGGCCGTTCGCCCGATGCTTTGGCCTCGCCGCCGCCGCTTCCGCCGATGCCGGCCACCGCCGACGAGGCCGTTCGCATCGCGGTCGCCAACAATCCCGACGTGATCGCCATCGTCCGCCAGGCCGAGGCCGCGGGGATCGACGTGCGTACCGCCCGCGCCGACCGCCTGCCGACCCTCTCGGGGGTGCTCAGCGGCGATTACGTCAATCGCATCGGCGGCGAGTCGAACGGCTTCCCGCGCTCGGGCACCGCGACCAGCATCGGCCTCAATACCCGGATCCCGCTCTATCAAGGCGGTGCCCCGGCGGCCCGAATCCGCCAGGCCCAGGCGATCGAGGGCCAGTTCCTCGAGCAGGTGATCGGGACCGAGCGACTGGTCGTCGCCAACACCCGCTCGGCCTTCGCCACCTACGAGGCCGCCAAGCGCGCGATCCAGTCGAACGACGTCGCGGTGTCGGCCGCCAGCCTCGCGCTCGAGGGCGCGCGGGCCGAGCGCAGCGTCGGCACCCGCACCGTCATCGAGGTGCTGAACGCCGAGCAGGAACTGCTGAACGCGCAGGTCCAGCTCGTGACCGCGCGCCGCGACGCCTATGTCGCGGGATTCCAGCTCCTCAACGCCATGGGCCAGGCCGAGGCCGACGACCTCGGGCTCGACGGCGGTCCGCTCTACGATCCGACCGGCAATTACCGGCGCGTCGCGGGCAACATCAACGACTGGTCGAACGATCCCCGGCACGTGCCGCAGTCGACCCGCACCGTCACGCCGGCCGAAACCCCGGTCGCGGGACCGCCGGCAGGGGTGGCAACCCCGCAGCGTTGACGCTAGCAAGGCGTCATGCCGGGCCGCGAACCTTCGATGGAAGACATTCTCGCGTCGATCAAGAAAGTGATCGCCGAGGAAAAGGAGCTGCGTTCGGGCGGGCAGGTCACCACCCCCGCCGCCGCGCCCGAGGCCGAGTTCACCGCCGCCGCGGCTGAGGAGCCCGACGAGATCCTCGAGCTCGACGAGCCGGTGGTCGAGGAGATGAACCTGCCGCCCGTCGACCTCGGCCCGCCGCTGGTCAGCGAGGATGCCGCCGAGGCCAGCCGCGCCCGCCTCGTCGCGCTCCAGGAAGTCGCCGCCGCCGCGCCCCCGCCGCCCGCGGTCAACCCGCTCGAACAGGTCGTCCGCGACATGCTCCGCCCGGTCCTCAAGGAGTGGCTCGACCAGCATCTCCCCGCGATCGTCGACGAGCATGTGAAGCGTGAAGTCGCCCGGATCACGGGGCAGCCGCTCTAGTTCACCGCCCTTCGACTGTGCGCCTTCGGCGCTCCGCTCAGGACTAACGACTTCTCACGGCCGTTCGCCCTGAGCGAAGTCGAAGGGCGCTGCTGCAACCGGCACTTGCGGTTCATCGCCGCGCTGCTACCCCCTGCCGCCATGACCAAGCGTATGCTGCTGCTGGCGGCCGTTGCCGCCGTTCTCGCCCCGACCGTCGCTAGCGCCCGGCCGATGACCGCCACCGACATGCACATGATGCGCCGATTGGGTGCGCCGGAAGTGTCCCCCGACGGCCGCTATGCCGTCTTCAGCCTGTCGACCACCGACCTCGCCAAGAACAAGCGCAACAACGTCCTCCACCTGCTCGACCTGTCGAAGCCGGGCAGTGCGCCCCAGCCGATCGCCGGCGCCGAGGGCGGCCATGACGCGGTCTTCGGTCCCGATGGCGCGCTCTATTTCCTCAAGGCCGTGGGCGACCGCGACCAGCTCCACCGCATGCCGCTCGGCGGCCAGGCCGCGGTGATGAGCGACTTCGGCGCCGACGTCGGCGGCTTCAAGCTCTCGCCCAAGGGGGACGCGGTGCTCGTCTGGGCCGACCAGCGCGACTGCCCCGACCTCGCCTGCGCCGCGACCACCTTCGCCGCCAAGGAGCCGGGCTCGGGCCGCACCTACGACCAGCTCTTCGTCCGCCACTGGGACACCTGGGCCGAGCCCGGCACCAAGAGCCGCATCTACACCTTCCCGATTGCCGGCGGCCGCCTGCAGGGCTTCGGCACCCGGGTGACCGGCAGCCTCGTCGGCGACACCCCCTCCAAGCCCTTCGGCGGCGGCGAGGAGATCGACTGGTCGAAGGATGGCAAGACCGTCTTCTTCGCGCTGCGCGAGGCCGGCCGGATCGAGCCGACCTCGACCAACCTCGACATCTTCGCGGCGCCAGCCGACGGTTCGGCCGAACCGACCAACCTCACCGCCGACAATGACGCGACCGACAACCTGCCGACCGTCTCGCCCGACGGCCGGACGCTCGCCTATTTCGCCATGGCGCGCCCCGGCTACGAGGCCGACCGCCAGGTGCTGATGCTGCGCGACCTCGCCTCGGGCCGGGTCCGCGCGCTGACCCAGGGCTGGGACCGCTCGGTCGGCTCGATCGCCTGGGCCCCCGACGGCAAGTCGATCCTCGTCACCGCGGACGACACGCTCGAGACCCCGATCTTCCGGGTCGACGTCGCCAGCGGCAAGGTCGCCCGGCTGACCGGCGAGGGCCACACCGGCAATGTCCATGCGCTGCCCAATGGCGCGCTGCTCTACACCTCGAACAGCATCCAGGCCCCCGACGACCTGTTCCTGCTCCGGGGCAAGGGCAAGCCGGTCCAGCTCACCGCCGTCAACAAGGCGCTGCTGGCCGAGCTCGACCCCGTCACCGTCGACCGCTTCAGCTTCACCGGCGCCAATGGCGACAAGGTCTGGGGCATCAAGGTCAAGCCGGTGGTGTCGAAGACGCTGCCGATCGCCTTCGTCGTCCACGGCGGCCCGCAGGGCAGCTTCGGCAACGGCTGGTCCTATCGCTGGAACCCGCGCGCCTTCGCCAACCTCGGCAGCGGCTATGCAGTGGTCAGCGTCGATTTCCACGGTTCCACCGGTTACGGCCAGGCCTTCACCGACTCGATCCGCAACAACTGGGGCGGCTGGCCGCTCGAGGACCTCCAGAAGGGCCTCGCCTTCGCCACCGCGCAGGACCCCCAGCTCCAGGCCGATAATGCCTGCGCGCTTGGCGCCAGCTACGGCGGCTACATGATGAACTGGATCGAAGGGCAGTGGCCCGACCGCTTCAAGTGCATCGTCCAGCATGACGGCGTGTTCGACGCCCGCGCCATGGCTTATGAGACCGAGGAGCTGTGGTTCGACGAGTGGGAGCATGGCGGCAAGGCCTATTATGAGGACCCCGCCGCGTTCGAGCGCTGGAACCCCGTCAACCACGTCGCCAAGTGGAAGACTCCGCAGCTCGTGATCACCGGCGAGAAGGATTATCGCATCCCCTACACCCAGGGGATCGCCGCCTTCACCGCCCTCCAGCGCCGCAACATCCCGTCGCGGCTGGTGGTCTTCCCGGACGAGAACCACTGGGTGCTGAAGCCCCAGAACTCGATCCAGTGGTACCGCGAGGTCGGCAACTGGCTGAACAAGTGGACGGGCTCGACCCCGGCGCAATAAAGCCTCGTCATTGCGAGCGAAGCGAAGCAATCCACGTCCTGACGCTGGATTGCTTCGCCTGCGGCTCGCAATGACGAAAAAGGCCCGCTAACGGGCACTTCATGACCGAACTGCCGAAGACCTTCGAGCCGGGTCCGATCGAGGCCCGCTGGTACGACCATTGGGAAAGGACCGGCCAGTTCCGGCCCGAGCGGCCCGACGCCGAGCCCTTCACCATCGTCATGCCGCCGCCCAACGTCACCGGCAGCCTCCACATCGGCCACGCGCTCGACAATACGCTGCAGGACATTCTCGTCCGCCACGCCCGCATGCAGGGCAAGGACAGCCTGTGGGTGGTCGGCACCGACCATGCCGGCATCGCCACCCAGATGGTGGTCGAGCGCCAGCTGAACGAGCGCCAGCAGAAGCGCACCGACTTTTCCCGCGACGACTTCGTCGCCAAGGTCTGGGAATGGAAGGAGGAGAGCGGCGGCCAGATCACCCGCCAGCTCCGCCGCCTCGGCGCCTCGTGCGACTGGTCGAACGAGCGCTTCACCATGGACCCGGGCTTCTCGCAGGCCGTGCTCAAGGTGTTCGTCGAGCTTCACAAGCGCGGCCGCATCTACCGCGACAAGCGCCTCGTGAACTGGGACCCGAGGTTCGGCACCGCCATCTCCGACCTCGAGGTCGAGACCAAGGAGGTTCCGGGCAAATTCTGGACCCTGCGCTACCCGCTCGCCGACGGCTCGGGGCATATCGAGGTCGCGACCACCCGGCCCGAGACGATGCTCGCGGACATGGCGGTCGCGGTGCACCCGGAGGACTCGCGCTACACCGCGCTCGTCGGCAAGCAGATCCGCCTGCCGATCACCGGCCGCCTGATCCCCATCGTCGCCGACGAACATGCCGATCCCGAGCTCGGGAGCGGCGCGGTCAAGGTGACGCCGGGCCATGATTTCAACGACTTCGAAGTCGGCAAGCGCGCGGGCTTGAAGGCCGGCGAGATGCTCAACATGCTCGATGCCGCCGCCAATGTCTGCCAGACGCAGGACGGCCTCGTGCCGGAAGAACTGCTCGGCCGCGAGCGCTTCGACGCGCGCCGCCGCGTGGTCGAGTTGCTCGACGCCGAGGGCGCTTTGGTCAAGGTCGAGGACCGCACCATCGCCACCCCGTTCGGCGACCGCTCGGGCGTGGTGATCGAGCCGTGGCTGACCGACCAATGGTATGTCGACGTCAAGCCGCTCGCCGACCGCGCCATGGCCGCGACCCGCTCGGGCGAGATCAAGATCGTCCCCGAAAGCTGGTCCAAGACCTGGTACAACTGGCTCGAGAACATCCAGTCCTGGTGCGTCTCGCGCCAGCTCTGGTGGGGCCATCGCATCCCGGCCTGGTATGACGCCGACGGCAACGCCTTCGTCGCCATGACCGCCGAGGAAGCGCAGGCCCAGGCCGGCGACGACCGCGCGCTCACGCAGGATCCCGACGTCCTCGACACCTGGTTCAGCTCGGCGCTGTGGCCCTTCGCCACGCTCGGCTGGCCCGAGCAGACCCACGACCTCGCCCGCCACTATCCCAACGACGTCCTCATCTCGGGCTTCGACATCCTGTTCTTCTGGGATGCCCGGATGGCGATGCAGGGGCTGGAGTTCATGGACGAGGTGCCGTGGAAGACGCTCTACCTTCACGGCCTCGTCCGCGACGCCGCCGGCCAGAAGATGAGCAAGTCCAAGGGCAATACCGTCGATCCCCTGGGCCTCATCGACAAATATGGCGCCGACGCCTTGCGCTTCACCATGGCGGCGATGGAAAGCCAGGGCCGCGACATCAAATTGGATGAGAAGCGCGTCGAGGGTTATCGCAACTTCGCGACCAAGCTGTGGAACGCTGCCCGCTTCCTGCAGATGAACGGGGTGGGGGCCTCGGCCTCGATCGAGGCGCCGTCCGCGACGTTTCCGGTCAATCGCTGGATCATCGGCGAGGTGGTGGAAACGCTGGCGAAGCTCGACCGCGCCTTCGCCGAACTGCGCTTCGACGGCATGGCCGACGCCATCTACCACTTCACCTGGGGCAGTTTCTGCGACTGGTACGTCGAGCTCATCAAGGGCAGCTTCGACGAGGAAACCCGCGCGGTCGCCGCCTGGGTGTTCGACCAGATCCTCGTCATGCTCCACCCCTTCATGCCGTTCGTTACCGAAGAGCTGTGGCATGGCATGGGTGAGCGCCCTTACGACCTCATCGTCGCCAAATGGCCTGAGCCGAACGCCCAAGTCGATCCCGCCGCCAAGGCCGAGATCGACGGCCTCGTCGACGTCGTCGCCGGGGTCCGCGCGCTCCGCGCAGAACTCAACGTGCCGTGGACCGCGAGCCTCGTGCCCCACGTGATCGGCGGCTCGGCCGAGGCGCTCGACCGGTTGGCCAAGGGCGAGGCGATCCTCGCCCGGATGGTCAAGGTCGCCCCGCCGGTCGCCGCCGACGCGCCGCCCCCGGGCTCGGCCCAGATCCTTGCCGCGGGCGCGACCATCGCCTTCCCGCTGGGCGACGCGATCGACCTCGACGCCGAGAAGGCGCGCCTCGCCAAGGCCATCGAGGCGGCGGCGAAGGAACGCGACAGCCTCGCCGCGCGTCTCGCCAATCCCGCCTTCGCCGAGCGGGCCAAGCCCGAAGCCGTCGCCAAGGCGCGGGCCGACCATGAGACCAGGTCGGCCGAGGCAGAGCGACTTTCGGCCGCCTTGGCGCGTTTGGGGTGACCGTCCAAGGAGAGTGAATGGCCGAAGCCGACGCCCCGCGCCCCAGCGCCCAGAGTCCGAACCGCCGTGACCTGACGCAGGGACCGATCGCGCGTACCCTGCTCGCCTTCGCGCTGCCGACGCTCGGCTCGTCGATCATCCAGTCGCTCAACGGCTCGATCAACGCCGCCTGGGTCGGTCGACTGATCGGCGAGGACGCGCTTGCCGCCACCGCCAATGCGAACATGACCGTGTTCGTGCTGACCGCCTTCACCTTCGGCTTCTCGATGGCGAGCTCGATCCTCATCGGCCAGGCCTTCGGTCGCCGCGACATCGACTCCGCGCGCCGCGCCTATGGCAATGCCGTGGGCTTCTTCGCCCTGCTCGGCACCCTGGTCGCGATCGGCGGCTGGTTCCTTTCCCCCCACATCCTCGGCCTCCTCGGCACCCCGGCCGAAGCCGTCCCGCTCGCCGACGCCTATCTCCGCGTCATCTTCCTCGGCATGCCGCCGACCATCCTCCTCGTCATGTCGATGATGGCGCTGCGCGGCTCGGGCGACAGCCTGACGCCCTTGTGGTTCATGATCCTCGCGGTGATCCTCGACAGCGGCCTCAATCCGCTGTTCATCGCGGGCATCGGACCCTTCCCCAAGATGGGCATCGCCGGCTCGGCCACCGCCACCGTCATCGCCAACTGGGTCGCGCTCGCCGGATTGGTCATCTATATCTACGCGCGTGACCTTGTCCTGCGGCTGCGCGGGGCCGAGCTCGCCTATCTCAACCCGTTCGGACCGACCCTGAAGTCGATCGTCTTCAAGGGCTTCCCCATGGGCCTGCAGATGATCGTCATCTCGCTCTCGAGCCTGCTGCTCGTCGGCCTCGTCAACCGGCAGGGGGTCCACACCACCGCCGCTTATGGCGTCACCATGCAGCTGTGGACCTATATCCAGATGCCCGCGATGGCGTTCGGCGCGGCGGTCAGCGCGATGACGGCGCAGAACATCGGCGCCGGCCGCTGGGACCGGGTAACCCAGATCACCCGCACCGCGGTCGTCCAGACCCTCATCATCACCGCCAGCCTGATCGCGCTCTTCCTCCTGTTCGAAAAGCCCGCGCTTGGCCTGTTCCTGGGGATGGACAGCCCGGCGCTGCCGATCGCCATGCACATCCAGTGGATCGCGACCTGGAGCTTCCTCCTGTTTGGGATCACGCTCGTCCTGTTCGGCACCGTGCGGGCCAATGGCGCGGTGGTGGGGCCCTTGGTGATCCTCGCCATCGGCCTGCTGCCGGTCCGGCTCGGGGTGGCGTGGCTGGGCGAGCCGCTGATCGGCCCCGACGCCCTTTGGTGGAGCTTCCCCGCCTCGACCCTCGTCAACCTGGTGCTGGCGATCCTCTATTATCGCTCGGGCCACTGGCGGCAGGCGAAGATGGGAGCGGGGCGGACTCAGCCCGCGGCGGTCTGATCCTCGCGCGGCGCGGCGACCCACACCGCCGCCCGCGCCACCGTGACCGTCACCGGGGTTTCGGCCGACAATTCGCCGTCGATCGAGATCTTCTGCTTGGGCCGGGTCTCGATTCGCAGCTTGCGGCCGCGATATTCGGTCACCGTCTGCTTGCGCGCCCGCAGCTTGAACAGCGAGGTGAACCAGCTCCACGACAGGTTGACGAGGCTCTTGCCCGTCACCGCCTGGACCACGATGTCGCCCGACTGGAGGTCGGCGCCCTCGATCAGCTCGATCCCGCCATGGAAGCGGCCATTCGCGATCCGGACCTCGGTCGCCCATGCCTTGTGAAGCGTCGTCCCGTCATGGACGTGGAGGCGAAAGGGGCGGAACTGGAAGGCGACGCGGATCGCCCAGATCATGTAGCCGAGCATCCCCAGCACGCGCTTCAGGCGGTGCGGCACGGTCTCCGCGATCAGCGGCGACAACCCCATGGCGGCGGCATTGACGAAATAATCGCCGTCGATCGCGCCGAGGTCGATCCGGAGCTTGCGCCCGGTGACGATCGTATCGATCGCCGCATCGAGGTCGGGCCCGAAGCCCAGGGTCCGCGAAAAGCTGTTGGCGGTGCCCAGCGGCAGGATCGCGAACACCGTCTCGGTCCCGAGAAAGTCGTCCACCGTCGAGGACAGGCTGCCGTCGCCGCCGCCGACGATGATCATCGGCGGCTTGGCCTTGAGGGCCGCGCGGACCGTGTCCTGCATCCGGGTGGGATCGTCGATCGCCTGCGCGGCGAGCAGCTCGACCCCGCGCTCGGTCAGCTGCCGCCGCGCCTGTTCGAAGGCATCGGCGCCATTCCGGCTCTTGGCATTGACGATGAGGACGGCCTGTTTCGGAAGCGTATCGTTGGTCATCAGGGGCCTCAATGCTTGGACTTGGCGTTCAGTGCCGCCATAGATTGCGGCCATGACCGCTTCTTTTCCCGCGTTGCGCCTGCGCCGCGGCCGCGCCGCCCCGTGGATCCGCGCGATGCTCGCCGAGCACCGCCTGCATCCCAGCGATTTCATCCTGCCCCTGTTCATCTGCGAGGGGCAGGGCTGCGAGGAGCCGATCGGGATGCTTCCAGGGGTCAGCCGCTGGACCGTCGACCGGATCGGCGCCCGGGCGAAGGCCGCCTGGGAGCTCGGCATCCCCTGCGTCGCGCTTTTCCCCAATACGCCCGGCAGTCTCCGCACCGAGGGGGCCGAGGAAGCGCTCAACCCCGACAACCTCATCTGCCGCGCGGTGAAAGCGGTGAAGGACGCCTGCCCCGAAATCGGGGTCCTGACCGACGTCGCGCTCGACCCCTATACCGCGCACGGCCATGACGGCCTCGTCGATGCGTCGGGCTACGTCCTCAACGACGAGACCAGCGACATGCTGACCCGCCAGGCGCTCGTCCAGGCCGAGGCCGGGGCCGACATCGTCGCGCCGTCGGACATGATGGACGGCCGCGTCGCCGCGATCCGCGCCGCGCTCGAGGGCGCGGGCAAGCGCAATGTCGCGATCATGGCCTATGCCGCCAAATATGCCTCGGCCTTCTATGGCCCGTTCCGCGACGCGGTCGGCAGCGGCGGACGCCTCAAGGGCGACAAGCGCACGTACCAGATGGACCCGGCCAATGCCTCCGAAGCCCTGCGCGAGGTCGCGCTCGACATCGCCGAGGGCGCCGACATGGTGATGGTGAAGCCGGGCCTGCCCTATCTCGACATCGTCGCCGCGGTCCGGCGCGAGTTCGGCGTGCCGACCTTCGCCTACCAGGTGAGCGGCGAATATGCGATGATCGAGCATATGGCCGCGGCCGGCGGGGGCGAGCGCGATGCCCTCATCCTCGAGACCCTGCTCGCCTTCAAGCGCGCCGGGACGACCGGCATCCTCACCTATCACGCGATCGACGCCGCCCGCCTGATCCATGGCTGAGATCGTCGCCGAGACCGCCCGCCTGCGCCTCCGCGAGTGGGAGGAGGGGGACGAGCCGCGCTTTTACGCGGTGATGAACAACCCCGCGGTGATGCGCTGGCTCGGCGGGCTCCAGACGCCCGAGCAATGGCACGAGGTCGTCCAGCGCCTGCTCGGTTACCAGCGCGACTATGGCTTCACCTTCTGGATCGTCGAGGACCGCGCGAGCGGCGAGATCCTCGGCTGGTGCGGGCTCAAAAGGATCAACTATCCCGGTGCCCCCAATGCCGGCGAGATGGAGATTGGCTGGCGCTTCCGCGAGGCGGCCTGGGGGAGGGGCATCGCCAAGGAAGCCGCCATCGCCTGCCTCGACCTCGCCTTCGGCCGCTTCGCCGAGCCCTCGGTGATCGCCGTCACCTTCCTCCAGAACGAGCCGAGCTGGCGGCTGATGGAGCGGCTCGGCATGACCTATGCGCCCGAGCTCGATTTCCTCGACCCGCGCTATGCCGAGCTCGGGAAGACCCGCCAGTGGCGGATCACCGCCGGCGAATGGCGCGCCGCCAGGGCGAAGGCGCTCGCCTAGCGCAGCCGCTGCTGCAGCGCGTCCAGTTCCTCGCCCTGCCGGCTATCGAGCGCGGCCAGTTCGGCGCTGCTCGCCTTCGCTTCGGCCAGTTCCTTCGGGACCAGCCGCGCGCCGCTGACGATCCGCGCCGCGATCAGCCGGTCGAAATCGCCCAGCGCCGTGGTGAAGGGCCCGCGCGCGGCAACCGCGGCCGAGACCAGCTGCTGCGCCGCAATCCAGCTTTCGCTCTCGCGCGCGCCCGCGCCGCCGACCGCATTGCGCGCCGCGGCGATCGCCGGCTCGGCGGCGGCGGCGGCGCTGCGGGCACGGGCCTCGGCGGCGCGGAGCTCGGCAATGAGCGCGGGATCGGCGGGAAGCGCGGCCGAAGTGTCGACCACCGGCAGCCGCGGATCGATCTTTTCCGCCGCCCGCGGGGCGAGCGAGGGAGGCGTCGCGGTGGACGCGCAGCCCGCCAGCAGGACGGCGAGAGACAGGGCAAGGGCGCGGCGCGTCGACATATCTTTTCCTCTAACAGCGCAAAGCGGGCCAACAAGGGGTTGCGCGCTCGGCCACCTGCATCTAGATGCCCGCCTCGGCAAGCGCCCGTAGCTCAGCTGGATAGAGCATCAGACTACGAATCTGAGGGTCGGACGTTCGAATCGTTCCGGGCGCGCCAGCCACCAAAAAAGGGCTCACCCCATCGGGGTGGGCCCTTTTTGGTATCCGGCGGGTCACGGCCCGAACGAACCTTTGGAATCGGAGCGGCAAAGCCGCGGAGATGGCCAGAGCGAAGCGGCGGCCAATCATTCCGGGCGCTCAATATTCAAAGACCGTTAATAGGCAACTTAGGCTCGGTAACTTCTCGGGGCCACTGCGCTTGTGCCTTCCCATTCTACCGCATCTCTCACGAATCTATAGTCGACGGCTGCTCCTTGGCCGGCTTGTGTTCGGCTGTTACGTTGCCCACGAGTAATCAGGGGGTGGCGTGTGTTTGGCTTTGGGAGAAAGAAGGTAGAGGAGGCGGAGCAAGGCTACGCCAAACTCGCCGAGGCCATCGGCGCTGATATCGATGCCTACGTTCGAGATCACATGGTTCCCACCCGAGAGAATTATTTGGGTATCCTCAAAGAGACGATGTTCTTCGACGAAACTGGCGAGATTTCGCCAGCTGAGGCCGGGTATCAGAATTTCACTATGCTGATGCAGGAATGGTCTGAGGGTGCGTGTTCTGCCTTTCACAAGGCGGGACAAGACTTTGTAGCGCCCTTTGCCAGGCATGGATTCGACGACATCTCGGAAGCGGTGATGCAGCGGCTCAATGGCGAGGTTAGCGAACAGACTTTTATACTTGCTTGTGACGGCATTGAGTTCGTGCGCGAAGCCATTGCAGCACACTTGGGCGAACCACCGCTTAACGGTGCGGGTATGAACAGCATTCGCCAGATCGTTCGCATGATGGGAGATCCGAACGCCGACATCGACTGGGGCGCTGTTTTTCGCAGCTAAATTTGGGGTTCGTCCATGCTCTTGCTGACCGCGGCCTCCGCCGTACTTGTCATCACCACTAATCGAGGCGCGGTCGTTGATAAGCAAATCTTCCCGAGTATGGCCGTTTGCGCCAAAGCTCGTGAGGCCTTTATGAATCAGATGAAGCCGACGGCGCCGCTCAAGCCAGGCGAAGTCTATTTCACAATGTACAACGCCATTTGCGTTCCTCGTTCGAAGTAACAGCGAGACTCAGGGCTAAAGGCCCGCCTGCTATCCTCAGTGACTCATTGCCAAGTCGATTGCGTTCGTTGCCGCCATAAGGGCGGCCGAGCGGCTTCCTGTTTCCTCGACAAGGGCGTAGCGTTGCTGGCAAGCGACCCGCAGGAGACTTTCACCATGGCCGACGCCGATCCCTCCAAGCCGCCCTCGGCCGAGCTGGCGGCGATGCGGGCCCTGTTCGACGCGCAGCATGCCGCCTCGCGCCGCGAGGCGCCGGCCGATTGCGACTGCCGCCGCGATCGGCTCGAGCGGCTCAAGATCATGGTCAAGGCCAATGCCGACCGCTTCGCCGCCGCCATCGCCGACGATTTCGGGACCCGCGCCCGGATCGAGACCGAGCTGATGGAGCTGGTGCCGACGCTCTCGGCGATCGACCTTGCGCGCAAGAGCGTGGCCCGGTGGATGCGGCCCGAGAAGCGGCACGTCGGCCTCAACTTCCAGCCTGGCCGGGCCTTCGTCCAATATGAGCCGCTCGGCGTCATCGGCATCATCAGTCCCTGGAATTACCCGCTCAATCTCGCCCTTTCGCCGCTGGTCGATGCCCTCGCCGCGGGCAATCGCGCGCTGATCAAGCCGAGCGAGCTGACCCCGGCCTTCAGCGAGGTCCTTCGCGCCGCCATCGCCGAAGCCTTCGATCCCGAAGAAGTGGCGGTGGTGACCGGCGGGGTCGAGGTCGGCAAGGCCTTCGCCTCGCTGCCGTTCGACCATCTCCTCTTCACCGGTTCGACCGCGGTCGGACGCGAGGTCTACAAGGCCGCCGCCGCCAATCTCGTGCCGGTGACGCTCGAACTCGGCGGCAAGTCGCCGGTGATCGTCGCCGACGACTATCCGCTGGCCAGGGCCGCGCGCTCGATCGCCTTCGGCAAGTTCCTGAACGCCGGTCAGACCTGCATCGCGCCCGATTATGTGCTGGTGCCCGAAGGCAAGGCCGAGGCGCTTGCTGAGGCGCTCCTCGCCGAGGTCCGCCGTTCCTATCCCGATCCCGCGCGCGATCCCGATTATTCGGGGGTGATCAGCGCCCGCCATCGCCAGCGCCTGCTCGACGCCATCGCCGCCGCGCGCAAGGCGGGGGCGACCGTCCTGTCGCATGGCGAGGATGCTGCCGAACAGGCCGGCAAGGTCGCCCCGACCATCGTCATCGGTGCGCCCGAGGAAACCATCCTCGCCTCCGAGGAGATCTTCGGGCCGATCCTCCCGATCATTCCCTATCACCGGCTCGACGACGCAATCGACTTCGTCAACGGCCGCGACCGGCCGCTCGCACTCTACTGCTTCGCGCGCGATTCGGACGTCCAGGCGCATGTCCTGCGGAAAACCGTCTCGGGCGGCGCGACGGTCAACGGGACCCTCCTTCACATCGCGCAGGAAAGCCTGCCCTTCGGCGGCGTCGGCCCGAGCGGGATCGGCGCCTATCACGGGGCGGAGGGCTTCAAGCGCTTCAGCCACGCCCGCGGCGTGTTCAAGGCCGGGCCGTTCATCGCCTTCGAGCGGCTGGGCCCGCCCTGGGGCAATTTCGCGCGGAAGATGGCAAAGGCGATGCTGGGCCGCTGAGTTGCCCGCCGCGGCCTTCGCGCCTAGCGAGGCGGCCGTGGCTTCCCGCTCCCTGGACACCGACCGCCCCGCGGCGCAGCACCCGCTCGGCGGGATCCTCCTGCGCCTGGTGACCGCGCTCCTGCTGGCGATCATGTTCGCCCTCGTGAAGCTCGCCGCGACCCGCGGGGTCCATGTCGTCGAGAGCCTGTTCTATCGCCAGATCGGCTCGGCGGTCTGCGCCGCGGGGCTGGTCCTCGCCGGTCCCGGCCTCAATTCGCTGCGCACCCGCCGGATCGGCGCGCATGTCGGGCGGATGGCGCTCGGCGTCACCGCCATGGGATTGAACTTCCTCGCCATGGTCATGCTCCCGCTCGCCGAGGCGACCGCGATCGGCTTCACCGTGCCCATCTTCGCGACCATCCTCGCCGCCGTGACGCTGGGCGAGCCGACCGGCCGATGGCGCTGGGGCGCGGTTGCGGCGGGCTTCCTCGGCGTGCTCCTGATCGTCCAGCCGGGGGCGGGCGGGGTGCCGCTCGCCGGGGCCGCGGTTGCGCTGGTCGCCGCGCTGATGACCGCCTCAGTGACCATCGTCATCCGCCGGCTGGGCGCGACCGAGCGGGCCTCGACCACGGTCTTTTGGTTCGCCGCCAGCAGCCTCGTGCCCTTGGGTCTCCTCATGCTCCACTTCGGCCGCGCGCACGATCCGACCACCTTCGCGATCCTTGGCGTGATGGCGCTCGCCGGCGGGCTTGCGCAATTGACCCTCACCGCCAGCCTCCGCCTCGCGCCGGTCGCGCTAGTCATGCCGATGGACTATACCAGCCTCCTCTGGGCGACCCTGCTCGGGGCCTGGCTGTTCGCCGAAAGCCCAAGCGTCTCCATCTGGCTCGGCGCGCCGGTCATCATCGCGTCGGGCCTCGTCATTGTCTGGCGGGAACATCATCTGGCCCGGCGCGTCGCTCTCGAAGCGCGTGCCGAGACCTCGACCTAAGGAACGTCATTGCCCAAGAAGCCCGCCTCAGGCCTTCCCACCCGCCAGCAGATCCTCGACTTCGTCACCCAGTCGGGCCAGCCCGCCGGCAAGCGCGAGATCGCCCGCGCCTTCGGCCTCCACGGCCATGACAAGATCATGCTCAAGGCGCTGCTCAAGGACATGGCCGACGAGGGCCTGATCGACAGCGCCCCCGGTCGCGCCTTCCACCGCGCGGGCGGCGTCCCCAAGGTCACCGTGCTGCGCATCGTCGCGGTCGAGGAGGGCGCCATCGCCGTCCCCGACAGCTGGCAGGGGGAGGGGCCGCCCCCGAAGCTTCGCGTGATCGAAAAGGGCCGCCGCTCGGCGCTCACCCTCAATGACCGGATCCTCGCCCGCACCGAGGAGCGCGGGACCGGGATGGTCGCGCATCTGATGAAGAAGCTGCAGCGCTCGGCCGACCTCATCCTCGGCGTCGTCCACGAGGACGAGGACGGCAAGAAGTGGCTGAAGCCCGTCGACAAGCGCGAGCGCCGCCAGCTGCCGATCGGCGACCTCGGCGCGGCCGAGACCGGCGACCTCGTCCTCGCCGAACCCTCGGGCAAGCCCCCGCGCGTCTCGGCCCGGGTCGATGCCGTCCTCGGCGATCCCTTCGCCCCGCGCAGCTTCAGCCTCATCGCCATCCACAAGCACGGCCTCCCCCACGAATTTTCGTCCGAGACGGTCGACGAGGCGCGCAAGGTCTCGACCCTGCCGCTCGGCGAGGACCGCGAGGACCTGCGCCACCTTCCCATCGTCGCGATCGACCCCGCCGACGCGCGCGACCATGACGATGCCATCTGGGCCGCCCCGCGCGAGGATGGCGGCTGGGACGCGATCGTCGCCATTGCCGACGTCAGCTTCTACGTCCGCCCCGACAGCGCGCTCGACCGCGAGGCCCGCCGCCGCGGCAACAGCGTCTATTTCCCCGACCGCGTCGTGCCGATGCTCCCGCACGAACTGTCGTCCGACATCTGCTCCCTGAAGCAGGGCGTCGACCGCGCGGCGCTCGCCTGCCACCTCGTCGTCGCCCCCGACGGCCGCCTGGCGAGCTGGCGCTTTACCCGCGCCGTCATCCGGGTCGCGGCCAACATCGCCTACGAGGATGCACAGGCCGCGATCGACGGCAAGGGCGGGGTCGAACCCGACCTCGTCGAGCAGGCGCTGAAGCCCCTCTGGGATTGCTGGCGCGCCCTCTTCGCCGCCCGCAATGCCCGCGAGCCGCTCGAGCTCGACCTTCCCGAACGGCAGGTCGTCCTCGACGAGAAGGGCCGCATCACCTCGGTCGCCCCGCGCGAGCGCCTCGACGCGCACCGCCTCGTCGAGGATTACATGATCGCCGCCAACGTCGCCGCGGCGAAGGCGCTCGAGGCGAAGAAGGCGCCCGTCATGTACCGCGTCCACGAGACCCCGGGCCGCGAGAAGCTGGTCGCGCTGAAGGACTATCTCGCCACCTTCGGGCTCGAGTTCGCGCTCGGCCAGACCATCCGTCCCGCCACCTTCAACCGCATCCTCGAGCGCGTCGGCGAGCATGATTCGCGCCCCGAGATCATGGAGCAGGTGCTCCGCACCCAGACCCAGGCCCGTTACGCCCCCGACACCCTCGGCCACTTCGGCCTGGCGCTCGCCTCCTACGCGCATTTCACCTCGCCCATCCGCCGCTACGCCGACCTCCTCGTCCACCGCGCGCTGGTCACCGCCTACAAGCTTGGCGAGGGCGGCCTTCCGCCCGAAGACGCGACCGAGTTCACCGCCATTGGCGAGCATATCTCGATGCTTGAACGCCGCGCGATGGAGGCCGAGCGCGAGACCATCGACCGCTATGTCGCCGCCTATCTCGCCGACCATGTGGGCTCGCTGCTCGACTGCCGCATCTCGGGGGTCCAGCCGTTCGGCATCTTCGCCACCGTCGAGGGGCTGGGCGGCGACGGGCTCATCCCCGCCGGCGACCTGGGCCGCGAATATTTCCGCTACGACGAGGCCTCGCGCCAGCTCATCGGCGACGAGACGGGCGAGGCCTATCGCGTCGGCCAGCGGCTCCAGCTTCGCCTGACCGACGCCAATCCCGTCAGCGGGGCGCTGCGCTTCGAACTGCCCGAGGGAAGCTATTCGCGCGGCCCCACCGACCGCCGCGACCGCACCCGCCGTCCTTCGACGAGCCGGCGCGGACGACCTGCCAACATCCGCCACCAGGGTCGCGGCCGCCGCTGATTTCCGCTATTTGTCGCCCGGCTTTTTGGGGAAGCAGGGGACAAAAATGAAAAGAATCGCGCGGTGGGCCGGTTTCGGCCTCGGCGGGCTGCTGGCGCTCGTGTTGCTGGCGGCAGCCGGCATCCGGGGGATGTCGGCCTATGCGCTGACCCGCAATCAGGAGCCGCGGCCCGAGCGGATCGACATGGCCCGGGCCGATCCCGCCCGCGGCCTCCACATTGCGCGGACCCGCGCCTGCATCGAATGCCATGGCGAGGGACTTCGCGGCACCAAATTCTTCGACGAGGCCGGGGTGGGCACGCTCTACGCGCCCAACCTCACGCTCGTCGCCGCTCAGGCCAGCGACGAACAGCTCGCCCGCGCCATCCGCCAGGGGATCGGCCATGACGGACGCCCGCTCTTCATCATGCCCTCGGCCACCTATGCCGCCTTCACCGACGCCGAGGTGTCGGACCTCGTCGCCTATATCCGCACCCAGCCCCGGGGCGGGGCCGAGCAGCCGGCCATGTCGTTGGGGCCGCTCGGCCACCTCGGGGTCGCCACCGGCAAGTTCCTGACCCAGCCGATGCTGATGGCCCGCTACCGGGCCAATCCGGCGCCCGACCTCGGGCCCCGCTATGCCGCTGGCCGCCACCTCGCCATGACGATCTGCGCCGACTGCCACGACAGCGCGCTCACCGGGCTCGAGGTCAAGCCGGGGGTGGTCTCCCCCGACCTCGACATCGTCGGCGCCTATGATGCGGCCCAGTTCGCGACCCTGATGAAGACCGGGCTTCCCCCCGGTGGTCGCGAGCTCGTCATGATGACGGGCAGCAGCCGCGCCAGCTTTAGCCACTTCACCGACCGCGAGGTCGCCGACCTTTTCGCCTATCTCAAGGCCCGGGCGGCGCGGCGGCAGGAACAGGCTGCGGGCTCGGCGGTTCGGGGATCGTGAGGGAGCGGCCGGTCACATCGGCGTGACCGCGTCCGGAGGCCAGCTTTTGCCGGCCGCCGCCGCCCGCCACCTGTCCATTCCCGTTTCCCCAGCGCTGAAAGGTTTCCATGCCCCGCACCATTGCCGTCCTTCGTGGCAGTCCCCGCGCCGACAGCCTGACCAAAAGGCTCGCCAGGGCCATCGAACTCGCTGCCGGCGACCGCTTGACCTTCCGCGACATCGAGATCCACGACCTGCCGCTCTACAATCCCGATCATGAAAAGGATTCGCCGCATCCCCAGTGGGACGCTTTCCGCGCCGCGGTGAAGGGCTGCGACGGCATCCTGTTCGTCAGCCCCGAGTGGAACCGCTCGGTCCCGGGCGGACTCAAGAATGCGATCGACATCGGTTCGCGCCCCTATGGCCAGGGCGTGTTCCAGAAGAAGCCGACGGCGGTGGTCACCCAGTCGACCGGCGGCACCGGCGGCTTCGGCTGCAACCATCACCTGCGCCAGAGCCTCGTCCACCTCGACGGAATCGTGCTCGGCCAGCCCGAAATGTATGTCGGCAACCTCGCGCCCGGGAAGTTCGGCGAAGACGGCCGCCCGACCGACGACGGCCTGGCCAAGCTGATCGACGGCTTCGCCGGGACGTTTGCCGACTGGGTCGAGAAACAGGCCTGAGGCAAACTCGGGCCGTTTCGCCACCCCGCGACCCATGTTAGTCTGCCCTCCGCTTCACCAGCGGAGGGTTCGACGTGGCTCACAAGTTCGTGATCAAGAAGTCGTCCAACGGCGAATATGTCGCCAGCTTCGAATATAATGGCGAAAAGGTCTTCTGGACCGAGACCTACAAGAGCAAGTCGTCGGCCCAGAACGCGATCGACTCGATCAAGAAGAACGGCCCCATGGCCGAGGTCCACGACGCCACCTGACCGCCGCACCTTGCACTGACGCGATCGCGGGTTCAGTCTTCGCTCCTCGACAGGGGGAGGAAGACTGATGGCGACGGCGGCAGCGGCAGTGGTGGCCCGGGCGAAACGCCTCATCCAGCATCATTTCTTCGCCGCCGACGCGGTCCGCCCCGATCGCGCGGTGGCCTTCGCGCCCGACAGCCGGATCGAGGAGCGCCTCTTCGCCCGCTACCGCGAGGCCGGAGTCATCCACGAGGAGTCGCCCGGCTATTACTGGCTCGACCTTCCGGCCTATGACCGCCTTATCCAGGACCGCTTCGCACGCGTCCGGATGGCGCTGCTGTTGCTCGTCGCGGTGTTCGTCGGGCTCGCCGTTCTCGGCGCGAACGGCGTCTTCCATTAGGCTTGCAAAATAGGATTTCGTCTGATTGGCTAACCGCTGCGGTTCGCTGTGGCTCTTTGACAATCGAACGAAAGCGGGCGCGAAAAACGACTCGGCGACCCCGTGACCTTTGTGACCTTGTTCAGCTTCGCGCCGCTCACAGCCGCGGCAGGGTCACCCCGCGCTGTCCCTGATACTTGCCCGCGCGGTCGGCATAGCTCACCTCGCACGGCTCGTTGCCCTGGAGGAACAGGAACTGGCAGGCACCCTCGTTGGCGTAGATCTTGGCCGGCAGGGGGGTGGTGTTGCTGAATTCCAGCGTCACGTGCCCCTCCCAGCCCGGCTCCAGCGGGGTGACGTTCACGATGATCCCGCATCGCGCATAGGTCGACTTGCCGAGGCAGATCACCAGCACGTCGCGCGGCACCCGGAAATATTCCACCGTCCGCGCCAGCGCGAAGCTGTTGGGCGGGATGATGCAGACATCGGTCTTGCGGTCGACGAAGCTGTTCGAGGCGAAGTCCTTGGGGTCGACCACCGCCGAGTCGACGTTGGTGAAGATCTTGAACTCGTCCGCCACCCGGGCGTCGTAGCCGTAGCTCGACAGGCCATAGCTGATGCAGCCGTCGCGGCGCTGGGCCTCGACGAAGGGCTCGATCATGCCGGTCGATTGGGCCTGCTCGCGGATCCAGCGGTCGGAAAGGATGCTCATGGGTTGAAGGCTTAGCCCTGCGCCGAGCGGTTCGTCGATTCCTCCCGCGCGGTTTTCCGCGCACCCCACGATTTCCCCGTTATCCACAGCTTGGCCGCCGCCGCGAAAGGCGTAGAAGCCGCTCATGGCCGAAATCCTGATGCACCCGGGCGCCGCCGCCGAGCCGACCCCGGTTCAGCAGCTGCCGCACAATGTCGAAGCCGAGGCGGCGCTATTGGGCGCGCTGCTGCTCGACAACCGGCTGGTCGAGGACGTCCAGCTCAAGCTTCGCGCCGACCATTTCTTCGAGCCGCTCCACGGCCGCATCTACGACGCGATCCTGCGGCTCACCGACCGCAACATGGTCGCCAATCCGGTCACCCTCCGCCCGCTGTTCGAGGCCGACGAGGCGATGAAGCAGCTTGGCGGACCGGCCTACCTCGCCCAGCTGTCGGGCTCGGGCGCGGCGCTGATCGCGGCCCGCGACTTCGCCAACCAGATCTACGACCTCGCCTTGCTCCGCAGCCTCGTCGCGGTCGGCCGCGACCTCGTCACGAGCGCGCTCGACACCAGCGAGGACGTCAAGCCGCTCGACCAGATCGAACGCGCCGAGACCGAGCTCTACAAGGTCGCCGAGCAGGGCGGGGGCGAGGGCAAGGTCAAGACCTTCGCCGACGCCGCCAAGGAAGCGCTCCAGATCGCCGAGGCCGCGCTCAACAGCGGCGGCAAGCTATCGGGTATCACCACCGGCTTCACCGAGGTCAATGCGCGGATGGGCGGCATGCACCGCTCCGACCTCATCATCCTCGCCGGCCGCCCGGGCATGGGCAAGACCTCGCTCGCGACCAACATCGCCTTCAACGCCGCGCGCCGGCTCTTGCAGGACCTCGCCGACGGCATTCCGGCCGAGCGCTCGGCCGGCGCCGCGACCGCCTTCTTCAGCCTCGAAATGTCGGCCGACCAGCTCGCCACGCGTATCCTCGCCGAGCAGAGCAACATCCCCGGCACGCAGATCCGCACCGGCAACATGAACTTGAACGAGTTCCGTGAATTCGCCCGGACCGCGGCCGAGCTGAATAGCCTGCCGCTCTACATCGACGATACGCCGGGCCTCACCATCGCCGCGCTCCGCACCCGCGCCCGGCGCCTGAAGCGCCAGAAGAACATCGGCCTCATCATCGTCGACTATCTCCAGCTCCTTTCGGGCACCTCCAAGAGCGGCGACGGCAACCGCGTCCAGGAAATTTCCGAGATCAGCCGGGGCTTGAAGCAGCTTGCGAAGGAACTTCACGTTCCCGTCGTCGCGCTGTCGCAGCTCAGCCGCGCGGTCGAGCAGCGCGAGGACAAGCGTCCGCAGCTGTCCGACCTTCGTGAATCGGGCTCGATCGAGCAGGACGCCGACATGGTCTGGTTCATCTACCGCGGCGACTATTACCTCGCCGCCAAGCAGCCGGCCGACGACCATCCCGACTTCGCCGAATGGCAGGAGGAGATGAGCCGCATCTACGGCATCGCCGAGCTGATCATCGCCAAGCAGCGCCACGGCGCGACAGGCAAGGTCAAGCTCAAGTTCGACGCCCGGATCACCAAGTTCACCGACCTCGTCGAAGAGGGCTACACGCCCGACTTCCACTAGGGCTCCGGGGAGGGGCCGCGGGCCGAAGCGATCACGCTTCGGCCCGCCAGGCCCGCCAGGCGCGCTTTTCGCCACAAATGCGGGTAAGCGAGCGCGGCAATGCCGCCAGCGCCCGCCTCCCTCGACGTCGCCATCGTCATGTTCGATTTCGGCCCGACCGGTGTCGTCCGCAACGCGTTGCGCATCGCCCGTGCCTCGGCTGCGGCGGGGCTCAAGGTCGAATTGTGGGTGGTGCAGGACGCCGGCACGATGCGGCGCGAGGTGCCGGATGACGTTCCGGTGGTCGCCTTCGGGCCGACGCTCGGCACCGATTACACCCGCGCCGACCGCCGCCGCGCGGGGAGGGGCGCGGTTCCTGCGCTGGCCGCGCTGATGGCCGAGCGCGCGCCCAGGGTCGTCCTGTCGGCGGGCAACCATTTCCACAGCCAGGTCGCCGCCGCGTCGCGCGTCGCCGGCCATCCGTCGCGACTGATCCTGCGGGTCAGCACTGGCCTTCCCAAGCCCGACGGCGCCAGCCCGCTCGCGTGGGCGCGCTACTGGTGGAAGCGCGGCAAGGCGATCCGCCGCCAGCGCGAGGCGGACCTGCTGGTCGCAGTCAGCCGCGAGGTGGGCGAGGAGCTCGCCGCGGACATGGGCTTTCCAGCGGAGCGGATCGTCGTCATTCCCAACGGGATCGACGCCAGGGCAATCGACGCCAGGGCCGCGCAGCCGTTCGAGCACCCCTGGTTCGCACCCGGCGCGCCGCCGGTCATCCTCGGGGTCGGCCGGATCGACAAGTTCAAGAATTTCGAGCTGCTCATTGACGCCTTCGCGGCGCTCCGCGCGACCCGGCCGCTGCGGCTGATGATCGTCGGCGAGGAGCGCGGGGCGTGGAAGCACCGGCTCGACGCGCAGGTCGAGCGGCTGGGTCTCGGCGCGGATGTCCGCTTCGAGGGCTTCCAAGCGAACCCCCACGCCTATTTTCGCCGCGCCGCAGCCTATGTCTGCTGCTCGCGCTACGAGGGCATGAGCAACGCGATGCTGGAAGCAATGGCGAATGGCTGCCCGGTGGTCGCGACCGGCACCGCGACCGGCGCGCGCGAGCTGCTCGAGGGTGGGGTCGGACCGCTGGCCGAACCCGATGCAGGGGCGCTGGCGGCGGCCATTGCCGCGCGGATCGACTCTCCCCGCGACCCCGAGACGCTCCAGTCACGCGCGGCGCAATATGACCTCGCTCGCACGATCGAGGCCTATGTCGACCTCCTGACCCGCGAGGCGCGGGCTTAGTCCTCGAGCATGTTGGGGTCGCGCAGGCCCTCGCTGATCGAGGCGCGGGCGATCTCGGCCTCGCTGCTGGTGACCGGATAGGCGCAATAATCGGCCGCGTAGAAGGCGCTCGGCCGGTGGTTGCCGCTGAGACCGACCCCGCCGAAGGGCGCATTGGATGGCGCGCCGTTGGTCGGCTTGTTCCAGTTGATGACCCCGGCGCGAACCTCGCCCCAGAAGCGGTCATATTGCGCGGGCGAACCGCCGACGAGGCTCGCGGCAAGCCCGAAGCGCGTGGCATTGGCTTCGCGGATGGCAGCGTCGAAATCGGGCACGCGGATGACCTGCAGCACGGGGCCGAACAATTCCTCGTCGGGCCGGTCCTCGATCCCCGTCACGTCGATCACCGCGGGGGTCAGGAAGGGCAGGCCCTCGCGCGGGCGGTCGAGCCGGCGGATGACGCGTCCGCCCTTCATCATCAGGTCGAGGAACTGCGCCTGCAGATGGTCGGCGGCGGCATTGTCGATCACCGGCCCGAGGAAGGGCTGCGGCTCGGCGAAGGGCTCGTCGACGATGAGGCGGTCGATGAGCTTGAGGATCGCGGCAATGAGCGCGTCGGCGGCGGGGCCGTCCTCGACGATCAGCCGGCGCGCGGCGGTGCAGCGCTGACCGGCCGAAAGGAAGGCCGACTGGACCGCGATGGTGGCGGCCGCAGCCACGTCCTTGGCGTTCCACACGACCAGCGGATTGTTGCCGCCAAGCTCGAGCGCGAGGATCTTGTGCGGCGTGTCGGCGAACTGGCGGTGCAGCGCCTGGCCCGCGCGGGCGGAGCCCGTGAAGAGGAGGCCGTCGATGTCCTCCTGCCCGGCGAGCGCGCGGCCCTCGTCGGGACCGCCGGTCAGCAGCCGGATATTGCCCTCGGGGACGCCCGCCTCGCGGTAGAGGTCGACCAGCATCGCGCCGGTCGCGGGGGTCTTTTCCGATGGCTTGAAGACGACGCTGTTGCCGGCGAGCAAGGCGGGGACGATGTGCCCGTTCGGAAGATGCGCCGGGAAATTGTAGGGGCCGAGCACCGCCAGCACGCCGTGGGGCTTGTGCCGGACCGCGACCTTGGAGCCGAGCGCGGCCTCATGGCGACGCTGGGGCGTGCGCTCCATGTAGGCGTTGATCGAGATCTCGACCTTGCCGACCACCGCGCCAACCTCGGTCTTCGCTTCCCACAGGGGCTTGCCGGTCTCGCGCGCGATCAGCGCGGCAAGATCGTTCTCGCGATTGCGAACGACATTGGCGAAGCGGCGCAGCGTCTCGGCGCGGAAGGTGACCGATTCCGCCGCCCAGGCGGGGAAGGCGGCGCGCGCGGCGGCGACTTCGGCGGCGGCATCGCCGGTGGGACCGGACCAGAGGGTGGCGCCGGTGGCGGGCTCGAAAGATACTAGGTCCATGATGCTCCCTTGGCCCTGCTAGGAGCCGAGCCGGGCGACGGCGTCAACCCTCCGCCAGCGCGTCGCCCATGCGGCGAATGGCGGCGATCTTCTGGTCAAAGGCGGTCCAGTCGTCGTCGTCGGCAATCCGCGTCCAGATCGCCTCCACTTCCTCGATGTGTAGCGAGCAGGGGGAAGGATCGGACCAATAGGGGTGATTTCGCGAGCACCGCCGGTTGCCGATCGCGGCGGCGAATTCGGCGAAGGCGGGATCGTCGTATGCGGGGCCGGGAGGCGTTTCGCCGCCACGCCAATCGAAGAAAAATCGGTCGATGCCGACCTTGCGGGTGGCGAGCGCCGCCGTCGCTGCGCGGGCGAGCGCGCGGTCGCTCTCCTCGGTGACGGCCGGCAGGCCCAGCCGGCGCAGCATCGCCGCCGCCAGCGCGGCGTGAAAGGCGGGCGCGAAGCCCTGCAGCCGCTCGGACAGGCCCGGATGGTCGTCGGTGACGAGCGCGAGGCAGCCGGCGAGCTGGGCGAGGTTCCACTGGATCGCCTCGGGCTGGCGGCCGAAGGCGTAGAGGCCGCCATGGTCGAAATAGGCGGCGGTGAACTCCGTGTCCCACTCGGGCGTGAAGCGCCACGGGCCATAGTCGAAGCTCTCGCCGGTGACGTTGATGTTGTCGGTGTTGAGGACGCCGTGGACGAAGCCCGCGACGAGATAGGAAGCGGCGAGCGCGGCCGTCCGCTCGGTGACTAGGTCGAACAGGCGCAATGGACCGGCGTCGGCGGGCTCGGCGAAGAGATGCTCGAGGCAGTAGCGGACCAGCCGCTCGATGTTCTCGGCCTCCTCGAAATAGGCGAGGCGCTGGAAGGTGCCGATCCGGATGTGGCTGTGGCTCAGCCGGGTGAGCACGGCCGAGCGGGTGGGGGAGGGCTCGTCGTTGCGTTCGAGTTGTTCGCCCGTCTCGAACAGGGCGAAGCTGCGACTGGTGTGAACCCCCAGCGCCTCGAGCATCTCGGTCGCCAGCACCTCGCGGACCCCGCCCTTCAGGGTCAGCCGTCCGTCACCGAAGCGGCTCCACGGGGTCTGGCCCGAGCCCTTGGTTCCGAGGTCGAGCAGGCGGCCCCGGTCGTCGCGCACTTGCGCGAACAGGAAGCCGCGGCCGTCGCCGAGGTCGGGATTGTAATGGCGGAACTGGTGGCCGTGATAACGGAGCGCCAGCGGCCGGGGGAGGTTTTCGGGCAAGGATTCGAACCGGCAGAAATGCGCGGCCCAGTCGGTATCGTCGAGCCCCACCGTGGCGGCCGCGCGCGCGTTCAGGAAGCGCGGGGTGCAGGCCGGAAAGGTCGCCGCCGCCACCTCGTCATAATAATCGCCGCCGAGGTCCAGAATGCGCGGATCGGGGCGATAGGGTTGCGGAACGGTCATCTTCTCCAGATAGAGGGCCTCGCTCAGATTGGGAGAGGCCGGTGGCGTCGTTTGAAGACCGTAGTTACAACAGCGCCGACGGTCTGAGGCTTCATTATCGCGATTATGCGGGGGGCGATCCCGACCAGCCGCCGATCCTCTGCCTGCCCGGCCTGACCCGCAACTGCCGCGATTTCGAACCCGTCGCCGACCGCTTTGCCGGCGAATGGCGGGTGCTGTCGCTCGATTTTCGGGGCCGGGGACAAAGTGCGGCTGATCCCGATCCCTCGCACTACATGCCCGCAACCTATGCCCGCGACGTGTTGAAGCTGCTCGACCAGCTCGGGATCGCCGACGCGGTGTTCGTCGGCACCTCGCTCGGCGGGCTCGTCACCATGCTGATCGGCGCAATGGAGGAGGAAAGGATCGCCGGCGCGCTGCTCAACGACATCGGTCCCGAGGTCTCCCCGCAGGGGATCGAGCGGATCCGCAATTATGTCGGCAAGGCCGCCGACTGGCCGAGCTTCGCCGCCGCCGGGGCCGCCTTCGCGGAGCGCGCGGGCGACGTCTATCCGCATTGGGGCGCGGCCGAATGGGAACGCTTCGCCCGCCGCACCTGCCGCGAGGAGGGCGGGGCAGTCGTGCTCGACTACGACATGGCCATCGCCCAGCCCTTCGCGCAGGCCAATGAGGCGACCCAGCCCAACCTCTGGCCGTGGCTCGATCACCTCAAGGACAAGCCCGTGACGATCCTGCGCGGGGCGCTGAGCGACCTGTTCGACGCGCCGGTCGCCGAGCGGATGGTGCGCGAGCTCGGGCCCAATGCCGAACTGGTGACGGTTCCGGACGTCGGCCACGCGCCGAGCTTCGACGAGCCCGAGAGCATCGCCGCGGTGGAGCGGCTGCTGGCGCGGGTTCGCGCCGCCGCCTAGCCGACGATCCGGCGAAGCTTGTCGAGGGCGACGTTATCGCCTTCCTCGAGCGCGATGGTCGAGACGAACTTGCCGTCGCGGCCGAACAGCAGGACCTGGCTCGAATGGTCCATGGTGTAGCCGTCCGGCGCGCTCTTGTCGGCGACCTTGCCGAGCCAGACGGCATGGCTCTTGGCGACCGCGGCGACTTGCGCCTCGGTGCCGGTCAGGCCGACGATCGGCGTCCCGAACAATTGCAGATAGTCACCCACGACCCTGGGCGTGTCGCGCTTGGGATCGACGGTCACGAACAGGATGGTGAAGGCATCGTCGCCCTTGCCAAGCTCACGCCGGAGCTTGGCCAAACGGCCCAGCGTATTGGGGCAGACGTCGGGGCAGTGGGTGAAGCCGAAGAAGACGACATAAGGCTTGCCCGCGAGGCTCGTGCTCGAGAAGGGCTTGCCGTCGGTGCCGGTCAGGGTGAACGGCCCGCCGATGGTGAAGCCGGGGCTTCCCGGTTCGGTCCGGCTCCACTGATAGGCGGGGCGCGAGAGGAGCAAAGCGAAGCCGACCAGCGCGATCCCGACCAGGCCCCACAGGATCCAGCGGAGGCGCTTCGTTCCGCGCTCAGTGGCCATGGTGGCCCTCCGTCGGCGCGCCCGAGCCCGGCGGGACCACCGGCAGCGACACCGTGACCTTGCCCGCCTTCTCGAAGCGGAGCGTGAGCGGCAGGCGGCTGCCGGGGCGCAAGGGCGCCTTCAGGCCCATCAGCATGACGTGCAGCCCGCCGGGCTTCATCGCGATCATCTTGCCGGGCGGAAGCGCGAGCGGTCCGGCCGCGCGCATCCGGGACATGCCGCCCGCGCCATTGCTGTCATGAATGGTGACCGAAGACGCGGCCGGGCTCGACGCGCCGAGCAGGCGGTCGCCGCTCCGTCCGCCATTGTGGACGCTGACATAAGCGGCGCTGCTGGTGAGGCCGGCATTGGCATAGCCGGTGACGTGCAGGCTCGACGGCGCGGCGGCGGCGACGAGCAATCCGGCGGCGGGAAGGAGGAGGATACGCATCGCCCGGCCATCTAGGGATGCGGCTCGCCTGGGTCCAGACGGTCACTTGCACAGCCTCGGCTCGCTCCGCATAGTTCCCCGTTGGGGGGGACGATGGACGAGGGCGAGCAGCGACCGAAGCTCACGACCGGCGGCCTCGTCGCCGTCGGGCTCGGCAATGCGCTGGCCTTCTACGACCTCATCATCTTCTCGGTCTTCGCGGTCCAGATCAGCAAGGTCATCTATCCGCCGGGCGATCCCGCGACCGAACTCATGCTGACGCTCGGGACCTTTGCCCTGGGCTTCCTCACCCGTCCGCTCGGCGCGGTGGTGATCGGCCGGTTCGGCGACCGCAAGGGCCGCAAGCCGGCGATGCTGCTGTCCTTCTCCCTCGCCGGGACCGCGGTGCTCGCCCAGGCGCTGGTGCCGCCCTATGCCGCGATCGGGATCGCCGCGCCGCTCATCATGCTGGCGCTCCGGATGATCCTCGGCTTCGCGATCGGGGGCGAGGTCGGGCCGTCGACCGCCTATCTCGTCGAATGCGCGCCGCCGGCGAAGCGCGGGACCATCGTCTCGGTCCAGTTCGCGACGCAGGAAGCCGCCTCGCTGGTCGCGGGAATCGTCGGCTTCGTGCTGGCCGGGATGCTCAGCGCCGCCGCGCTCGAGGCCTGGGGCTGGCGGGTGGCAATGGGAATCGGCGCGCTGATCGTCCCCTTCGGCCTGTGGGCCCGCTCGCGGCTCGAGGAAACGCTCCATGTCGCGCAGGCCGAGACCGACAGTGTCGAAGAGCATGGCCGGTCGCCGGGCCGGCTCGCGCTGCTCGGCTTCATCATGATCTCGAGCGCGACGGTCGCGACCTATGGCCTGCAATATCTCAACACCTATGCCCAGCGGCAGTTGGGGCTGCCGGTGCAGGAGGCCTTTACCGCGACCATCTTCTACGGACTGGCGGCGGTGATCTTCAATCTGGGCGGCGGCTGGCTGTCGGACCGCTACGGGCGCAAGCCGGTGATGATCGGCGGGATGGCGGTGCTCGCGCTCGGCCTGCTGCCGGCCTTCGTGCTGCTCAATGCCTCGCCGACCACGCTGACGCTGCTGCTGGTCAGCTTCACCCTCTCGATTCCCAATGCGATCGGGCCCGCGGCGGCGGTGGTCGGGTTGACGGAGGCGCTGCCGCCGCGCGCCCGCTCGGCCAATCTCGCCATTCCCTATGCGCTGGGCGTCGCGGTGTTCGGCGGCTCGGCGCAGTTCATCATCGCCTGGCTGCTCAAGGCCACCGCCGACCCGCTGGCGCCGGCCTATTACGTCACCGCCATCGTCCTCGTCGGACTGACCGCCATGGCGATGATGCCCGAAACCGCGCCGGTCAGGCGCAAGAAGGCTTAGTCTTCGGGCGCTACCGTGACCTCGATCCCGTCGAGGGCGGGGCCGAAGGGGATCTGGCAGGAGAGGCGGCTGTTGCCCTCGCGCGCGCCGCTGGTCGAGAGGAGGTCGTCCTCGTCCTCGCTCATCGGCGGCAGCGCCGCGGACCAGGCTTCGTCGACATAGACGTGGCAGGTCGCGCAGGAGCAGCAGCCGCCGCACAGCGCGAGGATTTCCTCGATCCCGCCGGCGCGAAGGTTTTCCATCAGCGAGCGGCCCGGCTTGCCCTCGATGGCCCGGCTGTGACCGTCGCGGGTCGTCACGTTGATGATCGGCATCTCTACTCCAAAAGGCTTTTCAGCGGTCGCTCGGCATCGGTCAGCAGCGAGGCCTCGACCTCGCTGCCACGCTCGATCAGCGCCCGGCCCTGCACATAGTCGCGCACCATGTTGACGCAATCGAGCGCGATCACCTTGCCCTTTCGGCGGTAGAGGATGCTGAAGCGGCCGGATGCGGGATCGCCGCGGACCAGCTCCTCGTCATGGTCGTGGCTGAGCCCGACGGTCTGGAGCTTCAAATCATACTGGTTCGACCAGAACCACGGCATGGCGGCGTAAGGGGCGGGCGCGCCGACGATGGCGCGGGCGACGCAGGCCGCCTGGTCGGTCGCATGCTGGACCGATTCGATCCGGATCGGGCGGTCGGGACCGAAGGGATTGCGGTGCAGCGCGACGTCGCCCGCCGCCCAGATATGGGGAAGGGTGGTGCGGCCCAATTCGTCGACGAGGACGCCGTTGCCACCCTCAGCCCCGGCGTCGAGCAGCGGCCCTCCCTCGGGCTCGATTCCGATCCCGGCAACGACGAGGTCGAAGGCGCTGCTGTCGATGTCGGCAACGCCGAGGCGAACGTCGACGCCTTCGCGCACGTGCCGGTCGGCGAGGAAGTCGGACAGCGCATGCCCCGAGCAGCGCGCGAGCAGGCGCGGCTCGCGCTCGGCGAGGGTGACGCGCTTGCCTAGCTTGGTCAGCGCGGCGGCGGCCTCGAGGCCGATCCACCCGCCGCCGATCACGAGGACCGAGCGAGCATCGGTGAGCGCTTCCTTGAGCCGATCGACATCGTCGAGGGTGCGGATGACGTGGGCGTTGCCCAGGCGGCGTGCGCGCCCGCCGGCGGTCCAGACGAGCTCGCTATAGCCAATCTCCCGGCCCGAGGCGCAGGCGACCGTCCGCGCTTGGGGGTCGATGCGCTCGACCCGCTCGCCGGGGACGAGGGCGACGCCCTTGTCGGCCCAGAAGTCGGCGGTGCGGAAGCGGAACTCCTCGCGGCCCCTGGTGCCGAGGAGATAATCCTTGCTGAGCGGCGGGCGCTCGTAGGGCAGCTCGGTTTCCTCGCCGAGGAGCGCGATGCTGCCCGCGAAACCCGCCTGCCGGAGATGGATCGCCGCCGCGACCCCGGCATGGCCGGTGCCGACGACGAGGACGTCGAAGCGGGTCAGTTCAGCGCCTCGATGATGGTCACGTTGGCGATTCCGCCGCCCTCGCACATGGTCTGGAGCCCGAAGCGCTGGCCGCGCTTGCGAAGCGCGTGGACGAGGGTGGTCATGAGCTTGGTCCCGCTCGCGCCGAGCGGATGGCCGAGGCTGATCGCGCCGCCGTTGACGTTCAGGCGCTCGGGGTCGCCGCCGATCTCGCGCAGCCAGGCCAGCGGCACCGGCGCGAACGCCTCGTTGACCTCGTAGAGGTCGATGTCGGCAATGCTGCGGCCCGAGCGCTCGAGCGCGCGGCGGGTCGCGGGAATCGGCTCCATCAGCATGATGACGGGATCGCCGGCGGTGACGGTGAGGTGGTCGATCCGGGCAAGCGGGGTCAGGCCATGATCCTTCAACGCGCGCTCGCTCACCACCATCACGCCCGACGCGCCGTCGCAGATCTGGCTGGCGTTGCCGGCGGTGATGACCCCGTCTGGCTTGAGGGTCTTCAAGGCACCGAGGCCTTCCATCGACGCGTCGGTGCGGATTCCCTCGTCGCGGGTGTGGAGGCTCTCATTGCCGTCGGCGTCGAGGATCGTCAGTGGCACGATCTCTTGCGTGAACTCGCCCCGCTCGGTGGCGGCTGCAGCGCGGCGGTGACTTTCGAGCGCGAAGGCGTCGAGCTCCTCGCGGCTCATCTGGTAGTTTTGCGCGATCATCTCCGCGCCGGTGAACTGGCTGAACTCGTTCACCCCGTAGCGGTCCTTGATCGACTGCGGCCACGGGCCGGTCCCGATCCCGGCCTGCATCGGGAGCATCACGGCAAGCCCCATCGGAACGCGGGTCATGCTCTCTACCCCGGCGGCGATGACCACGTCCTGAGTCCCGCTCATCACCGCCTGGGCGGCGAAATGGACCGATTGCTGCGAGCTGCCGCACTGGCGGTCGATCGAGACCGCGGGAACGCTGTCGGGGAGGCTGGAGGCCATCACCATGTTGCGGCCGATGTGGAAGCTCTGCTCGCCGACCTGGCCGACGCAGCCCGCGATCACATCCTCGACCGCGGCGGGGTCGATCCCGGCGCGCTCGACCAGGCTGTCGAGGACCTTCGCGCCGAGGTCGGCCGGGTGCCAGTCCTTGAGCGCGCCGCCCTTCTTCCCTCCGGCGGTGCGGGCGGCGGCGACGATATAGGCTGCAGGCATGCGGGGGCTCCGGATCACAGGGTCGGCGTCACTCTAGCCGGGCGGGGGCCGCGGTCCAGTGGCGGATCAGACCGCTTCGACCGTCTCCACCTCGGGGACATAATGGCGGATGAGGTTCTCGACCCCGCGCTTCAGCGTGACGGCGGACGAGGGGCAGCCCGCGCAGGCGCCCTGCATGGCGAGGAAGAGCGTGCCTTCGCGATAGCCGCGATAGACGATGTCGCCGCCGTCCTGCGCGACCGCCGGGCGGACTCGGGTCTCGAGCAGCTCCTTGATCTGCGCGACGATCTCGGCGTCGGCCGGATCTTCCTCGAAGCTAGCTTCATCGTCGGCGGCGACGTGGAAGCCTGCCGCCGATCCGGCCGCGAACAGCGGCGCGCCCGAGACGAAATGATCGAGGAGGATCTGGACGACGTCGATCTCGAGGCCCGCCCAGTCGGTGTCGGGATTGGCGGTGACCGAGACGAAGTCGCGGCCGAAGAAGACCCCCTCGACCTCGCCGGTGGCGAACAGCGCGCTGGCGAGCGGCGAGGCCTCGGCCGAGGCGGCGTCGGGGAAGTCGCGGCTGCCCGCTTCCATCACGGTGCCCCCCGGCAGGAACTTGCGGGTCGACGGATTGGGCGTGCGCTCGGTCTGGATCAGCATGGCTGCCATGTGGCGGGCCTCGGGCCCGGGTTCAAGCAGCCGCGGACAGCGTCGTCCGCGCGCGGATGAGGTCGGCGGCCTTTTCGGCGATCATGATGGTCGGGGCATTGGTGTTGCCACTGACCAGCCGCGGCATGATCGAGGCGTCGACCACGCGTAAGGCATCGACGCCGATGACGCGCAATTCGGGATCGACCACCGAGCGTTCGTCCCGGCCCATCGCGCAGGTCCCGACCGGGTGGTAGATGGTGGTGCCTTGGGTCCGGGCATAAGCGAGCAATTGCTCGTCGGTCCGGACATCGCTCCCGGGATTGGTCTCGTGGTCGATATAGAAGGAGAGGGGGTCGGTCGCGGCCAGTTGCCGCCCGAACTTGAGCCCGGCGACGATAACCTCGCGGTCGAGCGGGTCGGCGAGATAATTGGGCCGGATCGCCGGATGCGCCGACGGATCGGCCGACTTGAGGTGGACCGAGCCGCGCGATTCGGGGCGTAGCTGGCAGGGCGCGATGGTGAGGCCGGGCTCCTTTTCGAGTTCCATCACCTGCTCGTTGCTGAGCTTGTCGGCGTCCATCGTCGCGGGAAGGATGTGGAACTGGATGTCGGGCCCGGCGAGGTCGGGGCGCGAGCGCATGAAGATGCCGACATGCGCCGCCGAGAGGGTCAGGAGCCCACGCCTGGCAAAGAGGTAGCGGCCGAGTTCGCGCACCAGCCGGGGCCCCCGCGCAAGCTCGTTGACCGACAGCGTCCCTTTCTTCAGCCGATAGGTATTGCCGACCACGAAGTGATCCTGGAGGTTCTCGCCGACCCCGGGCGACGCGTGAACCACCGGGATTCCCAGGGCCTGCAGCCGCTCGGGCTGGCCGATCCCCGACAGTTCGAGCAGCTGGGGCGAATTGATCGCGCCGCCGCACAGGATGACCTCGCGGCGGGCGCGGACGGTGCGGACCTCGGAGCCCTGGGCGAATTCGACCCCGGTGGCCGTCTTCCCTTCGAAAAGGACCCGACGCGCGAGGGCGTGGGTGACGACCTGCAAGTTTGGCCGCCCCATCGCCGGGTGGAGATAGGCGACCGCGGCCGAGCAGCGCTTGCCGTCGCGGATATTGACCTGGAACCAGTTCACCCCTTCCTGCTCGGGGCCGTTGCAGTCGCGGCGGGGGAGGCCAAGCGCCTCGGCCGCGGCGATCGCGGCCTCGCTCACCGCATGACCGTCGGCCGGGTCGGCGACATGGAGCGGGCCGCCGGTCGCATGGACGTCGGACGCGCCATTGGCCTGGTGCTGCGCTTTCCGGAAATAGGGAAGCACGTCGTCCCACGCCCAGCCCTCGCAGCCCAGTTGCCGCCAGCCGTCATAATCCGCCTGCTGCCCGCGCACGTAGAGCATGGCATTGATCGAGGAGGAGCCGCCCAGCACCTTGCCGCGCGGCCAGACATGGGTCCGCCCGTCCGTCCCGGGGTCGGGTTCGGTCTGGTAGAGCCAGTTGACCTTGGGATCCTTCAGCGTCTGCGAATAGCCAATCGGGACATGGATCCAGAGGTTGGAGAGGAATTGCCCCTTCTCCTTGCCCGGCCGGTCGTCGCCGCCCGCCTCGAGGAGGATGACCCTCGTTCCCGGATCCTCGCTCAGTCGCGCGGCGAGGACGCAGCCCGCCGAGCCCGCGCCGACGATCACATAATCGGCCTCGAGGACCTCGCCGCTCATGCGGCCTTGGCGACTTGACGCACCCATGCGGCGGTTTCGACGGGCTGGGTGAAGGGCAGCATGTGGCCGCCTTCGACCAAGGTCAGCGTTGCGCCCGGGATCTGCGAGACGGTCAGTTCGCCATGCTCGGCCGGGCTGAGCAGGCTGTCCCCGCGCCCGAACAGGATCGCGACCGGGAGCGTGAACGCGGCATAGCGCGAAGTCATGTCCTCGGCGTCCTGGCGGGCCATCTGAAGGTCGGCGCAGGCCGCCTCGACATTGCCCGGCCGCATGGCGAGCAGCCCGCCGCCCGCGGTCAGATAGTCATCGGGCACCGTTTCGGGAGCGAAGACCGTGGCCAGCGCCTTGTCCTTGGTCGCGAGGGCGAGCGGAACCGCAATCGTCCGGGCGACAAGCGGCGCGACCGACAGCGGGACCATCAGCCCGCGGAACACGTCGGGGACCGAGCGGACGGGTTGGGTCGCGGGCGCGATCAGGGCGAGGCCGCCAAGCTTGTCGCCGTGACGCTCGGCGATCTTGAGCGCGAGCGCGCCGCCGAGCGAGTGGCCGACGACCACCGGCTTTTCGAGACCCAGCGTGTCGATCAGCGCGGCCATGGCGTCGGCCTGGTCGTCGAGCCGCTGCGAGCGCGAGGGCAGGGGCGGGGAATAGCCCGAACCCGGGCGGTCGACGCGGATCACGCGATGATCCCTGGCGAGATCATCGACCATCGCCTTGGCAAAGCTGCGGAGCTGCGCGCCGAGCCCATGGATCAGGAGCAAGGGCGGCCCGGAGCCGTCCTCGGTGACGTGGAGGGTGATGCCGCTGCCGACATCGACCAGCCGCCCGTCCATCGGTGCCAGCTCCTCGGCGCGGCGCGCGGCGCGCTGGCTGTAGAGCCCCGCGCCGAGCAACCCGCCAACCAGCGACACGCCGGCAATCGCCCAGTTTCTCATGCCATGCTCCGCTTAAGGATGTTCCAGTAACCGACCGGGCTCAGCCGCTCGATCAGCGCGCCGATGCGCGCGTCATTGCCGACCAGCACGCGCGGCCGTTCCTTCTCGATGCCCTCGACGATGATCTCGCCCGCCTTGACCGGCGACATGCGCAGGAATTTCTGGAAGCGGTCCTTCTCGTCCGCGATCAGTGCCGCTTCCTCGTTGGTGACGTGGCGCGGCGGGCGGGCGTTGCGGGCGATGTCGGTGTTGATTCCGCCCGGGTGGATGACGGTGACCCCGACGGTGGAGCCCGCTTCCTCGAGCTCGCGGCGAAGCGATTCCGAAAAGCCGCGCACCGCGAACTTGGCGGCCGAATAAGCGGTCTGCCCCGGCGGGGCAATCAGCCCGAACAGGCTCGAGACGTTGACGATCCGCGCGCTGTCGGTCGCCTTCAATTGCGGCAGGAAGGCGCGGGTCAGCCGCACCACGGCGTGGAAATTGACCTCCATCAGCCAGTCGAAATCGGCCTCGTCGACCTGCTCGAAGGTGCCGCCGATCGCGACCCCGGCATTGTTGACCAAGAGGTCGACCCTACCGTGCTCGGCGACCACCTCGGCCGGCAGCGCGCGGCAGCGGTCCCGCTCGGTGACGTCGAGGACGTGGGTCGTGACCTTGACCCCGCGGACCATGTCGCGGGTCTCGCCCAACCCTTGCGCGTTGCGGTCGGCGAGCGCGAGGTGGCAGCCACGCCGCGACAGAGCGAGGGCGATCCCGCGGCCGATGCCGCCGCCCGCGCCGGTCACCACCGCGACCCGGCCCGACAGGTTCATGCCGCCACGTCCGCGTGCTGCGTGCTGCCGGAAAAGCGCATCACCCCGTCCTCGAGCTTGCCATATTTGAGCGCGCGCAGGTCGCGCATGTAATTCTGGTGGAGCTTCCACGGCGCGCGGTCGCCCTGCACCGGCAGGATGTCCTTGGCGCGCTGGACATAGCCCGAGCTGAAATCGAGGAAGTCGACCGGGCGGACATCGGCCTGGGGCACGGGCATCGCAATGGTGCGACCGGTGTCGCGCAGGTGATTGAGGATGCGGCAGAGGTAGAAGGAAGTGAGGTCCGCCTTCAGCGTCCACGAGGCATTGGTGTAGCCGAAGCTGTAGCTGAGGTTCGGCACGCCCGCGAACATCATGCCCTTGTAGGTCATGGTCCCGCTCAAGGGCCGCGCGACCCCGTCGATGGTGAAGGCGACGTCGCTCAGCAATTGCAGCTTGAGCCCGGTCGCGGCGACGATGATGTCGGCGGGCAGGTGCCGGCCGGACTTGAGCTCGATCCCGTCGGGAACGATCCGCGCGATGGTGTCGGTGACGACCTCGACCTTGCCCTCGCGGATCCCGGCGAAGAGGTCGGCGTCGGGGACGAGGCAGACGCGCTGGTCCCACGGATTGTAGCTCGGCTTGAAGTGCGTCTCGACCGCATAGTCGCGCGGAAGCTCCTTCCGCAGGCCCTTGGCAATCATCTTCTTGACCGTCTCCGGGCGGCGCCGGGCGAGCTGGAAGAAGAGCTGCTGCATCAGGACGTTGCGCCAGCGCACCACCCCGTAGCTCGCCTGGGAACCGAGCAGGCGACGCAAACCGTTGGCGACTTTGTCGACCGCCGGGCGGCTGACCATGTAGGTCGGCGAGCGCTGCAGCATTGTGACTTGCGCCGCGCCGTCCTTGGCCATTTCGGGAACGATCGTCACCGCGGTCGCGCCGCTGCCGATGACGACCACGTTCTTGCCGCGGGTGTCGAGGTCCTCCGGCCAGAATTGGGCATGGAACAGCGGGCCCCTGAAGCTTTCCCGCCCGGGGAAGTCGGGCAGATAGGCTTCGGAGTAATTGTAATAGCCGGTGCACATGTGCAGCCAGCGCGCGGTCATGGTCCGGCGTTCGCCGCCGCTCTCCACCTCGACCGTCCAGCGCGCCGCGGCGCTGTCGAAGGAGGCGCTGACGAGCTTGTGCCCGAAGCGGATGTGGCGGCGGATGTCGTATTTGTCGGCGACGCGATTGACGTAGGCGAGGATCGAGGGGCCGTCGGCGATCGCCTTGGCGTCGGTCCACGGCTCGAAGCTGTAGCCCAGCGTATACATGTCGCTGTCCGAGCGGATGCCCGGATAGCGGAACAGGTCCCAAGTCCCGCCAATCGCGTCGCGCGCCTCGAGGATCGCGTAGCTCATGGTCGGGCAATAGGTCTGCAGGTGCCAGGCGCTGCCGATCCCCGACAGGCCCGCGCCAATCAGCAGGACATCGACATCGACGGCCGATGCCGCCTTGATTGGACTGCTCTCCATCTCGTCCCATGCTGCCCTTGACAGGGCCGCCGCTGCAAGCGGAAACTCGCGGCTTCTGAAGCGCGTGTCTGCCCTGTTTCGGCGGGCATGCGCCCCAGGGGGGAGACATCAATGACCCGTTCGTGCCTGCTGCTGGCCGGAGCTTCGCTTTCGGCCATGACCGTTGCCGTGCCCGCCGCCGCCCAGACCGTTCCCGACCCGCAGCCGCAATCGTCGGGGAACATCCAGACCGGCGCGGGGGCAGAGCAGGGCGGCGACGCACAGAGCGGGACGACCCAGGCGGCGGACGACAGCACCGACATCGTGGTCACCGCCCAGCGCCGGGCGGAGACCTTGCAGTCGGTCCCGATCTCGGTTTCGGCATTCAATTCCGAAGCGCTCCAGCGCCAGCAGATCTCGAACGCCACCGACCTTCAGCTGAGCCTGCCCAACGTCACCTTCACCAAGACCAATTTCACCTCGTCGAGCTTCACCATCCGCGGCATCGGCGACCTGTGCGTCGGCTTCAGCTGCGACCGCGCCACGGGCATCCATTTCAACGACATGCCCTTGGTCGAGAACCGCCTGTTTGAGACCGAATATTTCGACCTCGAGCGGGTCGAGGTGCTGCGCGGTCCGCAGGGCACGCTCTATGGCCGCAACGCGACCTCGGGCGTGGTCAATTTCATCACCGCCAAGCCCAAGCTCGACGACTTCGGCATGGCCGCCACGGCCGAATACGGCAATTACCGCTCGATCCGCCTGACGGGCATGGTCAACGTGCCGATCGCGCCGTTCCTCGGGGTCCGCCTCGCCGGCTATTCGCTCAACCGCAACGGCTATACCAAGAACCTGTTCGACGGCAGCAAGATCGACGGGCGTGACCTTTGGGCGCTGCGCGGCACCATCCGCATCCGCCCGACCAGCAGCACCACGCTCGACCTCGTCGGCTATGCCTTCCGCGAGAAGGACGACCGCAGCCGCATCCAGAAGCAGCTGTGCGCGCGCGACAGCACCGGCATCCTCGGCTGCCGTCCCGACCAGCTTGGCTACGGGACGGTGAACGGCAATTCGACGCTGGCCGCGATCCTGTCCTCGCAGCAGTTCCTCGCGCTCAACGACCCTGCGCTGGCGCCGCTCGGGCTGACCAACCTCTACGGGCCCGATCCCTTCTTCGGTAGCGCGGTGAACCCGCAGAGCCTGCGCACCGTCAACACCGACTTCAACCCGACCTATGCGGCGCGCGAGACCATTCTCCAGGCCCGGCTCGAGCAGGAGCTTGGCGACCAGTTCAGCCTCACCGTCATCGGCGGCTACGCCAAGTCCTCGGTCGACAGCCGCACCGACTATACGCTGAGCGCGGGCTCGTCGCTCGCCGGCAATCCCGGCCTCCAGGCGCTGGCGTTCAACGCCTCGCTGCCGGGCTTCTTCTTCCCCGGCGGGTCGAACCCCTTCACACCGGTCGCGCAGGCCTTCATTCCCAACGGCCCGTCGGGCGCGGCCTGCATCTCGGAAGCCAATCTCCAGTACAGCGGCATCTACGGCGGCAACGTCAACCAGTGCACCGCGGCGGGCGGCGAATATGACCGCTCGCAGTCGCACTATCGGCAAAAGTCGATCGAGGCCCATCTCGACAGCAATTTCGAGGGGCCGTTCAACTTCATCGTCGGCGGCATCTACACCGACGGTCGATTCACCGATTCCAACTATTATGTCGTGTCGAGCGGGCTCGACTATGCCGCCGGTGTCCTTGGCGCCGCCACCACGCTGGCGCAGCGCGCGGGCGGCAATATCGCCTTCCCGCAAGTCTATCTCGCGCCGCCCTTCTTCAATTCGGAGGTGAAGGACTTCCGGCTGAAGAGCACCGGCGTGTTCGGCGACGCGACCTTCGAGGTGAACGAAAAGCTCAAGCTCACCGCGGGCCTGCGCTGGAGCAAGGACGAGAAGAGCCAGGTCGCGCGTGCGCCGATCCTGTCCTTCCCGGCGATCACCGGCATTTCCAATGCCAACAGCTCGCCCTTCATCCTCGCCTATGACGCCGATCCGGCGACGGCTGGACCGCAGACCTACGCGCGGGGCAAGGTCAGCTTCTCGCGGCTCACCGGACGCGCGGTGGTCGACTATCAGGTCGGCGCCAACAACCTCGTCTACCTGTCCTATTCGCGCGGCTACAAGGCGGGCGGTCTCAACCCGCCGATCGATCCCGCCTTCAACATCTCGCCGACCTTCAAGCCCGAGACCATCAACGCCTATGAGATCGGGACCAAGAACACCTTCTTCGACGGGCTGCTGCGGCTGAATGCCTCGGCCTTCTACTACGACTACAAGGGTCTGCAGCTCAGCCGCATCGTCGGCCGCACCTCTGTCAACGACAACACCAACGCCGAGGTCTACGGCGTCGAGGTCGAGGGCGTGCTGCGTCCCTCGCAGGATTTCCTGCTCAACTTCTCGGGCTCGTACCTCAAGAGCAAGATCAAGGGGCTGCGGCTGGTCGATCCGCGCGATCCCTCGGGCGGTCGGTCGGACGCGGTGATCATCAAGGACCTCACCAACGCCGCCAATTGCGCGGTCGTCCCGACCACCACGCTGCCGCCCGGCACCGCCGCCGCCTATGTCGGCGCGGTCAACGGCACGATCGGGCTCGCCGCGCCGGTGCCGGTGCCGGGGACCAGTGCGACCGGCGCCTACAGCGTCTGCGCCGCGCTCGCCGCCACCGCCGCCAACCCGCCGAGCGCACTGCGCACCGCGTTCGGGGTCCCGACGGGTCCGCTTCCCTTCAGCGTCACCACCGGGGTCGAGGTCGACCTCACCGGCAACGAGCTGCCGCAGTCGCCCAACTGGAAGTTCGCGGCGGGCGCGCAATATACGCTGCACCTTGGCCAGTGGACGCTCGTCCCGCGCGCCGACATCGCCTACACCGGCAGTTATTTCGCGCGCAGCTTCAACACGCGGATCGACAAGATCGACGCCTTCACGGTGATCAACGCGCAGGTGCAGCTGAACGCGCCGGGCGACCGCTGGAACGTCCGGGCCTTCGTGCAGAACCTCACCGACAACGACGCGATCACCGGCCTATACGTAGGCGACCAGTCGTCGGGCCTCTACACCAACGCCTTCACGCTCGAGCCGCGCCGCTACGGCGTGTCGTTCGGATTCAGTTTCTAGGGCGAAGAGGGCAGGCGAGGGGGCGTTGCGCCCTTCGCCTGCCTAGGGCGCGACGCGAATGTCGACGCGGCGGTTCTGGATTTCGCGCACGCCGTCGGCGGTCGTGATGTAGGGATTGTCCTCGCCCTCGCCCGTGGCCTCGATCGCGCTGGCGGCGACCCCGCGGGCCTCGAGGGCGGCGGCGACGGCTTTCGCCCGGGCGAGCGACATGCGGCGGTTGCCGGCCGCGCTTCCCGGCCGGTCGGTGTGCCCAACCAGTAGCAGCCGCGCGCCGCCGCTTGCCGCCTTGGCGGCCTCATCCAGGACCGGTTCCCACTCGCGGCGGATCTCGCTCTTCCCGCTGTCGAAGAAGATCATCAGCGGGGCGGGCGCGGTGGCGGCCTGGGCAGCGGCGAAAAGCAGCAACATGGGGCTCGGCATAGCGGCTCCGGATCGCAAAGGAAAACGGCCGGAGAGGGTTGCTCTCCGGCCGCTTCCTTGGGTTGGCCTGTCGCTCAGCCGCGCTCGGGCGCCGGGGGCGGCGGCGGCGGCGGGGGCGGCGGCACCGGGCAGGCGTCGGTCGCCAGGATCACCGACCCGTCCGGGCAGGTCTGCGTGGCCGGCGGCGGGGGCGGGGGCGCCGGCGGCATCGGCGGCGGCGGCGGGGGCGGCGGGGCCGCGGGTTCGCCGAAATTGTAGATGATGCTGAACAGCAGCGAGTGCGACCGGAAGCGCGTGCGCGTGTCGTAGGTCGTCTGGAAGGTGTTCAGCTCGGGGATGATGTTGTCGAAGTGCAGGCGACCGGTCCGGAAGTAGCGATACTTGAGGCCGATATCGAGCTGCGGGGTGATGGCGTAGCGGATGCCCGCAATCGCCTGCAGCGCCAGCGCATTGTCCTTGCCTTCGATCTGGAAGCCGGCGCTGTCGGGTTCGATGTTGTTCATCTTGACCCGCGACCAGCCGATGCCGGGACCGGCGTAGAAGCTGACGCCATCGTCCTTGCCGAAGTCGAGCAGCAGATTGGCCATCGCCGAGGTGACGCCGACATTGCCGCGGGCGTCGACGGTGCCTTCGCCGGCGAAGCCCACGCTGTCGAGGCTCGCGCGCTTGTAGCCGAGTTCGCCCTCGAGGCGGACGATGCCGAAATCGTAGCCCGCGATCAGGTCAAGATCGAGGCCCGGCTTCTTGAAGTTCATGTTGACGGCATTGTCGATCCGCTGAACCGACGTGCCCTCGCTGGTGTTGGTGATCGTGAGATCGTGGGTCAGGTCCTTCGCCCAGAGGGCGCCGCCCTCCGCACCGAAATAGCCCGCCTTGTCGCGAGCCGCCGCCGGAGTGGCGAGCAGCGCCGCTGCGGCACAGCCGATGAGAATGTTGCGCATGATGGTCGAAAACTCCCCTGTCTTCATCGCACCACCCGGCATGGGGCCCGGTGCAGGGGCAGTTTATGGCAGATAACGGAGATTAATGCCAGAAGCGAAACGGATTCCTAATCAGGCGGCGCTCGCGGCTTCCTCGCATGCCGCGGCCGCTCGGGCGGCGAACTGGCTGGCGAGCTTGGCGTGCCATTCGCGGGCCGCCGCGGTCATCGCCCGCTGCGCGGCAAGCCGCTCCTCGGCGGCACGTCGGGCGTAATAGCGATGGTTCGATTCCACGGACCGGCTCCAACAACTGGGCGCTGATATGGACGCAGGTTGGGGAGCAAAGATGGAAGAAGAGTTAATATCCACAGCTGTCCCGGCCCGGCACAGGACCGTGGCCCTGAGGTGACAGCCCCACCAACAAATCGGATTATCGCTGAAACCGAACGACTCGCCGCTCGTTACACCCTCGAACGGAAAACAACGCGAGAGCGAAGGGGACAGCCAATGCTGACTTCGAGCCACATGACGAGAAGCTTCAATCCCGCGATGCGCGGCTATCACGCCGTCTATCGCGAGAATGCGGTGAACCATTGCCCCGGTTGCGGCCGGACCCACTGGCTGATCGGCCGCCTGCTGGCCGAATGCGGCTTCTGCGGGACCGCGCTGCCCCTGTCGGAAAGCTATTCGCGAAGCGCTTCGGCGCCGCTCTTCCGGCACGGCCGCGGAGGCCTGTCGCAGGCCGCCTGACCTCTCGCGAAGGGGCGGAAAACCTGCTATGATGCTCCCATGCTGGGGGCAGTATTTCTCGCCGCATGGTTGAGTACGCCGGGGCCCTTCGTGCTGGTCAACGGCACGGGCTCAGGCCTCACCCAGATCGCCATTCGTCAATCGAGTTCCAGCGGCGTGTGGAAGCCGCTCGGCGGCGGCGCGCTGTCGCCGGGCGCGCGCGCCAGCGAGCCCGCGCCGGGCGGTGAGCTTTGCGCCTTCGACATCCGCGGCAAGGCCGGCGACACGCTCGTCACCTGGCAAAGCGTCAATCTGTGCGACGTGAAGGTCGTGACGCTGAACCGCCGCTCCGACGGGACAGCATGGGTCGACTACGACTGAGCGGACGGCGCGGGCGCTGAAGCGGCCGTCGTCCTGCCGACACCGGCACCTGCGCGGGTTCGGGCCGGGTTGCGTCGAGCAGCTTGGCGCCGGCGAGGAAGACCACCGCGCAGCAGACCGCGAAGAACACCCAGCCCATGTTGCCCGGATAGAGCGCGAGATAATGTTTGCCGCGCTCGACCGCACCCAGCGCGATCGCCCAGGTGACCGCCCATGCTTCCCAGCGCGTCTTGACCACGAACAGGCGTCCGAACCGCCGCGCGAGGGAGGGCTTCGTCATCGACATTGGTTAAGCAACGGACGTGCCAATGGCGCAGTTCCGCCATTTTGGCGTTAACCATCGTGATTATTTGTCAATTAACCCGACTCTCCCGCACAATCACGGCTTCCGTGGCGGCGGTGCAGCGCCTAGATGCGGTGAGGCAAGGTCCATGGCTCACACTCCCGCTCCCCTTTTCGAAAAGACCAAGGTCGTGGCCGAGAACCGCCGCGCGCGGTTCGACTATTTCGTCGAGGAGCGGTTCGAGGCGGGGATCTCGCTCCAGGGAACCGAGGTCAAGGCGCTGCGCAACGGCGAAGGCTCGATCGCGGAAAGCTATGCGACGGTCGAGGGCGAGGACGTGGTGCTGATCAACAGCCACATCCCCGAATATAAGAACGGCAGCTGGATGAACCACGAGCCGCGCCGCAAGCGCCGGCTGCTGCTGCGCAAGCGCGAGATCGGCAAGCTGATGGGCGCGATCAATCGCCAGGGCCTGACGCTCGTGCCGCTGTCGATCTATTTCAATTCCAAGGGGAAGGCCAAGGTCGAGCTGGCGCTGGCGCGGGGCAAGAAGGCGCACGACAAGCGCGACACGATCAAGGAGCGCGACTGGAAGCGCGAGCAGGGCCGCCTGCTCCGGGCCCATGGCTGAGCGTGGGACTGCCCGATCCCGCCATGGCTGATCGCGGCTTCTTCCAGCGTCTCGCCGACAAGGCCACGCCGAGTCGCGAGGAAGTGCTCGAGAGTCGCTGGCTCAAGCCCTTCGGCAAGCGCGTTCGGCGCAGCGAATTGTGGCGCTTCACCCGGCGCTCGGTCCCGGCGGGGGTCTTCGCCGGGCTCCTGATCGGCATCTTCCTGATGGTCCCCGGCCTCCAGATCGTCGGCGCGGCGCTGCTGTGCATCCCGGTGCGCGGCAACATCCCGATCGCGGCGGCGATGACCTTCCTCAGCAATCCCGCGACCACGCCCTTCTTCCTCGTCGCGGGGATCGCGGTCGGCAACAAACTCGGCTTCCACGCCGACCTCGCGGCCTTCGAACAGCTCTATTCGAGCGGCGCGGGACTGCGGCAATGGTCGCAATGGTTGCTGTCCGACGCGGCTCCGGCAATGATCACCGGGCTGTTCGTGATCGCGCTCGCCTGTGCGTTCGTCGGCTATGGAGTGTCGATTGTCGTCTGGCGCTGGTGGGTGCATCGCAAATGGCGCAGGCGTGCCCGTCCCGAACTCTTCAACCGCCATCCTTGAAGAAAGTGCATCATTCATGAAGCGACTGCTTTCCGTTCTGGCCGCGACCACCATTCTTGCCGGCTGCGCGACCACCGCTCCGGTCGAGACCGCCGAGGTCGCCCCCGTCGCCGCCGCCGAGCCCGTCCCTGCCGCGGCCCCCGCGCCCAAGGCCGAGATCGGCGCTTATGGCTTCGACGCCGCGGGCATGGACACCGCCGTCCAGCCGGGCGACAATTTCTTCGAATATGCCAGCGGGACCTGGGCCAAGAACACCCCGATCCCCGCCGACAAGAGCGGCTACGGCATGTTCACGGTGCTCGACGACCTGTCGAAGCAGCGCACCCGCGGCCTGATCGAGGAAGCCGCCAAGGATCCCAACAGCCGGATCGGCGCGGTCTATGCGAGCTTCATGGACCAAGCCGCGATCGACGCGAAGGGCCTGGCGCCGATCAAGCCGTGGCTCGACACGATCAAGGGCACGACCAGCCGCGCGGCGCTTCCGACCCTGTTCGCCGAAGCCGCCAAGAACGGCGTCCGCACGCCCTTCGCGGCCTATGTCGGCCAGGACGACAAGGCGCCCGAGAACTATATCCTCTCGATGGGTCAGAGCGGCATCGGGCTGCCCGACCGCGACTATTACCTCAAGGATGACGCCAAGCTGGCCGACATCCGTGCCAAGTACGTGGCCCATCTCACCAACGTGATGACCCTCGCGGGCGAGCCCAATGCCGCGGCCCGCGCCCAGGCGATCCTCGCCTTCGAGACCGAGATTGCCAAGGTTCACTGGACCCGGGTCGACAGCCGCGACGCGACCAAGACCTACAACAAGTTCACCGTGGCGCAGCTCGCCAAGACCGCGCCGGGCTTCGACTTCTCGCGGATGTTCGCGGCGGCCGGCGCCAACGGCGTCAACGAGCTTCTCGTCGCGCAGCCGAGCGCCATCACCGGGATCGCAAGGATCCTCGCCCGGGCCCCGATGTCGGTGATCCGCGACCAGCTCCTGGTCCGCTCGCTCGACGGCTATGCCGCGGTCCTGCCGAGCGCGTTCGACAAGGAGAATTTCGCCTTCTTCGGCACGACCCTGTCGGGCACCCCCGAGCAGGAAGCGCGCTGGAAGCGGGCGGTGTCCTTCACCACCGGCACCCTCCAGGACGACGTCAGCAAGCTCTACGTCGCCAAATATTTCCCGCCCGAGACCAAGGCCGCGGCCGACGAACTCGTCAAGAATGTCGTCGAGGCGATGGGCCGGCGGATCGACGGGCTGACCTGGATGGCGCCCGCCACCAAGGCCCGCGCCCGCGCCAAGCTCGCCAACTTCAACACCAAGATCGGCTACCCGAGCCAGTGGCGCGACATGAGCGGCCTCGCGGTCGCCGGTGACGATGCCTTCGGCAATGCGCTGCGCTCGCGGCGCTTCGAATATGCCTATGACATCAACAAGCTCGGCAAGCCCATCTACAAGTGGGAATGGGGCATGACCCCGATGACGATCAACGCTTATGCGAACTTCTCGATGAGCGAGATCGTCTTCCCGGCCGCGATCCTCCAGCCGCCCTTCTTCGATCCCAATGCCGACCCGGCGCTCAACTACGGCGGCATCGGCGCGGTCATCGGCCACGAGATCAGCCACCACTTCGATGACCAGGGTTCGAAATATGACGAATATGGCCGGCTCGCCGACTGGTGGACCGCGGACGACCTCAAGGCCTTCAATGCCGCGACCGCCCAGTTGGTGGCGCAGTATAACGCCTATGAGCCGCTTCCCGGCCAGCATGTGAACGGCCAGCTGACGCTGGGCGAGAACATCGGCGACCTCGCCGGCCTGACCGTCGCCTACGACGCCTATAAGCACAGCCTCGGCGGTGCGGCGGCACCGGTGCTCGACGGCACCACCGGCGACCAGCGCTTCTACCTCGGCTGGGCCCAGGTGTGGCGCAACAAGCTGCGCGAGCCGGCGCTTCGCCAGCGCCTGCTGACCGATCCGCACAGCCCGGCCGAGCAGCGCGTCTCGGTCGTCCGCAACCTCGACCCCTGGTACAATGCGTTCAACGTCCAGGCCGGTCAGAAGCTGTATCTCGCGCCGGCCCAGCGGGTCCGCGTCTGGTAAGCTGAATGCTGCACGCCCGGCTCGCCGCGATCGACGCTGAGCCCGTCCCTCGGGGCGAGCCGTGGCTGCTTCCCCTGCTCGCCGCCCTGGCCCTCGCCAGCGTGGTGGTGATCGCGCTTGCCGCCCGGCAGCCGGTCATCGCCATCCTGTTCGGGATCGGCGTCGCGGCGGCCGGGCTGATCGCCTGGCGCCGCCGGGTGCCCGACGCGCTCGACCAGCCGGTCGCCGAGGTCGCGCCCGACTATTCGCTCGTCTCCGAGGGGCTCGGCCTGTGCGCCGACCCCGCCGCGCTGACCGACGCCGAGGGCCGGTTGCTGGCGGTCAATGCCGGCTATCGCGAGCGCTTTCCCGGGCTTCCCGCGCCGGGTGAGATCGACCTCGATGCCGACACGAGGCTCGCGCTCGAGGCCGCGCGCGACCTCGCCTGGCGTGACGGCGAGGGCTGTGCGGCCGGGCTCGCCACCGCCGACGGACCGGTCGCGGTCGAGATCCGGCGCGTGGGCGCGGCCCGCGACCGCCTCCTGTGGCGTTTCCCCAGACCCCGCCGCTCGCCGCTGCTCGTGCTCGTGAAACGCCTCCAGGGCGTCGAGGGCGAGGTGCTCGGCGAGGCCGGCGTGCTCGGTGCGGTGATCGACGGCGATGGCCGGGTGATCGCCGCCAACGGCCTGTTTGCCCGCCGCACCGGCTTCGCCGCCGGGCAAGCCGACCGGATCGACGTGCTGCTCGAAGGGGCGGGCGAGGGCCGGGTGCGGATCGCGGCCGAAGGGAGCGAAGGCCAGCCGCTCCGCCTGCTCCACATCCCGGCCGAGCCCGGAGCGGGCCATGCCGGCGGAATCACCATGCTGTTCGCCTCGGGCGAAGCGCCGAGCCTTGGCGAGCCCGCCAGCCTCCAGGCGCTGCTCGACCTCCTCCCGCTCGGGCTTGCGCTGGTCGACCGCGACGGGCGCTTCCTCACCAGCAACCGCGCCTTCCGCAATGCCGCCGCGCTTGGCGACGGGCCGCTCCCCGCCTTTCCGAGCGACCTCGTGGTGAAGGAGGACAAGGCCGCGGTCGCCGACGCGGTCCGCCGCAACAGCCGCGGCCCCGCCATGTCGGGCGACCTTGCGGTGCGCCTTGCCCACCAGCCGGGCGAGCCGGTCGCGCTGACCATCGCGGGGCTGCGTAATCTCGGCGAGGCGAGCGTCCTCCTGCTGCTCAAGGACAATAGCGAGGAAGCCAAATTGAAGCGCCAGGTCGCGCAGGCGACCAAGATGCAGGCGGTCGGCCAGCTCGCCGGCGGCGTCGCGCACGACTTCAACAACATCCTGACCGCGATCATCGGCCACTGCGACCTGATGCTGATGCGCCATACGCCTGGCGACAGCGATTATGACGATATCCAGCAGATCAAGTCGAACTCGAACCGCGCGGCGGGCCTGACCCGCCAGCTGCTCGCCTTTTCGCGCCAGCAGACGCTGCGCCCGCAGGTGCTCCAGCTGCCCGACGTGGTCAGCGAGGTCAGTCACCTCCTGAAGCGCCTGCTCGGCGAGACCGTGGTGCTACAGGTCAAGCACGGACGCGACCTCGGCGCGGTCCGTGCCGATCCCGGCCAGCTCGAGCAGGTGATCGTCAATCTCGCGGTCAATGCCCGCGACGCCATGGCGGGGATGGGCGGGGGGACGCTCACCATCCAGACCTATGCGGTGCACAGCCATCAGGTCGCCGAACTGGGCTCCGACATCCTGCCGATCGCCGACTATACCGCGCTCAGCATCTCGGACACCGGCTGCGGCATCCCGGCGAACGTGCTGGGCAAGGTGTTCGAGCCCTTCTTCACGACCAAGGAAGTCGGCAAGGGCACCGGCCTCGGTCTCTCCACCGTCTATGGCATCGTCAAGCAGTCGGGCGGGTTCATCTTCGCCGCCAGCAAGGTGGGCGAGGGGACGAGCTTCGTCATCTACCTGCCCGTCCACAGCGAGGAGAAGGGCGCCAGCAAGGCGGTCGCCGGACCCAAGCCCAAGGCCGAGGAGCTGTGGGGCACCGGAACGGTGCTGCTGGTCGAGGACGAGCCCATGGTCCGCACCGTCGCCGAGCGCGCGCTGACCCGCCAGGGCTATACCGTGCTGACCGCCGACAATGGCGAGGAAGCGCTCGAGATCATCAACCGCGGCGAGACCATCGACCTCCTCATCTCCGACGTCGTCATGCCGGTGATGGACGGCCCGACCATGGTCCGCGAAGCCCGCAAGACCCGGCCCGAACTCAAGATCCTCTTCATGTCGGGCTATGCCGAGGAGCAGCTTCGCCGCTCGATCGATATCGACAATGTTGCCTTCCTTCCCAAGCCCTTCTCGGTCCAGGAACTGTCGGAGGCGGCGCGTAAAGTCTTGGCAACGCGCGAATAACGGTTGCGCATCCGTTCCGCTTTCGCAATAGCCGCCAGGTGCAACAAGGCCGTGCCATTCTCGTCGTCGAAGACGAACCGCTGATCGCGATGATGCTCGAGGATTTCCTCGAGACCCTCGGGCACCGCATTGTCGCGAGCTGCGACAATCTTCCCGACGCGATCGTCCAGTGCCGCGAGGGCGAATTCGATCTCGCCATCCTCGACGTCAACCTGAAGGGCGAGCTGGTGTGGCCGGCGGCCGAAGCGCTCAAGGAGCGCGGCCTGCCGTTCGTCATCGCCAGCGGCGGCCACGTCGAGCCGCCGCCCGCGGTGTTCGCCGACGCTCCCCTGCTCGAGAAGCCTTACACGATCGACCGCATCGGCCCGGTGCTGGAGCAGGCCGGCGCCTGAGCTGGCGGACTGCCGCTCCGGCTGAGTCCCTGAAACCACAGTTGCCGTCCAACCGCCTGCCGTTCGCCCCGGCGCGGCGCGGTTCACTTGCCCGACAGTCGCGAGCGCCTAATGAAAGGGCAACCATCCGAACAACGGGGAACCGGCCCAGTGAAGAAGCTCCTGCTAAGCACCTGTATCCTGTCCCTGGCGCTCGTGCCCGCCGTGGCCGAGGCGAAGAAGAAGCCCGCGCCGCCGCCGCCGCCCGTGGTCCGGGTCGTTCCGACCGATCCGGTCGAGGCTTATTATTACTACCATAACGAGGCGCCGGTCTGGTTCCGCAGCGACGCGACTCGCGCCGCCGCCTCGCGCCTGTCGGCGATCCTCAAGCGCGCGCCGATCGACGGCTTTACCCAGGGCCCGGCGCTCGCCGCGCAGGTCGATGCCGCCATCGCCTCGGCCCAGCCCGGCAACGCCGCGGCGATCAAGTCGGCCGAGATCACCCTGTCGCGGGCGTGGGTCGCCTACATGCAATATCTGCGGACCCCGCCCAAGGGCGTGGTCTACGGCTATGCGATCCTCAAGCCGCAGGCCCGCGCCGACCAGATCCTGCTGACCACCGCCGCGGCTACCGACCTCTCGGCGCAGCTCGACAAGATGGCGGACGTCAATCCGACCTACCGGGCCCTGCGCGAGGCCGCGCTGGCGAGCGGGATGACCGCCGCCGACACCGCGCTCACCTCCAATCTCGAGCGGGCGCGCTTCCTGCCCGCGGCGGGACGCTTCGTCATCGTCGACATCGGCAATGCGATGCTGACCATGTACGAGAACGGCCAGCCGGTGGACCGGATGAAGGTCGTCGTCGGGACTCCGCAGCTGCAGACCCCGATGATCGCCAGCATCATCCATTACGTGACGCTCAATCCCTATTGGAACGTGCCGCCCAACCTCATCCACAAGACGGTGGGGCCGGGCGCGCTCAAGGGCGGCGACGGCTACTTGAAGCCGCGCGGCTACGAGGTGATGAGCGGCTGGGGTCCCAACGCGACGGTCATGTCGGCCGCGCAGGTCGACTGGCAGAAGGTCATCGACAATCCCGAATCGCTCCGCGTGCGGCAGAAGCCCGGGCCCGCCAACAGCATGGGCCGGCTGAAGGTGCCGTTCCCGAGTGGGCAGGACATCTACCTCCACGACACGCCCGCGCGCGACAAGTTTAAGGAGGCCGATCGCCACCTGTCGAACGGCTGTATCCGGCTCGAGGACGCACGCCGCTTCGCCCGCTGGCTGATGGGCCGCGAGCCGGCGATGAGCGGCAACGATCCCGAGCAGATGGTCCAGCTCCAGACCGGCGTGCCGATCTACCTGACCTATCTGACCGCCGAGCAAGGCTCCGACGGCAAGCTGGCGATGCGCAAGGACGTCTATGGTTGGGACGGCCGCCCCGACCTCCAGCTCGCCGCCTCGACCGCCTACACCAGCGTGGCGCGGCCGGCGACGCCGTAAGCGTCGATCCAGCGGAAACGGGAAGGGCCGGGGGAGCGATCCCCCGGCCTTTTTCGTGGGCCTCATGTGCCGCGGGCAAAAGAAAACGGGGCGGAGCCGAAGCTCCACCCCGTCTCTTTGCCAGTGGCCGGAGCAGGGCCGAAACCCTGCTCCCAACCGCTTAGCCGCGCTCCGGAGCGGGCGGCGGCGGCGGCGGCGGCGGCGGCGGCACCGGGCAGGTGTCAGTCGCCAGGATCACCGAACCGTCCGGGCAGGTCTGCGTCGCCGGGGGCGGCGGCGGAGGCGGCGGGGGCGGGGGCGGCGGGGGCGGCGGCGGCGGCGGCGGCGGCGCGAAGTTGAAGGTCAGGCTCGCGAGCAGCGAGTGCGACCGGAACCGCGTGTCGCCACGACCGGCGACATCCGCCAGCGGGAAGAAGTCGAGATCGTCCTTCACGTCGTGATTGTACAGACGGTACTTCACGCCGAAGTCGATGTTGTCGCTGATCGGATAGCGGACGCCAGCCATGAGCTGCCAGGCGAAGCCGCTGTCCTTGGCCGACCCGATCGGGGTCGAAACCTTGGTGCGGGCGAGGCCCACGCCGCCACCGAAGAAGCCCTGCCAGCTGTCATCGGCACCGAAGTCGAGGAGCAGGTTGCCCATGACCGACAGCGAGCTCGAGTGACCGTCGCCGTCATACTGGACGGCGTCGATGATGTAGTCGCCGTGCGCAGCGCGCTTGTAGGCCACTTCGGCCTCGGCGCGAACCGCACCGAAGTCGTAGCCGGCGTTCACGCCGACGTCGTAACCGGTCTTGTGATCGATCACGAGGAAGTCCGGGTAACGGGTCCCGGCGGCGTCCTTGACGTCGACCTTCATGTCTTCGACCAGCATCGGCCCAAGATCGATGCCGACATAACCCGACTTGTCACGGGCCATTGCCGGCGAGGTGATGGCAGCCGCAGCGGCGGCAGCCAGGAGGTATTTGCGCATGCGTTCCCCTTCTCGCTCTGAGTTAGTGTTGATGGCGCCCCGAACCTGTAATGCAGGCCATTGGTTTCGCTCAAGCGAAAGCTGAACAACCGCAGCGGCACCGCTGTGACATTGGAGCCACACCCCCAGAGGGGCGCAAGCTTTGCGAACCGGCTTCAAGTTGCGGGGATGCAACGACTTTTTGTGGTTCGATATTCCTCCACAACTCAATGCAGGTTAGGAAAAGCGGTCGGACCCGCCAACAGTAAACTTCGGCTTCACCCTGCAAATGTCCTCGCCAGCACCCATATGGCGGTGTAGAGCCCGAGGGGCAGGGGAAGCACGGAGGAGCCGAATGCTGGCTTCGATCGATGAAGAACGGCTGGTCGAAACGGTGGGGTTCAGCCCCATTGCGACGGTGCTCAGCAATCCCCGCAAGCCCGACAATCCCCTCGAGGTCGCGAACCAGGCCTTCTGCGACCTGACCGGCTATCCCGAGCGCGAGATCCTCGGCCGCAACTGCCGCTTCCTGTCCGGCGCGGCGACCGAGCCGTGGCTGACCGAGCGGATCCGCGAGGGCGTCCGCAACCGCAAGCCGGTGCTGGTCGACATCCTCAACTACAAATATGACGGCACCGCCTTTCGCAACGCGGTGCTGGTGACGCCCCTGTTCGACACCCATGGCGAGCTCGCCTGGTTCCTCGGCAGCCAAGTCGAACTGGGGATGGAGAGCAGCGCCGTCTTCGCCGGCCGGCGCGAGCGGGCGGTGCTCGCGGTCAAGACTCTGCCGCCGCGCCAGCGCCAGGTGCTCGAACTGATCGCCAAGGGCCTGCTCAACAAGCAGATCGCCTGGGAACTCAAGATCAGCGAGAAGACGGTGAAGATGCACCGGGCGCTGCTGATGGAGCGGCTGGGAGTGCCGACCAGCGCCGATCTCATCCGCCTCGCGGTCGAGGCGGGCCTCTAGCCGACAGGCCCGGGACCTACGGTCCTAAGCCCAGCTGTGACGCCCCCGCTTCGAGGGGCATATTCCGATCATCAGGATTCGTGTGACCCGCTTCCCCCTTGGGGGTCACCCGGATGCTCCGAGCCGAGCTTCCCCGCTGCTCGGAACCAAAACGTGCCGGCCGCACGCCCGCCTGCGGCCGGCACACTTGCGTCCCGTGTCGCCGTCAGGAAGCCGTGGCGCGCGCCAGCTCTTCGTTCGTGATGACCTCGAGCCGGTCGGCCTCGGGAAATTCCTCTTCCACCCAGCGCCGCTCGATCGCCTTCAGCGTTCGCGCGACCACCGGCCCGGCGGCGAGTCCGCGCGCGATCAGCTGGCCGCCGCCGAGCGGAAGCCGCGGCGGGGTCCAGCCGATCAGTGCCTTCGCCTCCCGCGGCCGATCCGCAAGCAGCAGCCGGTCCTGTGCTTCCTCGGTCCCCAGCGCATAGGCCATGGCGCGCGGTGCGCCAACGCGGGCGGGGTCGGCCGCCGCAGCGAGGCGCTTGCGGGCCTTGTTGCTGAGCTTTAGCCGCGCCGCGATCTTCTCGGCCACCGCGACGTCGCGCGGGATCAGCGCCGCGAGCCGGCGAAGTGCGGCAGGCGCGATTCCCGCCGCGCGCTCGGCCGCGACCAGTGCGGCGAGCCGCGCCTCGGCCCCGGCCGCGATCTCGGGAAGGACGGGCAGCAGCACGCCCTGCTCGAGCATCAGCCCGACCGTGGGCACGGGATCGGGCAGGCCGAGCAGCTTGAGCCACTCGTCGGCGATCCGCTCCCGCGACAGGGCCATGAGGTCGTTGGCGCGGGCGACGCAGGCGGCGAGGCCGGCGGGATCGGGCGCCTGCGCGAAGCGCGCGGTGAAGCGGAAGAAGCGCAGGATCCGCAGATGGTCCTCGGCGATTCGCTGGAGCGGCTCGCCGATGAACCGGACGCGCCGCGCCGCGAGGTCGTCGACCCCGCCGAAATAGTCGAACAGCGCGCCGGTGGCGGGATCGAAGTAGAGCGCGTTGACGGTGAAATCGCGCCGCGCCGCATCCTCCTGCCAGTCGTCGGTAAAGGCCACGGTGGCGTGGCGGCCATCGGTGTCGAGGTCGGCACGGAGCGTGGTCACCTCGAGCGTCTCGCCATGGGCAAGCGCGGTCACCGTGCCGTGCGCGATCCCCGTGGGCACGGTGCGGATCTCGGCTGCGCCGCAGCGCCGCATCACCTCGTAGGGAGAGAGGGTGGTCGCAAGGTCGAGGTCGGCGACCGCCTCGCCGAGCAGCCCGTCGCGAACCGCGCCGCCGACCAGCCGCGCCTCGCCAGGCCCCAGCGCCGCGAGCAATGCCGCGACCCCCGGGCGGGCCGCCATCGCCTGGAGTGCGCTCAGGTCCACGGGCCGAGCCGCTTCGAAAGATTGACCAGCATGGCCGCGGTGGCGCCCCAGATCCGGCGGCCTTCCCACGTTATTTCGTAATAGGTGCGCATTCGTCCCTTGAACTCGGCTTCGACCGCGCGCTGATTGGCGGGATCGAGGAGGAAGGCAAGCGGCGCCTCGAACCAGTCGGCGACTTCGGCCTCCTGCGGGATCAGCGAGAGGTCGGGCGCGATCTCGCCAAGCACCGGAACCACCGAATAGCCGGTGACGGTGCGATAGGGGTCGGCCGCCCCCCACAGCGAGACCGAGGCCGGCGGCAGGCCGATCTCCTCATGGGCCTCGCGCAGGGCCGCGGCTGCCACGTCGCGGTCGGTCGGGTCGATCCGCCCGCCGGGAAAGGCGATCTGCCCGGCGTGGGTCCGCAGATGTTCGCGCCGGACGGTCAGGATCACCCCGGGCTCGGCCCGCCGGGTGACCGCGACCAACACCGCGGCGGGGGTCAGCGGATGGCCCGGTTCCTCGAGGATGTCGCCGGGCAGGAGGTCGGGCGGCGGGGGAGCGGCAAGGGCGCGGCGGAGCCGGTCGGTCAGGCTCACGAAGGACCCAGCGGGAAGAACCGGCCGCCGCTCCAGACGCCCGGCGGGTCGGCGGCGAGCGCAAGCTCGGCAAGTTCGAAATAGACCGGCCGCTCGAAGCTCGCCTCGAGCCCGCCGCGCACCGCCACCAGCGGCAGCTCCTCGCGGACGGTGAGGGGGTGGTCGGGGCCCACCACCAGCGCCTCGCCGGTGTTGAGCTGGAGCGCGATCCGCTGCGCCTCGCCGCTGCCCTCGATCGTCATCGCCACCACGCGAAGGGCCGCGAAGTCGACGTCGATGTCGAGCTTTTCGGCCGGCGTGACGAGGACATGGGACCCGTCTTCCTCGCGCCTGAGGACGCTCGCGAACAGGCGAACCAGCGCCGCCCGCTCGATCGGCCTGCCCTCGTGCCACCAGCGGCCCTCGCGGTCGATCCGCATGCCGCTGTGGCCGCAATGCCGGGGGTTCCAGCGCTCGACCGGCGGGCGGCGCTGCGCCGCCACCGCCGCCTCGATCTCGGCAAGTGACAGCCGGCTGATGTCGATCGGGGGATTGGTCTCGGGCATAGGCGCTTGGGGCAGATGAGCCTCCCGCCTTGTTTCCGCAAGGCCCGCCGCTAGAGGCGAAAGGATGACCAGGACCGCCATCGTCACCGGCGCGGGCAAGCGTGTCGGCCGAGTCCTCGCCGAGGGACTGCTTGCCGACGGCTGGACCGTGGTCGCCCATGTCCGCCGCGAGACCGACGACGTCCCGCAAGGCGCGCTGAAGGTCGTCGCCGACCTTGCCGATGGGGACGGGGCGGCGGAGGCCATCATGGCCGCCTGCGCCCAGGCCCCGTCACTGCTCGTCAACAATGCCGCGCGCTTCGCGCCCGACACGCTCAGCCGGTTCTCGGCCGACGAGCTGGCCGCGCACATGGCGGTCAATGTCGCCGCCCCGGCCTTGCTCACGGCCGCCTTCGGGCGGGCGGCGGGGGAGGGACGTGACCGGCTGGTGGTCAACATCCTCGACGCCAAGCTCGCTGCGCCCAATCCCGATTTCCTGAGCTACACCCTGTCCAAGGCGGCGCTTGCCGCGCTGACCACCCTGAGCGCGCAGGACCTCGCCGCGAGGGGGATAAGGGTGAATGCCATCGCGCCGGCGCTGATGCTGATCTCCGAAGGACAGACCCAGGCCAATTTCGACGCGATGCACCGCTTCAATCCGCTCCAGCGGGGGGTCGAGCCCGCCGACGTGCTTCACGCCCTGCGCTTTCTGGTGGACTCGCCGACCCTCACCGGCGAGACGCTCACCCTCGATGGCGGGCAGCGCTTCTGGCGCCTGCCGCGCGATGTGCAATATCTCGATCCAGGACAGTCATGAGCGACATCATCCCTTTCACGCCGCGCCTCGACGGACTGGTTCCGCCCGCGCTGGCGGTGCGTTCCGCCAAGATCTTCCTCGAGCAGCTCGAGGTGATGGCCGACATCGGCTTTCACGATTTCGAGATCGGCACGCCCCAGCGCCTCCTGATCACGGTCGAGATCTGGTTGACCGACTGTTCGGTCCCGGCCGACGACGCCGCGGAGAGCGCCTGGAACTACGATCACGTCAAACTCGAGATCGAGCGAATCGCCGGGGCGCGTCGTTTCAATTTGCAAGAGACCCTGATCCGGGAAATCTACGACTGGATTGCTGCGCGCGACGGAGTGAGGGCGTTGCGGGTGGCGTCGGCCAAGCCCGACGTCTACCCGAATGCGCGGAGCGTCGGTGTTGAATTTGCCAGCTTTTCCGGTTCGGCACCGTGACGGCGCATCCAAGCGGTTGCAGAGTCGGAACAATATGATTGCGCCGCCATTGAGGCCACATTAAGGAAGCGCGCCGACCCCGCCGATGATATGTTGATACGTCGGCCTGCCAGTTCGAATAAGCGACTTCCGTCTGCGCGTTCGATCTGGTGGAGTGGTTCACCCTGAGGAGAATTGCGGCAGGATGTCATACGCCAATCGCAGGCAGATGAGCGGGAACAGGACGGTTTCGATCGTCATTGTCGCCTTGCTGCATGTGCTGCTCGGATATGCGATCATCACCGGCCTTGCGTACAATGTCGTCAAGAAGGCCGCTGAAGATCTGAAGACCTTCGACGTGGAGGAGGAGCCACCGCCCCCGCCCGAGGAACCGCCGCCCCCGCCGCCGGAGCAGCAGGTCGAGACCCCGCCGCCGGTGGTGTCCCCGCCGCCGCTGGTGCGGACCAACACGGCGCCGCCGCCGGTGACCACGACCAACGTGGCCCCGCCGCCGGTGATCACGCCGACCGCCCCGACCGCGCCGCCGGCTCCGCCTGCGCCGCCGCCCCCGCCGCCGCCGCCCGTGAAGCTGCAGCCGGCGAAGGCGAGGGGTTCGCTGCCCGGCCTTATCACCACGGACGACTATCCCCAGGATGCCATCCGTAACGAGCAGCAGGGCACCACGGCACTTCGTCTCGACGTGGGTCCGGATGGTCGCGTCACCAACTGCACGGTGACCAGCTCTTCGGGTTCCAGTTCGCTCGACAACACGGCCTGCCGACTGCTCAAGTCCCGCGCCCGGTTCACCCCGGCCACGGACAGCACGGGCGCCAAGGTTTCTGACTCGGTCAGCACCCGCATCCGCTGGCAGCTGCCGGAAGACTAAGTAACGCAGAGCCAACCGAACATCACGAATTCACGTAAGGATACGCACTATGTCTTTCGTCTCTCTGATGGCTGCAGCCGCTGCCGCTCCCGCCGGCGACAACCCCTACGGCCTGCTCCAGGCTCTCGAAGAGGGTGGTCTCATCTCGTGGACCGTGTTCGCCATCCTGGTGATCATGTCGGTCGGCACCTTCTACATCCTGTTCACCAAGTTCTTCGAGCAGCAGAAGATCATCAAGCAGGGCAACAGCGTCCGCGCGAGCTTCTGGAATTCGCCGAACCTGCGTGACGCCTCGGGCAAGCTCGACGCCAAGAGCGCCTATCGCGCGATTGTCGACGACGCGCTCGTCGCCCAGGACCAGCACGGCAAGCTGACCAACCCGATCGACCAGCACGACTGGATGGCCAACAGCCTGCAGCGTTCGCAGGGCAGCATCGGCGCCCGTCTCGGCGAAGGCCTCGCCTTCCTCGCGACCGTCGGTTCGACCTCGCCGTTCATCGGTCTGTTCGGTACCGTCGTCGGCATCTACCGCGCGCTGATCAAGATCGGCTCGTCGGGCCAGGCCTCGATCTCGGCGGTCGCCGGTCCGGTCGGTGAGGCGCTCATCATGACCGCGCTCGGCCTGGTCGTCGCGGTTCCGGCCGTGCTCGCCTACAACTGGCTGATCCGCCGCAACAAGTCGATCATGGAAGACCTCGCGGCCTTCACCAACGACCTGCACGGCTACATCATGTCGGAAGGCAAGGTTAAGCCGCAGATGGTGACCGCCAATGCCGGTTCGGCCAAGGTTTCGGCCAACGCCCAGACCCGCTCGGCCGCCGCTCCGACCCCGGCCGGTACCCAGCCGCTGACCACCGGTCAGACCTCGACCGGCCAGCAGGCTGGCACGACCACGACCGACCGTCGCTAAGCCATCGTTCAGGGCGCCGGGCGTCAAGTTGATGCCCGGCCCCATTCTTCACGATGACCTGCGAAACGAAGAGGGAAGACTGATCCCATGGCAATGAGTGTCGGCAAGGAAGACGGCGACGACGTCCCGATGTCGGACATCAACACCACGCCCCTCGTGGACGTGATGCTGGTGCTTCTGATCATCTTCCTCATCGCCGTCCCGGTGGTGGTGGAAAGCGTTCCGATCGCCCTCCCCAAGACTGCCTACGAAGTGCGTGAGACCAAGCCGGAGAACGTCGAACTGACGGTCCGCGGCGGTCCGGGCGACAGCTGCGAAGTCTATCTCGGCATGCGGCCGATCGACTCGCAGGCGCTGCTCGACACGGCGGTGAAGAAGCTCGAGGACGCGGTGAAGAAGGCCGGCGGTGCCGAGAACCTCACCGAGGACACGATGCCCGAAGTGCATATCCGCGGTGACGTGAACACGCCGTACAAGTGCATCGGCGGGACGATTTTCCAGATGCAGCGTGCCGGGTTCGCCCGCGTCGGCTTCGTTTCCGAGCCGCCGCCGGGTGCCGCCGTGACGCGCCTGTAAAGGAAGGAATACGCCTCATGGCGATGCAGACGACGTCGAATAATTCCGAAGGCGAGCCGATGATGGAGATCAATACGACTCCATTGATCGACGTGATGCTGGTGCTGATCATCATGCTGATCATCACCATCCCGCCGCAGACCCACGCCGTGAAGCTTGACCTCCCGCAGGGCGACAACCCGCAGCAGGAGATCATCGACCCGGTCAAGAACAAGATCGTGGTGACCGCCGCTGGCAATATCCTGTGGAACGGCGCGCCCGTGAACCAGGTCCAGCTGCGCCAGTATCTGGACGTCACCCAGCAGTTGAACCCCGTCCCCGAGCTGCACCTGCAGCCCGAGCCGAACGCCCGCTATGACCTCGTCGACCAGGTGCTGGTCGTGACCAAGCAGGCCAACGTCTCGAAGATGGGCTTCGTCGGCAACGAGGCCTACGCCAAGGCCTTCTGACGATCATGCGTTTCGGGAACCATCCCGAATGATCCTGGGCGGCTCTCCTTCGTGGAGGGCCGCCCTTTTTTCGTTTCCATGCGTTGGGCGCTCGAGGAGAAGAACATGCCGAAGCTGATTGGTGTCGCGGGCCTCGGGCTCGTTGGTCTGGCTGCCCTCGCCGGTGGCTGCGCAACCCCGATGGACGCGCCGTCCAATGCCATTGCCGTCCCGCTTGTGGGCACCAGCGGGCAGGCGGTCGGGACCGTCCGGATGTGGGAGACGCCCGGCGCGGTCAGCTTCCGGGTCGAGGCCAATGGCCTCAGCGTCGGTCGCCACGGGCTCCACGTCCACGCCGTCGGGCGCTGCGATCCGCCAGGCTTCACCACCGCGGGCGGCCACTGGAATCCGACATCACGCAAGCATGGCACGATGAACCCCGACGGTCCCCATGGCGGCGACCTTCCCAACGTGCCGGTGGCCGCCAACGGCACCTTGCGCGAGACCGTGGTGCTGAACGGCGCCAGCCTCGCCGCCCTTCGCGATGCGGACGGCTCGGCGCTGGTCATCCACGCCCGCGAAGACGACAACATGACCGACCCCAGCGGCAACAGCGGTGACCGCATTGCCTGCGCGGTGCTCAGCCCCGCCGGCTGATCGTTGCAGACCCGGCCCCGCCCATGGCCCGTAGCGGCCAGGGCGGGCGTGCTTCGTTGAGAAGGATGGCGGCGCCTTGCCGCCGTGTGCATCAACAGGAGCAAGTCATGCCGCAGCGTTTCACCGCCACCGAAAATGCCTTCGACAAGGGCATCGAGAAGACCACGCCCGCCCAGGGTGCCAAGCTTGCCGCCGACTGGGTGGAGGAGCTTTGCAAGGCCGATTTCCCCGGCGCCAAGGGCCTCGCCGGCGACCTCGAGCGGCTCGAAAAGGCGCTGAAGGCCGACGCGCCCGACGGCGGCAAGATCGGCGACCTGCTCCAGAGCATCGGTGCCGCCACCGCCAAGGCCGCCGAGCGGGCCGAGGACCCCAAGATCGCCGACAAGGTCCGCAAGCTTGCCGAGGCGATGGGCGCGAAGCAGCCCGCCTAGGCCGTCGCTCCCTTTTCCCCCGCGCCGGTTTTGCTACGCTGGCGCGGGGCCGCGAGGGCGAGGGGGCAGCGATGAGGACGGAATTTCACCACGGCGGGCATCACCACCCGCCGCTGCTCGAGCGGCTGGTCTTCTTCTCCGACGCGGTGTTCGCGATCGCCATCACCCTTCTCGTCATCGAGATCGAGGTGCCGCACCTGCCGCACGGCGCCGACAGTGCCGAGCATCTGCGCGCGCTGGCGCAGCGGATCCCCAATTTCATCGGCTTCTTCGTCAGCTTCTGGGTGATCGGGGCCTTCTGGACGGGTCATCACCGTGCCTTCGGGCAGGTCGGCCACTATGCGACCGGCCTGATCGGTCCCAACCTCGCGATGCTGTGCGCGGTCGCCTTCATGCCCTTCGCGACCGCCTACATGAGCGAGAATTTCGGCGCGGTCGTCCCGACCTTCACCTACAATCTGGTCCTGCTGGTAACCGCGCTGCTCAACCTACACCTCATCCGGAAGGTGACCGACCCGCCCTTCCTCGCCGAGGGGGCCGACCCGATCGAACGCGCGGCCACCCGCGCCCGGCCGTGGGGGGTGGTCGGAGGCTCGGTGGTGGGCCTGGCGGTCAGCCTCGTCGTGCCGCAGCTCTCGCAGCTGTTCCTGGTGACCATTCCGCTGTGGATCGCGCTTGCGGTCCGGCTAGGGCGCCCCCGGACGGACTGAGCGCTCAGGGCAGGCCGAGATGCTCGCGGAAGTGGGCGAGTAGCTGGCGGTAGAGGTCGCGCTTGAAGGGGACGATGAGGTCGGGAAGTTCGGCCGGATCGACCCATTTCCACGCGTCGAATTCGGGATGCTTGGTGGCGATGTCGACGTCGCTCTCGCGGCCGAGGAAGCGGCACAGGAACCAGTCCTGCTCCTGTCCCTTCCACTTGCCGCCCCATAGCCGTCCGCGGATTTCCTCGGGGAGGTCATAGCGCAGCCGCTCGGGCGCGTCGGACACCCGCTCGACGAGGTGGCGGGGAATACCCGTCTCTTCCTCGAGCTCGCGCAGGGCCGTGTCCCACGGCTCCTCGCCCGGGTCGATCCCGCCCTGCGGCATCTGCCAGGCCTCGTCAGTGCGGTCGATCCGCCGTCCGACCCAGACCTTGCCCGCTCCGTTGAGGAGCATGATGCCGACCCCGCGGCGATAGTCGTTGGTGCTCATGCGCGATGCTCCAGCAGCAGTTTCAGATGGGCGATGCAGCGCTCGAGATCGGCCTGCGCGCTCGGCAGCGCCTTTCGCAGGTTGAGGAAGCCGTGGATCGTGCCCGGGCACTCGAGATAGACCGTCTCGACCCCGGCCGCCGCGCAGGCCGCGGCATAGGCCCGGCCCTGGTCGCGGATCGGGTCGAGGCCCGCCGTCACCACGAGGGTCGGGGGCAGCCCGGCCTGGTCGATCGCCAGCGGATCGTAGCGCCAGTCCTTGGGGTCGGGCCGGTAGCAGCGGTCGAACCAGGCCATGCTCTCGCGGCTGAGAAGGTAGTTCTCACCGAACAGGTCGAGGCTCGGATAATGGCGGGTCGGGTGGCCGGCCGGGTAGATCGCCCATTGCGCAAGCACCGGCACCGCGGCCGGCGCGTCGCGGAGGGCGAGGGCGGTAACGATGGTGAAATTGCCGCCCGCGCTGTCGCCCGCGAGGACCAGCCCGGTCGCGCTCCGGCCGAGCTCGGCGGGGCTCCCGCCGATCCACCGCGCGGCGGCGATGGCATCCTCGACCCCGGCGGGGAAGGGGGCTTCCGGCGCCAGCGCATAGTCGACGCTGACCACCGGCAGATCGATCAGCCGGGCGATTTCGGCGCAGAGCGGCTCGTGCGTGTCGAGGTCGCCGATCACGAACCCGCCGCCATGATAGAAGACGAGGGCCGGCCCCGGTCCGCGCTCGGCCCGCGCGTCGTAAAGCCGCATCGGGCAGGGACCCCCGGCGATATCGCGGATCACCGCCAGCGCGCCGACTTCCGCATCGAACAGCTTGCGGCTGGCATGCATCATCCCACGCGCGCCCTCGAGCCCGACATCGGCCGCGCGCTTGGCACCGGGACGATTGGTGATCTCGAGCAAAGCGGCGACGTCGGGACGGACGAAGGGAGCGGTCATGGACCCCCTACTATCGTCATGCTGAACTTGTTTCAGCATCCATCTAGCACCGCTCCCGGTCCGGACTGAATTCCGGCACCGGGGGCGAGATCGTGCCAGTCCGGATTTTCGCTCTAGATGAGATTGACCTTCCACTGCCGATGCCAGCGCTTGAGCTGCTTTTCCCGGGCGATCGCCGCGATCATGTCGCCGCACATTTCGAAGCGAACTAGCCGCATGACCTTGTAACGGCTCACGAAACCGCCCGTGACGCCGTTTCGATGCTGCCACAGGCGCCCGGCGATATCGGAAGTGACGCCAATGTAGAGCGTTCCGCGCGGGGCGGTGGCGAGAATGTAGACGCAGGGTTGCCGTTCCACGACCTCAGCGTGCGCGGACATGGATGCTGAAACAAGTTCAGCATGACGGTGCGGAGAGGGTGACGCTCGCCAAGCAAGGCGCTAGAAGAGCGTTAACTCCTTTCTCTTGCAGGACTCCCATGGCCACGGCCACCCATCTGCTCACCCCCGAAGAAGCGCACAGCGATGCGCCCCCCGAGAATGTCGTCGTCCGCTTCGCGGGCGATTCCGGCGACGGCATGCAGCTGACCGGCGGCCAGTTCACGCTCTCGACCGCGCTCGCGGGCAATGACCTTGCGACCTTCCCCGATTTCCCGGCCGAGATCCGTGCGCCGCAGGGGACGACCTTCGGCGTCTCGGCCTTCCAGATCAACTTCGGCTCGGCCTCGATCGAGACCGCCGGCGACCAGCCCGACGTGCTCGTCGCGATGAACCCGGCGGCCTTGAAGGTGAACGTCGCGGCGCTTCGCGACGGCGGCATGATCATCGCCGACGAGGGCGAATTCTCGGCCCGCAACCTCGCCAAGGCGGGCTATGAGGTGAATCCGCTCGAGGACGGCAGCCTCGCGCGCTGGCAGCTGATCAAGTTCAACATCAGCCAGCTCACCCTCGATGCGGTGAAGCCCTTCGGCCTCGGCAACAAGGAGGCGCTGCGCTGCAAGAACATGTGGACGCTCGGCCTTGCGCTGTGGATGTTCGACCGTGACCGCGGACCGATCGTCGACTGGCTCAAGACCAAGTTCGCCAAGGCGCCGACGCTGGCCGAAGCCAATATCGCCGCGCTGAACGCCGGCCATGCCTATGGCGACACGATCGAGATGGGCGCGGCCTTCCGCCCCCATCATATCGACGCCGCGCCGGCCGAGCCCGGCCTCTACCGCACCGTCACCGGCGCCGAGGCGCTCGGCCTCGGGCTCGTCGCTGGCGCCCAGCTCGCCGACCTGCCGATGTTCTTCGGCGGCTATCCGATCACTCCGGCGAGCGCGCTGCTGCACCACCTGTCGCGCCTCAAGGAATATGGGATCACCACCTTCCAGGCCGAGGACGAGATCGCGGCCATCTGCTCGGCGATCGGCGCCAGCTATGCCGGCAGCCTTGGCGTCACCTCGTCCTCGGGTCCGGGCATCGCGCTAAAGACCGAGGCGATGGGCCTTGCGATCATGACCGAGCTGCCGCTGGTCATCGTCAATTCGCAGCGCGGCGGGCCCTCGACCGGCCTTCCGACCAAGACCGAGCAGAGCGACCTCTATCAGGCGGTCTATGGCCGCAACGGTGATGCGCCCATGCCCGTCATCGCCGCCCGCTCGCCCGCCGACGCCTTCGACTGCGCGATCGAGGCGTGCCGCATCGCGGTCCGCTACATGACCCCGGTGATGCTGCTGACCGACGGCTATATCGCCAATGCCGCCGAGCCGTGGCGCGTGCCCGACATGAGCGGCTACGAGCCCTTCCCGGTGACCCACGCGACCACCGAGGGCGCGCCGCGCGACGAGAATGGCAAGCTGCTGCCCTTCGCACGCGACGAGAAGCTCGCCCGGCCGTGGATCAAGCCGGGCACCCCCGGCCTCCTCCACCGCATCGGCGGGATCGAGAAGCGCCCCGGCACCGGCGACATCGACTATTCGCCCCAGGCCCATGCCGAGATGACCAAGCTGCGGCACGACAAGGTAGCCGGCATCGCCCGCGACATCCCGCGCCAGGAAGTCAGCCTCGGCCGCGCGGGCGCCCGCGTCGGCGTGGTCGGCTGGGGTTCGACCTTCGGCCCGATCCACCAGGCGGTGAAGCGGCTTCTCGACAAGGGCGAGGACGTCGCCCACGTCCACGTCCGCCACATCTGGCCGCTGCCTGAGAACCTTGGCGAGCTGCTCCACAGCTTCGACCGCGTGATCGTGCCCGAGATGAACGCCGGCCAGTTCAAGACCGTGCTTCGCGACCAGTATCTGGTCGACGCGAAGAGCGTCACCAAGATCAGCGGCCAGCCGTTCAAGATCGCCGAGATCGAAGCCGCCATCCGCGACGCGCTCGCCGGCTGCCCGCCGCGCGACCTCGGCGCGGACAGCACGCAGCTTCCCGAGGCCGACAGCGGCCACGACCCCGGCCACCCGCACGCCGCGGAAGTGCGCTGATGAAGCCGCTCCACCCCGGCGCCCTGATCGCGATGCTGATCGTGACCCTGGGGCTCGTCTACATCCTGCTTTGGCGCTGAGACCATGAACGACCTGACCCCGATCGAGAAGACCACCGCCAAGGACTGGGCGAGCGACCAGGAGGTCCGCTGGTGCCCGGGCTGCGGCGATTATGCGGTGCTGAAGGCCGTGCAGCGGACCATGCCCGACCTCGGCGTCGCGCGCGAAAAGACCGTGTTCGTCTCCGGCATCGGCTGCTCGAGCCGCTTTCCTTATTACATGGAGACCTACGGCTTCCACACCATCCACGGCCGCGCGCCGGCGGTGGCGACGGGGGTCAAGCTCGCCAATCCCGAGCTCGACGTGTGGATCATCACCGGCGACGGCGACGCATTGAGCATCGGCGGCAACCACACGATGCATCTGCTGCGCCGCAACCTCAATTGCCAGCTGCTGCTGTTCAACAACGAGATCTACGGCCTCACCAAGGGCCAGTATTCGCCGACCAGCCAGGTCGGGACGCGCAGCCCCTCGACCCCGTTCGGCTCGGTCGACCGGCCGACGCGCCCCTGCGCCTTTGCATTGGGCGCCGGCGCCCGCTTCGTCGCGCGCGGGATCGACGTCCACAAGAATTTGCCCGACGTCCTCAAGGCCGCGCACGCCCACCAGGGCGCGGCCTTCGTCGAGATCTTCCAGAATTGCGTCGTCTACAATGACGACGTCTTCGCGCCCTTCACCGCGCGCGAGCATGCCGCCGACATGCAGCTGTGGCTCAAACACGGCGAGAAGATGCTGTTCGCCAACGGCGCCAAGGGCATCGCGCTCGACGTCGACAAGCTGCGGCTGAAGGTGGTCGACGGCGACGATCCGGCGGTCCTCGTCCACAATGTGAAGAACCGCGGTATCGCCCACATGCTGATCGAGATGCCGCCGGTCGGTTATCCGGTGGCCTTGGGCGTCCTCTACGACGATCCCGCCGCCACCTTCGAGGCCGCGGTCCACCAGCAGAACGAGACCGTCGCCGCCGGCAAGAAGCCCGACCTCCAGGCGCTGGTCGCCAAGGGGCAGAGCTGGATGGTCGAGAAGGAGCCGCGGGCCGAGTAATCGGCGTTTCCCCGGTCGAAGGCCGGGGTCCAAATCATCCCGAAAATCGTGCATTGGCCTCCGGCCTGCGCCGGAGCGAGCACCCATGATCCCCCGTACCCTCGTCGCCACCGCCCAGATCCCCAACGGACCCGAGATGCGGCTCTACAGCCGCGGCGCGGACCACATGATCCTGCTCGAGCGCGACGAGCTCATGTCGACCCGGATGAGCGGGTCGGAGGAGGCGCTTGCCACCCTCACCGCCGAGCGCCTCGGCACGGTCAAGGGGCAGCGCTGGCTGATCGGCGGCTATGGCATGGGCTTCACCTTGCGCGCCGCGCTCCGCGTCCTGCCGCGCGATGCCGAGGTCGTGGTCGCCGAGCTGGTGCCCGAGATCATCGACTGGGCGAAGGGCCCGATGGCCGGCCTGACCGCGGGTTGCCTCGAGGATCCGCGCGTCCGGATCGTCAACGGCGACGTGGCCGGCGAGATCGCCAGGGGCGACTGGGACGCGATCCTGCTCGATGTCGACAACGGCCCCGATGCGTTGGTGCGCGCGCAGAACCAGTGGCTCTACGAGCCGGGCGGCCTCGCCGTCGCTCGCACCGCCATCCGTCGCGGCGGGCTCCTCGCCATCTGGTCCGCGGGCGCCGATCCGCGCTTCACCAAGACCCTCCAGTCGGCCGGCTTCCGGGTCGACGAGCAGGTCGTCGCCGCCCGCCACAACGGCAAGGGCCCGCGCCACACCATCTGGTTCGCTTCGCCCCGCTAGTGGACAATCTCACCCACAGCCTTGCCGGCGGATTGCTCGGGCAGATGGGCCTCAAGCGCGCCAGCCGCTTCGGCCTCCTAGGCTGCATCCTCGGCGCCAACGCCCCCGACATCGACGTCTTCGCGCCGCTGATCCTGCCGGTCGACAACATCGCCTTTCACCGCGGGCCGACCCATGCGCTGCTCGCCATTCCGGTCATGGCCGGAGCGACCGTCGCCTTGCTCTGGCTGCTCGACCGGCTGTGGCGGAAGCCCGGGACCGACCCTTTTCGCGCCGGGCCCCTGTTCCTCGCGGTACTGATCGCCACCGCCAGCCATCCCTTCCTCGACTGGCTGACGACCTATGCGGTCAATCTCTATCTGCCGTTCGACCGTGGCTGGTACTCGGGCAACGCCATCTTCATCATCGACCTCGTCTACTGGATCCTGCTGGTCGGCGGGATCGTCCTGTCGTCGCGGCGCTGGCGGCGCGGGCAGGCGCACCCTGGCCGCCCGGCGATCGTCGCCGGCCTCCTCATGGCGCTCTACATCGCCGGCAACCTGTGGTGGAGCGCGCGGGCCGAGCGCCTCACCGCCGAGGCGCTCCGCCGACGCGGGATCGAGCCCGAACTCATCGTCGCCAGTCCGCCGCCGATCGCCTTCTGGGAGCGGACCATGGCGTGGCGCAGCGCGAGCGCGTGGGGCGGGGGCACCTTCGGCCCCGACGGTCTCCTCCTCGATCCCGCCGAGATGCCGCTCGGCCTCGACGATCCGGTCTTCCTGAAGGCGAAGGACGAGCGTCGCGACGTCCGTTCCTTCCTCTACTGGTCGCGGATGCCGATCGTCGTCCGGCAGTCGGGCCGGCCCTTCCTCACCGACCAGCGTTACTATCGCGCCTTCGAGGACGACCGTGTGCCCGCCGCGATCCGGTCGCGGGCGCCCGCCAGCTTCATGGTCCCGCTCGATACCCCATCAAAGCCATAGTGACCTTCGGCCGGCATCCGCGTTCAAGCGGGCATGGCTTCCCCCCAACTCGTCTGGTTCCGGCAGGACCTTCGCACCCACGACCATCTCGCGCTCACTGCCGCCGCCGAGCGCGGGCCTGTGGTCGGGCTCTACGTCCTCGACGACGAGACTCCCGGCGAATGGAAGCCCGGCGGCGCCTCGCGCTGGTGGCTTCACCACAGCCTCGCATCGCTCGCCGCCGAGCTGAAGGAGCGCGGGTCGGTCCTCATCCTCCGCCGCGGCCGCGCGTCGAGGGTCGTGCCCGAGGTTGCGAAGGAGATTGGCGCCGGGGCGATCCATGCCAATCGCCATTATGAGCCCTGGTGGCGCGAAGCCGAGTGCGAGCATGGCGACTTCGTCATCCTCCACGACGGCGACGTCCTTCACGAGCCCGATGCCATCCGCTCGGGCAGCGGCAAGCCGTTCAAGATCTATGGGCCCTTCTACCGCGCGCTCCATGCCCATTTCCCGCCAGCGCCGCCGCTGCCCGCGCCGAAGCTCGAGAAGCCGGCCAAGCTCCCCGCCAGCGATGAACTCGACGACTGGAACCTCCTTCCGACCAAGCCCGACTGGGCCGGCGGATTTTCCGACTGGGAGCCGGGCGCGGCCGGCGCGGCGAAGCAGCTGAAGCGCTTTGTCGAGCATGCCGGCGATTACGGGAGGGAACGCGACCTTCCCGCGGTCGATGCGACCAGCCGCCTTTCGCCCCACCTTCACCACGGCGAGATCACCCCGCGGCAGGTGTGGCATGCGCTCGGCCGCAAGGGCGGGGACAAGTTCCACCGCGAGCTCGCCTGGCGCGACTTCAGCCGGTCGATGACGCTCGCCGATCCCGACATCGGGTCGAAGTCGCAGCGTCCGCTCGGCCTCAGGACGCGCCACGGCAAGGCCGCCGACGCCGATTTCGAGGCGTGGACCAAGGGCCGAACCGGCTATCCGCTGGTCGATGCGGGCATGCGCCAATTGTGGGTCAGCGGCTGGATGCACAATCGCGCGCGGCTGGTCACGTCGAGCTTCCTCGTGAAGCACCTGCTGATCGACTGGTGGCGCGGCGCGCAATGGTTCTGGGACACGTTGGTCGATGCCGATTATGCCAACAACAGCCAGAACTGGCAGTGGATCGCGGGGACCGGCTTCGACAGCCAGCCCTTCTACCGGATCATGGCCCCGCTCGCGCAGAGCGAGAAGTTCGATGCCGCCGACTATATCCGGCAGTGGGTGCCCGAGCTTGCCCACCTGTCCGATGCCGACATCCACGATCCCTGGGGTCGGGGCAAGGCGCCGAAGGACTATCCCGAGCCGCTGATTGGCCACAAGGAAGCGCGCGAACGCGCGCTGGCGGCGTTCAAGGCGCGCAGCTCCTAGCGCCATCGTCGTTCGCCCTGAGCGAAGTCGAAGGGCCCCGGCACCACGCGCTTCGACTTCGCTCAGCACGAACGAGTTGAACAGGAGCGTGGCTTGGCCCTAGGCAAGGCCATGGCCAGCCGCGGCGCCCATCTCCTCAATGCCGACCGCGGCTTCGCCACCGGGGCGGGCCTCCTCGGCCGCCTCGTCGCACCGGCCTTCGCCCGGATCCTCGACCAGCTCGACGAGCGGCTGCGCGAAGGCGGCATCCACGCGACGCTTCCCGACGGCAGTCGTCGTGGAATCGGCTTCCACGCTCCCGGGCCCGAACCCGTGGTCGAGCTCCGGAGCTGGCTTGCGCTGGTCCGCCTCGCCACCAGCGGGAGCGTCGGCTGGTACAAGGCGTGGACCCGGCGCGAATGGACCTCGCCCGATCCGGTCCCGCTCTTCGACATGTTCATGCGCAATGCGGCCAGCCTCGGCGGCACCGCGCGCGCCAAGGGCGTGTTCCGGCTGGTCAACTGGCTGGCCCATACGTGGCGCGACAATGCCCCAGGTCAGGCGCGTGAGAACATCGCTGCCCATTACGACCTCGGCAACGACTTCTACGCCGCCTGGCTCGACGCGGAAATGAACTATTCGAGCGCCATCTTCGCGTTTCCCGGCGAAGGGCTCGAACAGGCGCAGGCCGCCAAGACCGCGGCCATCCTCGACCGCCTCGACCTCCAGCCCGGCGACCGGCTGCTCGAGATCGGCTGTGGCTGGGGAAGTCTCGCCATCGCGGCGGCCCGGCGCGGCGCGGTGGTGACCGGGCTGACCCTCTCGACCGAGCAGAAGGCCTGGGCCGAGCGGCGGATCGCCGAAGAGGGCCTGGCCGATCGCATCGCCATCCTCCTCGAGGATTATCGCGACCATCGGGGCACTTACGACAAGCTCGCCAGCGTCGAAATGGTGGAGGCGGTCGGGCGGCGCTGGTGGCCGGCCTATCTCGAGGCGATCGCCGGCGCGCTCCGCCCCGGCGGGATCGCCGCGCTGCAATATATCTCCATCCGGCCCGAGCTGTTCGACGCCTATGCCCGCAGCGCCGACTTCATCCAGACCTACATCTTTCCGGGCGGCATGCTGCTGTCCGAGCCGGTGTTCAGCGATCTTGCGCAGGTCTGCGGCCTGAGCTGGGAGGACCGGCTCGGCTTCGGCCCCGATTATGCCGAGACGTTGCGACTCTGGCGGGAGCGGTACGACATCGCGGTCGAAGCGGGGCGCCTGAAGGAATTCAGCCCGGACTTCCACGACTTGTGGCGCTATTATCTGACGTATTGCGAAGGGGGTTTCCGCGGCGGCGGGATCGATGTCGCGCAGGTGACGATGCGGAGGGGCGAATGAAGAGCTGGACCATCCTGGCGGCGGCATTGCTTGGCGTCGTGCCCGCCACCGCGCAGACCCCGGTCGACCCGGCGGTCGCCGAGCGCCTGCGCAAGGCCGGCGCCGAGGTCCTGTTCTGGAACCAGGCCCAGCGCGACAGGAATTTCCGCGCGATGGAGACCATCTTCCCGACCGCGCCGGTCAAGGCGGGGAAGGTGGTCCGCGCACTTCCCGCCGGGCGTCGTCTTGCCATCAGCCAGGCCGAAGTCGCCCGGTTCATGGCCGGGACCAACGCCGCCGGGCTGCTCGTCCTCCAGGACGGCAAGGTCCGGCTCGAGCGCTACGCCCGGGGTTTCGGGCCGACCCAGCGCTGGACCAGTTTCTCGGTCGCCAAGTCGCTGACCTCGACCTTGTTCGGGGCGGCGGTGGCGGACGGCAAGCTCGCGCTCACCGACCCGGTCACGCGCTTCGTCCCCGAACTCAAGGGGAGCGCCTATGACGGGGTCACGGTCGCGCAGGTGCTGACCATGTCCTCGGGCGCGAAGTGGAACGAGGATTATACCGACCCCAAGAGCGACGTCGCGCGCATGTTCAGCCTCGCCACTCCGCCGGGCGAGGACGTCATCGCTTACTACATGAAGCGCCTGCCGCGCGCCGCCGCACCGGGGAGCGTCTTCCATTACAATACCGGCGAGACCAACCTTGCCGGCACGATCCTCGCCCGCGCGGTCGGCGAGCCGATCAACCTTTATGCCAGCCGCCGCATCTGGCAACGCTACGGGATGGAGGCGGACGCCGCCTGGCAGGTCGATGCCGCGGGCCAACCCATCGCCGGCTGCTGCATCTCGATGCGGCTGCGCGATTACGGCCGGCTGGGGCAGCTGATGCTCGAGAACGGCCATGGCCTGCTGGCGAAGGACTGGGTGCCAGAGGCCACCGCCATCCACCAGCCGTTCAAGGAGCCTGGCCGCGGCTATGGCTATTTCTGGTGGATCGAGCCCAACGGCTTCCGGGCCAGCGGCATCTTCGGCCAGCAGATCTGGGTCCGGCCGAAGGACCGGCTCGTCATCGTGGCGCTAAGCGCCTGGCCGAGCGCGCTCAGCGACGACCTGGCCAAGAAGCGGGAAGCATTCTTCGAGAAGCTGGCGACCGCGGCCGCCCGCCGCTAGTCGACCCGCACCTTCGCGCCGGTCTCGCGCTCCTCGCCCAGCAGCTCGACCAGCCGCTCGGCCACCCGCTCGGGCGGCTTGACCTCGCTCGGCTCCTCGCCGGGAAAGGCCAGCGCGCGCATCCGGGTGCGGGTCGCGCCGGGGTCGAGGATCGTGACCCTGAGCTTGCCGGTATAGGCCGTCTCGTCGGCATAGGTGCCGAGCAGGCATTCGAGCGCCGCCTTGCTCGACCCGTAGGCGCCCCAGAAGGCGCGCGGGGTCGTCCCGACGCTGCTGGTCACCGCCACCACCTCGGCCTTGTCCGAGGCCTTGAGCATCGGATCGAAGGCCGCGATCAGCGCCTGGTTGGCGAGCAGGTTGAGGTTGATGATCCGGGCATATTCCTTGACGTCGATATGCTCGACCGGGGTCAGGCTGCCGAGCATCCCGGCATTGAGGACGAGGAAATCGAGCGTCTGCCAGCGCCCCGAGATCGCCTGCGCGAGCTTGGCGATGTCCTCGGCCTTACCGAGGTCGAGCGGGGCGATGGTGGCGGTGCCGCCGGCGGCGTGGATCCGCTCCTCGACTTGCTCGAGGCCCGCGGCCGAACGGGCGGTCAGGATGACGTGCGCGCCTTGCCCAGCCAGCGCCTCGGCGATGGCGGCGCCGATCCCGCGGCTGGCACCGGTGACGAGGGCGAGGCGATCCTTGTACTTGCTCATGGGCGCGGGCCCTAGCCGGGAAGGAGCGGGCGGCCAAGTCGTTGTGTCCGGCGCCCGAACAGTCTAGTTCTTGCTCTGTTCTGTTTGAGATTGGGGGCGGGTCGTGGACGCGTGGATGGTAGCAGTGCTGGTCGGGGTCATCGCCGTGGCGGGGGTGCTGCTCGGCTGGTTCCTCGGCAGCAGGCCGGCGGCCGCTTCCGCCGCCGAAGCCGCGCAATTGCGCGATCAGGTGGCGACGCTCGGACGCGATCAGGCGGTCGCCGCCGAGCAGCTCCGCCGATCGGTCCAGGTCGAGGAAAGCCTCAAGGCGGTGACCGAAGAGCGCGATTCGCTCGCCGGTGAGCTCGCCGCGTCGCGGGTCATTTCCCAGCGCTATGCCGAGCTCGAGGAGCGTCACCGCGCGCTCCAGGACGATGCGGGCAATCTTCGCGGCGACATCGCCAGCGCCGCCGAGCGACTCCAGCGGCTTGCCGAGGTGGAGCGGGTGCTCGAGCAGCGCACCGCCGAGCGCGACGAGGCGCTGCGCTTGAAGGCGGGGCTCGAGACCGAGGTGAAGAGCTTCGAGGAACGGCTCGCCGACCTCCGCAAGTCGCGCGACGAACTGGTGGTCCAGTTCCGCGAGGTCGGCGACAAATTGCTCGAAAAGGCGCAAGCCGACTTCCTCGCCAAGGCCGACGAGCGCCTGAGCAAGGCCGATCTCGAAAGTCAGGCCAAGCTCCAGACCCTGCTCCAGCCCGTGTCCGAGACGCTCAAGCGCTACGAGGAAGGGCTGCAGCGGGTCGAGGCCGAGCGCAAGGACAGCTACGGCGAGCTGCGCGGCGTCCTTGGCGAACTGCGCAAGGATAATAGCCAGGTGCGCGACGAGACCCGCAACCTTGTCAACGCGCTTCGCTCGAGCCCGAAGGCCCGCGGCCGCTGGGGCGAGCAGAGCTTGCGCAACGTGCTGGTCCAGGCGGGCCTAACGGAAGGCATCGACTTCGAAATGGAAGTCAGTCTCGAGACCGCCGACGGTCGCCTGCGTCCCGACGTCGTCGTGAACCTGCCCAGCAACCGCAAGCTGGTGATCGACGCCAAATGCTCGCTCAACGCCTTCCTCGACGCCTGCGACGAGGTCGACGAGGAGCGGCGGCAGGCCTGCTTCAAGCTGCACGTCGCCTCGATGCGCAACCATGCGCAGGCCCTTGGTTCTAAGGACTATTGGGCGCAGTTCGGCGAAGCGGCCGACTATGTCATCATGTATATCCCGGGCGAGCATTTCCTCACCGCCGCGCTCGAGCAGGATCCGCAGCTGTGGGACTGGGCGTTCGAACGGCGCGTGCTGCTAGCCACCCCGACCAATCTCGTCGCCATCGCACGGACGGTTGCCAGCGTGTGGCGGCAGGAGAAGATTACCGAGCAGGCCGAGGTCATCGCCGCGCTTGGCAAGGAACTCCATTCGCGCATCGCGACCATGGCTGAGCATGTGGTCCGCATGGGCCGCAATCTCGCGACCGCCAATGACGCCTACAACAAGATGGTCGGAAGCCTCGAGACCCAGGTCTTCACCCAGGCCAAGAGGTTCGAGGGCCTGGGCTCAGGCAGCAACAAGGAGATCACCTCGCCGCCTCTGGTCGAGGTCGCCCCCCGTCCGCTGACGAAACTGGCGCCACCCGCCGCTCCGGACGACGCGATCGCCGCCGAATAGGCTAGCGCGCCAGCCGGATCTCGCCTGCCGCGTTCGACAGGATGAGGTTGCCGCTGGTCGTCCAGGCGATCTGCATCGGCTGAGCGAGGATCTGGCTCGCCGCGGTCTCGGCGCGCATGTCGGGGCAGGCCATGCGGGTGGCGACGACCGGACCCGCGACGAGCGTCTGGCGCTCGATCCGATAGGGGCCGCTCATCCGGTTGCAGCCGAACTGGCCGCTCAGCCGACCCCCCGCGAGCGACAGCTTGTAACTGTCGCCCGAGACGAGCTGGCGGCCGACCGCAAGCACGTTCCAGTCGCCCTCGACCGTCCCGGACTGCGCGGTCTCGACCGGGCCGCCGCAGCCTTCGAAGCGGCGGCCGTCGACGCTGACCTGGACCTTGTCGGGATAGGTCCGGTCGCTCATCCCGTCGCTGCAGCGCTGGCCGTGGACGATGTTGAGGTTGATCCGGCGGCCTTGGTAGATGTCGCCCGCGAACCCGTGGATCGCACGCGGCTGGGGTTCGGCGACGCGCATCCCATCGGCGTTGGAGAAGACCATCTGCCGCCCGTCGAGGGTCAGGCCCCAGAAAGGCTCGGTCCCGCTCGCGCGGTAGCTCGCTCCGGCCACGGGAGGCGGACCGCCCGGCGGCGGCATCATCGTCTCGCAGCCCGACAAGGTGACGGCGGCGGCGGTGGCAAGGATCGCAAGGCGCATTATCTCAACTCCCTTGGCGGATGAGGTCGATCGACCCCGATTCATTCACCAACCTAAGCCGATTCGGCGGTGTGAGTTCCATGGTCATCGGCAGTCGCAGGACCACGCCGGCCAGATCGTCGATCCGCTGGATGTCGGGCGTGCAAGCCCGCTCGGTCATCATCAACCGGTCGAGCATCAGCTTGTCGCCATTGCGGCTGATCGTCCCGCTCCCGCCGTTGCAGGCGAGCCTGGCACTCAGCGTCGTGCCCGCGAACTCGAGCAACAGGCCGGTCATCGGCTGGCCGTTCAGCGCCGCGATCGTCCAGCGGCCATCGAGATTGTCCTTCTGGACCACCGGCCGGACGTTCATCTCGGGAGGGAGAACGGGCGGCGGTCCGCTCGCGCAGGCGGCGAGGAGGGAGGCCGTCAGCAGGATCGTCGCGATCTTCATTGCGCCATCGTAGCAACGCCAAGATGAACGCCCGCTAGCGCCAGCTCGCCCGGATCTGGAAGGCCATGATCGCGGTCGCGACCGCGGCGTTCAGGCTGTCGGCCTTGCCGTGCATCGGGATCTTCACGAGGAGATCGCACTCGGCCTCATAGTCTTCGGGCAGCCCGGCCTGCTCGTTGCCGACCATCAGAAAGCAGGGCTTCTCGTACGTCGGTTCGAGATAATCGTGATCGGTCTGGAGGCTGGTCCCGACCAATTGCCCCGGCCCCTCTCGCAGCCAGGCGAGGAAAGTCGACCAGGGCACCTGCACTATTCTCTGGGTGAAGATCGCGCCCATGCTCGCGCGCACCGCCTCGACGCTGAAGGGATCGGCGCTGTCGTCGACGAGGATCAGCCCGCCCGCGCCGACCGCGTCGCCGGTCCTGAGGATGGTCCCGATATTGCCGGGGTCGCGCAGTTTCTCGGCGACGATCCAGAGGTCGGCGTTCGTCCGGTCGAGGTCGGCGAGCCCGAGCCGCGGCTGGCGATAGGCGCCGAGGAGGAGCGGCGGATTGTCCTTGCCGCTCATCTTGGCGAGGATCTCGTCGGGGACGGTGATCGCCTCGGCGCCGGCGGCCTCCGCCTCGGCGACGATCTCGGCGGCGAGGGGATGGAGTTCGCCCTCGGCGCAGGCGACCACCGCGGGAAGGATTCCCGCCTCGCGCGCCTCGGCCATGATCCGCAGCCCCTCGGCGAGGAACAGGCCCGCCTGCCGCCGCGCCTTCTTGTCGCGCAGCGAGCGGAGGAACTTCACGGTGTCATTGGAGAAGGAGGTGATGTGGCGCGGCATGGAAGGCGCCCTAGCAGCAAGCGGCGGGGGAGGGCTATTCCTCCCCGAACTTGTCCTCGACCAGCCGGCTGAGCTTCGCCACGGCCTCGTCGGCGCCGTCGCCCGCGGCGCTGATCTCGATCGAATCGCCGCGCGCCGCGCCCAGCATCATCAACCCCATGATCGAGGTCCCGCAGACCTTGTTTCCGTCCTTGGCGACCTCGACCGAGCAGGTGAGTTCGCTCGCCAAGGTGACGAACTTGGCGCTCGCCCGGGCGTGGAGCCCGCGCTTGTTCTCGATCCGGACGATACGGCTGACGGCGTTCAAGCGGCGGCCTCGCCAAGGATCTCGCTGGCCACCGAGATATATTTGCGCCCGGCCTCGCGCGCCGCGGCCACCGCGGCCCGCACGTTCATCGCCTTGCGCGCGCCCTCGAGCCGGATCAGCATCGGCAGGTTGACCCCGGCGATGACCTCGATGTCGCCCGACTTCATCAGGCTGATCGCGAGATTGGACGGGGTTCCGCCGAACAGGTCGGTGAGGATGATCACGCCCGCGCCGCGATCGACCCGCGCGATCGCGTCCGCAATGTCCTTGCGGCGCGCTTCCATGTCGTCGTCGGGGCCGATGCAGATGCCGGCGATCGCATCCTGCGGGCCGACCACATGTTCCATGGCGACGATGAACTCGGCCGCGAGGCGGCCGTGGGTCACCAGCACTAATCCGATCATTCTACTGGTCTCTTGGTCCTTCAACGCGCTCCTGGCCCGTTTCGAGAGAATCATCGGGGCGGAGGCCTAGGTCTCGATGCCGGATATTCGGCGAAAAGCCGCGTGCGCGCAACCGTTCTGCCATGGCGAGCGCGCCGGCGACCGAACGATGTCGCCCGCCGGTACAGCCGAAGGCGATCCCGACATAGGTCTTGCCCGCGTCCCAGTAGCGCGGGAGGAGGAAGGCCAGCAGTTCCTCGGTGCGGGTCATGAACTCGTCCCAGCCGTCCTGCGCGGCGACGAAATCGGCGACGGGCGCGTCGGCGCCGGTCAGCGGGCAAAGCGCGTCGATCCAGTGCGGATTGGGCAGGAAGCGCAGGTCGAAGACGAGGTCCGAGGTGCGGCTGATGCCGCGCGAGAAGCCGAAGCTGGTGATCGTCACCACCAGTTCGTCGCCCTCGTCCCCGTAGCGGCGGCGAAGCTCGTCGCGCAGGTCCGCGGGCTTGAGGTCGGTCGTGTCGAGTACCGAGTCGGCCGCGAGGCGGAGCGCCGCGGTGAGGTCGCGCTCGCGCCCGATCCCGTCCTCGGGCGGGCGATCGGGACTGAGCGGATGGCGCCGCCGGGTCTCGGAATAGCGGCGGATGAGCTCGGCCCCGGTCGCGTCGAGATAGAGGATCTCGGGCCGGACGCCGGGGATCGACTGGAGCAGCCCCGGCAACGAATGGGGGTCGAAGCCGCGGCTGCGCGCATCCATGCCGACCGCGACATGGGCGGTGCGGTAAATGCGGTCGGAGCCCGTGACGAAGTCGTGGAGCAGGGCGGTCGGAAGGTTGTCGACCGTGTCCCAGCCCATGTCCTCGAGCGCGTCGAGCACGGTCGACTTGCCCGCGCCGGACATGCCGGTGACGAGCAGGAGGCGCGGCACCCGAGCCTGGGTCGAGCGCCGCGTCCCGGTCACTTGAGGCCGAAGCGGTCGAGCGCCAGCGCCACCTTGGACGGGGCGGAGGCGGTAAGGGCGTCGATGCTGATCAGCGGAACGCTCAGCCCGCAGATGACTCGTTCGCGCGAATCGTCGGGCATGCGCTGGACGTCGCTGGTCAGTTCGACCGCCATCGCCACCGGCACGTCCTCGGTGACGGCCATTGGGACGATTCCCAAGCCCCGGATCTCGAGCTTGCCGCGAATGCTCGCGGGTGCGCTTGCGTAGAGGCGGTCGCCCCGCTTCTGGACCACGGTCTGGTCGTCGGCGACGAGGGTGAAGCCGCGGTCGATCAGGCGCAGCGCGAGGTCGGACTTGCCCGAGCCCGACAGGCCCGAAATCAGCACCGCGCGGCCGTCGATGGCCACCGTGCTGGCGTGCAGCGTCTCGTTCGAGAGGCGGATGTTCATGCCTCACGCCCTTCCGCCGGCGCGGCCGGCAGGCGGATGGTGAAGCGGGCGCCCGAAGGCGCGTCGTCGCGGTCGGCCACGTCAATCTCCCCGTCATGGCCCTTCACGATCGCACGCGCGATCGCAAGGCCGAGTCCCGAGTGACGACCGAAATCGTCCCCCTCGGGCCTTACTGAGACGAAGCGGTTAAAAATGGCTTCGCGAACCTGCGCGGGAACGCCCGGGCCCTCGTCGTCGATCCGGATCCGCACCTCGTCGCCGACATGCGCGACCGCGACCTCGACGAGGCCGCCGGCGGGCGAGAAGCTGATCGCATTGTCGATGAGGTTGTCGATCGCGCGGGCGAGGCGGCTGGGCTCGCCGAGCACGATCGCCGAGGCGGCGCGCGGGCGGGCGAAGGCGATTCGCACGTCGCCGGTCAGCCGGCGCTGCTCCCAGCCTTCGCAGATCTGGCCGACGAGCGTGCCGAGGTCGACCGGTTCGAACGCCGCGCGGGCGAGCTCGGCATCGGTCCGGGCCGCCTCGCCGATGTCGCCGATCAGCCGGTCGAGCCGAAGCACGTCCTGGCGGACGACGTCAAGCAGCTGGCGGCGCAGGGCGGGATCCTCGATCCGGTCGAGTCCGTCGACCGCGCTGCGGAGCGAGGCGAGGGGGTTTTTCAGCTCGTGGGTCACGTCGGCCGCGAACGCCTCGATATTGTCGATCCGCAGCCGCAGGGCCTGGCTCATGTCGCTGACCGCACGGGCGAGCAGGCCGATCTCGTCGCGCCGCTTGGTGAAGCGGGGGACGCGCACCTCGCGCGAGCGGCCGAGCCGGACCCGGTGCGCGGCGAGCGCCAGCCGGTGCAGCGGCCGGGCGATGGTCCGGGCAAGGAAGAAAGAGAGGAGGAAAGAGACGAGTGCGGCGGCGAACAGCCCGGTGGCGAGCTTGGCGCGCTCCTCGCGGACTGTGCGGGTGAAGTCGCGGTCGTTCGAGGTGACCAGCAGCACCCTCTCGCCCGGGACCGCGATCGCCGAGGAGATGACGGGGGTGAGGTCGGGGGCATTGCGGACCGCGCCGCTCATCCCCGGGCCGCGCTTCGCGGCGAGCGCTTCGGGCCAGCGCTGCAGCCGGTCGTCGGCGGGCTCGGCGAAGTCGGCGAGCTGGGGCTGGCCGACCAGCGCGTTGAAGCCGCGGTCGAGCGCGCGGGCGATCGCCTTGGTCCAGGGCTGGAGCGCGGGATCGCGCAGCCGGTAGGTCGGGCCGGTCGCGGTCCAGCTGTCGCTCAGCCGCGCGCCGTCTGGACCGTAGAGGCGGAGCCTGGCCCCCGTCATCCGGCCGACCGAAGAGAGATAGGGGTCGATGTCGCCGGGCGCCATGCGCGCCACCGCGCCCGCGGCCATTTCGGCGATATTGGCGGTCTGCGCCTCGCGCTCGGCGCGCAGCTGGTTGCGGAAGCTGTCGAGGAACAGCAGCGCCAGCGCCAGCACGAGCAGGATGATGAGATTGACCGCGAGGATCCGCCGCGACAGCCGCCAGCGCAGCTGCCCGCCGAGCCGGGCCTTGCGATAATCGTCAGCCATCGCTGAACCGGTAGCCGACGCCATAGAGGGTCTCGATCGCGTCGAAGCCGGGATCACTGGCGCGGAACTTGCGGCGGATCCGCTTGATGTGGCTGTCGATCGTCCGGTCGTCGACGAACACGTCCTCCTGATAGGCGACGTCGAGCAGCTGGTTGCGGCTCTTTACCACGCCCGGGCGCTGGGCGAGCGCCTCAAGGATCAGGAATTCGGTGACGGTGAGGGTCACCGGCTTGCCCGCCCAGCTCACCTGGTGGCGAGCGGGGTCCATCGTCAGCCGCCCGCGCTCGATCACCGCGGGGGCGGGCTCGTCGCCGGGCGTGGCGACGTTCCGGGCCATTTCGGCGCGGCGCAGGATGGCGCGGATGCGGGCGACCAGCAGCCGCTGGCTGAAAGGCTTGGCGATATAGTCGTCGGCCCCGGCGGCGAGCCCGTGCGCCTCGTCCTGCTCCTCGTCCTTGGAGGTCAGGAAGATGACCGGCATCGCCGCCGCCGCGCCGCCGTTCGAGCGCAGCGCCGCCAGCAGCGAGAGCCCGTCCATCCCCGGCATCTTGATGTCGAACACGCCTAGATCGGCCGGATTGTCGGCCAGTGCCCTCAGCGCGGTCGTGCCATCGGGATAGAGTCGGGTGACGAAGCCCTCCGCCTGCAAGGCGATCGAGACCGAGGTCAGGATGTTGCGGTCGTCATCCACCAGCGCGATGACCGGGCTCGTCATGGTCTGGTCCCGTAGCCCAACCGCCCCGACCGCTTCAAGGCGGGGCACCCGGTTTGACCCGGGCAACCTTTTTCGCGCATAGGCGCTTCATTCAACGCATACGTATGCGGCGGCGGCCCCGGTGTCTGGGTGAGCCGCCGCTTGAGCATGAGCGAAAGGGGTAGAAGTGGTGACCAGGGTTCCTTCCTTCGGGCTGGAGGCGCAGGGCATTTCCGCGCCCGCGAAGCTGCACTGGAATCTGGTGACCGCGCCGCTGTACGAACAAGCCGTCCGCCGCGGCGAAGGCCTGATCGCCAAGGACGGGCCCCTGGTCGTCAAGACCGGCGCGCATACCGGCCGCAGCGCGCAGGACCGCTTCATCGTCCGCGACGCGACCACCGAGGAGACCATCTGGTGGGGCAAGTCGAACAAGCCGATGGATCCCGCGGCCTTCGACCGCCTGCACGAGGACTTCCTCACCGCGCTCGGCCAGAAGGACGAACTGTTCGTCGCCGACCTGTTCGGTGGCTCGCAGCCCGAGCACCGGGTCCGCGTCCGCGTGATCAACGAGCTCGCCTGGCATAACCTCTTCATCCGCACAATGCTGGTCCGGCCCGAGGCCGACGAGCTGGCCGGCTTCGTTCCCGACTACACGATCATCGACCTGCCGAGCTTCAAGGCCGATCCGGAGCGCCACGGCTGCCGCTCGGAGACGGTGATCGCGATCAACCTCACCAAGAAGCTGATCCTGATCGGCGGCACGCAGTATGGCGGCGAGATGAAGAAGAGCGTCTTCGGCCTCCTCAACTATCTCCTGCCGCAGGACGGCATCATGCCGATGCACTGCTCGGCCAATATCGGCCCCGACGGCGACACCGCGGTCTTCTTCGGCCTGTCGGGCACCGGCAAGACCACGCTCTCGGCCGACCCCAACCGCACGCTCATCGGTGACGACGAGCATGGCTGGTCGGACACGGCGGTCTTCAACTTCGAGGGCGGTTGCTACGCCAAGATGATCCGCCTGTCGGAAGAGGCCGAGCCCGAGATCTATGCGACCACGCGCCGCTTCGGCACGGTGCTCGAGAATGTCGTGATCGACGAGGAAACGCGCGAGCTCGACCTCGACGACAACAGCCTCGCCGAGAACAGCCGCGGCGCCTATCCGATCGACTTCATCCCCAACAGCTCCGAAAAGAACATGGGGCCGGTGCCGCAGACGATCATCATGCTGACCGCCGACGCGTTCGGCGTGCTGCCCCCGATCGCGCGGCTCACCCCCGACCAGGCGATGTTCCACTTCCTGTCGGGCTATACCGCCAAGGTCGCCGGCACCGAGATCGGCGTCACCGAGCCCGAGGCGACCTTCTCGACCTGCTTCGGCGCGCCCTTCATGCCGCGCCACCCGAGCGTCTACGGCAACCTCCTCAAGGAGCGGATCGCCAGGGGCGGGGTGACCTGCTGGCTGGTCAACACCGGCTGGACCGGCGGCAAGTACGGCACCGGCAAGCGCATGCCGATCAAGGCGACCCGCGCGCTTCTGAACGCCGCGCTCGATGGCAGTCTCAACGATGCGGAGTTCCGCAAGGACCCCTATTTCGGCTTCGAAGTGCCGGTCGCAGTGCCCGGCGTCGACAGCGCGATCCTCGATCCGCGCTCGACCTGGGCCGACCAGGGCGAGTTCGACCGCACCGCGGCCAAGCTCGTCGACCTCTTCTGCGACAATTTCGAGCAGTTCGCCGAGCATGTCGAGGAAGGCGTCCGCCAGTGCGCGCCGAAGGTGACCGAAACCGCCTGAGGCTTCATGTCCGGCTGACATGAGGGCCTGCCCATCCGCTCGCGCGGACGGGCGGGCCCTTTTGCTTGTGGCGTCCGTTGGAGGGCTTTCCCGACGCGAAAGGCCATTCGACGTGAAGACCGTGACATTGCCCGGCGGCGAACAGGTTCCGATGCTCGGCCAGGGCACGTGGATGATGGGCGAGCGGCCGGACCGGCGGGCCGAGGAAATGGCGGCGCTAGAGCTCGGCGCCGACCTCGGCATGACCCTGATCGACACGGCCGAAATGTATGGTGACGGCGCGGCCGAGGAACTGATCGGCGAGGCGCTCGGCCACCGCCGTGACGACCTTTTCCTCGTCAGCAAGGCCTATCCGCACCACGCCTCGCGCAGCGCGCTGCCCCGCGCCTGCGAGGCGAGCCTGGCGCGGCTCGGCACCGACCGGCTCGACCTCTATCTCCTCCATTGGCGCGGCTCGGTCCCGCTCGAGGAGACGGTCGAGGCGATGCAGGCGCTGAAGCAGGCCGGCAAGATCCGCCACTGGGGCGTCAGCAACCTCCATACCGACGACATGGAGGAGCTGGTCGAAGCCGGCGGTGCGGCCTGCGCGACCGACCAGATCCTCTACAATTTGACGCGCCGCAGGCCCGAGCAGGCGCTGATGCCGTGGCTCGCCCGGCACCAAATCCCGGTCATGGCCTACAGCCCGGTCGAGCAGGGCCGCCTGATCGACCATCCGCAGCTGGCGGTAACGGCATCGCGGATGGGAGCGAGCCCGGCGCAGGTCGCGCTCGCCTGGGCAATGCGCAGCGGCGATGTGATCGCCATTCCCAAGGCAGGTTCGCCAGCCCACGTCCGCGACAATCGCGCCGCCGCCGACCTCGTCATTCCCGACGACGAGCTCGCCGCGCTCGACGCCGCCTTCCCGGTCCCGGCGCAGCCGGTGCCGCTCGAGATGCTCTAGGCGCGGCCGCCCTTGCCGCGGATATATTCGCCGACGTTGAGGGCGAGCACGTCCATCGGGACATTGCCACCGAGCACCACCGCATCGTCGAAGTCGCGCAGGTCGTAAGCCGACCCAAGCGCCGCCTGCGCGCGCTCGCGCTGGCGGACGATCGCCTGGTGGCCGATCTCGTAACCGCAGGCCTGGCCCGGCCAGCTGCAATAACGATCGACCTCGCTCGCCACCTCGAGCGGATTGGAGCCATTGCGTTCGACGAAGAACTGCACGCCCTGCTCGCGGGTCCAGCGCTTGGCGTGGAGCCCGGTGTCGACCACCAGCCGGCAGGCGCGGAAGGCGATCGACTGGAGATAGCCGAGGCGTCCGGCAGGAAAATCGTCGAACACGCCAAGCTCGTCCGCCAGCTGCTCGGCGTAGAGCGCCCAGCCTTCGCTATAGGCATTGAAGGCGAGGAGGGTGCGGATGAGCGGCAGCTGGAAGGTGTATTCGCCCTGCCAGACGTGCCCGGGAATGGCCTCGTGGTGGGCGAGGTCGGGAAGGCTCACCCGGCTGTGGAGGTCGGTGGTGCGAAGGTTGATCCAGAACTTGCCCGGGATCTTGCCGTCGGGCGAACCGGGCCCGCCATAGGCGCCGGGCGCGCCGGGCTCCTCCTCGGGAGGCAGGCGCTTCACCTCGAGATTGCCCTTCACCAGCGTGCGGAAGGCGCGCGGCAATTCCTTGCGGATGATGCCCAGCCGCTCCTGGATGAAGGCCATGATCTGGGCGCGGCCGGGATCGCCGTCCGCGAACTTGTAGCGCGGGTCGACCGCCAGCGCGCGCATCCGCTGCCCGACCGAACCTTGGGCGAGCCCGAGCTGGCGCAGCAGCGGGTCCATCCGCGCGTGGAGCGCGTCGAGCGTCGAGAGGCCGAGCTGGTGGATCTCCTCGGGCGTCATTGCCGTGGTCGTGCTGGCCCGGAGCGCCCAAGAATAATAAGCATCGCCGCCCGGCCGCGCCCACATGCCCGCCTGGTCGGTCGCGCGCGGGCGCTGGCGGCGAAGCTCGGCGATCTGGCGCTGGAGGGCGGGCGCGACCTGGCCGGTCGCAATGGCCCGGGCGCGCCGGTCCCAGTCGCCGGCGATGCCCTTTTCGCGGGTCCGGCGAACGAGGCTCTCGACCAGCCCGCCGCCCTTGGCCGCATCCTCGGCCGAGCGGCTCATCTGGGTGATCGCCTTGTCGATCAGGAAACCGGGCGGGACGAGTCCCTTGGCCGCGGCGTCCTGCATCCGGGCCAGTTCGCCGTCGAGTACCGCGGGATATTGGGCGAGCCGCGAAACATAGGCCTCGGCATCCTCGCGGGTCTCGATCAGGTGATCGGTGTCGAGGAAGCGCGGCACGTCGAGATAGGCGCCGGTATTCTGGATCACGACATAGGGCGTGTTGCGCCAGCCCCCCACCGCGACGTCGCCATAGGGCAAGGCGAAGCCTTCCAGCGCCGTGCGATAGGTCGAGCGGATGACCTCGAGCGTGGTCCGGGTCGAATGGTCGAGCGCGGCGAAGTCGGCGCCGTCGAGCACGGCCAGGTCCTCGCGCAGCCCCGCGGCATAACGCGCCTGGCCGGCCGGACTGCGGTCGCCGAGCTGGCCCTTCAATGCCCCCCAGCGACCCTTGTCGACATTGTTCGAGCTCGCCGCCTCGGGATTGAAGCGGAGGAATCGGTCGGTGATCCGGTCGATCAGCGTATCGGTTTCGGCCTTGCCGAGCGGCCGCTTGCCCCCGGTGACGGTGCCCGGCGTGGCGCAGGCGGCGAGCGCGGTGGTCGAAGCGGCGGCGGCAAGCGCCTGGCGGCGGGTGAGGGCGGTCATCAAATCCTCCGTCGCCCCGGCGCAGGCCGGGGCCTCAGCGTTACACGGCGCTGCCCGAGGTCCCGGCCTGCGCCGGGGCGACGTTAGGGGAGGGGCGCACCATCAGGCAATTGCCTTCGACACCGACGATCTCCACCCGCTCGCCGGGGGCGGCCGGCCCACCGCGCGCGCTCCATTCGCTGTCGCCGAGCCGGACCCGGCCGTTGTGGTCGTCGATCGTGCTCACTGCGACCGCCGTCCGGCCGACCAGCGCGCCCGAGCGGTCGTTGAGATGCCTAGCCGAGCTCGGCACCGGCCGGTTCGCATAGACCTTGCGCCCGAAATAGACCGCCACCGCGGTGTAGATGGCGAACAGGGCGAGCGCGGGCGCCAGCCCGAAGTCGAACAGTAGCACGAACAGGCCGGTAATCATCGCGGCGACGCCGATGAACAGCAGGAAGAACCCCGGCGCGACCACCTCGGCGATGAGCAGCAGGACGCCGCCGATCAGCCACCACCAGCCCTGCGCGATCCCGTCCATCGGCTCAGGCCTGCGGGATGCCGGGAACGACCCGCGGCTTGGCCGGCGCGGGCTTCTCGGGCGCATCGCTGAATGCCGCCTTGGCGAGCTCGCCGATCCCGCCGAGGCTGCCGATCAGCTGGGTCGCCTCGACCGGGAAGAGGATGGTCTTGGCATTGGGACTGTCGGCGAACTTGCCGAGCGCCTCGACATACTTCTGGGCGATGAAATAATTGATCGCCTGGGTGTTTCCGCCGGCGATCGCGTCGCTGACCGACTTGGTCGCCGCCGCCTCGGCCTGCGCCGCGCGCTCGCGTGCCTCGGCCTCGCGGAAGGCGGCTTCCTTCATCCCTTCGGCCGAGAGGATCTTGGCCTGCTTCTCGCCCTCGGCGCGGAGGATCTCGGACTGGCGCATGCCCTCGCTCTCGAGGATCGCGGCGCGCTTCTCGCGCTCGGCCTTCATCTGGCGGGTCATGGCGTTGACGATGTCGGCGGGAGGGCGGATGTCCTTGAGTTCGACGCGGGTGATCTTCACCCCCCAGCTTTCGGTCGCATGATCGACCACCTGCAGCAGCCGGACGTTGATCTCGTCGCGCTTCGACAGGGTCTCGTCGAGGTCCATCGAGCCCATCACCGTGCGCAGGTTGGTGGTCGAGAGGGCGAGGATGGCGGTGTAGAGGTCGCTCACCTCATAGGCCGCCTTGGCCGGGTCGAGGACCTGGAAGAAGACCACCCCGTCGACAGCCACCATGGCATTGTCCTTGGTGATGATCTCCTGGCCCGGGATGTCGAGCACCTGCTCCATCATGTTGATCTTGCGCCCGACGCGGTAGAAAAAGGCGGGGACGAAATTGAAGCCCGGCTCCGCGACGCGGATGAAGCGACCGAAATGCTCGATCGTGTAGCGATAGCCCTGGTTGACGATCTTGATGCTCATCATGACGAAAAGCACCGCAAACACGGCCACGAACAACAGGAACGTCTCGATCATGTTTTCCCCCAGCGGAACAGGCCCGCATCATGCGCGCGCGGCGGGCCCAAGCGAAGCGAAATCGGCATGACGGCGGGCCTGTTCGGCAGACCGGCGGTGCTGTTCCTGCCGGCCAACCGGGCGAGCGCGGTGGCCCGCGCGCGGGAGAGCGGCGCGGACCTCGTCATCCTCGACCTCGAGGATGCGGTCGCCCCCGCCGACAAGGAGGTGGCGCGCGCTGCGGCGGTGGCGGCGGTGGCCGAGCCCTGGCCCTGCCCGGTCGCGATCCGCATCAACGGGGTCGGCTCGCGCTGGCACGTCGGCGACCTCGAGGCCTTGCGCGACGTCCGCTGCGATCTCGTGGTGGTGCCCCGGGTCGAGCGGCGCGAGGCGATCGAGGAAGTGAAGGTGATCGACCATCTCCCCGTCGCGGCGATGATCGAGACCGCGAAGGGCGTGCTCGCGGCGTCCGACATCGCGTCGCGCGCGGCGGCGCTGATCGCCGGCACCAACGACCTGCGCGCCAGCCTGCGCCTGCCCGACGGGACGAACCGCGCCCCGCTTCAACTGGCGCTGCAGACCATCGTGCTGGCGGCCCGCGCCAACGGCATTCCCTGCTTCGACGGGGTGTTCAACAAGCTCGACGATCCCGAAGGGCTGGCGGCGGAGGCGGCCGAAGGAAGGGCGCTCGGCTTCGACGGCAAGACGCTCATCCATCCGGGCCAGATCGCCGCGGCCAAGGCCGCCTGGACTCCGACCCCGCAAGAGCTCGCCCGCGCCGAGCGGCTGGTCGCGGCGGCGAGCGGCGGCGCCCAGCGCTTCGAAGGCGAAATGATCGAGCGGATGCACGTCGAGGCGGCCGAGCGATTGCTCGCCAGTCGCTAGGACTTGCCGAATCGCGCTCCACCCGCCAATTGCGCGCATGGCCGACCTTCTGAACGCTCCCGAGATCCCGCTGGGCCTCACCTTCGACGACGTCCTCCTCCAGCCGCTCGAATCGAGCGTGCTGCCGAGCATGGCGGACACCTCGACCCGCCTGACCCGCGGGATCGAGCTCAAGATCCCGCTCCTGTCCTCGGCGATGGACACCGTGACCGAAGCCGACATGGCGATCGCCATGGCGCAGCTGGGCGGCATCGGCGTCCTCCACCGCAACCTGACCGTCGAACAGCAGGCTGATGCGGTCCGCAGCGTGAAGCGCTTCGAGAGCGGGATGGTGGTCAATCCCTTCACCCTCGCGCCGGACCAGACGCTGGCCGACGCGCTCGAGCTGATGAAGCGGCACAAGATCAGCGGCGTGCCGGTGGTCGAGCATGGCGGCAAGCTGGTCGGCATCCTCACCAACCGCGATGTCCGCTTCGCCGAGAACCCGCGCCAGCCGGTCAGCGAGCTCATGACCCGCGACAATCTCGCGACCGTCTCGCCCGGCACCAACCGGCAGGAAGCCCAGCGCCTCCTCCACCAGCGCCGGATCGAGAAACTGCTGGTCGTCGACGACGCTGGCCGCTGCGTCGGCCTCATCACCGTCAAGGATATCGAAAAGGCGGTCGCCTCGCCCAACGCCACCAAGGACGCCGAGGGCCGGCTGCGGGTTGCCGCCGCCTCGACCGTCGGTGACAGCGGGTGGGAGCGCAGCCAGGCGCTGATCGACGCCGGGGTCGACTGCATCGTCATCGACACCGCGCACGGCCACAACATCGACGTCGCCCGCGCGGTCGAGCGGGTGAAGGCGGCCTCGAACAGCGTTCAGGTGATCGCCGGCAACGTCGCGACCGCCGAGGCCGCCAAGGCGCTCGCCGACGCGGGTGCGGACGCGATCAAGGTCGGGATCGGTCCGGGCTCGATCTGCACCACCCGCATCGTCGCGGGCGTCGGGGTGCCGCAGCTGACAGCGATCCTCGGCGCCAGCGCCGCGGCCAAGGCGGCGGGCGTGCCGGTGATCGCCGACGGAGGTGTCCGCACCTCGGGCGACATGGCGAAGGCCCTGGCGGCGGGCGCGTCGAGCGTGATGGTCGGCTCGCTCCTCGCGGGCACCGACGAGACCCCCGGCGAGACCTTCCTCTACCATGGCCGCGCCTACAAATCGTATCGCGGCATGGGGAGCCTCGGCGCGATGAGCCGCGGCTCGGCCGACCGCTATTTCCAGCAGGACATCAAGGACACGATGAAGCTCGTGCCCGAGGGCATCGAGGGGCAGGTCCCCTACAAGGGCCCGGTCCGCGACGTCGTCCACCAGCTGGTCGGCGGGGTGAAGGCGGCGATGGGCTATACCGGTTCGCGCACCATTCCCGAGCTTCAGAGCCGCGCGCGCTTCGTCCGCATCACCAATGCGGGCCTCAGCGAAAGCCACGTCCACGACGTGTCGATCACCCGGGAAGCGCCCAATTACCCGACGCGGTAGGGGCAGCGCTGGACAGCTCGTTCGTCCTGAGCGTAGTCGAAGGACCTTGGACCAGCGCCCTTCGACTACGCGCTTCGCGCTTCGCTCAGGACGAACGATCATGGCGACATCGGCATGACCCCCGCCGCCCGGGCCCAGGCCGCGATCGAGATCCTCGATTCCGTGATCGCCTCCGCGCGGGACGATGGCGCGCCCGCCGACGCGCTCGTCTCGGCCTATTTCAAGACCCGCCGCTATGCCGGATCGAAGGACCGGCGCGCGGTGCGCGAGCTTGTCTTCCAGGCGATCCGTCACGCGGGCGAGACCCCGGCGAGCGGCCGCGCGGCGCTGCTCCCGCTGGCGGCCGAGCTGTTCGATGGCAGTCCGCATGGTCCCGCCGTCCCGACCGGGGGCGAGCCGCGCGCCGTGCCCGGCGTCGTGCCCGAGTGGCTCGTCCCCCTGCTGTCGCCGCTGGTTGCCCCCGCCGAATGGCCCGCGCTGACCGAGCGCGCGCCGCTCGACCTGCGCGCCAACCTCGCCCGCACGACCCGTGACGCCATGGCGGCGCATTTCGGCGCCGAGCCGACCCCGCTCAGCCCCTGGGGGCTGCGCCTTCCTCCCGACGCCGCGGTCAGCGCCGATCCCGTCTTCGCGGACGGCCTCGTCGAGGTGCAGGACGAGGGCAGCCAGCTGATCGCGCTCGCCTGCGAGCCCGCGGACGGCCGGACCTACGTCGACCTCTGCGCCGGGGCAGGGGGCAAGGCACTCGCGCTCGCCAGTGCCGCGCCGACCGCCCGGGTCATCGCCTGCGACACCAACCTCCAGCGCCTGCGCAAGCTCGCTCCCCGCGCCGAGCGGGCCGGGGCGACCGTCGAGACCCGGTTGCTCGATCTTCCCCGCGAGGCCGAGGCGCTGGCCGATCTTCACGGCCAGGCCGATTGCGTGCTGGTCGACGCGCCCTGCTCGGGTTCGGGCACCTGGCGCCGCAATCCCGAGGGGCGCTGGCGGCTGACCCCCGAGCGCCTAGGCCGCCTCACCGCCTTGCAGGCGCGCGTCCTCGACCTCGCCGCCCCATTGGTGAAGCCCGGCGGCACCCTCGTCTATGCGGTCTGCTCCCTGCTGGCGCGCGAAGGGGCGCAGCAGGCCGCGGCCTTCCTCAGCCGCCATTCAGCATTTTCGCCTATGGATATCGGTCTGGACGTCGGGCGTTCGGATGGGGTGGGCCGGCTTCTCACCCCGGGACACGACCGAACCGACGGCTTTTTCATCGCGCGGTTCCGGTCTACATGATCGGTTCCGACTGGAAGGATGTGCTGATGCGCCTGTTGCCGATTGCTGTTGCCTTGGGAATTGCAGCGGCGACCATTTCCAGTTCGGGCGGCACGCAGGTGCTCGACGCGCAGCTCAATCCCCAGTCGCTCACCTGGCAGAAGGCGGGCGAGGCCGCGCTTGCCGCGGGCAATTTCCAGGCCGCCGACGACGCGCTCGAGACCGCGCTCGTGCTCGATCCGCGCAATCGCGGCGCCTTCGTCGCGCTCGCCCGCGTCGCGCAGCGCCAGAAGCTCTACGGCCAGGCGATCCGCATGACCGCCAAGGCGCTCGCGCTCGAGCCCAACGACACGGTCGCGCTTGGCGTCCAGGGCGAAGCCATGGTCGAGCAGGGAGCGGTGGCCCGCGCCCAGCAGAATCTCGCCAAGATCCGCCAGCTCTGCGGCGCCAAGCCCTGCGCGCCCGCGACCTCGCTTGCCGCCGCCATCCAGCGCGGCCCCGCGCTGGCGGTGAAGAGCGAGACCCCGACGGCCCCTAAGAAGAACTGAGCGCAGCGGCCAGCGCGATCCATTCGGCGACGCTGACCGTCTCCGCCCGCCGCTCGGCCGCGATGCCGAGGCTGGCGAGCGCGTCGAGCGCATCGGGGACGCCCTTCAAACTCTGCCGCAGCATCTTGCGCCGCTGGCCGAAGGCGGCCGCCGTCAGCCGCTCGAGCACCGCATGATCGACCCCCTCGGGCGCGTCAGCCGGCACGATATGCACTACCGCCGAGGCGACCTTGGGCGGCGGGACGAAGGCGGAGCGGTGGACGGGAAGCGCAATTCGCGGGCTCGCCCGCCACTGCGCCGCGACCGCAAGCCGGCCATAGGCCTCGTCGCCGGGCCCCGCGACAATTCGCTCGGCGACTTCCTTCTGGAACATGAGGGTGAGGCTCGCCCACCACGGCCGCCACTCGGCCGCCAGCCAGCGCAGCAGCAGCGCTGTTCCGACATTATAAGGGAGGTTGGAGACGACATGCGCGCCGCGTCCGACCAGCGCCTCCTCGTCGATCCGCAGCGCATCGTCCTCGAGCACGGTCAGCCGGCCGGGGAAGAGGTCGCCGAGCTCAGCCAGGGCCGGGATGCAGCGCCGGTCGCGCTCGACCGCCGTCACCCGCGCGCCGGCATCGAGCAAAGCGCCGGTCAGCCCGCCGGGACCGGGGCCCACCTCGTAAGCGGCGGCATCGGTGAGGTCGCCCGGGATGGCGGCGATCCGCGCGAGCAGCTGGCGATCGAGCAGGAAATTCTGACCCAGCGCCTTGGTCGCGGTCAGGCCATGGCGGGCGATCACCTCGCGCAGCGGGGGAAGCGCGGTCACCTCAGCCGTTGAGCGCACGATAGCGCGCGCAGCTCGCCGCCATCCGGATCGCGGCCGCCATCGCGCGCGGGTCGGCGCGGTCCTCGCCGGCGATGTCGAAGGCGGTGCCGTGGTCGGGCGCGGTGCGGACGATCGGCAGGCCCAGCGTCAGGTTCACGCCCTCCTCGAAGTGCAGCGCCTTCAGGGGGATCAGTGCCTGGTCGTGATACATGCAGAGCGCGGCGTCATAGCGGGCGCGGGCGCTGGCATGGAACATGGTGTCGGCCGGAAGCGGTCCCTCGACCAGCCAGCCCTCGGCCCGAAGCGTTTCGATCGCCGGGGCGATCAGCTCGATCTCCTCGCGGCCGAGCGCGCCATTCTCGCCGGCATGCGGGTTGAGCCCGGCCACCGCCAGCCGCGGCTCCTCGATCCCGAACTGGCGCTGGAGTCCGCGCAGGGTCGCGCGCGCCCGCGCCTCGATCAGCGCCGGGCTGAGCATGTCGGGGACGTCGCGCAACGCAACATGGGTGGTGACCGGCACGGTCCGGAGCGTCGGGCCGGCGAGCATCATCGCGACATTGCCCGGCGACACCCCGCAGCGCTCGGCGACGAACTCGGTCTGGCCGGGATGGGTGAAGCCGATCGCGTAGAGCTGGTGCTTGGCGACCGGTCCCGTCACCACCGCCGCGCAGGAGCCCGAACGGGCGAGCCCGACCGCCAGCTCGAGGCTGTCGAGGCTGCAATGCGCCCCGGCGGTGGTCGGCTGGCCAGCAACGCTGGCCCCGGCGGCGGCGACCGCGAGGAGGGGGAGGCCCTGGTCGAACGCCGGGGCCACCTCGCGCGGGTCGGTGACGATCGCGATCGGCCCGTCCCAGATCTCGGACAGGCTGCGCGGATCGCCGACCGCCACGAAGGGCGGGAGGCCGAGCGCGTGGCGGCTGTCCCAGCATTTGGCGACGACTTCGGGACCGATCCCGGCCGGGTCGCCGAGCGACACCGCGAGCGGGGGCAGGGGCGAATTCATGGTCTGCCCCTAGCGCGCCCGCTCGGGCTCGTCACCTTTAGCGATAGTCGATGATCGCGTCGCGGCGCAGGTCGCGCAGGTAGCGGCGGGCGCGCATGTTGACCCGCTCTTCCTGGAGCTGGGCATAGACTGCGTCGGGATTGGGCGCATTGCCGCCCTGGTCCTCGTCGCGGCCGCAGATGACCAGCACGCGCACGCCGTCGTCGATGCTGCCGAACGGGCGGGTCGCCTGGCCGACCTGCATCGGCATCATCATCTGCTGGAGCGCGGGCGGGAGATCGCGCAGCTTGACCTGGTCCGACTGGACGACATCGCCCTTGAACTCGGCCGCGACCTTCTCGGCGCCGCCGCAGCCGCCGATGTTCTGCGCGGCCGCCGCGAACTTCTGCAGCGTCGGGTCGGCCGCCGCGGCGGTGGTGCCCTTGGGGAAGCTGATCGAGACCTGCTTCAGCGACAGCACGGCGTTGCGCGGGTCGGCGGTCAGGATCTTGCGGCTGTCCTGCACCGCGACGATCGAATAGCCGCCGGGCAGCGCGATCGGCTGCGACAGCTGGCCCGGCGCCATCGAGCGGATGGTGTTGGCAAGCTGGTCAGGCAGCTGCTCGGGCCGGACCCAGCCGAGGTCGCCGCCGACCGCCGCGGTCGAGGCTTCCGAATATTGGCGGGCATAGCCGGCGAAGCTCGCGCCCTGGCGCAGCGCCTCGACGATCTTCTGGGCGTTGGCGGCGACTTCGGCCTGGTTGGCCGGCGTCGCGGCGAGGAAGATCTCGCCGACGCGATATTCCTGCGCACCCTTGGAGGCGTTGAGCCGATCGATGACCGCCTTCACTTCCTCCTCGCCGACGCTGACCTGGCTCTCGATCTTCTGGCGCTGGAGTCGCGACCAGGCGATCTCGCCCTCGATCTGTCGGCGGATCGAGCGGATCGAGCTGCCATTGGCCTTGAGATAGTCGGCGAGCTGCGCCGGGGTGCGCTTCACGCCCTCGGCGACGCGCGCGACGGTCTTGTCGATGTCCGCGCTGCTGACCGAGATGTCGGCCTGCTTGGCGGCCTGGATCTGCAGCGTTTCGTCGATGAGGTTGCGCAGCACCTGGACCCGCAGGCGCTCCTGCTCGGTCTCGGGGATCGGCTGGTTGTTGGCAATCGCCAGCAGCTGCATGCGCTGGTCGATGTCGGTCTGGGTGATGACCTCGCCGTTGACGATGGCGCTGGCCTTGACGACCGCCGGGATCGGCTTGCCATAGACGTTGAGCGTCTCGGGCAGGTTGAGCGGCGCGGTGCTGTTGCGGGCGGCCGGCGCCGGCGCGTCCTGGGCCAGCGCGGCACCGGCGAGCCCCGCCAGCGCGACCGTCGTCAGAAAGCTCTTCACGTTGCCCATGGGGGTCGTTCAATCCCTTGTTATCGAAAGCTATTCATCGGCCCTGCACGTGTCGCGCTTAACCGCTGATGAGCGCTCTTAGCGTTTCAGGCCCTTGAGCGACAGGCGGAAACTGAAGGTGCTCCCCTCGGCCCGGTTGCCGAGCCGCTCATAGTCGCGCCGCCAGCTGATCCCGAACGATAGGCAGTCGTCCTCATAGTCGAGGCTGAGGCGGTGGCGGACCGAGTTGATGCCGTCGGCGAGGCTGAGCGGATCCTCGTTGCTGTTGGTGAGGTCGAGCACGGTCGCCCCGAACACCGACCAGAAGCGGCTGAACTTCCACCGGCCCGCAAGCCGCAATTCTTCCTTGTCGCGCAGGTCCTCGACCGCGGCGTCGACATTGCGATTGAGCCGCAGATAATCGATCCGCGCATAGGTCTCGGTGGTACCGACGGTGAGGTCGACCTCGTTGCGGCGGACCGAGAGATTGTCCTTGTCGAGCCGGAAGCGGTGGGTGAGGTCGATGAACCGCCCGACCTTGAGGCGGGTGCGGCCGACGAAATCGCTCCAGCGGTCGGTTAGGCCCGTCCCTTCCGGGAAGATCTGCGCGTCGCGGTTGAGGCGATAGGATTGGCCGACGTTGCTCGACACCGACCAGCCCGGCCGGTCGAGGTTCCAGTCGACGCCATAGGTGATGCGGCTTCCGTCCTCCCACCGGTCGTAGCCGGGGAAGCGGTTGATCGCGAACAGGTTGCTGTCTTCGAGGTCGACCGAGCGGCTGTCCTCGTTGGGCAGGCTGATGTTCGCGGTCGGCGGGGTCAGGACCAGCTGGACCCGCGGGGTCAGCCGCTGGATCCCGCCGAGGAAGTTGCCCATCAGCGGCCAGCGCACCTCGGCCGCGGCGGCGGTAATGCCGCGGGTCTTCCAGCCCGATTCGCCGCGATAATTGACCGTGGTGGTGAGCTCGTTCTCGTCGCTGTGATAAACGTCGCCGCGGGCATAGCCCGTCAGCAGCAGTTCCTGCCCCCAGTTGGTCAGGCGCCGAAGGTCCCAGCGCGCCGAGAGAAAGGCGCGCTGGCTGTCCTGGCCCTCGCGGCGGAGCACGGCGAGGCTGTTCGCCTGCAATTCGACCCGCCCGCCGAGGATCGGCTCGCCGAGCCGGATCCGCGCGTCGAAGGCGGGAAGGGCGATCGGGATCCGCTTCTGGATGTCGTTCTGGCGCAGCCCCTGGAAGGCCCAGCCGGCGAGGCTGATGTAGCTGTCGGTGTCGATCCGCTCGAGATCGAGGAAATTGCGGAAGCGGTCGTCACGGTTGAGGTCGTAGAAACGGGCGACCGTCTTGTCGGTGGCGAGACGGACCTGGCCCGTCAGGCTCCACAGCGGATCGAACTGGAGCTTGCCATTGCCCTCGACATAGGCGCGCACGCCCTTGTCGTCGCGGGTGTCGTCGTAGCTCGTCGTGTCGCCATAGGTGACGAAGGCGCCAAGCGAGAAGGCGCCCAGGCGATTGAGGTCGCGGTAGCGCGCCTCGAGCGCCGGATTGACCGCGCTGTAGACACGCGGGGTGAGGGTGAGGTCGCGGTTGGGCCCGAAGCGCAGGTAATAAGGCGTCTCGAGCTCGACCCCGCGGCGGCGGCTGTAGCGGATCTCGGGCGGGAGCGCGCCGGTATAGCCTTCGCCGCCGCTGCCGGTGCCGAGGCTGAAGACCGGGAGCAGGGGCAGGCTCACCCCGAACAGCTCCAGCCGCCCGCGTTCGAAGCTGACCCTCTGCGCCTTCTGGTCGTAGCGCACCCGCGCGGCGAGGATCCGCCAGCTCGGACGCTTGGGGCAGCCGCCGACGGTGGTCACCGCGCAGGGCGAATAGACCGCATTGTCGAGCGTGGTGACGTCGCCGGTCCGGACCGCCTTGTCGGCAGCGATCCGCCCGCCGCTCTCGAGCACGACGAGGAGGTTCTCGACCGTCGCGTCGCGCAGCTCGTCGGTCAGCACCACCCGCTCGGAGATGAGCTTGTCGCCCTCGGGCTGGACCACCACCACGTTGCCGGTGGCGAGGACCTCGCCGGTCTTGCGGTCCCAGCGGACCTGGTCGGCGGCGACGAAGGTGCCGCGGCGATTGACCCGCACCCGGCCGGCGGCGACCACCACCTCATTGTCGTTGTCGTAACTGACGCTGTCGGCGCTGAACGCAATCTCGTTCTCGCCCGCGGCGAGCGTGCCCGCCGCGGCGTCGCTGGCCGGAACCGGGACCGGCGCAGGGCTCAGCGCGACGTCCTGCGCCATCGCCGGCGCTGCAAGCGCGAGGACCAGCGGCAGCGCAGTCCAGCCCGTGACGCCCGTTCGCACCTTGTTTGTCCGCCCTGATCCGCTTCGCTTAGGAGAAGACCCGCCTATTGCAGCTTGGCGCGAAGGGGGCAACGGGCTTGGCAGTCCGGCCCCGGCGGGCCTAAGGACCGGCGCGAACCCTCATTCTCGCCAGGTGAATGTCCCCATGCAGATCCGTTTCGCCGACCAGCTTCCCTCCGGTGCCTATGCGCTCGTCCTGCCCGTCGCCGGGCCTGAGCGGACCAATCTCGCTGCGCTCGGCGAAGCCCGTGCGGCGGTCGAGGCGTCGGCGCGCGGCCAGCGCTTCGAGGGCGAGGCGGGCGGCGTCGCCGAGACCTGGATCGGCGGCACGGGCGGCGCGCAGGTCCGCCGCCTGCTCCTCGTCGGGACCGGCAATGGCAGCGATGGCGTCGCGGCCGAGAAGCTCGCCGGCACCGCGGTTGCCCGGCTGCTGACCTCGGGCGAGCGCAGCCTCGTCATCGATCTGACCGGCACCCGCTTCGACGCCGACGCCGCGGCCCGCCTCGCGCTGGTCGCCGCGGCGCGCGGCTGGCGCTACGACCGCTATCGCACCCGCCTCAAGGACAAGCAGAAGGTCAGCCTCGAGGAAGTGGTGATCGTCGGCGCCCCGACCGGGTCCGAGGCGCGCTACACCGAGCGCTATGCCGCGGTGCTCGACGGCCTCAAGCTCACCCGCGAGCTCGTCACCGAACCCGCCAACATCATCTACGCCGAGACCTTCGTCGAGCGCGTCAGGAAGGCCGCAGAGGGCAGCGGCCTCGTCATCGAGGCGCTCGACGAAGCGGCGATGAAGAAGCTCGGCATGGGCGCGCTCTTGGGCGTCAACCAGGGTTCGATCCGCGAGCCGCGCCTGCTCGTCATGCGCTGGAACGGCGGCAATGACGGCGACACCCCGCTCGGCCTGATCGGCAAGGGCGTGACCTTCGACACCGGCGGCATCTCGATCAAGCCCGCGGCGGGCATGGAAGCGATGAAGTGGGACATGGGCGGCGCGGGCGCGGTCGCGGGGGCGATGATCGCCATCGCCAGGCGCAAGGCCAAGGCCAATGTGATCGGCTTCTGCGGCCTCGTCGAGAACATGCCCTCGGGCAGCGCGCAGCGTCCGGGCGACGTCGTCACCTCGCTGAACGGCCAGACGATCGAGGTCATCAACACCGACGCCGAGGGCCGCCTCGTGCTGGCCGATGTCATGACCTACGCCCAGCGCGAACATGGCGTGAAGAAGATGGTCGACCTTGCGACCCTCACTGGCGCGATGCTGATCGCGCTCGGCCACGAGCATGGCGGGCTCTTCTCCAACGACGACGGCCTCGCGGGCGAGCTCGCCGCGGCGGGCGCCGAGACCGGTGACAAGCTCTGGCGCATGCCGCTTGGCGATGCCTATGACCGGCTGATCGACAGCCCGATCGCCGACATCAAGAACGTCGGCCCGCGCGAGGCCGGCTCGATTACCGCCGCCCAGTTCCTCCAGCGCTTCGTCGAGGAAGGGACCGTCTGGGCGCATCTCGACATCGCCGGCACCGTCTGGAGCGACAAGCCCGGCACCAGCTTCGACAAGGGCGCGACCGGCTTCGGCGTCCGCCTGCTCGACCGCTGGGTGGAGAATGTCGCGGGGTGAGGCCGCGCTTTCCCATGTCGTTCGCCCTGAGCGAAGTCGAAGGGCGACTGCGCCATCGTGCTTCGACGTCGCTTAGCACGAACGAGCTTGGGCGCTTTCCTCAATGAAGGTCGACTTCTACCAGCTCGGGGACACCCCACTCCACGAGGTCATCGCCAGCCTTGCCGGCAAGGTCCTCGACGGCGGCGAGCGGCTGCTGGTGGTGATGAGCGACGAGAACCAGCTCGGCCGTCTCGACCGGCTGCTGTGGGACGAGGGCGAGACGAGCTTCCTCGCCCACGGCATCGCGGGCGGGGCCGACGACAGCCGCCAGCCGATCCTCCTCTCGACCACCCCCGAGCCCGCCAACCAGGCGCGCAACATCCTCCTTGCCGACGGCGAATGGCGCGAGGCGGCGCTGAGCTACGAGCGCGCCTTCCACCTGTTCGACGAGACCAGCCTCGCCGAGGCCCGCCTCGCCTGGAAGCTGCTCGCCGGCCGCGACGGGGTCGAGCGCCGCTACTGGGCGCGCGAGGACGGCCGCTGGGTCAACAAGGGCTGAGCCTTGCCTGATCGCCGCCTCCCCGCTAGGGGCGCGGCCAATCCCGACCAACCCCCAAGACAGGAGCCTCGCGACGCCATGGCGATTACGCGCACCTTTTCGATCATCAAGCCCGACGCCACCCGCCGCAACCTGACCGGCGCGGTCACCAAGATGCTCGAGGAAGCCGGCCTCCGCGTCGTCGCCTCGAAGCGCATCCACATGAGCCGCGAGCAGGCCGAGGGCTTCTACGGCGTCCACCGCGAGCGTCCCTTCTTCAACGACCTCGTCAGCTTCATGATCTCGGGCCCGGTCGTGGTCCAGGTCCTCGAGGGCGAGGACGCCGTGAAGCGCAACCGCGACATCATGGGCGCGACCAACCCCGCCAACGCCGAGCCCGGCACCATCCGCAAGGAGCTGGCGGAGTCGATCGAGGCCAATTCGGTCCACGGTTCGGACTCGGACGAGAACGCCAAGATCGAGATCGACTTCTTCTTCAAACCCGAAGAGATCGTCGGCTAAGCCGGCGCTTCGAGCCTGAAATGACAAAGCCCGCCGGAGCGATCCGGCGGGCTTTTTCGTGTCCGGCGCTCCCGGCCGGCCTCAGCAGGCCATGCACCCCCAGCCGTCGGCCTTCCCGCCATATTCGCCGGCAAGCGCGTCGAGCCGCTCCTCGGTCGCGGTGACGAAGGCGCAGGTTGGCACTACCGCGCCGGTGGTAACCGTCACGTCATAGGGGAAGCCGGGCTTGTCATAGGGCCGCACCACCGGCGAAAACCCCTCCGCATCCACCCTCCGGGCAAAGGCAATCGCGCCCTCGCGGGTCGGAAAGACATGGCTGAAATCCATCGGCCGGGGCCGGCGTAAGTCATCGCCGTTCGCCGCCATGTTCCGCAGGACTTCGGCATTTTCGTCGTAAAGTGACAAACGGTTTCTCCCCCTGTGCGCGTTTCATTGCGCGGGGCAGCTAGGGCGAATGTCTTAATGTCTGCTTTGGGTGGAAAGCGGACGCTTCAGTGCGCTGCGTTCGCGGCTACATCGGCATTGCCATCTCTTGAACCGTCAATCTGACAAACGGTGTTCGGGTCATCGTCGCGGCAAGCGGAAGTGTCTGAATACATGTCGCTGTCACACGCCGATGCCAGCCCCATGAGCAAGATGACGGCAACCTTCGTGCATTCCCTCACGGACATTCCCCTAAGTTTATTCGTTGGCCGAATGTCCGCAATGGGTCGAAAGCAGACATTCGTCCGCTCCACCCACACCCCTCTCGGAACCGCTTCCCCGCCCCGAACGTAGCGCCCTCATGGCCGACCAAGCACTCCGGGCGGGCGACGATCGCCCCCGCTCCACCGCCGCGATTTTTGGGCACCCCATCCATCCGATGTTGGTACCCTTTCCGATCGTCTGCTGGATCGGCGCGCTCGTCACCGACATCACTTATTCGCGCTCGGCCAACATCATGTGGGCGAACTTCTCGTCCTGGCTGCTGCTGGTCGGGCTGGTCATGGGTGGGTTCGCCGCGCTGGCGGGGATCATCGACTATTTGGGCGACCGCCGGGTCCGCAGCGGCGCGGCCAAGCTCCACGGCCTCATCAACATCACCGTGTTCGTGATCCAGATCTTCAACAGCTTCGTCCATGCCCGCGATGGCTGGACCTCGGTGGTCCCGACCGGCCTCACTTTGTCGGCGATCGCGGTGCTGCTGCTCGCGGTCAGCGGCTGGCTCGGCGGCACGCTCGTCTACAAGCAGGGGGTGGGAACGCCGCGATGATCAAGCAGACGCTCGCCACCACCGCCCTCGCGCTGGCGCTCGCCGCCTGCGGCTCGGCCAATGCGGTCAATCCCGACGACCTCGTCGGGCCCAATCCCAAGCTTCCCCCGATCCAGCAATATCTGCTGCCGCCGATGAAGATCGCGCCGCCGCAGGGCTGGAAGGACGGGCAGACGCCCAAGGCGCCCCCGGGCTTCACCGTCCAGGCCATGGCGACCAATCTCAAGAATCCGCGCTTCCTCTATCCTTTGCCCAACGGCGACATCATCGTGGTCGAGAGCCAGGGTCCCGGTCTCGAGGGGATCAACCGACCCAAGGACCTTCTCATGGGCTATTTCTTTGGGCGTGCGCATGGCGACGTGCCGGGCGAGGGGCCGTCCAACCGTCTCGTCCTGCTGCGCGACGCCAATGGCGACGGGATCGCCGAGGGCAAGTCGGTGCTGATCGACCACGTCGCCTCGCCCTTCGGCGTCGTCTACGCCGACGGCAATCTCTACGTCGCCAGCCACGAATCGGTGCTGCGCTACCCCTTCACGCCCGGCCAGACGCACATCACCGCCCAGCCGGTGCTGCTGACCGACCTGCCCGGCGGGCCGATCGACCATCACTGGACCAAGAGCCTGACCATCAGCCCCGACGGCCAGCGGCTCTATGCCACGGTCGGGTCCAACTCGAACATCGTCGAGAACGGGATCGAGGCCGAGCACAACCGCGCCGCGGTGTGGGAGATCGACCGTGCGACCGGCCGCGCGCGGGTCTTCGCAACAGGGCTCCGCAATCCCAACAGCCCGACCTTCTATCCCGGCACCAACACCTTCTGGGTGGTGGTGAACGAGCGCGACGAGATCGGGCAGAACCTCGTCCCCGATTACATGACGAGCGTGAAGGACGGCGCTTTTTACGGCTGGCCGTACAGCTATTACGGCCAGAACGTCGATCCGCGCGTCCGGCCGCAGCGGCCCGACCTCGTCGCCAGGGCGACCCCGCCCGACTATGCGCTCGGCCCCCATGTCGCCGCGCTCGGCCTGACGTTCTACACCGGTGCGAGCTTCCCCGCGCAATATCGCGGCGGCGCCTTCATCGGCGAGCACGGCAGCTGGAACCGAACCGAGTTCAATGGTTACAAGGTCGCCTTCGTCCCCTTCACGGGCGGCAAGCCCAGCGGCAAGCCGCAGGACTTCCTGACCGGCTTCACCGACGGCGAGAAGGTTTATGGCCGCCCGGTCGGGGTGGCGCAGGATCGCACCGGCGCGCTGCTCGTCGCGGACGATGCGGGCAACACCGTCTGGCGCGTCGCGCCGGCCGCGCAGCCGAGGGTCGCCAGCCGCTAGGCGCCGGCCCGTCCGAGCTTGCCGCACACCGGTTCGCCCGGCGGCCGGCAGAAGTCGGGCAGGCGGTCACGGCCCCAGTAAAGGAGCGCGCCCGTCCGTTCGGCCCAAGAGAAGAAACGCGGATCGGCTCGTAGCCAGGCCGCGGCGGGCGCTGCCAGCATGGGCTCCATGCCGAGATCGGGATCGTCCAGCCAGAGCGCTTCTTCTGCCGCCGGGGTGGGCGCGGTAACCCGGACGAACAGCCGATCGGCGACGGCGGCGGCCGAGCGGTCGTCGCGCAGCAAGTGCAAGGCGGTCAGGCAGAAGTTTGCCAGCAGATAGGCACCCTCGGGGTCGAGGCAGAGCGGTCGTAGCCGCACCATGTTACCCGCACGATAGGCGGCGAACATTGCGCCAAGGCGCATTCGGGTCGCGTCGAAGACGCCGTCAGGCACCTCCGCCAGCGCCTGCTCTCCGCCCGGCAGGTCGCCCCGAAGCGCGAAGCCCAGCAGGCGATCAGCGTAAATTCCGCTGTGCCGCGGCCACCAGCGCACCGCCTTGGCGAAGGTTTGCGCGGCTTCGTCGGTATGGCCGAGAACGATCGCCGTCCGGATCACCCGGCGCAGTTTTTGCGGGTGAAAGGGGTCGGACGCGAGGCCGAGCCGGGCGAATTGCGAGGATTCCTCGAACCGCCCGGAATCGAACAGCAGGCTGCTGAGGAAGACCGGCACGAACGGTGCATCGGGATCGGCGCGAAGCCCCGCCCGGAGCCGGTCTTCGCAGCCGCGCGCGAAGGTCGAGGGATGGAGAAAGCACCAAGGGGCGTGGGTGTCGCCGAAGTCGGGCGCCATGCGCAGCCCCCGATCCGCCGCCAGCCGTGCCCGGCGGACCGCCTCGGCCCGCTCCTCGCGCGGGATCGCCGGCAAGGCGAACGACGTGTCGAACGCGAGCGCGAGCTGGGTCATCAGGGAATTGGGCTGCGTCTCGGCCATCCGCTGGGCAATCCGGTAGGCGCCGAGCGGGTCTTGGTTGGCGACCGTGATCGCGATTTGCTTGAGCTTTTCGGCGGTGAAACCCGGGCTCTCGGACGTGCGCCGGTCGAGCACCATCAGCGCGAGCGCGCCGGTGAGGTTGCTCGCGATCTCGGCGCCGACCTGCTCGGGAAGAAGGTCCGCCGTCTTGGCCGGCGCCTCGTAGCGCCGCGAAAACATCAGCGTTCCGCTGCGCCGGTCGCGCACCTGAACCGTCGCGACGAAGGCCGCGCCCGTTCGGCGGACATCGCCGGCGATGACGAGGTCGGAGCGCGCCTCGTCGCCCGGCCCGGCCGGCGCCAGCAGCTGGCCGTGGAAGCTGCCCGCGACCAGCATGGTCGACAGCGCGCCCGTGGTCGCGGCGGCAAGGTCGGCGGAGTCGCGCTCCCCATTCGAGGTAAAGGCGCGCAGGGCAACCACCGGTGCCGTTGGATCGGTGCGCCGATGCGGCCAGAACCACCAGGCGGCGAGGGCCGCCAGCACGAGGATGAGACCGCCAAGGATCAGCGGCGTCCGGGAGCGGCGGGGAGGCTTCTCCTCGACCAGCCGGTAGCCCGCCTTGGGCACGGTCTCGATGGTGAAGCCGCCGACCCGCTCGGCGAAGGCGCGAAGCATCGAGATCGAGCGGTTGATGACGTCATCGCCGACGATCCGTCCGTCCCAGCAGCGCTCGACCAGTTCGGCGCGCGAGACGAGCTGGCCGCGGTGGGCGCACAAGGCGGCGAGGACCTTGAGGTTCTGCGGCTGGAGCCGCTCGCAGCCGCCGGGGAAGTGGGCCTCGCGCGTCGCCGGATCGATCGTGGCGCGGCCCGCCCGGAACGGAGGCTCCGGTTGGATTGGGCACGGCAGGCGAGCGGCGGTTCTTGCGTCCACGAGACCCCCGGCCCGCGAGAGTAACAGAAATCAGGAAAAAATCAGCTCCCTGCCATGGCTGATCGGTCGCGGTGCGCGCGAAGTCGGCGCTTCCTCGCGGCACCGTGCCGACGGGAACAGGGGAAGGGAACCCGGACATGATTCGATTTGCTCAGGTCGCGATCGTTCTTGGTGCCATGCTCGGTGCGGCGCCCGCACTGGCGACACCCGGCAGCGGCTTCGTGCCGTCGCCAATCGTCAACGGCCATTTCGGCCAAGTCGACCAGAAGGTCGACAAGGTCGGCTCGTGGGATCTCGTGCTGCGGACCAAGGACGATACCGACATCGGCGCCGACCGCCTGACCGTCCAGCCGCAGGGGTATAGCGGCTGGCACTCGCACCCGGCCCCGGTGATGGTGACGGTCACCCAGGGCACGGTGGAATGGTTCGATGCCGCCACTTGCTCGCCGCGCACCTATACGGTTGGCCAGTCCTACATCGAGCCTGCCGGGCGGGCCCACAACGTCCGCAATCCCGCCGCGGCCGGCGGACAGGTCGCCGATTTCATCGCGGTCGTGATCAAGCCGGCGGGCTTCGTCGGACCCGCGTTCCGGCTCGACCAGCCGGTCCCGGCAAGCTGCCAGTGACGGAGCGCTAAGCCCCGCTGCGTCCTGGCCTAGAACTCGTCCGCGATGCGGATGAGCTTCGTCAGGCGGGGCGGGGCGACGGCGGCCCAGCTCCGCTCCAGCCATGCTGACACCTGGCTCCAGTCGGTGTCGGGACGGTTGAGCCGGAGGCCCAGCCACCCGCTCGCGCCATAATATTTGGGCCAGTAATAAAGCTCGGGATCGGCCTCGATCAGCCCGTTCATCTCGTCCGCGCCGCTCGCCTTGACCAGCAGCCCGATCGCCTCCTCGCCATGATGGCGATCGGCGAGGATGGCGAAATGCCTGGCGTTCTTCTCCGAGCCCACCGCCCAGCCGGGCGCGCCGTGGTTGGTCTTGCGCAGGACTTCGGGCAGCGCGGCGGCGAGCGCGTCGACCTGCCCCTCGATCCAGCCCGCATCCTGGTGGCGCGACACATAAGCCGAGAGGGTGGCGGGATAGAGCTGGTGCTCGGCCAGTCGTACCCGCTGGGCAAGCATGTCCGCCGTGTCGCCCGGCTGGATCGCGACGGGAAGCTGGCCGAGGATTTCGCCCGAATCGACCTCTTCGGTGACGAGATGGACCGTGCAGCCGGCGTGGCGATCGCCGGCCTCCAGCGCTCGCGCGTGGGTGTCGAGCCCGGGATAAGCGGGCAGGAGCGAGGGGTGGATGTTGAGGAGGCGGCCCTCCCACGCGCGGACGAAGCCGGGGGTCAGCACCCGCATGTAGCCCGCCAGCGCGATCACATCGGGACGGGCGGCGGCCAGCGCCTCGTGAAGCGCATCGTCGAACGCTTCGCGCGCCAGCCCCTTGTGCGAGCGGGCCCAGGTCGCGACCCCTTCCGCCTCGGCCAGCGCAAGGCCGGGGGCGTCGGGATTGTTCGAGGCGACCAGCACCACCTCATAGGGGCTTGAAGGCAGGCGGCTGGCGTAGAGCAAAGCGCCCATGTTGCTGCCCTCGCCCGAAATGACGACGGCGACGCGCGCCTTGTCAGCCATGGTTGTGCGTGGCGCTCCACACCCCGCGCGCGCTCCACGTCTCGTCGGAGCCGCGCACGGTGCAGCCGCGCGGGCCGTCCTCGATCCGGCCGATGCGGTGGACCGTCTCGCCCGCCGCGGTGAGGTTGGCGGTCAGCTCGTCGACCGCCGCCTCGGCCGCCACCACGACCATGCCGATCCCGCAATTGAAGGTCCGCGCCAGTTCCTCGGGCTCGATCCCGCCGCCGGCCTGGAGCCAGGCGAAGAGGGGCGGGAGCGGCCAGCGATCGGCGTCGATCACCGCATGGGCCCCCTCGGGCAGCACCCGCGGGACATTCTCGAGGAGGCCGCCGCCGGTGATGTGCGCCAGCCCCGCGATCCGCCCCGCGCGGATTTCGGGCAGCAGGCTCTTCACGTAGATTCGCGTCGGCTCGAGCAACGTCTGCACGAGCAGCCGTTCGGGATCGAAGCGGGCGGGGCGGTCGATCGCCCAGTTGTTCACCTCGATCAGCTTTCGGACCAGGCTGAAGCCGTTCGAATGGACGCCCGAGCTCGCCAGCCCCAGCACCACGTCGTCGGGCCGGATCTTCTCGCCCGTCAGTTGCTGGCCGCGCTCGACCGCCCCGACGCAGAAGCCCGCGAGGTCATAGTCGCCCGGCGCATACATGCCCGGCATCTCGGCGGTCTCGCCCCCGATCAGTGCGCAGCCGGCCTGCCGACAGCCGTCGGCGATGGAGGCGACCACCGCTTCGGCGACCCCGTTGTCGAGCTTGCCGGTCGCGAAATAGTCGAGGAAGAACAGGGGCTCGGCGCCCTGGACGATGAGGTCGTTGGCGCACATGGCGACGAGGTCGATGCCGACGCCGTCGTGCCGCTTGCTGTCGATGGCGAGCTTCAGTTTGGTCCCGACCCCGTCATTGGCCGCGACCAGGATCGGGTCGCTAAAGCCCGCGGCCCTCAGGTCGAAGAAGCCGCCGAAGCCGCCCAGATCGGCGTCCGCGCCCGGCCGCCGGGTCGATTTGGCGAGTGGCGCAATCGCCTTCACCAGTGCATTGCCGGCGGCGATGTTCACGCCTGCCTGTTCGTAAGTCAGCCCCATGGCCACCGCCTAGCCCACAAGAGCCTTGGAAATCGAGCCCCAAGCTGCTTTGAGGAGCGCCATGTTGCGCCGCCGCTCCGGCTTTTTCCTGGCCCTTCTTCTCCTCCTCTCGCTCGGGGCCGGGGGCACCGTGCTCGCCCAGCTCGAAAGTGGCGATCGCGGGATTCCGCCGATCGACAGCGCAAGCACGCTCGAGGTGGGCGGGATCAAGGTCGACGTCGCCGCCAAGGACGCCGAATCCGCGCGGCTTGCGGGCTGGCGGCTCGCTCAGCGCCTCGGTTTCCGGAAATTATGGGCCCAGCTCCACAAGGCGCCCGAAAGCGCGGCGCCATCCATCCCGGATTCGACCCTCGACGACATCGTCAGCTCGATCGCGGTCGAGGACGAGAAGATCGCGCCGGGCCGCTATATCGCCTCCTTGAAGATCCTGTTCGACCGCAGCCGTGCGGCCGGCATGCTCGGCGCGGCCGGCCCGGTGCGCCGCTCGGCCCCGCTGCTGCTCATTCCGGTGATGGTCAGCGGGGGCACCGCCACCACGGTCGAGACCCGCAATCCCTGGCAGCGCGCCTGGGCCGAATATCGCACCAGCAACAGCGCGATCGACTATGTCCGAATCTCGGGACAGGGGATCGACCCCCTGCTGGTGACCGCCGCCCAGACCCGCCGGCCGGGCCGCGCGATGTGGCGCAACCTCGTCGATTTCTATGGCGCCGCCGACGTGCTGGTCGCCTCCGCGCAGGTCCGCCGCCTCTATCCCGGCGGTCCCGCGGTCGCGACCTTCACCGGTTTCTTCGGCGCCGACCGCAAGCCGCTCGGCTCCTTCACTTTGCGCGCCAAGGACAGCGCCGAGCTTCCGAAGATGATGGCCGAGGGCGTGGCCCGGATGGACGCGCTCTACACCCAGTGGCTCGCCGCCGGAGGTCTTCGTCCCGATCCCAGCCTGCTGCCGCCGCCGCCGCCGCCGGTCGAGGAAGAGGAAGTGGTCGAGGAAGCGCCGACCGAGAGCACGATCCAGATCGCCGTGACCTCGCCTTATTCGCCGGTCGGCTGGCTGCGCTCGATCCCCGGAGTCTCCTCGGTCCAGGAGATAGGCAGCCAGGTCCTCGTCGTCCGCTTCAAGGGCTCGGCCGGACAGCTCGCCGGAGCGCTCAATGCGCGCGGCTGGCAGACCAGCAACGCCAATGGCGTCTTCACCATCACCGGCTACGCCCCGCCGGCCGCGCCCAAGCCGCAAGCCGCGACCCCGCCGCCCGCTACCCCCGCGCCGGAGCCGCTGACCCCGGTCGCCACCAACACGCAGGGACGGTGATGCGGACACCCGACCAGATCGCGCTTCCGCTCGACTGGCCGCAGGGAAGCGACGAGAGCCGGTTCATCGTCAGCACCGCGAACGAGGCCGCCTTCGAGCATTTCCGCCGCTGGTCGAGCTGGCCGGTCAAGGCGACCGTGCTGATCGGGCCGCGCCGCTCGGGCCGCTCGCTGCTTGCCCGCAACTTCGTCGCCCGGGTCAACGGCCGCCTGTTCGACAGCGCCGAGACCCATGACGAGGAAGCGCTGTTCCACGCCTGGAACCAGGCGCAGGAGACCGGGCGGCCGATGGTGATGGTCGCCGACAGCCCGCCGACCAAATGGCGCACCGCGCTTCCCGACCTTCGCACCCGCCTCGCGGTCACGCCCGTGATCCGGATCGAGCAGCCCGACGACGCCTTGTTCGCCTCGCTCATCCGCCGCCTGTTCGCCGATCGCGGGCTGCATCTTCCCGACGAGGCGCTGCGCTATGTGGTCAGCCGGGTCACGCGGGATTATTGGACGGCCGAGCGGGTGGTCGACGCGATCGACCGCTTCGCCATCGCCAGCCAGGCCCGGCTGACGCTGCCGACGGTGCGGCGCGCGCTGATTGCCGGCGGGCTGATCGACGGAGGGAGCGAAGAATGAATGCCCCGGCCGAGATCAGGGCCGTCAAGGCCGAGGAAGGCGAGAGTCGCTACTTCAACCGCGAACTCTCGTGGCTGGCCTTCAATCGCCGCGTGCTCGAGGAAGCGGGCAATGTCGCCCATCCGTTGCTCGAGCGGCTGCGCTTCCTCTCGATCAGCGGCTCCAACCTCGACGAATTCTTCTCGGTCCGCGTCGCCGGCCTCAAGGAGCAGCAGCTCGAGGGGGTCGAGCAGCACAGCTACGACGGTCAGACCCCCGCCCAGCAGCTCGACCTCATCAGTGCCGAAGCCGATGCGCTGATCGCCGACCAGCAGGCGAGCTGGGTCGAGCTGTCCGGACTGCTCGCCGAGGCGGGCGTGGCCGTGGTGACGGCGAACGCGCTGAGCGGAGCGGACCGCGAATGGCTCGCCACCTATCTTGCCGAGCAGATCCTGCCCGTCCTCACCCCGCAGGCGATCGATCCCTCGCACCCGTTCCCGTTCGTGCCGCACCTTGGCTATGCCCTGGTCTTCGCGATGGTCGATCCCGCCGACGGCGAAGAAGTCAGCGAGGTGCTGATGATCCCGGCCTCGGTGCCGCGTTTCATCCGCCTGCCGGGCAAGGCCAGCCGCTACCTCGCGATCGACGAGGCGCTCGGCGCGCATCTCGACCTGCTCTTCCCCGGCTTCGACCTGATCGGGGCAGGGGCCTTCCGGGTGCTGCGCGACACCGACCTCGAAATCGAGGACGATGCCGAGGACCTCGTCCGTCACTTCCGCTCGGCGATCAAGCAGCGCCGCCGCGGCCGGGTCATCCGCCTCGAATTCGCCAGCGGCACCCCGCAGAGCCTCGAGGCCCTGTGCCGCGAGGGCCTCGATGCCGAGCATGCGCTGATCGCCGAATATTCGGGCTTCATCGGCATTTCCGACCTAGGCCAGCTGGTCGACCGCGAGGACCGGCCCGCGCTCAAGTTCGCGCCCTACACCCCGCGCTTCCCCGAGCGGATCAAGGAGCATGGCGGGGACTGTTTCGCCGCGATCCGCGCCAAGGACATCGTCATCCACCACCCCTATGAGAGTTTCGACGTGGTGGTCGCCTTCCTCCGCCAGGCCGCGAGCGATCCCGACGTGGTGGCGATCAAGCAGACGCTCTATCGCGCGGGCAAGCAGTCGGCGATCGTCGATGCGCTGGTCGCGGCGGCCGAGAACGGCAAGTCGGTGACCGCGGTGGTCGAGCTCAAGGCCCGCTTCGACGAGGAGCAGAACATTCTCTGGGCCTCGCGGCTCGAGCGGGCGGGGGTGCAGGTCGTCTACGGCTTCACCCAGTGGAAGACCCACGCCAAGGTCTCGATGGTGGTCCGGCGGGAAGGCGGCGCGTTCCGCACCTACTGCCATTTCGGCACCGGCAACTACCATCCGACCACCGCGCGCATCTACACCGACCTCTCCTTCTTCACCGCCTCCAAGCGCGCCGCGCGCGACGCCGCCAAACTGTTCAACTTCATCTCGGGCTATGTGCCCCCCAAGGGGCTCGAGCTGCTGGCGATGAGCCCGGTCAACCTGCGCGAGAAGCTGTCGGGCTGGATCGATTCCGAAATCGCCAACGCCAAGGCCGGCAAGCCCGCCGCCATCTGGGCCAAGATGAACAGCCTGGTCGATCCCGGCATCATCGAGAAGCTTTACGAGGCTAGCGAGGCGGGGGTGAAGATCGAGCTCATCATCCGCGGCATCTGCTGCCTGAAGCCCGGCATCCCGGGCATGAGCACGAACATTCGCGTCAAGTCGATCGTCGGCCGCTTCCTCGAGCACAGCCGCGTCTGGTGCTTCGCCAACGGCGCCCGGCTGCCGCACCGCAAGGCCCGGCTGTTCATTTCCTCGGCCGACTGGATGCCGCGCAATCTCGATCGGCGCGTTGAGATCGCCGTGCCGCTCGAAAACCCCACCGTCCACGCCCAGGTGCTCGACCAGGTGATGGTCGCCAACCTCATCGACAACGAGCAGAGCTGGAGCCTCGACCGGACCGGCGCCTACACCCGCGTCTTGCCCGGCAAGAAGCCGTTCAACCTCCACACCTATTTCATGACCAATCCCTCGCTGTCGGGCCGCGGCCAGGCGCTGGAGGGCAAGAAGGTGCCCAAGCTGAGACTGGAGCAGGGCGGATGAGCCGCAATTTCGGCCCCGTGGGGATCATCGACATCGGCTCCAACTCGATCCGTTTCGTCGCCTATGCCGGCTCCGAGCGCGTGCCCTCGACCCTGTTCAACGAGAAGGTCTCGGCCGGCCTCGGGCGCGAGCTCGCGACCAGTGGGCGCATTCCCGACAAGGCGATGGACCAGGCGATCGCGGCGCTCGCCCGGTTCCGGCTGCTGGCCAAGGAAATGAAGCTCAAGCGCCTCGACGTGGTCGCGACCGCCGCCGTCCGCGACGCCGAGAATGGCGAGGATTTCCTCGCCCGCGCCCGCAAGGTCGGGATCGAACCGACCCTCATCACCGGCGAGGAAGAAGCCCGGCTCGCCGCGCTCGGGGTCATTTCGGCCATTCCGACCGCCCGCGGGGTCGTCGCCGACCTTGGCGGCGGTAGCCTCGAACTGACCCCGGTCAACGGCGGGCAGCCCGAGCCCGGCATCTCGCTCCCGCTCGGCGTGCTCCGGGTCGGCCCCGACGCCAGCGCCAAGCAGATCGCCGCCATGCTCAAGAAGCAGGTGCCGCCCTCGATCCTCGCCGCCGCGGCCGAACGCACCCTCTATCTCGTCGGCGGCTCGTTCCGCGCCTATGTGCAGCTCGACCAGCACAGCGCCGGCTATCCGCTCCACATCGTCCATGGCCACGCCCTCGACCAGGTCCGCGCCCGCGAACTTCGCCAACTGATCCGCTCGATGACGCCCGAACAGCTCAAGAGCCGCTATGGCCTGTCCTCGACCCGCGCCCAGACGCTCCACGCCGCCGCCGCGGTGCTCGAGGCCCTGTTCCGCGTGCTCGAGCCCGCGCGCGCGGTGGCATCGGCCTACGGGCTTCGCGAGGGGCTGCTGTTCGACCATCTGACCATCGATCGCCAGCACCAGGATCCCTTGCTGGTGGCCGCGCTGGAGGCTGGGGAGAAGCTCGGCCGCTTCGGCGACCATGGCGCCGAACTCGACAGCTGGATCGCCCCGCTCTTTCCTGACGACGACGCGGCCGCCCGCCGCCTCCGGCTTGCCGCCTGCCTGCTCGCCGACGTCGCCTGGGAAGCGCATCCCGACTTTCGCGCCCTGTGGGCGGTCGACATGGGTGTGCACGGCAACTGGGTCGGGATCGACGCCGAGGGCCGGACCATCATCGGCCGGGCCCTGTGGGCGGCATTCGGCGGGGAGGGGCCCTTCGCGCCCGGCCTCGCCAACCTTGTCGAGGAACGCGTGCTCGAGCATGCCGGCCAGTGGGGCGCCGCCATCCGCCTCGCCCAGCGGCTCTCCGGCGGCACCGAGAAGATCCTTTCGCGCTGCTCGATCGCGCTCGACGAGGGTGACGTGGTCCTCCGCCTTAAGTCCAAGGACCGCGCGCTCTACAGCGACGCCGTCGCCCGCCGCCACCGGCAGCTGGCGTCACTCATGGGCTGCGGCGCGCGGGTCGAGGTCTAGGCTTGAATCGCCGTCCCCGCGAAAGCGGGGACCTCAGGCAGTATTTCTCTCATGGTGGAGGTCCCCGCCTGCGCGGGGACGACGCGCCTTGGCGGGCTCAGCCGCAGGCGACGCGCTGCACCTTGTTCTGCTCGTCGAGATAGATCCGCACCCGGTTCTCGCGGAAATCCATCGTCACCATCGTGCCGGCCGCGACCCACTGCAGGGTCTTGGAGCCCGAGGCGCGGATGATCTCGTTGCCGAGCTCGGCGCTCGCCGGGCGGCCGACGAACTGCTCGAGCATCGTGTTGCGGCAGACATAGCGGTCGGCGCTGTTGCCGCCGGGATAGGGCGAGCCCGGCTGGGCGGTCGCGCAGGCGGCGAGCGACAGGGGCAAGGCGGCGAGGGCGAGGCGGGTCATTCGGCATCCTCCAGGCTGCGGGTCATCTTGAGCTTGCCGTTGCGGGTGGCAAAGGCAAGCCGCCCTTCGACGAGGTCGAGCGCGTCGCGGCCGAATTCCTCGAAGCGCCAGCCCGACAGGATGGCGAGGTCCTTGCGGACCCCCGCGGCGAGCGCTTCCAGTTCGTCGGTCCGGGCGATCAGCCGGGCGGCGACCCCGGTCTCCTTGGCCTTGATCTTGAGGAGCAGCTTGAGGAGGTCCGCGACCAGCGCACCGTCCTTGGTCAGGCCCGGCCGGCTCGGTCCGCGCTCGGGCATTTCCTCGGGCGACAGCGGCTCGACGTCGGCCAGCGCCGCCATCAGCCGCGCGCCGATGTCGTTGTTCCTCCAGCCCGCCGACAGCCCGCGCACCTTGGCGAGATCGTCCTGCGTCTTGGGCGGGTGGCCGGCGATGTCGGCGAGCGTGTCGTCCTTGACGATCCGGCCGCGGGGCAGGTTCTTGCCGCGCGCTTCCTTTTCGCGCCACGCCGCCAGGGCCTTCAGCCGGCCGAGCACCAGCGGGTTGCGGCTCGGCAGCTTCAGCCGCTTCCAAGCGTCCTGCGGATCGAAGGCGAAGCTCGACGGATCGGCCAGCCGCTCCATCTCCTCGTCGAGCCAAATCCCGCGCCCGGTCTTCTTCAGTTTCTGGACCATCCGCGGGAAGATGGTGGCAAGGTGGGTGACGTCGCCGATCGCATAGTCGATCTGGCGCTTGTCGAGCGGCCGCCGGCTCCAGTCGGTGAAGCGCGCGCCCTTGTCGAGGGCATGGCCGAGCATCGATTCGATGAGGTTCGAGTAACCGACCTGCTCGCCATAGCCCAAAGCCATGGCCGCGATCTGGGTGTCGAACAGGGGATGCGGCACCTTGCCGGTCATGTTGTGGACGATCTCGAGGTCCTGCCCGCCGGCGTGGAAGACCTTGAGCACGTCCTCGTTGTTGACCAGCAGGTCCCACAGCGGTCCAAGGTCGAGTCCCTCGGCCTTGGGGTCGATCGCCGCCGCCTCGTCGGGGCTCGCAATCTGCAGCAGGCACAGCTCCGGCCAATAGGTGCTCTCGCGCATGAACTCGGTGTCGACCGCGACGAAGTCGTGGGTCGCGAGCCGCTCGACCAGCGCGGCGAGGGTGGCGCTGTCGGTAATCAGGGGATGAATCTTCATGTCGGCGGCGCTGTAGCGAGGTGGCGGCGGGTTGACAAAAGGGAAGGGGATGGGGAAGCGCGCGCCATCCTTTTATCGTCACCCCGGACTTGATCCGGGGTCTGCCTGCCTTCCTGCCACACCTGGCCAACGAAGGAAGGCGGATCCCGGATCAAGTCCGGGATGACGTTCATTCGCGAATGAGAACCAGCATGCACGCCTATCGCACCCATCATTGCGGCCAGCTTCGCGGGACCGACGTCGGCAGCGACGTCCGCATCTCGGGCTGGATCCATCGCAAGCGCGATCATGGCGGCGTCCTGTTCGTCGACCTGCGCGACCATTATGGGCTGACGCAGGTGGTGGTCGACGTCGACAGCCCCGCGCTCCCCATCCTTGAGAAACTGCGCGCCGAGAGCGTCGTCACCATCGACGGCACGGTCAAGGCGCGCGCCGCGGGCACCACCAACGCGAACCTCCCCACCGGCGAGATCGAGGTCTACGCGCGCAGCGTCACCGTCCAGTCGAGCGCGGCCGAGCTGCCGATGCCCGTCGCGGGCGAGCAGGAATACCCTGAGGAAATCCGCCTCAAGTACCGCTACCTCGACCTGCGCCGCGAGCGCCTGCACGCCAACATCATGCTGCGCTCGAACGTCATCGCCTCGATCCGCCGCCGGATGGTCGAGCAGGGCTTCACCGAGTTCCAGACTCCGATCCTGACCGCCTCGAGCCCCGAGGGCGCGCGCGACTATCTGGTCCCGAGCCGCGTTCACCCGGGCAAGTTCTACGCGCTCCCGCAGGCGCCGCAGATGTTCAAGCAGCTGCTGATGGTCGCCGGCTTCGACCGCTATTTCCAGATCGCGCCCTGTTTCCGCGACGAGGACGCCCGCGCCGACCGCAGCCCCGGCGAATTCTACCAGCTCGACTTCGAGATGAGCTTCGTCACGCAGGACGACGTGTTCAACGCGATCGAGCCCGTCCTCGCCGGTGTGTTCCGCGAATTCGCCAACGGCCGCCAGGTCACCGAGGGCGCCTTCCCGCGCATCCCCTACAAGGAAGCGCTGCTGAAATATGGCTCGGACAAGCCCGACCTGCGCAACCCGATTCTCATTTCCGACGTCGGCCACCACTTCACCGGCTCGGGCTTCGGCCTCTTCGCCTCCATCGTCGAGAAGGGCGGTTTCGTCCGCGCGATCCCGGCGCCCAACACCGCCGACAAGAGCCGCAAGTTCTTCGACGAGATGAACGACTGGGCCCGCGGCGAGGGCTTCGCCGGCCTCGGCTACGCCACCCGCAAGGGCGGCGAGTGGGGCGGCCCCATCGCCAAGAACCATGGGCTTGAGGGCATGGACAAGCTCGCTGCCGAACTGGGTCTCGGGCCGGACGACGGCATCTTCTTCGCCGCCAGCGCCAAGGAAGCCGAAGCCGCCAAGCTCGCCGGCGCCGCCCGCACCCGCGTCGGCACCATCCTTGGCCTCATTGACGAGAACCGCTTCGACTTCTGCTGGATCGTCGACTTCCCGATGTTCGAATATGACGAGGAAGCGAAGAAGATCGACTTCAGCCACAATCCCTTCTCGATGCCGCAGGGCGAACTGGAAGCGCTCGAGACCAAGGACCCGCTGGACATCCTCGCCTGGCAGTATGACATCGTCTGCAACGGCGTGGAGCTGAGCTCGGGCGCGATCCGCAACCACCGCCCGGACATCATGTACAAGGCCTTCGAAATCGCCGGCTACAGCCGCGAGGAAGTCGACACCAACTTCCCCGGCATGATCGGCGCCTTTAAATATGGCGCGCCCCCGCACGGCGGCTCGGCGCCCGGCATCGACCGGATCGTCATGCTGCTCGCCGGCGAGCCCAACATCCGTGAGGTGGTGGTCTTCCCGATGAACCAGAAGGCCGAGGACCTGATGATGAACGCGCCCGCCTTCGTCACCGCCAAGCAGCTCAAGGAACTGAGCATCAAGGTCGTCGGGGAAGCCACACCCAAGCCCGCAAATTAACTCCATTCCGGAACTACTTGCTAAATTTTGCTTTACCCGACAGAAGCCCGGAGCGCCCGCGTTTGCGCATTCAGTGAGGAAGTGATTCATGGCTCGGAACAAGGTAAAGCTGGCGTGGCGCAAGCCCGTCCTCACCTCGATGGTCGCGGGCCGCGCCGAGGGTCCGCAGCGCGCTGGACCGCAAGCGACCGGCGTCAAGAGCTGATCGTCGAGGGTCGGTTCGCCGGCCCTCGCTTCCTGAGGTGCGCGGCTCGCATCGGCGGGAGCCTTAGTTCATGTTTGCCCTGAACTGGGACTGGGAGAGGCCGGAAGCGGCTTCGAATATGTCCCAGCGCCTTGGCAATTCGCTCTGTTCCGGGATCGGCGGCACGGCAGCGGCCGGCGAAAGCCTCGGCATCAGCTGGGCGCATCGCCCGCCCGGTCGTCCGACCCGCGCCCGCTCGAGCTGGCGGCCGGCGCTCCTGCCCGGCGATCGCCTTTGCATCTTCAACGGCTTCCTCGACAATGCCGAGGAACTGAACCGGACCCTCGGCGTCGCGTCCACCGATCCGGCGCTTCTCTATGCCGCCGCGGTCGAGCGCTGGGGCGACGAGGCCGATCTCCACCTCGTTGGCGACTATTGCGCCGCGCTCGCCGACGTCGCGAATCGCACGCTTCGCCTCGCTCGAAGCCCGATCGTGTCGCAGCCGCTGACCTATGCCGTGCACGATACGGGGGTCGCGGTGGCCTCGGTCCCGCGCGCGATCTTCGCCGCCGGTGTCCCGCGCACGCTCAACGAGGCGCGCGTGGTCGACGCCGCCATGGTCAATTACTCGGACCATGAAGCGAGCTGGTTCGAGGGGCTCCGGCGCGTGCCTATGGGAAGCCTGGTCGAGCTTGCCCCGGGCCGGCCCCGCCGCCTCGTCCGTTATTATGATCCCGACGCCATCCGCACCATCGCCATCTCCGACGCGGAGGCGATCGAGCGGACGCAAGGATTGATGGCCGAAGGCGTGCGCGCGTGCCTCCGGGGATTCTCCTCGCCCGGCGCAAACCTCTCGGCCGGGCTCGATTCCTCGCAGGTCGCGGTCCATGCCCTGAATGCGCTTCCGCCCGGGCAGGATCTGCCGACCTTCACCTTCACGCCCGAGGCTGGCTGGGACGGCCGGACCGAGCCCGCCAAGCTCGGCAACGAACGGCCGATGGTCGAGGCCTTCGCAGCGCTCCATCCGCGAATCCGACCGCACTTCACGACCAACGAGGGCATCGACCACGATCATCGCTGGTCCGATTTCTTCCACGTCATGAGCGGCGCGCCCTGCGGCCTGCGCAACATGTATGTGTTTCACGGCATCTTCGCCGATGCCGCGGCGGCGGGCTGCGACGTCGTGCTGGCGGCCGAGTGGGGCAACAACGCCTTCAGCGACAAGGGTCAGTGGGCCTATCCCGAATATCTCCGCACCGGACGCTGGGGCCAGCTGCTGCGGGCGCTGCGCGAGATCCCCGGCGAGCCGCGCCCGCTCGCCTGGCGGTTCATCGCCCAGGCGGTCATGCCCTATTTCTCCGATCGTCTCGCCGATCGCATCCGCCGGATGGTGATCGGCAGCGAGCATGACACCTTCGCCCAGTGGCAACCCTTCACCGCCGATTTCCGCCAGCGCTCTGGCGCCGACGCCCGGCTGGAGGCCGCGGGCTTCCGGATCGGTCGCTATCAGCCGCGCAGCGCCGCCCACGCCCGACGCCTGCTCCTGCGCAATGACGACGGGGAAGGGGCCGAGGTCCGCCAGGCCTTCGAGCAGCTCTATGGCGTGCGCGAGCGCGATCCGCTCGCCTATCGCCCGTTGGTCGAGTTCTGCTGGAGCCTGCCGACCCGGATGTTCGTCCGCGACGGACAGACCCGCTGGCTCGCCAAGCAGACCGCCAAGGGCATCATGCCCGAGGAGCAGCGCGCCAACCGCCTCAACGGCCGCTGGGACTCGGACTGGCACTTGCGCGTCGGCCGCCGGCGGACCGAGTGGCTCGCAGAACTGAAGCGTCTCGACGCCCATCCGCGCTTCAAGGGCATGTTCGACGTTCCCCGCCTCACCGCCGCACTCGAAAATTACCCCGAGCAGACCGAGACCGACTTCTACAAGCTGAGCGTCCTCGAGTTCACCATCCCCCACGCCCTGCTGGCGGCCCGCTTCATCAATTACGTCGAGGGCCGCAACGAGGTTTGAGCGGGGACGCAGGTTACCAACTGCTTGGACGGCGTCGGGTCATGTGCGGGTAGCGTCTTTGATGCAGAATGCGGCCAGCCGGGCCGACACCAGCGCAATGGCGATCCCGCCGACAACATCGATGAGATAGTGGCCGCCAGCCGGAATAGTCGAGGCGGCCATGAGAAGGTTTAGGATAAGGCCGGGCCAGCGGAGCCACCGGACCTGCCACGCAGCCCAAGCAAACAGGCAGGCCGCCGCAGCGTGGTAGCTAGGGAAGGTCACATAGCCGACCAACATGTCACGCGAGATGAGGCGTTCACCGGCGCGTATCGACTCGATTGCGGGCGCATAGGCGATCGCCGATGCTCCCCCGAAATCTTGATCCGGAATCATGCCGAAGTGCGCGTAAGCCGCCACGGCGGGCACAAAGGGATAGATCGCCAGTGTCATCATGAGAGCGATGATCAGGCCACACAGGAGGCGCCAGCCGGCCAGTGTCAGGCCTGACAGGAAGAGAACCGTAAGAAGAATCCACGGCTGGACCGTGAAACTGGCATAAGCCCAGGCGAGGGGAAGCTTTAGAACATTGGGAACGACCGGAACGACCGTGTCAAAATGAAAACCCATTCTGCCGTCGACGCCCGCAAGGGTGGCATCCATAAGAGGGTTGGGGGTCGCGGTCAGCGCGATCGCTAGGGCAATCCCGCTCATGCCGATGAGAGCCCAAAGGCCGAAACCCTCGAGAACATTCGCCAGCCGCTCCTTGCAGATTCGGCGCGCGGCCCATCCACCGACGATCAGAATGGCGGGAACCGAGGGCCCCCATCGGAACTCGGAATGAAAGCGGAAACCGAGCAAGCGAAAAAGGAGCAGCCCGAGTGCGAACTGGACGAAAACAAGCAAGTAGATTGGAAGCGTTTCACGACAGAGTGGCGAACGTCGCTGCTCGTTCGCCATCTGGCCGCGCAGACGTTCGATGAACAACGCCACCATGACCCGAGCCTATCATTCGCTCGTTCGGTGTCCAGCGCTCGACGAGGATCGCCCTCTTAGGGGGCAGTCGCGCCATATCCGGCCGTGCCGCCACCTCTGGACTCTCCGCCATGCAAGGCGCACTCTTCCGCGATCCGCGGCGAGGGAGGTCGACATGCCCCAGTTCGTGATCGAGCGTGAGATGCCCGGCGTGGGCCAGCTTGGTGCCGCCGACCTCAAGGGCGCCTCCCAGACCTCCTGTTCGGTGCTCCGCGATCTCGGGCCCGAGATCCAGTGGGTCCACAGCTACGTCACCGACGACAAGATCTACTGCATCTACCGCGCTCCCAGCGAAGCGTTGATCCGCGAGCATGCCGAGCGCGGCGGCTTCCCGGCCAACAGTATCTCGCAGGTCCGCTCGATGATCGACCCGACGACGGCCGAGGCCTAGGGTTTCTTCGCGGTCGGATGTTCCTTTTCGCCATCACCGCCGCCGGGCTGGCGCCGACGGGCGCGGCGATCCGGGACTCCCGAGACCTCGAAGTCGTAGGACGGCTGGTGGAGAATGTCGGTTACCGGTCGCTCGACATTCCCGACGATGTTCTTGGCCACGGCTGGATCACGGCGAAATTCCGCATCACGCGGGTTCTGCACGGGAGGGCGCCGTCGCGGCTTGTGACCATTCGCTATTTCGCCCACGCCGCGCTGGTGAAGAATGTTCGGATGAAGGTCAGGCTGCGGCCGGCTGACGATGGCTCCTATACGCTCTGCGCGCCGCCCGGTGAGAATGGGCCGCGATGCGCCGACCAAGGACGGATCGGCCCGACCTTCATACGTCTGAACCCCTCACCGGATAGGTAATCGCCACCACCTCCCAGCTCTTCTCACCGGCGGGCAGGCGGACCGTCCGCTCGTCGCCGATCCGCGCCCCGACCAGCGCGCGGGCCATCGGGCTGCCCCAGGCGATCCGGCCCGCGCTCGCCTCGGCCTCGTCGTCGCCGACGATGGTGAAGGTCCGCCGCTGGTCGTCCTCGTCGGCAAGCTCGACCGTCGCGCCGAACCGGATGACGTCGCGATCGGGCTGGCTCGCGGGATCGACCACCTTGGCGTTCTTCATCACCTTGGAAAGATAGCCCAGCCGCCGGTCGATCTCGCGCAGCCGCTTGCGCCCATAGATATAGTCGCCGTTCTCCGAGCGATCGCCATTGCCCGCCGCCCAGCTGATCGTCTCGACCAGCTTGGGCCGTTCGGTCCCGAACAATTGCTCATATTCCGCGCGGATCCGGGCGAAGCCTTCGGCGGTGATGAAGCGGGGACGCTGTTCCATGCCCCGGCCTTAGCCGAGGCGCGACTTGCCGAGGAAGTGGCTGAGCTGGCGCGGCGGGGTCGCGGTCGGGTTCATCCGATCGTAGACCACGGTGTTCTCGAGGACGCGCTGGACGTAGCCGCGGGTCTCGGCGAACGGGATGTCCTCGATCCAGGCGACGACGTCGGTGCCGCTGTTCCTTGGATCGCCGTTGCGGGCGACCCACTTGCGGACATTGCCCGCGCCCGCATTGTAGCTCGCGATCGCCAGCACGTAGCTGCCGTTCCACTGGTCGAGCAGGCGACGGAAATAGGACGAGCCGAGCATCACATTATAGGCCGGATCGCTGGTCAGCCGGCCAAAATCGTAGCCGACGCCCATCTTGCCCGATTGCTCCTGCGCGGTGGCGGGCATCAGCTGCATCATCCCGCGCGCGCCGGCGCCGCTCACCGCCTGGCGGTCGAAGCTGCTTTCCTGCCGGGTGATGCCATGGGCGACGGCCCACAGGTGGTCGCGGTTGAGCGTCGCGCCGCCAACCAGCGGGAAGGCCGCGCGATAGTAAAAGGGGTCGCCGCTGTTGCGGCTGCTGCGCGCGGTCCACACCGCCAGATCCTGCCGCGCGATCTGCGGGGCGAGCTCGGTGGCGAGGATGCGGTCGGAATCGTTGGTCAGGCTTTCCGACAGGGCGCGGACGAACAGCGCCTGCTCGTCGGGCCGGCCCTGCTGGCCGAGCAGGCGCACCGCGCGGACCAGCGGGCGGGTTGCGAAAGCGCTGCGCTGGGCGGGGGTGACCAGCATCTGCGGGGCGCCCAAAGGTGCCGGGACCGTCCGCCCGAGGCGCTCATGCGCGAGCTGGCCGTAGAAGAGGTCGGGATAGGCCGCGGCGCGGGCGAAATGCGCGGTCGCATTCTGGAGCTGTCCGGCCTGGGCGGCGGCGCGACCGGCCCAGTAGGCGCCCTTGGTCAGCACTTGGAGCGAGCGGCCGCCGGTCGAATATTTGTCGAACAAAGTGACCGCGTCGGCGGGGCGATTGAGCGCTCTCAGCGCCATCGTGCCCGCCAGCCACGTGAGGTTGGTATATTCGTCGCGCACCGTCAGCGACTGGCTGGCGATGGTCTGCGAGGAGGGGATGGCATCGTCGACCTGCCTGGCGATGTCATAGGCCAGTTGGAACTGGCGGTCGGCGGCGGCTTCCTGCGCGACGATCCGCTTCAGTTCGAGCCACTTGCCGGGATCGACCGGGAGATAGGTGAAATTGTGCGGCCGGGCGAGGAGCTGGCGGGCGGGGACCTGCCAGTTGGCCTCGCGGAGGTAGCGGGCGCGGTCCTGCATCAGCCCGGCGTCGGTGGTCACCTGCGCCAGCACCGCATTGTAGAGCGCCTCGGTATTGGGATCGCGCTTCTGCATCGCGATCCGGGCCGCAAAGGCGGCGCGCCGGGCGGCGCTGGTCGAGGGCAGCATCCGCGCCGCATCGTCGGGATCGCGGTCGATCAGCAGCCGGTCGACGCGATTGTCATGGTCGGCGCTGGTGAACTGGCTTCCGAAGCGCTGGTAGAGCGCGATCTCGTCCATCGCGCTGAGCCCCGACGCGCTCCACGCCTTGCGCGCGGCGGCCAACGCTTCCGCCGCTCGGCCCTGCGCGGCATGCGATTCCGCCAGCCGGGCAAAGCCGTTGGCGGTGGTCGGCGGCTCCTTGCGGAAGAAGGCGGCGACGGTAGCGGGATTTTCGCCAGGCTGCATTGCCTTCTCGGCGGCGCGGCGCATCGCGGTCTCGCCCGGCCAGCCGGGGTAGGCGGTCAGGAACCGGGCATAGTCGGCGAACGCCCATCCGCTCGACTGGCGAAGGCGGCGCCAGTCGTTCAGCGCATAGCCGACGTCGTTGACGGGCGCGAGCTGCGGGACGGTGTTGACGGGCACCAGCTGCGCCGAGCTGGCGGCCTGAAGCCCGAGGAAGAGAACCGGAAATAGGGCTACCCGTCTCATGCTGGACATCATCCCCCCAAAGTCCTTATCACCACCTGAACGAACGGCCCGACAGTCTAGCCGCATCGAAACTTCAAAATAGAGGAAGCACCCATGTTCTCCGGGTCGATCCCCGCACTCGTGACACCGTTCACCGCAGGCGAGGTCGATCTCGCGGCGCTGCGCGACTTCGTCGACTGGCAGATCGCGGAAGGCTCGAACGCGCTGGTGCCGTGCGGGACCACCGGCGAGGTGCCGACTTTGAGTGCCGACGAACATGCCGCGGTGGTCCGGACCGTGGTCGAAGGGGCGAAGGGGCGGGTCCCGGTGATCGCCGGCTGCGGCAGCTATTCCACCGCCGCCAGCCTGCGGATGATGAAGACCGCGAAAGAGCTCGGCGCCGACGCTGCGCTGGTGGTCGTTCCTTATTACAACAAGCCGAGCCAGGCCGGGATCCTCGCGCATTACCGCGCGCTCGCCGAGGGCTGCGACCTGCCGATCGTGGTCTACAACGTCCCCGGCCGGACCGTCGCCGACATTTCGGTCGCGACGCTGGCCGAGGTCGCCAAGCTGCCGGGCGTGGTCGGGATCAAGGATGCGACGGGCAATCTCGCGCGGGTGACCGCGCAGCGCCTCGCCTGCGGCGAGGACTTCTGCCAGCTCTCGGGCAATGACGACATGGCCCTGGGCTTCAATGCGATGGGCGGGGTCGGCTGCATCTCGGTCACCGCCAACGTCGCGCCGCGGCTGTGCGCCGACTTCCAGGCGGCGACGCTCGAGGGCCGCTGGGACGAGGCCAAGGCGCTCGCCGACCGGCTCTATCTGCTCAGCGACGCAATGTTCGCCGACAGCTCGCCCGGACCGGCCAAATATGCGCTTTCCAAGGTCCGTCCCGGCTTCCCGCAGGAGCTACGCCTGCCGCTCATTCCCGCCAGCGAGGCCGCGCGCCAGGCGGTCGACGCGGGGTTGAAGGCGGCGGGTTTGATCTAACGTCGTCCCCGCGAAGGCGGGGACCTCAGGCCGTTCCTGCATCCGTCGCCAAGGTCCCCGCCTTCGCGGGACGACGGTGTCAGGCGAGTTCGCCGAGGCCGCAAGCCTCGAGCAAGGCCGCCCGCGCCGCTTCGATGTCACGGATGAGGCTTGCGCTGCCGAGATCCTCGACCGCGATTTCCTCTGGCCAGGTCCGGGCGATCACCTCGCCGAGGCGATCGAGCTTGGCCTCGTCGACGAGGAAGCGGGGGTCGACCGTGGCAGGATCGCACACGACGCGCAGCCGCAGGCACGCCGGGCCGCCGCCATTGGCCATCGACTGGCGGACGTCGACCACGCGCACGTCGCGGATCGCGCCATTGCCGGCGAGGTGGCGCTGGAGCCAGTCCCACACCGCCGGCGTCTCGCGCGCTTCCTCGGGGACGACCAATGTCGTCCGGCCGTCGGGCGGGGTCACCAGCTGGGCGTTGAACAGGTAGGAGCGGATCGCGTCCTCGAGGCTGACCTCGGCCGCGGAAACCTCGACATAGTCGAGCTCGGGGAAGCGGGTCTCGAGGCTCGCGAGAAAGGCCTCCTTGTCGGCGAAGGCGAGTTCGTGGGCGAACAGCACCCGCTCGTTCGCCACCGCCACCACGTCATTGTGGAAGGCGCCCGCGGCAATCGCTTCCTCCGACTGCTGGACGAACAAAGTTCGCTCGGGATCGAGGCCGTGAAGGCGGGCGATGGCGCGGCCGGCCTCGACATGCTGGCGGGCGGGGAAGGGGCCGCCGGCGATGCCGAAGACGAACACCTCCACGCCCGGCTCGCCGTGGCGGGCGCAGAGCCGCATGTGATTGGCCGCGCCCTCGTCGCCGAAGGTCGGCGGGACGGGGCCGTGCACGCGATAGGCGTCGGCCGCGAAGGCGACGCGCAGCTGGGCGAGGGTCGCATGCCACTCGTGGCTGCGGTGGACCATGGTCCGCAGATTGGCGACGGTGAGATGCGTGCGGCCGTCGGCGGTGTCGGGCGCGGGGCTGACCGTCGCGGCATTGGCGGCCCACATCGCGCTCGCGCTCATGGCATTGGCGAGGAGGGCGGGCGATGCTTCTTCGGGCGTGGTGCCGAGCTCGGCGAGCCAGGCCCGGGCCGGGCGCGGCTGGGGCATGAAGATGCCCTGGGGGAGGCCGAGGCGCAGGTTCGAGCGCATCTTCTCCAGCCCCTGCAGCGCGGCGGCGCGGGGCTTGCTGACCGCGCCGAAATTGCGCGCCGAGGCGAGGTTGCCGAGGCTGAGCCCGCCATAATTGTGGCTCGGTCCGACGATCCCGTCGAAGTTGATCTCGACGAGGCTCATCGCGCCACCGCCAGCACTTCGGCGCCCTCGTCGATCTCGAGCAGCTCGGCGGTCTCGCGGCTGATCGCCAGCCCCTTGCGGCCGACCTTGCGCACCTCGGCGAGGACGCAGCGGAAATCGCGCAGGCGGCCCGCGGCGAGCAGCATCTTCACCTTGCCGCCCTCGCCGACCTCGACGATCGTTTCCGCGACGCTCTCGCGGATGGTGCGGACATTGTCGGTCGGGGCGGTGACCGTGGGGCCGCCGTCGAAGATATCGATGTAGCGGTCGAACACGAGGCCCTCTTCCTGCAGCATGCGCAGCGCCGCGCGGCCGGTCGGATGCGGCTGGCCCATCACCGCGCGTGCCGGCTCGGGCAGGAGGGACACGTAGATCGGCGTCTTGGGCATGAGGTCGGCGATGAACTGGGTGCCGTTCACCGCATTGAAGCTGTCGGCCTCGGGGAAGCTCATGTCGAAGAAGCGCCCGGCGAGCGCGTCCCAGAAGGGCGAGTTGCCGGCCTCGTCCATCACCCCGCGAAGCTCGGCCAGCAGCCGGTCGCCGAAGCGCTGGCGGTGCGCTTTGATGAACAGGTAGCGGCTGCGCGCGAGCAGCATGCCGAGCCCGCCGGCCCGCATCTGCGGGTGGAGGAACAGTCCGCCGACCTCGCTCGACCCTTCAAGGTCGGTGGTCAGCGTCAGCATCTGGTTGCGGAAGGTCTTGCCGAGCTCGGGGCTCCACTGGGTGAGCGTCGAGAGATGGTAGGAGTAGAAGGCCTGGGTCACGCCGACCTGGCCGAACACCTGGCAGGTGCCGCGGATGAGCTTCGCCTTGGGATCCTCGAGGACGAAGATGAAGCAGTCGTTGCCCTGCGTCTCCTCGGTCTTGTCGAAGGCCGCCTCCGACCTGGCGAGCTTGCCGACGAGCGTGGCCTTGTCGGCGGGGAGGTTGGTGAAGCCGCCGCCGGTCAGCTTGGCCATCTCGTAGATGGCCTCGAAGTCGTCCGGCGTGGCGGGGCGGATGCGGAAGCTCATGCCCGCGCCTCGGCCAGGCGGGCGAGCACCAGCGCCGACAAGGCGGCGCGCTCGCCAAGGGATTCGGGGATCAGATATTCCTCCTCGCTGTGGATGGCGCCGCCGCGCACGCCCATGGTGTCGACCACGGGCACGCCGCAGGCGGCGATGTTGTTGCCGTCGCAGACGCCGCCGGAATCCTTGCGGCCGATGACCTGGCCAAGGTCGCGGCCGCAGGCTTCGACCAGCCCGAACAGGCGCTCGGCCTCGGGGGTGATCGGCTTGGGCGGACGGCCGAAGCCGCCATGGGCATGGATCGCGACCTCGCGCGCGGCGGCGACCTCGGCCACCAGGCGGTCGATCGCGACCGCTGCCTCGGCCTGGAGCTCCGGGGTGCGGGGGCGGCAATTGACCCGCAGGATGGCAAGGTCGGGGACGACATTGTTGGGCGAGCCACCCTCGATCCGGGCGACGTTCACGCTGAGCCCGGGCCGGCGGAGCGCCTCGAGGGCCAGCGCCAGCTCGGCCGCGGCGGTAATGGCGTTGCGTCCGTCCTCCGGATTGCGCCCGGCATGGGCGGCGCGGCCGGTGATGCGGAAGGAGAAATTGCCCGAACCCGGCCGCGCGCCCGCCAGCGTCCCGTCCGGCAGCGCCGAGGGTTCGTAGGTGAGCGCGGCGATCTTGCCGCGGGCGGCGCGGGCGAGGAGCGGGGCGGAGGAAGCCGAGCCGACCTCCTCGTCGCTGTTGATCACCACCTCATAACCCGTGCCGGCGGCGGCGGGATGCTGCTCGAAGGCGCGAAGTGCCGCGATCATCACCGCGATCCCGCCCTTCATGTCGGCGACCCCGGGCCCGTTGACCCGCCCGTCGGGGAGGTCGCGGACCGACTGGAACGGATGATCGGCGGCATAGACCGTGTCCATGTGCCCGGTGAGGAGGAGCTGGCGCGGCGCGTCGGGGCGGACGACGAGGTGGAGGTGGCGGCCGTGGGCCACGGCGAGTTCGCGGCCGGCCTTATCCATTGCGGTGACGGGCCCGGGTTCGACCAGCGCGAGGCGGCCGGGGAGCTCGGCCAGCGCGGCGGCGAGCACCTCGGCCATAGCGGCGAGCCCGGCGAGATTGGTCGAGCCGCTGTTGATCGCGGCCCAGGCGCGGACGTCCTCGAGGCGGCAGTATTCCGCCGCTCGCTCGATGAGGCTGCGCTCGACGCTCGACAATTCCCCCATGACCTGGGGCCTTAGCCAAGCCGCCGGCGGAAGGCGAGGGGCCAGACAAACGAAAAGCCCCGGCGGTGAGGCCGGGGCTCGTCTGGTTCGAAGCGGGCGGGGATCAGGCCGGGCTGATCGGACGCGCGGTGATCGAATCGTTGCCGTTCTTGCCGAGCAGCAGCGCGACCGCACCCGCGAGCACCGCGAGGCCGGCGATCAGCGGAATGACGCCGAGGCCGGTCGAGGTGCCGGTCTCCGCGACGGGGACCGCGGCATCGGCCGGGGCGACCGGGGCCGGAGCGTCGGTGGCGGGAAGCACGCAGCCCGGGGTGCCGCTCTGCGTCGCGGTGGCGGCAGTGCTGGCAGCCGCGCCGCACAGCGCCTGGCTCGAGGCGGGGGCGGCAAGGGCCGAAAGCGCAGCCCACGGGCTGTAGCTGGTCGACTGCTGGGCCTGGACGGCGGCGGCGGCGGGCGCGCTCGCCACGAAGGTGACGGCACCGGCGATGGCGACCAGGCGGGTTCCGAGGCTCTTCATGAAAACGCTTACTCCAAATTTCATGGCCGCCATGGCGAAGTCCCCGGCATTTGCCAAGGCTTAAATGGCTCAGACCGCGGCGCGTTCCACATACCAGGGCTTGAGCATGGTCACCGAATTGCGCTTGTCCTGGCGGGGCGCGAGCCGGCCGAGATCGAACTGCTCGTCGAAGCGGACGCCGAAATGGTTGCGCGAGGACCAGCGGACGGTCCCGCTGACCGGCCCCACCCCGACGATGTCGATGGTCAGCGAGCGTCCCGGCGCGACCGGGCTGGAGCATTCGACCAGCGCGCCCATCGCCGAAATGTTGCGCAGCCGGACCTCGGTGACCTGGCCCTCGAGCGCGACCAGGGCGCGCCGCATCAGCCGCTGGCGGGGCTCGCGGACGAACTGGTGGCCGTCGGCCTCGACGCTCTTGCTCTCCGCGAGCGTGGTGGCTTCCTCGACCCCGTAAGGCCGGCCGAAGATATAGCCCTGGATCTGGCTGACCCCGAGATCGCGCATCAGCTGGAGGTCGTCGTGGGTCTCGACCCCTTCGGCGACCGTGTCCATGTCGAGGCTCTCGGCGAGGGTGACGATCGCGCGGATGATGGCGGCGTTGCGGCTCGAGCGCGAGGCCGCACCGCGCACGAAGCTCTGGTCGATCTTGATCTTGTCGAACGGCGCCTTCTTCAGATAGCCGAGCGAGGAATAGCCGGTCCCGAAATCGTCGAGCGCGAGCCGGACGCCCAGTTCCTTCAGCCGGGCGAAGGTGCCGTCGGTGACGTCGCTGTCGGCGAGGAACACGCCCTCGGTGATCTCGAGTTCGAGCCGCGAGGGCTTCACCCCGCTGACCTTGAGCGCCGCGTCGACGATCTCGACGATCTTCGGGTCGTTGAACTGGATCGGCGAGAGGTTGACCGCGACCCGGACGTTCTCGGGCCAGCCGCGGGCGGCGGCGAGGGCCTGGTTGAGCACCCATTCACCGATCCGCCCGATCATCCCGCATTCCTCGGCGAGCGGGATGAACTTGGCGGGCGAGATCGCCCCGCGCTTGGGATGCTGCCAGCGGACCAGCGCCTCGAACCCGGCCATCTCCTCGCTCGCGGCGCGGACGATGGTCTGGAACACGACCGACAATTCGTTGCGGTCGATCGCGCCGCGCAAGTCGTTCTCGAGCAGCTGGCGATCGCTCGCTTCCGAATGCATCGAGGCTTCGTAGAAGCAATGCTTGCCGCGCCCGGCGGCCTTGGCGGCGTAGAGGGCGAGGTCGGCGTTGCGGATCATCGAATCCGCGCAGGAGCGTCCGGGGTCGCCGATGGCGATCCCGACCGAGGCGCCGATGGTCACCCGGTGGCCGTCGAGCATGTAGGGCCGCGAGACCTGCTCGATCAGCGTCTTGGCGAGGCTTTCGAGGAGGCCGATGTCGACCTGGCCGGGAAGCACCGCCTTGAATTCGTCGCCGCCGAGCCGGCCGACCTGGCCATGATCGCCCATCACGCTGGTCAGGCGCTGGCCGACCTGCTTGAGGAGCGCGTCGCCGGCCGGGTGGCCGAGCGTGTCGTTGACGTTCTTGAACCGGTCGAGGTCGATCAGGAACAGCGAGCAGCCCTTCTGGCGGTGCTTGGCGTTGCGCAGCCCCTCGTCCAGCGTCTGGCGCATCATCGCCCGGTTGGGCAGGCCGGTCAGCGAATCGAAGCGGGCAAGGCGGCTGATCTCGCGCTCGGTGCGGCGCTGCTCGGTGAGGTCGGTGCCGATTCCGCGGAAGCCGAGGAAGCGGCCATTGTCGTCGAAGATCGGATTGCCCGACAGCGACCAGTGGACGTCCTCGTCGCTCGCCGGGCGGACCACCACGTCGGAGAAAGGGAAGCGCGCCGAGAGGTGGAAGCCCAGCGTCCGTTCCTCGCGCAGCGCGTCGCTGCCGCCGTTCTCGACCGACAGGAGGTCGGTGAACTGCCGGCCGAGCAGGGCCTCGGGCGTGGTCTTGAAATCGTCGGCGAGCTGCTGGCTGACGTAGGAGAGCGTGCCCGCGGCATTGGTTTCCCAGAACCAGCCGCGCCCGCTGTTCTCGAACTCCTCGACGAAGTTGAGCGCCTTCTTCGCCTGCCAGTCGAGCGCCAGGCGGCGGCGCGAGCTCGCCAGCATCATCCGGGTGATGCCGATCGAATAAGCGACCGTAGCCATGCCGAGCAGCGGAATCGCCGCCTTGAGCAGCGGATCGTCGGAGAAGATGTTGACGCCCACCGTCGCCAGCAGCGCGTTGACGATGGCGGCGGGCGGGGAGCCGATGCTGAGCATCGCCTTGACCGCGAGACCGGCGCCGAGGGCGAGGGGCAGGAAGCTGTGGTCGGTCATCCCGCCATAGGTGGCGCCGCCGAACAGCATCCAGAGCATCCCGCTCGCCGCGAACCACAGCATCACCAGCCGCGCGGTCAGCACCGGCGAGAGGTTGAGCCGCTTGCGCAGCCACAGCATCGCCCCCGCACAGCCATCGAGCGCCATCGCCGCGAGGAGCGGGGTGAGCGCGAGCATCATCGCGCCATAGTCGAGCTGGTGGGCACCGCGAACGAGCAGGATCATCCCGACGATGGCATGGGTCACCGCGAGCAGCCACGGGGCATAGGCCCACATGGCGACCCGCTTCGACTGGAGCGTGAAATCGTCGTCGGTGTCGGGCGGCAGGACGTCGAAGGTCATGGCTTCGCGCACGGACACGCGCCCGCTCCGTCGCTGCCCGACGCCCCTGATGTCCACCCTTGTCCGACGCATGACTGGTCCTTGCCCGATCCCCCCGAGCGAGGACCAATTATGCGCGGACCTGTTAACGGATCGTCACATCCGTGCGACTAAACGGGCGTTAACCCTGTTCGGGCAGGAAGTCCGCGACCGACAGGTAGCGCTCGCCGGTGTCGTAATTGAAGCCGAGCACACGCGGGTTGGCCCCAAGTTCGGGCAGCTTCTGGGCGATCGCGGCAAGCGTCGCGCCCGAGCTGATCCCGACCAGCATGCCTTCCTCGCGCGCGGCGCGGCGGGCCATTTCCTTGGCGTCCTCGGGGGCGACTTGGATCACCCCGTCGAGCACGTCCCGGTCGAGGTTGGTCGGGATGAAGCCGGCGCCGATGCCCTGGATCGGGTGCGGCGCGGGCTCGCCGCCCGAGATGACCGGCGACAGGGTCGGCTCGACCGCGAACACCTTGAGCTTGGGCCAGCGCTTCTTGAGCTCGCGGGCGACGCCGGTGATGTGCCCGCCGGTGCCGACCCCGGTGATCAGCGCGTCGAAGCCGCGGTCGTCGTCGCCGAAATCGGCGAGGATTTCGGGCGCGGTGGTACGGACATGGACGTCGATATTGGCGGGATTGTCGAACTGCTGCGGCATCCACGCGCCGGGCGTTTCCGCGACGATCTCCTCGGCGCGGGCGATGGCGCCCTTCATCCCCTTCTCGCGCGGGGTGAGGTCGAAGGTCGCACCGAAGGCCAGCATCAGCCGGCGACGCTCGATGCTCATGCTGTCGGGCATGACGAGGATGAGCTTGTAGCCCTTGACCGCGGCGACCATCGCCAGGCCGACGCCGGTGTTGCCGCTGGTCGGCTCGACGATCACGCCGCCGGGCTTGAGGCGGCCGTCACGCTCGGCGGCCTCGATCATTGCCAGCGCGATCCGGTCCTTGATCGAACCGGCGGGGTTGGAGCGCTCGGACTTGATCCACACCTCGGCAGAATCGCCGAACAGGCGATTGATGCGGATGTGCGGGGTATCCCCGATGGTCTGGAGGATGTTGTCGGCCTTCACGCGGGTTTCTCCTGCATAAGGGTGTTGGCGAGCACGTCTTGGGGCGGGTCGAACGTCTTGGCCCGCTTGAGTTCGGGAAACAGATAGGACCAGGCACCGGCGATTATAACCGCTGCCCCGCCGCCCGCGACTACCGCGCCGACCGGGCCGAGCAGCGCAGCGGCCAATCCCGACTGGAGTTCGCCAAGCTCGTTCGAGGCGCTGATGGCCAGCCCGCTCACCGCCGAGACGCGTCCGCGCATCTGGTCGGGGGTGTGGAGCTGGACGAGGCTCGAGCGGACATAGACGCTGAGCATGTCGGCCGCGCCGAGGAAGGCGAGGACGAGGAGGCTGAGGCCGAAATTCTTCGAGATGCCGAAGAGGATAGTGAGCAGGCCGAAGGCCGCGACCGACCACAGCATCTTGATCCCGACATTGTTCTTCAGCGGGGACCAGGCAAACCAGCCCGCCACCAGCGCCGCGCCGATCGCCGGCGCCCCGCGCATCAGGCCGAGCCCTTCGGTCCCGACATGGAGGATGTCGCGGGCAAAGACGGGCAGCATCGCGGTCGCCCCGCCTAGCAGCACCGCGAACAGGTCGAGGGTGATCGCGCCGAGGAGGAAGCGGTGGCGGCGGACATAGGTCAGGCCGTCGACCATCTGCCGGATGGGGTGGGGATGGCCCTCGATCGGCGGGGGCACGACCCGCTTGACCGGCGTCAGGCAGAGGATCGCGACCAGCATCAGCCCGGTCGCGGTCCAGTAGGGCAGGGCCGGGTCGGCGGCATAGAGGAAGCCGCCGAGCGCGGGCCCCGCGACCGAGGCCGACTGCCAGGCGATGGAGGACAAGGCGATGCCCTTGGGCAGGAGCGCCGGCGGGACGATATTGGGGGTGATCGCCGACATCGCCGGACCGACGAACACGCGCGCGACCCCGTGCATCGCGGCGAAGGTGAACAGCAGCGGCAGGGTGAGGAGGTCGAGGTGGGTCGCGAGCCCGAGCCCGAGCGCGACGCTCATGTCGATGGCGTTGGCGATCCGCGCGACGGTCCGCCGCTCGAACCGGTCGGCGGTCCAGCCCGCGACCGGGGTCAGCAGCGCCAGCGGAACGAACTGGAAAGCGCCGAGCAGGCCGAGCATCAGCGACGCCTCGCGGATGCTCATGCCATAATCGGCACGGGCGACGTCATAGACCTGGTAGCCGATGATCACGACCATCCCCATGGTCGCGAGCACGGCCGCGAAGCGTGCGCACCAGTAGAGCTGGAAGTCGCGGATCTGCAGCGGCGAGGTGGGCATCGGGCTCAAGCGTCCGGGCTCTCGTAAAGTGCCTCGGCAAAGTAAAGCCCCTCGGCGGGCGCGTTGAGCCCGAGCGCGCCGCGGTCCTTGGCCTCCAGCGCCTCGCGCATCCGGTCGGGCGCCCATTGCCCCATGCCGACGAGGCCGAGGCAGCCGACCATCGAGCGGACTTGGTGGTGGAGGAAGGAGCGGGCGGCGGCGTGGACGTGGATCTCCTCGCCCACGGCTTCGACGTCGAGCCGGTCGAGCGTCTTCACCGGACTGTCCGACTGGCAATGGACCGAGCGGAAGGTGGTGAAGTCGTGATGCCCGACGAGGTGCGCCGCAGCCTCTCGCATCGCTTCGAGATTCAGCGGCTTGGCGACCCGCCAGGCCCGGCCCCGGTCGAGCGTCAGCGGCGCGCGGCGGTTGGCGATCCGGTAGAGATAGCGCCGGCCGAGGCAGGAGAAGCGCGCGTGCCAGTCGTCGGCCACCGGCTCGGCCGACAAGACTGCGACCGGATGCGGGCGGAGAAGCGCGTTCAGTCCTTCCGCCAGGCGATGGCCGGTCAGCGGCTTTGCGATGTCGACATGCACTGCCATCGCGAGAGCATGGACTCCGGCGTCGGTCCGGCCCGAGGCGTGGGCGGTCACCTGCTCGCCGGTCAGCTTGCGCGCCGCATCCTCGAGCGCGCCCTGAACCGAGGGACCGTGATCCTGGCGCTGCCAGCCCATGAAGGGCGCGCCGTCCCATTCGAGGATCAGCTTCCAGCGGGTCACGAAAGGACGGTGCCCTTCGGGATCGCGAAGCCGCGCAGCAATTCGGCCGGGGTCATCGGGCGGCTCCCCGCGCGCTGCACGAGGGTCGGGCGGATCGCGCCCGAGCCGCAGGCGATGGTGAGCATGTCGTCGAGGACGGTGCCGGGTGCGGCGCCGACCCCGCTGACGAGCTCGGCGGCAAGCAATTTCACCCGTTCCGAGCCGGCTTCGAACCAGGCACCGGGGGCAGGGGCGAAGGCGCGGACCTGCCGCTCGGTGAAGGCGGCGGCGCGGGTCCAGTCGATCCGCGCCTCGGCCTTGGCGATCTTGGGCGCGAGGGTGACGCCCTCGGCCGGCTGCGGGCGCGGCGCGGAGGGGGACGCCAGTTCCTCGACCATCAGCCGCGCGCCCATCGCCCCCAGTTCGGTCGTCAGTTCGCCGACATTCTTGGCGGCGATCGGGGTGGTCCCCACCCGCAGCATCGGCCCAGTATCGAGCCCGGCCTCCATGGCCATGATCGTGACGCCCGTCTCTTCATCGCCTGCGAGGATCGCGCGGTGGATCGGCGCGGCGCCGCGCCAGCGGGGAAGCAGGCTCGCATGGACGTTGAGACAGCCGCGCGACGGCGCGTCGAGGATCGGCTGGGGAAGCAGCAGGCCGTAAGCCGCGACCACCGCAGCCTCGGCCCCCAGCGCCGCGAACGCCGCCTGCTCCTCTTCCGAGCGCAACCGCTCGGGCGAACGGACGGGCAGGCCCAGTTCCTCGGCCCGCAGCTGAACCGCGGTCGGCTGGAGCTTCTTGCCGCGCTGGGCGGGGCGGGGCGGCTGGCAATAGACCGCGGCAATCTCGTGTCCGGCCGCGACGAGGGCGTCGAGCGTCGGCACCGCGAAGGCCGGCGATCCCATGAAGATGAGGCGCATCGGCAGCGCCTATGGCGGAAAGCGACCACTTTTCCTATCTGGATTGCGTCGTCGCTGCGCTCCTCGCAGTGACGAACTTTCTGTCGTCATTGCGAGCGAAGCGAAGCAATCCATTGGCCTCCCAGGAAATAGAAGCACTGGCCGGCGCGCTCGCACGGCTTCCCGGCCTCGGCCCGCGCTCGGCCCGCCGCGCGGTGCTGCACCTGATGAAGCGGCGCGAGGGTGCGCTCCTGCCCTTGCTCGCCGCATTGGAGACGGTCGCCGAGAAGCTCTCGACCTGCTCGATCTGCGGCAATGTCGACACCCGTGATCCCTGCACCATCTGCGCCGACCCGCGGCGCGACGAGAAGAGCCTGTGCGTGGTCGAGGAAGTCTCCGACCTGTGGGCGCTCGACCGCTCGCGGCTGTTTCCCGGGCGCTTCCACGTGCTCGGCGGGCGGCTCTCGGCGCTCGAGGGGGTTCGGCCCGAGGACCTCGCGATCGAACCCCTGCTGCGCCGGGTCGCGGGCGGCGGAATCGACGAGGTGGTGCTGGCGATGAACGCGACGCTCGAGGGGCAGACCACCGCGCACTATCTCGCCGAGCGGCTCGAGAAATATCCCGTCCGCCTGACCCAGCTCGCCCACGGCCTGCCGGTCGGCGGCGAGCTCGACTATCTCGACGAGGGCACGCTGGCGCAGGCGCTGCGCGCGCGCCGCCCGGTCGCGTGAGGGACCGCGACCTCGTCCGGCTGCACTGGCCTGAATCGCGCCGGCCCGCCTTCGATACCCTGCTCGCGCTCGACGACCGGCTGGCCGAGGTCGCGCTCGGGGCGAGCCAGCCTGCGCTCGGCGCGATCAAGCTCGCCTGGTGGCACGACCAGCTCGCCGCGCTCGACACCCAGCCGGCCCCGCCCGAGCCGCTGCTCGCCCGGATCGCGGCCGAGCTTCCCCCGGTCGGCCTCACCGGCGCCGAGCTCGCCGCGCTGGCCGAGGCCTGGCAGCCGATCCTCGACGAGGAACCCGACCCGGCGCCGCGCGGGTCCGCGCTCTTCGCGCTGCTCGGGCGGCTCATCGGGGCCGAGGCGCGCGGCGGCGAGGCCTTTTCCCGCGCCGACCTCGCCCGCCGCTCGGGCGAGAGCGCCTGGCTCAAACGGCTCGATGTCATTCCCTCGCCGCGGCCCGCCCGGCCGGTGACCCTGCTCGATGCGCTCGGACGGCGCGATTCGGCGCGCTTCTGGCCGCCCGAGCCCGAAGCCACCCCGGGCCGCAGCTGGACCCTCATCCGCCATCGCCTGACCGGGCGTTGACGCGGGGCGGCGAAGCGGGAACAATCGCGCCCGCCGGATCGATGCCAGTGGAGGTCAGCCATGACCCGCCTCATCGCCGGTGCCCTTGCCGCCATCCTGCTCGCCTCGGGGCTGTTCGTCTTCTTCACCAGCCGGGCCGCCGAGCCCGTCCGGCTCGCGTCCGCGCCGCCGGTCTCCGCCGCCGCGCCCCTGGTCGCGATCCCCTCGCCCGCCTATCGCGCGCCGCCGCTCGCCAGCCCCAGGTCACGCGAGGAAAAGCGCTTCGCCCGGGCCGACAAGGACGATGACGGGCGGATCACCGCCGCCGAACTGTTCGAGCCGCGGCGCAAGGCCTTCGCCAAGCTCGACACCAACGGCAACGGCAGCCTCAGCTTCGAGGAATGGGCGGTCAGGACCGTCGACAAGTTCGCCGCCGCCGATCAGGACCGCTCGGGCTGGCTGACGCCCGCCGAATATGCCGCGACCGCACCCAAGCCGCCCAAGCGCAAGGCTGTCTGTTCCTGTTGATTTGCCAACGACTTAACGTTCGACTAATGTTCTTCCGGGCCCTCCGGTCCGGAAGGGTAATCCTGTGCAGTTCAAGCGTCTCGCCTACACCAGCCTTGCGGCGCTCGACCTCACGGTGGAGCAATTGTTCGACATCGGGCAGACCGCCCGGGACCTTAACGGGCTCGACGGAATCACCGGGCTGCTGCTCTTCAACGGAACCCATTTCCTGCAGTGGATCGAGGGCGCGCCGGAGGCGATCGACGACCTCATGGAACGGCTCCGCCGCGATCCCCGTCACAGCGCGGTCGAGATTCGCGAGACCGAGCTCGCGGACGAGCGCCTGTTTCCCGACTGGTCGATGAAGCTGGTGCGGGTGCGGACCCATTATCAGGAGGCGCACGACGACGTGCTCGAGAAGCTTCCGGTGGGCCTGTCCGACGCCATCCGCGCGCGGATCGCGGGCATGGTCGAACTGATCAGCGTCGAGGTCTGACCGTTCAGGCGGCGGCGGCGACCTCGGCCTGGCCGGTCGCAGCCAGCCATTCGCCGAAGGCCGCACGCGCCCGGTCGGTATAGGCCTTCTTGCGGTCGGCCTTGCGGAAGCGCTCGGGGAGCGGCGGCATCAGCCCGAAATTGACGTTCATCGGCTGGAAGGTCTCGGGATTGGCATCGCCTGTGATGTGGCCGAGCAGCGCGCCGAGCGCGGTGGTGCTCGGCGGCGGTGCCAGCTCCTCGCCGCGCGCCTCGGCGGCGGCGAAGCGCGCGGCGACGAGGCCGATGGCGGCGCTCTCGACATAGCCTTCGCAGCCGGTGATCTGACCGGCGAAGCGGACATTGGGCCTGCTCTTCAGCCGCAGCTGCCGGTCGAGCAGCTCGGGCGAACGGATGAAGCTGTTGCGGTGAATGCCGCCGAGCCGCGCGAATTCGGCATTCTCCAGCCCCGGGATGGTGCGGAAGATGCGGACCTGCTCGCCATGCTTCAATTTGGTCTGGAAGCCGACGATGTTCCACAGCGTCCCGCTGGCATTGTCCTGGCGCAGCTGGACGCAGGCATAAGGCCAGCGCCCGGTTTTCGGATCGTCGAGCCCGACGCCCTTCAGCGGCCCGAAGCGCAATGTCTCGGGGCCCCGCTGGGCCATGACCTCGATCGGCATGCAGCCCTCGAAATAGGGCGTGTCCTTTTCCCACTCCTTGAATTCGGTCTTCTCGCCCGCATTGAGCGCGGCGACGAAGGCCTCATATTGCTCGCGGGTGAGCGGGCAGTTGATATAGTCGTCGCCGCCCTTGCCCCAGCGCGCGGCCTTCCAGGCGACGCCCATGTCGATGCTGTCGCCATGGACGATCGGCGCGATGGCGTCGAAGAAGGCGAGGGCGCCCTTGCCCGTCTCGGCGGCGATCGATTCCGCCAGCTTGGAGCCGGTCAGCGGCCCGGTGGCGATGATGCAAGGGTGGTCGGGCAGCGCGTCGGCGCGCTCGCGGTGGATGCTGATGTTGGGGTGCGCCTCGAGTGCCGCGGTGACCCTGGCGGCGAAGCCCTCGCGATCGACCGCCAGCGCCGATCCCGCCGGCACCTTGGTCGCGTCGGCGCAGGCCATGATGAGGCTGCCCATCCGCCGCATCTCCTGGTGGAGCAGGCCAACGGCATTGTTCTCGGCATCGTCCGAGCGGAAGCTGTTCGAGCAGACCATCTCGGCCAGCCGGTCGCTCTCGTGCGCCGGGGTCATGTCGCCGCCGCCGCGCATCTCGCTCAAGCGGACCTTGAGCCCCGCCTCGGCCAGCTGCCACGCCGCTTCCGACCCGGCGAGCCCGCCGCCGATGATGTGAATCTCGTGCATGGCCTGCGCCTTAGCGCCGGCGGCAATCGAATTGAATACGTGTGCAAAGGCTGGCGGGGCGGGCACGGCCATGCTTCATTCGGGCGATGAAGAGCCTCCTCCTCGCCGCCGCCGCGCTGGCCCTCTCCGGTCCCTCCGCTGCCATCGCCGGTCGCTATGCCCCCCAGGACCTCTCGGGCGTCAGGCATCCCGACTGGGCCAAGGACGCGGTCATCTACCAGATCAACACCCGCCAGTTCACGCCCGAGGGGACGTTCAGGGCCGCGGAGCGCGAGCTTCCGCGACTGAAGGCAATGGGGGTCGATATCCTGTGGGTGATGCCGATCCAGCCGATCGGGGTGAAGAACCGCAAGGGAACGCTCGGCTCGCCCTACAGCGTCAAGGACTATCGCGCGGTCAATCCCGAGTTCGGGACCTTGGCCGACTTCCAGCGCTTCGTCCGCGCCGCGCACGGGGAGGGGATGAAGGTCATCATCGACTGGGTCGCCAACCACAGCGCCTGGGACAATCCGCTCGTGACGCAGCATCCCGACTGGTACGACCACGACTGGAAGGGCGACTTCCGGCCGACGCCCTGGTGGGACTGGTCCGACATCATCGACTTCGATTATTCGAAGGAGGGCCTGCGCCAGTATATGGCGGACTCGATGCTCTACTGGGTGCGGACCGCCGACATCGACGGCTTCCGCGCCGACGTTGCCGCCTACATCCCGCTCGACTTCTGGGAGAAGGTCCGCGCCGACGCCGACCGGATCAAGCCGGTCTTCATGCTCGGCGAGGCGCAGATGCGCGACCTCCACTACAAGGCGTTCGACGCGACCTACGGCTGGGGCTGGTACAATGCGCTCGCCGACATCGCCAAGGGGCGGGCCGATACGGGCGCGCTGTTCGGCTATTTCAGCGAGAACGAGAGCGCCTGGCCGGGGGGCGCGATGCGGATGGTCTATGCCGAGAACCACGACCAGAATGCCTGGCACGGCACCGGCGAGGAAGTCTTCGGACCGGCGCTGAACAATGTCCACGTCCTCGCCTTCGTCGGCGAGGGCATCCCGCTCATCTACAACGGCGAGGAGGCGGGCAATCCCAAGCGCCTGAAATTCTTCGAGAAGGATCCGATCGCCTGGCGCGAGCATCCCAATCGTGCGCTGTTCACGCGGCTGGCCGCGCTCAAGAGCCGCAACAAGGCGCTCTGGAATGCGCCGTGGGGCGGGCGGATGGTCGGCGTGGTCAACGACAAGCCGCAGAAGGTCTTCTCGTTCGTCAGGCAGGCGAGCGGCGACCGGGTGCTTGCCGTCTTCAATTTCTCGGCCGAGCCGCAGACCTTCCGCTTCACCGAGCGGCTGGCCGACGGCGCCTGGAGCGACGCCGAGACGGGCGCGGTGGTGCGGATCGGGGCGGACACGAGCCTGACCCTCGCCCCGTGGAGCAACCGGGTCTTCGAGCAGGGCGTGGTGCGGAGCCGCGCGCGCTGATCGTCAGCGCGCGCCGAAGCCGGTCAGCATCGTCCGCAGCGTCTTGAAGACGATGAGGAGGTCGAGGAACGGCGAGAAATATTTGATGTAGTAGAAGTCGTACTGCAGCTTCTCGTGGATCTCGTCGACCTCGGCGACATGGCCCTGGTTGGTCTGGGCCCAGCCGGTGATCCCGGGCTTCACTACGTGGCGATAGCGGTAGAAGGGGATCTCGCCGACATACCAGTGCGAGAGGACCTCGGCCTCGGGACGCGGGCCGATCCAGCTCATCTGCCCCTTGAGGATGTTCCAGACCTGCGGCAGCTCGTCGATCCGGCTCTTCCGCAGGAACGCGCCGACGCGGGTGATGCGGGGGTCGAGGTCGCCGGTCATGGCAGCGGCGCGGGCGTCGGTCGCCTCGCCCTTGCTGACCCGCATGGTGCGGAACTTGACCACCTTGAAGCTGCGGCCGCGGTGTCCGATGCGGGCCTGGCGGAACAGCACCGGGCCGCCGTCGTCGAGAAGGATCGCGAGCGCCGCCACGGCCATGATCGGCAGCAGGAAAGGCAGCGAGATGAGCGCTGTCGCGAAGTCGATCAGGGTCTTCAGGTGGAAATAGCCGCGTGCCGGGACCAGCGAGCCGAAGCTGTTCTCGGACAAGTGGTCGATCTCGACCCGGCCGGTCAGCGATTCGGTCAGCGGCTTGATCTGGTAGACGATCATCCCCGCCAGCGCGGCGTCGGCGAGAAAGGCCTCCCACGCCGGGGTGAGCTCGGCCGAGAAATCGGCGACCACCGCGTCGCAGCGCCGGGCGAGGTCCAGCCGCGGCGCGTCGAGCCGGATCCAGCTGACATTGTCGAGCTGGGCGAGCCGTCGCCAGCTGCCCACGGGCACCACCCCGATCTGCATCGCGGTGCGCCGCTGGACGAGGAAATAGATGAGATAGAACCAGGCCACGTGGAGCAGGAAGCCGGCGATGAAGGCGGTGCGGTCGTAGGGCAGGCGGGTGAAGAAGAAGAAGGCCAGCACCGAGCCGTGCGCGGCAAGGCAGGTCGGCAGGATGACGAGGCTCGAGCGGATGCCCGGATAGGGCTCGACGCTGAGCCGCAGCCACAGGGCGATCCCGACCGCGACCACATTGGCGTAGAAGGCGTTGAGCGTCGCTTCCCACAGGAGGTTCGGGGTCAGCATCAGCCGCGCGATCAGCGGCCACACCGCCGCGACCAGGATCGCGCCGAGCAGCTGCACGCGGCGGCGGCCCAGCCAGCTTCCGCGGCGAACGTGCTGGACGGGGGAGATCTGAAGCATCATCGACGGGCTACGGACACGCTCGCTACAGGGTCCAGATCGGGTGTGCCGAGCCGGGACGATCCTGCCACAAACGCTTGAGATCCGCCAATTGTCCGCCCTCACGCAGCCATGACGTCAGTTTCTCGTGCGACAGTGACTTGTAGGCATCATGGGCAACCGCGCCGACCACGAGATCGACCGGCTCGGCCATGGTCTCGGGGTCGGTGAGGCTGATTCCATATTCGTGATCGGCCTCGGCCGGGTCGGCGAGGGGATCGGCGACCAGCACCTCGTGGCCGAGCCATTCCAGCCGGCGGATGACGTCGATCACCCGGCTGTTGCGCAGGTCGGGGACATTCTCCTTGAACGTCAGGCCCAGCACCAGCACGCGCCCCGCCTTGTTCGCCAGCCGCTCGTGGAGCCGATCGGCGATCCACTCGCCCATGCCGTCATTGGTCTCGCGGCCGGCGAGGATGATCTGCGGCCAGTGACCGAGCTCGCGGGCGCGATGGGCCAGGTAATAGGGATCGACGCCGATGCAGTGGCCGCCGACGAGTCCCGGCTCGAAGGGCAGGAAGTTCCACTTGGTCCGCGCCGCCGCCAGCACGTCCCAGATGCTGAGGTCGAGCTTGGCGAAGATCTGCGTGATCTCGTTGATGAAGGCGATGTTGATGTCGCGCTGGGCATTCTCGATCACCTTGGCGGCCTCGGCGGCCTTGATCGAGGCGGCGGCGAAGATCTTGCCTCCGTTCATGCGGCCGTAAAGGTCGGTCAGGATCGCGCTGGTCGCCTCGTCCTCGCCCGCGACGACCTTGACGATCTTGTCGACCGTATGCTCGCGGTCGCCCGGGTTGATCCGCTCGGGACTGTAGCCGAGCGTGAAATGGGTGCCGCGCGTCAGGCCGCCGACGCGCTCGAGCTCGGGGCCGCAAATGTCCTCGGTGACGCCGGGATAGACGGTGCTTTCGTAGACCACCACCGCCGGCCGGGCGGGATCGATCATGGTCGCGACGCTGCGGGTCGCCGAAAGAAGGGGCCGCAGGTCGGGCATATTGGAGCCGTCGACCGGAGTCGGCACGGTGACGATATAGACGTCCGCGCCGCGCGCCTCGGCGGGGTCGGTGGTGAGCCGCAAGGTCGAGGCGGCCAGCCGCTCGGCGGTGATTTCACGAGTCCGGTCCTCGCCGCGGCGCAGCTCGGCGACCCGGTTCGCGTCGATGTCGAAGCCGGTAACGTTGCCATGTTCCGCCAGCGCTACCGCGAGCGGGAGCCCGACATAGCCAAGGCCGACGACGACAATATGCTGATCTTGCAAGGAAAGCCTTTCACCGATTTGCCCTGCTCATAGGGTGCTGGGATGACACGGCAAGGACATGATCGTCCTTTGCGTCGCCTGGACGTGCAACCCGATGCCCCGGCGGGAGTTGCGCCTTCATGATGTTTCCCGGCTCACGGCGGGGGCGTCATTCTTGTAACCACGTGGGTGGGAGTGCCGCCATGACCAAGTTTTCGTTCGTCACCGGCCTTGCAGCGACTGCGCTGCTGGCTAGCGGCGCTGCCGCGCAGTGGGTTCCCGGCTCGGAGATCGCCGGCCAGACCCTCCAGGTCGAGACCAACGGCATCGTCAACAACATCACCTTCCAGCCGGGCGGGACCGCGACCATCACCACCCCGAGCGGCCAGGCGATCCCCGCCAGCTGGACCGCGGGCGGCGGCCAGCTGTGCCTGCGCACCGGCGCGGCGTCGGAATGCTTCCCCTACACCCAGGCCTTCCAGGCCGGGCAGAGCGTGACCGCCACCAGCAGCTGCGGCGCGACCAGCCGCTGGCTCGCCAATGCGACCAACCAGCCGATGCAGCCTGCCCGTTCGGCCGGCGAACGCGGCTAACAGCTCCTAGCGGAAGGGCGGCTCGTCGAAACTCCGCAGCTTGCGGCTGTGAAGCGCGTCGCCCTCCTGCCGGAGGATGTTGAGGGTCTCGATCCCGATCCTCAGATGCTGGCTGATCGCCCGCTCGTAAAAGGCATTGGCCTGCCCCGGGAGCTTGAGCTCGCCGTGCAGCGGCTTGTCCGAGACGCATAGGAGCGTCCCGTAGGGCACGCGGAAGCGATAGCCCTGCGCCGAGACCGTCGCGCTCTCCATGTCGATCGCCACCGCCCGGCTCTGGTTGAAGCGGAGCGCGCTCGCGGTGTAGCGAAGCTCCCAGTTGCGGTCGTCGGTGGTCACCACCGTGCCCGTACGAAGCCGCTTCTTGAGGCTGTCCTCGCTCTCCTGCGTAACCTTGGCGGCGGCGTTGAACAGCGCGGTCTGGACCTCGGCGATGGCGGGGATCGGGATCTCCACCGGCAGGATGTCGTCGAGCACATGGTCGTCGCGCAGATAAGCGTGGGCGAGGACATAGTCGCCGATCGTCTGGCTCGGGCGCAGGCCGCCGCAATGGCCGATCATCAGCCACACCTCGGGCCGGAGCACCGCGATATGGTCGCAGATGGTCTTGGCGTTGCTGGGGCCGACGCCGATGTTGACGAGGGTGATGCCGTCGTCGCCATTGGGCCCGATCAGGTGATAGGCCGGCATCTGGAAACGGCGCCACGACCCCGCGGCGATCTCGGCCTCGGCATTCTCCAGCTCGCCCCGGTCATAAACCCCGCCGGGGACCGACAGCCCCTGGTAGGAGGTGCCGTCCTGGCGCAGCGCGTCGGCCGCGAAGCGCACGAACTCGTCGACGTAGCGGACGTAGTTGGTGAACAGGATGAAGCGCTGGAAATGCTCGGTCGGCGTGCCGGTATAATGGCGCAGCCGGGCGAGGCTGAAATCGGTGCGGGGCCCGTCGAACAGCGCCAGCGGGCGGGTCGAATGACGGCCCATGTCCCAGTCGCCGTCGGCGATCTCGTCGCCGATGTGGACGAGCTCGGTGGTCGGGAACCAGCGGCTGAGTTCGGCCGACTGGATCCCGCCGAGCTGGAGGTCGTCGCTGCCGTCGAGCACATAAGGGTAGGGGATTTCGCTCGCCGAGCGCCCGACGCTGATCTTCACGTCATAATCGCGCGCGAGATGCTCGAGCTGGGTCTGCAGGTAATGGCGGAAGAGCTTGGGCCGGGCGATGCTCGCGACATAGATGCCGGGCTGGTTCAGCCGGGCGAAGGCGCGCGCGGGCAGCGGCGGCGGGGTCGCCGGATCATAGTCGATCCTGAGTTCCGGATAGGCGAAGCAGCCATCGGCGCGGGCCTGGCGCTCTGGCCGGACCCCGTCCTTCACATAAGCGATGAGGGCGCGGCGCAGATTGGCGACCGAGCGGTCGAAGATGGTCTCGAGTTCGTCGAGGATCGTCTCGATATCAGGCATGGACCAGCGCTCTAGCCCATCCCTGTTGCATCGCAAGGTCGCGGGGATGGCGCCGCCGCGACGGCTCAGTCCCGTTCGCGGCGGAGGAACATCCAGTAGCCGCCATCGGTCGCCGACTGGACCCGGATCGACAATTCGCGGTCGCGGTCCTCGAAGTCGCCGATGTGGCTGAACCGGAGGTCGAGCCGTCCGCTCTGCCGCGCCGCCTCGAGCCGGCCGCGGAAGGCCGGATTGTCCATGCAGGGCGCGACCTTGCTGAAGAAATCGAGCCCCAGCCGCGGCAGTTCGCCCGAGCCCGACTGGCGCCGCTCGGTCTCGCTGTAGAAGAGGACCCGGCCATCGTCGGCGAGCCGGATCGCACCATAGGGCAGGCGATCGATCACCTCGTCGGGGAGCGACTCGACCGCGCGGGCGAGCGCGGGCTCCTCGTAGTCCGGCAATAGTTCGGCCATGTTCATTTCGTCCCCCTCGGCTCGCGCTCCATCACCACCGCACCGACGATCCGGTCGACGGTTCGCCCGTCGCTCGAGAAGGGCAGAAGCAATCGCTCGAAGGTCTCGACCTCGCCTTCGCCGAGATCGAAGCGCGCATATTCGAAGCTGGGCTTGCCGGTCAGCGCGCAGCGGCGATAGGCCGCCTCGCGCGCGGCCGGCGTGTCGCTGCCGACGATCGGCATGTCGCTGGCCTTGATGCGCCCCGGGAACGCGGCCTTCAGCGTGTCGCCGATCACCTCGAAGTCGAACTCGATCGGAACCTTGCCGAGGTCGACATGGGCAATGATCAGCCGGTGCGGCTCGCTGCACTGTCCGGCGTCGAACTGCATGGCGTCGGGCATGTCGCGGCCGTGGCGGATGGCGCGCCAATGCTCGAACAGGGAGCGGGCGCAATCGGACTGGAGCCGGGCGGCGAGGCGGTCGAGCCGCTCCTCGCCCATCTCCTGCTGGCCGCGCGCGGCGAGGAGGTTGCGGATCGCTTTCTGGAGCTGCGCGGGCGTGAAAGGCTTGCGCAGGATGGGCGAAACCGAGTTCGCGCTCTCCACCGTGTTCCCGGTCATGAACAGGCAGGGGGTCGTGCTGCCCCGCGCGCGGAGCGTCGCCTCGAGTTCCGGCCCGCTCATCCCCGGCATCTCGATGTCGCTCACGATCACGTCGAACCGCCGCGACCGGCACAGCGACAAGGCTTCGACGCCGGTCGCCGCGGTCGATACCTCGAACCCGCGGTCGGCCAGCCCCGCGGCGAGGATCTCGCGCAGATTGTCGTCGTCGTCGACCAGCAGCACCGCGTCGAACGCCTGTTCCTCCGAGGTGCCGCCCTCGTCGAACCTGGCCGGTCGCGCGCTTTCCCCGGCGTCGGCGCGCGGGAAATAGAGGCCGAAGGTCGAGCCCTCGCCGGGCTTGCTCGCGATCCGGAGCGCGCCGCGCGACTGGCTGACGAAGCGCTGGACCATGGCGAGGCCGAGCCCGGTACCCTGGCCGCGTGCCTTGGTCGTGAAGAAGGGCTCGGTCACCCGCTGGAGGGTCGGGCCATCCATCCCCTGGCCGTCGTCGATCACCTCGATCAGGACCGCGTCCATTCCCATCAGTTCGGCCGGACGCCCTTTCTCGTCGCCGGGGCAGTTGCGGGCCCGCAGGGTCAGCCGGCCGCCCATCGGCATGGCGTCGCGGGCATTGTTGGCGAGGTTGAGCAATGCCGACTGGAGCTGCGAGCGGTCGACCAGGGCCGGCCAGATCCCGACCTCGGTGTCGATCTCGATCCGGTGTCGGCCGCGCCGCGAAGACTGCTGGAGGAACTCGACCACTTCCTCGAACAGCCCGTGGACGTCGACCCGCGCGGGCTCGAGGTCGCGGTCGCGCGCGAACTCCATCAGCTGGCGGATCAGGATCGCACCGCGGTCGGCCGCGGCCTGGCTCATCTTGACGATCTGCTGGCTGCGCGGGTCGTTCAACCGGTTCTCGATCAGCGTCAGTCCGCCGATCACCGCGCCGAGCAGATTGTTGAAGTCGTGCGCGACCCCGGCGGTCAGCTGGCCGATCGCCTCGAGCTTCTGGCTATGGGCATGCGAATGCTGGAGCGCCTCGCGGCGCTGGCCTTCCTCGATCAGTTTCTCGTTGGCGAGGTTGAGGGCGGCGGTCCGCTGGCGAACCCGCTGCTCGAGCTCGGCGGCGAGGTCGCGCAAGTTCCCCTCGCGCCGGGCGAGCTCGGCCCGCAGCGCCTCATTGTCGGTGAGATCGTAGAAGTAGCAGACCACCCCGTACCCGCCGTCGGGCATCCGGCTGCGCTCGATCCGCCAGTGATAGCGTTCGCGACGTTCGACGTCGGCGCGCGCCTCCTCAAGGAGCGGGCTTTCATAGGGTTCGCCGCTGTCGAGCGTGTAGCGGAAGCGTTCGATCACCTCGGTCGCGAGCGGTTCGGGCCAGAGGATCCGGATCACCTCGGCGAAATCGCGACCGATCGCGTCGGGGATCCCGGCGAAGACCTTCTCCGCCCCCTGGCTGAAGACCCGCAGCCGGAAGTCGGCGTCGACCAGATAGACCCCGAAAGGATTGCGCGCGATCAGCGAGCGGAACACCTCCATCTGCTCGGCAAGCTCGGCCTCGCGGCGCTTGCGGTCGGTGATGTCGTGCATGACCGAGATGAAGCCGGTCAGCGTGCCGTCCTCGTCGCGGCAGGCGAAGGTCGAGCGCTGGACGTCCACCAGCTGCCCCGACTGTCGCTCCTCGAGCTGCATCTCGCCTTCCCACACCCCGTCGCGGGTCGCGGTGGGGACGACCTCGTCGAACACGAGATGGCGCTGGGCCGCCGCGACATAGTCGCTGAGGTGCACCGGGAAGATGTCGGCATCCTCGATCCCGATCAGCCGCCGGCCCGCGGGATTGAGGAACAGGAGCTTGCCGTCGGGATCGCACAAGGCGATCAGGTCGCTGCTGAGCTCGGCCATCTGCATGAAAGCGGCCTGGCGCTCCCGCGGCAGCGCTACCGCCGACTTGATGATCGCGCGCGGCGATTGCCCGCCGTTGGCCGGTCCGTTGCTGGCATCGCTCACCGAGGCTTCCCTGACTGGAATGCGTACGCTTACCAGCCACTTGTGTAGCCCACGGCGGGGTCATCCCCTATAGACGGGGATTAAGAACATGGCGCAAAACCGCCATTCTCGGCGCGCCAGAGGGTCGCATCATCAATGGTTTGAGTGGAGCGGGTAGCGGGAATCGAACCCGCGCGTTCAGCTTGGGAAGCTGACAGGCTACCATTACATCATACCCGCCCGGGCGACGTCGGCCGACGGCGCGATTGCCACAGCTTTTCCCATAAGAAAAGGGGCGCCGCGAGTGGTTCGCGACGCCCCCGATCTTTTCTGGCGAACGACTTAGAAGTCGAGGCCGATCGTGCCCTGGAAGGTGCGCGGGGCACCGACCGAGAAGCGCGGGCCACCCGCCAGGTTGTTCTGGGTGTTGATGTTGCCGAAATAGTACTTGTCGAACAGGTTGATCACGCTGCCGCGGAAGAACAGGCCCGGCATCACCGCGTCGAGCTTCGCCTTCACGTCGGCGTCGACCACGGTGTAGCTGCTGGTCTTGCCGCGCAGGTTGATCGGCAGGTCGCCGAGGTTGTTGAACGCCGCCGCATTGCGACCGTCACGACCATTGTCGTCGGTCGAGTAGCGCGCGTCGACCCACTTGGCCTGGACGCCGAACGACAGGATGCTGATGTCCTGCTGGGCGCGGCCGCCGAAGGTCCACTGCGGGGTCTCGACGAACTCGGCACCCTTGGTCAGGACGACCACGCACTGGGTGCCGACGGTGGTGTTGGGAAGGCAGCCCGAGCCACCCGCACGGCCGAGGATGTTGTCCTTCAGCTTCGAGTTGATGTGCGAGACGTAGGCGTAGAGGCTGGTGTTCTTGAACGGACGCCAGCTGACCTGGCCGTCGAGGCCGTAGGCACGGGCGTCACCGACGTTGCGGTCGAGGGTCGAGCCGAAGGTCTGGCTGGTCGGATCGAGATCCTGCGCCGTGACGATGCGGTTCTTGTAGTCGACGTAGAAGCCGGCGAGCTGCGCCTGCACCTTGCCCGACTTGAAGCGGTAGCCGAGCTCGTAGCTGTTGGTCGTCTCCGGCTTCACGTCGATGCTGACCGAGCGGTAGAGGTTGTCGGTCGACGGCGACGAGAAGTTCTTGCCGTAGCTGGCGTAGAGGCTGTGGCCGCCCGCGAAGTCATAGGCGATACCGGCCGAGGGCAGGACCGGGCTGTACTTCACGGTCCGCTCGAACGGCGCATAGACGTAACCGCCCGAGGGAGCCGGACCGGCCGGGAGCGCAACGCCCGGCTTGAGGATCCGAGCCGGGTTGATCGTCTCGCTGGTGCAGACCGGGTTGCCGCTCGACAGCAGGGTGTAGCAATACTGGTTGAGCTCGCGGCGGAAGAACGGCGCGCGGATGCCGACCGTGGCGGTCAGGCGGTTGTCCAGGAACTTGCCGAAATATTCGAAGCTCAGCTGCTGCAGCTGGGCGATCGACAGACGGTCGCGGTTCTGGAGGGTCTTGCCGTCGGCCGAGACGATGCGGGCGCTCTCGTTATACTTGCCGCCGAAGACGCTGATCGGATCGCCATTCTCCTCGATGCGGCCGAATTCGCCGGTCTGGCGATGGCGGCCACGGTCGAAGGTGTAGGCGAGACGGACGCGCTGGCTGTCGCTCAGCTCGTAGATGAGCGAGGTGAGCAGGGTGTAGCGATTGGTCCGGGTGTTGCTCGGCTGGTAGAGGCGGACCGTGTCGAGGAAGTCGCCGTCGCCGTTGAGGTCGACGCCGGCGGCGGTCGACTGGCCGCGCAGGCGGGCGTCATTCTCGCTGACGGTGGCGGTGCCGCCGCCGTTGGCGAGGACGTGCTGGTAGCCCGGGTCGGCGGTGAAGATCAGGCCCGGCGCCAGCGTCAGGCGGACCGCGCCGCGCAGGTTGCCGGTGTCCGACGGGTTGATGCGCAGGTTGTAATAGTTGGTGCAGGTCGACGGCGCGAGACCGGTGATGTTCGACGCGGCGGTGCTGCTGCTGCCGTCATTGTCGGCGACGCCGGCGGTCGGAAGGTCGCGGGCACACTGCTCGATATTGTCGAACAGCTTGTTGGCGCGATAGTCGCTGACCAGGCCGTTGTTGTAGCTGTTGTTGCGGTTGCGGTTGTAGTGCCAGGCGAGGCTGATGAAGTCGCCGTTGGTGCCGAGCGCCTTGTAGAGGCGGGCGTTGCCCTGCTGCTTCTTGAGCTCGCCCGGGCCCTTGAACTTGTCGTACTTCTGGTAGCTGCCCGAGACGAAGCCGCGGATGCCGGTGCCGGCGAGTTCGCCGGTCTCGACGAGGCCGAACAGGCGGCTGTAGCTGAAGTCGCCGAGCGCGCCCTTGATCAGGCCGCCGAACTCACGGCCGGGGACGAGGGTGCGGTAGCTGACGACGCCGCCGGCGGCCGACGGGGTCGGCGAGTCGACGTCGGTAGTGCCGAGGTTCACCGACACCTGGTCGATGATTTCCTGGTCCATCTGCTGGTTCGAGAAGATGGCGTAGTTGCCGGTGTCATTGAGCGGCAGGCCGTCGAACAGGAGCGCGACGCGGTTGCCCGGGAAGCCGCGGATACGCAGGTTACCGCCCGACGAACCATAGGGATCGCTGTTGGTGAAGTTGACGCCCGGGACGAGGTTGATCGACTGCAGGACCGACTGGCCCTCCGACTGACGGACCAGCAGCTCGTTGGTCAGGATCGAGCGGGTCTTGGGAACGTCGGGAACCACCACGCCGGCGACGCCGCGGCTACGGGTGCCGGTGACGACGATGGTCTCGGCTTCCTTGTTGGCTTCGGTCGCGTCGGTACCGGTGGACTGGGCAAAGGCAGCGGTCGGAACGAAGGCCGCCGCAGTGGTGCACAGCAGAAGGAGCTTTTTCACGTGTTGATCCCCGATGATCTGAAGAGTGACTGACGTGTGTTCGTGCAGTTCACCGGGGCCGCTAGGGCGAGATTAAGACAATGGGGTGACGAGCCTCACGGCCTCACCATTTGCCTCAATCCTGTTGTTAAAAAACAACGCTTGCCTGTCGCCACCCCCGCGACTCGGGGCGGCCTACAGCAGCTTAAACCGTCATTTTCAAGTGACCTAGCGGTCGAGCCGCCGTCCCAGCTTCACGAACAGGATGATGAGTGGCGGAACGAACACAATCGAGAGCACTATCTTCGTTAGCATCTGGCCGACGATCAGGTGGCCGATCTCGCGCTCGCCGTAGAAAGCCACGGTGATGAAGATGAGCGTGTCGACGATCTGGCTCAATGCCCCCGCGATCGCGGCGCGCACCGCGACCATCCGCCCCATCGAGTTCGACAGCCGCGAGAAGAGCAGCACGTTCAGCGTCTGGCTGGTGCCGTAGGCGACGATCCCCGCCGCCATCAGCCGCCAACCCTGGCCGAGGATGATCGGAAAGGCGGCCTTGGCCGGCTCGTACATGTTGGGGTCGGTCGGCAGCTGGATGACGAGGAAGGTGAGGAGGATCGCGGTCACCAGCGGGATGAAGCCGAACCGAACCAGCCGGTCGGCGACCGCCCGACCGTGAAGCTCGGCCACCGCGCTCGACAGCACGACCAGCAGCAGGAAGGAGAAGATTCCCGCCTCGACCGCCAGCGGCCCCAGCGCCACCTGCTTGGCGCCGAGCACGCCCGACAGGGTCACCATCCCGCCGTAAAGCAGGGAGATGACGAACAGGGAGGTCGGGATTCCGGTCGGTGCGGCGGCGCGGTCGGTGGTCATGGGGGCGGAGGCGTAACGCCTCGAAATCAAAGTGCAACATTGACCGCTGCGCTCGCCATCCCTAACCGCCCGCCCTCGTGACTTCCGCCACCCTCGACATCCTCGCCATGGGCGACGCCCTGGTCGACGTGATCGCGACCTGCGAGCCCGACTTCCTCGAGCGCTTCGCCCTGCCCAAGGGCGCAATGCAGCTGCTCGGCGAGTCGGAGACGCTGGCGCTCTACGACGCCATGGGCACCGCGCGCGAGACGAGCGGGGGCTCGGCCGCCAATTCGATGGCCGGCGCGGCGGCGATGGGGGCGAGCGTCGCCTTCCTCGGCCAGGTCGCCGACGACCAGCTCGGCACCATCTTCACCCACGACATGCGCGCGCTGGGTGTCCGGTTCGATACCGCGCCGCTCCAGAATGGACCGCCCACCGGCCGCTGCCTGATCCTCGTCACCCCCGACGGCGAGCGCACCATGAACACCTGCCCCGGCGCGGCGCATTGCCTGCCCCCGCAGGCGGTCGACGAAGCCCAGGTCCGAAGCGCCTCGATCCTCTATCTCGAGGGCTATCTGTTCGGCCCCGAGCTGCCGCGCCAGGCGATGTTCAAGGCGATCGACATTGCCCATGCCGCCGACCGCACCGTCGCCTTCACTCTCTCCGAAAGCGTCTGCCTGCCGGGCCGCAAGGAGCCGCTCCAGCAGCTGATCGCGGGCGGCGGGATCGACCTCATCTTCGCCAACGAATCCGAGGCGCTGCAGCTCGCCGGCGCGACCGACCTCGACAGTGCGATCGACCGGTTGTCGGCGCAGGTGAAGACATTGGTCTTCACGCGCGGCCCGGCCGGCGCGCTCGCCTATGAGGACGGCCAGAAGACCGAGGTGCCGGCGATCCAGGTCGCCCAGGTGGTCGACACCACCGGTGCCGGCGACCTGTTCGCCGCGGGCTTCCTCGCCGCGCGCTGCAAGGGCCATCCGATCGACCGCCAGCTCCTCACGGGGGGAATCGCCGCGGCCGAGATCATCAGTCATTTCGGCGCCCGTCCCGTCGCCGACCTCGCGGAGCTGGTGAAGCTGTGAGCCACAACCTCAAGCGAATCGCCGTCTATTGCGGCTCGGCCCCCGGCAACGACCCGGCCTATGCCGACGCCGCCGTCGCCCTCATCCGCGCGATGGCCGGGCAGGGCATCGACCTCGTCTATGGCGGCGGCAAGCTCGGCCTGATGGGCCTCATCGCCGACACCATGCTCGAGGCCGGCGGCGAGGTGCACGGCGTCATCCCCGCGGCGCTGGTCGACAAGGAGGTCGCCCACCTCGGCCTGACCGAACTCCACCAGGTCGCCGGCATGCACGAGCGCAAGGCCAAGATGACCGAGCTGTGCGACGCCTTCGTCTGCCTGCCGGGCGGCATCGGCACGCTCGACGAACTGTTCGAGGCGTGGACGTGGAACGCGCTCGGCTATCACGCCAAGCCCTTCTGCCTCCTCAACGTCAACGGCTTCTGGAACGGGCTCGGCACCTTCATGGACCATGTCGCCGGGGCCGGCTTCCTGTCGCAGGCGCGCCGCGAGCAACTGCTGCTGGCCGAGAGCCCGGCGGAAGCGATCAACAAGCTGGACGAAGCGGCGCGAACCGCTACGCAAGGCATGGTCTGGTAGATTTGCCCGGGGGCGGGGAACACACATGAGTCACTGGTTCGGTTTGCTCGGGATCGCCGCGATCCTCCTCGTCGCCTTCGCTTTTTCGAGCGACCGCAAGGCGATCCGCCTGCGCGTCGTCGGCGCGGCCTTCGCGCTCCAGACCGCGATCGCCTTCCTCGTCCTCTACACCCCCTGGGGCCGGGCCGGGATCGAGGGGATGAGCCACGGCGTCTCCAACCTGCTCGGCTATGCCGGCGAGGGGACCGCCTTCCTGTTCGGGCCCAAGGACAACAACCCGGCGCTGTGGAACACCTTCGCGCTGGGCGCCCTGCCGGTGATCATCTTCTTCGCCGCTTTGGTCTCGATCCTCTACTATCTCGGGATCATGCAGCGGATCGTCCGCTGGGTCGGCGGCGCGATCGGCTGGATCACCGGGGTCGGCAAGGTCGAGGCGCTGGGCAGCGCGGCCAACATCTTCGTCGGCCAGTCCGAAAGCCCGCTGGTCGTCCGCCCCTATCTCGCCAGCCTGTCGCCGCCGCAGATCTTCACGCTGATGGTGGTCGGCATGGCGGGCGTCGCGGGGACCATCCTCGCCGCTTATGCCAGCCTGCTGGGCGAGAGCTACCTTCCCTATCTCCTCGCGGCCGCCTTCATGTCCGCGCCCGGCGGCATCCTCATGGCCAAGATCATCATGCCCGACGCGCGCGCGGTCCCCGTGACCGAGCCCGAGGACGTCGTGCTGCCCGAGAACCGCATCAGCGCGCAGGGCCCGGCGGCGCTGCTCCCCGAGGGCGGCCGCGCCCCCGAGACGATCGAGATTGCCGAGACCTTCGAGGAAGGCGAGAAGCCCGCCAACATCATCATGGCCGCCGCGCAGGGTGCGCAGACCGGGGTCAAGCTGGCGGTCGCGGTCGGCGCGATGGTGCTCGCCTTCGTGGCGCTGGTCGCGCTCGCCAATGGCATTCTCGGCGGGATCGGCGGCTGGTTCGGGCTCGAGGGGCTGAGCTTCCAGCGCATCGTCGGCCTCGCCTTCCAGCCGATCATGTTCCTGATCGGCGTGCCGTGGACCGAGGCGGGCACCGCGGGCGGACTGTTCGGGACCAAGATCGTCCTCAACGAATTCGTTGCCTTCATCGAGCTCGGCAATGCCAAGGGCGCCGCCGCGCTGCTCAGCGACCGCAGCCGCGCCATCGTCACTTTCGCGCTGTGCGGCTTCGCCAATTTCAGCTCGATCGCGATCCAGATGGCCGTGACCGGCGGCCTTGCGCCCAACCAGCGCCCGGTCATCGCCCGGCTCGGCCTCAAAGCCCTGCTCGCCGGCAGCCTCGCCAACCTGATGAGCGCCGCGCTGGCCGGGATCATGCTGCCGTAACCGTCATCCCGGGCTCGACCCGTGATCCGCCTTCCTTCCTTGGTGGAACGCGGGTCTAAGCAAGAAAAGGCAGGCCCCGGATCGAGTCCGGGGTGACGGTGTTTGAACCGGCGGCCCATCGCCGTTAGAGGCAGCCCATGACTACCGATACGCTCGACTCCATCGCCTCCGTCAGCCTCACCGAGGCCGCCCGGGACCAGGACGCCTTCGCCCAGAAATTGGGGAAGAGCTTCGAGGAATATGGCTTCGCCGTCCTCGCCGACCACGGCATCCCGGACGAGCTGATCGTCCGCGCCGAAGCGAAGGCGAGAGAGTTCTTCGCGCTGCCGGAAGAGACCAAGCGCAAATATGCGCTCGGGCAGGGCGGGGCGCGTGGCTACACCCCCTTCGGCATCGAGACCGCCAAGGGCGCCAAGGCCCACGACCTCAAGGAGTTCTGGCACGTCGGGCGCGAGCTCGCCGCGAACCACAAGTTCCGCGACGTCATGGCCGACAATGTCTGGCCTGCCGAAGTGCCCGGCTTCAAGGAGACCTTTCTCGAGCTGTTCGACACCTTCGACCGGACCGGGATCACGGTGCTGAAGGCGATCGCCCGCTACCTCGGGATCGACGAGGATTATTTCACCGACACCGTCCGCGACGGCAATTCGGTGCTCCGCCTGCTCCACTACCCGCCGCAGCAGGAAGCCACCGGCGAGCATATCCGCGCCGGCGCGCATGAGGACATCAACACCATCACCCTGCTGCTCGGCGCCGAGGAAGCGGGGCTCGAACTCAAGACCCGCGACGGGCGCTGGATCCCGGTCAGCCCCAAGCCCGGCGAACTCGTCATCAATATCGGCGACATGCTGCAGCGGCTGACCAACGGCAAGCTTCGCTCGACCCCGCACCGGGTGGTCAACCCGACCCCCGACCGGGCCAGCAACGCGCGCTATTCGATGCCCTTCTTCCTTCACTTCCGTCCCGACTTCATCATCGAGGCGCTGCCGGGCACGGTTCCGGCCGGCGAGGAACCCAGGTGGCCGCCGATCAGCAGCCACGACTATCTTCTCGAGCGCCTGCGCGAGATCAAGCTCGCTTGAGCGGGGCCAGGACGACGCGCCGCCGGCTGCTGCTGGTTCCGCTGCTCGGCGCGTCGCTCGGCCTCGGCGGCTGCGTCGCGGGCATGGCTGCGGGCGCCATCTCCGCCGCCGCCACCAGCGGCCGCAAGCCGCAGGGATCGTTCGTCGCCGACGAAGGCGTGAAGCAGGCCGCCATTGCCGCCTGCAGCGCCGAAGCCGCCAAGTCCGGCGCGGTCGCGATCATCGATTCCGAACAGCGCAGCGCGACCAGGGTCGTGGTCTGGGGCAGCGCGGGCACCGGCCCCGCCCGGCACTCGTTCGAATGCCATTTCGACACGAGGATCGTCGGCTTCAAACTGCGTCGGATCTGAGGCTTGCCCGGGATCAGCGGCTTGAACCGGCCCTTCCGCCAGTCCGGTCGGCGACCCACGCCAATGCCAGCAGCGCCGGCACCCAGAAGGGAAAGATGCCGTAGAGGGTGTCGCTGACCGAGTGCGACTGCCGGTCGATTGCCGACGCAATCTGCGCGCAGAAAATCAGGGTGCCGGCGCTCAGCGCCCAGCCGATAACCGAGGCCGGTAGAAAGAGCAGTCCGCAAGGACGAAACCAGTGCATGACGTTCACCTCCTAATGCTGCGGCCCCCTCGTGCAAGCCGACGACGGGACAGGTCATGAGCAAGGGGTGAGCATTTCCGGAGCATTGTGGGGTGCCGGCCCCATGCAAGATTGCAAAGTAGGATTTGCCATGCTCTTATAACCTTGATGGTTCAAGGGGGGCGTAGAGAGGTGCCAAGAGGGCGAGTGGCAAGTTCACACTATGAGACCTTCGGTTCTACTCCTTCATTGCCGGAATTCTGCCGCGGAAGACAGGGAGGCGACACCATGTTGCACCCGCGGACCCTGGGACCTTTGTGAACCTTTCGTTCCGCGCCCGCCGGGCTTATGGCTAGGCCCGTGGCTGGTCTCACCCTCTACGACAGGATCTGGAACGCCCATGCGGTGGCGCCGGTCAGCGGCGAGGACTGGCTGCTCTATATCGACCGCCATCTCATCCATGAGCTGACCAGCCCGCAGGCCTTCACCGGCTTGCGCGAGGCGGGGCGGAGGGTCCGCCGACCCGAGCTGACGCTCGCGGTCGCCGACCACCAGGTGCCGACGGTCGGGCGCGCGCTCGGGATCGCCGGCATCGCCGATCCCGACGCCCGCGCGCAGGTCGAGGCGCTCGAGCGCAACGTCGCCGAGTTCGGCGTCCCCTACATTCCGCTCACTCACCGCGCGCAGGGGATCGTCCACATCATCGGGCCCGAGCTTGGGCTGACCCTCCCCGGCATGACCATCGTCTGCGGCGACAGCCACACCGCCACCCATGGCGCGTTCGGCGCGCTCGCCTTCGGGATCGGCACCAGCGAAGTCGAGCATGTGCTCGCCACCCAGACATTGCTGGCGAAGAAGTCGCGAAACATGCGGGTAACGGTGACCGGCCGGCTCGGTCGCGGAGTCACCGCCAAGGACGTCATCCTCGCGCTGATCGGCCGGATCGGCACCGCGGGCGGGACCGGCCATGTCATCGAATATGCCGGACCGGTGATCGAGGCGCTCGACATGGCCGGGCGGATGACCGTCTGTAACATGTCGATCGAGGCGGGCGCGCGGGCCGGCCTCGTCGCGCCCGACGACAGGACCTTCGACTGGCTGCGTGGACGCCCGCTGTCGCCGCAGGGCGCGGACTTCGACGCCGCCTGCGAGCGGTGGCGCGCCCTCCGCAGCGACGACGACGCGCTGTTCGACCGCGAGGTCACCCTCGATGCCGCCGACATCGCGCCGATGGTCAGCTGGGGGACCAGCCCCGAGGCCGTGACGACCGTCGCGGGCACCGCGCCAGTCCTCGACGGCCTCGACGCGGCGAAGCGCGCGCAGGTCGCGCGGATGCTCGATTACATGGGCCTCGCGCCCGGACAGAAGCTCGCCGGGGTCGCCATCGACCGGGTGTTCATCGGCAGCTGCACCAACGCGCGGATGGAGGACCTCCGCGCCGCCGCCGAAGTGGTCCGGGGGCACCATGTCGCCACCGGGGTCAGGGCGCTCGTCGTCCCCGGCTCGGGCGAGGTCAAGCGCCAGGCCGAGGCGGAGGGGCTCGACCGGATCTTCGCCGGCGCGGGCTTCGAGTGGCGCGACGCGGGCTGCTCCATGTGCCTCGGCCTCAACGAGGACCGGCTTCGTCCGGGGGAGCGCTGCGCCTCGACCTCCAACCGCAATTTCGAGGGCCGGCAGGGTCCCGGCGGACGGACCCACCTGATGAGCCCCGCCATGGCGGCCGCCGCCGCCATCGCGGGACAAATCGTCGACGTTCGGACATGGGCACAATGACCCCGTTCAGGACCCTCACCGGCATCGCTGCGGCGCTCCCCATCGCCAATATCGACACCGACCAGGTGATCCCCGCCGACTATCTCAAGGGGACCACCCGCGACGGCCTCGGCGCGGGCCTGTTCGCGCCCTTGCGCTACGACGGCGAAGGGCGCGAGCGATGCGACTTTCTCCTCAATCGCGAGCCGTGGCGGCGGGCCGAGATCCTCGTCACGCTCGACAATTTCGGCTGCGGGTCGAGCCGCGAGCATGCGCCCTGGGCGCTCGCCGGCTTCGGCATTCGCGCCATCCTCGCGCCGAGCTTCGCCGACATCTTCCGCAACAACGCCTTCAAGAACGGACTCCTGCCCGCGACCCTCGCGCCCGACGCCATCGCCCGGTTGCTGGAGCTCGCGGCCAATCCCAATTCGGCGACCTTCACCGTCGATCTCGAGCGGCAAACGGTGACCACCGCCACGGGCGAAGAATTCGCGTTCGACGTCCCAGCCGAACGCCGCGACGCGCTATTGAGCGGCCTCGACGAGATCGGTCGCTCGCTGCAGCTCGAGGACGCCATCGCCGCGTTCGAAGAGCGGCACCTGGCGACGCTGCCGCCAATTCCGGCCTGGCCGGCACTGGCGGCGCGCCTCGCCTAGAATTTCGCGCCCAGCTCGACGCCGAACTGGCGACGGCTGCCCGGCGAGATGAAGGATCCGCCGAACTCGATCGCCGGAATGACCTCGTTGAGATATTTCTTGTCGGTCACGTTATCGACGAAGGCGATCACCTTCCAATGCTCGGTCTCGAGCCCGCCGCGCAGGTTGAGCACGCCGAACTTGTCGCGCCGGGCGACGTCGTAGCGGGCATTGCCGATGAAGCCGGGGAGACCGAGCGCACTGATCGGCAGCAAGGCGGTGAAGAGGGTCGGACGCTCCTGGTCCTGCACCGTGTGGAACCAGGTCGGGCCGGTCAGGCGATAGTCGGCGCGCGCGACGAGGTCGGCAAAGCCGATGCTCTGCGTGAGCTGGGTGCCGAGGTTGAGCGTATAGTCGGCGGTATAGGGCGACTTGTTGCCGACCGTGTAAGGCCGCGAGGCGTTCTTCTTGATCTTGCTGTCGGTGACGTTGAACGAGCCGAACACGCTCCACCCGCGCATCGGCTTGACGCTGACGTTCAGTTCGACGCCCTTGGTGTCGACCCGGTCGATGTTCGAGACGACGCGCAGCAAGCCGAAGCTGCCGACGAAGAATTCGAAGAACTGCATGTCGTGGATGCGGGTGTAATAGCCCGCGAGGTCGTAGGTGACGGCGCCGTTCATGAAGCCGCCCTTGATCCCGGCCTCGAAGGCGCTCGATCGCTCCTTGCGGTAGCGGTCGTTGATCAGCACGTCGGCGTCGATCGTTCCCGGCGTCACCCCGTCGTTGAACGAGGCGTCGATGGTCGCCTTGGCGCCGCTGTTGTTGAAGCCGCCTGCTTTGAAGCCGATGCCCCAATTGGCGTAGACATTCATGTCGGGCGTCGGCCGGTAGCTGAGGCTGATCTTGGGCTGGAACTGGCGGAAGGTCTTCTTCTGGTCGGGGATCGGTCCCGACACCTGCCCCGGGTTGAGCGGCGCGCCGGTGATCGGGTCGGTCACGAAAGGCACCCGGTTGGACGCGCGCCGCGCTTCGATGTCGTAGCGTCCGGCGAGCCCGATCTTGAACTGGTCGCTCACCGCATAATCGGCGGAAGCGAAGCCCGCATAGACATTGGTCCTGAACTTGTCGGCGTAGAGCTGGCTGGTCGGATTGGCGCTGGTCGGCCCGTTGTAGAGGTTCTTGATGACCCCCTGGCCAAGGTCCGCGCCGAGGCTGACGCCGACCAGCCGGTCGATGTGGAGGTAGTAAGCGCCGACCTGCCAGCTCAAGGGGCCGGTGCCGTTCGAGGCGAGGCGCACTTCGCCGCTCCAGTCCTTCTGGTTGCGGACCTGATATTGGGTGCCGTCGCAGGTGGTCGGCGAATAGGGTCCGAAGGTCGAGCCATTGGCCGGCGCGAAGATGAAGGGGACGGGGATCGCGCCGATGAAGCCCGGCTGGTTGACCGGATAGCCGGTCAGCGCCGCGGTCGAGGCGAAACAACTGTTCAAGGCAGCGACGCTGGTCGGATTGACTGGTCCGCCGTTCGCCGCCGAAATGTAGCGTGCGAAATCGGCCGAGGTGCCGTCGGCGACGAGGTTCTGCTTGACGTTGGAATAGAGCGTCCAGGCGGTGAGCTTGGTGGCCCCAAAGTCATGCTCGATCTTGGCCGAGGCTTCCCATGTCTTCTGGTCGTTGGTCGGCTTGATGTTGCTGTAGAAGTTGAACGGGTGGGCGTTGACGTCCTCGTAGAAGGCCGGGTTCACCGCCGCGAAATTGGGCAGGTGAAAGGCCGCGTTGAAGGCGATCGAGGCCCCGTCGAACCGGGCGTAGCGCGCCTTGACGTCGAGGTTGGTCTGCGGCCCCAGCGCGGCGACGATCCGGCCGTCGACGCCATAGGTCTTGGCATTGTCGACGCAGTCGCAGTCGAGGAAGTCGTTGTGATAGAAGCCGTCGGTCTTGCGGTAATTGGCCGACAGGACGATCCCGACGTCGGGCGCGATCGGTCCCGCGACGTAGCCGCGCGCTTCCTGCGTATTCTGTTCGGCCAGCACCACCGTCGCGCCGCCGCCCCATGACTTGCCGGGCCGGATCGTGGTGAGCACGATCGCGCCGGCGGCGGCGTTGCGGCCGTAGAGCGCGCCCTGCGGGCCCTTGAGGATCTCGACCTGGCGGAGCGTGCCCTGCACCTCGTTCAATTGCGCGGTGTTGGTCTTGAGGATTCCGTCGACCACCAGCGCGACCGAGCTTTCGGCATCGCGCGCACCGTTGATCCCGCGGATGTTGATCTGGGTGTCGCCGGCCTCGGCGGTGCCCGTGACGATGGTGACGCCCGGGGTCAGCTGGACGAAGCTTTCGGCATTGGTGACGCCGGTGCGGGCCAGCGTCTCGGACGAGATGACGCTGACCGAGGCGGGGACGTCGATCAGCCGCTCGGCCTGGCGGCGGGCGGTGACGATGATGTCGCTGTCCTTCTCGGGCGCCGCATTCGCCGCCGCCGGATCCGGCTCCGCGGCGCTGTCCTGGGCCTGCGCGGGCGCCGCAAGCGCAAGCACGGCGGTCCCGAGGGCGAGCTGCGCTTTCCACCACCTGTTCATACCGAAACCCTCCCTGTTCGGGCGGTCCGTCCGCGCTCAGACGAGGACGTTGGCACCGCTCATGTAGACGTAGACTTCCTGGAATTTGCCGTCCCGAATGCGCCAGAAATTGGTGTTGTTGAGGCGCGTTACGCTACCGTCGGCGGCGGTCAGGACCGCTTCGAAACTCGCCGCGATGCGGCCATTCGCCTCGTCTACCGTGCAGGTGAAATCCTTGTGCACAATGGTCTCGTAGGCGCCGAAGAAATCCTCGAACATGCGGCGGATGGCGGGCTTGCCGGCATGCCGCGTGAAGCTGGTCTGGACGCAGAACAGGGCTTCCTCGTGGAAGCAGGCGAGGGCGCCTTCCATGTTCTTGGCGTCGACATTGCCGAAGTAGGTTCGGGTCGCGAGCTCGATCAGCGCGTCGCGGGAAAGGCCGGGCTCATATTGCATCAGGCGTCTCCCGCCTTGAGCAGATTGTCGCCGCTCATGTAGACGTAGACCGACTGGAACAGCCGATCCTGAAGATAGAAGCGGTTGCAGTTTTCGTAGCGCAGTTCGGACCCGCCATTGGGCGTGATCAGGACCGTGAACTGCGAGCAGATCGAGTTGCTCTCAGGGTCCGCGGTGTGGACGAAATTGCCGTGCCACAGCGTCTCGAAATCGGCGAACAGCTTGCGGAACATGGCGGCGATGCCGGCGTCGCGGCCGCGGTGCACGGTCATCGAGGTGACCTCGGTCAGCACCGCGTCGGGTGCGAAGCAGTTCAGGACCTCGGTCAAATTCTTGTTGTCGACCCCGTCGAAGTAACGCTTGGTCACGATGTCGATGTAAAAGGGATAGGGGAGGGCGATCTGCCCCGCGCCCGCTTCGCTCCAGCTCATGACCAGCCCTTTCGGATGTCGGCGTCCTTGGGCACTTCGGGGGCCGGGAACGCCGTCTTGCTGTGGGTGAGGCCAAGGCTGAGCCAGGTCTCCATCTGCTTCCATGCGACCTGGCCGGGGTTGATGACCGGAACGGGAAGCACGCTGGCGAGATAGCCCGCCGACTGGTGCATGGTGGTAGAACCCAGGACGATGACGTCGGCGCCATCCGCCTCGATCGCGGACTCGGCCTCGGCCTTCAACTTGCCGAAGATCACCTCTTCCTTGCCCGCGAGGAGCTCGGTGACGTCGGGCCGGGTCTGGATCGAGCGCAGGGAGGCGACCCGGTCCCACCAGCCATATTCGGTCAGCGTCTTCTCGTAGAGCGGGAACCACTCGTCCCACATGGTGAGAATGGTGAAGCGCTTCCCGAGCATCATCGCGGCGGCGAAGGCCGCCTCGCCCGGGCCGACCACGGGAATCGACAATCGCGAACGAAGCGCGCGCAGCCCGCTGTCGCTGACGGTGTCGATCAGGACCCCGGCGTAGCCTTCCTCCTCGGCGGTGATCCCGGCCTGGAAGACGGTCCAGTCCATCAACAGCATGTCGTGGTAGCTGTCGCCCAGTGCCGCGCCCCATTTGACGGCCGCGAACTCGGGCTGGAAGCCGGGGGCGACGAGGTCGGACGGCAGCTGTCGGGCGCGATTGGCGACCCCGGCTTCGTCCATCGGGATCGGCACGATCACCTTGACTCGCTGCATGGTGCCCCTTTCGATGCGAAGGTGTAATGTATACAAAATGGTGACGTCAAGCGGGTTGCCGCCTAGACCAAAGCCAGTAGAAGAACGCCTCATGTCGCGCGCATCGGACCATGCCTATTCGGAGATCCGGAGCCTGATCCTGTCGGGCGACGCGCCGCCGGGTTCACCGCTGCGCGAAGAGCAGCTGGCCGAAATGTGCGGGCTGTCGCGGACCCCGGTGCGTGACGCGCTGCGCCGGCTCGAGGCCGAGCTCTATGTCGTGCGATCGGAAAGCCAGCGGACCTTCGTCGCCGACTGGAGCCGCGAGGACGTCAGCGAGATGTTTGCGCTGCGCGCCATGCTCGAGGCGCATGCGGCCAAGCGCGCGGCCGAGCGAATGACCGAGGACAAGCTCGCGGCGCTGACCGAAACCAATCGCGCGCTCGACAAGGCGGTCGGCAAGGCGCGTCCCGACGTGGTCGGATTCCTCGAGCGCAACCGCGATTTCCACGGCCTGATTATTGAAACCGCGGCCTCACCGCGGATGGCGGCGACCCTTGCCACCCTGGTCGAGCAGCCGGTCGTCCGGCGCACCGCCATGCATTACGGCCGCGAGGAACTGGAGCAGTCGGCGAGCGAGCATCGCGAGCTGCTCAAAGCCTTCGCCGCGCGGGACGGCGAGTGGGCGCATTCGGTGATGACGGCGCACATTCGGCGCGCCTTCCACGCCTTCGCGGCGCGCTCCGCTCAGGTGAGCGAGGCGAGATAATCCTTCGCCTGCGCCGCCGTGATGACGTCGGCGTATTTGGCTTGGAGGTCGAACAGGTTCGCCTCGTGGATCGCGGCCTCGCGATCGCCGCACGCGTCGCGCACGACCAATGGCGCGAAGCCGTGGCACAACGCATCAAGTGCGCTTGCCCGGACGCAGCCGCTGGTGGTCAGCCCGGTGACGAGGATCGTGTCGATCCCGCGCGCGCGCAGTTGCTCGGCGAGGTCGGTGCCGAAGAAGGCGCTCGGGAACTGCTTGGTGACGACGATGTCGCCGTCTTGCGGCGCGAGGTCGGGGGTGAATTCCCCAAGCGGATTACCGGCCTCCCAACAGGCAAGGCCGGCGATCTTGCGGCGAAATAGCCGCGCGGGCTCGGCCTCCTTGTCAAGCGGATATTCGACCCGCGTGAATACCAGCGGGATGCCTTGTCGGCGGGCTTGTTCGGCAAGGCTTCGGGCAACGTCGCGGCATGACTCGACCGGCGCCCGGAGCGGTGATCCGTCGGTGAAATAGCCGGCCGCCCAGTCGACCAGCAGCAGCGCCGGACGCCGCCCCCACGGCAGGCTTCCGCCGAAGCCGGAAGCCGCATAATCCTGTTGGACGTCCGCACCGTGAACGCTCATGAGCGCAGCCTAGCCTTTCGCCGATGCTATACAAGCGCTCCGACGGTTTGTATACAAAACCCATGACTCGTGCCGTCGAGATTGTCGAAGTGTCACCTCGCGACGGCTTGCAGAACGAGCCGGTCGGCCTGTCCACGGCGGACAAGATCGCGCTCATCGAGCGAGTCATCGCTGCCGGTGCGCGGCGCGTGGAAGTGGCGAGCTTCGTCAACCCGCGCCGGGTTCCGCAGATGGCCGACGGTGAAGCGGTCGTTGCCGGGCTCCCCAACCGCAGCGACGTCCGCTTCACTGGCCTTTGCCTCAACGAGCGCGGAGTCGAGCGGGCGCTGGCGGCGTCCGCCGCCGCCACGCGCGGGCTCGACGAGATCGGTTGTGTGCTTGTCGCCACCGATGCTTTCGGGATCGCCAACCAGGGCCAGACCGTGGCGCAGGGGATCGCCGCCAACCGGGCGATGATTGCCGCCGCGAAACTGGGCGGACTGCGTGCACAGGTCACGATCGCCGCCAGCTTCGGCTGTCCTTACGAGGGCGCGGTCGCCGAGGACCATGTCCTGGGCCTCGCCGAAGCCATGGTCGAAGCGGGCGCGGACGAGATCGCCTTCGCGGACACGATCGGGGTCGCGGTCCCGGCACAGGTGGCGAGCATGGTCGCCAACGCCCGCCGCCGGCTGGGCGACGACTTCCCGATCCGGGTCCATCTTCACGACACGCGCGGCATGGCCCCCGCCAATGCCTGGGCCGCCTTCCAGGAAGGCTGCCGGACGTTCGACAGTGCGCTCGGCGGCCTCGGCGGCTGCCCCTTCGCGCCCAAGGCCGCTGGCAATCTCGCGACCGAGGAACTGGTCTACATGTTCGAGCGGGCAGGGATCGCCACGGGCATCGACCTCGTCGCGGCAATCGACACCAATCGCTGGCTGGCGGAGCGGATGGGCAAGAGCCTGCCGAGCCGCGTCGGCCGGGTCGGGGACTTCGTGCCCCATCCGCCTCAAGAGCAGGAGTGTGCATGAGCTATCGTCTTGGTGTCGACGTCGGTGGCACCTTCACCGACCTGCTGGTGATCGACGACGCCAGCGGGCGAACGTGGCGCGACAAGGTCCCCTCGACCCCGCATGACCCGTCCGAGGCGGTGATCGCCGGAACCAAGGCCGTCTGCGCCAAGGCCGACATCGGCCCCGAGGCGCTGCAGCTCTTCCTCCACGGCACCACCGTCGCGACCAATGCCGTGCTCGAGCAGAAGATCGCCCGGGTCGGACTGATCGTCACCGACGGCTACCGCCACATCCTCCAGATCGCCCGCAGCCTCGTCCCGGGCGGTCTGGCGGCGTGGATCGTCTGGCCCAAGCCCGAGCCGATGGCCCCGCTCGAGGCGACGATCGAGGCCAAGGAGCGCATCGGCGCCGACGGGACCATCGTCCGCGGGCTCGACGAAGCGGCGCTCCGCCAGAGCCTCAGGCGCCTCGCCGAGGAGAAGGTCGAGGCGGTCACGGTCTGCCTGATCAACAGCTACGTCAACGACGCCCACGAACGCCGCGTCGCCGAGATCGTCGGCGAGGAGATGCCGCACGTGCCCGTCAGCGTATCGGCCGACATCCTTCCCGAAATGCAGGAATATGAGCGCGCGCTCACCACCGTCGCCAATTCGGCGGTGCGCCCGACCGTGTCGCGCTACGTCGGCAATCTCGAAAGCGAACTTCGGGCGCTCGGCAGCGAGGCCAAGCTCAGCCTGCTGCGTTCCGACGGCGGCCTGATGAGCGCCGAGAAGAGCCGCACCGCGCCGGTCAACCTCCTCATGAGCGGACCCGCCGGCGGGGTCGCGGGCGCGGTATGGGTGGCGAAGAACAGCGGCCACCCCAATGTGCTGACGCTCGACATGGGCGGGACCTCGACCGACGTCGCGCTGATCGAGGATCACCAGCCGAGGCTCCGGCGCGAGACCAGCGTCGGCCATCTCACCGTCCGCGCCTCCTCGCTCGACGTGAAGACCGTCGGCGCGGGCGGCGGCTCGATCGCCAGCGTTCCCGAACTGACGAAAGCCTTGCGCGTCGGCCCGCAGTCGGCGGGTGCGGTGCCGGGGCCGGCGGCCTATGGGCGCGGGGGCGAGGAGCCGACCGTGACCGACGCCAACGTCGTTCTCGGCTACCTTCCTGAGAACCTCCTCGGCGGGAGCTTCCGGCTCGACCGCGAGGCGTCCAAGCGCGCGGTGCAGAAGGTCGCCGACGCGCTCGGTCTCTCGCTGATGGAAGCGGCGGCGGGGATCATCTCGATCGTCAACGAGACCATGTTCGGCGCGCTTCGCCTGGTCTCGGTCCAGCAGGGCTACGATCCCCGCGACTTCGCGCTGATGGCGTTCGGCGGCGCCGGCCCCTTGCACGGCAATGCGATGGGGATGCTGATGGGCAGCTGGCCGGTGATCATCCCGCCCTCGCCGGGCGTGCTCTGCGCCTATGGCGACGCGACCACCAGGCTGCGGGTCGATGCGCAGCGCAGCTTCAATCGGCTGGTCACCCAGACCGACGACGCCGAGGTGAAGGCGGTGGTCGACGAGATCATCGCGCAGGTCACCGCCGAGCTCGAGGCCGAGGGCGTTCCCGCCGCCGACCAGGAACACCGGATCGAGATCGACGTCCGCTATTCGGGCCAGGCCTTCGAGGTGCCGCTGAGCCTTCCGGTCGGAAGCACGATTGCCGACCTCATCGCCCGGTTCGACGCCGAGCATCTGCGCCTCTTCACCTTCAATCTTCCGGTCGCGCAGGAACTGGTGAACATCCGAGTGGTGGCGCTCGGCAAGGCCGCCAACGTCAGTGCCGAGAAGATCCCGCAAGGCGACGGCGATCCCGCCGCGGCCAAGCTCTACGACCACAAGGTCTGGATGGACGGGCGCGAGCAGGACGCGGTGATCTACGACCGCGCGAAGCTCCGCGCCGGCGACCAGGTGCGCGGCCCCGCCATCATCACCGAGATGGACTCGACCACGCTCGTCCACTCGGGCCACGTCGCCGCGGTCGACCCCTATGGCAATATCCTGATCAACCCGGAGGGACGCTGATGCCCGCGCGGATCATCCAGACCAACACCACCCCCTTCGCGGCACAGGACATCGATCCGGTCACGCTCGACATCATCGAGAATGCGCTCCGCAACGCGCGGATCGAGATGGACGCGACGCTGGTCCGGACCGCCATGTCGCCCGGCATCCGCGAGCAGGGCGACGCCTTCCCGCTGATCGCCGACCCCGACGGCAAGATGATCGTCGGCCAGTTCGGAAGCTTCATCGACGGCTTCCTGCGCGGCTTCGACGGGACGATCGAGGAGGGGGACATGATCTTCCTCTCCGACCCCTACAGCTGCGAGGGCGCGGTCAGCCACAGCAACGACTGGCTGGTGCTGCTGCCGGTCTACCGCAACGGCCGCCTGGTCGCCTGGACCGCGATGTTCGGCCACCAGAGCGACATCGGCGGCAAGGTCGCCGGCTCGATGCCGATCGACGCTCGCGCCATCTTCGAGGAGGGCGTGCGAATCCCGCCGGTCAAGATCTGGAACAAGGGCGTCTACAACGAGGACCTGATCAAGCTCGTCATGCACCAGACCCGCAAGCCCGACTGGTGCGCGGCGGACTTGAACGCGCTCATCGCCTCGTGCCGGGTGGCGGCGCGCCGGGTCGAGGAGATGTGCGCGCGCTTCGGCGACGACGTCTATATCAGCGCGACCAAGGCCCTGCTCGAGCGCAACTATCGCGCGATGAAGGCGCTGATCGAAAGCAGCGTCTCGACCGATCCCGTCAGTTTCGAGGATTATGTCTGCGACGATGGGGTGGGCTACGGGCCCTACAAGATCGCCTGCACGATGCACCGCGAAGGCTCGAAGGTGATCCTCGACTTCACCGGCACCGATCCGCAGTCGGCGGCGTCGATCAATTTCTACCTGAACGAGAACATGTTCAAGATGTTCTTCGGCATCTACATGATCATGGTCTTCGACCCCCAGATCATGTTCAACGACGGCTTCTACGACCTCATCGACGTGCGCATTCCCGAGGGCACGTTGCTGAAGCCGAAATATCCCGCGGCCTTGTCGGGCCGGACCCATGCATTGGGCCGGATCTTCGATATCCTCGGCGGCCTGCTCGGCCAGCGCACGCCCGAATTTCTCTGCGCCGCCGGCTTCAGCTCCTCGCCCCACCTCATGTATTCGGGCCGCGACAAGAAGGGCGACTGGTTTCAGCTGTTCCAGATCGGCTTCGGCGGCATTCCCGGCAAGCCGTTCGGCGACGGGCCCGACGGCCACTCGCTCTGGCCCGGCTTCACCAACGTGCCCAATGAATTCCTCGAGCGCTACTTCCCGCTCCGGATCGAGCGCTACGAGGCGCTCGCCGACAGCGGCGGGGCGGGCAAGTTCCGCGGCGGCAACGGCATCCTGATGAGCTACCGTTTCCTCGCGAGCGGAACGGTCAGCATTCACGACGACCGCTGGTTCACCTATCCGTGGGGCGTCAATGGCGGGAAGCCCGGTGCCCGCGCGCGCAAGGTGCTCGAGAAGCCCGACGGAAGCTCGCGGATCGTTCCCAACAAGCAGGACAGCCTCGACGTCGAGGAAGGCGATATCCTCCACTTCATCACCTGGGGCGGTGGTGGCTGGGGCGACCCGCTCGAACGCGAGCCTGCGCTGGTCGCGAAGGAAGTCCGCCAGGGCCTGGTCACCGTCGAAGGCGCGCGCGCTTATGGCGTGGTCTGCGACGCCGACGGGGCGCTCGACGAACGTGCGACGGCGAAGCTTCGGGAGGAAATGGCGGGGCAGGGCAGCGGCGAGCTGTTCGACCGCGGCGGGACGATCGAGGAATTGCGCGCGCGCTGCGAGGCCGAGACAGGCTTGCCTGCGCCCAAGGCGCCCGTCTGGCGGCATCTGGCGGTCGCCGCCGAATGAGCGTCGATTTCGAGAACCGAGGTCCGCTCAAGGACATTCGCGTGGTCGAAATGGGCCAGCTCATCGCTGGGCCCTTCTGCGGCCAGCTGCTCGGCGACATGGGCGCCGAAGTCATCAAGATCGAGCCGCCCGCGACCGCCACCTCCAAGGGTGGCGATCCGATGCGCGACTGGGGGCGGGGCGACTATCCGCTCTGGTGGGAGGTGGTCGCCCGCAACAAGAAGAGCGTCACCGCCAACCTCCGCGTTCCCGAGGGCCAGGAGCTCGCCCGCCGGCTGATCGCCAAGGCCGACATCCTGGTCGAGAATTTCCGCCCGGGCACGCTCGAGAAATGGGGGATGGCGCCCGCCACGCTCCATGCCGAGAACCCTGGCCTCATCATCGTGCGCATGTCGGGTTACGGCCAGACCGGGCCCTATTCGGACCGTGCCGGCTTTGGCGGGATCGGCGAGGCGATGGGCGGCTGGCGCAACATCGTCGGCGATCCCGACCGGCCGCCGAGCCGGATGGGCGTATCGATCGGCGACAGTCTTGCCGCCACCTACGGCTGCATGGGTGCGCTCGCCGCGCTTCATCACCGTGACCGGACCGGCGAGGGGCAGGTGGTCGACAGCGCGCTGTACGAGGCAGTGCTGCAGGTCATGGAGAGCCTCGTCCCCGAATATGCGGTGCACGGCTATGTCCGCGAACGCTCGGGCTCCAAGCTTCCGGGGATCGCGCCGTCTAACGTCTATCGCTGCAGCGATGGCGAGCTCTTGATCGGCGCAAACCAGGATAGCGTCTTCGCGCGGCTGTGCGAGGCGATGGGCGAGCCCGAGCTGGCCAGGGACCCGCGCTATGTCGACCATGTGGCGAGAGGGAAGAATCAGGACGAGCTCGACGCGAGGATCGACGCCTGGACTCGCACCCGCACCGTCGCCGAAGTCGAGGCGCTGATGCACGAGCACGCGATTCCCGCGGGACGCGTCTACACGCCCAAGGACATGCTCGAGGACCCGCATTTCGCCGCGCGCGAGGCGATCGTCGACGTGCCGCACCCGCGCTGGCAGGGGCTCAAGATGCAGAATGCCTTCCCGCGCCTGTCGCGCACGCCGCCGGGTATCCACCGCCTGGCGCCGCAGGAAATCGGACAGGACAATGCGGCGATCTACGGCGAGCTCCTCGGCCTCGACGACGCCGCGCTCGCCGCCAAGCGCAGCAGCGGGATCATCTAGCGCGCAAGGGCACGACGGCGAGGAGCCCGGTGACCCTGGCCGTCACCTGAACCTCGCGCACGCAGGCGGAAGCGCCGGCGATTCCGGCCTGCTCGAGCTCGGCCACCAGTCCGCCGCCGGTGAAGTGGCGATGGGTCGCGTGGCTCGCGACCCGCCAGCCCTGCATGGATTCGGCGGCGGTGACATAGATGCCAAGCTGCGCGCCCGGCCGCGCGACGCGGCGACATTCCGCGACGAAGGCGGGGACGTCGCTGCAGAAATAGAGGATGTTCGAGGCGAACAGGCGATCGAACGCCCCGGCGCCGAACGGAAGCCGCATCATGTCGCCCTCGCGCACCATCGCCCGTCCCTCGGCGAGCGCAGCCGACAGTCGCCGCCGGGTCCGCCGCACCATCAGCGGCGAGCGGTCGATCCCGGCGCGGAAAAAGGCCTGCGGCAGGCCCGCGAGAAGCGATCCGTCCCCGCAGCCGATGTCGAGGATCCGCTCGCCCGGTCGGACTGCGAGCGCCTCGATCAATCGATCGGTGGGCCGGCGGTTTGCGAAGTGCATGGCGGTGCCGACCAGCCGGCCGGCGAGCCCGCTCGGGAGCGCGAGCTGCCTGCCAATGCCGAGCGCCGCGCGGTCGAGGAGCGCCGCCATGTCGGGCTCAGCCGAGCTTCGCGAGGAGCGCCTTGACCTCGGCGCGACGCCCGGCGTCCCACACCGGTCGGTCGTGGTTCACCGGCGCTTGCAGCGCGCGCTGGAGATACTGGCGGGCATGGGCCTTGTCGCCCTCCTGCGCGAGGAAGTCGGCATAGAAGAAGTTGTTGTCGAGCCCGTGCGGGTCCTGCGCCAGCGCCTGCTCGAAGAAGCTCCGCGCCTTGGCGGTGCTGCCAAAGCCGATCGGCCAGCCGGGCACCTTGTAGTAGAGGACGCCGAGGCTCATCGCCGCGCCGCCGTCGGCGACCTTCGGATTGAGCGCATAGGCCTTGGCGAGGATGTCGCGGGCCCGGTTGGCGAGGCCGAGCTGGCGCAGCGTCGAGGCGCGCGCGGCCTCCTCGCTGACGACGATCCCTTCCCACAGCAGAGGCTCGGCGCGACCCGGATACTTCTGCACCACCGCGGCGGCCTGCTGCTCGAGCGCGGCGAGCTGGTTGAACTGCGCATCCTTGTTGCCGACCTGGTAGCGGATATGCGCCCAGCCGTTGTTGATGCGCATGACGGCGCTGTCCATCGCGGGATCGTTGCTGGCGAAGGCCGCCGTGCTGGCGAGGGCGAGGCCGAGGGCGACGATGCTCTTGCGGACGAGGGTCATGGGTCTTCCTTCTGTTGCGCGTTGGGGGGTCAGGCGAAAAGGGCGCGGGCCTTGGCGGTGGTGCTTTCGAGACCGGCGTCGATGAGCCGGGGGAACGCGCCGTTGAGGCGGGTGAACAGCCGCTCGGGACCGCCGAGCGTCACCTCCTTCCGGCGCCGGCCGATCGCCTCGGCAATGGCGGCGGCAACCGCTTCGGGTTCGTCGGCCTTCATACCGGTCACCTCCATGAAGCGATTGACCTCGGCGTTGTTGAAGCCGGTCCGGACCGCGCGCGGGGCGATGTGGGTGATGGCGATGGGCGAGCGGCCGAGCTCGCGGCGAAGCGCCTCGGACAGGCCGCGGAGGCCGCACTTGCTGCTCGAATAGGTGGCGAAGTGCGGATAGTTCACTGCGCCCATCACCGAGCCGATGTTGACGATCTGGCCGTGCCCGCGTGCCTGCATCTGCGGCAGGACCGCGCGGATGAGCGTGGCGGGTGCGATGAGGTTGACGACATAGCCGGCCCAGATGCTGCCCGGGTCCTGCCGTTCTATCGGGCCGAAATATTGCATGCCGGCAAGATTGACGAGGATGTCGACCTCGCGGCCGGCAAGGCTTCCGGCCAGCTGCTCGAGCCCTTCGCGGCTGCCGAGGTCGGCGAGGATGGTCTCGTCGCATTCCTCGCAAACGACCCGGTCGACGCCGACCAGCCGGGCGCCCCTCGCGCGCAATTCGCGGCAGAGCAGGCTGCCGATCCCACCGGCGGCACCGGTCATCACCACCATCTTGCCGTCAAGCCGCATGGGGCAGGCCCTCCAGCTCGATCGAGGCGAATATGCCGCCGAACAGGCCGAACATGTCGCGCGCCATGGCGATGATCGCGGCCTGGTCGGCGGGATTTTCGATCCGGTTCATCAGCCCCTGGAAGAAGACCATGTGATCCTGGTCGAGCGCGCCATGCGAATTCAGGTAGGTGAACGCCTTCTTGGGCAGGCCGAGGTTGCGCTCGACCGCCGCGGCGCCGTTCGACGCCATGGCGATGCTGGTCCCTTCGAGCACGAACACCATCCCGAAGAAGGCGGCGGGATTGCCGCCGCGGATGACCTGATAGGCGTGGTCGACCATTTGCCGTGTGGCTGGCGCGGGTGCGCTGGCGGCGGCGGCGGCGCGGTCGCCCCCGGCGGCGGCAATGTCGTTGAGGATCCATTCCTCGTGCCCGGTCTCCTCCTCGATGTAATCGTCGAGCGCCTCGACCAGCATCGTGTCGCCGCGCGCCGCGAGGCCCTTGCGCGCTTCTTCCATCAGCGGGACCGTGTGGCGGACGTGGTGATAGGCCTGGGTGAGATAGGCGATGTAATCGGTTCGGCTGATCCGCCCGGTCAGGCCCGCGATCAGCTGCGGGGTCATGGCGAAGCGCGCCTGCGCGTCGCGGGTCTCGGCGACCAGGCGGTCGAAGAAGTCGGTCACGTCATTCTCCCTGGGAAAGCTTTGCTCGATCGCCACGCGGCGCAGCCGGCCGTTGCCGGTGAGAAGGCCGTTCATCGGCGTGAACGGGGGGACCAGCCGGTGCGCGCCGACCCGGGCGTAAGCGGGCAGCGCCAGGTTGACCCGGGCGAGCGCGGCGGTGACGTCGGAATCGGGCCTCGCGGGAACGAGCAGGGCCTCGAGCCCCGCGCCGCCGTCGGAGCGAACCAGGGCCCGCGCGATGTCGGCCTCGGCGAGGAGCAGTCCCTCGACCCATTCGGGCGCGATGTTGCGGCCGAGACTGGTGACGATGAGATTCGACTTGCGGCCGAGGATGCGGAGCCGGCCGTCCGCATCGATCTCGCCGAGGTCGCCGGTAGCGAAGGGGCCGGGAGGCCGCATCTGTCCCACGAGCCCGAGGAACAGCGGACCGTCGATGACGATCTCGCCATCGTCGGCGAGGCTGAGCCCGTGGGCCCCGATCGGGCGGCCGACGCTGCCCACGGGACCGTCGGTGCTGTCCTCGAGGGTGATGACCGAGCCGGCCTCGGTCATGCCGTAACCCTGCCGGACCGGGAGGCCTAGGGCGCGCGCACGGCACAACAGGGGCTCTGGCGTGCGCGCGCCGCCGACCGCGACGAGGGTGAGCGCGGGGAGTTTGACCCCGCTCGCCTCCATCGCGCCGACGAGAAGGGAAAGATATTCGGGAACGAGGATCAGCGAGGTTGCTTGCTGCCCGGCGATCGCGCGGAGCAGCGCGGCGGGATCGGGGCGGAGCGGGTCGGCGAGGCCGATCGCCCGACCGGGAAGCGCGATAGTGGTCCCGCCCGCGAGGATCGACGCGAACAGGCCGGCGACCTGTTCCAGGAGAATCCCGAACGGGAGGACCGGGAGGTGGCGCCCGGCAAGCTCGCGGCCGAGGAAATCACAGACATGGTCCGCCATGGCGACGAGATGATCTGCGGACAGGCAGACGCCCTTGGGCTCGCCGGTCGAACCGCTCGAGAAGCTGACCACCGCAGTGCCCTCGGGGAGCGCGACGGGCCGATGATCGAGCGGCTGGGCGATGACCCGGACCGCGCCCGCCTCGAGCCGGCAGCCGATCACGAGCAGCGCCGCGCCGGCATTGGCGAGCGCGGCCTCGCGCTGGGCGGGGGTGAAGAAGGGCGGGAGCGGGATGACCGGCACGCCCGCCTCGAGCAGCGCGACCAGCAGCAGGGCGCTGGCGGGCTCGTGGTCGAGGAGCAGCCCGAGCGGGCGGCCGGGATGGATCCCGTCGGCGGGGAGGCGCGCGACCGTCGCCGCGACGATGGCCTGTGCCTCGCCCCAGCCGATCTCGCCGTCGGGGCCGACGAAGGCGGGGTTGGCGCGGCCGGCCGCGGCATGCGCGCCGAGCGCGGCGAGGAGCTTGCCGCTCATGCTTCGTCTCCCGCATAGGCGGCAAGCCGCGCACGGGCCGGGCCGATCAGGCCGAGGCAGACCTTGGGCGCGAGCTCGTAATAGCGTCCCCAGTCGGCCGCGCGCGCCCCGAGCCTGGCGGGATCGGCGTCGGCGATCTCGAGGATGTCGAGGCCGAGCCGGGCGAACATCAGCCGCAACGGCGCGGTCAGCACCGCCACCGCGACCTCGGCCTCGCCGGCGAGGTCGCGCGCGGTCCGCGCCCACAAGGTGACCGTGGCGCGCTTCTGTTCGGAAGCGAGGCCGCCGATCTCGACGATCGCCTCACGCGGGACGATCCGCTCGAGCCGGTAACTCACCGCCTGTTCGATCGGCTGGTCGAGATAGGTCTCGAGGAACAACGGTCCGCTGGCGGCGTAGCGCAGCCCGAGCACGGCCGCGGGGGCGGAGGCGGACGGCGGGGTGACGGACAGGAAGTCGGGGTAATCGGGCCGTGCGCTGGCGCCGTGGACGGCGGCAAAACGACGCTGGATCAACTGCTTCGCGGCGGCAACCTGCATGGCACTCCCCGGTGGTTCGGGGGTAAGACGCCATGCCGACCGGGGCACCTCAGCCGGGGCGGGAAATTTTTTTAAAAGTCTCGGCCGATCGTCATGCCCAACGTGCGCGGGCGGGGCGGGGTGCGATGCGGTTCGGCCCGCACCCGGAAGGGATTGCCGAAGGGAAAGACATCCGAACGGCGATTGGTGAGGTTGGTCGCCGACAGGCCGAGCGACCAGCCGTCCCGGGCGAGCGCGAGGCCGGCATCGGACTCGAGGCGACCGCGCGCGCGGCGGTCGATGGTGGGATCGAAGCTGAGGTGGGTCGCCCCGGTATAGCGAAGCCCGACCCGCGCCGTGCCGCGCCAGCCGGCGATCGAAAGCCTCTGCTCGACATCGCCGCGAAAGGCGAGTTCGGGCACGGCGGGGATCCGCGGATCGTCGATGTCCGCGCCGCCGCCGCCCTCGAGCCGGGCGGACTGGGCCATCGCCGACAGGTCGAGCCCGAGCCCCTTCCCGAGCGACCAGCGCAACCGTCCCTCGGCGCCGATGGTGCGCGCATTGCCGACGTTGCGGGTGGCGACGAGGCCGTCGGCCAGCAATTCGTCGGCCTGCGCATGGCGCCAGCGCTCGCCGTAGATGGTGAGGTCGAGCGACACGGCGGCGCCGATCCGGCTGCGCACGCCCGCCTCGAGGCTGAGCAGCTCGTCGGCGTCATAGGCCGGCCGGGTTGCGCCGCGCACGATGTTGAGACCGCCCGGTCGAAAGGCGGTGGCCGCCCGCGCGAAGACGGTCGTCGAGGGCGAAGGCTTCCAGCTCAGGCCGAGGCTGCCCGAGGCGCGAACCACGCGCCTGGAGCGCTGTTCGCTCGTCTCGCGTCCGCTGCCTTCGTCCTCGACCAGCGTCGAGAAGAGCCGGCCACCGGCGCTGAGGCTGAGACCGGCGCCGAGCGGCCAGCCCGCTTCGCCGAAGACCGCGCTCTCCGCCACCGAGCGCCGCGAGGCGAGCAGCGCCACCGGTGCCGGGTCGCTCCGCGCGACGATGGCGACGTCGGTCCTGGCCTGCATGAACGACGCGCCCGCGAGCCATTCGGGACCGTCGCCCGGCTTGCTTGCCAGCCGGACCTCCTGGTCGAGCAGGGTATAGCGCCGGCTGTCGTGGACGAGCGTCGCGCCGGCGGTGCCGAGGACGGGGGCGAGCGGCGAGGCGTCGAAGGCGACGTCGCTCTCCTGCCGGCTGAAACTCGTGACCGAGGTCAGCGACAGGTTGCCCAGCGAACCGCTCACCGTCGCCAGCGCGAGCGCGGCGTCGCTGTCATGGGGTTCGGGGAGACGGGCAGGACGGCGAAGCCCGCCAAGGCGACCGTCGAGATACTGGCTGTCGCGCATGTTGCGCCGCTGGACCGCGCCGGTGAGATCGATCCGCCAGCCCGCAGCGGGCCGGATCGCGAGCGACAGCCGCCCGCCGCCGAGCGCCTCGGAATTGACGTCGGCGCGGCCGCCCGCATTGTCGATCCACCCCGCGTCGCGCGACCGGTAGCCGACCGCCCGAAGCGCGACGCGCCCGGAGACGAGGGGCAGGTTGAGCATTCCGGTGAGGCTGGTCGAGAGGCCGCTCGAGGCGGTGACGGCGAGCCCCGCACCGGCCTCGGCCCGGGTCTCGTCCAGCGCCGCTCGGTTGGTGACGATCTTGACGATACCCCCCAGCGCGCCCGAGCCGTAAAGCGGCCCCTGCGGTCCCTCGAGCACTTCGACCCGGTCGATGTCGACCAGCGCCCAGTCGGGATCGGGCGCGTCGTAATTGAGCCGTCCCTCGTCGATCAGCACCGCGACGCTGCCCTGGTCGAAGCCGCCGAGCGGGCCGTCTCCGACCCCGCGAAGGAAATAGCGGTCCCGCCCCGGGCCGGTGCCGCTGCTGGTGAGCGAGGGCAGGGCCGCGGCGACGTCGGCGGCCTGGCCGGGCGCGCTTCCCCGCATTGCCCCGCGCATCGGCAAGAGATGTACCGTCGCGGGCACGTCGGCCAGCCGGGTCGGACGCTTGAGCGCGGTGACCACGATCTCCTGTTCCGGCAGCGAGGACGGCGGCGCGGGATCGCGCCCGGGCCCGACCGTCCCAGGCTGCGCGGGACCGCTTGCCGGCTCGATCCGGAAGCTTCCCTGTCCGACCGCAACCGCCCGCCAGCCGCTTCCTTCGAGCATCACGGCGAGCGCCTCGCCCGCGCTGCGCGCGCCGCGCACGGGGCGGGTGCGGAGCGAAGGGAGGCGTCCGGCGACGCCGATCGACGCCCCGGTGAGTGCGCTCAGGCGGCGGAGCGACTGGGCGATGGGGGCCGCGGGAAGGTCGATCGTGACCGGCGCGGCAAGCACCGGCGTGGTGGCAAGGAGAAGGCTAGCGGCCCCGGCGCACCAGCCGCTGCGCGCCGCCCTGCGACGCGACGTCGAGCGCCATGATCCGGGCGAGGGTCTCGGCGGGACTGACATCGTCATGAAGCGCTATGGTCCCGCTGAACGGCTCCCCGGCGATGGCCGGATCCACCGCGATCTGGCGACCCGAATAGCGCGAGACCTCGGCCGCGACTACCGCCAGCGGCGTGTCGGCGAAGCTCAGCCGGCCGGTCCGCCACGCACCCACGCCGGCCGGATCGACCGAGCCCAGCCGGACCGCGCTGCTTCCCGCCGGCGCGACCAGCGAACGACCGGCGGACAGGGCGACCGGCGTGGACAGGCGGTCGGAAGCGACGCTGAGCCGGCCTTCGCCGACCGCCACCTCGACCCCGCGCGCGTCGTTCACGGCGGTGAAGGTGGTGCCAATGTCGCGAATCTCGTAGCCGCCCAGATCGACCTTCATCTCGCGGCCCGGGCGGTGCGGGACGTCGAACCAGGCCGCGCCGCTCAGCGCCATTTGTGTGCCGCGGACCTCGAGCCGGCTGCTGGGGGCGAGGACCACGCGGGTCCCGTCGCCAAGCGCGATCGCGGCGCTCTTCGCGCCGGGCGCGGCAAAGGTCCGGGCAGGAAGGGGGGCATCGCTCGATGACTGGACCGCCAGCAGCAGCGCAAGTCCCGCCGCCACCGCGCCGCCGCCGAAGCCGGCCCAGCGGCGCCAGCGCGGCGCATCGTCATTGGCGGGCTCGGGCAGGCTCGATCCCTCGAGCAGGTCGGCATGACGGGAGAGGTCGTCGTCGAGCAGGGCGAGTTCGTCATAGGCCTCGCCATGGCGCGGGTCGGCCTCCAGCCAGGCGGTGAAGCCCGGCCAGTCGGCCTCGTCCGACGCCATGCGCGCGAACCAGGTCGCCGCCTCCTCGTGTACCCGTTGCTCGCTCATCGATCCCGTCCGGGTGCTGATGCCCTCGCCGTCGTTTCCCCGCAATGACGCCGTGCCCCGGCCATTACCGCAGTCCGCCAAGGTGACGGCGCAAATGGGTCATCGCCACCGCCATATGTTTCTCGACCGCACTTCGGCTGATCCCGAGCGATTCGGCGACTTCGCCATGGCTCAATCCCTCGAGCTTGTGCATCCGCAGCACCCGGCGGGCGCCCTCGGGCAGCGCGGCAATGGCCTCGGCCAGCCGGCGACGCTCGTCGGCGTCGATCATCCTGTCCTCGGCGCTGGGATCGGGGGCGGCGGCCTCGCCGGTCGCGGGAAGCGGTCCGATCTGCTCGCTCGTCCAGTCCTGCTCGCGCCGCGCCCGCCGCCGCTCCTCGCGCAGATGGTCGAGCACGAGGTTGTTGGCCATGCGATAGAGATAGGCGGTGGCATTGCCGATTTCGCCGCCTTCGGCTGCCCGGGCCTTCACCCAGAGCTCGCTCATCAGGTCGTCGGCGAGCGCGTCGCTGCGGGTGCGGGCGATGAGGAAACGGCGAACCGCCCCCCGCTCACGCGCCAGAACATCGAGCAGGCCGCTGGACAACGCCATCCGACGAGCGCTGACGGCAAATCCCGAAGGGGTCAACCGCAGGCCCGACGCGGACGGCCTGTGACCGCGTTCGATCCGGGGAGAAGGGAGATGGTGGACGCACTAGGGCTCGAACCTAGGACCCGCTGATTAAGAGTCAGCTGCTCTACCAACTGAGCTATGCGTCCATGCCGTGAGGCAGTGCGCTCGGCCGCTTGGAAGCGGGGGCGCGAGGGGGCCAATAGCGGCGCCTCGGGCGGTGCGCAACCCCTTTAACCGAGGCGCGAGCGGGTTCTTTGCTGGCGCTCGAAACTCATCAGGAGGCCAAGGCAGATCATCACCGTCATCACCGCCGAGCCACCATAGCTGATCAGGGGGAGGGGGATGCCCACCACGGGGGCGAGACCCATCACCATCAGGAGGTTGATCGCGAAATAGCTGAACAGCACCGCGGTCAGCCCCGCGCAGGCGAGCCGGGCGAAGCGCGTCGAGGCATTGGCGGCGACGCCCATGCACCAGCGCAGGACGAACAGATAAGCGAGGATGACGATCGTGCCGCCCAGCATCCCCCATTCCTCGGCGAGGGTGGCGAAGGCAAAGTCGGTGTGTCCCTCGGGCAGATACTGCAAATGGCTCTGGCTGCCTTGCAGATAGCCCTTGCCGAACAGGCCCCCCGAACCGATCGCGATCTTGCTCTGCGTGATGTGATAGCCCGCGCCGCGCAGGTCGCTCTCGGGATCGAGGAAGATGTCGATCCTCTTGCGCTGATAGTCGTGGAGCAGGAACTCGTAGATGATCGGGATCGCCGCGGCGACAAGCGCGCCGGGGACGAGGAACCAGCGCAGCTGCACGCCGGCGAGGAACATCACGGTGACGCCCGCGAAGACCACCATCAGGCCGGTGCCAAGGTCGGGCTGGAGGATGACGAGCCCCGCCGGCACCGCGATCAGCGCCGCCGCCGGCCAGATCGCGCGCAGCGAGCGCATGTCGCCGGCGGGAAGCAGGTCGTAGAAGCGCGCCAGCATCAGCGCGATCGCGGGCTTCATGAACTCGGACGGCTGGAGCCGGATGATCCCAAGGTCGAGCCAGCGCTGCGCGCCCTTGCCGACGAAGCCCAAGAGGTCGGTCAGCACCAGCATGACGACGATCGCGCCATAGATGGGGATGGTGACCTGCTTGATCCGTTCCTCGCGCACGTTGGAGAGCGCGATCGCGACCGTCATGAAAAGCACGAAGGCCATGCCCTGGCGCATCGCCCATGGCTCGATCGAGCCGCCCGCGGCCGAATAGAGGTTGATCAGCCCGAACAGGGCAATGCCGCTGATCAGGAAGATCAGCCGCCACGGCAGCCGGGCGAGCGGCTGGGGGATGATCGCGCTCGAGATCATGCGCCGCCTGCCTGTGCCCTGGCGGCGGCCTGAGCGGCAGCGGCGGCGGCCTTGATCGCCTCGGCCTTGCGGGCGGTGCGCTCGGCGAGCGTTCCGCCCCATTGCTTCTCGAAGGGTGCGAGCGCCGCCCACGCCTTCTGCTGGTCGAACAGATAGGTCATGGTGTCGCGGACGATCGGCGCGGCCGAGGCGGCACCGAAGCCGCCATGCTCGATGATGCAGCCGATCGCATATTTGGGTTTGTCGGCGGGCGCGAAGGCGATGAACAAAGCGTGGTCGCGCAGCCGCCAGTTGGAATTGGCGACCCCGCGAGTAGTGAGCTTGTAGACCTGCGCGGTGCCGGTCTTGCCCGCCATCAAGACGCCGTCGAGCGGGAGCTTGGACGCGACCGCGGTGCCGCTTCCGTTCACCACCGCCGCCATCGCGCTGCGGATCACCGCCAGCTGCTCGGAATCGGCGCCGACCACGGGCGCTTCCTTGCGCGGGCCGTTCAGCAGCAGCCGCGGCTGGATCAACCGGCCCGTCGCGAGCCGCGCCGGCATCACCGCCAGCTGGAGCGGGTTGACCAGCACATAGCCCTGGCCGATCGAGGTGTTGGCGCTGTCATAGGCCTGCCACTTGCGCTCGTACTTGCGCTGGAGCCAGGCCGGGCTCGGCATGGTCCCGAACCGCTGGGTGCTGAGCGGCAGCTCCGGGAATTGCTGGCCATAGCCCAGGGTGTGGACCATTTCGGTCCACTGCTCGGCATCGGTGCGGATGCCCATCGCCCAGAAATAGGTGTTGCAGCTGCGCTCGATCGCGGTGTGCATGTCGACCGAGCCGTGGACCGCGTCGCATCGGAAGAAGCGGTTGCCGACGCGCAGGCCGCCCGGACAGTGGACCCGCTGCTTGGGATCGACCCCCTGCCTGAGGAAGGACAGGGCCATGGCCGGCTTGATCGTCGAGCCCGAGGGATAGAGGCCCTGTGCGACCTTGTTGAGCAAGGGCAGGTGGTCGTCGTCGGACAGGGTCTTCCACTCGGTCCGGCCGATCCCGCTGGAGAAGCTGTTGGGATCGAAGGCGGGCATGGAGACGAAGGCGAGCACGTCGCCGCTCTCGACGTCGAGCGCGACGAGCGCGCCCGATTCCTCGCCCATCCGCCGCGCGGCATATTCCTGGAGGCCCGCGTCGATCGTCAGCTGAACGGTCTGGCCGCTGCGGTCGGGCTTGGGCTCGAGCTCCTTGACCAGCCGGCCCCCCGCCGTGACCTCGATCCGCTGCCCGCCGGGAATGCCGCGCAAATTGGGTTCGAGCGTCTTTTCAAGCCCCTGCTTGCCGATCTTGAAGCCGGGAGTGAGGAACAAGGGGTCCTTGGTCTTCTGATAATCCTCGGCGCTGGGGGTGCCGACATAGCCGACGAGGTGCGCCACCGCCGGCCCGGTCGGATAGAAACGCGAGAAGCCGCGCGAGGGCTGGACCCCGGGCAGTTCGGGCAGTCGCACGGTGATCGCCGCGTAGCGCTCGTAGGGCACGTTTTCGGCGACCTGGATCGGCTGGTAGGAGCGGGCGGTCGCGAGCTCGCGGGTGATCCGGTCCACCTCGTCGGGCTGGAGCGCGAGCAACTGGGTCAGGAGCGCGACGGTGCGGTCTTTGTCCTTGATCTGCTCCGGGATGATGTCGACCCGGAAGTCCGAACGATTGATCGCGATCGGCTTGCCAGCGCGGTCGACGATCCAGCCGCGCCGGGGCGGCACGATGATCAGCTGGACGCGATTGTCCTCGCTCAGCAAATTATATTTCTCGTTCTCGCGGATCGCGAGCCAGCCCATCCGCCCGATCAGCGTGCCGGCGATGGCGAATTGCGCACCGCCGACGACCAGCATCCGGCGCGAGAAGACGATGTCGGCCTGAACCTTGGTGAAGCGCCTCATCGCCCGAGCCTCCAGCGGTCGAGCTTGCTCGCGGTCCAGGCGGCGAGCGGGAAGGCAAGGACCGAGATGGCGATGGCGGGGAGGATGGCGACGAGGTCGTAGCGCGCGCCCATGGCGGCATCGACCTCGCGCCGGGCAAGCTCGGCGAGCGTCACCAGCGCCGCGGCGAGCAGCCACTCGAGCCAGTAATCGCGCCACATGGTCCGGCGGTCGAGGAGGTCGAGCGCGATCATCGCCGCGCTCCAGGTGGCGACGGACAGGCCGATGGGAAGCCCCAGCACGAGGTCGTTCCACAGGCCGAGCGGCGCTGCCCACCAGGCGGGAATGGCGTCGCCGCGCAGCAGCCGCCAGGCGAGCAGGAGCAGGAAGCCGGTCTCCGGCATCCAGCCGACCTGCGCCACCACCGGGATCAGCGGAAGCAGCGAGGCGAGGGCGACCGAGGCGGCGGGGATGACCATCGCCAGCCGCTTGGGCCCGCGGTCGAGGGCATTCTGCCGGCCGAGGGCGGAGCGGACCATGGCTAGCGCTCCGCCTCTTCCGTCGGTGCCGCCTCGGGCAGCGCCGCCTCCTCATAGGGCTTCTCGACCACCGCGAAGCTCGCATTGGCGGGATCGGCCATGGGAATGGCGATGGCCCCGTCGTCGTCGAGGCGGATGACCCGCGCGACCGGCACGTTGGGGGGATAGAGCCCGCCGGTGCCCGAGGTGACGACGATGTCGCCGGGTTTGAACGGATTGCGGCCGACCTCGAGCGGGCGAAGGTCGATGGTGCCGTCACCCCGGCCGGTGGCGATCACCGGCTGGTTGCCGCGCAGCAGGCGGGCGGGAACGATGTTGGCGCGGTCCGAGACGAGCAGCACGCGCGAGGCGAGCATGCCGGCGTCGACCACCCGGCCGATCAGCCCCGCCGCGGCGCGGACCGGCATCCCGACCGCGACCCCGTCGCCCGTCCCGGCGCTGATCACCGCGAACCGGCGCTCGCTCTCGAGGCTCGAGCCGACGATCCGTCCACTGGCCACCGCCACGACATTCCGCTCGCGAAGCGTCAGCGCGGCCTTGAGCTGGGCGTTTTCCTGGAAGATGGCGCGGGCCTGGATCGACTGGCGGCGAAGCGCCTGGTTCTCGCGGCGAAGGTCGCCGTTCTGGCGCGCCGCGTCCCAGTAATTGCCGGCCCCGCTGACCAGCCCGCCGACGGTGTCGGTGACGCTCCGGAGCGCGCCCGTGACCGGCGCGGTGGCGTCGAGCGCCGCCCCGCGCACCCCGGCATAGGCCGAGGGCGCGACGATGCTCAGCGCCAGCAGCCCCAGCCCGACCAGCAGCCCGGCGATGACCGCCAGGAAGCTGAAGAACAGGCCATATTGCGCCCGTCTCGACCAGCCCGGGCGCGCGCTAGTCGGCGGCGCCATCGGTCACCCCTTCGTTCAGGCGGTCTGGAGAACGCCGCGGAACTGCTCTTCCTCGAGCGCGCGGCCGGTGCCGAGCGCGACGCAGGTGAGCGGATCCTCGGCGACCGTGACCGGGAGCCCCGTTTCGTCGCGAAGCACCTCGTCAAGACCCTGCAGCAGCGCGCCGCCCCCGGTCAGGACAATGCCCTGGTCGCAGATGTCGGCGGCGAGCTCGGGCGCGGTGTTCTCGAGCGCGATGCGGACGCCCTCGACGATCGTGCCCACGGGCTCGCTCAGCGCCTCGGCGATCTGGCCCTGATTGATGCTGATTTCCTTGGGCACGCCGTTGACGAGGTCGCGGCCCTTGATGTGGACCGTCTTGCCGATGCCGTCGACCGGCGGCTTGGCGATCCCGACTTCCTGCTTGATCCGCTCGGCGGTGGCTTCGCCGATCAGCAAATTGTGGTTGCGGCGGACGTAGGAGGAAATGGCTTCGTCCATCTTGTCGCCGCCGACGCGCACGCTGGTGGTGTAGGCAAGGCCGCGCAAGCTGAGCACGGCGACCTCGGTGGTGCCGCCGCCGATGTCGACGACCATCGAGCCGACCGGCTCGGTCACCGGCATGTCGGCGCCGATCGCGGCCGCCATCGGTTCCTCGATCAGATAGACCTGGCTGGCGCCGGCGTTGGAGGCGGCGTCACGGATCGCGCGGCGCTCGACGCTGGTCGAGCCCGACGGCACGCAGATCACGATCTCGGGGAAGCGCAGGGAGCGCAGCTTGCCGCCGCCATGCACCTTGTGGATGAAGTGCTTGATCATCTGCTCGGCGACGTCGATGTCGGCGATGACGCCGTCGCGAAGCGGGCGGATGGCCTCGATCTGGTCGGGGGTCTTGCCCATCATGAGCTTGGCGTCTTCGCCGACCGCCTTGACCTTCTTCACGCCGTTGATGGTTTCGATCGCCACCACCGACGGTTCGTTGAGCACAATTCCGCGTCCGCGCACGTAGACGAGCGTGTTCGCCGTCCCGAGATCGATCGCCATGTCATGGCTCATCCACTTGAACCAGCGCGTCCAGAACATTCGCCCGCCTTTTCCCGACCAAAAAGTTGTTCAGTGACAACGGCGTAACGACTGGTGAATCCCACCGGAACACAGTGCCTCGCCGCCGCTCGGCGATTGGGCTAGGACCCTTAACATGTCAATAAGAAGGCTTCCTTCTCACCTCGTTGATCGAATCGCCGCAGGCGAGGTGGTCGAGCGCCCGGCGAGCGCGCTGAAGGAGCTGGTGGAAAACAGCCTCGACGCTGGGGCGACCCAGGTCGACGTCCGGCTCGGCGGTGGCGGGCTCGACCTCGTCGAGGTGAGCGACGACGGCTCGGGCATGAGCCCCGCCGACATGGCGCTCGCGATCGAGCGGCACGCGACTTCCAAGCTCCCGAACGAGGCGATCGAAGAGGTGGCGAGCTTCGGCTTCCGCGGCGAGGCGCTGCCGTCGATCGCCAGCGTCGCCCGCTTCACGCTCGACAGCCGGGTGCGGGGGAGCGACGGATGGCGGCTCGAGGTCGACCATGGGGCGAGGATCAGCGAGGGACCGGCCGCGCTTCCGCCCGGCACCCGGGTCCGGGTCGAGGGGCTGTTCGCCAAGGTGCCCGCGCGGCGCAAGTTCCTTCGTTCCCCGCGCGCCGAATATGCCGCCTGCCTCGACACCGTCCGCCGGCTGGCGATGGCGCGGCCCGACGTCGCCTTCACGCTCGATCATGACGGCCGCCGGATCCTGTCGCTGGCACCCGTCGCGCTGCCCGCGCGGGTGGCATCGATCCTCGACCATGGGCTGGCCGAGCACGGGCTTCCGATCGATCTCCAGCGCGGGGAGGTTCGGCTTGGCGGCGTGGTCAGCCTGCCGACCTTCACCCGTGGCGCGGCCGACCAGCAATATCTGTTCGTGAACGGCCGCCCGGTGAAGGACCGGCTCCTCGTTGGCGCGCTCCGGGCCGCCTACCAGGACCTGATCGCGCGCGAGCGCTCGCCGATCGTCGCCCTGTTCCTCGACCTTCCCGGGAAAGAGATCGACATCAACGTCCACCCCGCCAAGACTGAGGTCCGCTTCGCCGATCCGCAGGGCGTGCGCGGGCTGATCGTCGGCGGCTTGCGGAGCGCGCTCGACCAGGCCGGGCACCGCAGCGCCGCGCGGACCCAGGCGGCCGCGCCGGTCAACTGGACCAGCGAGCTGGACGTCATGCGTCATCCCGGCGAAGGCCGGGACCTCGGCGAACCGATCGAGCGACCCTGGCCTGAGGTCCCGGCCTTCGCCGGGACGACGCTGGTCAACGACGACCAGCGCCTGTTCGCCGCCGCGCCCGCCGCCCGCGCCGAACCGGCGACCGCACCGGTCCCCGACCATCCGCTCGGCGTCGCCCGCGGGCAGGTCGCCAATACCTATATCGTCGCCGAGGCAGCCGATGGCCTCGTCATCGTCGACCAGCATGCCGCGCACGAGCGGCTGGTGCTCGAGCGGCTGAAGCGGGGGGCCGGCAATGGCGGGGTCGCGGTGCAGGCGCTGCTGCTGCCCGAGGTGGTCGAGCTGGACGAGCCCGACGCCGACCGGCTCGAGGACGCCGCCGCCGACCTCCAGGCCTTCGGGCTCGAGATCGAGCGGTTCGGCCCGAATGCGGTGCTGGTCCGCGGCACGCCGGCGCCCTTGGGCCGGCTCGACATTCACGGTCTCGTCCGCGACCTCGCCGCCGAGATCGCCGAGCTGGGCGGTCCGCAGGCATTGAAGGCCCGGCTCGACCTCCTCGCCGCCACCTTCGCCTGCCACCACAGCGTGCGCGCCGGCCGCGTGTTGAGCGTCGCCGAAATGAATGCGCTGCTGCGCGAAATGGAGGTGACGCCCCACTCGGGCCATTGCAACCACGGCCGCCCGACCTGGGTGAAGCTAGCCCATGGCGATATCGAGCGACTGTTCGGCCGCCGCTAAGCCCTTGAAATCAGGTCCGCGCGGGCCATCTTTCGCTTATCGTCAACAAGCGAAAGGAGGTGGTCAGATGTCTCATTGTCCCAAGTCGGTGAGCCCTGCCTCCAGCGAGATCCTCGCATAAGGTTCGGGCAACCGAGCAAGACAATGGAACGGCCGCTCGAAGCTCAGGCTTCGGCGGCCGTTCTTTTTTGCGGTTCGGGGCCGGCGACGGTCAGCCAGGCGGCGAGACCGGCAAGGGCGCTGACGACCGCCGCGACCAGCAGGGTGGTGTGGAAGGCGCTGACCAGCGCTTCGCCCTTCGCCGCCAGCACCGCGCCCAGCAGCGCGGTCGCGATCAGGCCCCCGGTCCGCGCCACCGCGCTGTTGAGGCCGCTCGCGGTCCCGGCATGGCGCTGGTCGACCGAGGAGAGGACGGTGCTGGTGAGCGGCGCGACCGCCAGCGCCATGCCCGCGGCGAGGACCAGGATCGCGGGCAGCACGTCGATCATGTAGCGGCCCTCGACCCCGATCCGCTGGGCGAGCAGCAGCCCGGCCCCGACCAGCACCGGCCCGGCGGTAAGGGGAATCCGTCCGCCAATGCGTGCGGCGAGCTTGCCCATCAGCGGCGAGGCGACCGCGATCACCACCGCCAGTGGGGTCAGGGCAAGGCCCGCCTGGAGCGGCGAATAGCCCGCGGCCTCGATCAGCACATAGGGAATGAGCAGCATCACCGCGCCGAAGGCCCCGTAGAGGAGGAAGGTGAGGAGATTGGTCCCGACGAAGCAGCGGTTGGCGAACATGGCGAGCGGCATCATCGCCTTGTCGCCGCGCTTCGCCTCGACCCACAGGAACAGGCCGAGAAGGACCAGCCCGGCGACGCCCAGCCCGACGATGGTCGGGGTGACGGCCAGCGCGACCGACCAGAGGGTGAGGGCATAGGTGACGCCGAAAAGGCCGAGCGTCGCGAGCAGGGCGCCCGGATAATCGGTTCGCGCCGCGTCGGGATTGCGGCTCTCGGCGGCGAAGCGGGCCGCGATCAGCATCGCCCCGGCGGCGAGCGGCAGGTTGATGTAGAAGATGGCGGGCCAGCCGACATGGTCGACCAGCCAGCCGCCGATCAGCGGGGCAATCGCCGCGGCGCCGGCGCCGACCGCCGCCCAGATCCCGATCGCCCGGCCGCGTGCCTCGCCCTCGAAGGTGGCATTCAATAGCGCGAGGCTGTTGGGCAGCAGCAGCGCCGCGCCGATCCCCTGTAGCACCCGGCCGGCCAGCAGCAGCGCCAGCCCCGGCGCGAGCGCGCAGAGCAGCGAGGCCGCGCCGAACAGGCCGGTGCCGAGGATCAGCAGGCGCCTGCGGCCGTAATGATCGCCGAGCGCGCCGCCGAGCAGCAGCAGCGCCGACAAGGGCAGCAGATAGGCGTTCACCACCCATTGCACCTCGCTCGCCCCGGCCGAGAAGCTGGCACGGATCGCGGGCAGCGCGACGTTCAGCACCGAGCCTTCGACGAAGCTCAGGCTCGAAGCGAGGATGCAGGCAAGGAGCGTCCAGCGGGGATGCGCGGGGGCGTTGGCCTCGTCAGTCGGCATAGATGCCCAAGCTTTCCCTGTTTCGGTTCCGATACCGCAACCGGCGAACCCGCAATCGGGTTCAGCTCGCCGTCGCGACCCGCCAATGATGGGTGTCGGTGAATTGCTCGAAGTGGCTGATCCGGCCCTCGGCGACGGTCCACAAATGGCCGAAGCGGATCGCCATCGGCCCGGCATCGGTCTCGCCGCGATAGGTTCCGAGCGCGAGGACCCGGTCCGTGCCGATGGCGAGCAGTTCGTCGGGACGCGCGGAGAAGTCGCGAACGTCGGCCGCGATCCGACCGAAGACATTGCCCGCGACTTCCTCGAAGCCACGATAGACGCCGCCATAAGGTCCGCCCGCCGCTTCGTTCCAGTGGGTGTCGGCGAGAAGGCGACCGACCGTGTCCATGTCACTCTCGCCAAACGCCCGATAAAGGCTGCTCACCGTGTCGATTGCCGTCATGGTCGCTCCTGCAGGAGAGGAAACGCAGCTACGCCTAGCCTACAAGCCGCCCAAGCGCGCGGCGGCCGGCCATCACCAGCCAGATACTGAGAAGCACGAGAATCAGGGCGACCAGCGCCGCCGCGACCGGATTGGCGATGGCGAGCGCGAGGAGGCCGGCGGTGGCGACATCCTCGCCCGCCGAGACCGCCATGTTGCTGAACGGCTCGGGACTGGCATTGACCATTGCCCGCGCCCCCGCCTTGCCGGCATGGGCGACGAACGCCGCCCCGCCGCCGAGGAGGAAGGCCGCAACCTGCCAGGCGGGGTCGCCAGGATCGACGATGGCGAGCGCCAACAGCGCCCCGCCCAGGGGCCGGATGACCGTGTGGATGCCGTCCCACAGGCTGTCGATGAAGGCGACCTTGTCGGCGAAGAATTCGAACACGGCGGCGGCCCCCGAGATGACCAGCACCCAGGGATTGGCGAGCACGTCGAGCGCGGCGAGCTTGTCGGGGAGGTCGACCCACCCCATCCGCATCGCCAGCCCCGTGACGAAGGTCACGAGATAGAGCCGCCAGCCCGCCAAGAGGCTGGCCGAGGCCGCGAGGGCGAGGAGTTCGACGCCGGTCATACGGGCGAACCTAGCAGATGCGGCCCGCCCGTCACTCCCGTCGTTCCGCCGCAAACTTCACCTCTTGCCGCCGACGAATCCGCCGACTAGACAAACGTAGCGCTACAAATGTCGCGCCATCGAGGAGAATGAGTTTGACCCGTCCAGGCAGCGTGATCATCCTTGCCGCGGTGGCCGCCGCCGTCGCCCTTCCCGCGGTCGCCGCCGATACCGGCTGGAACGTGGTTCACCGCGCAAACGGGCCGATGGTGAGCGGCAGCGGACGTCTCGCACAGCAGGCCCGCGCGGTGGCACCGTTCCGCCGGATCGAGACGCTGGGCGCGCAGAATGTCGACGTCCAGATCGGACCCCGGACGGAAGTGGCGGTGGTCGCCGACGACAACATCCTGCCGCTCGTGACCACAACTGTTCGGGGCGGAACGCTCAGGATCGACACCCGCGGTTCGTTCCGCTCGCGCACGCCGATCCGGGTGCGGATCATGGTCCCGGCGCTCGACGCATTCGAATCGAAGGGCGTCGGCAATGCCAGCCTTGCCGGGATCGACAGTCCCCGGCTCGCGCTCGGCCTCACCGGGGCCGGCAATCTGCGCGCTTCGGGAAGGACGGGCGAACTGCTGCTCAACCTGACCGGGTCGGGCAATGCCGATGTCGCTGGGCTTGCCGCTTCCCGCGCGCAGGTCGCGGTGCGGGGCAGCGGCAACGCCTCGGTCCGCGCCGAGCAGAGCCTCGACGCTTCGGTCTACGGCTCGGGCAACATCGCCTATGCGGGCCGCGCGACGGTCCAGCAGCGCCGCTTCGGCAGCGGCTCGATCGTCGCGCGGCCCTAAGCGCTTAAAAGACCTCGAACAGGCCGGCGGCGCCCATGCCGCCGCCGACGCACATGGTGACCACGACATACTTGGCGCCGCGGCGCTTGCCTTCGAGGAGGGCGTGACCGGTCAGGCGCGCGCCGCTCATGCCATAGGGGTGGCCGATCGAGATGGCGCCGCCGTTGACGTTCAGCAGCTCGTCAGGGATGCCGAGCTTGTCCTGGCAGTAGAGCACCTGCACCGCGAACGCCTCATTCAGCTCCCACAGGCCGATGTCCTCGACCTTGAGGCCGAAGCGATTGAGGAGCTTGGGCACGGCGTAGACCGGGCCGATGCCCATCTCGTCGGGCTCGGTCCCGGCGACGGCCATGCCGACATAGCGGCCGAGCGGCTCGAGACCCTTCTTCTCGGCCAGGCTCGCTTCCATCACGACGCAGGCCGAAGCGCCGTCGCTGAGCTGGCTGGCATTGCCCGCGGTGATGATGTTGTCCGGCCCCATGACCGGCTGCAGCTTGGCGAGATCCTCGAGCGTGGTCTGCGGGCGATTGCCCTCGTCCTTGGCGAGGGTCACTTCCTGCATCGAGGATTCGCCCGTTTCCTTGTTCTTGACCGCCATGCGCGCGGTGACGGGGACGATCTCGTTGTCGAACAGCCCGGCCGCCTGCGCCTGCGCGGTGCGCTGCTGCGAGCGCAGCGCATATTCGTCGCAGCGCTCGCGGCTGACCGAATAGCGCTTGCCGACCACTTCGGCGGTCTGGATCATCGGCATGTAGACCGCATTGTGCATGGCGAGGAGCTCGGGGTCCGAGCCCAGCCGCATCTCGGGGGTCTGGACGAGGCTGATGCTCTCGACGCCGCCCGCGACGCAGACGTCCATGCGGTCGACGATGACCTGCTTGGCGGCGGTGGCGATCGCCATCAGGCCGCTCGCGCACTGGCGGTCGATGCTCATGCCGGCGACCCCGACACCAAGCCCGGCGCGGAGCGCGGCGGTGCGGCCGATGGTGGTCTGCACGCCCTGCTGGAGCGCGGCGCCGATGACGCAATCCTCGATCTCGTCGGGAGTGACGCCGGCGCGCTCGACCGCGGCGCGGATGGCGTGGGCGGTCAGCGTCGGCGAGGGAGTGGCGTTGAAGGCGCCGCGATAGGCCCGACCGATGGGGGTACGGGCGGTGGAGACGATGACGGCATCACGAGCTGCGGTGGGCATGAAGGCTCCTGTAGGGTGAGTCTGGAGAGCGCCTTAGCGGGCGGATGCGATCAAGCGAAGACCTGCCCAATCCACACGGCGTTGAGGGCGGGCTTGTCCTCGCCCTCGATTTCGACCGTGACGTCGTGCGCGAACTGATATTGGCCGGGGCGCTTCTCCTCGAAGCTGACGAGGGTGAACCGGCCGCGGACGCGCTTGCCCGCACGGACGGGCGAGAGGAAGCGGACCCGCTCGAAGCCGTAATTGACGCCCATCCTGGTCGTTTCGGGGACCAGCATGACGTCGGCCGCCATGCGGCTCAGCAGCGACAGGCTGAGGAAACCGTGGGCGATGGTCCCGCCGAACGGGGTCTGCGCGGCGAGGCCCTCGTCGACATGGATGAACTGGTGATCCTCGGTCGCGTCGGCAAAGGCGTTGATCCGCTCTTGGCCCACCTCGATCCAGTCGGAGACGCCTAGCTCTTGGCCGACCTTGGACTTGATGGCATCGATGCTGGCAACGGGCATGGCTTTCTCCTTCGCGTGCCCGGTTAGGGACAAGGGGAGGGGCCGATCAAGTCCGCTGCGCGCACTAGGAGCGCCGGCGCAGCACCTTGTCCATGTCGGTGACGAAGATCGCCGACGACCAGCCGATCATCAGGAAGCCCGCCAGCCCCTCGAAGGCCGAGACCAGCTTCCACTTGGTGATTGCGCCCTCGATCACGCCCATGGTCGTATAGGCCAGCGTCGAATGGTAGATGGCGTTATAGAGGTCGTGGGTGTCGTGGGTCGCGAGATAGAAGAGCGCGAACAGGACGATCTCCACCACGTGCAGCGCGAGCAGATAGAGCGCCATCGGGATCATGAAGCCGATCTCCCGCTGGTCGAGGCGAAGCGCGCGGATGTCGGCGATGTTGGTGCGGATGAGCTTGTCCATCAGCGCGATTCCGGTGCCGTGGACGAAGGTCACGAGGGTCAGCAGGATGGCCGAGGCCAGAAGCTCGAGTGCAAGGCTCATCGGTGTTCCGCCCCCGTGAATGAAAGCGGAGAATCCCCCCAATTCGGCGCAATGACAAGGCTGGACGAACGACCGCGTCGCGGCAGGGCCAGCATGGTTAGCGCGGCGGTACCGGCTTGCCTCGCCCGGCGACGCCGCTAGGCTCGCCGTTCAATCCGGGGGGATCACATCATGAGTAAAGCGTATCGGCTGCTGCTGTCGGCTGCCTTGTTGTCCGTTGCCGTGCCGGCGCTCGCCAAGGCGCCGCCTTCGCCGCAGGAGGCGGGGCAGTCGGTCGAGGAGTTCAAGAAAGGGCTTCACCCGCAGACCGGGACCATCACCCTGCCCGGGGCCAAGGCCCGGCTGAACCTCGGCCAATCCTATTACTTCCTCGGCCCCGACGCTGCCCGCAAGGTGCTGGTCGACGCCTGGGGCAATCCCGCGGATGCGGCCGACGGCGTGCTCGGCATGATCTTTCCGGCCGGCAAGGATTTCGCCGACAGCTGGGGCGCCGTGGTGACCTTCGAGGAGACCGGCCACATCACCGACGAGGATGCGGCGAGCGAGGATTATGCCTCGGTCCTCAAGGACATGCAGAAGGCCACCGAGGAGGCCAATGCCGACCGCGTCGCGGCGGGTTACCACAAGCTCCATCTCGCCGGCTGGGCACAGGCGCCGACCTACGACAGCAGCAAGAAGGTGCTGGTCTGGGCCCGCGACCTCGCCGCCGAGGGCGAGCCCGAGCACAGCCTCAATTATGACGTGCGCTCGCTTGGCCGGACCGGCGTGCTCAGCCTCAACATGGTCGACGGGATGAGCAACCTCAGCCTGGTCAAGGCCGCTGCGGGGCAGCTCGGCCAGACCGTCCAGTTCGACAGCGGCGCGCGCTACGCCGATTTCGTGCCAGGCACCGACAGCGAGGCGGGCTATGGCCTTGCCGGGCTGGTCGCGGCCGGCGCGGGCGTTGCGGCGGCCAAGAAGGTCGGCCTCATCGGGCTCATCCTCGCCTTCGGCAAGAAGCTTGCGGTCCTGCTCGCGGTCGCGGCCGGCGGCGCCTGGAAGTGGCTCAAGGGCCGCTTCGGCAAGGGCGACGAGGACGGCGACGCATCGGCCGCCTGAGCCCCGGCTCTTCCGTTTGCTCCGTCCCGCGCTAGAGGCGGGCCGGGAGGAGCGGAAATGGCGGACGACGATTACGTCTATGACGAGGACAGCGGCGAGTGGCTGCCCGCGGCCGAGCTTGCCGAGCGGCAGCGCGCGGCGGCGGTGGTCGAGGTGCGCGATTCGGTCGGCAACATCCTCGCCGACGGTGACCAGGTCACGCTCATCAAGGACCTCGACGTCAAGGGCGCCGGCCAAACGCTGAAGCGCGGCACGCTGATCCGCTCGATCCGGCTGACCGGCGACCCCCAGGAAATCGACTGCAAGTTCGACGGCATCCGCGGCCTCGTGCTGCGCGCCGAATTCGTCCGCAAGCGCTAGGCGGGCGGCGCGGCCGGGACCGCATAGGGCATGACCAGCGTCCCGTCGGGCGCGGCGGTGAAGGTGGTTTGGGTGGGATAGGCGAAGTCGATCTTCTCGGCGGCGAAGCGGCGGAGGAGGTCGAGGATGATCGCCGCCCGCGCCTCGAACAGATGATCCTGGTCGAGGCCCTCGTGGCGGAAGACCAGTTCGTGATCGAGGCTCGACGGCCCGAAGGCGGTGACCACGCAGCGCTGCAGGTGGCAGCCGGCCTGGCCCTCGACCGCGGCGCGGGCGAGCGCGGGGACGGCTTCGAGCTTCTCTGGCGCGGTCTGGTAGGTGAGGCCGAAGCGCAGGGTCTCCTGCCGGTCGCTGCCCCCGGCGAGGTTGCGGATCTCGCGCTCGAGCAGCTTCGTATTGGCCATGATCACCGCCTCGCCGGTCACGCTGACGAGGCGGGTGGTCTTGAGGCCGATCTTCTCGACCGTGCCGGTGGTGGTGTCGAAGCGGATCGTGTCGCCGCGGCGGAACGGCTTGTCGAACAGGATCGAGAGCGCGGCGAAGAGGTCGGAGAAAATGCCCTGCGCGGCAAGGCCGATGGCGATTCCGCCGATCCCGAGGCCAGCGACCAGCGCGGTGACGTTGACGCCCAGATTGTCGAGGATGACGATGAGGGCGATGGCGAAGACCGCGACGCTGACCAGCACGCGGATGACGCCCATCGCATTGCCGACCGCAGTCTCGCCCGGCCGCTCGCCGACCCGGGTCCCGATGACCCCCAGGATGAGCTCGCGCGCCCAGATCGCGGCCTGGATCGCGAAGGCGATGATGAAGGCGACGTCGCTGAGCCGGCCGATCCGTGCCGGGGGATCGGCATAGTTGAGGACGATGTCGATGGCGGCGATCGCCATGAACGGGAGGCTGGTCTTGCTCAGCACCCGCCCGATCACGCCCGACCAGCCGAGCGTCGAGGGATCGCGCCGCACCATCCGGTGGCCGATCTCGCGGGCGATCATCATCAGCCCGACGAGGCCCACCGCGACGAGGGTGCCGATCAGCAGCGCCTCGCGGGTCTGCCACAGCCAGTCGGCAAGTTTCTGAAGATCGGTCATCGGAAAAGGGAATTGGCGGGGGCAGGCGAGGGGGTCAAGCTCCCGGCCGGGATCAGGCCGCGACCACCGCGTCGACCTTCGCCGGCGACGATTTCGCCGCCTTGACCACCGCATCGACCTTGGCCGCGCGGCGGGTCTTCTTGCCCATCAGCCAGGCGAGCAGCCCGACCTCGGCGCTCGACAGATATTTGCGGGCGCGCGGCCGCTCGAACTCGCCGAGTGGGAGCGCGGGATTGTCGCGCGCGGCGTCGATCAATCTGGGATGGACGTAGCTCTTGCGGCTGATCGCGGGGGTATTGCCGAGCGCCTCGGCGACCGGCTCGAGCACGGTCTTGAGGCTGATCTTGCGCCGCTCTTCCTCCTGCGCCTCGAGCATCTGCTCGAAGGCGATGACGCTGGCGCCCCAGGTGCGGAAGCTCTTGGCGGTGAAGTCGCCGCCGGTGCCCTCGCGGATATAGTCGTTCACGTCGGCGCTAGTGACCGGGCAGGGCTCGCCATCGTCGGTCAGATATTGGAAAAGGTGCTGGCCGGGCAGGTCATGGACCTTGCTGACGATGCGCTTCAGCCGCGCGTCGGACATCTTGAGCTCGCGGGTGATCCCGTGCTTGCCCTTGAATCGGACCACGAGCTTGCTGCCCGACTTGCGGACATGGCGACTGCGCAGGGTGGTCGCGCCGAAGCTCTTGTTCGACTTGGCATATTGTTCGTTGCCGATGCGGATGTGCTCGGTGTCGAGCAGGCGGACAACCGCGGCCAGCACCGCCTCGCGGCTGGTCGCCTTGGCCTTGAGGTCGGTCTCGACTTTCTTGCGCAGGCGGGGAAGGGCGGCACCGAACTCGATCGTGCCGAGATATTTCTTCTTGTCCCGGCGCGAGGTGAAGCCGGGGTGGTAGCGATATTGCTTGCGACCCTTGGCGTCGCGCCCGGTCGCCTGGATGTGGCCGTTGGGAAACGGGCAGAACCAGGCATCGGTATAGGCAGGGGGGAGCGCGATGGCGTTCAGCCGGTCGATTTCGTCGCGGTCGGTGATCCGCTCGCCGTCGGGGTCGAAATAGGCCCATTTGCCCTTGATCTGGCGGCGGGTGATCCCGGGCTGGTCGTCGGTGCAGTGACGAAGCCGGGTCGGCGGGGGGCTGGGCGCATTCATCTTGCCATGCCCGACGCGAAGCCTAGAGGATTCGTTCCGTGACCGGTCCCGACATCCTCATCATGGCCAGCGACGGCTTCGAGCAGGACGAATTGTTCGTGCCGCTCGAGCAGCTGCGCGCGGCCGGCGCCAATGTCGCGCTGGCGGCACCGGGGATCCTGCCGATCCGCGCGACCGTGCTCGACGATCCGGGCGAGTGGATCACGCCCGACCTGATCATCGCCGAGGTCGCGGTCGAGAACTGGGACGCGCTGCTGCTTCCGGGTGGGCTGATCAATCCCGACCATCTGCGCGCCAACCCCAAGGCGGTGGCGCTGGTCGCGGCCTTTGTCGCGGCGGGCAAGCCGGTCGGCGCCATCTGCCACGGCCCGTGGCTGCTGGTCGAAGCCGATGCGCTGCGCGGACGCCGCGCGACCGGCTGGCCCTCGATCCGCACCGACCTGCGCAACGCCGGGGCGCTGGTCGAGGAGGGGCCGGTGGTGGTCGACGGCGGGATCGTGACCGCGGTCGGTCCGCAGGACAGCGCCGCCTTCGCCGACGCGCTGCTTGCCGCGGCCGTCTCAACCAAAGCCTAACCATTGGCGGCTTATGGCCGCGTCCATGGACGGGAACGGGGACGATCTCATCGGGTGGCTGGCCGACGGGGCGGCGGCGGGCATCCTTGGCGCGGCGCTTGGCGCCTCGCTGCTGCTGCTGGGCTTTCCGCTCGCGGGAGTCGGGACGGCCGCGGCCGGCGGGCTCGCGGCGCTCGCACTGCTGCGACAGGTCAAGCCCGAAGCGCGGCGCTTCCGGCTGCCGGCCTTCGAGCTTCCGCAACCGCTCGTGGACGCCCCCGACATCCTCGAGCTGACCGACATCGCCGAAGAGGTCGCGCCCGCCGAGCCCGAGCCGCTGGAGCTCGAGGACCGGATCGAGCCCGCACCCGCCGAGAGCCGGGTCGTGCAACTGTTCGCGGCTCGTCCGCTGCCGACGCCCGGAGAGCTCCGGCAGCGGATCGAGGCGCATCTCGAGGTGCGGGCCGAGCGGCCCGCGGCCCCGGTGCTCGAACTCGAGGTCGATGCGGCGGCCGCGCTGCGCCAGGCGCTGGGCGACCTCCGCCGCAGCCTCGCCTAGTCGTCGAGGGTCAGCGCGGCGATCTCGACTTCGACCGCGCCGTCGTCACGAACGCGGGGCGGTCCCGCCAGTTCGATGTCGGCGACGAAGCCGCGCGGCAGATCGAACTCGGCATCGCTAAGGCCTGCCAGCCACAGCGCCGCAAAGGCCTCGGCCCGGTCCCCCGATACCACGAAGCTCGCCTCGTGACGCTCGCCCTCAAGGGTCAGCGACTGCCAGTCCGAAGTGGACCAATGGCTAAGAAAAATCCTGTTGCGGTCTTCGCCCGCGCGTTGCAAAAGACAACGCAGGAGGGCGGTCGCATAAGCCGTCATCCGCGGCCGATTCACAGACCCTGCTCCAGATAGTTCCTGACCTTCCGCACCGTCTGCGCCCGCGGTTCGCGGCCCCTGCGCAGATCGAAAACGAACCTCGGATCTCCCATGACTTCTCGTCCGAACCGGGCTGCACTCTGTTCTGACCTGTTAAGAAATCTTTCAACGTCCCGCAGTAAATCCACGTCCTGGCCCCCCGACCAATGACGACTCGGCATCACTGATGTCCCAGTTAATGTCCTACATGTCTAGGTGTTTTCCTATGGTCGATCCGAATTTGCCCGAGCACGACCCGCGCGAGACGCTGCGCCGCCTGTGCGCCGAACGGGGGGAGGATTTTGCCAGCCTGTCGCGGCTGATCGGGCGCAATGCCGCCTACATCCAGCAGTTCATCCGTCGCGGGACCCCGCGCCGCCTGCCCGAGCGCGAGCGCCGGATCCTCGCCCAGCATTTCGGGGTGAGCGAGCAGTTGCTGGGAGCCGAGCCGGTCGCCCCCGCCGGTGAGTTCGTCGTCCCGGCGATGCTGGGACAGGCGGCCCAGCCCGGTCTCGCCTTCGCCCCGGCCTGGCTCAAGCGCCACTTCCATGCGCCCGCGCGCCAGCTTCGCCTGCTGGCGATCGAGGGCGACGCGATGGCGCCGACCCTACAGGCGGGGGACGACGTGCTGGTCGACCTCGGCGACACCGCCGAGCGGCTTCGCGACGGCCTTTACGCGCTGCGGGTCGAGGGGCGGCTGCAGGTGCGCCGGCTGACGCTCCACCCGGTCCGGGCCGAGCTCACCGTCCAGTCGGACAATCCCGCCCATGCCGACTGGCCGGGCCTGTCCGCGGCCGAGCTCGACCTCATCGGTCGCGCGGTGTGGAGCGGGCGCAGGCTCGCCTAGTCGTTCTTCCTGGTGCGCGCCGCGAGCCACAGCACGAGGGCGACCGCCCCGCCCAGCACCACGCCAAGGATCGTGCCGATGCTCGGTTCGCCGTAAGCGATGCCCGCGATCGCCCCGACGAGGAAACCGATGAAGATGAGGCAGCCACCCGCGTAGACGGGCTTGTCGAGGTTGCTCTGTTGCATGGCCCGCCCATGGCAGAGGCGGGGGCCGACGCCAAGAAAACAAGGTGAATCACTTCTCAATCCTGTTCGGTATGCGCTCCTTATCGGCCGCGGGACTAACTCCGGCGGGACGATGCAGACCTATATCGCCTCCCGCGCCGCGCTCGACGATGCCTGCCAGCTGATCGACCGCTTCGGTGACAATGCCGCCTTCGAGGCCGCCGTCCGGGCCGAGGGCGCGCGCGACCGCGGAAATGTGCTCCGCTTCTGCCACTGGCGGCAGATCGAGCGGGTGATCGTCACGCTGGCCAGCGCCGAGCCCGACGGCACCGTCCACTGATGTTCGGTCGCCGCACATTCGGCCGGAAGGCGACCGCGGCCCCGGCCGAGCCGATGCGCCCCGCGACCCCGCCCGCGGGCAAGATCTTCGACGACGAGATCTTTGAAGGCGAGCGCGGCGACTTCCTGCGCTCGGCGGGCTATTTCCCGGCCGATCCGATCAACGACGCCGCCAATGCCCAGCCGCTCGCGGTGCTGCTCGGCGACGATGCGGCGCATCTCCGCCAGGTGACGGCGGCCGCCAAGGCGGTCATCGCCGCGCCGCTCGCGCCCTATCAGCTGATCCCCGTCGAGGTGTGGCGCGGACCCCATGGCGCCTGGCTTCGCCAACGGCTCGGCCTGTCACCCTACCGCCCGTGGAATACGCTTTACCTTGCCGAAGGTCCGGCGGCGGTGGCCGAATTCGGGCTGCCCCTCGCCGAACGGCAGCGCGACGCGCAGGAAGTCGCCTTCGGAATGGAGATGGTGGCCGCGGTCCACGACCACCTTGCCGGTGCGCAGGACGGCGCGACGCAGGCTATGATCACCCTGTTCAAGGCGCTTCGCGAGAACCTCGCCCCGCTCCTCCCGCCCGAGCGCGCCGACATGTCGCCTCCAGTCCGCGAGGGCCGCGATCTCGTCCGTGCCGCGGCGATCGGCATGGCGGTCAATTTTCACTTTCCCTCGATCGAGCAGATCCAGCGCTCGCACGCGCTGACCCTCGCCCAGCCCGAAGTCCAGCTCACCGCCTGAGCGATGCTGCGGTTGACGCCGCCGCCCCCTTTCGCTTCCCTAGCCGCGCATCAGGGGGAGCCGAAGCGTTGAGCAGCTGGAATTTTCGAAAGACCGTAATCGCCCATGACGACATGCCCGAGCACCACCGGCTCGCGCGGACGCTGTCGTGGCCGCATCTCGTCGCGCTCGGCGTCGGCGCGATCGTCGGCACCGGGATCCTGACCCTGATCGGGGTCGGCGCGGGCAAGGCCGGCCCGGCGGTCATCCTGTCCTTCGCCATCGCGGGGGTGATCTGCGCCTGCGCCGCGCTCGCTTATGCCGAAGTGGCGACGATGATTCCGGCCTCGGGCAGCGCCTACACTTATTCCTATGTCGTGTTCGGCGAGCTCATCGCCTGGATGATCGGGGTCGCGCTGATCCTCGAATATAGCCTGGTGGTGAGCGCGGTCGCGGTCGGCTGGTCGGGCTATGCCGCGGGCTTCCTCGAGCGGATCGGCATGGCCTTGCCCGCCGCGCTGGTGAACGGGCCGCACGCCGGCGGACTCGTCAACCTGCCCGCGGTGTTCATCATCTGGGTCGTCGCCGGGCTGCTCATCGCCGGCACCCGCGAAAGTGCGACGCTCAACGCCATCCTGGTCGCGGTGAAGATCGCCGCGCTCGCGCTGTTCGTGGCGGTCGCGCTGCCGGTGTTCGACAGCGCCAATTTTACGCCGTTCATGCCCAACGGCTTCCCGCGCAGCGGCGCGCCCGGCGCCGAGGTCGGCGTGATGGCCGCCGCCGCGATCATCTTCTTCGCCTTCTACGGCTTCGACGCCATCGCCACCGCGGCCGAGGAAGCCAAGAATCCGGGACGCGACCTCGCCATCGGGATCGTCGGATCGATGGCGGTCTGCGTCCTCATCTACATGGTGATCGCGGCCGCCGCGATCGGCGCCGTGCCGGTCGCCTCCTTCGCCAAGAGCGCCGAGCCGCTGGCGCTGGTGCTGAGCGAGATCGGCCAGCCGTGGGCGGCGCGCCTGCTCGGCGCCTCGGCGGTGATCGCGCTGCCGACCGTGATCCTCGCCTTCTTCTACGGGCAGAGCCGGATCTTCTTCACCGTGGCACGCGACGGCCTGCTGCCGCCGAGCCTCGCGCGGGTGTCGAGCCGGGGCACGCCGGTCAGGATCACCATCTTCACCGCGATCGTCGTCTCGGTCGTCGCCGGCATCTTCCCGCTCGACGAGATTGCGGCGCTGGCCAATGCCGGCACGCTGGCGGCCTTCGTCGCGGTCTGCGCGGCGATGCTGGTGCTCCGCCGGCGTGAGCCCGACGCCAGGCGCACCTTCCGCGCCCCGCTGCCTTGGGTGGTCGGGCTCGGCGGGATCCTCGGCTGCCTCTACCTGTTCTACAGCCTGCCGCTGAAGACCCAGGTCTTCTTCCTCGTCGCCCAGGCCATCGGGATTCTGCTCTATTTCCTCTACGGCCAGCGCGCGGGCCGGCGGGCGCGGGCGGCGTGAGCCTGCTGCTGCTCCTCGCCGCGGCCGTGATGCCGTTGTCGTGGCAGGGAAGGGCGGTCGTCCACGATGACCGGCGGAGAATCGCGATCACCGTCCGCAGCCGGGTCGAGGCGAGCGGCCGGGTGATCAGCGAGAGCTGGCCGACCGCGATCGGCGAAGCCAAGGGCCTGCGCCGCTTCATCCTCGAGCCAACCGGCACCGGCACCATCGAGCGCGGCGGCAGGCGCGAGGCGGCACCCGCCGACTTCGTCCGCGAGGAGCAGGGCCAGTTCGGCTTCTACCAGCTGATGCAGCAGGCCGCGCATCAATGCGCGTGGAGCGGGGCAAGGGGGATCGACGACATCGACATGGGCGATCCGCTCGGGACCCACTTCGCCTGCGACAAGGGTTTCCTGACGAGCGCCTGGAACCGGGTCGACCGTTCAGGCACGCCAATCCGCCAGCAATTCCGGATGCGCGGATGGTGGCGCGACGGCGATGCGTTTTTCCCGAAGCGCCTCGAGATCAGGCGCGACGGCAAGCCCTTCTTCGATCTCGACGTGACCCGCTTCCGCGGGCGCTAGCGGCGGCGGATGGCGGCGCGGGTCGCCTCGAGCGAGCGGTGGAGGTCGCCAAGGTCGCTGCGGCCCCACTGGCTCGCCCACGGGCTGTTGGTCGAGCGATCCTCGCGCAGATAGTCGGGCGCGACCCAGCGCGCCGCAGCCATCTTCGGCCGCACCTCGGCCAGCTGATTGAGGTCGTAGGGCGAGTGGAACTTGAGCCCGGCGGTATCGCCGCGCGCCCAGTGGACCGTGCAGAAGATGGTCCCCGCTTCGTTGAGGTCGAGGAGCAGTTCGGCACCTACGGGAAAGCCCGCTTCGCCCTCGATCAGCGCGCCGCCGCTGGAGATGTTGCGCAGGCGCACGGGGGTGCTGTCGTGATTGTAGTGCACCACCCCGCTCCAGATCAGCGGATGGCGAAGCTCGCGCTCGGCAAGGTCGTGGAGCTCCGGCGTCTCTTCGGCACCGGCGGCATCCTCGTCCTCGTCCTCGGCAATTGCCGAAGCCGCGGCGGCGTCGCGCTTGGCGGCGATCGCAATGTCGGGGAAGGAGCGCTCGAGCACGGTCTGGAGCATGTGCGCGAGCTGTGCGGTATCGGTCTCGATGCGGGTTTCGTGGGCGAATTCGAGCCCGACACGGCCGTTCTTGATCCAGCGTACCGCGGCCTCGACCCGGTTCCAGTCGCCGAGCTGGAGTTCGACCCGATCCCACAGGCGCAGGCCTTCGCCGCCCTCGATCATCGCGCCGCCGCCCGACAGGTTGACCAGGGTCACCGACTGGGTGCCGCCGTCGTGAACGACCTGCACGGTTTCGTTCTCGAGGCGGTGGCGGTCACCGTCGCGGTGGTTGGCGACACGCGCGGCCTCGCGCGGGATGGCGAGCTCGGACAGGCTCTCGTCCTCGGCGGTCGCATGGTCGCCGCGCGGCGCCTTGACCTTGAGAAGCGGGGTTTCGACCCGCTTGCCGCCCAGCAGCTTCTCGCGAAATTCGTTCATGCCCTTGAAGGCCCTTCACCCACGGTGTCCGGGGCGAATGTAAGCAGGGAGGGTTACCAAAGGGCTAAATGAAAGGGGCCCCGACCTGGTCGGAGCCCCTTTGCGTTCGATTCCGAAACCGATCAGCTCGAATAATACATGTCGAACTCGACCGGGCTCGGCGTGGTCTCCCAGCGCATCACTTCTTCCCACTTGAGTTCGATGTAGGCGTCGATCTGGTCGGCCGAGAAGACGTCGCCCTTGAGGAGGAAATCCTTGTCGGCCGAGAGGCTGGTGAGCGCCTCGCGCAAGCTGCCGCAGACGGTCGGCACGCTGACCAGCTCGGCCGGCGGCAGGTCGTAGAGGTTCTTGTCCATCGCCTCGCCCGGGTGGATCCGGTTCTGGACGCCGTCGAGGCCGGCCATCAGGATCGCGGCATAAGCGAGATAGGGATTGGCCATGGCGTCGGGGAAGCGGAACTCGACCCGCTTGGACTTCTCACCGGTGCCATAGGGGATGCGGCATGAGGCCGAGCGGTTGCGGCTCGAATAAGCCAGCAGCACCGGCGCCTCGAAGCCCGGGACCAGCCTTTTGTAGCTGTTAGTCGTCGGGTTGGTGAAGGCGTTGAGCGCGCGGGCGTGCTTGATGACGCCGCCGATGAAATAGAGCGCGGTGTCGCTGAGGCCCGCATAGCCATTGCCCGCGAAGAGGGGCTTGCCGCCCGACCACAGCGAGAAGTGGGTGTGCATGCCCGAGCCATTATCCTTGGCGATCGGCTTGGGCATGAAGGTCGCGGTCTTGCCATAGGCATGGGCGACCTGGTGCACGACATATTTGTAGACCTGCATCCGGTCGGCAGTCTGGACGAGTGTGCCGTAGGTCAGGCCGAGCTCGTGCTGCGCGGCGGCGACCTCGTGGTGGTGCTTGTCGCAGGGCAGGCCCATCTCGAGCATGGTCGAAACCATCTCGGCGCGGATGTCGACCGCGCTGTCGACCGGCGCGACCGGGAAATAGCCGCCCTTGGCGCGCGGCCGGTGGGCCTGGTTGCCACCCTCATATTCGCGGCCGGTGTTGGTCGGCAGCTCGATGTCGTCGAGGTGATAATAGCTGCCGTTATAGTCGTCGCCGAAGCGGACGTCGTCGAACATGAAGAACTCGGCCTCGGGACCGACATAGGCGGTGTCGGCGATGCCGCTCGCCTTCAGATAGGCCTCGGCGCGGGTTGCGCAGGAGCGGGGATCGCGGGCGTAGAGTTCGCCGGTCGCCGGCTCGACCACGTTGCAGCAGACGATCATCATCGGGGTCGCCGAGAAGGGATCGACATAGACCGCCTCGAGGTCGGGCATGAGGATCATGTCGCTCTCGTTGATCGCCTTCCAGCCGGCGATCGACGACCCGTCGAACATGAAGCCGTCTTCGAGCATGTCCTCGTCGATGGCGCCCGCCGCCATGGTCAGGTGCTGCCACTTGCCCTTGGGGTCGGTAAATCGAAGATCCACCCACTCGATCTCCTCGTCCTGGATGCGCTTCAGGATGCTGGAGGCGGTCACCTTGTCGGCCATGAGAATCACTTTCACTGCTGGAAATGAGATGCCCGGCAGCGATTCCAGCCGGCCGGCCCGAGGCCAAGGCCGGCGTGAAGATTTCGCGTGGGCGAAATGCGGAACCCGGGCTCGGGTTGCCGCTTGCCAGCCGCCGCCCGCCGCTTAAGGACGCTCCCCATGGCAAGTGACGGAAACGCGCGGCTCGAGGCGCTCGAGACCCAGTTGATGCGGGCATGGGTGAACGAGGAGCGCAAGGCGCTTCGCAACCTCCTTTCGCGGCGGTTCCGGATGGTGGTCGGAGCCAGCGCGCCGGTGCTGCTCGACCGCAAGAGCCTGCTCGAGGCCGCAGGCGACCGGTGGCGGATCGAGCGCTTCCGCTTCGGCCAGTCCATCTATGCCCGCGAGATCGACAAGATCGGCATCTTCGCCGCCGAGATCGAGCTCGAGGGGGTGATCGACGGCCGCGACGCCCGCGGGCGCTGGTGGCAGGCCGACATCTGGAAGCGCGGGGGGCTCGGGCGCGGATGGCGCCTCGTCGACCGCCAGCTCGCCCGGGTCGAGGACGACCGCGCCTTCCCCGAAGCGGTCCGCGCGCTCCAGCTCTGGCGCTAGGTCAGTAGGCCCGGCGCTGGGCCGCGACCAGCATCCTGAGCAGCATGGCGACCGGGCGGGGGACGCCTACCTTCCCTTCGAGCCACAGCGAGACCGCCGAGCGACTGACCCCGATCGCGCTCGCCAGCTCGTTCTGGGTGCGATAGCCCAGTGCCCGCATGTGCGAGCGCAGTTCCTCGGGGCTCATCGAGGCGAGGCGCGGATCGTTGGCGGCCGAGCTCATCAGACGGCGTCCGGGCCCTCGTCGCCGGTGCGGATCCGGATCGCCTGCTCGATCGGCGAGACGAAGATCTTGCCGTCGCCGATCCGCCCGGTGCGCGCGGCGGCGGCGATCGCCTCGACCGTATTGGCGACCAGACTGTCCTCGACCACCACCTCGACCTTCACCTTGGGGATGAAGTCGATCACGTACTCGGCCCCGCGATACAATTCGGTATGGCCCTTCTGCCGCCCGAAGCCCTTCACCTCGGTGACGGTCATCCCCGAAACCCCGACCTCGTGCAGCGCGTCCTTCACATCATCGAGCTTGAACGGCTTGATGATGGCCTCGACCTTCTTCACGCATTCCCTCCTGCCAACCGATGCTACCTTAGGCGCCGTCTTGGCTTTGCCGCAATTGCTAGGCAATCGCGCCGGCCATGCGCCAGGCAATCATTCTTTCCGCCGGCCAGGGTTCGCGCCTCGGCCAGCTCACCAACGACCGGCCCAAGTGCCTGATCGAGTTCGCGGGTCGGACCCTGCTCGACCGCCAGCTCGACACGCTGGCGGCGGTCGGGATCGAGCGCGCGACGGTCGTCACCGGCTTTCGCGACGACCAGATCGAAGCCGCCCTCGAGCGGCGACGGAAGGCGGGGGAAGGGCCGGAGGTCCGGACCATCTTCAACCCCTTCTACAAGGTCGCCGACAACACCGGCTCGCTCTACATGGCGCGCGAGGCGTTCGACGCCGACACGCTCGTCTGGAACGGCGACACGATGGTCAGCCTGGGCCTGATGCAGAAGGTCGTCGGCAACGACCGCCCGGGGATCTGCGTCACCATCGACCGCAAGGCCGAGGGCTATGACGCCGACGACATGAAGGTGGTCGAGGAGGGCGGCCGGCTGCGCGCCATCGGCAAGCGGCTCGAGGACAGCGACGGTGTGAATGCCGAATCGATCGGCCTGCTCGCCTTCCGCGGCGACGGCCCGGCCCGCTTCCGCGCCGCGATCGAGGAGGCGATGCGCAGCCCCGAGGGAACGCAGATCTGGTACCTCCGGGTCATCCACCACCTCGCCCAGTCGAGCGACGTCTGGACGCTCTCGATCGAGGGCGAGCAATGGGGCGAGGTCGATTTCCCCGAGGACGTCGCCGCGGCGGAGAAGCTGGTCGCCGGCTGGTAGGGCCTCAATAAGGCGGGCGGTGCAGCCCCTTGGGGCTGGTCGTGAAGATCTCGCAGCCGTCCTCGGTGATCCCGATCGAATGCTCGAACTGCGCCGACAGCGAGCGGTCGCGGGTGACCGCGGTCCAGCCGTCGTCGAGCATCTTGCAGTCGGCCCGGCCGATGTTGATCATCGGCTCGACCGTGAAGAACATCCCGGGCTTGAGCTCGGGACCGGTGCCTGGGCGGCCGACATGGACCACCTCGGGGCTGTCGTGGAACAGCCGGCCGAGGCCGTGGCCGCAAAAGTCGCGGACGACCGAATAGCGGTTCTTCTCGGCGTGGCGCTGGATCGCCGCGCTGATGTCGCCGAGGCGGTTGCCGGGCTTGGCCTGCTCGAGCCCGAGCATCAGGCATTCGTAGGTGATGTCGACCAGCCGCTTCGCCTTCACGCCCACGTCGCCGACCAGATACATGCGGCTGCTGTCGCCGTGCCACCCGTCGAGGATCGGGGTCACGTCGATGTTGACGATGTCGCCGTCCTTCAGCGGCCGGTCGGCCGGGATGCCGTGGCAGACCACGTGGTTGATCGAGGTGCAGCAGCTGTGCGTGTAGCCGCGATAGCCCAAGGTCGCCGGGACCGCGCCCGCCTCGCGCATCATGCGGAAGACGACATCGTCGATCTCCTGCGTGGTGACGCCGGGCGCGACCACGGGCACCAGGGCGTCGAGGATCTCGGCGGCGAGGCGGCCGGCGGCGCGCATGCCTGCGAAACCATCGGGCCCGTGCAGCTTGATGATGCCGCTCCTGGCTTCGCTGCGGTCCTCGGCGGTGACGGTCACATATTGAGTCATTGCTGCTATGTAAGCGCGGGCACGGCAAATGTCGAAGGAGCGGTGGGGTGCGGCGAAGGACCTTTCTCCAGGGCAGCGGCGCGGCGCTGCTCACCGGCCTGTCGGCGCGAAGCCTCGCGGCCGACCGGCCGGACCCGGCCGACCTCGCCGGCGACGTCGCCATCCTGCGCGAGGCGCTGAAGCTTCATCCGGGTCTCTATCGCTACAACAGCCCCGCGGCGTTCGAGGCGCGGCTTCAGCGTTTTTCGGCGGACTTCACCGCCGCGCCCGACAGCGCGGGCCGCTATCTCGCGCTCGCCCGGCTGACCGCGGCGATCCGCTGCGGACACAGCTACGGCAATTTCTTCAACCAGAAGGACGCGGTCAGGACAGCCCTGTTCGACCGGCCGACGCGGCTTCCCGTCCATTTCGTCTGGCTCGACCGGGATATGGTGGTGACCGGCGATCCCTCGGGGACGCTCGCGCCCGGGACCCGCATCCTCCGGCTGAATGGCGAGGATCCGGCGCGGCTGCGCGATCGTCTGCTGCCGCTGATCCGCGCCGACGGCCACAACGACGCCAAGCGGGTCTCGCTGCTCGAAGTGCGCGGCGACGATTCGATCGAGACCTTCGACGTCTTCCAGGGCCTCGTCGCGCCGCCCGCCGGTGGCGTCCACCGCCTCGAGGTGCAGGAGCCCGGCGGGCGGCGGCGGAGGCTCGACATGCCTGCTATCGGTCTCAAGGCGCGTAAGGCGATGATGACCGCGCCCGAGGTTAGGGAAGCCGACCCGCTCTGGACTTGGGCGATCCGGCCCGATCGGATTGCGGTGCTGACCATGCCCGGCTGGGCGATCTGGAAGAGCAAGTGGGACTGGAAGGGCTGGCTCGACGAACGCCTCGACAGCCTCGCGGGCGCCCGTGGGCTGGTCGTTGACCTGCGCGACAACGAGGGCGGCGAGGATTGCGGCAACCGCATCCTGGCCCGGCTGATCGACCGGCCGTACACGCCCCCGGCAATCGAGCAGCGCATACGGTTCCAGCGCACGCCGGCCTCGATCGACCGCTATCTCGACACCTGGGACGACAGTTTTCGCACCCTCGGGGCTAAGGCCGCGCCGCTGACGAACGGCTTCTTCCTCCGCCCGGCCGGCGAGGATGCGCTGACCGTCGCGTCGGCGGGGAAGCGGCTGCCAGTCCCGGTCGCGGTCCTGACCAGCCCGGTCAACAGCTCGGCCACCTTCCAGTTTGCTTCCAACTTCCGCGCGATTGGCGGCGGCAGACTTTATGGCCGGCCGACCGGCGGCAACCGGCGCGGGATCAACGGCGGCTGCTTCTTCTTCGTGCGCTTGCCGGCGAGCGGGCTCGAGTTCGACCTGCCGCTGGTCGGCTATTTCCCGACCACGCCCCAGCCCGACGCGGGGCTCCTGCCCGACGTACGGGTCGCGCCGACGATCGCCGACATCGCCACTGGGCGCGATCCCGTGCTCGAGCGCGCGGCTGTCGACCTCGCTCGAGGATGAGGTTGCCGAAGCGGCCCGCGCGGCCTAGCGGCGGGGCATGGCTTCGAAGACCTGGACCGCCGCACTCTGCATCATCGGCGACGAGATCCTGTCCGGCCGGACGCAGGACAAGAATGTCGCCCAGATCGCGACCTGGCTCAACGTGCAGGGGATCCGCCTTGCCGAGGTGCGGATCGTACCCGACGTCGAGGAGCGGATCGTCGAGGCGGTGAACGCCCTGCGGGCCCGCAACGACTATCTGTTCACCACCGGGGGCATCGGCCCGACCCACGACGACATCACGGTCGATGCCATTGCCGCGGCGCTCGGCGTCGAGGTTATCGTCCACCCGGACGCGCGCGCGATCCTCGAGCGCTATTACGAAACGCGCGGCGGGCTGACCGAGGCGCGGCTGCGGATGGCGCGGGTTCCAGACGGGGCCGAGCTCATCGTCAACAAGGTGTCGGGGGCGCCCGGCATCCGCCATGGCAACATCTTCATTCTCGCCGGGGTGCCGCACATCACGGCGGGCATGCTCGACGCATTGACTGGCACCCTCGAGGGCGGGCGGCCGCTGGTCAGCGTGACGGTCGGCGGGATGGTCCCCGAAAGCGAGGTCGCCGACCTCCTGCGCGAAACGGAAAAGGCGAACCCGGGGGTGGTGATCGGCTCCTATCCCTTCTTCCGCGAAGGGAAGGTCGGCGCCAATTTCGTCATCCGCTCGGAGGATCTCGACCAGGCGCAGGGCGTCGCCGACCTCCTCCAGGCGAGCCTCGAAAGCGCCGGCTACCTCGTCGTCCCAGGCGGGATCTGAGCCGCCCACCAGTCGGCATAAGGCGTGTTCCTGGCGAGGTGGCGGTCCCAGTCGGGGCTGCCGTCGTCCCACCACACCGGTCCGCGTTCGCCGAGCGCGCGCTTAGCCGCATCGACCCGCGCCCGGTCATGCTTGCGGCGCGCGTCCATCAGTTCGCGGACGAGTTGGTCGCGTCGCTCGGGATCGAGCGCGGGGTTGCTGAGCCGCCAGAGCCGCCCCCGGACGACGAAATAGCGGCCGTCCGGGGTGCGGGGATAGTCCTTGGTCAGGCGTCCACCACCGCGGTCGGGGGCACCAGCTGGCTGTGGCTGACCACCGTCCAGTCCTCATGGCCCCGGCGCATCAGGGTCGAGCTTGCCACGCAGCGATAGGTCTCCTCGCCGCGCTTCGCCTCGACATGATAGCCGATCACGATCAGCCCTTCCTCGGGACGGGTCACCTTCTGCTCGGAAAAATGCACCTCCTCCCAGCGCGGCGTGTCCTTGACCGCCGCCTTGGCCTGGTCCCGCGAGAACAGAAAGGGCTCGGCGGGAAGCGCCATCACCACATTCTCGTCGATCAGCCGGTCATAGACCTCGTCGCCGCCGCGCCAGAGCTTTTCTTCCATCGCCCAGATCCGTTCGTTTTCCATCGCCTGTTCCTTTCCTTCGCTACTGCCACGGCCAACGGACGGGCGGGGCGCGGGTTCAGGCCGATGGCGACGAGCCGACGTGGACCTTCGGGCAGGTCGTTGCGTTAGTAAGCCTGCTTACTATATGGGCCGTCAGATGGAGCAGATTGCCTGGGACATCGGTGAGACCGCGCATGCGCTGCGCCGGGCGTTCGACCGCAGGGCGGCGGCGCTGGGGATCACGCGCGCCCAGTGGCGGGTGCTCGCCCGGCTCGACCATCAGCCCGGACAGCGCCAGGTCGATCTCGCCGACCGGATGGACATCGAGCCGATCACGCTCTGCCGGATCGTCGACAAGCTCGAGGAAGCGGGCTTGGTCGAACGGCGCCGTGACCCTTCGGACCGGCGCGCCTGGCAGTTGTTCCTGTGCGACAAGGCGACGCCTCTCGTGAGCCGGCTTCACACGCTCGCCGACGACTTCTCGGCCGAGGTGTTCGGCAATCTCGATCCCGCCGCGGTCAGTGACGCGCAGCGGCTGCTCGGCGCGATCCGGGCCAATCTTTCGGGGCTCGACCCCCGCAGCAATAATGACAGGGCTTCGGCATGAATCAGGAAACCAGGATCGAGGCGGCCGGCCTCGCCGAGACGCCGGCGAAAGCGCCGAACAAGGCGCGCCGGATTGCGCTGATGCTGGTCGTGCCGCTGCTGCTCGTGCTCGGCGGCGCCTGGATGTGGTGGTCGGGGCAGGGGACGGTCTCGACCGACAATGCCCAGGTCAAGCAGGACATCACCAGCGTCGGGGCGCAGGTCAGCGGTCCGATCGCGCAGGTCTATGTCAAGGAAGGCCAAAGGGTGCAGGCGGGGCAGCTCCTGTTCCGGATCGACCCCGAGCCCTTCCGCGTCGCGCTGCTCCAGGCCGAGGCGCAGCTTGCCCAGGCGCAATTGTCCGAGCGGCAGGTCGTCACCCAGGCCGCCGGCACCTCGGTCGACATCACGGGCGCCGAGGCCCAGCTCGCCATCAACCAGCGCGCGCTCGCCCGCCAGGCCGAGCTGCTCCGCCAAGGCTTCACCACCAAGGTCCGCTATGACGAGGCGCTGTCCGACGTCGAGAAGTCGCGCACCGCGCTCGCCGACGCGCGCGCCCGCGCCGCCAATGCCCGCGCCGCGATCGCGCCGGGCGGCGACCAGCCGAGCGAGGCCGCCGCGCGCGCCGCCATTGCCAGCGCCCGCCTCAACCTCAGCCGGACCGAGGTCCGCGCGCCGGCCGCAGGGATCGTCTCCAACACCGACCGGCTGCTCCCGGGCCAGCAGGCGGTGCCCGGCATCGGCCTCCTCAGCCTGGTCGGCTCGAAGAGCGCCTGGGTCGAGGCCAATTTCAAGGAGAAGGACCTCGCCAAGATGGCTCCCGGCCAGAAGGTCGAGGTGGAGATCGACGCTTATCCGGGCCTCAAGCTCCACGGCCGGGTCGAGAGCATCGGCGCCGGCACCGGCAGCGAATTCGCCATCCTTCCGGCCCAGAATGCCAATGGAAACTGGGTCAAGGTCAGCCAGCGCGTTCCGGTCCGCATCGCCTTCGACGAGAAGCCGTCGCGGCCGATGATCGCGGGCCTCAGCGCCACGGTGACCGTCGATGTGGGCGACTAGGAGCTACGTGCTTCGACGTCGCTCAGCACGAACGAACTTTCGGCTTTCGTTCGTGCTGAGCGAAGCGCGAAGCGCGTAGCCGAAGGACCGATCGCGTGAGCAACACCGCCGCCACCCCGCTCGACCCGATGCGCCACTTCCTCGTCACCGTCGCGGTGATGCTGGCGGTGCTGATGCAGGTGCTCGACACCACCATCGCCAATGTCGCGCTGCCGCACATGCAGGCGAGCCTCAGCGCGACCAGCGAGAGCATCAACTGGGTGCTGACGAGCTATATCGTCGCCAGCGCCATCGCCATTCCCATCGCCGGCTGGCTGGCCGAGCGGATCGGCCGCCGGCGGCTGCTGCTGATGGCGGTCGTCGGCTTCACCGTCGCGAGCATGCTCTGCGCCATCGCCACCTCGCTCCCCGAGATGGTCGCCTTCCGCATCCTCCAGGGGGTGAGCGGCGCCTTCCTCGTGCCCTTGGCGCAGGCGACGATGTTCGACATCAATCCGCCCGCCAAGCACGCCCAGGCCATGGCGCTGTTCGGTGGCGGGATCATGATCGGGCCGATCCTCGGGCCGGTGCTCGGCGGCTGGCTGACCGACAGCTTCGACTGGCGCTGGGTGTTCATCGTCAACCTGCCCGTCGGCGTGCTCGCCACCTTCATGCTGTGGCGGACCATGCCCGAGAGCCCGACCAACCGGCGGCCGTTCGACCTGGTCGGTTTCGCGCTTCTCGCCGTGGCCTTGGGCGCGCTGCAGATGTTCCTCGACCGCGGCGAGAGCCAGGACTGGTTCCAGAGCTGGGAAATCTGGATCGAGATGGGCCTCGCCATCGCCTTCTTCTGGATGTTCGTCATTCACACGCTGACGGCACGCGCGCCGATCTTCGAGAAGGGCATGTTCGCCGACCGCAATTTCGCGACCGGCCTCTTGTTCATGGCGGTGACCGGCGTGCTGCTGCTGGCCGGGCTCGCCTTGCTGCCGCCTTTGCTCCAGCGCCTGTACGGCTATTCGGTGCTCCAGTCGGGCATCCTGACCGCGCCGCGCGGGGTGGGCACGCTCATCTCGATGCTGGTGGCGGGCCGGCTCGTCGGCAAGTTCGACAGCCGCCTGCTGGTGGTCGCCGGGATCAGCTTCATGGCGACCAGCCTGTGGATGATGACCGGCTTCGCGCTCGACCAGCCGGCGGGGCCGGTGATCTGGTCGGGCGTCGTCCAGGGGCTGGGCATCGGTCTCATCTTCGTCGTCATGCAGAGCCTCGCCTTCGCCACGCTCGCCCCGCAGCTGCGCACCGCGGCAGCGTCACTCCTCAACCTGTCGCGCAACATCGGCGGGTCGGTCGGGATCGCGATCGTCGGGTCGCAGCTCGTGCGGATGACGCAGGTCGCCCACGCCGACATCGCCAGCAACGTCACCGCCAGCACCATCCCGACTCTCGACCCCGGCCTGCTCGAACGGATCGGGCAGGAAGGCGACGTCGCGCTCGCGGTGATCAACGCCGAGGTCACGCGGCAGGCTTTGTTCATCGCCTATCTCGACGATTTTTATCTGATGATGTGGGTCACTCTGGCCGCCATTCCGTTGGTGCTGCTGTTGCGCAAGGCCAAGGCCGGCGGCGGTGCGCCCGCCCACGCCATCGCCGACTGAAGACAGGAGAAGACCCATGCAAACCCGCACCCTCGGCCGCGATGGCCCGACTGTTTCCGCCATCGGCCTTGGCTGCATGGGGATGAGCGAATTCTATGGCACCGGCGACGACGCCGAGAGCATCGCCACCATCCACCATGCGCTCGAGCAGGGGGTCAATTTCCTCGATACCGCCGACATGTACGGCCCCTTCAAGAACGAGGAGCTGGTCGGCCGCGCCATCGCCGACCGCCGCGACCAGGTCTTCCTCGCGACCAAGTTCGGAAATGTCCGCGGCGAGAAGGGCGAATTCCTCGGCGTGCGCGGCGATCCCGACTATGTCCGCTCGGCCTGCGAGGCGAGCCTGCGGCGGCTCGGGGTCGAGACGATCGACCTCTATTACCAGCACCGGGTCGATCCCAATGTCGCGATCGAGGAGACGGTCGGCGAAATGGTGCGCCTGAAGGAAGAGGGGAAGATCCGCTTCCTCGGCCTCAGCGAGGCCGCGCCCGCAACCATCCGCCGCGCCCATGCGGTCCACCCGATCACCGCGCTCCAGACCGAATACAGCCTGTGGAGCCGCGACGCCGAGGCCGAGGTGCTCCCGACCGTGCGCGAACTCGGGATCGGCTATGTCGCTTATTCGCCGCTCGGCCGCGGCTTCCTGACCGGCGAGATCACCCGTCCCGAGGACTTTCCCGAGGACGATTACCGCCGCTTCCACCCGCGCTTCACCGGCGAGAATTTCGAGCGCAACATCGCGATGGTCCACGAGCTCGAGAAGCTCGTCGCCGACAAGGGGGTCAGCGCCGCGCAGCTCGCGCTCGCCTGGGTGCTCGCGCAGGGCGAGGACATCGTCCCCATCCCGGGCACCAAGCGCCGCAAGTGGCTCGACCAGAATATCGCGGCGGTGGACCTCGAGCTCAGCGCGGACGAGCTCGCCCGCCTCGACCAGATCCTGCCGCCCGGCGCGGCGGCGGGCGACCGCTATCACGCGCAGGGCATGGCGACGGTCAACCGCTAGACACCCGAACCGTCGTCCCCGGTTTCGCGGGGACGACGATTATGGGTATGGGCCGCGCCATGACCCCGACCATCCACCACTTCACCGCCTCCGACGGCGTCAACCTCGCCTGGCGCGAGACCGGGGAGGGGCGTGCGGTCGTCCTCGTCCATGGCCTCTTCTCGGACGCGCAGCTGAACTGGGTGAAATTCGGCCACGCCCAGCAGCTCGCCGCGGCCGGCTTCCGGGTAATCATGCCCGATCTTCGCGCGCACGGCCTCAGCGACAAGCCGCACGATCCCGCCGCATATCCGCCGAGAATCCTCGGCCGCGATCTTTCCGAACTGGTCGCGCATCTCGGCCTCGCCGACTTCGACCTCGGCGGCTTCTCGCTCGGCTCGCGAACCAGCGTGCTTGCGGTCGCGCAGGGGCTGTCGCCGCGCCGGCTGGTCCTCGCCGGCATGGGGCTCGAAGGCCTGCTCGGCTGGGAGAAGCGCCATGAATTCTTCCTCGAGGCCTTCGACAAGTTCGACAGCGCCAGCCGCGGCGACCGGCATTGGTTCGCGATCCAGTTCATGAAGAGCCAGAAGGTCGACCGGGTTGCGACCCGGCTGCTGCTCGAAAGCAATTCGACGGTGACCGAGGCGATGCTCGCGCGGCTGACGATGCCGACCCTCGTCCTGTGCGGCGACGACGACCGCGACAATGGCTCGGCGCCCGCGCTCGCCGAGGCGCTGCCCAATGCGACCTACGAGGAAGTGCCGGGCACCCACACCACCTCGGTCACGCAGAAGGCGCTCGGCGAGGCGATGGTCCGCTTCTTGACGGCTGGCTGAAGCGGGCGCACTCACGCGCTCATTCGCATCAGCTTGAGGGCGTCAACTCCATGAAATTGGCCGCTTCCGTTTCCGTGCTCGCGCTTGCCCTGTCGGCCTGCGCCGCCACTGCCCCGATGACCCCGGTCGAGTCCGCGTCGGCCGACAGCGCCCCGGCACCCGCCGCCGCGACCACCGAGCGCACCCCCGAGGGTGCCCGTGCCTTCGTCGCTTCGGTCGAGAAGGACCTCCTCGACCTCTCCAACATCTCGCAGCGCGCCGCGTGGGTGAACAGCACCTACATCACCGACGACACCGATGCGCTCGCCGCCTATTTCGGCACCATCGGGACCGAGAAGGGCGTCGCCTACGCCAAGGAAGCGGCCGAATGGTCGAAGGTGCAGGGGCTCGACCTCGACACCGCGCGCAAGCTGAACATCCTGCGCGGCGCGCTGGTGCTCGCGGCGCCCTCGACCCCCGGCGCGGCGGCCGAACTAAACACCATCGCGACCCGGCTCCAGTCGACCTACGGCAAGGGCCGCGCGACCCTCGACGGCAAGGTCATCACCGGGGACGTCGCCGAGGAGCAGATGGGCGTGCTTCGCGATCCGAAGAAGACCGCCGAAGTCTGGACCAGCTGGAACAACAATGTCGGCCGGCCGATGCGCCCCGATTACACCCGCATGGTCGAGATCGCGAACCAGGGCGCCAAGGAACTCGGCTACGACGACACCGGCGCCATGTGGCGTTCGCAGTACGACATGAGCCCGCAGGAATTTTCGGCCATGTACGACCGGCTGTGGAGCGAGGTGAAGCCGCTCTACGACCAGCTCCACTGCTACACCCGCGCCAAGCTCAACCAGAAGTACGGCAATGCGGTCCAGCCCGCCTCGGGCCCGATCCGTGCCGACCTCCTCGGCAACATGTGGGCGCAGGAATGGGGCAACATCTACGACGTGGTCGCGCCCAAGGGTTCGGGCGATGTCGGCTATGACGTGACCGACCTCTTGAAGGCCAAGAAGAAGACCCCGACCGACATGGTGAAGATCGGCGAGGGCTTCTACACCTCGCTCGGCTTCGCGCCGCTGCCCGAGACCTTCTGGGCCCGTTCGCAGATCGTCCGTCCCGAGGGCCGCGAGGTCGTCTGCCACGCTTCCGCCTGGGACCTCGACAACAAGGACGACCTGCGCATCAAGATGTGCACCAAGGTCAATGGCGAGGACCTGGTCACCATCCACCACGAGCTGGGGCACAATTTCTACCAGCGGGCCTACAACCAGCAGCCCTATCTCTACCTCAACGGCGCCAACGACGGCTTCCACGAGGCGATCGGCGACTTCATCGCGCTGTCGGTGACGCCCGAATATCTGGTCCAGATCGGGCTGCTCGACCGCAACAAGGTGCCCGATGCGAGCAAGGACACCGGCCTGCTGCTTCGCCAGGCGATGGACAAGGTCGCCTTCCTTCCCTTCGGCCTGCTGGTCGACAAGTGGCGCTGGGGCGTGTTCGACGGGTCGATCCCGGCGAGCAGCTACGAGGCGGGCTGGAACCAGCTCCGGCTGCAATATCAGGGGATCACGCCGCCGACCCAGCGCAGCGAGGCCGACTTCGACCCGGGCGCCAAGTACCACATCCCGGGCAACACGCCTTATGCGCGCTACTTCCTCGCCCGCATCCTGCAGTTCCAGTTCTACAAGGCGGCCTGCGACATGGCGGGCTGGAAGGGGCCGCTCCACCGCTGCTCCTTCTACGGCAACAAGGAAGTCGGGCAGCGCCTGAACGCGATGCTGGAAATGGGTGCGAGCAAGCCGTGGCCCGATGCCCTCCAGGCCTTCACCGGCAGCCGCGAGATGAGCGGGCGTCCGATGCTCGAATATTTCGCGCCGCTGCAGCGCTGGCTCGAGCAGCAGAACCAGGGGCGGAAGTGCGGCTGGTAGGCCGCTCCGCCTGAGCTCCACGAAAGAAGGGCGCCGGCCGCGAGGCCGACGCCCTTTTTTTGGTCCGGCTAGACCGGTCGATCAGTAAGCGACGGCGCCGGTCTTGATCTCGGTCTTGCTGTCGGCGTCGAGGTCGATGCCGTCCTTGCGCAGCGTCTTCACCTTCTTCTCGACCTGGCCGGCGAAGTCCTCGACCTTCTGGCCCCATTTCTCGAGGGGCAGGCTCTCGCGGCGCGAGAGGAGGAAGGCCGCGATGCCGGCACCGGCCGCGAGCGCGCCGAGCGCCACCGTCGCATAGGGGTGCGACTTGACGGCGGCGGTCGCCTGGCCGCGGCGGCCCTCGATCTTGCTGCGGAGGTTGCCGGCGCGGCTGCTCGCGCTGCTCTTGGCGCGGCTGGTGCGCGTGCGGCTGCGGTTGTTACTGGTGGTCGACTTACTGGCCATCTTGGCTGCTCCATTGAATCCGTTGGGGAATATGGAGACTTAACGCCGCGACCGCGCGCGGGTTGCGTTCATTACGGCGATGTAAGGGTGGCGGGCCGACCCGACCGCCACCCCACTGGTCGGATCAGAGCTGCTCGAGCAGGGTCTCGGCGCTCGACGCCTTGTACTCGCCCGGCGCCTCGACGTTGAGCTGCTCGACCACGCCATCGTTGACGATCATCGAATAGCGCTGCGAGCGGGTGCCCATGCCGAAGCCCGAGCCGTCCATGCTGAGGCCGAGGGCCTGCGCGAGCTGGCCGTTGCCGTCGGCGATCATGGTGATGTCCTCGCTGCCCTGGTCCTTGTTCCAGGCAGCCATGACGAAGGCGTCGTTGACGCTGGTGCAGGCGATCTCGTCGACGCCCTTGCCGCGCAGCTCGTTGGCCTTCTCCACATAGGAGGGGAGGTGCTTGGCCGAGCAGGTCGGGGTGTAGGCCCCGGGGACCGCGAACAGCGCGACCTTCTTGCCGCCGAAATAGTCGCCGGTGGTGGTCGGCCGCGGGCCTTCGCTGGTGGCGATGGTGAGCGGCATGTCGGGCAGGCGGTCGCCGACCTTGATCGTCATTTAAGAGGCTCCTCTGGCATGAGTGTGTCGTGGCGCTCGCTCTACCCAGCGTTGATGACACCAACAAGGCTTGTGCGGCGGTGGCCGCGTGGCAAGATATGGCGATGGCCGATCCGCCCTTCCTGTCCGGCAAGCTCCTGCTGGCGATGCCGGGAATGGCCGATCCGCGCTTCGAGCGGTCGGTGACCGCTTTGTGCATCCACGACGAAAATGGTGCGGTCGGGGTCGGCATCAGCCACAAGCGCGCGGGGATCCGCCTGCGCGGCCTCCTGAAGCAGCTCGAGCTCGATCCCGGCGAGGCGCCCGACGCGGCGATCCACCATGGCGGCCCGGTCGAGCCGGGGCGCGGCTTCGTGCTCCATTCGGACGACTGGGGCGGCGAGGACACGCTCCAGGTGGTCGGTCCGACCGGCAGGCTGTGGGCGATGACCGGGACGATCGACGTGCTGCGCGCGATCGCGGAAGGTCGGGGGCCGAAGCGCTGGCTGGTCGCGCTCGGCTATGCTGGCTGGGGCGCCGGCCAGCTCGAGGACGAGATGACCCGGCACGGCTGGTTCGCGGCCGCCGGCAGGCCCGACATCCTGTTCGAGACCCCCACCGACGAGCGCTGGGCGGCGGCCTTCAAGAGCGAGGGGATCGATCCCCGCCTGCTTGCCAGCGAGACCGGCGCGGCCTGACCTTTCGACCATGTGACACCGATGTCACACTCGTCATTAACAATTGGGTTGAGGCTCCGTGGCGGCTTGTCTTGATCGCGCTCGCCCGCGAAGAGGCCCCAGCTATTAAACGAGGTTAAGAAAATGACCAAAGTCCATCTTCTCGGTGCCACGGCACTGCGCGGCATTGCCGCTGCGACGCTGATCGCCGGTTTCAGCTCCACCGCCTTCGCGCAGGAAGTCGAGCAGGAGAAGCAGCAGGAAGCCCAGGCTCCCGGCGCGCCGACCACCGAGCAGGAAACCGAGTCGAACACGGCCGCGACGACCGATCAGGACATCGTCGTCACCGGGTCGCGCATCCGTCGTCCCAACCTCGAGAGCACCGTTCCGGTCACCTCGGTCGGCGGCGAAGAATTCTTCGAGACCGGCAACGTCTCGGTCGGCGACGCGCTGAACGACCTTCCGGCGCTGCGCTCGACGCTCGGCCAGTCGAACTCGACCCAGTTCCTCGGCACCTCGGGCCTCAACCTGCTCGATCTTCGCGGCCTCGGCACCCAGCGCACCCTGGTGCTGGTCAACGGCCGCCGCCACGTCCCGGGCGACATCCTGTACAACGCCAATTCGCCCGACGTGAACACCATCCCGACCGACCTCATCGAGCGCGTCGACGTGGTGACCGGCGGTAACTCGGCGATCTACGGTTCGGACGCGATCGCGGGCGTCGTCAACTTCGTCCTCAAGAAGGACTACAGCGGCCTGCAGATCCGCGGTCAGGGCGGCATCAGCAAGTATGGCGACGCGGGCGCCTATTACACCAGCCTGCTGGCCGGCAAGAACTTCGCCGACGGTCGCGGCAACGTCGCGATCAACCTCGAATACGCCCGCCAGAACGACTATTACGCCTCGGGTCGCCCGAACCTGCGCCAGCAGAACGGCTTCGTCACCGTCGATACCGATCCGGCGGATGCGGTGAATGGCAGCGACGGCAACCCCGACGCCATCTTCTATCGCGACATCCGCAGCGCGACCTACTCGAACGCGGGCACCTTCCGCGGCGCGCGTGTCAATGGCTTCCGTACCCCGTACATCTTCCAGCCGGACGGCACGCTGGCCCTGCAGACCGGCACGCGCGTCGGTCGTGGGCCCAATGGCTCGTTCATTGGCGGCAACGGCGACAACTTCCGTGACGGGACTCAGTTCGGCCTGTCGCCGAAGCTCGACCGTTACAGCGCCAACCTCGTCGGCCACTTCGAGATCAGCCCGGCCCTCGAGCCGTTCGTCGAAGCCAAGTTCAGCCGTACCGATTCGCTCGGCAACGCCAGCGGTCCGTTCTTCACCGGTGCGGTCGGCGAGCGCTTCTCGACCAGCAACCCGTATCTGGCCGACCAGGCCCGCGGCATCATCCGCGACTATTACGGCGACTATTACGACGCTGCGGGCAATTACGTTGCAGGGGGTGACGGCATCAACGACGCCGACCAGTTCGGCTTCACCTTCCTCAAGAATGCCGTCGACCTCGGCAATCGCGAGGAGAAGGGCCGCCGTGACACCTATCGCATCGTCACCGGCGTTCGCGGCGACCTCGGCTCGAACCTGAACTACGAATTCTCGATCAACTACGGCGAGCATCGCGAGAAGACGAAGATCACCGGCAACGTCAATCTCCAGCGCTACCTGCTGGCGATCGATGCGGTCCAGGACGGCAGCGGCAACGTCGTCTGCCGCGCGAAGCTCGACCCGACCTCGGCTTCGGCCTTCGTCGATTCGAACTTCGCCCGTCAGCAGCTCGTCAACGACATCGCGACCTGCGTCCCGGTCAACCTGTTCGGCAGCGGCAACATCACCCAGCAGGCGCGGGACTATCTGCTGACCAACAGCCGTGCTCGCGCCAAGCTGACCCAGCTCGACATCACCGGCTTCGTCTCGGGCGATACGGGCACCTTCTTCAACCTGCCGGGCGGTCCGGTCGGCTTTGCCCTCGGCGGTGAATATCGCCGTGAGACTGCCTTCTACGACCAGGACGACTTCACCCAGAGCGGGCTGACCTTCTACAACGGCATCGCCACCTGGCGTTCGCCCAAGTTCAAGGTCAAGGAAGCCTTCGGCGAGCTGCGCTTCCCGATCCTCAAGAACAGCCCGTTCTTCGAGGAGCTGACGCTCAGCGCCGCCGGCCGCGTGTCGGATTACAAGGGCCGGACCGGTACGGTCTACGCCTACAACGCCGGCCTCGACTGGGCTCCGGTCCGCGACATCCGCTTCCGCGCCAACTACAGCCGTGCGGTTCGTGCTCCGAACCTCAGCGACCTGTCGTTCCCGCTGTCGCAGAACTACTCGCTGGTCTCGGATCCCTGCTCGCTGGATAACCGCGACACGCCGCTGCGTCAGACCAATTGCGCTGCCGCGGGTGTTCCGGCCGACTTCAACTACATTTACCTCTCGTCGCTGCCGTTCCAGTCGGGCGGCAATCCGAACCTGCGTGAGGAGAAGTCGGACAGCTACACGGTGGGTGCGGTCATCCAGCCCCGCTTCCTTCCGGGCTTCTCGGCCTCGGTCGACTATTACGACATCACGGTGAACAACGTCATCACCGCGCTGTCGGCGCAGTCGATCCTCGACGCCTGCTACGACCAGACCGACATCAACAACCAGTTCTGCGGTCAATTCCAGCGGGCCGGCGCCGCCGGTGGTCCGAACGGCGAGCAGCCGTTCCAGATCATCGACAACAGCCTGCAGGTGGTTCCGCTGAACTTCGCGAAGCTCAAGGTCCGCGGCATCGACGTCGAGGTCGCCTATCGCCGCGAGATCGGCAATCTCGGCCGCCTCAACACGCGCTTCATCTACACTCGCGCGCTGGAGAATGCGTCCTTCCTCAACCCGATCGATCCGAAGCGCGGCAACACCGCCAACGGGGAGCTCGGCAGCCCGAAGAACGCCTTCAACTGGAAGACCAGCCTCGAGCACGGGCCGTTCACCATTGGCTACGAGATGCGTTACCTCGATAAGATGACCAACGGTGCCTACGAGAACTACTTCTCGTACCAGGGTCGTCCGCCCGAGAATGCCGACGCTTTCTCGAAGCGCTTCTACCCGGCGGTCTTCTACCACGACGTCCGCCTGGCGATCGACGCGGGCAAGAAGTACAACTTCTACGTCGGCGTGGATAACCTGCTGAACACCAACCCGCCGCTTGGCGCATCGGGCATCGGTGACGGCAGCGGCATCTACTCGAACCGCGGTCGCTTCTTCTACTCGGGCTTCGTCGCGAAGTTCTGAGCAGCGCATCGCTGACCAACAGGGGAAGGCCGGTGCCGCAAGGTGCCGGCCTTTTCCCTTTTCTTGACGCCTCACTTTGCGGCTCGCAGGGCAAACCCGATGAACGACCCATCCGATGACATCGTCTTTGCCGGGGAAGCGGACCGCGCGCAGGTCCTCGCCCATGGACGGCGACTGCTGGCGCAGAGCCCGCGGCTTGCGGCCGCCCAGGCGCGCGAAATCCTCCGCCTGTCGCCGCATGACGGGGATGCGCTACGGCTTCTCGCCCAGGCGCTTCGCCGGCTCGGAAATGACGAGGAAGCGAGCGAGGTCGAACTCGCCTCGGTCGAGGCCGCGGGACATTCCCCGACGCTCGTCGAAGCTGCGATCGCGATCCAGTCGCAGAAGCTCCACGAGGCCGAGCGGCTGCTCCGGCCGTGGCTCGGCGCGCATCCCGACGATGCTGCCGCGCTACGCATGCTCGCCGAGATCGGCGCGCTGGTCGGGGCCCGCAAGGACGCCGAGCAGCTTCTCCGCAAGGCCCTCGAGGTCGTCCCCCGTTATCGCTCGGCGCGGCTGCGCCTGGTCACGCTGCTGATCGACCAGAACCGCATGCACGACGCCTTCACCTTGCTCGAAACGATGCTCGCCGAAGAACCCGACAATGCGGGCATCCTCGGGACCAAGGCCGATGCCCTCGGCAGAATGGGAGACTATCGCCAGGCCGCCGCACTCTACACGAGACTGCTCGAGCGGATGCCCGACCATTCCGGCCTGTGGGTCAACCTCGGCCATGTCCGCAATACCCTCGGCGACACAGAGGGAAGCGTGGAGGCCTATCGGCGGTCCGCAGCCCTGAAGCCCGAGGCCGGCGTCGTCTGGTGGAGCCTCGCCAACCTCAAGACCTTCCGCTTCGCGCCCGAAGACGTCGCGGTCATGCGTCGCGAGCTCGCCCGCGACGACCTTGGCGAGGACCAAAGGCTCCATCTTCATTTCGCGCTGGGCAAGGCCTTCGAGGATGCGGGCCAGGTCGAGGAAAGCTTCGCGCATTATGCCGCCGGAAACGCGATCCGGAAGGCGCAGTCGGGCTATCATGCCGACGTCATCACGGGCCTTGTCGACCAGTCCCTGTCGCTGCTGAAGGACGGCGCGACCGGTCCGGCGCAGCACGCCAGCGAGGCGGTCACGCCGATCTTCATCGTCGGCCTCCCGCGGGCGGGATCGACCCTGATCGAGCAGATCCTCGCCAGCCATTCGGCCATCGAGGGCACCGCCGAACTGCCCGTGCTTCCGCTGCTGACCCGCGAACTCGAGCAGGAGGAGGGCGGCCGCTACCCGGAAAATATCCGTGCGCTATCGCCCGAGCGCGCCCGCGAGATCGGCGAGCGCTACCTCGAGGGGGCGGCGGTCTATCGCAAGACCGACCGGCCGTTCTTCATCGACAAGCTGCCGAACAATTGGCTTCACGTCGCGCTGATCGCGCGCATCCTCCCCAACGCCCGGATCATCGACGCGCGGCGCCATCCGCTCGATTGCGGCTGGTCGCTGTTCAAGCAAAATTTCGCGCGCGGGCAGGGGTTCAGCTACGACCTCGACGACATCGGCCATTACTATCGCGATTATGTGCGGCTGATGGCGGCGGTCGATGCGGCGATGCCGGGGCGGGTGCACCGGGTCATCCATGAGCGGCTGGTCGAGGACAGCGAGACTGAGATCCGCGCGATGCTCGACTATGTCGGCGTGCCCTTCGAGGAGGGCGTACTGCGCCACCACGAGAACGACCGCGCGGTCCGCACGCCGAGCGCCGCGCAGGTCAGGAAGCCGATCAACCGCGAGGGGATGGAGCGCTGGCGGCCGTTCGAGCCGTGGCTCGGGCCCCTGAAGGAGGCGCTCGGGGACGTGCTCGACACCTATCCCGAGGCGCCGGCGTCCATCTGAAGTCGTCGTCCCCGCGCGGGCGGGGACGACGCTTGTCTCTTAGTAGCGGTAGTGGTCCGGCTTGAACGGACCTTCGCTCTTCACGCCAATGTAGCTCGCCTGCTTGTCCGAAAGCTGGGTCAGCTTCACGCCGAGCTTCTCGAGGTGGAGCGCGGCGACCTTCTCGTCGAGGTGCTTGGGCAGGACGTACACGTCGTTCCCGTACTGCTCCGACTTGGTCCACAGCTCGATCTGCGCCAGCGTCTGGTTGGTGAAACTGGCCGACATCACGAAGCTCGGGTGGCCGGTGGCGTTGCCGAGGTTCACCAGGCGGCCCTTCGAGAGGACGATGATCTTCTTGCCGTCCGGGAATTCGACCTCGTCGACCTGCGGCTTGATCTCGGTCCACTTCATGTTGTTCAGCGAAGCGATCTGGATCTCGCTGTCGAAGTGGCCGATGTTGCAGACGATCGCCATGTTCTTCATCGCGCGCATGTGGTCGAGCGTGATGACGTCCATGTTGCCGGTCGCGGTGACGAAGATGTCGGCGCGCGGAGCGGCCTCTTCCATCGTCACGACCTCATAGCCTTCCATCGCGGCCTGGAGCGCGCAGATGGGATCGATCTCGGTCACCAGCACGCGCGCGCCGCCATTGCGGAGCGACGCGGCCGAGCCCTTGCCGACGTCACCGAAGCCCGCGACCACCGCGACCTTGCCGGCGAGCATCACGTCGGTGCCGCGGCGGATGGCGTCGACCAGGCTCTCCTTGCAGCCGTAGAGATTGTCGAACTTCGACTTGGTCACGCTGTCGTTGACGTTGATGGCGGGGAAGGGGAGCTTGCCCTGCTTGGCGAGCTCGTAGAGCCGGTGGACGCCGGTGGTGGTCTCTTCCGAGACGCCCTTGATGCTCTGGACGGTCTTGGTGAGGTAGCCCGGACGCTCCTTCAGGAACTTGTTCAGCGTCGCGACGAAGATTTCCTCTTCCTCGTTCGACGGGGTGAAGAGGGTCTCGCCGGCTTCGACCCGCGCGCCCCACAGCGCGAACATGGTGGCGTCGCCGCCGTCGTCGAGGATCATGTTGCAGGTGGTGTCGTCACCATCCTTCGACCAGTCGAAGATGCGGACGACATAGTCCCAATATTCCTCCAGCGTCTCGCCCTTGACGGCGAAGACGGGGACGCCGGTCGCGGCGATGGCGGCGGCGGCATGGTCCTGGGTCGAATAAATGTTGCAGCTCGCCCAGCGGACGTCGGCGCCCAATGCGGTCAGCGTCTCGATCAGCACCGCGGTCTGGATGGTCATGTGGAGCGAGCCGGTGATGCGCGCGCCCTTCAGCGGCTGCGAGGCGCCATATTCCGAGCGGAGCGCCATCAGGCCCGGCATCTCGGTCTCGGCGATCTCGATTTCCTTGCGGCCGAAATCGGCCAGGCCGAGGTCCTTGACGAGATAGTCGCGTGTCAGGGTCTGGGTCGCCACGTTCTTCAACTCCGATGCTGGAACGGCCGCTAGCCCGCGGCCCGATGTCGAGCGCCCCCTAGCGCAGCGGGCCCACAAACAAAAGGGCCGCCCCTTTCGGGACGGCCCTCCTGTTCGGTTGGTCCGCTCGACTTAGAAGTCGGCGCGGAAACCGGCGTACCAGTAACGACCGATCGGGTCGAAGCCGTTGCCGCCTTCGTTGCCGATCAGGCCCAGCGGGGGCAGCTGATCGGTGAAGTTGTCGACGCCGGTGTAGAAGCTGTACTTCTTGTTGACGCGGACATTGAGGCGCAGGTTCTGGATCCAGCGCTCCGGATACCAGACCTCGGCGGTCAGGTCGGCGTTGGTCGGATCGCGGCCCTGGAACGAGTAGTAGTTCTCGTAGGCGCCGATGATCTGACGGCCGACATAGTTGACCGAGTAGCGCAGGTCGAAGTTCTTGTAGGTGAAGGTCGTGGCGAAGTTGGCCGCCAGTTCCGGGTCACCGAGGTTGAACAGCTGCTGCGACGCGAACTGCGGGTTGGTCGGGCTGGTGTAGTTCTCGCGCTTCAGCACGTAGGTCGCGATCAGGCGCGAGTCGGTGCGGAAGTCCGGGGTCCACTGCTTGCGATAGCCGACTTCGACGTCGATGCCGTCCGCCTTCTGCTTCGCGTAGTTGACGCCACCCGAGATCAGCGCGGGGCTGGCGAAGGTGAAGTCGGGGTTACGCGGGAAGATCAGGCCGCAATACTGGTTGGGCTGCGGCAGATCGTAGCAGAGGTTGAGGATGGTCTGGCCGCCGAGGGTGGCGATCAGGTTGTTCACCCGGATGCGGTAATAGTCGACCGAGAGGTTGAAGCCCGGGATGAAGCGCGGCGTGAACACGCCGCCCAGCGTCAGGGACTTGCCGGTTTCCGCGGTCAGCAGCGGGTTGCCGCCCGAGCTGATCTCGGTGGTCTGCGAACGCGCCGGGGCGTTGATGAAGCCGAGCGGAATGCCCTGGTTCTGGCAGTTCGTGTACCGGTTGGTGCCCGGGCTGCCGATGTTCAGGACGTCGCAGGGATCGGCCAGGAACGCGAAGTTCTGGCTGAACGGCGCGTAGAGGTCGCTCAGCGTGGGCACGCGGACCGACTTCGAGTAGTTGGCGCGGAAGCGCAGGTCGCGGACCGGAGCCCAGACACCGTTCAGGTTGTACGCCTTGGTGGTGCCCGCGGTGGTGTTGTAGTCCGAGATACGACCGGCCGCCGAGACGGTCAGTTCGTGCGCGAACGGCAGGTCCTTGAGCAGCGGCGCTTCGATTTCGCCGAAGGCTTCCTTCACCTTGAACAGCGGCGGGTTGAACGGCTGGAAGGCGTTGAAGAAGGTGCCACCGGCCTGCGACAGCGGATCGGCGTAGTAGAATGCCTTCTCACGGCGATACTCGCCGCCGACCACGAAGCGGATCGGGCCGCCCGGCAGTTCGAACAGCTGCGAAAGATCGCCGCCGACATAGCCGACCACGTTGAACTCGCTCGCGCCGTACTTCACGAAGGTGTCGTCGGTCTGGACGAAGTCGAGCGCCGCCTGGCTCGGTGCACCGAAGCCGAAGACGTTGATCGGAACGCAGTCCGGACGGGTGACCGTGGTCTGGTTCACGCGGCAGACGATCTGTCCGGCAGCGTTACGCACCGCATCGGTCGCCAACAGGAAGCCGTCCGGGTTCCCGTCGAGGTCGAAGGTGATGAGGTTGTTGCGCTGCGTGGTGTTGATGCGCACCCGGCCATAGTTGACCGCGACTTCGTAGTTCCAGTCGTCGTTGAAGTCGCCGCGGACGCCACCGACCACGCGGTAGGTCTTGCGCTTCACGAGCTCCGAACGGCCGCCGAAGTCGATGTTGAAGCGGCCGAGCGCCAGCGTCTCGGTCGAGGTCGCACCGCCGGCGCAGCGGCCGACGGCCTGCAGCGCGGTGATGTCGGCCGCGTCGAGGAACGGGTTGTCGCAGCGGATGCCGCGGCCGGCACCGAAGAAGGCCGGGAACGAGCTCTGGAAGAAGCTCGGCTGGCCCTCCTGCAGACCCTTCACGTAGACATACTTGCCCTCGAAGAAGGGCTGGAACGCCGGGCTAACCTCGAACGAGGTCAGGATGTTGGCGGTGTAGCGGTCGAGGCCCGGCGCGATCTGGCCGGTGTCACGAAGCGTGGCGCCCGGCGCGTCCTGGCCCGGGACCGGGATGTAGTTGCCCGAACCATAGGGACGGAAGTCGAACAGCGGGGTCTGGGTGATCAGGTCGCCGTTGCGGTTGAAGTTCAGGACCTTGACCTGGCCGAGCGGGGTGCCCGGATTGTAGCAGCGCGCGGCGCCGAGGGCAGCGGCGCTGCCGCCCGGGGCGTAGATGGCGCTGGTGCAGCCGCCCGCCGGGGCGACGGCGGTCAGGGTGCCGCCATTCGAGATGGCGGTGTTGCGGACGCCGCAGAAGAACTGCTGGTCGGGGATGCCGTCCGAACCGAACGGGCTCTCACCGGTGGTGAATTCGGCGGTGTTGAACTGGCAGCGGCCGCTGTAGGCGCCGGTGAGGAAGTCGCGATCGCGGAAGTAGAGCGGGTTCGCCTTCACATATTCCAGGTTGCCCGCGACGTTCAGGCGATCGTCGAGGAAGTTCTTACCCGCGGTCAGCGAGAGGGTGTAGATGCCGCGATCCTTGCGGTCCGACACGCCGCCCTGGCCACGCAGGGTGATGCCCTCGTAGTTGTTCTTGAGGACGAAGTTGACGACGCCCGCGACGGCGTCCGAGCCGTACACCGCCGACGAACCGCCGGTGATCACGTCGACGCGGTCGATGAGGTCGGTCGGGATGGTGTTGACGTCGACCAGGAAGTCGCCCGGCGAAGCGGTGACGTGGCGGCGGCCGTTGACCAGCACCAGGGTGCGGGTGACGCCGAGACCGCGAAGGTCGAGCAGGTTGAGGCCGGTGGTGCCGATGAAGCGGGTCGAGTTCGCCTGGCTGTAGGTCGAGCGGATCGACGGCAGGTCGTTCAGCGCGTCGCCGACGTTGACGTCACCCGAGCTGGTCAGTTCCTCGGCGGTCAGCGAGGTGACCGGAACCGGCGATTCGATGTTGGGACGACGGATACGCGAACCGGTGACGACGATTTCGCCTTCCTTGGTCGCTTCCGGGGTGGTCGCGGTGGTCGCGACTTCGCTCTGGCCCGTGGCGGTCGCGTCCGGAGTCGGGCACGACTGGCTGGCGGGGATGGTGCTGCCGTCGGCGCAGGTCTGCGTCGTCGGGGCCGTGGTGTCGGTCGGCGTGGCGGTCTGGGCCGACGCCGCGCTGCTAAACGCGAAGCTCGCGCCCACCAGCGCCAGAGTGTTCAGCGCGGTGGCGCCGAGCAAGGTCGTCTTCTTCATAGCCAGGTGAATCCCTCGAAACTGGATGGCAATCCGCCGGCCTTCATGGCGGGGCGTCCGGCAAACACAATCCGTTCATGGGGCAGCAAGTATTTCTGTCGCCGTGCTGTCGCAAAAATAACACAGAGACCGGTAGGCGACTCTCTTAACACAGGTTAAGTTTCTGAAAGAACCCGCGTGATGTCAGCAGCTTACGACGGTGCGACACAAGAGACACAGCGCGACTCTCTTATGTCCTCCTGCCGCGGCCCCGGCCGCACGGACGCTCTTCTTTTACCCCGCGGAGGCCTGTATCGCTGCGTCGGTGAGCGGGGCGTTCGGACCGGAAATGCTGGCAGGCGAGGGGTGGCAGACGGCCGCGCTGGCGCTTGCCGCCCTGTGGGTTCCCGTGGCCGCGCTGCTCGCCTGGCGGGGCGCCCGGCAAAGCCGCCAGGCGCGGGCGCTGACCGGCCATGCCAAGGCGATCGCCGCGCTGCTCGCCGCCGCGCCGAGCCGTCCTTTACTGGTCATGGCCGATCGCTCGATCGATGCCGAGCCGGGGCTGCTGCGCGAGCTCGGCTGCCCGGCCGCGACGACCCTTGCCGAGCTCGGCGGCGAGGACGGGCTGCGGGGCGCCGACCTCGCCGCGCTCGAGGAGGGGCTGGCCGCCGCGGCGCTCGGCTCCAATCCCATTGCCCTCACCGTCAGGGTACAGGCCTCGGGGCGGCTGTTCGACGTTCGCGGTGGACCCGCGCCCTTGCCGTCGCCGCCGGGATCGGTGCTGCTGTGGATCGCCGACTGCAGCATTGCCGAGCGCGACCGGACCGAGACCATCGCCCAGCTCCAGGCGACCGAGATCGCGCTCGCCGCGCTGACCCAGCTGATCGAGGCGGCGCCCTTTCCGATGTGGGTACGCGGCGAGGACCTGCGCCTCGTGCTGGTCAATCGCGCCTTCGTCACCGCGGTCGAAGCCCGCGACGCGCGTGAAGTCGTCGCCCAGGCGGTCGAGCTGGTCGAGGGCGGGGCCGAGAGCGCCGCGCTGGCGCTCACCGAGGGGCGGCCGAACGAGCGCGTCCGCCCGGCCACCATCGGCGGCGAGCGGCGGACCTTGCGCCTCGTCGACGTGCCGCTCCCCGGTGGGCGGGTCGCCGGCTATGCGATCGACATCCAGGAGCTCGAGGACGCCCGCAGCGAGCTCTCCCGCTACGTCGAGAGTCAGCGCGAGCTGAGCGACCGGATGACCGCGGGCGCGATCCAGTTCGACCCCGACCGCACGCTGTCCTCCTACAACACGCCCTTTGCCATCCTTAGCCAAATCGAGACCGACTGGCTCGACGAAAAGCCCGAATTCGACCGCCTGCTCGAGCGGATGCGCGAGAACCATCGCCTCCCCGAAGTGCGCGACTTTCCCGAATGGAAGGCCGAGCGGCGTGGCTGGTTCACCAGCGCCGAGGAAGTCCATGAGGAGGAGTGGATCCTCGCCAATGGCGACCATCTGCGCGTGGTCGGCCAGCCGCTCCCCGACGGCGGGCTCCGGCTGATCTTCGAGGACCGCACCGAGCAGGTCCGCCTCGCCAGCGCGCGCGACACCCTGCTCCGGGTCCGCACCGCGACCTTCGACAATCTGTTCGAGGGCGTCGCGGTGTTCGCGTCCGACGGCCGCCTCTATCTCTGGAATCGCCGCTTCGGCGATTTCTGGGGGCTGGACGAGAGCTGGCTCGCCGAGCACCCCCGCGTCGACGAGCTGGTCCCGGCCTTTGCCGGGCGCCTCGTCAACCCGACCGCCGCGGCGCGGCTGCGCGAACTGGTCCGGGCCGCCACCACCGAGCGGCGGGTCGAGCGCGGCCGCCTCAACCTCGCCGACGGTCGCCACTTCGAATTCGCCGCGGTTCCGCTCCCCGACGGCAATGCGCTCTTCACCATGGTCGACGTGACCGACTCGAGCCGCATCGAGGCCGCGCTTCGCGAGCGTGCCGAGGCGCTCGAACAGGCCGACAAGGTGCGCACCGACTTCGTCGCCAACATGAGCTACGAATTGCGCACGCCGCTGACCTCGATCGGCGGGTTCGCCGAGATGCTGCGCGAGGGCTATGCCGGCGAATTGTCGGGCTCGGCCCGCGACTATGTCTCGGCGATCCTCGAATCGGTTGCGCGGCTGTCGCGGCTGATCGACGACGTCCTCGACCTGACCCAGGGCGCGCGCGGCGATGTGACGCTGGAGCGCGAGCGGGTCGATCTCGCCGGCCTCGTCCGCAGCGTCGCCGAGGGGATGGAGCCCGCCGCCCGGGCCAAGCGCCTCAAGTTCAAGGTGGTGGTGGGCGAGGGCACGGGGTCGCTCCAGGGCGACCATCGGCGCCTGCGCGAAAGCCTCGAGCATGTGCTTCGCAACGCCATCGCCTATACCGACAAGGGCGAGGTCCGGCTGGTCACCCGCGGCGATCCCGACATGGCCGAGATCCTCGTCAGCGACACCGGCCCGGGGCTTGCCCCCGAGGACCAGGCGCGGGTGTTCGAGCGCTTCACCCGGCTGGGCGAGAAGCGCGGCGAGGCGGCGCTCGGGCTCGGCCTCCCGCTCACTCGCCAGTTCATCGAGGCGCATGGCGGCACCGTCCAGCTGTCGAGCGCGGTCGGGCAGGGGACCAGCGTGCTCATCACGCTTCCGCGCGGCCGAAGCTGATGTGGACCCTCACCGAGCCCGACATGGCCAAGGCCGGCGCGGCGCTGGCGGCGGCGATCCGCGCGGGCGATGTCGTGACCCTCTCGGGACCGCTCGGCGCGGGCAAGACCACGCTGGTGCGGGGGCTGCTCGCCGCGCTCGGCCACGAGGGCGAGGTGCCGAGTCCGACCTTCGCCATCGTCCAGCCCTATGAGGCGACCCGCGTACCCGTCGCGCATGTCGACCTCTATCGGATCGAGGACAGCCACGAGATCGAGGAGCTCGGCCTCGACGACATGCTCCTCGACAGCGCGCTGCTGGTCGAATGGCCCGAGCGCGCCGATGCAGCTGCCTGGCCCCAAGCCCTCCGGTTGTCGCTTTCTGTCGACGCCGATGGCCGCCGCGCCTTGACTTGGGAGGTGCCCGGGGCATGGGAAGGGCGATGGCCACCGCCCCCGCTTCGAGCATGATTCCGCCCGCTGCCGCCGACGACTTCCTCGCCCGCGCCGGGTGGGAGGGAGCGCGCATCGTCCCGCTCGCCGGCGACGCCAGCTTCCGCCGCTATTTCCGGGTTCACCACGAGGGCCATGGCGCGGCGGTGCTGATGGACGCGCCCCCGCCGCACGAGGACCCGAGGCCGTTCATCGCGGTCGCCGAATGGCTGACCGGCCGCGGTTTCAGCGCCCCCGACATTCTCGCCCGCGACCTCGATGCCGGGCTCCTGCTGCTGGCCGACTTCGGCGACAGCCGGCTGCGCGAGACGCTCGACGACGCGCCCGACCGCGAGGCCGAGCTCTACGCTCATGCGACCGACCTCCTGGTGGACCTCCACGGCCATGCCCCCATGCCCGGGCTTCCACCGCACGGGCTTTCCGAATGGCTGACCGAGCTCGAGCTCTTTCCCGACTGGTATGCGCCCGCGGTCGGGATCGAGGTCGACCGCGCCTCGTACCGCGCGGCCTGGGAAAAGGTGCTTTCCCCGGTCGCCGCCGATGGGCTCGGCCCGGTCACCGTGCTGCGCGACTATCATGCCGAGAACATCATGCTGGTCGACGGGCGGCGCGGGGTGAAGCACCTCGGCCTGCTCGACTTCCAGGACGCGCTTGCCGGCCATCCCGCCTATGACCTCGCCTCGGTGCTTGAGGACGCGCGGCGTGACGTTTCGCCCGAAATCGAGCGCGCGATGCTCGACCGCTACATCGCCGCGACCGGGCAGGGCGAGGCGTTCGAGCGCGCTTATTGGGCGCTCGCCGCGCAGCGCAACACGCGCATCCTCGGGGTCTTCTGCCGGCTGTGGAAGCGCGACGGAAAGCCCGGCTACCGCCGCTTCCAGCCGCGCATGTGGGGCCTGCTCGAGCGTGACCTCGCCGCACCGGGGCTCGCGCCGGTCGAGGCCTGGTTCGACGCCAACGTGCCGCCCGCGGCCCGCGCCGCCGCCTGGGGCGAGGCCGCCTGATGGCCGCGCAGAGCCACCGCGCGCTCCGCATCCGGCCCGAAATCCCGGCCGAGGTCCCGAAGACCGCCATGGTCATGGCCGCCGGCCTCGGCAAGCGGATGCGGCCCTTGACCGCGACGCGGCCCAAACCGCTGGTCGAGGTCGCCGGCAAGGCGCTCCTCGATCATGTCCTCGACCGGCTTCGCGCCGCGGGGGTCGAGCGGGTGGTGGTCAACGTCCATTATCTCGCCGATGCGCTCGAGGCACATCTCAAGGCCCGGGTGAAGGATCTCGACGTCGCGGTCAGCGACGAGCGCGCGCAACTGCTCGAGACCGGCGGCGGCCTCGTCCGCGCCCGCCCGCTGATCGACTGCGATCCCTTCCTGGCGGTCAACAGCGACAATTTCTGGGTCGACGGGCCGAGCGATTCGCTCAAACTCCTCGCCAGCCAGTGGGACGGGGCGAAGATGGACTGCCTGCTGCTCCTCGTGCCGCTCGCCCGCGCGGGCAATCACGGCGGGGTCGGCGACTTCCACATGGACTCGGGCGGGCGCCTGCGCCGCCGCGGCAAGGCGCGTGTCGCACCCTTCGTCTACACCGGCATCCAGCTGATGAGCCAGCACCTCCTCGACGACGCGCCCGAGGGTCCTTTCTCGACCAATATCCTGTGGGACAAGGCGATTGCGCAAGGGCGCTGCTTCGGCACCGTCCACCAGGGTCTGTGGTTCGACGTCGGCACCCCCGGCGCGATCCACGCCACCGAGCACGCGCTCGCCCATGAGTGAGGCCGCGCCCCGGCCGGCGGTCTTTTCCATCCCGGCCGAGGCGAGCTTCGCCGATGCGCTCGCGACCGAACTGGTGCGCCGCTTCACCGGCGACCCGCTGGCGCTGGCCCGCGGCCGAATCCTCCTTCCCAACGCCCGGGCGGTCCGCTCGGTCACCGAGGCCTTCGTCCGCGCCAGCGGCGCCGGCCTGCTGCTGCCCCGGCTGATCCCGGTCGGCGACCCTGCGCTCGACGAGCGGATCGGCGGCGCGCTCGAGCCTGTCTCGGGCGACCCCGTGCCCCCCGCGATCGACCCGCTCACCCGGCAAGCGGAGCTCGCCTTGCTGATCCGCGAGGAACGGGGCGGAAGCACCGCCGAGGCGTGGCGGCTCGCCGCCGAGCTCGGCCGCACGCTCGACCAGCTGCTGGTCGAGGAAAAGACTCCCGCCGACCTCGCCGCGATCCTCGGCGCGCAGGACGATCTCGCCGGCCACCAGCAGCGCGCGCTCGAGCAGCTCGGCGTGCTCCTCGAGCGCTGGCCCGAGCGGCGCGCGGGCCTCGGCCGGATCGAGCTCACCGAGCGCCGCAACCGGCTGCTCAACGCCACCGCCCGGCGCTGGCAGGCGGCCCCGCCGCCCGGTTTCACCATCGCCGCGGGAATCACCACCGCCGCGCCGGCCATCGCCGGGCTGCTCCGCGTGATTGCCGGACTGCCCGAGGGCAAGGTGGTGCTTCCGGGGCTCGCCGACGCGGCCCTCCTGTCGGACGAGCAGTGGGAGGCGCTCGGCAGCGAGCGGCCCGACGATCCCCAACGGCCCGAGCCGACGCATCCGCAATATCACCTCAAGCTGCTGCTCGACCGGATGGGGATCGGCCGCGCCGAGGTGCAGCAATGGCCGTCGACCAGCGCCGCCCCCGACGGACCCGCCCGGAGCCGCGCCGCTGCGCAGGCGCTCACCGCCGCTTCCTTCAGCCATGAATGGAGCAGGCTTGGGCAGGAGCAGCGCGAGCTCGGCCCCGTCAAGCTCGCCGTCTTCCCCGATCCCGCCGCGGAAGCGCAGGGAATCGCCCTTGCCCTGCGCGCAGCGCTCGAGACACCCGGCCGGACCGCCGCGCTCGTCACTCCCGACCGCCAGCTTGCCCGGCGCGTCGGCGAGCATCTCAAGCGCTGGGGGATCGAGGCCGACGACAGCGCCGGGACTCCGCTCGGGCTGCGACCGCCCGGGACGCTGCTTCTCGTGCTGACGGCGGCGGGAGCGGAGGGCCTGGCACCCGTCGCCCTGCTCGCGCTGCTTGGCCATCCGCTGGTCCGCGCAGGCGAGGGGCGGCTCGGCTGGCTCGACGATGTCCGCACGCTCGACCTCGCGCTGCGCGGGCCGCGCCCGCTGCCGGGGCTCGCCGGGCTCGACCGATTGCTTGCCCAGCGCCATGCCGAGCGGCCCAGGCGCGGGATCGCGGAAGGCTGGGAACGGATCCGTCCGGCGCTGGTCCCGGTCGAGGGGCTGCTCGCCGAGGGGACCACGCTTGCTGACCTGGCGGCCCGCTTGCGCGAGACCGGGACCGCTTTGTGCGGAGACCAACTGTGGAGCGGACCCGACGGCCGCGCCGCCGCCGACCTCCTCGCCGCGATCGAGGCCTCGCCAAGCACCGCGCGACTGCCGGTCGGCACCGACGACGCGGTCCCGCTCCTGCGCAGCCTGCTCGACGCCGTCGCGGTCCGCCCGCCTTACGGGCAGCACCCGCGCGTCAGCATCCTCGGCCTGCTCGAGGCGCGGCTGATCAAGACCGACCTCATGGTCCTCGCCGGGTTGAACGAGGGCGTGTGGCCAGCCCCGCCGAACCCCGATCCCTGGCTCCCGGTCAAGGTCCGCCGCCAGCTTGGCCTGCCGGGGCCCGAGCTTCGGATCGGCCTCTCGGCCCATGATTTCGCGAGCCTGCTCTGCGCCAAGGATGTCCTGCTCAGCCGCGCCCGCCGCGACGGCCGCTCGCCCACCGTCAGTTCGCGCCTGCTGCTTCGCCTCGAGGCGCTGACCGGCAGCCTCAGGCGCGACACCGAGCTCGAGCGGCTTGCGATCGTGCTCGACGATCCGGTGGAGGAACGGCCGGTCGCCCGCCCTCGCCCGTGCCCGCCGGTGGCCGACCGTCCGCGTTCGATCAGGGTCACCGACCTCGATCGCCTCAAGGCCGATCCCTTTTCCTTCTATGCCAAGGCGATGCTCAGGCTTCGGCCACTCGACGACCTTGCCGCCGACCAGGACGCGGCGTGGCGCGGGACCATCGTCCATGCGCTGTTCGAGCAGTGGCACGACGAGGACCAATGTGCCCCGGCGCAATTGCTCCCGCGTGCCCGAACCCTTCTTGCGGCCGACGACATCCACCCGCTGATGCGCGCCTTGTGGGGGCCGCGACTGCTCGAGGCGATCGCCGTGCTTGCCGACCATGAGGCGGCGCTCCAGGAAGAGGGGAGGCGGCCGGCCGGGGCCGAGGTCGACGGCCAAGCCGAGATTGCGGGGGTGAAGCTGATCGGCCGCGCCGACCGGATCGACCGGATCGCGCGTGGCCGCGACGAGCTCGTCATCCTCGACTACAAGACCGGCAAGCCCCCGGCGAAGAAGCAGGTCGAGGCGGGTTTCGCCCTCCAGCTCGGGCTGCTCGGGCTGATCGCCGAGGCCGACGGGTTCGAATGGGTGAAGGGAAAGCCCGAAGGCTTTGAATATTGGTCGCTCGCCAAGCCCGACAAGGGCGATCGCCGCGGCTATGTCCAGGACATGGGCGGGACCGGGCTCCTCGAGGAAGCCCGCCGTCACTTCGCCGAAGCCGCGGCGCGCTGGCTGACCGGCGACGAGCCCTTCACCGCCAAGCTCCAGCCGCGCTTCGCCCGCTACGGCGACTACGACCAGCTGATGCGGCTCGAGGAGTGGCTCGGCCGGGCCGAGGCCTGAGCTTTTACTTCTTCCTGGGCTTGCCCGAGCGCGCGTAGAGCAGCGCCGCGACGATCGCCGCCGAACCGATCCCGACCGCAATCCCCGCCTTGAAGTTGCGGCTGTCCGTTTCCTTGGCTGGTCCGGCCGGCTTCTTGCTGTCGTCGCTCACTCGGTCACTCCTGTCATGCTCGTTCGCGCGCCTCATAAACGCATGGCGCACCCGAGCGGAAGCGTTATGACGAGGACATCCATGTCGCGTCCCTCCGCCCTCAAGCCGCTCGATCGCGACCAGGCCGCCGCGGCCGAACCCTACAAGCACGCCTCGCTCTCGGCGAGCGCGGGGACCGGCAAGACGCAGGTCCTGACCGCGCGCGTGCTTCGCCTGCTGCTCGAGGGCGCCGCGCCCGAATCGATCCTCTGCCTGACCTTCACCAAGGCCGCCGCCGCCGAAATGGCCGAGCGGATCGGCGGGCGTCTTGCCTTCTGGGTCGGGCTCGACGAGGCTGGGCTCGAAGCCGAACTCCGGGCGCTCGGGGTGGCGCCCGACCCCGCGCTTGTGGCCCGGGCGCGCCGTCTCTTCGCAATGGTCCTCGACTGTCCCGGCGGGCTTCGAATCCAGACCATCCACAGCTTCTGCCAGACCCTGCTGGGCGCCTTTCCCGCCGAGGCCGGGATCACCCCTGGCTTCCGCCCGGTCGAGGGGCGCGAGGAGGAAGCGCTGGTCGAGCGGACGCTGGCCATGCTTGCCGAGCGGTCGGCAGCCGGCGACGGCGGCTTTCTCGCCGATCTCGAGATCATGTCGGGGCGCCTCGGCGAGGAGGACGTCCGCAAATATCTGAGGCGCTGCGCCGCCGCGGCCGAGGCCATGGCGCGCTTTTCCGACCTCGCCGCGATCGAGCCGTCGCTGCGCCGGCTGTTCGACCTCCCCGATGGCGACACCGAGGAGCACGTCCGCGCCGAATGCGACGACGGCCGGTTCGATTGCGATCTGCTGCGCCGGCTCGCCGACGGCCACCGCGGCTGGAAGGGGTCGAAGAACGCGCCCGTCCATGCCGCGACGATCGACGCCTGGCTCGCCGCCGATCCGGCCGAGCGGTGCCGGCGATTGCCCGAGCTCGCGAAGATCGTGATCAAGGCCGATGGCGTTCCCCGCGAGGCGTCGAGCGGCCTCCTCAAGGCACTGCCGACCGCTGCCGAGGACTGCCTCGCCCTCGCCGACGCGCTCGCCAGGCTGCTGATGTTGCGCAAGGTCGGGGCCTCGGTACGATTGCAGGCCGCGGGCCTTCGCGCGGGCAAGCGCTTCGCCGACGCTTATGCCGCGGCCAAGCGCGCCGAGGGCGTGGCGGACTTCGACGACCTCATCCGCTGGTCGCGCGACCTTCTCCAGCAGCCGGGGATTGCCGACTGGATCCGCTTCAAGCTCGACCGGCGGACCGATCATCTGCTGGTCGACGAGGCGCAGGACACCAATGCCGCGCAATGGGCGATCGTGCGCGCGCTGACCGAGGAATATTGGGCCGGGCAGGGGGCGGGCCCCGAGCATCGCACCCTGTTCATGGTCGGCGATTTCAAGCAGGCGATCTACGGCTTCCAGGGGACCGACCCCAAGGAGTTCGAAAAGGCCCGCGCCGACTTCCGCGACGCCGCATTGGGCGGGCCGCTGCCCTTCGAACTGCTCTCGATCAGCCGTAGCTTCCGGTCTTCGCAGGCGGTCCTCGACGTGGTCGATGCGGTGCTCGGCCACCTCACCCACCAGCGGATCGGCCTGCCCGAGGCGAGCGCGCCGCACCTTGCCTTTCACGCCGCCCGCGCCGGCAGCGTCGAACTGTGGCCGCCCTTCGACGTGGCGGACTCCGACGACGGGACGGACGAGGGCGAGGAGCGCTGGGAGGACGAGAACCGGCGCCAACATGCCAGCCACCTCGCCGACTTCATCGCCGCCGAGCTGAAGCGCGCGCCCGTGCTCGCCTCGACCGGGCGGCCGCTCGGCCCGGGCGACATCCTGGTCCTCGTCCGCAGCCGGGCGAGCGGGCTTGCCGCCTTGCTTGTCGCGCGACTGTTCGAGCGCGGGGTGCGGACCGCCGGGCTCGACCGGCTGGTGCTGTCCGAACCGCTAGCGGTCCAGGACCTGCTCGCCGCGCTCCGCTTCGCGGTCCAGCCGCTCGACGACCTGACCCTGGCCTCGCTCCTGGTCTCGCCGCTGATCGGCTGGGACCAGGACCAGCTCTATGCGCTGGCCGGCGGCGACCGGCGGCGCTCCTTATGGGAGGAGCTGCGCCACCGTGCGGGCGAGGGCGGAATGTTCGAGGCCGCACGCGCGCTGCTCGCCGACCTCCTCGCCGCTGCCGATTATCTCGGGCCCCACGCCTTTCTCGAGCGCATCCTGTCGGGCCCGCTCGACGGGCGGCGCAAGCTGCTCGGCCGGCTCGGCCGCTCGGCGCGCGATCCCATCAACGAGCTAGTCGCCGCCGCCATCCAGTTCGAGAATAATGAGACCGTCACGCTCCAGCAGTTCCTCGCCTGGCTCGGCCATGGCGCGCTCGAGGTGAAGCGCGACCCCGAGGGCCGGGGCGACGACGTGCGGATCATGACCGTGCATGGCGCCAAGGGGCTCGAGGCACCGCTCGTCATCCTCGCCGACGCGACCGCCAACCCCAGGGACCTCGGCGGCACCAACATGATCCTCGACGTCCCCGCCGAGGGCGGCAGCTTCCCGCTCATCCGGCCGCGCAAGGACGAATTGTCGCCGCCGCTCGACGCCATTGTCGCCGCGGAGGAACAGCGCGACCTCGAGGAGCATTTCCGGCTGCTCTACGTCGCGCTGACCCGCGCGGCCGAGCGGCTGATCGTCGCTGGCCTCAAGCCGTCAAAGGCGATCTCGGCCGACAGCTGGCACAGCGTCGTCGGCGCGGCACTGGGCGCGATGGGGGTCGAGCCCGACGAGAAGGGCGTGCTTCGTCACGCCGCGGGCGAGGTGCCCTCCGCCCATGCCGAGGAACCGGGCCCGTCAGCGGCGCGCGTCACCGTCCCGGCCTGGGCCCGAGCGCCAGCCCCGGTCGAAGCGCGCCCGCCGCGGCCGCTGGCGCCCTCGCAGATCGCGCCCGACACCGACAGCCGTCCACCGCCTGGCCCCGACGCGGCCGCGGCGGCCGAGCGCGGCCGCCTGCTTCACGCGCTGTTCGAGCGGCTCCCCGCGACCCCGCAGCCTGAGCGGCGGCGGACCGCGCTCGAATGGCTTCGGGAGGGCGCCGGGCTCGCCGACGCCGCGGCCCGGCTGGCGCTGGTCGACGCGGCGCTGGCGGTGATCGAAGACCCGGCCCACGCCGCTTTGTTCGCGCCCGAAGCGCTGGCCGAGGCCCCGATCGCCGCGACGCTCGAGGACGGGACCGTGGTCGTGGGCACCGTCGACCGACTGCTGGTGACGTCGGAGATGGTGCGGGTGGTCGACTTCAAGACTGGGCGACGCTTTCCCGCCGGCCTCGCCCAGGTTTCCGACAGCCACCGCCGCCAGATGCGCGCTTATGGCCGCGCGCTCGCGGTCATCTTCCCCGGCCGCCGTATCGAACTGGCACTGCTCTACACCGAGGGGCCGGTCATCATCTCGCTTCCGCTTGAGGATGAAGCGGAGGCGACCCATATGCACGGAAACTTCCATCAGGAGTCGCCTTCCCCATGACCAAGACCGTGACCGACCAGAGCTTCGCCGACGACGTGCTGGGCGCCGACATGCCCGTGCTGGTGGATTTCTGGGCGGAGTGGTGCGGGCCGTGCAAGATGATCGCCCCGGCGCTGGAGGAACTCAGCCAGACGCTCGGCGACAAGGTCACCATCGCCAAGCTCAACATCGATGAAAATCCCGAGACTCCGGGCAAATATGGTGTCCGCGGAATCCCGACCATGCTGCTGTTCAAGGGCGGTGAGCCCGTCGCGCAGAAGGTCGGCGCGCTGCCCAAGAGCCAGCTCGCCGCCTGGCTCGAGGGCGCGCTCTGAGGTCCTGACCACCGTCGTCCCCCGCGAAAGCGGGGACTTCGGTGGGTGAGGGGCGATGTTGCGGGAGGTCCCGGCCTTTGCCGGGACGACGTCCTCGTCAATTGACTACCCCCGACCCCAACCCTACATCGCCCGGCACTTGAAAACGCTCGCGCGCGGGCGTGTCACCTCCTGCCTGCGCGCCACATAGGAAGTCTGATGCTGCAATCGCTGGCCAAGTCGCTCTTCGGCTCGAGCAACGACCGTTACGTCGCCAAGCTCCGCCGGATCGTCGACGCGATCAACGCCTACGAGCCGACCATCTCGGCGCTGACCGATGAGGAGCTGGCCAACCAGACGGTCATCTTCCGCCAGAGGCTGGCCAACGGCACCAAGCTCGACGACCTCCTCCCCGAGGCCTTCGCCACGGTGCGCGAGGCGGCCAAGCGCACGCTCGGCCAGCGTCACTACGACGTGCAGATGATCGGCGGCATCGCGCTCCACCGCGGCGAGATCGCCGAGATGCGCACCGGCGAGGGCAAGACCCTGGTCGCGACGCTCGCGACCTACCTGAACGCGCTTCCGGGCAAGGGCGTCCATGTGGTCACCGTCAACGACTATCTCGCCCGCCGCGACGCCGAGTGGATGGGGCAGGTCCACAATTTCCTCGGCCTGACCGTCGGCGTGATCGTGCCGAACCTCAACGAGGACGAGCGCCGCGCGGCCTATAACGCCGACATCACCTACGCGACCAACAACGAGCTCGGCTTCGATTACCTGCGCGACAACATGAAATATTCGCGCGAGCAGATGGTCCAGCGGCCCTTCTGGCACGCGATCGTCGACGAGGTGGACTCGATCCTGATCGACGAGGCGCGCACCCCGCTGATCATCTCGGGGCCGACCGACGACAAGAGCGACCTCTACATCAAGGTCGACGCGCTGGTGAAGCAGCTCACCGAGGCCGACTACGAGAAGGACGAGAAGCAGCGCAGCGTCGTCCTCACCGAGGAAGGCACCGAAAAGGCCGAGCGGCTGCTCGAGGAAGCCGGCCTGATCGAGGGCGCGAACCTCTACGACATCGCCAACACGCAGGTGGTCCACCACCTCAACCAGGCGCTCAAGGCGAACACCATGTTCCGCCGCGACATCGACTATATCGTCAAGGACGGGAAGGTCGTCATCATCGACGAGTTCACCGGCCGGATGATGGATGGTCGGCGCTGGTCGGATGGCCTTCACCAGGCCGTCGAAGCCAAGGAAGGCGTCCAGATCGAGCCCGAGAACCAGACCCTCGCCTCGATCACCTTCCAGAACTATTTCCGCATGTATCCGAAGCTCTCGGGCATGACCGGAACCGCGCTCACCGAAGCGCCCGAATTCTTCGACATCTACAAGATGAACGTCGTCTCGATCCCGACCCACGTGCCGGTCCAGCGGATCGATGAAGAGGACGAATTCTACAAGAATATCAACGACAAGTTCGCGGCGATCGCGAAGGAGATCAAGAAGCGGCAGGAGATGGGCCAGCCCGTCCTCGTCGGAACCGTCTCGATCGAGAAGTCCGAACTGCTCGGCGAATTCCTCGAGAAGGAAGGCATCCGCCACTCGGTCCTCAACGCCCGCTTCCACGAGCAGGAAGCCCATCTCGTGGCGCAGGCCGGGCGGATCGGCGCGGTCACCATCGCCACCAACATGGCCGGCCGCGGCACCGACATCCAATTGGGCGGCAACGTCGAGTTCCGGGTCGGCGACGAGCTCGGCGACATGCCCGAAGGCCCCGAGCGCGACGCCGCGATCGAGCGGATCAGGCAGGAGGTCCAGGCCGAACGCGAGCAGGTTCGCGCCAATGGCGGCCTCTTCGTCCTCGGCACCGAGCGCCACGAAAGCCGCCGCATCGACAACCAGCTGCGCGGCCGTTCGGGCCGTCAGGGCGACCCGGGCCTGTCGCGCTTCTATCTCAGCCTCGACGACGACCTGCTGCGCATCTTCGGCCCGCAGACCGCCTTCGCCCGCCTGATGGAGAAGAACCTCGAGGACGGTGAGGCGATCGTCTCCCCGTGGATATCCAAGGCCATCGAGACCGCGCAGAAGAAGGTCGAGGCGCGCAACTACGACATCCGCAAGCAGGTCGTCGAATTCGACGACGTGATGAACGACCAGCGCAAGGTCATCTACGAGCAGCGCGCCGAGATCATGGACGCCGAGCATGTCTCGGACGTCGTCACCGACATGCGCGCCGACACCGTCACCAGCCTGGTCGAAGCGCATTGCCCGCCGGGGACCTATCCCGAGCAATGGGATGTCCCGGGCCTCAAGGAGAGCCTCGACGAGGTCCTCGGCCTCCAGCCGCCGCTCGACGACTGGCTCAAGGAAGATGCGGTCGACCAGGAATTGCTGATCGAACGGATCGGTGCCCAGGCCGACGAGGTGATGGTCGCCAAGACCAGCGAGGTCGATCCCGACCGCTGGCAGGAGGTCGAGAAGACCATCCTCATCCAGACGCTCGACCACCATTGGAAGGAGCATCTGGCGACGCTCGACGCGCTGCGCCAGGTCATCCACCTGCGCTCCTATGCGCAGAAGAAGCCGATCGACGAATATAAGCAGGAAGCCTTCGTCCTGTTCGAGCGCCTGCTGGTCGCGATCCGCGAGGACGTCACCAAGACGCTGATGCGTGCGCAGGTCGCGCTCGAGCCGCCGCCGCTGCCCGAGCTCCCGGCCTTCCTGACCCAGCATCTCGATCCGCTCTCGGGCTTCGACGACACCGCCGACCTCGACGCCGCCGCGCGCGGGCTGATCGGGGGCGACGGGCAGTCGCTCAATATCCCGCAGCCCGACCTTCCCGAAGGCGCGCTTGCCCAGCCGATCAACCGCAATGCGCCGTGCCCCTGCGGCTCGGGCAAGAAGTTCAAGCACTGCCACGGGCAGCTGGCCTAGCCTGAGCTTGGCTCTTTCCTCGTCATTGCGAGGAGCGTAGCGACGCGGCAATCCAGAGCGGCAGCGGATTGCTTCGCTGCGCTCGCAATGACGAGTCCGGTTTGATGAACGTCCAGCGACCCCTGAGCACCGCCACCCTCGACCGCGCGGCCGTCCGCCGCGACTATCGCCGCGACGAGGAAGAGGTGGTCGCCGAGCGCCTCGCCCAGGCCAGGCTCGGCCCGCAGGCGGAACGCGAGGCAGAGGCGATCGCGCGGGCGCTGGTCAACCATGTCCGGGGCTCCAAGCCTTCGGGGCTCGACGCCTTCCTCCACGCCTACGACCTCGGCTCGGACGAGGGCATCGCGCTCATGTGCCTGGCCGAGGCGCTGCTGCGGATTCCCGACGCCCAGACCGCCGACGAGCTGATCCGCGACAAATTGTCCGGCCCCGACTGGTCGGACAAACTCGGCGACAGCGAATCCCCCTTCGTCAACGCCGCCACCTTCTCGTTGCTGCTGACCGGCAAGGTGCTCGACGCCGCCGAGGATCGCACCGCAAGCTGGAAGGCCGCGCTCGGCCGGGCGGTGGGGCGCCTCGGCGAGCCCGTGATCCGGACCGCGGTCGGCCAGGCGATGAAGATCCTCGGCGGCCAGTTCGTCTTCGGCCGCACCATCGACGAGGCGCTGTCGCGCGCCGCACCCGAACGCAAGAAGGGGCTCAGCCACAGCTTCGACATGCTGGGCGAGGCCGCCCGCACCATGGCCGACGCCGAGCGCTACGCCGACGCCTATCGCGGCGCGATCCGCCGCATCGCCAGGGAAGCGGGGGAGGGCGTGGTCCGCTCGCCCGGCATTTCGGTCAAGCTGTCGGCGCTTCACCCGCGCTACGAGGCGCTTCACGCCGAGGAGGCCAAGGCGGTCATCCTCCCCGTCCTGCGCGAACTCGCCGCCGCCGCCAGCGCGGCGCAAGTCCACCTCACCATCGACGCCGAGGAATCGGACCGGCTCGAACTTCAGATGGACTGCCTCGAGGCGCTGGTCGCCGACGACGCGCTGTTCGCCAACGGCTGGACCGGGCTCGGAATCGCGCTCCAGGCCTATGCCAAGCGCGCCCGCCCGGTGGCCGAATGGGTGGTCGAACTTGCCCGCGCGCACCGCCGCAAGCTCATGGTCCGGCTGGTCAAGGGCGCCTATTGGGACAGCGAGATCAAGGTCGCGCAGGTCGGCGGCTTCGACGATTATCCGGTCTTCACCCGCAAGGTCGCGACCGACGTCTCCTACCTCGCCTGCGCGTCCGTGCTGCTCGGCGCGCCCGACGCCATCTATCCTGCCTTCGCGACCCACAATGCGACCACCATCGGCGCGATCAAGGCGCTGGCCGGCACCACCCCGTTCGAGTTCCAGCGCCTCCACGGCATGGGCGAGGAACTCTACGAGGGCCTCGCGCGGCTCGAAAAGCAGATGGGCCAGCCGCAGACCCCGGTGCGCATCTACGCGCCGGTCGGCAGCCACAAGGAATTGCTCGCCTATCTCGTCCGCCGCCTGCTCGAGAACGGCGCAAACAGCTCGTTCGTCAACCGCATCGCCGACGCCGAGGTCAAGGTCGAGGAACTGACCCGCGATCCCGTCGCCCAGCTTGCCGCAATGGACCCCCGCCGCAATCCGGCAATTCCCTGCCCGGGCGAGATGTTCGGCTCGGCCCGCCGCAATTCGTCGGGTTGCGACCTCAGTGATCCGACCGTCCTCAACCCGCTGCTGCGCCGGCTCGCCGATCTCGAGGCGAAGCGCTGGACGGCCGGGGAGGGGAGCGGCGCGCGCCATGCGATCACCGCGCCCTTCGATCACCGGATCATCGTCGGCGAGGCGGTCGAGGCGACCGCGGCGGAGCTCGACGCCATGCTGCGCCGCGCCCATGCCGCGCAAGGCGCGTGGGACGCACTTGGCGGCGAGGCCCGCGCCCGCCTGCTCGACCGGACCGCCGACCTGTTCGAGGCGCATCGCGAGGACTTCTACTCGCTCTGCATCCGCGAGGCGGGCAAGACCCTCCCCGACGCCATCCTCGAAGTGCGCGAAGCGGTCGATTTCCTTCGTTATTATGCGGCCGAAGGGCGTCGCCTCTTCTCTCACGCGCACCGGCTCCCCGGGCCGACGGGCGAGACCAACGAGCTTCGCCTCCACGGCCGCGGGGTGTGGGCCTGCATCTCGCCCTGGAACTTCCCGCTGGCGATCTTCACCGGGCCGGTCGCCGCCGCGCTCGCCGCGGGCAATGCCGCCATCGCCAAGCCCGCCGAGCAGACCCCGCTGATCGGCGCGCTCGCGATTGCGCTGATGCACGAGGCCGGCATTCCGCAGGATGTCGTCGGCCTCGCGGTCGGCGACGGCAAGGTCGGCGCCGCGCTCACCGCCCATCCGCTCATCGCCGGGGTCGCCTTCACCGGCTCGACCGCGGTCGCCCGCGCGATCAACCGCAGCCTCGCGGAGCGCGACGGCCCGATCGTCCCGCTGATCGCCGAGACGGGCGGCCAGAATGCGATGATCGTCGACAGCTCGGCCCTGCCCGAGCAGGTCACCCGCGACGTCGTCGCAAGCGCCTTCCAGTCGGCCGGCCAGCGTTGTTCGGCGCTGCGCGTCCTGTTCGTCCAGGAAGACGTCGCCGACACGATGGTGACGATGATCCGCGGCGCGATGGAGGCGCTGACGATCGGTGACCCGCGCCTGCCGACCACCGACGTCGGCCCGGTGATCGACGCCGAGGCCAAGGCGAGCCTCGACGCGCACGTCGCCGAGCTTCGCGCCGCCGGCCGGGTGGTGGCCGAGCGCGCACTCCCCGCCGAGGCCGGGCAGGGCAGCTTCGTCGCCCCGGTCATCGCCGAACTGCCCGACCTGTCGGCGCTAAGCGACGAGCATTTCGGTCCCGTGCTTCACGTCATCCGCTGGAAGGCGGGCGAACTCGGCAAGGTGATCGACCAGGTCAATGCCACCGGCTTCGGCCTGACGCTCGGCCTGCAGAGCCGAATCGACACCGTCCATGCCGAGGTCCAGGCCAAGGCGCGGGTCGGCAACCTCTACGTCAATCGCAACCAGATCGGTGCGGTGGTCGAGAGCCAGCCGTTCGGCGGCGAGGGCCTGTCGGGCACCGGGCCCAAGGCGGGCGGCCCGCATTATGTCGCGCGCTTCGCGACCGAGCGGGTGAAGTGCGTCGACACCACGGCGGCGGGGGGCAACGCCACTTTGATGGCGGCGATCGACTAGGTCTCAAGTCCATGCTGAACCCGCGGCCGTCGCGGGCGTTCTGCCGGGAAATATTCCGGAGCCACAACCATGGACATCACCGATCTCGTTCTCGACCAGCATCAGGAACAGCGCCGCCTGTTTGCGCATCTCCAGGAGATGCGCGGCGCCAGCAAGGACGAGCTGTCGGCCGTCTGGGAATCGCTGAAGGGGCTGCTCGACGCCCATGCCGAGGCCGAGGAGCGCTTTCTCTATCCGCGCCTGCTCGAGGTCGGGAAGGGCGAGGCCGATGCCGACAGCGCCAAGGACGAGACCAAGGACGCGATCGAGGACCATAACGAGATCCGCGACGCGGGCGAGGCGGTCGAGAAGGAAGAGGTCGGCTCGGACAAGTGGTTCGACGCGATCACCAAGGCCGACGAGGCCAACAGCAAGCATCTCGCCGAGGAGGAGCGTCAGGGCCTCGCCGATTTCCGCGAACATGCCTCGCTCGACGAGCGGCACGAGCTCGGCATCAAGTTCATCGCTTATGTCAGCGAGCATCGCCACAATGCGAAGGCGGTCGACAAGGACCCCGACGCTTATGTGAAGGATCCCGAGGCCGAGCTGGCCAAGGCCTGAGCGGGGCGCCTCAGTCGGCGCCGAACTCGGGCAATTTAGTCCCGGGCTTGAGGAAGACGTCTGCGAAGCGGCGCACCTGCTTGCGCAGCCGTGGATCGCCGATCGAGCCGGTCAGCTCCTCGAGGAGGGTCCCGAACTCCTCGTCGTCGGTGTCGCGGAACTGCAGGCTCCAGCCGGTGAAGCTGCGCTGCCTCACTGCGCGGCGCTGGACCATGACCACGGGATCGTGCCGGGGATCGGCGCGGATCGACTGCCAGATCGGCTCCAGCTTGTCGGTCTCGCCCTCGATCAGCTGCATCCACCAGGCGCCGCCGCCGATCAGCAGCCCCGTGATGTGGTTGGCGGCGTTGCGCGAACGCGACACGTCGAGAATCCGTCCGACCGATTCCTCGGTCTGCGGTTCGCGTGCGGCACTGATGTAGACGATCCGCTCAAGCATCGATGTCCGGCAAATCCTCCCGGCCGTGGCCTGGGAGACGCACTTTGCCGATTACAAACGCTCGGTCCCGGACTGGTGTGAAATGGCTCCCCGAGTTGGATTCGAACCAACGACCAAGTGATTAACAGTCACCTACTCTACCGCTGAGCTATCGGGGAACGATGCCGGGCGAGCGCGCCTATGGCGCAGGGGATTCTGCTTGGCAAGACCTCACGTCGCAAACTGTTCGGCGGCGATGCGTTCGTCGAGCGCCTGGTCGGGGTCGAACAGCAGGGTGAGGGGGCGGCTGCGGTCGAGTCCGATCTCCACCGAGCTCACGTCGCGCACCTCGAACTGGTCGGCGACCGCGGCCACCAGCCGGTCGGTCGGCTCGAGCACGTTGAAGCGAATCCTTGTGTCGTCGGGGAGGATCGCGCCGGCCCAGCGCCGCGGCCGGAAGGGCGCGATCGGGGTCAAGGCGAGGAGCGGGGCCGACAGTGGCAGGATCGGTCCCTTGGCCGAGAAATTATAGGCGGTGGAGCCGGCCGGGGTCGCCACGAGCACGCCGTCGGCGACCAACTCGGGCAGGACCACCCGCCCATTCACCATCACCTCGATCTTGGCGGCCTGGCGGGTTTCGCGCAGCAGCGAGACCTCGTTGATCGCGGCATGGGTCCATTCGTCCCCGTGCACGGTCTCGGCGCGCATGGTCAGCGGGTTGATCTCGACCGCCTTGGCCGACGCGATCCGCTCGCCGAGGCAGTCGAGCCGCCATTCGTTCATTAGGAAGCCGACCGTGCCGCGATTGATCCCGAACACCGGCCGCGCCTCGCCCCCGTCGAGCATCTCGTGGAGCGTGTGGAGCATGAAGCCGTCGCCGCCGAGCGCCACGAGAATCCGTGCGTCGCGCTCGTCGGCGAAGGTGTAGCGGCGGCGGAGCATGGCGGCGGCGGCCTGCGCGGCCTCGCCGTGGCTGACGACCAGCGCCACCCCGGCCTCGCTGAGGTCCTGGCGGGTCGCCGTCCCCTTGGGCAGGTCCGCATTCACCGGGACGACTTCCTTCGCTTGGGCCTCGATGACGTGAGCATAACCGGAGCTGGGCGGGGCCGCTACCGTCCCGTTTCGGTGCAAGCGAGGGGCCGACGGCTGCGCAAGTTCATGCTATGGTCTAGCCCACAGCCATGACGCGTCCCGCCCTCCGCTCCAATGCCGCCGACCGCCGAGCCAGCGATGCGCCGCCGCCGCTCCCGCCGGTGCCGGGCGCGGACGAGGAGTTGCTGGCGATGCTCGCCGAAGACCGGGTCGCGCTCGCCTTCCAGCCGCAATGGGACATTCGCACCGGTGCGGTGGTCGGGGTCGAGGCGCTCGCCCGCGCGCCCGAGGGCCTGTCGCCGGAGGACCTGTTCGCCCGTGCCGCCCGTGCCGGCCTCAGCGAACGCCTGTCGCGCGCCATCCAGCGCAAGGCGCTCCAGGCCGCGAGCCGGTGGGAAGGGGCGCTGGGCCAGCTCCGGTTGTCGCTCAACCTCCTGCCCGAAGACCTTGCCCGCGCCGGGTTCGAGCGCTGGCTCCTCGACGAGATCGCCGCCGCCGGCCTCGCGCCGGGCCGGATCACCGCCGAGATCACCGAATCGAGCCTGATCGTCGATCCCGTCGCGGCGGCGGCGCGCCTGTCCTGCCTGCGCGCGGCGGGCGTCCATATCGCGGTCGACGATTTCGGCACCGGCTATGCCAGCCTCGCCTGGCTCACCACGCTTCCGCTCGACCTCATCAAGATCGACCGCGGCCTGATCCTCGATCTCGTCGGCGGCCGCCGCGCGCAGATCGTGGTCAAGGCGATGATCGCGCTCGCCCGCGAACTCGAACTGCAGGTGCTGGTCGAGGGGGTCGAGGACCCCAAGCAGCTCGAACTGCTCAAGGATTGGGGCTGCGACTATTACCAGGGCTTCCTCGGCGCCAAGGCGATGAGCGAAGAGGAACTGGCGGCCTTCCTGGCGGCGTGAGACAAAAGGGCGTGAGCAGCGGCTTCATCGACCTCTTTTCCGGCCATTCGGCGCTCTACGCCGCCGCGCGCCCGACCTATCCACCGCAGGTCTTCGCCGACATCGCCGCGCTCTGTCGGGCAAGGGAACAGGCGTGGGACGTGGGCACCGGCAACGGCCAGGCCGCGCGCGATCTCGCGGCGCAGTTCGATCGCGTCTTCGCCAGCGACCCCAGCGCGTCCCAGATCGCCGCCGCCGCGCCCGCCGATCGCGTCACCTTCGCGGTCGAGCCGGCCGAGCGCAGCAGCCTCGCCGACGCGAGCTGCGACCTCGTCCTTGCCGCGCAGGCCGCGCACTGGTTCGAGCCCGAGGCCTTCGGCTCGGAGGTCCGGCGGGTGGCCAGGCCCGGCGGCATCGTCGCGGCGATCGGCTACGGCTGGTGGTATGTCGATCCGCAAGTCGACGCGATCGTTGCGGGCTTGCTCAAGGCCGTCGAGCCCCACTGGCAGCCGGGCAACTGGCTGCTGATTGACGGCTATCGCGCGCTGCGGTTGCCGGGCGAGGAGGTCCGGCTCCCGCCCGCGGCGATCCACCTTGCCTGGGAGCGCCTCGAGCTTGAAGCCTATGTCCGCAGCTGGTCGGTGGTGCAGCGGCTCGGCGAGGCGGTTGCCGAGCCGACCTTCGCCGCGCTGCGCGCGATCTGGCCGGACGGGCAGAAGCGCCACGTCGTCATGCCCGTCGTGGCCCGCGTCCACCGCCTCTAGGCGGCGGCCTTCTCGCGCCTCCTGGCCGCCGCCACCCGGGCGAGACCGCGGCTCAATTGCAAGGCGCCGTTGAGCCGCTGCGCCGGAGTCGCCCAGTCGCGGCTGACCACCAGTTTCTGGTCGGGGCGGAGCTTCGCGGTGCCCTTCAGCCGTTCGATATAGCCGAACAGCCCGGCGACGTCGGGGAAGCCCGAGGGCGAGAAGGTCACCACCGCGCCGCGCGCGCCGACGTCGAGCTTGGCGATGCAGGCCGCGCGGCAGTGGATCTTGGTCTCGACCACCTGCAGCAGGTTGTTCGCTTCCTCGGGCAACTTGCCGAAGCGGTCGATGAGCTCGGCGGCGAACTCCTCGACCTCCTGCGGGCTCTCGAGCTCGCCCAGCCGCCGGTAGAGACCCATCCGGAGATCGAGGTCGGGGACGTAGTCCTCGCTGATCATGATCGGCGCCTCGACGTTGATCTGGGGCGAGAATTCGTCGGGCTTGTCCTCGCGGGTGCCGCCGGCCTTCATGTCGAGGATCGCCTCCTCGAGCATCGACTGGTAGAGCTCGAAGCCGACTTCCTTGATGTGCCCCGACTGCTCGTCGCCGAGCAGATTGCCCGCGCCGCGGATGTCGAGGTCGTGGCTGGCGAGCTGGAAGCCCGCGCCCAAACTGTCGAGGTTGCTGAGCACGGTCAGGCGCTTCTCGGCGGTCTCGGTGATCTGCCGGTCGGGCGGCGTCGTCATATAGGCGTAGGCGCGGGTCTTGGACCGGCCGACGCGCCCGCGCAGCTGATAGAGCTGCGCCAGCCCGAAGCGCTCGGCGCGGTGGACGATGAGCGTGTTGGCGCTCGGGATGTCGAGGCCGCTCTCGACGATGGTGGTCGACAAGAGCACGTCATACTTGCGATCGTAGAAGGCGCTCATCCGCTCCTCGACCTCGGTCGGGGCAAGCTGCCCGTGCGCCACGATCGGCTTCACCTCGGGCACTTCCTCGCGCAGCCATTCCTCGATGTCGGGCAGGTCGGAGATGCGCGGCACCACGAAATAGCTCTGCCCGCCACGATAATGCTCGCGCAGCAGCGCCTCGCGGATGACCACCGGGTCCCACGGGGTGACGTAGGTGCGGACTGCGAGGCGATCGACGGGCGGGGTCTGGATGACGCTGAGTTCGCGAAGCCCGCTCATCGCCATCTGCAGCGTCCGAGGAATCGGCGTCGCGGTCAGCGTCAGCACATGGACGTCGGCCTTCAAGGCCTTCAGCCGCTCCTTGTGGGTGACCCCGAAGCGCTGCTCCTCGTCGACGATGACGAGTCCGAGCTTCTTGAACTTGACCCCCTTGGCGAGGATCGCGTGGGTCCCGACGACGATGTCGATCTGCCCTTCCTCGAGGAGGTCGCGGGTCTTCTTGGCCTCGCCCGCGGTGACGAGGCGCGACAGGCGCCCGACCTCGATCGGAAAGCCCTTCAGCCGCTCGACGAAGTTGGAATAATGCTGGCGGGCGAGGAGCGTCGTCGGGCAGACTACCGCCACCTGATAGCCCGCCATGGCCGCGACGAAGGCGGCGCGCAGCGCGACCTCGGTCTTGCCGAAGCCAACGTCGCCGCAAACCAGCCGGTCCATCGGGCGCCCCGCGGCAAGGTCCTCGAGCACGTCGCCGATCGCGCGATTCTGGTCGTCGGTCTCCTCATAGGGAAAACGATCCACCATCGCCGGATAAGCGCTGTCGGGCTCGGCCACTACGCCCTGGCGGGTCGCGCGCAGCGCCGCGGTCTTGATGAGCTCGCCCGCGATCTCGCGGATCCGCTCCTTCATCCGCGCCTTGCGCCGCTGCCACGCCTCGCCGCCGAGGCGATCGAGCGCCACGCCCTCCTCGCCGCTGCCGTAGCGCGAGAGGACGTCGATATTCTCGACCGGCACGTAGAGCTTGTTGCCGCCGGCATATTCGAGCGCGACGCAGTCGTGCGGGCTCTTGCCGACCTGGACCTGGGTCAGGCCTTCGTAGCGGCCGATGCCATGCTCGGCATGGACGACGAGGTCGCCGGGGGTGAGGGTCGCCAGTTCCGACAGGAAGGCGTCGGCGCTCTTCTTGCGCTTGCGGCGGCGGACCAGGCGGTCGCCGAGCATGTCCTGCTCGGTCAGCACCGCGACCTCAGGCGTGGTGAAGCCGTGGTCGAGCGGCAGCACGAGGAGCGCGGTCACGTCCTGCGCGCCCAGCGCCTCCTGCCAGCTTCCGACCATCTTCTGCCCGGTCAGGCCATGGTCCTTGAGCAGCCCGGAGAGCCGCTCACGAGCCCCGACCGTATAGCTGGCGAGAATGACTTTCTGCTTTTCCTTTCGAAGCTTGGCGACGTGCTTGACGACGGCTTCGTAGACATTCTCGTTCTGCGCGCGCTCGGGCGCGAAGTCGCGCGCGGGGACGACGGCAAAGTCGATGACCCGGTCGGATTCGGGCTCGGGGAAGGCCGAGGCGAGGTGGATCGGGCGATCGGCGACTTGCGCGCGCCATTCCTTGGCTGCGAGATAAAGCTCGTGCGGCGGAAGCGGGCGGTAGCTGCCGGGCTCGGCGACCATCGCCCGCTCGCGGTTGCTGAAATAGTCCTGGATCGCCTCGCGCCGGCTTTCGAGCGCGCCGTCGACCCCGCCGTCGCGCAGGATCAGGTCGGAGTCCGAAAGATGGTCGAACAGGGTTTCGAGCCGCTCCTCGAACAGGGGCAGCCAATGCTCCATCCCCGCCAGGCGCCGGCCCTCGCTGACCGCCTGGTAGAGCGGGTCGCCGGTGGCGGTCGCACCGAAATGCTCGCGGTAGCGCGCGCGGAAGCGCTTGATGCTCTCCTCGTCGAGCAAGGCTTCGCTCGCTGGCATCAGGGTGAAGGCCTCGGCCGGGCCGATGGTGCGCTGGTCGGCCGGGTCGAAGGCGCGCATCGTCTCGATCTCGTCACCGAAGAAATCGAGCCGGATCGCGTGCGGGAGCCCCGACGGATAAAGGTCGAGGAGGCCGCCGCGGACCGCGAATTCGCCGGCTTCCGCGACGCTGTCGGTGCGGTGATAGCCGTTGGCGGTGAGCAGCTGGATCAGCGCATCGCGCTCGATCCGCTCGCCCGGGGCCAGCCGGCGGGTCAGCTGGCGGATACGGAACGGGGTCAGCGTCCGCTGGGTCGCGGCATTGGCGGTGGTGACGAACAGCTGCGGCTTGTCGGCCTTGCGCTGGAGCCGGTCGAGCGCCGCCAGTCGCTCGGCCATCACCCGCAGCGCGGGCGAGGCGCGATCATAGGGGAGGCAGTCCCAGGCTGGGAAGGTGATCACCTCGACCTCGGGGGCGAAGGCCGGCGCGGTCTCGGCGATCGCGCGCATCGCCGCTTCGTCGGAGGCGATGATCACCGCGCGTCCGCCGCCTGACGCCCCGTGCGCCGCGCGCGCGAGATCGGCCGCCAGCCACGGCAGGAAGCCCGCCGGCACGCCCGCCAGCGTCAGCGGCTCACCCGCCTTCAGGATGCGCTGGAGGTCACTCACCGGTCGATGGGGAGGTAGTCGAGGCGCTGCATCGCGGTCATCATCGCGCCTTGGTAGCGCTCGGGCACGGCTTGCGTTCCGATCGCCCAGGCCATGATGTCGACGTCCTGTTCCTCGAGCATCGTCTCGAACAGGGCCTGCTCCTCTGCACTCCACCCTTCGTGGTGAGCGTCGAAGAAGCCCCCGATCAGCCGGTCGGCCTCCTTGGTCCCGCGATGATGCGCGCGCCAGCGCAGGCGCTTGGTGGTCACGTCGTCGAGCATGGGGGCCATGTAGGGAAGCGGGGCAATTCCGACAATCGTCATGCCGGGCTTGACCCGGCATCCCGCTTCTTCCTTGGTAAGACGAGTAGCGGGACCCCGGATCATGTCCGGGGTGACGAAAAGGAACCCATGCGCCCCGAGCTCCTCAATCCCCTGTTCGCCGAAGTGGAAACGCTGAAGGGCGTAGGGCCGCAGGTGGCAAGGCAGCTCGGCCGGCTCGGCATCGCCCGCACGGTCGATCTTCTCTTCCACTTGCCGACCGGCGCGATCGAGCGAATCCGAGCGCCGGGCGCCGCGCCGGTGCTGCTCGGGCGGCAGGTGATCCTGGATGTGACCCCGCGCGAAGTCCGGCTGAGCCGGGGGCGGGGACCGACGCGAATCTATGCCGTGGACGGGGAGGGCAACATGCTGACCCTCGCCTTCTTCAACAATGGCGGCTGGGCCGCGAAGCAGCTGCCGATCGGCGAGGCTCGGACCATCACCGGCAAGCTCGAAAGCTACGGCGACGAATGGCAGATGGTCCACCCCGAGGTGACCGAGCCCGGCAAGGGTGAACCGGCCCTCAAGGAAACCGTCTATCCGCTGACCGAGGGCCTGACCTCGCGGCGGGTGCGCGAACTGGTCCATGCCAGCCTATCCCACGCGCCGGTGCTCCCCGAATGGGTCGAGCCCTCGATCCTCGCCCGCCAGGGATGGAAGGATTGGCGGACGGCGCTCGCCACCATCCATGCCGAGCCCGACGACACGAGCGCCCGCCAGCGCCTCGCCTATGACGAGATCTTCGCCAACCAGCTCGCGCTCCAGCTGCTCCGCCAGGTCAGCCGCCGCAAGAAGGGTGTGCCCCTGCGCGGCGACGGACGGCTGACGGGGGCGCTTAGGCTGCCCTATGCGCTGACCGGGGCCCAACGCCGCGTGGTGGAAGAGATCCGCGGCGACATGGGGCAGGAGGTGCCGATGCTGCGCCTGCTCCAGGGCGACGTCGGCTCGGGCAAGACGCTGGTCGCGCTGCTGGCGATGCTCGAGGCGGTCGAGGCCGGCGCCCAGGCGGCGATGCTCGCCCCGACCGAGATCCTTGCCCGGCAGCACCATGCGACCCTGCTCCGCCAGCTGGACGCGATCGGGGTTCGGGTCGCGATCCTCACCGGCCGCGAAAAGGGGCGAGCGCGGGAGAGCGTGCTCATGGGCCTTGCCGACGGGAGCATCGACATCCTCGTCGGCACCCACGCCATCTTCCAGGACAAGGTCGCCTACAAGCGCCTCGGCCTCGTGGTGATCGACGAGCAGCATCGGTTCGGGGTGTCCGAGCGGCTGCTCCTGACCAGCAAGGCCGAGCGCCCGCCACACCTTTTGGCGATGACCGCGACCCCGATCCCGCGCACGCTGACCCTCACCCAATATGGCGAGATGGACGTCTCCAAGATCGACGAGATGCCGCCCGGCCGGACCCCGGTCGAGACGCGGGTCATCGCCGAGGAGCGGGTCGCCGAGGTGGTCGACGGCCTTGCCCGCCATGTCGCCTCGGGCGGACAGGCCTATTGGGTCTGCCCCCTGGTCGCCGAGAGCGAGACCAGCGACGCCGCCGCCGCCGAGGAGCGGGCTGAGGCGCTCCGCCTGCGCTTCCCTGGCCAGGTCGGGCTCGTTCACGGGCGGATGAAGGGCGCCGAAAAGGACGCGGTCATGGCCGAATTCGCCGCCGACCGGCTCAAGATCCTCGTCGCCACCACCGTCATCGAGGTCGGGGTCGACGTTCCCAATGCCGCCCTGATGATCATTGAGGGCGCCGAGCGCTTCGGCCTTGCCCAGCTCCACCAGCTGCGCGGCCGGGTCGGGCGCGGCGCGGCGAAATCGACCTGCCTGCTGCTGCGCGGCGGCAGCTTGAGCGAAACGGGGCGGGCGCGCCTCGCGCTGATGCGCGAGACCAACGACGGTTTCCGAATCGCCGAGGAGGATCTGAAGCTGCGCGGGCCGGGCGAAATCCTCGGCGTGCGGCAGAGTGGCGAAGCACAGTTCCGCCTCGCGACGCCAGAGCAGGTGCAGGAACTCGTCCCCATGGCGACGCAGGACGCGCGGCTGCTGCTCGACCGTGACGGAGGCCTGTCGGGCGAGCGCGGCCAGGCGGCGCGGCTGTGCCTCTACCTGTTCGAACGCGACCAGGCGGTGGACCTGCTTCGCTCGGGCTAGGGCAGCAGCAGCCCGTGCTTCTTCTTGCCAAGGCTGAGCTTGCGCTCCGAAGTCACGGTAATGACGGCGGCAATGTCATTGACTGCTTCGCCGTCGAGCTTGACCGCGCCTTCGGCCACCTTGCGCTTGGCTTCGCCGTTCGAGGCGCAGAAGCCCAAGGCCACCAGCGCCGCCAATACCCCGATCTCGCCGCCGGTGCTGACGCTCGGGAGCGCCTCGCCCGAGCCGCCGCCGGCGAAGGTCGCCGCCGCGGTCGCTGCCGCCGCATCGGCCGCCTCGCGCCCGTGGAGAAGCGCGGTCGCCTCGGTCGCGAGCACGATCTTGGCCCGATTGATCTCGGCTCCTTCGAGCGCTTCCAGCCCTGCGATCTCGTCCAGCGGAAGGTCGGTGAACAGCCGCAGGAAGCGGCCCACGTCGGCATCGGCCGCATTGCGCCAGAATTGCCAGTAGTCGTAGGCGCTTAGGGTAAAGCCTTCAGGCCCCTCGGCATTGAGCCAGACCGCGCCGCTCGCGGTTTTGCCCATCTTGCCCCCATCCGCGGTGGTGATCAGCGGGGTGGTGAGGCCATAGACCTCGGCGCCCGCGACCCGGCGCGTCAGCTCGATCCCGTTGACGATATTCCCCCACTGGTCCGACCCGCCCATCTGGAGGCGGCACCCCAGCCGGCGATTGAGCTCGAGGAAATCATAGCCCTGCAGGATCATGTAGTTGAATTCGAGGAAGGACAGCGACTGCTCGCGGTCGAGCCGGAGCTTGACGCTGTCGAAGCTCAGCATCCGGTTGACCGAGAAATGCTGCCCGATCTCGCGCAGGAAGGGGATGTACTCGAGCTTGTCGAGCCAGTCGGCATTGTCGACCAGCACCGCGTCGGTCGGCCCGTCGCCGAAGGTCAGGAACCGCCCGAAGACCTTGGCGATGCCGGCGATGTTCGCCTTGATGGACTCGTCGCCAAGCAGCTTGCGCGCCTCGTCCTTGAACGAGGGATCGCCGATCTTGCTGGTGCCGCCGCCCATCAGGACGATCGGCTTGTGCCCCGCCTGCTGCATCCGGCGAAGCATCATGATCTGGACCAGGCTGCCGACGTGAAGGCTCGGTGCGGTGGCGTCGAAGCCGATGTAGCCGGTGACGATCTCCTTGCCCGCCAGCGCGTCGAGCGCGGCCGCATCGGTCGCCTGGTGGATGTAGCCGCGTGTCGCGAGGAGCTGGAGAAGCGAAGAGCTGTAGGTCGTCATGGTGCGCGGCGCTTAACCCAAACCGTCGCCCCTGCGAAGGCAGGGACCTCGGAAGGTTCGCACGAAATTGGCCGAGGTCCCCGCCTGCGCGGGGACGACGTGCAAATCTTCGAGAATGACGTAACTTCGCCCGATGCGCTTCGAACTCCAGCCCCATCCGACCACGGTCCCGCACCCGCCCTTCAGCCTCTGGGCGAGCGCCGAGCGGAGCGGGGCGTTCGGGGAGACCGCCACCCTCAATCTCTGGTTCGGGGTCAGCGCGCCGATCGGCCGCTTCCTCGTCCCCGGCCCAAGCGAATCGCCGCAGCGGCGCGACGAGCTCTGGCGCACCACCTGCTTCGAATGCTTTCTCAAGGAAGTGGGCGAGGACGCTTACCAGGAATGGAATTTCGCGCCCTCGGGCGACTGGGCGGCCTATGATTTCGTCGCCGAGCGCGAAGGCATGGCACCCGCCGAGATCGTCAATCCGCCCTATGTCCGGGTCGAGGACAATCTGACCTGGTGGGGGCTCGGCGCGACGCTCTCCATCCCCGCCGACCGTCGCTTCCGGCTGTCGTTGTCGGCGGTGATCGAGGAAGAGAGCGGCCGACGCAGTTTCTGGGCGCTCCACCACCCCGGCGAACAGCCCGATTTCCACCATCCCGATTGCTTCGTCGCCAAGCTTGCCTAGAGCAGTGCCATGACTGTCGCTTTCGGTATCGACCGCCTTCTCGCCGACCCCGCGCTCCGCAAGCCGCTCGAAGGCCGGCGCATCTGCCTCGTCGCGCACCCCGCCTCGGTCACCGCGGATCTTCACCACAGCATCGACGCGCTGATCGCCGCGGGATTGAACGTCACCGCCGCCATGGGCCCGCAGCATGGGCTGAAGGGCGACAAGCAGGACAATATGGTCGAGACCGAGGACGAAGTGGATCCGCGCCTCGGGATCCCGGTGTTCAGCCTTTACGGTGAGGTTCGCCGCCCGACCGGCCAGATGATGAGCGCCGCCGACGTCTTCCTGTTCGACCTCCAGGACCTCGGCTGCCGGATCTACACCTTCTGCACGACCCTCCTCTACCTTCTCGAGGCAGCGGCTGCCGCGGGCAAGGAAGTATGGGTCCTGGATCGCCCCAATCCCGCCGGCCGCCCGATCGAGGGCACGCTGCTCGAGCCCGGCTGGGAGAGCTTCGTCGGCGCCGGGCCAATCCCGATGCGGCACGGTCTCACCATGGGCGAAATGGGCCACTGGTTCGTCCGCCACTTTGGCCTCGACGTCGCCTACAAAGTGATTTCGATGGAGGGGTGGGAGCCCGAGGCCGCGCCGGGCTTCGGCTGGCCGGCGGACCGCATCTGGATCAACCCGTCGCCCAATGCCGCGACGCTCAACATGGCCCGCGCCTATGCCGGCACGGTGATGCTCGAAGGCACGACGCTGAGCGAGGGCAGGGGGACGACGCGGGCCTTGGAGCTGTTCGCCGCCCCCGGCCTCGACGCCCGGAGAATCGAGACCGAGATGCGCGCCATCGCGCCCCACTGGCTCAACGGCTGCGTGCTTCGCGAGATCTTCGTCGAGCCGACCTTCCACAAGCATGCCGGCCAGCTCTGCTCGGGGCTGTTCATCCATGCCGAAGGCCCGGCCTACGACCACCATGCCTTCCGCCCGTGGCGGGTCCAGGCGCTCGCCTTCAAGGCGATCCGCAACCTGGCGCCCGACTATCCGCTGTGGCGCGACTTCCCCTACGAATATGAGTTCGACAAGCTCGCCATCGACGTCATCAACGGCGGGCCCTCCCTGCGCGCCTGGGTCGACGACCGTGCCGCGCGGGCCGACGACCTCGACGTCCGAACCCGACCCGACGAGGAGAGCTGGGCCGAGCAGGTGAAGCCGTGCCTACTCTACTGACCCGACTCGCCGCGCTCGGCCTGGTCGTCGCGCCGGCGGCGGCCTGCGCCGACCCCGTCACCGACCGCATCTATCCCGCGCCGCAGGCCCCGATCACGCTTGCCGGCGCGCCCGCCGGAACCCGTCTTGCCAGTGTCCGCACCGGCGACGGGATCGCGCTGACCGGGTTGCTCGATCCGGGCCTGGCCGACCGGCCGCTGCTGCTCGTCTTCCACGGCAATGCCTCGTCGGCCGCGACCGCGCTCGCCTGGCTCGCGCCGCTCACCGAAGATGGCTTCGGCATCCTGACCGCCGAATATCGCGGCTACAGCGGCAATGCCGGTCGCCCGAGCGAGGCCGGGCTGGTTGCCGATGCCGAGGCCTTTCTCGCCCTTGCAAGGGCCGAGGCGAAGGGCCGGCCAGTCTGGGTGATCGGGCACAGCCTCGGCGGCGGGGTCGCTTTGGCCCTGTCACGCCGCGAGCGGCTCGACGCGCTCGTCACCATCGGCACCTTCACCCGGCTGCGCGACATGAGCGGCAAGCTGACCCGCGCCTTCGTCCCCGACGACTATCGCAACACCGACGCGGTGCGCCTGCTCGACGAGCCTTACTTCGTCATCCACGGCCTGCGCGACGCCAATGTCCCCTGGCAGCAAGGCGAGCAGCTCCACAAGGCCGCGGTCGGCAAGACGGGCGCTTCCTTCATCCTGCCGACCGCCGACCATCATCCGCCCGCGGCCGCGCTGCGGCCGGTCTTCGCCTCCATCAGCGCCCGTCTCGCGGGAGCCCCGCCGCCACCACTCGGGTCGGAAACGAAGGTGGTCGATTTCCCGACGCTCGCCGAAGCGGCGGCAGCGAGGGCGAAATGAGCCTCGACGCGCTCGACGACGCCGGGCTCGACGCCCTCATCGCGCGCGAGCCCGGGAATGTCGCGGCGCTGGCCGAGCGGGGCCATCGCCGGGCGGAGGCGGGCGATCACCGCGCCGCGGTCGCCTTCTTCAAGGCCGCGCTCGGCGCCGCGTCCGAACTGGCCCGGTCGGGGGCCTTGCCGGCGACCCTCCGCGCGCCGATCGAGCGGGCCCAGCGCGGGCTGCAGGAGGGGCATCTCGCCTTCCAGCGGCATCTCGAGGACAGCCTCGCCGCCGCCGGCTTTCCGGAAGGCCGCCGGCCCGAAGGCTTTCAGCACAGCCTCGACCTCATGCTTGGCCGCCGCCAGCTGACTGGGACCAGCATCCAGCAGCCGGGCCAATATTATTATCCGGGCCTGCCTCAGCGCCGTTATTACGAGGCAAGCGACTTCGCCTGGGCGCCGGCGGTCGAGGCGGCCGCCCCCGCGATCCGCGCCGAGCTCGAAGCCTATCTCGCCCAAGGCAACGCCGAGTTCCGGCCCTATCTCGTCTCCAATCCCGACCGCCCGCCGAGCAACTTCCACGGCCTCACCGACAATCCGGCGTGGAGCACGCTCTACCTGTGGGAGAACGGCCGGGCGAACGCGGCGGTGGCGGAGCGTTTTCCGGCGACCATGGCGGCGATGGCCTCGGTCGACCTCGCGCGTATCTCGGTCCGCGCGCCCTCGATCCTCTTCTCGCGGCTGGGGCCGGGCGCGACCATTCCCCCGCACCATGGCGCGATCAACGCGCGCCTCATCTGCCACCTGCCGCTGATCGTGCCCGGGGGCTGCGGCTTCCGCGTCGGCGGCGAGACCCGCGCGTGGCACGAGGGCAAGCTCCTCATCTTCGACGACAGCGTGCTCCACGAAGCTTGGAACAACAGCGCGGAAGACCGGATCATCCTCATCTTCGACTGCTGGCGGCCCGAGGTCCCCGCCGACGACCGCCGCGCCATCGCCGCCATGTTCGAGGCGATCGACGGCTACTGAGCAGTGCGCGGGTTCAGGCGCACGATCTGCCAGTTGAGCCAGCTCGCGAAGCTGACCCAGGCGAGGTAGGGCAGGATCAGCAGGCTGGCCTTCGTCGAGATCGGCCACAGCAAGGTCACCAGCGCCACCAGTGAAGCCCACAGGAAGATCACCTCGATCAGCGCAAGGTCGGGCCGCTTCCACTTGAAGAAGAGCGGGCTCCACAGCAGGTGCAGCACGGCATTGGCGCCGAACAGCAGGGCCACGAGCCGCTGCTCGCCCGGCCCTTGCGCCGCGTTCCAGGCGATGGTCGCCGACCAGGCGGCAAGCCCGAGGATGATCGTCCACGCCGGCCCGAACAGCCAGTCGGGCGGCTGCAACCGCGGCTTTCGCAAGGCCCGGTACCACGGCCCGATCTCGGTCAGCAGCCCGCCCGCGACCCCGAGGAACAGGGCGACCCCGATACTGACGATCGCTGCCGTGGACATCCGAACTGCGCCCTCCTGTGCCGGTCCTTTGGGACCGCGCGAGGCCGCGGGTCAATGCCCATGACGATCCCGGATCGGCAGTGACGGGATCGCCATGGGCTGTCCGGGGAGGGGGGCGGAGAAAAGCGCTAGAGGATGATGACCTTTTCCTCGAAAGGCAGATCGCGGACCAGCCTGAAGCCCGCGACGTATTTTCCGCCATCGCCCTTGTGGGTGGTGAAGAAGTGACCCCACAGGTTGGAGGGGTAGAAGGGCCCCATCGGGTGGGAGCCCATCTCCTCCAGCCGGGCGTGGTCGAACACCTCGGTCTGAGCGACCCCGATCGGATCGTCATCGGTGCCGAACAGCCAGTTGATCGCGTCGGTCAGCAGCGGGCCGACGAAGGCGAGAATGGCCTTGGTTGTCGCTCCACCGCCAAGCAGGAGCGCGCCGACGACCAGCGCGCCCTTCACCGCCGCGTCGATCTCGTCGCGGAATTTGTTGGGGTCGCCATAGTCATGCTCGTAGGCGACTGCGCTGATCGACACCGGCAAATCGGTGCCTTCCCAGCAGGCGGCGACCGGACCGATCCGTTGCTCGCCGGTGTCGACGTCGTTGTAATGGCCGGCGCCGACTGGATGCGTCTCCGTGCGGACGATATTCTCGCCGCTCGCGCTGATGTTGGCGCAGCTGGTGATGACATAGGGTTCGTCCGAGCCCCAGTTCGTCGAGCCGGTCTCGTCCACGCAACAGAGGCCCTGGTACCAGATGCCGTAGGTCGCGCTCTGAATCTCCCCGAGGGGAATGTCGCGCACCGGCTCGAGCACCTCGACGCCGCGGCCCGAGGGATCGGCCGCGGTGGTTCCGCCGCCCGCCAGGCCGCCGCGGGGATGATCATGGTCCCGGCCGCCGCCGCCACGAGGGGCAAAGGGATCGGCAATCGGGCCGCCGCTACCGCCACCGCCACCGCCACTGCGGCTGCCGAGCGTGAAGTCGTGCCGCCCCGCAAAGACGCCAAGCGCTTCATGTCGCTGGGTCTCGGGCCGGGAATCGAAGCGGCCGACCAGTCGGATCGCAGCGGCGCCGCTATTTCCGGAGCGGGAGAGCCGCTCCTGCACGCGTCGCTCGAATTCGCTTTCCGGCGGACGGCCCGCCATGACGCGAAGCGTGGTGACGAGCGCGGCGAATGCTTCAGGATCTTGAGGCGCACGAACAGGCATAGACACCTCCAAACAAGGGCCTAGGGAACGTTGTTACGCAATCGACTCGAAGAGATGAAATAATAAACCAGGCACGAATATTTGCCAAGCAAGGTCGCGCGACTTCGGTCTATTCTTGATCAATTCTGGAGCGGCCAGTCAACGACAAGTTAACGCCATCCCCACAATTGGTGGTGCTAGCCCGGGCCTTCGGTCCTACTTCTTCCGGCTGAGCGCCCGGGTCGCATCCTCGAGGCCCTTCAGCGTCAGCGGATACATGCGATCGTCCATCAGCTGGCGCAGGATCGTGGTCGAGGCCGAATGGCCCCAATAGGCCTCGGGCGTCGGATTGATCCACGCCGCGCTCTGGTAGGTGCCGGTCAGCCGCTTGAGCCAGACCGAGCCCGGTTCCTCGTTCATATGCTCGATCGAGCCGCCCGGGTGGGTCACTTCATAAGGGCTCATCGCGGCGTCGCCGACGATCACGAGCTTATGGTCGGCGCCGAACTTGTGGAGGATGTCCCAGGTGTTCGTCCGCTCGGTCCAGCGCCGGCGATTCTCCTTCCACACGCCCTCGTAGATGCAATTGTGGAAGTAGAAGTGCTCGAGATGCTTGAATTCGGTGCGGGCTGCGCTGAACAATTCCTCCACCAGCCTGACGTGGCCGTCCATCGACCCGCCGATGTCGAGGAAAAGCAGCACCTTCACCGCATTGTGCCGCTCGGGCCGCATCCGGACGTCGAGCCAGCCGCGCCGCGCCGTGCCGTCGATCGTGCCCTCGATGTCGAGTTCGTCGGCGGCGCCTTCGCGGGCGAAGCGGCGCAGCCGGCGAAGCGCCACCTTGATCGCGCGGGTCCCGATCTCGCGGCGGTCGTCGAGGTCCTGGAACTCGCGCTTTTCCCACACCTTGATCGCGCGGCCATGCTTGCCGGGCCCGCCGATGCGCACGCCTTCCGGATTGTAGCCGCCGTGGCCGAAGGGGGAGGTGCCCCCGGTTCCGATCCACTTGTTGCCGCCCTGGTGCCGGCCTTCCTGTTCCTCGAGCCGCTTCTTCAGCGTCTCCATGATCTCGTCCCACGAGCCGAGGCTCTTGACCCGCTCCATCTCCTCCGGGGTGAGATATTTCTCGGCGACCAGCCGCAGCCATTCCTCGGGGAGGGCAGGGTGCTCCTCGCCCTCGGGCGCGACCAGGCCCTTGAAGACTTCGCCGAAGACGCGGTCGAACCGGTCGAGCTTGCTCTCGTCGTGAACGAAGACGGCGCGCGCGAGATAGTAGAATTGCTCAGGCGTCCGCTCGATCACCTCGGCGTCGAGCGCTTCCAGGAGCAGCAGATGCTCCTTGAGACTGGCCGGGATGCCGCCCCGGCGAAGCGCCTCGACGAAGGAAATGAACATGGCCGCGGGCCTAGCATGAGCCGCGCCGCGGCCAAAGCGCGACGGACCCCTTGCGCCGCTGTCCCGTTATGGGATGCTTAATGTCGACAGTCTTTCCTGTCGGTTAACCTTCCCCCATCTCACTCCTCCATGTCCACCCGCGCGCGAAAGACCTGACAACTTGCGTTTCGACGACCGCCTGGCGACCGTGCTCGACCAGCCCGCCGCCGATGCGCGCGGGCGGGCCGTGCAGTGGCGCCAGCTGGTCGAGCTGGTGGCGCGCGGCGGCGAGGGCGGCAGCGAGGTGCGCGACCGCGCGCTCGAGCGGATCGCCCGGCTGATGAGCGAGCTTCCCGTCGAGACACTTGCCGCCACGGCGCGGGCGATCGCCGGGCCTCAAGTCCCGGTCGAGCTGGTCGCTTTGTTCGCGGCGCGCGGCGCGGCCGCCTCGGCGGCCCTGATCGCCGCCGCCGACCTCGACACCGCGGGATGGAGCGCGGTGCGCGCGGTCGCCGCCGATGACGTCCAGCCGCTGCTGAACGCCATCCATCCCGCCGCCGCTCCGGCTTCGGCACCCGTGCCGCCGCCGCCGGCCGCTTCCGCGCCCCCGCCCGAGCCCGCAACTTCCGATCCCCCGCCCGCGCCGCCGCCCGCGGGGCTGTTCCGTTGGGAATGCGGGCCGACCGGCGAGATCGACTGGGTCGAGGGCGCGCCCCGCGCCGCGCTCATCGGCCGCAGCCTGACCGAGCCCTTCGCCGACCGCTTCGCCGCGCGCCTGCCCTTTGCCGATGAAGCGCTGGTCCTCGCCGACGAGGGCGCAATCGCGGGCGAATGGCGGTGGAGCGGGACCCCGGCCTTCTTCCCCGATACCGGCCGCTTCGCCGGCTATCGCGGCTTCGCCCGCCGCGAAGGCATCGTCCCCGAGGACGCCGAGCCGGCCGCGCCGCCCCTGCCGCAGGACGACGACCTGCGCGAGCTGATGCACGAGCTGCGCACCCCGCTGAACGCGATCATCGGCTTCGGCGAGATCATTGAGGGGCAATATCTCGGTCCCGCCCATCGCAGCTATCGCGAGCGCGCCGGCGAGATCGTCCGCCAGGCGCGGCGTCTGGCCGATGCGGTCGACAATCTCGATCTGGCCGCCAGGCTTCGCTCGGGGCGCGCGCAGGGCGAGACCCTGGTCGCGGTCGACCGAATGCGCGAGCTCGCCGGCGACCTGCAGGAGGAGGCGCAGGCGCGCGGAATCCAGCTGATGGTCCAGGACCATGCCGGCGCGGGCGCGCTTGCGCTCCAGCCGATCCTCGCCGAGCGGCTCACCCGCCAGTTCGCCGGCGCGATCCTCGAGACGGCGGTGGCGGGCGAGCGGCTCAGCCTCGTCATCGACCGCCTCGGCGGCCAGCTCGCCATCGGGCTCGACCGACCGCGCGCGATCCAGGCGCTGAGCGAGCGGCGGCTGTTCGACGATCGCGGCCAGACCGGCACCCGCTTCGCCTTGCGCCTCGTCCAGGGACTGGCGGCGATGGTCGGCGGCCGGCTCGACATCGCGCCCGACCGGCTGGTGCTGCTGCTTCCGCTGACCCGCTGAGACGCCTCGGGGAAGTGGTCGGGGAGACAGGATTCGAACCTGCGACCCTCTGCTCCCAAAGCAGATGCGCTACCAGGCTGCGCTACTCCCCGACGGGTTCGCCCCTAGGTTAGGCGGGCATCAGGGGCAAGCGCTCAGCGCCACTGCATCGCCTCGACGCTGGCGGCGCGCAGCGCCTCGAGTTGCCCGAGCCGGCCTTCCGACCCCTCCTGGAGCTGGAGCGCGCGCAGTAGCTGCACCGCGATGTCGAGCTTCTGCAGCGCGACCGGATGCGCGGCGACCGTCGCGGCCGAGGCGCAGAGCTCGTCGCCGAGATGCTCGAGCAGGGCGATGGTCATGCTGAGGTCGTTGCCGAGCGGTCGCTGGGCCGGGGTGGCACCGGACGGCCGGCGGCCCATCCAGATCGGCACCGACACCGCGCTGTTGAAGCGGAGCCCGAGATGCTTGTCCTTGGTCCAGGCGACGATCCCCTCGGCGACCAGCGTCTCGCGGACGAGGCGCACGCGGCTTCCGGGGACGGGCAGGAGCGGCGTCTCGAGCAGGGCACCGTCGGGCGACATGTTGCGAATCCGCACCGGCGCATGCTCGCCTCCGGCATGAAGCGTGCAGGCGATGAACATGCTCGCGCGCGGGCTTCGGCGCTGTTCCGCCGGGAAGGACGCATCGGGAACTGGGTCGGACATCGCCCGCCTCATGCGCGCGAATTGTTATTTTCGCGCTAAACGAAACTTCCATTGCGGAACGATTATCGGCCCGGTCGCGGCGAGTCTTTCCCCGCGGCCCCGCAGCCTCTAGAGCCGCCGCGGGGCCTGTAGCTCAATGGTAGAGCCAGCCGCTCATAACGGCCAGGTTGGGGGTTCGAATCCCTCCGGGCCCACTTGCCCCTCAGTTCTTCTTGGGCGGGTTGTCGCGCGTTTCCTGGCGGACGTCGGCGGCGGCCTTGTCGGCGCCGTTTTCGATCTTGTCGCCGGCATTCTTCGCCGCGTCGCCGACATCGTCTGCGGCGTTCGCCAGCACCGGGCCGGCCTTCTCGGCGGCGTTCCTGACATCGCTCGCCGCGGCCTGGAGGCCGTTGCCGGCATCGTCGAGCGCCTTGTCGACCTTGGCTTCGTTGACGCTCACCGAGGTGGTGTCGTTGCCGGGATCGCGTTCGACATTGCAGGCGGCAAGGCCCAGCGGAAGGGCGATCAGCAGGAGCGAACGGTTCATGGCGTGACCTCGTTGGTGGTGTTGTCGGCGGCGGAACGTTCCGGAGGCGCTTTGGGCTCCGCGCGGGCCGCCGCATTGGCCGATGCCTTCTCGGCCTCGGCCATCAGCTGGTTGGCGCTCTCGGCGGTCGGCTCGGGGATCGGGGGCACGTCGTTCCGCTCCTCCTGCGAGCAGGCGGCGAGGAGCAGCAGCGCGAGCGCGGGAGCGAGCGCCCTCACTTGCGGCGCTTGCCCGGCCGCGGCGCGGCCTTCCACGGGGTGAGCGGCCCGGCGAGCACCGCGACCGTCGCGGTCCAGGCGGCGACATTCTGGCGGAGCTGGACGGGATCGACCTTGTCGAGCGTGTCGTCGGGGGTGTGGTGGTAATCGAAGTAGCGGGTGCCGTCCTGACTGAGTCCGACCCCGGGCTGGCCGGCGGCAAGCATCGGCCCGATATCCGAGCCCTCGGCCTCCTCGAACGAGCCGGCGACGATCCCCAGCGGCGCGAGCGCGGCGGCGATGGTCCGGGCCTCGGTCCGGCGTTCGGGCCCAAGCTTGCTGGTCACCCGCCAGATGCGGTCGGCGCCGAAATCGCTTTCGAGCATCGCCCAGTGGGGCTGGGCCCCGAGCGCCTTCTGATAGGCGGCGCCGCCGAATAGCCCCGGCTCCTCGGCGCCGAACCAGACGATCCGGATGGTGCGGAGCGGCTGGCCGGCGTCCATGATTCGCTTGGCGGCGGCGGCAGCGATCGCGACTCCGCTGGCATCGTCGATCGCGCCAGTGGCGAGGTCCCAGCTGTCGAGGTGACCGCCCACGAGCACGGGGGCAAGGCTCGGATCGCGGCCCGGCACTTCGGCGATGACATTGCCCGAGGGCTGGTCGGCCAGCGTGCGGCTGACGAGGGTGAGGTGCATCCGCACCGGCTGGCCGCGCTTGAGGATGCGGACCATCTGCTCGGCGTCGGGGACCGACAGCGCGCCAGCGGGGATCGGCGTCGCGCCATTGGCGAAGCTCTGCGTGCCGGTATGCGGATTGCGATGGTGGTCGGTGCCGATCGAGCGGACGACGATCCCGATCGCGCCCTTCTGGCTGGCGATGGTCGGACCCTGCCGGCGCGGCGCGCCGAACTGGCCGTAGCCCGATCCGTCCTGGGTTGGCGTCATCTTGTGGTCGATGAAGACGATCTTGCCGCGGACCGCCTCGTCGGGGGCGGCACGGAGCGCGTCGACGCTGTCGAAGCCGACGATCTCGCCGGTGATGCCGTCGATCCCCGTCGAGGCGCTGTTACCGAGCGCGGCGACGGCCATCTTCTGCGGGAAGGGGGCGAGGATCTCGGCCGCTTCATAGCCGCGGGTCCAGACCGGCATGGTGAAAGGCTGCACGCGGACGTTGCTGAAGCCCATGGCGGCAAGCCTCCGCACCGCCCAGTCGCGCGCACGCGCCTCGGCGGGCGTTCCGGCCTGCCGCTGTCCGACCTCGGTGGTCAGCCCCTCGGTGATGTCCCAGGCATAATCGTCGGCGAGCGCCGCATCGCGCAGCTTCGCAACCTCGGGCGGGACGGCGACGGGCGGCGGCGGCGGGGCGGGCTGGGCCAGTGCGAGGGCGGGGAGGGCGACGGCGGCGAGCAGGGCCGGGGGAAAGATACGCATGGGCACGGTGTGTAGTCCTGTCGGATTGCGGGGCAAGAACTTACGTCGCTGAGCTACAGCAGCCGCATCTGCCGTCCTTCGGGCGGGCGGAACAGGTCGCGGCGGAGCTTGAGCCTGGTCGTCCCCAGCCCGGCCTTGCGCGCCGCCTTCTCGAAGCGGGTACGGAGCAGCTCCGCCCATGGGCCTTCGCCCTGCATGCGGGTGAAGAAGTTCGGGTCGTTGTCCTTGCCCCCGCGAAGCGAGCGGATGGTCGCCATCACCTTGGCCGCGCGGTCGGGATAATGATCGTCGAGCCACGCCCGGAACAGCGGCGCGACCTCGTGCGGCAGCCGCACCGGAAGATAGAAGCCCGCCCGGGCCCCCGCCGCGGCGCCGGCGGCGACGATCGCCTCCATCTCGTGATCGGTGATCTGCGGCACCACCGGCGCGAGTGCCAACAGCGTCGGCACCCCCGCATCGTTCAGCCGCCGGATCGCCTCGATCCGCTTCGTCCCCGAGGGCGCGCGCGGCTCGAGCGTCCGGCTGATCGCGGGATCGAGCGAGGTGACCGAGACGGCGACCGCGGCCAGCCCCTTGTGCGCGGCCGGTGCAATGAGGTCGAGGTCGCGCAGCACCCGGTCGGACTTGGTGGTGATGGTGAAAGGGTGGTCGGTCTCGGTCAGCAACTCGAGGATCGAGCGGGTGATCCGCCACTTGCCCTCGATCGGCTGATAGGGGTCGGTGTTGGTCCCGAGCGCGATCGGCGCGCAGTCGTAGCCGGGCCGCGACAGCGCGGCATGGAGGAGCTTCGCCGCATCGGGCTTGGCGAACAGCCGGCTTTCGAAATCCACCCCGGGCGACAGGTCGTGATAGGCGTGGGTCGGCCGCGCGAAGCAATAGATGCAGCCATGCTCGCAGCCGCGATAGGGATTGACCGAGCGGTCGAAGCCGATGTCGGGCGAGCTGTTGCGGGTGAGGATCGACCTGGGCTTCTCGACCGTGACGTGAGTCCGACGCGGCGCCACCCCGTCGAGCGCCTCGACCGCGTCGAGCCACTCGCCCTCGACCAGCCGCTCGGGCAGGCGGAATCGCGTCGGAGTCGCATTGCGCGTGGCGCCGCGCCCCGGGATCGACTCGACTGGCATCCGGGAATCATAGCATTCGCCCGGAACAGAACAAGAACGACTTATTGTCGCAATATAAGTGAGTCGGGGCCGTCACGTGCGGGGGTTATGATCAGGCCATGGAAAAGGAAGGCTTTTCGCCCAAGCCGCAGCCAGGCCCGCGACCCAGCCTCGCGGAGGAGCAGCGTCGTGCTTTCGAGGAAGACCATCGCCGCCAGCGACCCTCGGGACTGCGCTGGCCGGGTTTCCTGTTCCGCAACTAGGAATTGCGCCGCCGCGCCAGCCAGTGCCCGAGCCCGATCAGCAGCGCGATCGGAATGGCCCAGAGGAGCAGATGCTCGGCATGTTCGATCCGGCCGAAGGCGCGGGTGATGCCTGCGCCGAAGATATAGCCGAGGCTCGCGAACAGCACCCCCCACAGGCTCGCCGCGAGGATGTTGCAGAGGAGGTAAAGCCGCGCCGGGACCTTGCTCGCGCCGATCACCAGCGGCGACACGGTGCGCAGGCCCCACAGGAAGCGAAAGCCCAGGAGAAAGACGCGCGGGCGTCGCTCGAGAAGGTCGACCGCGCGCCTCGCCGCGGGCTTCGCCAGCCAGCCCTGCACCCGCGCCGAGCGGCCGAGCCGGCGGCCGGCGAGGAACAGCCCCTGGTCGCTGAGGAAGCTGCCGAGCGCGAGCGCGGCCATCACCGACGGCAGCGGGAGCCAGCCGCGGTGCGCCGCCATGCCGGCGAGGAGCGCCGCGGTCTCGCCCTCGAGCGCCGCGCCGAGCAGCACCACGGGCAGGCCGTAGGCAGCGATCAGCGCCTCGAGCGTCACGGGCGCATCAGCGCCGGCGGGCGTCCGGGAAGCTCGGCCAGCGATGCTGGGCAAGCTCGGTCAAGGTCGTCGTCGGCGTGCCCGCAAAGCCCTGGTAGACCCACAGGTTGCGGAGCACCGCCGGGACATAATAGCGGGTCTCCCAATAGGGCATGGACTCGATCCACAGCAGCGGATCGCCGCGGTCGTTGACCGCCCAGCGCCCGACCGGAAGCGGCCCGGCATTGTAGCTCGCGATGATCTTGGGAAGCTGCCCGCCCGTCGCAGGGTGGGTCCGCATCCACTGGATCCAGGCCTGGCCGAAGCTGAGGTTGGTGGCGGGGTCCTTGAGGTTGCCCCCGACGAGCCCGCGGCTGCGGCTGATGAGGTCGCGGGTCGTGGGGAGGACCTGCATCAGCCCGACCGCACCGGCCTGGCTGACCGCCTCGGCGCGGAACGAGGATTCCTGCAGGCTGTGGGCGAGCCCCAGCGCCGGGTCGATCGCCCAGCCTTCGCGGGGGCTCCAGCCCGGATTGGGATAGCGCGCCGCGATCGGCACCCGCGCGCCCGGCTGGCCGAAATGCCCGAGGAAATGCTGGGTCGCGGGAAGGTCGAGCTTGCGCGCCTCGGCGACCAGCGCGGTCTGCTCGGCCGGGGTGCCGATCCGCGCCTGGTGGCGTAGGAGCTCGCCCGCAAGATCGCGCTCGCCGACCTTCACCAGCGCCTCGGCCCGGACCACGTTGGGCAAGGCGGCGACCCGGCTCGCCTGGCCGGGGTCGAGCGGGGGAATGACGGTATCCATCGCCAGCGTCCGCCGCGCGAGCATCCCGTAGAAGGTCTCCTGGCTCCTGGCCGCGGCCCGGAGCAGGGGCTGGACCGCGGCCGGGCGCCGGCACGCCATCTCGGCCCGCGCAGACCAGTAATAGCCCGCCGCCGCGAGGCTCGGCTCGCCCGAACGCTGCCCGACCTCGCGGAAGGCGCGCGCGGCATTGTCGCAATCGTTCTGCCGCCAGCTCGCCAGCCCGCTCACCCACTCGGCCTGGACGCCCCACGGCCCGGTCGCGCCGGCCCGGGCGATGTCGGCCACCCGCCGGGCCTCGGCATCCTCGCCGCGCACATAATAGATCCACGCGACGCGCTGGCCGAGCTCGGCGCGCGCCTCGGGGGTGAGCAGGCTGGCGCTTTCGGCGAGCAAATTCTCCGCCCCGAGCGCGTCGTCGGCCTTGACCAGGGGTTCGAGCGCCTTGCGGACCCTGTCGGCCTCGGCATCGCCGGTGACCCCCCGGTCCGCCCGCGGCGCGGAGTGCTGCCGATCGGGACCAGCGCGGCGCGGCGCGGCACCGGCGGGGTCTGGAGCGCGCCCCTGGCCAGTGCCAGCCGCTGCAATTGCTCGGCCTGGGGCAGCTCGGGCGCCTCGGCGATAAGGGCCAGCACCTGCTCGGCGGTGACCGGGGGCGAGCCCTTGGCGGTATAGAGCTGGGCCTTGGCGAGGGCGGCGATGGGCGACCTCGGCAAGGCCGCGATTCCGGCGCTGGCGGCCGCCCATTGCTGCGCCCGGATCGCCGCGAACACGCCGGGCCAGTCCTTGGGCACCACGACCACGGGCCCCGGCGGCGGCGCGGGCGGCTGGGCGGTATCGACCTCCTGCGGCTCGGTCAGCGGCGCGAGTGGATCGTCGGGCGGCGTGGTCGGCTGGTCGGCGGCAAGGAGGGACGCAAGAACAACAGGCAGGATCAACGGGCTTCCCCCATGAGGAGCAGGAGATCGGCCCAGGCAAGGGCCTTGTGACCGGGATTGGCGAGGAGGTGGCGGGGCGGGAAGGTGACCACGGCCGGGACTCCGCCGACCCGGTGGAGCTTGCCGCGGGCCTGCGCCATCGGCTGGCCGATCAGCAGCTTGGCCGGCGCGTCGCCGAGAAGCAGCAGCCGCTTGGGCGCCGCCAGCGCGATCTGCCGCAGGATCGTCTCACGGCAGGCGTCGGTCTCGCTGGCCGAAAAGCGCGTACCCGTTCCCGAGAAGCAGGTCAGCGCGGTGACATAGGCCGCCTCGGGCGCGAGCCCGATCGCTGCCAGCATCCGCACCGTCAGCGCATAGGCCGCGCCGCCGATCGGCCGGCCCTCCTCGACATCCTCCGACTGGGGGATGCCCGAGACCAGCATGACCTCGGCCCCGGCCGGCCCATGCGGCAAGGCCCGCGCGGCGCCGGCCCGGAACAGCGGCAGATCGGCGGTCTCGGCCAGCCAGGCGTGGAAGGCGTCGAGACTGTCCGGCCGTTCCACTCCCGCCTGGGGGAGAGGCCCCGCAGGGGCGGAGGGGGTTTGGGGGACAGACTGGGTCGCGGCCTCCTCCGTCGGCTCCGCCGTCAGCTCCACAGGGTTCTCGGGGGAGCGACGGGGGGCGCGCCAGTCGCGCGGCGCTTCCCCCACCGCGGTGTCGACCCCGGCCTCGATCCACCAGGCGAGCAGGTTCGCGGCCTCGGCCCGGCCCAGTCCCTCTCTGTCTACGCGCCCGTCCATCATGCCCAGCATAGTCCTCGCGGCCATTGACGGAAGGGGCGGCGAACGCCAAGCCGACAAAGAGATCAAGTCGAGGGTTTGTGGGTCAATGAGCGACCGGGAGTCGATGGAATATGATGTCGTGATCGTGGGCGCGGGGCCGGCCGGCCTCAGCGCGGCGATCCGCTTGAAGCAGCTGGCGAACGAGGCCGGCCGCGAGCTTTCGGTCTGCATCCTCGAGAAGGGCTCGGAAGTCGGCGCGCACATCCTGTCGGGCGCGGTGATCGATCCCAGGAGCCTCGACGAGCTGCTGCCCGAATGGCGCGAGGACAGCTCGTGCCTGCTCAATCGCGTGCCGGTCACCAGCAACCACCATTGGGTGCTGACCAAGACCAAGAAGTTCAATCTCCCGCACCTGATGATGCCCTCGTTCCTCGATAACAAGGGGACGTTCACGGGCAGCCTCGCCAACCTCTGCCGCTGGCTCGCCGGCAAGGCCGAGGAATTGGGCGTCGAGATATTCCCCGGCTTCCCCGCCGCCGAAGTGCTCTACCACGACGACGGCTCGGTGAAGGGCGTCGCGACCGGCGCGATGGGGATTGCCCGCGATGGCCACCACAAGGGCGACTACCAGCCCGGCATGGAGCTTCACGCGCGCTACACCTTCTTCGCCGAGGGCGCGCGCGGTAGCCTGACCAAGCAGCTCAAGAAGCAGTTCGACCTCGAGGCCGAGTGCCAGCCGCAGGTCTATGGCATCGGCATCAAGGAATTGTGGGACGTCGATCCCGCGAAGCACGAGCCGGGCAAGGTCATCCACACGCAGGGCTGGCCGCTCGACGATGCGTGGGGCGGGGGCTGGATCTACCACCAGGACAACAACCAGGTGTCGATCGGCTTCGTCGTCGCGCTCTCCTACAAGAACCCGCACCTGTCGCCGTTCGACGAGATGCAGCGCTACAAGCAGCATCCCGCGATCCGGCCTTTGCTCGAGGGCGGGCGCCGGGTGTCCTACGGCGCACGTGCGATCAACGAGGGCGGGTGGCAGAGCATTCCCAAGCTGGCCTTCCCCGGCGGCGCGCTGATCGGCTGCTCGGCGGGCTTCGTGAACGTGCCGCGGATCAAGGGCACGCATACCGCGATGAAGTCGGGCATGCTCGCGGCCGAGGCGGCCTTCGCCGCGATCGGCGCCGACCGCCGCGGCGACGTCCTCGCCGATTACGAGCCCTCGGTCCGCAACGGCTGGGTGGGGGAGGAACTCCGCAAGGTGAAGAATGCCGAGCCGGCGGTCGCCAAGTTCGGCGCGACCATCGGCACGATCCTCGCGGGCACCGACATGTGGCTCCGCCACCTCGGCGTGAATCTGCCGATCGAGATGAAGCACCATCCCGACCACGAGACTCTGTGGCGCCGCGACATCGCCCCGAAGATAGATTATCCGCGCCCCGACGGCGTGATCAGCTTCGACAAATTGTCGAGCGTCTTCCTCTCGAACACCAATCACGAGGAAGACCAGCCGGTCCATCTCCAGCTCAAGGACCCGACCATCCCGACCCGGGTCAACCTGCCCGAATATGACGGGCCCGAGCAGCGCTACTGCCCGGCCGGAGTCTACGAATATGTGCTCGAGGGCGGGGCGCCTAAGCTGCAGATCAACGCGCAGAACTGCGTCCACTGCAAGACCTGCGACATCAAGGACCCGTGCCAGAACATCAACTGGGTGACGCCGGAGGGCGGCGGTGGGCCGAACTATCCGAACATGTAGCCTGGCCCTCGCGCTGGCGCTCGCCGCGGCGCCGGTGGCGGCGGGCGCGGCGACGACGGTCGTTACCCGCTCGAGCCCGGCCCGGATCTTCGTGTCGGCGCGCGCGGCGCAGGAAGCGGGCGATGCGCGCCGGGCGGCGGTGCTCTACGCCATGCTGGCGCAAGGCGATCCGGCGAGCCCGGTACTGTCGGCCCGCGCGATCGGCCAGGCGATCATCGCCGGCGACATGCCGCTCGCGCTTCGGCTGTCGCGCGCCCGGCCCGCGCGCGACCTCGCCGTGGATGCCCGGCTGCTGCTTGCCGCCGACGCGCTGAAATCAGGCAAGGGCGCCGAGGCGATCGGGGCCGACTGGCCCGAGGAACTCGCCTTTCTCTCGCCCTTCGTCCGCGCCTGGAGCGCCGCCGAGCGCGGCCGCTGGAAGGATGCGGTGGCGCTTCTCGACGCCGTGCCGAGCGACCGTTCGCTCGCCCAGTTCGTGCCCGAGCACAAGGCGCTGATCCTGCTCGGCGCGGGCCGCTCGGCCGAGGCCCGGCCGCTGATCGAATCGGCGCTGGCCGCGGCGGGCGGGCGCGCGAACCGGCTTCGCATCGCCTTTGCCGCCGGGCTGCTCCGCGACGGCGACCGGGCGGGGGCGCAGGCGCTGCTCCAGGGCCGCGACATCACGCTCGTCCGCGCGTCGCAGGCGCTGGCCCGCAGCGGCAAGCCGCGGCTGCCCATCGCCACCGCAGCCGAAGGCTTTGCCGAGCTTCTGGCCGGGCTTGCGGTCTCGCTCGGCGACAATGACCGCCGCTCGCTGCCGATCGCGATCAGCCGCATCGCCCAATATGCCGATCCGGCCAATGACGAGGTACGGGTGCTGCTCGGCCTCCTCCTCGAGCAGAGCGGTCGCTCGGACGACGCGATCGCGACGCTGCGCGCCATGCCCGAGGGCTCGCCCTTCCTCAGCCAAGCGCGCGACGCCGAGGTCCGCAGCCTGCTCCGCGCCGGGCGCAAGGACGAGGCGCTGGCCCGCGCCTCCGCATTTGTCGCGAGCGGCGAGGCGAGCGCCGAGGACTGGAGCCGATTGGGCGACGTCAATGACGAGATGAAGCGTCACGCCGCGGCGGCCGAGGCCTATGGCCGCGCGCTCGCGCTGGTCGAGGCGGGTGGGCCCGGTCCCGAAGCCTGGTCCCTCAACCTCCTGCGCGGCGCCTCGCTCGAACAGGCCGGTTCCTGGCCCGAAGCGCGCAAGTCGCTCGAGGCGGCGCGGGCGCTCGCCCCCGACAACGCGACCGTGCTCAACTATGTCGGCTATGCCCGGCTGACCCGCGGCGAAGGGGTGGAAGAAGCCGAGAGGCTGATCGCCGAGGCCAGCCGCCGCGACCCCGACAATGCCGCCATCACCGATTCGCTCGGCTGGGCGCAGTACAAGCGCGGCCGGATCGACGAGGCGATCGTCACCCTCCAGCGCGCCGCCGCCGCCGAGCCGGCCGATCCCGAGATCAACGAGCACTTGGGCGACGCGCTTTATGCCGCGGGCCGCCGCTTCGAAGCGCGCTTCGCCTGGAACGCCGCGCTGGTCACCGCCGAGGACGAGGCGAAAACCCGGATCGAGGCCAAGCTCGCGGCCGGCCTGACCCCGGCCGTCGCCGCTCCGTGACCCGCCCGCCGCTGGTCGAGATCGCCCCGGCCAAGATCAATCTCGCGCTGCATGTCCGTGGGCGGCGGCCCGACGGTCGCCACGAGCTGGAGACCGTCTTCGCCTTCTGCACCGACGGCGACAAGCTGACCGCGCTTCCCGCCGACGGGCTGTCGCTGACCATCACCGGGCCCTTTGCGGCGATGCTCGACGACGGGCCCGCCAACCTCGTCCATCGCGCCGCCACGGCGCTCGCCGCCGAGGCGAGGGTGGGGAAGGGGGTGCAACTCACCCTCGACAAGCAATTGCCGGTCGCCTCGGGGATCGGCGGCGGCTCGGCCGATGCGGCGGCGGCGCTGCGGCTGCTGACCCGCCTGTGGGGCGCCGACCCGGCCCATGCCGCGAAAATCGCGCCCGAGCTCGGCAGTGACGTGCCGGCCTGCCTCCTCAGCATGACCGCGCGCGGCACCGGGGCGGGCGACGCGCTCGAACTGGTCGACGCGGGCGTCGCGGGGACGCCGGTCCTGCTGGTCAACCCGCTTCTTCCGCTCGGCACCGGCGCGGTCTTCGGGCGCTGGGACGGGGTCGATCGCGGTCCGCTCGGCGACTGGCGCCAAGGCCGCAACGACCTCGAGGCGCCGGCGCGGAGCCTGGTCCCGGCAATCGGCGACGTGCTCGACTGGCTTGGAAAACAGGAGGGGGTCGAGCTCGCGCGCATGTCGGGCTCGGGCGCGACCTGCTTTGCGCTCTTCGCCAGCGAGGAGGCCCGCGATGCCGCCGCCGCGGCCTGCCCCGACCGCTGGTGGCACTTGGCGAGCTTCCTCCGATGACCCGCCCGATCCTCACCGCCGCCGCGATGCGCGACGCCGAGGCGGCCGCCCCAGTCGACCTCGCCACGCTGATGGAGCAGGCCGGGCAAAGCCTCGCCGAGGCCGCCAGCCGCTTTGCCGGGTCGATGCCGGCCCTCGTCCTGTGCGGGCCCGGCAACAATGGCGGGGACGGCTATGAAGCGGCGCGCTTCCTTGTCGAGCGGGGGGTGGCGGTGCGCGTCGCCGCTTTGGCCGAGCCCGCGACCGACCTTGCCCGGGCGGCTCACAATCGCTGGACCGGGCCGATCGAAGCCTTCGACACCGCCGCCCCGGCGCCGCTGCTGGTCGACTGCCTCTTCGGAACCGGCCTCAAGCGCGGCCTCGAAGATGCTGTTTCGCAACGTCTTTGTGCGCTTGCTGGCGAGGCAAATCTGGTCGTCGCCGCCGACCTTCCGAGCGGGGTCGAGGCGGACAGCGGCGCGATCCTCTCGCCGGTCCCGGCCGCCGACCTGACCGTCGCCTTCGGCGCCCTGAAGCCCGCGCACCGCCTGATGCCGGCCATGGCACGCACGGGCCGGCTGGTCCTCGCCGACATCGGGATCGCTGCGTCCACCGACTGGTTCGAGCTTGCCGAGCCCGTGCTTCCGCCGATCGCGGCGGACGCCCACAAATACAGCCGCGGGCTGGTCCATGCGCTCGCCGGGACCATGCCGGGCGCGATCGCGCTTGCCGCCAGTGCCGCGGCGCGGAGCGGGGCGGGCTATGTCCGGGTCTCGACCGGCGCACCCATCGCCGGGCTTCCGCTGAGCATCGTCCAGACCGGCGACGCCAAGTTGAGCGATCCGCGGATCGGCTGCATCCTCGTCGGCCCCGGTCTCGGCGAGCTGCCGCATTTCCTCACCCTCGCGCTGACCAGTCGGGCGCCCAAGGTCATCGACGCCGACGCCATCGCCCTCGTCGGCGACCCCGAGCGGCTGCGCGGGCAGGACGCGATCCTCACCCCCCATGCAGGCGAATTCGCGAAGCTGTTCGGCGACCTTCCCGGCACCAAGGCCGAGCAGGCGCTCGCCGCCGCCGCGCATTCCGGCGCGGTGATCGTCTTCAAGGGACCCGATACGCTCGTCGCCGCCCCCGACGGCCGCCTCGGCTTCGCGCCGCCGGCCCCGGCCTGGCTGGCCAGCGCGGGGACCGGCGACGTCCTGTCGGGCATCATCGCTGCGCTCCGCGCCCGCGGCATGCCCGCCTTCGAGGCGGCCTGCGCCGGCGTCTGGCGCCACGGGCGCGCCGCCGAGCGCGCGGGCCCGTCGATGATCGCCGACGATCTCGTGGCCGCGCTGTGAGCGAGACCATCGTCCGGATCGCCGCGCGGGGCGAGGGGGTGACGGCGAGCGGCCGCCACGTGCCTTTCGCCGCGCCGGGCGACACGATCGCCGAGGACGGGACGCTTGTGCCCGGTCCGCACCGGCAAGTGCCGCCATGCCGCCACTTCCCCGAATGCGGCGGCTGTCAGCTCCAGCATGTCGATGATGCGGCCTATGCCGCCTATCTGACCGGCCGGGTCGAGGGCGCGCTCGCCCAGCAGGGGATCGTCACCGAGCTTCGCGCGCCGCATCTCTCGCCCCCGCGCTCGCGCCGCCGCGCCACCTTGCGCGCGCTTCGGGCCGGGGGGCGGATCGTGCTGGGCTTCAATGCCGAAAAGTCGGTGAAGGTGATCGACCTTGCCGAATGCCACATCCTGCGGCCCGAGCTGTTCGCAATGGTCGCGCCGCTGCGGCAATTGCTGAACCGGCTCCTCAAGGCGAAGAAGACCGCCGAGGTCCAGCTGACCCTCGCCGACCAGGGCGTCGACCTCCTCATTCGCGGGGTCAGCGCCGAGGGGTTCGAGGCGGCGCAGGGGCTGGTCGATTTCGCGCAGGACCATGGCCTTGCCCGGCTCGCCATCGACGAGGGGCTCGGCCCCGAGGTCCGGTGGGAGCCGCAGCCCGCGACCGTCACCCTCACGGGCAAGCCGGTGCCGCTGCCGATCGGCGCCTTCCTCCAGGCCACGCAGGACGGCGAGGAGGCGCTGGTCGCCGCGGTCCGCGAAGCCGTCGGCGAGCCGGCGCGCACCGCCGACCTCTTCGCCGGGATCGGCACCTTCGCGCTTGCGCTCTCCGGCAAGGTCCTCGCCGCCGAGGCCAGCCGCGACGCCATCCTTGCGCTCAAGCGCGCCGCGCCCAACGTCCTAGCGGACCACCGCGACCTCTATCGCCGCCCGCTCACCGCCGCTGAATTGGCCGGGCTCGACGCCATCGTCCTCGATCCCCCGCGCGCCGGGGCCGAGGCGCAGGTCGCCGAGATCGCGAAATCGGGCGTCCGCTCCGTCGCTTACGTCAGCTGCAATCCCGCGACCTTCGCGCGCGATGCGGCAAGGCTCGTGGCCGGCGGCTACCGCCTCTCATGGGTGCGTCCGGTCGGCCAGTTCCGCTGGTCGACCCATGTCGAACTGGCCGCCGCCTTCGTCCTCTAATGCCAGAGCGCCATGGCGGCGTGGAGCGTCAGCCCGGCGAGGCAGATGGTGCCGAGGACGAACAGCGGAAAGCGGACCCTGAGATCGTTGACGAAGATCTGCACCAGGCTGTGGACGACCCGGATCGCGACATAGGCCCAGGCCAGCGCCACGTTCATCGGGTGGTCGAAGCCCATGATCGCGAGCGACAGCATGATCGCGTAGAAGAGGGTCGGCTGCTCCATCAGATGCGCATAATTGTGCGCCGGCCAATTGGCCTTGCGATCGAGCACGCCTTCGAGGTCCTGCCCGCGCCCGCCGCGGCTCGGGTCGACCTTGATCCCCGCCCGCTTGATGGCGCCGAAGCGGACAAAACCGAGCACGAACAGCACCAGGAGCGACCAGGCGACGAGGGCGACCACGGGGCCGAGGAGAGCGGTCGAGATCATGGGCGGGCGATCCTCAGAAGACGTGCGTCAGGGCGATGACCACCAGGCCAAGCAGGCACAGGCTGGCGGCGAAGAAGAGCAGGAAGCGGAAGCGGGTGATGTTGACCGTCGTCTGCACCAGGCTGTGGACGATGCGCAAAGCCACATAGCCCCAGCCGAGCTGGACCGCGAGCGCGCTCTCGCCGCCCGTCACCATCAGCAGCAGCGCGACCGCGTAGAAGAGCGTCGGCTGCTCGAGAAGGTGGTTGTAGTTATGCGCCTTCCACTGGACTTCGGGCGGAAGCTTCTGGTCGAGGCTGGCCCCGGTCCCGCCGCGCAGGGTCTTGAGGTCGATGCCGGCGCGCATCATCGCCGGGATGCGGGTCAGGTACATCCAGAAGAAGATGACGAAGGTCCAGGCGGCCAACAGGGCGACCGGCTGTGCCAGGGCATGTGACATCATAAGAAAAACCCTCCCCCCAGAGGCTGTCCGGGGGGAGGGTAATCGATTGTTGCGTCAGCGCAACCGTTGCCGTCAGTCGAACAGCTTGGCGAAGGCGCGCTTGGCGCGGGTCTTCCAGTGGCCGCGGTGATAGGCGTCGCTGGCCAGCAGCGGCAGCACCGAAGTGGCTTCCGCGAACACCATCTGCTCGAGCGCGGTCGAGACCTTGCCCCAGCTCGCGGCTTCCTGGAGGGTCGAGGACGAGCAGGCGCCGTCGCGGACGTCCGCCACGGTGATCTGCACGGCGTACTTGTGGACCTCGACGTCCTCGTGGCCGAGGATCTCGGCGCAGACGACGGTGTCCTGCGTGAAGTTCTTCGGCACGCCGCCGCCGATCATCAGGAGGCCGGTGGTGCCCGCCTTGATCTTGATGTCGGTCAGCTCGCGGAAGTCGGCGATCGAATCCATCGTCATGTAGCGCCGGCCAGCCTTCATCGCGTCGACCTGGTGCTTGACGAGGCCGAAGCCCGCCGAGCTGTCGGTGAACGCCGGGCAGAAGATCGGCACGTCATGCTCGTAGGCGAGCTTGACGAGGCTGTTCTCCTTCTTGCCGTTGCCCTCGACCAGCCACTTGCCCATCTCCTTGATGAACTCGCGGCTCGAATAGGGGCGCGGCTCGAGGCGATCGGCGATCTTGCCGATGGTGAAGTCGCAATCCTGGAGCTGCTCTTCGTCGATGTAGGTGTCGTAGATCCGGTCGATGTAGAGTGAGCGCAGCGTATCGTCGTCGGGAATCTCGAGCGCCTGATAATGCTTGTGGCCAAGCGCCTCGAAGAAATCCATGTCGACGATGCTGGCGCCGGTAGCGACGATCGCGTCGACCATGTTCGAGCGGACGAGCTCGGCATAGAGGTCCATGCAGCCGCCGGCCGAGGTCGAGCCCGCGATCACCAGGATCACCGAGCAGTCGGGGTCGGCCAGCATCTGGTTGTAGATGTCGGTGGCGCGGGCGAGGTCGCGGCTGGTGAAGCTCATCTTGCCCATCGCCTCGACGATCGGGCGGGCGTCGAACTTGGTGATGTCGATATGCTCGACGGTGCTCGAGAGCAGTTCCGCCTTGCGATTGTCGTTGATCGTGGACTCGGTGTTCATGGGTGCTCCAATAGCTCCAGCAGTTCCCCTCCCGCGGGCGGGAAGGGCTAGGGGTGGGCAGGTGCCCGCTATTGGCCGTCGTTGTTTACATTGGGGGGACAGGCCCACCCCCGACCCCTCCCGCGCACGGGAGGGGGGATAGGTTTACAGCTTGACCACGTTGGAACGCGCCGGCGCCGAAGCTTCTCCGTAGAGGCTCGCCATCGGTGCGTCGCTCACCGCGACCGCCCACCCGCTCGCCGAGCCGAAGCCGTTGAAGCGGGTACGCATCGCCGAGCCATAGGCGCCGAGCATGCCGATCTCGATATAGTCGCCGGCGGCGACATCGGCCGGAAGCTCGAACGGGCCGGCCATGCGGTCGAGGTCGTCGCAGGTCGGGCCATAGAAGCTGAACGGTGCCTCGCGGACGTCGCTCTCCTCGTCGCGGACCAGCCGGACGGGGAAGCGCCAGCCGATGTGCGCGGCGTCGAACAGCGTCCCGTAGGCGCCGTCGTTGATGTAGAGCTCGTCACCGCGGCGCTTCTCGACCCGCACCAGCACCGACGCATATTCGGCGCAGAGCGCGCGGCCGGGCTCGCACCACAGTTCGGCCGAGTAGCTGATCGGCAGCTTCTCGAACGCTTCGTGGATGACGGCGAAATAGGTCTCGAGCGCGGGCGGCTCCATCCCCGGATACCAGGACGGGAAACCGCCGCCGACATCGACGATGTCGACCGTGACCGCCGCCTCGATGATGGCGTCGCGGACGCGGACCATCGCCTCGGCATAGGCCGCCGGGGTCATCGCCTGGCTGCCGACATGGAAGCACAGGCCGAGCGCGTCGGACGCCTGGCGGGCGGCCATGAGCAGCGACTTTAGCTCTTCCGGCGCGGCGCCGAACTTGGACGCGAGGCTGAGCTTCGCATGCTCGCTCGACACCCGCAGGCGGACGAGGAGGTTGAGGTCGCTCGCGGGCTCACCGTCGGTGGCGGTCGCGGTGACGATCTTCTCGAGCTCCTCGAGGCTGTCGAGGCTGAAGGTGCGCACGCCATGCTCGTGATAGGCCTCGGCGATCGCCTCCTCGGCCTTCACCGGGTGCATGAAGCAGAGGGTCGCCTGCGGCAGCGTCTCGCGGACCAGCCGGACCTCGCCGATCGAGGCGACGTCATAATGGGTGACGCCGCCGTCCCACAGCACGCGGATGAGGTCGGGCGAGGGGTTCGCCTTGACCGCATAGAGCGACTTGCCGGGAAACTTCTCGACGAAGAAGCGCGCCGCAGCCTTCGCCGCGTGGGGACGCAGCAAGGTGACCGGCTGGACCGGCTTCAGGCGTGCAATTTCGGACGCATCCGCGGCCACGAAAGCCTCGGTGCGATCAGACAGGGGCGCTAGCCCCAGCGCGAAGGGATGCTCTGCCAACTCAAGGGACCTCCAAGTGCCTTTCGGCAACGTTTGACGAACAGCTGCCTTGCGGTTGGAAGTCCCATGGGGCAGCGGAGGCGCGATATATGAACCGGCCCCCCTTAACGCAACCTTTTTATGGTCACGGGAATGTCACAGCGCCTCGCTTTGGCGCAGCACTACAACGGGTCAGCTAAGTCCATGAAGAGCAATGTGAATTTGCCGACCCGCGAGGACGTTCTCGCCGCTTCGGAGCGGATCGCCGGACTGGTCGAGCGTACCCCCCTTCGGGAAGTGGAGATCGGCGGCCACAGGCTGTGGCTCAAATGCGAATCGATGCAGACCGGGGGTTCGTTCAAGCTGCGCGGCGCGAGCAACCGATTGGCGTTATTGAATGAATCGGAGCGGCGGGCCGGCGTGGTCGCCTTTTCGAGCGGCAATCATGCGCAAGGCGTGGCCATTGCGGCGAGGCGCCTGGGCATCCCCGCGACCATCGTCATGCCGTCCGACGCGCCCCGGCCCAAGGTCGAGGGCACGCGCGCGCAGGGGGCGGAAATCGTCTTCTACGACCGTGAGCGCGAAGACCGGGTGGCCATCGCCGAAGCGCTGGCGGCGGAGCGCGGCGCGGTCGTCGTCCCGAGCTTCGACGATCGCCACATCATCGCAGGGCAGGGGACCGCCGGGCTCGAGATCCTCGAGCAATGTCCCGAGCCCGTCCACCAGATCGTGGTGTGCTGTGGCGGGGGCGGGCTCGCGGCGGGGATCGCGCTCGCCTGTCCCGACGCCGACATCGTTACCGTCGAGCCGCAAGGCTGGGACGACATGGCCCGGTCCTATGCCGCCGGCGCAATCGTGCCGGTCGGCCCCAATCCGCCGCCGACCCGCTGCGACGCGCTCCAGACCCCGCGCGTCTCGCCGCTGACCTTCGGCATCCTGCAGGCGCGCGGCGCGCGCGGGCTTGCGGTGAGCGAGGATGAGGTGCGCGCCGCGGTCCGCTTCGCGTGGCACGAACTCGAGATGATCGTCGAGCCCGGCGGCGCGGCGGCGCTCGCGGCGGTGCTGGCGGGGAAGCTGGCGCCCGAAGCCGGGACGGTGGTGCTGGTCACCGGCAGCAATGTCGACCCGGCGCTGCACGCGGCCCTGGTCGGGTGAGGGCCTAGTTGGTCGCGCTGGTCCGGTAGGCCCCGGGATCGAGCTGCGCGGGCGAGACCAGCTCGACGCTGCGGGTCAGCTCTTCGAGTTCGGCGGCGAGGATCTGCAATTCGGCCACCAACGCCTTGGGATCGGTCTCGCGAATGTCGCGGCTGGCGTCGAGGAGGGTGTCGAGCATCATCGCGATGCACGGCAGGATCGTGCCCTCGATGCGCTCGAACGCATCGGCAAGCCGCTGATTCTGGTCCCCACTCAACATAAGGCTGCGGTGTAGGAGAAGAGGGGTTAAGAAGCGGTTTGCAAGGAGACCCGCGTGAACGAGACCGCCGCCACCCTGATGTCGATCGCGATGCTGGCGGCGTTCGTGCTGCTCGGCTTCGGCGCGCGCCTCGCCTTCAGGCCGGCAACGCGAAAGCAGGGCGGGCTGATGGTGGTGGCCGGGATCGTCCTGGTCGCCAACGTGCTGGTATGGACGGTGTGACGCAAACGTCGTCCCGGTGCAGGCCGGGACCTCGGGCAGACAAGCGCTGTATCACGTCGCCCCGGCCTTCGCCGGGGCGACGCTAGAGGGCCTACTTGCCCAGCCGCATGTCCAGGTAATTGTCCACGCTCTTCATCAGGAGGTCATGCTCCTGCGCGAAGAAGTGGTTCGCGCCGGGGATGGTGTCGTGGTGGATGGTGATGTGGCGCTGGGTGCGCAGCTTGTCGACCAGCTTCTGGACGCTCGACGGCGCCACCACCTCGTCGGCCTCACCCTGGATGATGATGCCCGAGGACGGGCAGGGGGCGAGGAAGCCGAAGTCGTACATGTTGGCCGGCGGGGCGATCGAGATGAAGCCCTTGATCTCGGGCCGCCGCATCAGGAGCTGCATCCCGATCCAGGCGCCGAAGCTGACGCCCGCGACCCACGTCTGCTCGGCCTCGGGGTGGATCTGCTGGACCCAGTCGAGCGCGCTCGCCGCGTCCGACAGCTCGCCGATGCCGTTATCGAACACGCCCTGGCTCTTGCCCACGCCGCGGAAATTGAACCGCAGCGTCGCGAAGCCGCGCCGGACGAAGGTTTGATAGAGCAGCTGCACGATCTTGTTGTTCATCGTGCCGCCCGCCTGCGGGTGGCTGTGCAGGATCAGCGCGACCGGCGCGCGCGGGCGGATGCCCGGATGGAAACGACCTTCGAGGCGGCCTTCCGGCCCCGGAAAGATGACTTCGGGCATGATTTCCTTGAAGGCTATGGGGAGTTGAACCGCGCGCCTATATAGGCGGCACCCGCGAAACAGCAATCACGAGTGTGGCTTGAACCGTCCCCGAATCTATCTCGACCATGCCGCGACCACCCCGGTGCTGCCCGAGGCCCGCGACGCGATGGTCGAGGCGCTGGAGCGCTGGGCCAATCCGTCGAGCCCGCATGGGGAGGGCCGCGAGGCCAAGGCCGCGCTCGAACGGGCCCGCGCCGCCATCGCCGACGCGCTCGGCTGGCGGCATGACGTCATCTTCACCAGCGGCGCGAGCGAAGCGATCGGCATCGCCGCGTCCCGGGCGACCGTGCCCGGCCGCCACGTCGGCGCGACCGAGCATGACATCGTGCCTCATGCGATGGGCGAGGCGGCGGGCGTGCTGCCGGTCGGCGGCGACGGGCTGATCGACCGCGCGGCCCTGACGGCGGCGCTCGAGGCGGGTCCGGCCCTCGTTGCGATCCAGCAGGTCAATAACGAGACCGGGGTGATCCAGCCGCTCGGCGAGATGGCCAGCGAGATCCGCGCAGCGGGATCGCTCCTGCTCGCCGATTGCGCCCAGGGCGCGGGGAAGATCGATTTGCCCGACGCCGACTTCATCGCCTTGTCGGCGCACAAGTTCGGCGGGCCGCCGGGGATCGGCGCCCTGCTGGTCCGCGACCTCGCGACGCTCAAGGCGATCGGCGGACAGGAGCGGGGCTATCGCCGCGGCACGCAGAATCTCCCCGCGGTCGCGGCCATGGCGGCCGCGCTCGCCGCCCGCGCCCACCGCGACGCCATGCCGCGCCTCGCGGACTTGAGAGACCGGCTCGAGGCGGGGGCGAAGGCCGCCGGCGCCATCGTGATCGGCGAGGGCGCCCCGCGGCTTCCCGCGATCAGCGCCATCGCCTTGCCGGGGGCGTCCAAGGACGGTCTCCTCATCCAGCTCGACCTCGCCGGCTTCGCGGTCAGCGCGGGCTCGGCCTGCTCGAGCGGGAAGCTGAAGGGCAGCCGCGTCCTCGCCGCGATGGGCCTAGCACCCGAAGTGGCGGGTGGCGCGCTCCGGATCAGCCTCGGCCCGCAGACGCGCGAGGCCGACATCGACGCCTTCGTCGCCGCCTACGCCGCCATCGCCGCGCGGGCGCAGGCCGCATGATCTATCTCGACTATCAGGCGACGACGCCGCTTAGCGCCGAGGCGAAGGCGGCGATGCTTCCCTGGCTCGACCATTTCGCCAATCCGCATTCGCCCAGTCGCTGGGGCCGTGAAGCCGCCGCCGCGATCGAGCATGCGCGCGGGCAGGTCGAGGCGTTGCTTCCTCCAAGCGGATCGCTCGTCTTCACCAGCGGCGCGACCGAGGCGCTCAACATGGCGCTGCGCGGCATCGAGGGGCGGATCGTCACGCTTGCCACCGAACATGCCGCCGTCCTCGACACGGCCGAATGGCTGGCCGGGCAGGGCCGCGACGTCGAGGTCCTGCCGGTCGGACCCGACGGCCTCGTCGACTTCGACCGCCTGCGCGACGCGCTGGGGCAGCCGACCGCGCTGGTCGCGGCGATGCTGGTCAACAACGAGATCGGGGTGATCCAGCCCATCGTGGAGATCGCGGCCCTCGCGCATGACGCCGGCGCGCTGATGCTGTGCGACGCCGTCCAGGGCTTCGGCCGCATGGCCATTCCCGACGGTCCCGACCTCGTCGCGGTCAGCGCGCACAAGATCCACGGGCCCAAGGGCATTGGCGGCCTGTGGATCCGTGAGGGCGTGCGGATCGCGCCGTTGCTCCACGGCGGCGGGCAGGAGAAGGGGCTGCGCTCGGGCACGTTGTCGCCGATGCTCTGCGCTGGCTTCGGTGCCGCGGCCGCGCTGGCCAAGTCCCGGATCGATGCCGACCAGGCCCATGTCGAGACCCTCTGGCGGGCCGCGCTCGACGCGCTCGGTCCCGGCTGGATCGTCAATGGCAGCCTCGAGCGTCGCTACCGCGGCAACCTCAACGTGCGGCGGGAGGGGCTCGATTCGGCCCGCCTGCTCACCGACTGCCGGCAGGTCGCCTTCTCCCTCGGCAGCGCCTGCGCCAGCGGGTCGGGCCGGCCGAGCCATGTGCTGCGCGCGCTCGGACTGAGCGAGGCCGAGGCGCGGCAGAGCATCCGGCTCGGCTTCGGGCGCCATACGACCCTCGCGGAGCTCCGTGCCGCCTGCACGTTGATTCGCGGCGCCGCCGAGGCCCAGCAACGGTTTGCCGCATGACCCTGGTGCGATTTCTGAACAGTGACGGCGCACTCGACCGCGAGGTGGAAGCGGCCGAGGGGGCGAACCTCCTCGACGTCGCCCAGGCCGCGGATCAGCCGCTCGAGGGCACCTGCGACAAATCGATCAGCTGTTCGACCTGCCATGTCATCCTGTCGGCGGAGGATTTCGCGCGGATGCCGCGGGCGAGCGAGGAAGAGGAGGACCTCCTCGATCTCGCGCAGGACGTGCGGCGGACCAGCCGGCTGGCCTGCCAGCTGACGGTCTCGGGGGCGGTGATGACGGTGAGGATGCCGGGCTGAGGCGCCGGCCGAGGGTGGGAGCCGGAACGACCCGGAACGAAATCGTTGTGGCTGCTTCCTTCCGGACCTGACCAGGTTGGCGACGGCTCCGTCCGCCCGACTCCCGCGGCGCATATGGCGGGGCGGGGGACAAAGCGCAAGAAGTGGCGCGGGGGCGCGGGGCTGCTTACAGTCGGCGGCGATGACCGACGACGAATCACCGGGCCTCGGCCTCGACCTTCCCGCCCAGCCGCTGGAGAAGAGCGCCGCCGCTTCGCCCTACCGGGTGCTCGCGCGCAAATATCGCCCGCAGAGCTTTGCCGAGCTGATCGGGCAGGACGCCATGGTGCGGACGCTCGGCAATGCGATCGCCAGCGGCCGTATCGCCCATGCCTTCCTGCTGACCGGGGTGCGCGGGGTCGGCAAGACCTCGACCGCCCGGCTCGTCGCCAAGGCGCTCAACTGCATCGGCCCTGACGGCAAGGGCGGCCCGACGATCGATCCGTGCGGCGTGTGCGAGCCGTGTCGCGCGATCGCCGAGGGGCGCCACATCGACGTCACCGAGATGGACGCCGCCAGCCACACCGGGGTCGACGACGTCCGCGAGATCATCGAGGCGGTGCGCTATTCGGCGGTCAGCGCGCGCTTCAAGATCTACATCATCGACGAAGTCCACATGCTCTCGAAGAACGCCTTCAACGCCCTGTTGAAGACGCTCGAGGAGCCGCCGGCGCATGTGAAGTTCCTGTTCGCCACCACCGAGGTCAACAAGGTGCCGGTGACGGTGCTGTCGCGCTGCCAGCGGTTCGATCTCCGCCGCATCCCCGCCGAGGCGCTGGTCGAGCATTTCCGCCGCATCGCCGAGATCGAACAGGTCGACATCGAGCCCGACGCCCTCTCGCTGGTCGCCCGCGCCGCCGAGGGCTCGGCGCGCGACGGCCTCTCGCTGCTCGACCAGGCGATCGCGCATGGGGCGGGGGTCGTCACCGCCGACGCGGTCCGCGACATGCTCGGCCTTGCCGATCGCGGCCGGATCCGCCGCCTGCTCTCGCTGCTCCTGTCGGGCGACGCGGCGGGCAGCCTCGCCGAGCTCGACGAGGCGCGCACGCTGGGGATCGAGCCGACCGCCCTCCTGCGCGGGCTGATGGAGCAGACCCACGCCGCGACCCGCACCAAGGCCGGTGGCAGCGCCGACCCGCTTGCCAGCGCCGAGGAACGCGCGGCGAGCGAGGAGCTCGCCGGATCGCTTGGCTGGGGGCAGCTCCACCGGCTGTGGCAGATGCTGCTGAAGGGCCTGTCCGACGTCGCAGCCGCGCCCGATCCCAATGAGGCCGCGGCGATGGTCCTGCTGCGCATCATCCATGCCGCCGAGCTGCCCGACCCCGCGACCGTGATCGCGCGGCTGCAGGCGGGCGGGGAGACCGGCGCGGTTTCCGTGCCCGCCGCGCGCGCCGCCCCGCCGCCCGCACCCCGCGCTGCCGCCGCTCCTGCTCCGGTCGCTCCGGCACCCGAGCCCGAGCCCGCCGAAGACCCCGCGCCGGCCAGCTTCGTCGCGCTGGTCGACCTCATCGAACGCCGCGGCAAGGCGATCCGTGCCTCGCAGCTCCGGCGCGAGGTGGGCCTCATCCGCTACGCGCCGCCCGAACTAGTACTGAAGCCGCTCCAGCCGCTCGGCCCCAACTTCACCCGTGAACTCACCGACGACATCCGCGCCGCGCTCGACGCGCGCTGGACCGTCACGCTCGGCGACGGCGAAGCCGAGCCGTCGCTCCAGGCGCAGGAGAAGATGGCCGAGGAGCGCGCCCGCGAGGCCATCCTCGCCGAGCCGGGCGTCGCTGCGGTCTTCGCCGCTTATCCCGGCACCACCCTCGAATCCGTTTCATCCAAGGACGCCAACCATGCCTAGCCTCGAAGAAATCATGCAGATGGCCCAGAACGCCCAGGCCGAGCTCCAGAAGGCGCAGGACAATCTCGACACCATCGAGGTCGAGGGCCAGTCGGGCGGTGGGCTGGTCAAGGTGCGCTGCTCGGCCAAGGGCCGGATCATCGCCATCTCGATCGACGACAGCCTGCTGCAGCCGAGCGAGAAGACGATGCTCGAGGACCTGGTCGCCGCCGCCTTCAACGATGCCCGCGCCAAGGCCGACCAGGCCGCCGCCGCCGAGATGCAGAAGATGAGCTCGACCCTGCCGCTTCCGCCGGGCTTCCAGATGCCCTTCTGATCGCGTCGGTCGCCCCCGGCGGCGCTTGACTCGTTCCCGCCAGCCGTCACTCTCGTGACAGGAGGGTCAGGGATCATGCACGCACTCGGGGCAATGCAACATTGGCCGCTCAGGGTCATGCGGCTGGTCGATCATGCCGCGCGCGAACATGGGGATCGCGAGATCGTCAGTGCCTGGGCGGACGAGACGATTACCCGCACCAACTGGCGCGGGGTGGCCAGCGACGCACGGCGCATGGCGAAGACGCTGAGCCGGATGGGAATCGCCAAGGGCGACCGGGTCGCGACGCTGTCGATGAACCACGCCCACCATCTCACCTGCTGGTATGGTGCGATCGGGATGGGCGGCATCCTCCACACCATCAACCCGCGGCTCTTTCCCGACCAGCTCGCCTATATCGCCAACCACGCCGAGGACCGCGTCCTCCTCTACGACAAGGCCTTCGCGCCGCTAGTCGAGAAGATGAAGGGCGAGTGGCGAACGATCGAGCATTACATCTGCATGGACGATGGCGAATATCGCTCGTGGATCGACACGTCCGACGACGACTTCGCCTGGGTCGAGGGCGACGAGCGCGATCCCTGCGGCCTGTGCTACACCAGCGGCACCACCGGCAATCCCAAGGGCGTGCTCTACGAGCATCGCTCGACCATGCTCCACACCCTCGTCGAGGTGAGCCCCGACGTGTTCGAGCTGTCGGGCCGGACCACCGTGCTCCCGATCGTGCCGATGTTCCACGCCAACGCCTGGGGCGTGCCCTGGGCGGCGCCGATGGTGGGGGCGAAGCTGGTCCTGTCGGCCGACTATCGCCCGGCCCAGATGTGCGAGCTGTTCCGCGAGGAAGGGGTGACGCATTCGGCCGGCGTGCCCACCGTCTGGCTCGGCATGATCGACCATATTGAGCGTACCGGCGCCAGCCTCGGCTCACTGAAGAGCGTCTCGATCGGCGGCTCGGCCGCGCCGCGCGCGATGGTCGAGTGGTTCCGCAGCAAGGGGGTCAGCGTCGGCCATGCCTGGGGTATGACCGAGACCAGCCCGATCGGCACCTGCGGCACCCCGCCGCCCAACTGGGACGACATGACCGACGAGGAGCAGGTCGACTTCGTCTGCCGCCAGGGCCGAATCCCGTTCGGGATCGAGCTTCGGATCGTCGACGACGAGGGGCAGGTCCTGCCGCGCGACGGGATCGCCACCGGCCGGCTCCAGACCCGCGGCCACTGGGTGGTCCAGCGCTATTTCAAGGAAGAGCAGGATTCGACCGACGCCGACGGCTGGTTCGACACCGGCGACGTCGCCGCGCTCCATCCCGACGGCACGATGCAGATCACCGACCGTGCCAAGGACGTGATCAAGTCGGGCGGCGAGTGGATCAGCTCGATCGAGCTCGAAAATGCCGCGGTCGGCGTTCCCGGCGTCGCCGAGGCCGCGGCGATCGGCATCGCCCATCCCAAGTGGGACGAGCGGCCGCTGCTCCTGATCGTCCGCCGCCCCGACAGCGACGTCCATGCCGAGACCATCCGCGAGCATCTCAGCCGTCATGTCGCGCGCTGGTGGATGCCCGACGCGATCGAGTTCGTCGACGCGCTTCCCCACACCGCCACCGGCAAGCTCAGCAAGAAGACGCTCCGCGAGCAGTGGAAGGATTATGTCTTGCCGACGGCAGCGGCGATGGTCGGGCGCTAGCCAGCCCGGTCCACGAAGGTGGTCGGGCGCTAGCCAGCCCGGCCCTCGAAGGTGGTCGGGCATCAGTCTTTCTGCTAGGGACCCGCTCGCCAGAGGGCCGGGCGGCCGCGTCGGGGACTTGTCCCCGCCGAGGAAAGTCCGGGCACCACGGAATAACGGTGCCGGGTAACGCCCGGCGGGTCGCTTTCGGGCGGCTCAGGGATAGTGCCACAGAAAGCAGACCGCCGCTCTTCGGGGCGGTAAGGGCGAAAGGGTGCGGCAAGAGCGCACCGCGGCTCCGGCAACGGCAGCCGGCACGGTAAACCCCACCGGGTGCAAGATCGAATAGGGGTGGCACATGGGCCTGTTCCGGCTCGCCGCCCGGGTTGATTGCTGGAGCCGTCGCGCAAGCGCCGGCCGAGAGGAATGGCCGCACAGCCGCGCAAGCGGTGGACAGAACCCGGCTTACAGGCCCTCTGGCACTTTCACCGCTGGCGACTAGTTAGGCAGCAGATGGCGCGTTCCACCCGATCCAACGACTGGGGTTTTCCCCGCTGGCGTTCCTATGCCGACAAGGGGCGGGACGCCGCGCGGATCCGGCTGTGCGACCGCGAGGGCTGCAACGAGCCCGGCGACCGGCCCGCGCCCAAGGCCCCGGGCAGCCGCGAGCGCTGGATGTTCTGCGAGGCCCATGCCGCCGAATACAACAAGAACTGGGACTATTTCGCCAATCTTTCCGCCGCCGAAGCCGCCGCGCGCGAAGAGGCCGAGGCGCGCGAGGCGTCGGGCTTCCGCCAGTCCAAGCATTATGCCTGGGGCGGCCCCGGCGACGGCACCCGCAGCCGCGAGGAAATGCGCGCGCTGTCGGTGCTCGACCTCGACAGCGACGCCAGCTTCGCCGAGGTGAAGGCCGCGCACCGCAAGCTCGCCAAGGCGCATCACCCCGACCTCAAGCCCGGCGACGAGGAGGCGGCTACCCGCTTCCAACAGGTCCAGGCCGCCTATGACGTGCTGAAGAAGGCCGAGGAGCGGAAGGAAAGCGCCAAATAGCCGTCGTCCCTGCGCAGGCAGGGACCTCAAGAGGCTTGCGCTCCCACTGCCGAGGTCCCGGCCTTCGCCGGGACGACGATTTTCCTTCAATCCACCGCCACGAAGGTCGCCGCGCTGTGCGCGATGGGCCGGCCTTCATCCCCGCCGTGCGCCACCCCGCGGACGAAGGCGACCTGGCGGGTCACCTTGTAGCATTCGCAGCGCGCGATCACCGTCTCGCCGCGCGCGGCCGGGCGGAGATAGTCGAGCCTGAGGTCGAGCGTCACCGCCGGACGGAAGCCGCCGATTGCCTGCCAGATCGAGGTCCCCGAACAGGTGTCGACCAGGCTGACGATCGCGCCGGTGGCCATGATCCCCTCGTCGGTCATGCTGACCAGCTCGGGCCGCCAGGGGAGAGCCAGCTCGACCCAGTTGTCGCCATGCGCGCGATATTCGAGCCCGAGCGCGCGGCCGTGTCCGACGCGCCGCGCCATGGCGAAGAAGGCGGCGGGGTCGAAGGGGCCGCTGACGCCGTCGCGAAAGTCGCTCATGCCAGCCGCTTCGCCGTGTCCTGGATCAGCGCGATCATGTTCGGGATGCCCTGCGTCCGGTTGCTCGACAGCTGGCGCGACAGGTCGAACGGGTCGAGCGCGGCCACGATGTCGGTCGCGGCGATCTCGGCCGCCGGGCGGTCCTGCACCGCGCTCAGCACCAGCGCGACGATCCCCTTGGTGATCGCTGCATTGCTGTCGGCGAGGAAATGCAGCCGGTCGCCCTCGGCCTGGGTCGGATAGACCCACACGCTCGCCGAGCAGCCGCGTACCTTGGTCGCGTCGGTCTTGAGCGCGTCGGGCATGGGCTCGAGCTCGCGGCCGAGGTCGATCAGCAGCCGGTATCGCTCCTCGCCGTCGAGAAGTTCATAATCGTCGAGAATGGCGGCAAGGGCGGGGAGGGGCATCGGCCCGGCCTTAGGGAAAGGCGGCCCGAGAGAAAAGCGTCGTCCCGGCGCAGGCCGGGACGACGAACCGTTACCGGTTGCGCAGGTCCTCGATCTCGCGGGCGAGGCTGTTTTCCTTTTCGACCGTGATCCGCTCGAGCACCTGGATGCGCTCCTTCAGGGCGCGGACCTCGTCGCGCAGCATCCGGGTCTCGGCCTGATCCTCAGGGCTGGCGGTGTGGATGAGGCCTTGCCGGTCGCCGCGACCGCCCAGGCGATCGCCGCGCAGGCCGCCCTTGGCCTTGATCAGCTGGAAGATGAAAACCATGCCGATCAACAGCAGCAGAAATTCGAAGGGGTTCATTTACAGCACTTTCTCACGCACGAAATCGGAAGTCTCGGGAGCATCGCGCAGCGCCTCGATCTGCGCCGCGGTATGAATTCCGCCGTCGGTGGCGATCCGCTCGAGCACCCGGACACGCTGCTCGAGTTCGGCGACGCGACTGGCATATTGCGCGGCCTTCTCGGCGGTATTCTCGCCGAACGCGGTGATCTGCCGTTCCTTCATCTCCATCGCCTTGGTCAGGACGCGGGCGAGGATGGCGACGATCGGAATCATCATTCCCATGATGGGGATCAGGAGCGGGCTCATGCGACAGGTCCTTAAGTGAAAGAGGGATCAGCGCAGTTCGTCGATCTCGCGGGCGAGGCTGCGGTTACTGGTTAGGACATAGCTTTCGACGTCGGCGAGGCGGCGGTCGATGCCCTTCAAATTGGCGCGGATCTCGCGCGCGGTGCGGGCCGGCGAGGCGCGGACCTGCTGCCAGAAGCGCTGGTCGTCCTTGCTGGCATAGGCAAGCTCGCGCGGGCGATCCTCGGCGATCCAGCCGGCGATCAAATAGACCGGCAGGATCGAGAAGCCGCTCAGCCAGAGCGCGAGGAACATCAGGATCCGGACGACCACCACGTCGACGCCGGTATAGTCGGCGATGCCGGCGCAGACGCCCATCACCTTGCCGTTGCGCTTGTCCTTGTAGAAGCGCGTGCGGGTCGCGGGCTGGACGGTCATCAGCGGACCTCCCGGATGCGGCTGCGCTCGGCGAGGCGGGCGAGCTCGGCGTCGAGGTCCATGTCGAGGGCATCACGACCGGGCAGAACATTGGTCTGCTCGGGCGCGCACTGCTGGCGCCAGTTGGGATTTTCCGCGGTCATGATCCGCTCGATCGAGCACATCCGCTCGTCGAGCCGGCGGGCGAGATCGTACAGGTCCTCGAGCAGTTTCTCGTCGCCGCCGGTCAGTGTCGCCGCCGTCTTCCAACGGGTGATGTAGTGCATGATCAGCCAGGGCAGGCCGATGAACAGCACCAGCATCACCATGCTGACGGTCAGGAATTCACCCGGTTCCATTTACTCATTCCCCTTGTTCGCCAGCCGCGCCTTGAGCGCCTCCAGCTCCTTGTCCACGGCCTCCTCCGCACGGAGGTCGGCGATTTCCTCTTCCAGGCTCTTCGGCCCGGTCATGCCGAGCGCCTCGGCGCGCCCTTCCGCGAAGTCGGCGCGGCGCTCGAGCAGCTCGAAGCGGCTGAACGCATCCTCGGTCCGGCTGCCGTTGAGCATCTCGCGGGCCTTGGCGCGGGTCACCGCGCTCTCGATCCGGGTGGAGATGGCGTTCTGGCGCGAACGGGCCTCGCGCAGCTTGCCCTGCAGCTTGGCGATGTCGGCCTCATAGGCCTTCAAGGTCGAGTCGATCACCGCGACCTCGTCCTCGAGGCCCTTGGCCATGTCGGCCGCCTTCTGCCGCTCGATCAGCGCCGCCTTGGCAAGGTCCTCGCGGCCCTTGGACAGTGCCAGCTCGGCCTTTTCGGTCCAGCTGTCGGTCAGCCCTTCGAGGCGGACCATCGCGCGGCGCATTTCCTTGGCGTCGGCAATGCTGCGCGCGGCCGACGCGCGGACTTCGACCAGGGTCTCCTCCATCTCGAGGATGACCATGCGGATCATCCGCGACGGGTCTTCGGCCCGGTCGAGGAGCTCGGTCAGATTGGCGGCCATGATGTCCCGGGTGCGGGAAAAGATGCTCATTGAAATCCTACCTCACTTTTCGTGGGGTCCCTGCCTGAGTTGGGATATGCACGGGTCGTGCCAATGGCGGTTTTCCGAGAACGGGTCCTCCGCCGTTCGTCGGTCTGCCTGAAATCGCTTGCCAAGACTTGGAAAATTGCACCAACTCGAAGCCGTGGCGCGCGTCCAGAATTTCATCGGTTCGAGCCTTGCGTTTCTCGACGCCGTCGAGCGCGCCAGCCGTGCCGCGCCCTTGAACCGGCCGGTGCTGGTGATCGGCGAGCGCGGGACCGGCAAGGAGCTGATCGCCGAGCGGCTCCACCACTTGTCCTCGCGCTGGGCGGGGCCGCTGGTCACGATGAACTGCGCCGCGCTGCCGGAGAACCTCATCGAGGCCGAACTGTTCGGGCACGAGGCGGGGGCCTTCACCGGCGCCGCCAAGACCCGCAAGGGCCGCTTCGAGGAAGCCGATGGCGGGACCCTGTTCCTCGACGAGCTGGCGACGCTGTCGAGCCCGGCGCAGGACCGGCTGCTGCGCGCGGTCGAATATGGCGAGATCACGCGGATCGGCGCGTCCAAGCCGGTCAAGGTCGATGTCCGCATCGTCGCCGCCACCAACGAACATCTGCCGAGGCTGGTCGACGAGGGCAAGTTCCGCGCCGACCTGCTCGACCGGCTGAGCTTCGAGGTCGTCACCCTCCCGCCGCTGCGGCTGCGCCAGGGCGACATTCCCCTGCTGGCCGAGCATTTCGGGCGGCGGATGGCGTCCGAGCTCGAATGGGGCGGCTGGCCAGGCTTCTCGCCCGAGGCGCGGGTCGCGCTCGAGACCTATCCCTGGCCGGGCAACGTCCGCGAGCTCAGGAACGTGGTCGAGCGGGCGGTTTATCGCTGGGACGATCCCGAGCAGCCGATCGCGGCGATCCAGTTCGATCCCTTTTCCTCGCCCTGGGCGGTCGGGACCAGCCCGGAACGGGTCGTTCACAACTTCGGCGAAGCGACTGACGAGGAGGGCGAAAGACCCTCGGTTTCAAGCGGTTCCGAACCGCGGTTGCCAAGCCATGTCACCAGCGATTTCCGCGCCGCGGTGACCGCCTTCGAGCGCGCGATCCTCGAGGAGGCGCTCAAGGCCAACCGCTTCAACCAGCGCGCCACCGCCGCCGCCCTGTCCCTCAGCTACGACCAGCTGCGCCATGCGCTGAAGCGCCACAAGCTGATGGACAGCGAACCCGCCTGAGGCCGCGCATTTCGCCGCCGGAAATGCTATGATCGGCGCTTCACGAGAAGAAGGAGCCGTCTCATGCGTGCTTGCGTCCTCTCCGCCGCGGCCCTGTTCATCGCCGCTCCCCCCGCTTCGGCCTCGGTCATCACGGTCGGCGGCAATTACGCCACCAGCTGCTACCGCGCCGCCGAGAACCGGATCAACGACCTCGCCTCGTGGCGCGCCTGCGACAATGCGCTGGCGCTCGAGCCGCTGGGCGACTCCGACCGTGCGGGCACCTTCGTCAACCGCGGCATCCTCCACATGCTCGCGGGCCGCACCGGGCGCGCGATCGACGATCTCGCCGCGGCCGAGCGGCTCGATCCGAGTCAGCCCGAAATCTATCTCAACCAGGCGATCATCGCCTACCAGGCGGGCCGCAAGGCCGAGGCGCGCGACCTCGCCAGTCGCGCGCTCGATCTTCACACCCGCAAGCCCGCCTTCGCCTTGTTCCTGCGCGGCGTCGCGCATGAGGACCTCGGGTCGATCAAGGCGGCCTATGCCGACCTCAGCCGCGCCGCCCAGCTGGCGCCGTCGTGGGCCGAGCCGAAAAGGGAGCTGGCGCGCTACCGCGTTCGCTAGCCGCGCGTTGACTTGGCAGGGGTGGCCGACCACATGGCCGGCACCCCTTTCACGTCAGGAGAATTGCGCCATGGCCTTCGAAGTCGCCCCGCTGCCGTATGATTATGCCGCGCTCGAGCCGACCATCGACGCGACCACGATGAAGCTTCACCACGACAAGCATCATCAGACCTATGTCGACAATCTCAACAAGGCGGTGGACGGCGACGCCAGCCTCCAGGGCAAGAGCCTCGAGGAGCTGGTCGCCATGGCCGGCGCCGCGCCCAAGGTCGTCCGCAACAATGGCGGCGGCCACTGGAACCACAATTTCTTCTGGGAGACGATGAAGCCGGGCGGCGGCAGCCCCTCGGGCGAGCTCGCGAGCGCGATCGACAGCGCCTTCGGCGGCCTCGATGCGCTGAAGGAGAAGTTCAACGCCGCCGGCGCGGGCCAGTTCGGCTCGGGCTGGGTGTGGCTGGTCGCGGTGCCGGGGCAGGGGCTGGTCGTGACCTCGACCCCCAACCAGGACAATCCGCTGATGGACATCGCCGAGGTGAAGGGCACGCCGATCATCGGCAACGACGTGTGGGAACACGCTTACTATCTCACCTACAACAACCGCCGCGCCGATTACCTCAAGGCCTGGTGGGACGTCGTGAACTGGGACAAGGCGAGCGAGCGCCTCCAGGCCGCCCGCTGAGAAAGAAGGGCCCCGGGCGACGCGCTCCGGGGCCCTTTTTCATTCAGGCCGCCGCGAAGGCGCGGGCGGCTCCGTGCTGAAGCCAGGCGATGACCGCCACCGCCCCGGCCTGCGCGAGCACGAAGGCGGTGCCGAGCGGCGTCGGCGACACCCATGGCCCGGCGAGCAGCAAGAGGCTTGCCGCTACCCAGCTCACATTGATGGCGACGACCAGCGCGGCGAGACGCTGCGGCGACGGCCGCGTCGCCGTCCAGGCGAGCAGCAGCACGAACGGCAGGAGGATGAGGCCGGCCTCGGTGAGCAGGCCCTGCGGAAGGCCGAGCAGCGGCGACAGATCGGCCCCGGCGCCGAGCAGCAGGCCGGCCATGGCGATGCCGGTCGCGGCGTCCAGCCACAGGAGCGGGCGAAGCGGGAGCGCAAGTCTCATGGTTCGTTTCCTTCTCTGGCGACCGGCCGATCCGGTCGAACGCCGGTCATTGTGCCGACCCCGCGCGCCGGGTCGATTACCGCCGGGGTAATTGGATTGCCGCCGCGCCGACCCTAGGAGGGCGGGGAAGGAGCGCGGCGTGACCCCACAGCTCAGACCCGTCGGTGAACAGATCCGCAGCTGGCGGCAGATCCGCCGGCGAAGCCAGCTCGACCTCGCGCTCGAGGCGGATATCTCGGCGCGGCACCTGAGCTTTATCGAGACGGGGCGAAGCAACCCCAGCCGCGAGATGATCCTGCTCCTCGCCGACCAGCTCGAGCTTCCCTTGCGCGAACGCAATGCGCTGCTGCTCGCCGGCGGGTTCGCGCCCGTGTTCGGCGAGCGCCGGCTCGAAGACGCCGAAATGGCCGCCGCGCGCGAGGCGATCCGGATCGTGCTCGAGGGCCATGAACCCTATCCCGCGCTGGCGGTCGACCGGCACTGGAACCTCGTCGCCGCCAATCGCGCGCTCGCGCCCTTGCTCGCCGGCGCCGCGGCGCATCTCCTCGAGCCGCCGGTCAACGTGCTCCGCCTCAGCCTCCACCCGGACGGGCTGGCGCGCATGATCCGCAACCTTGCCGAATGGCGGGCGCATATCCTCGAGCGCCTCGACCGCCAGGTACAGGCGACCGCCGACAGCGGGCTTGCCGCGCTGCTCGAGGAATTGCGGGCCTATCCCGCGACCGATGGAGCGGATGGTGGAAGCGAGCTCGGCGCGATCCTGGTGCCGCTGCGACTGGCCTCGCCGGTGGGAGACCTCAGCCTGCTGACGACCACCACCGTCTTCGGCACGCCGATGGACGTGACGCTGGCCGAGCTGGCGATCGAATCCTTCTTTCCCGCCGATGCCGTCACCGGCGAGCGGCTGCGGCAGCTGGCCGAGGCTCAGGCCTTGAGCCGGTAGCCCGTCCGGAAGATCCACCAGATGCCGGCGAGGCAGGCGGCCGCGAAGGCGAGGGTGGCGCCGAGCGCGACCCCGAAGCTGACGTCCGCGGTGCCGAAGAAGGTCCAGCGGAAGCCGTTGATCAGATAGACCACCGGATTGAACAGGGTGATGGTCCGCCACGGCTCGGGCAGCATCTGGATCGAATAGAAGCTGCCGCCGAGGAAGGTCAGCGGGGTGACCACCAGCAGCGGGATCACCTGCAGCTGTTCGAACCCCTTGGCCCAGACGCCGATGATGAAGCCGAACAGGCAGAAAGTCACCGCCACCAGCAGCAGGAAGGCCAGCGCGAGCAGCGGGTGCATCACCGTCACCGGCACGAACAGGTGGGCGGTGGCGAAGATGACGAGGGCGACGATCATCGCCTTGGTCGCGGCCGCGCCGACATAGCCGATCACCGTCTCGACCGCCGACAAGGGCGCCGAGAGGATTTCGTAGATGGTGCCGGTGAAGCGCGGCATGTGGATGCCGAAGCTCGCGTTGAAGATGCTCTCGGTGAACAGCGACAGCATCATCAGCCCGGGAACGATGAACGCGCCATAGGGCACGCCGCCGACCTCGGTCATCCGGCTGCCGATCGCCGATCCGAAGACGATGAAATAGAGGCTGGTGGTGATCACCGGCACCGCGAGCCCGGTCCACAGCGTGCGCTGGAAGCGGTGCATCTCGAACTTGTAGATGGCGAGGATGCCGCGGATGTTCATGCGTCCGCTCCTGCATTGCCGTTACGGATCAGGCCGACGAAGATGTCCTCGAGGCTCGACTGCTTGGTGTCGAGGTCCTTGAAGCCGATCCCTTCGTCCCGCATCGCCGCGAGCAGCGAGGGGATGCCGGTCTTCTCGGCATGGCGGTCGAAATCATAAGTCAGCGTCAGGCCGTCGTCCGACAGCTGGGGGGCCCAGCCGGCCAGCGCCGCCGGGATTTCGGACAGCGGCTCGGCGAGCTGGAGGTGAAGCGTCTTGCGGCCGAGCTTCTTCATCAGCGCGGCCTTTTCCTCGACGAGGATGAGTTCGCCCTTGTTGATGACGCCCACGCGGTCGGCCATTTCCTCGGCTTCCTCGATATAGTGCGTCGTCAGGATGATCGTGGTGCCGCGCTCCTTCAGTTTGCGGACCATGTCCCACATTTCCTTGCGCAGCTCGACGTCGACCCCGGCGGTGGGCTCGTCGAGGAACAGGATCCTCGGCTCGTGGGCGAGCGCCTTGGCGATCATCACGCGGCGCTTCATGCCGCCCGACAATTCCTTGAGGATCGCCTTCCTCTTGTCCCACAGGGTCAGGTCCTTGAGCACCTGCTCGAGATAGGCGTCGTCGCGCTTCAGCCCGAACAATTCGCGGCTGAAGGCGACCGTGTTCCAGACGGGCTCGAACACGTCGATGTTCATTTCCTGCGGGACCAGCCCGATCTGCGCCCGCGCCGCCTTGTAGGCGTCGCGCCAATGCTCGCCATTGACCAGCACGGTCCCGTCGGTCGCGGTGACGAGGCCGCAGACGATCGAGATGAGCGTGGTCTTGCCCGCGCCGTTGGGCCCGAGCAGCGCGAAGATCTCGCCGTGCGCGATGTCGAGGTCGACCGCCTTCAACGCCTCGGTGCCGCTGGCATAGGCCTTGCGAAGGCCGCGGATGGAAAGGGCGAATTCGCTCATTCGATCGGTCCCGGTTCGACCGCCTTCTTGTCCTCGGTGGTGAGACCGTGGCGGAGCAGCATGGGCAGGTTGGCGGCGGCGAACAGGAAGGTGAGGGGGATCGCCCCCCACAATTTGAACCCGACCCAGAAGTCGGTGCTGCTGTTGCGCCAGACGAGCTCGTTCAGCACGCCCATGGCGAGGAAGAACAAGGCCCAGTTGAGGGTGAGCTTGCGCCAGCCGGTGTCGGAAAGGCCCGGATAGGCCGAGCCCAGCACCATCTTCAGCAGCGGCTTGTCCTTCCAAAGCCCGAAGCCGAGCAGGGCCGCGACGAAGCCGTAATAGATGGTGGGCTTCAGTTTGATGAAATCCTCGTTGTGGAGGTAGAGCGTCAGCCCGCCCAGCACGACGACCATGATCCCGCTGAACCACAGCAGCGGCGAGATCGAGCGGAACCGGATCGCCGAATAAATCATCGCCGCCACCATCGCGACCATGAAAGCCCCGGTGGCGACGAAGATCTTCACCAGCGGATCGACGGGCGCGAGGAAATTGACCGCGAAGAAGACGATCAGCGGCCCGAGGTCGATCAGCAGCTTCGAAGCGCCGGCGGGTTCAGAAGAGGTGGCAGTCAAATCAGATTTCTTTCAGCTTGTTGATCCTGGGCACGCGCAAACCCCTTTCAACGATGGCCGCGTGAAGTTGATCGGAAAGGAGTGTCACTCGCTCGCCGATACGCCGCTCCCGCCACAATTGCGCGTTACCAAAGGCCGCGCGTGAAAAGGCAAGGCCGGCCATGGCCGCCCTCTTCTCATAAAGCCTAAAGCGGTCGCCATTGTGGGTAAACGCTTCCGCTTGGCTGTGCTCGGGCGAAAAGCTGTCGAGCCATTGGCCGACCACCAGGGTGTGGAAGGTCGCAACGACATTGCGGGTGTGGATTTCGATCGGAAAGAAGCGATGCATACCCGGCTCGAAGCGCTCGATGATCTCCCTAAAATCGTCGTCCACCGCGAGTATCCGGTCGTTCAGCATGATCAGCGAACCGAGCTGCGAATAGCTTTTTCGGCTTTCGAAAAAGCGCGGCGCTTCGAAGGCGGCGATGGGCGAGAGCGGCGGGTCGTCGGGCTCGTAAGGATTGGTCCCGATTTCGTCGCGAAACTTAGCGACAGCGTGAAAGCGATAAGTGTGCACGCGACGGGCCGGATTGTCCTTCAAGCTGTCGAAAAGGCGATCCTGTTCACTGGGGCTCAGGTCCTCGAACGTCGCCGAGAGCCGCGATCCCCATCCTTGCCTCCCGTCATTCGTTTTGCCCTCGAAGTCGCCGTCCGGCCAGAATTCGCCGAACGTGACCGGCAGGGACATGCCCCATACCATCAGGCCAATTCCGTTGCGCTCATGCCGGCAGCCCCGCGATGGCGCGGGCGACGGCGCGGGGGTCGAAGGGGCGGAGGTCGTTCACGCCTTCCCCAACGCCGATGGCGTGGATGGGAAGCTTGTACTTCTCCGCCGCCGCGACCAGCACGCCGCCGCGCGCGGTGCCGTCCAATTTGGTCATGACGAGACCGGTGACTCCGGCGAGGTCGCGGAACACCTCGATCTGGTTGAGCGCATTCTGCCCGGTGGTCGCGTCGAGGACGAGAATGACGTCATGCGGCGCCTCGGTGTTGAGGCGGCCGAGCACGCGGCGGACCTTGGCCAGTTCCTCCATCAGATGGGTCTTGTTCTGGAGGCGGCCGGCGGTGTCGACGATCAGGCAGTCGATGCCGGTCGCAGTCGCCTGTTTGACGCCGTCGAACACGATTCCCGCCGCGTCGCCGCCTTCCTTGCCGCTGATCACGGGCGCATCGGTCCGCTCACCCCAGATGCGGAGCTGCTCGATCGCGGCGGCGCGGAAGGTATCGCCCGCCGCCAGCATGACGCCATAATCCTGCTCCTTGAGCCAGGCGCCCAGCTTGCCGATGGTGGTGGTCTTGCCCGAGCCGTTGACCCCGATCACGAGGATCACGTGCGGGCGGGGAAAGCCCCAGATGTCGAGCGGCTTGGCGACGGGGGCGAGGATCGCCTCCATCTCCTCGGCCAGAATGGTGCGCAGCCCCCGCTCGTCGAGCTGCTCGAACTTGCGCGCGGCGATGGCGTTGCGGATCCGCTTGCTTGCCTCGGGCCCGATGTCGGACGCGATCAGCGCTTCCTCGATGTCGTCGAGGGTCGCGGTGTCGAGCGCGGCCTTCGCGCCCGTTCCCAGCGTGCCCATGTTGTCGCCGAGGCGGTCGGCGGTCTTGCGGAAACCGCCGGTGAGTTTGTCGAGCCAGCTCATGTTAGAGATCGATTGTGCCTTCGAAGACATGGGTCGCGTCACCGCGCATGGTGACGGGCTGCCCCGGCTCCCACGCAATGACAAGGGTACCGCCCGGCATGGTCACGCGGACGGGTGAGGAAAGGCGCCTGGCGCGGATCGCCGCGACCGCGGTCGCGCAGGCGCCGGTGCCGCAGGCGCGGGTCAGGCCGGCACCGCGCTCGAAGGTCTTCAGCCGGATGCCGTCGTCCCCGACCTCGGCGACATTGACGTTGATCCGCTCGGGGAAGGTGGGGTCGGTCTCGATGGCGGGGCCGAGGCCCTCGATGTCGATGTCGTCGAGATCCTCAACGAAGAAGACGAGGTGGGGATTGCCGACATTGACCGCATAAGGCCGGTCGAGATTTTCCCAGCCCATCGGCACCGGGTCGGTCGGCATCGCATAGGCGAGGGGAATTTCGTTCCAGCTGAAGCGCGGTTCGATGAGGCTGACCTCGACCTCCGCGCCGGTCACGTCGCCGTGGATGACACCGCCGGCGGTCTCGATGGTGCCAGCGCCGGTGAGCTTCACCACGCAGCGCGAGGCATTGCCGCAGCTTTCGACCTCGCTCCCGTCGGCGTTGAAGATCCGCATCCTGAGCTCGGCCGTGTTGCTCGGCTCGAGGAGGATCAGCTGGTCGCAGCCGATTCCCTCGCGCCGGTCAGCGAGGTGCCGGGCCAGCGCCTCGGTCATGGCGAGCGGGGACTCGCGGCCATCGAGGATCACGAAGTCGTTGCCGAGCCCATGCATCTTGTGGAATTGCCGAAGCATCACTGGCGACTTAGGGACGCTCCCAAGCTTCGTCTACCGCTCAGGAGTTCCTTTCCCCATGCCCCGCGCTGCCCAGGACGTCATGCAGAGCGTCATCTTCTCCGCCGTGCTCGACGCCATTGCGGCGCTCAAGGCGGCGAGCGGCAATCTGCCCAACAACCTCCTTCGCCAGGTCCAGGCGATCCATGGCAATGTCACCATGGCCGACCTGCCCAAGGAATTGCAGGACGCGATCGCCGCCAGCACCCGCGCCGCCTTCGCCGGCCTCCTCAAGGAAGGCTATGCGGTCGCGCCGCGCGACGCCGCCCCGGTTCGGAGCGCGCCGCGGCAGGGCCAGCTCGTGCCCCGCGGCGCCGACCGTCCGACCCGCAGCGGTCCGCGCGGACCCCGGCCCGACGGTCCGCCCCGCGGGCCCCGCGGCGATCGTCCGGGCGGTCCCGGACGCGGCGGACCGCGTGGTCCCCGCGGTCCCCGGCAGGGCTGATGGAGCCGGTCCCGGCGGTTCGCCGCCCCGATCTCCTGCGCTTCCTGCCCGAGCGGCTGTTCCGGCCCGACGGCGTCCTGGCCTATGTGCCGCTGGCGTGGCTGCTCGCGCTCATCCCCTCGCTCGGCCTTTCGTGGCTGGCGAGCAAGCTCGTTCCCGCGGCGGGCCCCGAATTTCCCCAGGCGGGGGCGGGGCTGTTGCTGTTCGCGCTGGTGGTGTTCGCACCCGTGGTCGAGACGCTGATCATGGGAACCATCCTGCTCATCCTCGAGCGGCTGTTCGGCTTCCTCCCCGCCATCCTGCTGAGTTCGGCGGGCTGGGGAATCGCCCATTCGCTCCAGGCGCCCGCCTGGGGGCTGGTCATCTGGTGGCCGTTCCTGATCTTCTCGACCGTCTTCCTGGTCTGGAAGCGGCGCAGCCTGTGGCTTGCCTTCCTGCTTCCGATGCTGGTCCACGGGCTCCAGAACCTCGGCCCGGCGCTGCTCGTCGCGAGCGGCCGCGCCTGATCCGTCAGAGCGAGATCGGCGCCCCGAGCTTGGCCGCGATCCGGGCGACTTCCTCGTCGCTCGGCGGGTCGGGAAGGGTGGTGAAGGAAATCGCGGCCCGGCCGGGACTCGCTGGTCCGGCACTCCTATCCGACACGCCACTCTTCGCCGCTTCGGGCTCGCTGGTCGTCTTCTCCCTGTCGCGCATCGGAAAAGGGCCTCCCTGAGAGTGTCGCCCAGCCAACAAAGTGCGTCACGAAGCGTTCCGTTCAGGCGCCCATTCGATTGATTAGGGCGACGGGGCGGCCCATATGGGGGGAAACCGCTGCCGTGTAGTGGCAGCCAAGGAGCTTGTTGATTTGACCCTGACCCTGCCGATCCTTCCCCTGCGCGACATCGTCGTGTTCCCGAAAAGGATCGTCCCCCTGTTCGTCGGCCGCGAGAAGTCGGTCGCCGCGCTCGAGGCGGCGATGGGCCAGGACAAGCAGATCTTCCTCGTCGCGCAGCTCGATCCGGCCGAGGACGATCCCGACCGCGATGCGCTTTACGACCTCGGCGTGGTCGCCAGCGCGATGCAGCTCCTGAAGCTGCCCGACGGCACGGTCCGCGTGCTGGTCGAGGGCGCCAGGCGCGCGCGCCTCGTCGCGCTCCACCAGCAGGAAGGGCATCTCGCCGCCGAGGTCGAGGAGATCGAGGAGGAGCCGGTCGAGGGCAATGAGGTCCAGGCGCTGATGCGCTCGGTGCTCGAGCAGTTCGACAACTACGCCAAATTGAACAAGCGGCTCCCGGCCGAGACAGGGGTCCAGCTGGCCGAGATCGAGGATGCCTCGGTGCTCGCCGATGCGGTTGCCTCCAACCTCTCGGTCAAGGTCGCCGACAAGCAGGCCCTGCTGGGCGAGCTCAATCCCTCGCGCCGGCTCGAGATGGTGTTCGCCTTCATGGAAGGCGAGCTCGGCGTGCTCCAGGTCGAGAAGAAGATCCGCTCGCGCGTCAAGCGCCAGATGGAGAAGACCCAGCGCGAATATTATCTCAACGAGCAATTGAAGGCGATCCAGCGCGAGCTCGGCAACGAGAGCGAGGACGGCGGCGACGAGCTGGCCGAACTCGCCCAGAAGATCCGCAAGACCCGCCTCTCCAAGGAAGCCCGGATCAAGGCCACCGCCGAACTCAAGAAGCTGAAGGCGATGGCGCCGATGAGCGCCGAGGCGACCGTCGCGCGCAACTATCTCGACGTGCTGCTCGGCCTGCCGTGGGGCAAGAAGTCGAAGCTCAACAAGGACATCGTGACGGCCGAAAAGGTCCTCGACGACGACCATTACGGGCTCGAGAAGGTCAAGGACCGGATCGTCGAATATCTCGCGGTCCAGGCCCGCACCAACAAATTGAAGGGCCCGATCCTGTGCCTCGTCGGCCCGCCCGGCGTCGGCAAGACCAGCCTCGGCCGCTCCATCGCCAAGGCCTGCGGACGCGAGTTCGTCCGCCAGAGCCTCGGCGGCGTGCGCGACGAGGCCGAGATCCGCGGTCACCGCCGGACCTACATCGGCTCACTGCCCGGCAAGATCATCTCGAACCTCAAGAAGGCCGGGACCAGCAACCCGTTGTTCCTGCTCGACGAGATCGACAAGCTCGGCCAGGACTTCCGCGGCGATCCCGCGGCGGCGTTGCTCGAGGTCCTCGATCCCGAACAGAACAACAAGTTCCAGGACCATTATCTGGAGCTCGACTACGACCTCAGCGACGTCATGTTCGTGACCACCGCGAACAGCCTCGACATGCCCCAGCCGTTGCTCGACCGGATGGAGATCATCCGCCTCGAGGGCTATACCGAGGACGAGAAGGTCGAGATCGCCAACCGCCACCTCATTCCCAAGCAGCTCGAAGCGCATGGGCTGAAGGAGGGCGAGCTCACCATCGCCGACGATGGGCTGCGCGCGGTGCTGCGCTATTACACCCGCGAGGCCGGCGTCCGCACGCTCGAGCGCGAACTGGCCAAGATCGCCCGCAAGGCGCTCCGCCAGATCCTCGAGAAGAAGGCCGAGACGGTCACCGTCACCGCCGACAATCTCTCCGATTTCCTCGGGGTGCGCCGCTTCCGCTTCGGGGTCGGCGAGGAAGAGGACCAGGTCGGCGCGGTGACCGGGCTCGCCTGGACCGAGGTCGGCGGCGAATTGCTGACGATCGAGGCCGTGACCGTTCCCGGCAAGGGGCAGATCAAGACCACCGGCAAGCTTGGCGAAGTGATGCAGGAAAGCGTCCAGGCCGCGTGGAGCTTCGTCAAGGCGCGGGCCCCGGCCTATGGCGTCAAGCCGTCGCTGTTCGCGAAGAAGGACGTCCATGTCCACCTGCCCGAGGGCGCGGTGCCCAAGGACGGCCCGTCGGCCGGCATCGGCATGGTCACCACGCTTATCTCGACGCTGACCGGCATCCCGGTCCGCCGCGACGTCGCCATGACCGGCGAGGTCACCTTGCGCGGCCGCGTGCTGCCGATTGGCGGCCTGAAGGAGAAATTGCTCGCCGCGCTGCGCGGCGGCATCACCACCGTTCTCATTCCCAAGGAGAATGAGAAGGACCTGGCGGAACTGCCCGCCAACATCCGCGAGGGGTTGACCATCATCCCCGTCGCGCATGTCGACGAGGTGCTCGGCCATGCGCTCAGCGCCAAGCTCGAGCCGATCGAGTGGAGCGATACCGACGAACATGCCGCGGAACCTGCGCCGAACGCGCCGGGCGGCTCGGTCTCACCGGTCCGACACTAGTCAAGTTACCCTAACTGGGGCATTGACGGATTTTAAGAGCGACAGGCTTGCGCGCGGTCGCGAACCTTTGAGTAAGCAGAGTAAGCATCGATGAATAAACAAGATTTGATCGGGAAAGTGGCAGACCGGGCGGGCCTGAATCGCAACGACGCGGCCCGTGCGGTCGAGACCATGCTCGAGGTGATCACCGACGCATTGAGCCGCGGTGACGAAGTGCGCCTGGTGGGCTTCGGCAATTTCGTGGTGACCCGCCGCAAGGCCTCGGTCGGGCGCAACCCGCGCACCGGCGAGCCGCTCCAGATCGAGAGCACCGCCCAGCCCAAGTTCCGCGCGGGCAAGCTTCTCAAGGAAGCCGTTCAGTAAGGCTGGACAGGTCGGAGGGGCTTCGCTAACCGCCCCTCCCACACGGCGTGGGCGCGTAGCTCAGTGGTAGAGCACACCCTTCACACGGGTGGGGTCGTAGGTTCAATCCCTACCGCGCCCACCACGCCTTCCTCCAGAACGCATCCTCCCCATCGCGAAGCAAGGGGGAGTGGGACCGCTTCGCATGGCGCAGCGGGGCCAGGCGCGCCTTCCGTCAGCGCGGCGCGTCGCATGTCTCCCCATCCGGCCTGGCCGAACGGGGAGGATGCGCTGTCTATTGGAGATAGGCCGGCGAGAAGCTCGCCACGCGGCGCAGTTCGCCCCAGTCCTCGAAGGTGATCTCGCGGCCTTCGCGACGGATCAGCCGCTGCCGCTCGAGATCGGCCAGCACCCGGTTGACGTTGACGCTGGTCTGGCCGGTGATGTCGGCGATCTGCTGCTGCGTGAACGGATTGATCATCCGGTTCTGGTCGGCATTGACCCCGCTGCGCTCGGCGGTCTCGCACAAGAGGTGCGCGACCCGGGCGAGACTGTCGCGCCGGCCGCAGTTGAGCAGCCATTCGTAGCCGATCGCGGCATGGCGCTGGGTCAGCTTCCAGAAGAAGCGGGCGAGCTCGGGATATTGTTCGACAATGGACTCGAAGTCCTTGCGCTGCCCGACCGCGACCCGGCTCCGGACGATCGCCTGGATGCCATAGTCCGCGACCGAGTCGCTGGGCAGGATCCCGTCGCCGGTGAAGCGCAGCGCGATGATCTGACGTCGACCGGCGCCGTCTGTCTTGTACTTCGACAGGATGCCCGAGTTGACGAAATAGACTTCGTTGCGCTCGGCCCCCGGCTCTCGGAAGGGACGACGCGGATCGGCTTCGACCATCCGGTGCGGCATCGCCTCGAACAGCTCGGCAAGCTCGGCTTTCATGCCCGCCGCTATCAGCGATTCGCTGATGCTGATGCTGCCCCCGGATGCACTCCTCAAGCGTCTGCTCATGGCAACTGCCTTTCACCCTACCCCGGTGCGATTATCTCGACTCGATGACGCTTGCGCAAGGAATTTAACGCAAATTAAAAAACCCGAAATCGTGGGATTCTTAACGAAAGTTACTGATCAGAAATGCGGTCAATCCGGAAGGGACGGGAATGCTCTCTGCCAGCGCCGGCGGTCCCGGCCAGCCCGAGTCGGAAACCATTGTCCCGCCGAACTCGCGGCGGCCCTCGTAGCGGGGGATGACGTGGAAATGGACGTGGGGGTCGACCATCATCAGCATGAGATAGTTGATCCGCTCGTAGCCGACGGCGCGTTTGAGCATCGCCTCGATCCGCGGCACGAGTTCGCCCTGCTCGGCAAAGGCTTCGGGCGGGAGGTCGCCATAAGCGGTCGCCTCGCCGGTCGCGCACAGGACAAGGCTGCCCAAGGTCGGCTGCTGCGGCCGCACCAGCACCGCCCAGTGCCGCCCCTCATGGACGAGGTTGTGGGGGTAGCCGAACTTGACGAGGGTCGCGTGGGGGTGGGGAAGGGTCATCGGCCTGTCGCTGTTGCTTGCATCGCTCGCCTTGCACCCTTAAGGGGCCTTCGCGCCGTGCCAAGCCGTCGATCGGTCTGGCCAGGTCGTGGCGATCGTAGCTCAGTTGGTTAGAGCATCGGTTTGTGGTACCGAGGGTCGCGGGTTCAAGTCCCGTCGATCGCCCCATTTTTCCCCATTTTCAGCGATCCGGATCAGCCCCCTTCATGACCGACTTGTGGAGCCTGCCCGATTTCGACGGGCACGAGGCCGTGTCCTTCGTCACCGATACCGCGACCGGCCTCAAGGCCATCGTCGCGATGCATTCGACCCATCTCGGGCCGGCCGCCGGCGGCTGCCGCTTCTGGCATTATGCCGATGACGCGCAGGCGCTGACCGACGCGCTCCGCCTCTCGCGCGGCATGAGCTACAAGAATGCCATGGCCGGGCTTCCGCTCGGCGGCGGCAAGGCGGTGGTGCTGGCCGACGCGAACCGGACCAAGGCCCCGGCGATGCTGGCCGCCTTCGGCCGCGCGATCGACCGGATGGGCGGCCATTACGTCACCGCCGAGGACGTCGGCATGAGCGTCGCCGACATGCAGGCGATCGCACGCGAGACCCGCTATGTCGCCGGCCTGCCCGTCGCCGCGGGCGCCGTCGGCGGCGATCCGGGCCCGCACACCTCGCTCGGCGTGTTCCTCGGCATCAAGGCCGCGGTCCGCCGCGCGCTTGGCCGTGACAGTCTTGCCGGCCTCCATATCGCCATGCAGGGCGCGGGCAGCGTCGCCAGCGGAGTCGCCCGCCGCGCCGCCGCCGAGGGCGCCCGCCTGACCATCGCCGACGTCGATCAGGCCAAGGCCGCGGCGCTCGCCGCCGAAACCAACGGCGCGATCGGCGACCCCGCCACCATCCTCGCCACCGAGGCCGACGTGGTCAGCCCCAACGCCCTGGGCGCGATCCTCGACGATGCCAGCATCGCGGCGCTTCGCGCCCCGATCGTCGCGGGCGGCGCCAACAACCAGCTCGCCCGGCCCGAACACGGCCGCCAGCTGATGGAGCGCGGGATCCTCTACGCGCCCGACTATGTCATCAACGCCGGCGGGATCATCAACGTCTCGACCGAATATCTGAAGGACGGCGGTCCCGAGGTCGTCGAGGGCCGGATCGCGGGCATCCCCGACCGCCTCGAAGCCATCTGGAGCGAAAGCGCCGCCAGCGGCCGCGACGCTGGCGCGGTGGCCGACGCCATGGCGCAGAAGCTGATCGGGCGGGGCTGAAGGCAGGGCCAGCGTGCTTCGACTTCGCTCAGCACGAACGGGTTAGGTTTCCAATCTCGTTCGCCCTGGGCGAAGTCGAAGGGCTTCGCGCAGAACCTCGCCTTACCGCCTATTTCCAAGCCGCGACTTTGCTCTAAGATGGTGCACCATATCATGCACCGCTTCGCCAATCCCGCCCGCTTCCTGAAGATCGCCCGCCCGGCCACCGCCTGGCTGCTGGGGCTGGGATTGGTGCTGAGCGCGATCGGGATCGTCGGTGCGCTGGTCGTCATTCCGCCCGACTATTTGCAGGGCGAGACCGCGCGAATCCTTCACATCCATGTCCCCGCCGCCTGGCTCGGCATGGGCGGGTGGACGGGGATTGCGGTGGCTTCGGCCGCGCAGATCATCTGGCGCCATCCGCTCGCCGGGGTCGCCGCCCGCGCCATCGCGCCCGCCGGTGCGGTCTTCGCCGCCATCTGCCTCGCCAGCGGCTCGATCTGGGGCCGCCCGACCTGGGGCACCTGGTGGGAGTGGGACGGGCGACTGACCTCGATGCTCGTCCTGTTCTTCCTCTATTGCGGCTACATGGCGCTCGCCGCGGCCGAGAAGGAGCGGGGGCCCGAGGGCCGCGCCGCGCCGATCTTCGGGCTGGTCGGCGCGATCAACCTGCCGATCATCCATTATTCGGTCATCTGGTGGAACACGCTCCACCAGGGCGAGAGCATCACGCTGACTCGTTCCTCGATCGCGCCCGCTTTGCTGTGGCCCTTGCCCTTCACCCTGCTCGGCTTCTCGGCCCTGTTCGGGGCGGTGGTCCTGCTGCGCATGCGGGCCGAGCTTGCCGCCACCAAGGTCGAGGCGCGCCTGCGCCGGGCGGCGGCCGAATGAACCAGTGGGCGTTCGTGATTGCCGCCTACACGGTGGCGCTGGGCGGGACCGCGGGCCTCATCGCCTGGGCGCTCGCCTCCTGTCGCCGCGCCGAGGACCAGGCGGAAAGGATCGGCCGCTCCCGATGACCCTCGCGCCCAAGCACCAGAGGCTGGTGCTGGTCCTGCTGGCGGTGGCCGCCCTCGTCGGTGCGGCCGTGCTCGCCATGTGGGGCCTTGCCGACCGCGCCGCTTATTTCCGCACGCCGCAGGATGTCTCCGCGGGCCGTGCCGAGGTCGGCGTACCCTTGCGCCTCGGCGGCATGGTCAAGGCCGGCTCGATCCGTCGCGAGCCCGATGGCGTCACGGTCGCCTTCACCCTTACCGACGGGGTCGCCGACGTGCCGGTCCGCTACCGCGGCATCGTCCCCGACCTGTTCAAGGAGAATAGCGGCGCGATCGCCGAGGGGCAGCTCGGCCCCGACCGCCGCTTCACCGCCGACAATATCCTCGCCAAGCATGACGAGCGCTACATGCCGCCGCAGATGGGCAACCAGGCGGCCGAGCTGAAGACCCGGGAGACGGCCAAGTGATCGCCGAGGCCGGCCTTGCCGCGCTGTGGCTCGCCGCCAGCCTTGCCCTGCTCCAGTTCGCGCTGTCGCTGCTCGGCAACCGGATCGGTGAGCTTCGGACGATGGTGGTGCCGGTCGCGGTCGCGCAGGGGCTGCTGACCCTGTTCAGCTTCGTCATGCTGATCTGGCTGTTCATCCGCACCGACACCAGCGTCCAGCTGGTCGTCGCCAACAGCCACAGCGCCAAGCCCTTCATCTACCGGGTCGCCGGGACCTGGGGCAATCACGAGGGCTCGATGCTGCTGTGGGTGACGGTGCTGACCGTCGCCGGCGCCTTGCTCGCACTGGTCGAACGGCGGCTGCCCGAGAAGAGCCTGCGCGCCACCCTCGGCGCACAGGCGCTGCTGGCCTTGGGCTTCTTCGGCTTCCTGCTGGTCGCGTCCAATCCTTATGCCCGGCTCAATCCGGCGCCCGACAACGGGCAGGGGCTGAACCCGCTGTTGCAGGACCCGGGCCTCGCCTTCCATCCGCCGACGCTCTACCTCGGCTATGTCGGGCTCTCGATCGCCTTCAGCCTCGCGGTGGGCGCGCTCGTCACCCGCGAGGTCGGCCCGGCCATGGCGCGCGCGATGCGGCCGTGGGTGCTCGGTGCTTGGGTCCTCCTCACCATCGGCATCGTCGCCGGATCCTACTGGGCCTATTACGAGCTCGGCTGGGGCGGCTGGTGGTTCTGGGACCCGGTCGAGAATGCGAGCCTCATGCCGTGGCTTGCCACCACCGCCTTGCTCCATTCCATCAACGTGCTGGCGGCGCGCGGGAGCTTGCGCGCCTGGACCATCATGCTCGCGGTGGTCGCCTTCTCCATGTCGATGATCGGCACCTTCCTGGTGCGCTCGGGCATCCTCACCAGCGTCCACAGCTTCGCGGTCGATCCGACCCGCGGCAGCTTCATCCTCGGCCTGCTCGTCTTCTATACCGGCGGCGCGCTGCTGCTGTTCGCGCTCCGGGTCTCGAGCGTCCGCGAAGGCGCGCGCTTCGATCCCGTCAGCCGCGAAGGCGCGCTGGTCGCCAACAACCTTCTGCTCTCGGTGATCCTCGGCACGGTCTTCGTCGGCACGCTCTATCCGGTGCTGGTCGAGGCGGTCAGCGGCGACAAGATCTCGGTCGGCCCGCCTTATTTCAACGCGGTCACCGGCCCCATTGTGCTGATCCTAGCCGCGCTGCTCTTCATCGGGCCGCTGCTGCGCTGGCGCAAGGACAGCCGGCCGAACCTCCGCCGGATCGCCGCACCCGCGATCGTGACCGCCGTCGCGCTTGCCGCGACCTTCCTCGATCCCGCCATGGGCTGGCTCCCGCGCCTCGGCCTCGCCTTTGCCGCGGGCCTGGGAATCGCGAGCTTCCTCCCGCTCGCCGGCCGCAACCTGCGCCGCACCCCGCTCACCATCTGGGGCATGGTCGTCAGCCACCTCGGCATCGCGGTGGCGATGGCCGGCGCCGCGGCCGATTCGAGCCTGACCCGCGAAACGCTCGCCGCCGCCCGCCCGGGCGAGGTGCTGAGCGTCGGGCCGTGGACCGTCCGCTTCGTCGGGGTGGATCCCGTCGGCGGGCCCAACTGGACCGCGATCGAGGGGCACCTCGTCGCGACCCGGGGCGACACCAGCATCCGCCTCGATCCGCAGAGCCGCTATTTCAGCAATCCCGCGACCGAGACCACCGAGGCCGCCATCACCACCCGGCTCGACGGCCAGCTCTACACCGTGCTCGGCCACCGCGAGGGTGACCGCTGGCAGCTTCGCCTGTGGTGGAAGCCGATGGTGACCCTGCTGTGGCTCGGCGGCGCGCTGATCGCGCTCGGCGGATTCCTCGCGCTCATCGGACGGATCCGCCGCGAGAAGAGCCGTCCGACCGTCTTTGCCGAGGCGCGGGCATGAGCCGGCGCCTGTGGCTGCTCCTGCCGCTGCTCGTCTTCGTTGGCTTCGTCGCGGCGGCGGCGTGGCGGCTGAGCGATCCGCCCGACACGACCATCAAGAGCCGCATGGTGGGCCGTGCCGTGCCCGCCTTCACCGCCGCGCCGATGCTGCCCGGTCGTCCCGGTCTTGCCAGCGCCGAGCTCGGCCAGGGCAAGCCGCGGCTCGTCAATTTCTTCGCCAGCTGGTGCGTCCCCTGCATCGCCGAGGCGCCGGTCCTGCTCGAGCTCCAGAAGCGCGGCGTGGTGATCGACGGGATCGCGCTGCGCGACCAGCCGCAGGACATCGCCAAGTTCCTCGCCGACAATGGCGATCCCTTCCGGGCGATCGGCAGCGATCCCGTCGGCGAGGCCCAGATCGCTTTGGGCTCGTCGGGCGTGCCCGAGAGCTTCATCATCGATGGCAAGGGCATCATCCGCTACCAGCACATCGGGCCGATTCTTCCCGAGCAGCTGGGTGAGGTGATGGACGAATGGGGGAAGGCGCGGTGAGCGCGGACCCGCATCATCGTCCTTCGACTTCGCTCAGGACGAACGGGAACCTGCTGTCGTTCGTCCTGAGCGGAGCGAAGCGCAGTCGAAGGGCGCTGGCACTGGCGCTCGTCATTGGACTTGCCGTCCCCGCCCACGCCGACTCCAACCGTCCGCCGGCACCCTATGCCTACAAGCAGCTCGAGGACCCTCGCCAGGAAGCCGAGGCGACCGCGCTGATGGGCGAGCTTCGCTGCCTCGTCTGCCAGGGCCAGTCGATCCACGACAGCGACGCCGAGATGGCGGGCGACATGCGTCACCTCGTCCGCACCCGGATCAAGGCCGGCGAAAGCCCCGAAGACATCCGCGCCTTCCTGATCGACCGCTACGGCAGCTGGGTCAGCTACCAGCCGCGGCTCGACCGCGAGACCTGGTTCCTGTGGGCCTTTCCGCTGCTGCTGCTGGCGGTGGGCGGCTGGCTGGTCCTGCGCCGGCTGAAGGTGCGCCGCTGATGGCCTTCCTCTGGCTCCTCATCCTGCTGATCCTGACCGCGGGCGGGCTGTTCCTCGCCGGGCGGCTGCGCGGGGCGGCGCTGCAGGTGATGCTCGCCGTCCTCTTCGTCGGTGCCGCGGGCTATGCCTGGCAGGGCAGCCCGACGCTCGCCGGTGCGCCCAGGGAAGGCGAGGAATCGCCGCCCGCGCTGGTGCTTCGCGAGCCGCGCCAGGCGATGCTCGGCACCTTCACCGCGGGCGAGAGCTTCCTCACCATCGCCGACAGCTTCGCCAGCCGCGGCAAGACCGCCGAGGAGATCGGTGCGATCCAGGCGGGGCTCAAGAAATATCCCGACAACCTCGCGCTCCGCATCGGGCTCGCCAATGCGCTGGTCGACCATGCGCAGATGATGACCCCGGCGGCCGAACTTGCTTTTGCCCAGGCCCGCGCGCTCGCGCCCAAGCACCCTGCCTCCTATTTCTTCGAAGGGCTCGCCCGCGCCCGTGCCGGCGACCAGGACCAGGGGCTCGCCCTGTTCCGCCAGGCGCTCGCCTTAACCCCGCCGGGGACGAGCTACCGGCCGATGATCGAGCAGGGGGTGGCGATGCTCTCGGGCGCGATCGCCGAGCAGCAGATGCGCGTGCCGCCCGAGCATATGCGCGGGGGCGGGGTGGGTTCCGCGCCGGAGGACCGTCGTCCCCGCGAAGGCGGGGACCCCAGCCAGCCGAAGCGCTAATCGCCTGAGGTCCCTGCCTTCGCAGGGACGACGCATTGGTCAGTCGCCCCGTCCGGTCTGCTCCTGCAGCGCGTCGATCTTCTTGCTCGCCTCGGCCTTCCTCAGCTCGGGGTCGAACTGCTCGCCCGCTTCCTCGCTCAGCGTCTGGAGGTAGCTCGCCTGCGCGCCGGTCATCGGCTCGTCGCCGGTGGTCCAGTGGTCGGGGTCCTTGACCGCATTGCCGGTCGGATGCGCCTTGGGGTCGGCGCTGATGTCGCTCGCCATTTGTCCTGCCTTTTCAATTGAATGATCAGGCAGGACAACGACGATGTTCTTGTCTTGTTCCGCTTAGGCCGCAGCCTCGAACGGCAGGTCGAGCGCCTCGGCGACCGCCTGGTGGCGGATCTTGCCGCCGCTGACGTTCAGCCCGTTGGCGAGATGCGGATCGGCCTTCATCGCCGCCTCGGCACCGAGATTGGCGAGCTTGAGGGCGAAGGGCAGGGTCGCATTGTTGAGCGCGAAGGCGCTGGTCCGGGCGACCGCGCCCGGCATGTTGGCGACGCAATAATGGATGATGCCGTCGACCTCGAACACCGGATCGGCGTGCGTGGTCGCATGGCTGGTCTCGAAGCAGCCGCCCTGGTCGATCGCGATGTCGACCAGCACGGACCCGCGCTTCATGGTCTTGAGCATCTCGCGGGTGACGAGCTTGGGCGCGGCGGCGCCCGGCACCAGCACCGCGCCGATCACCAGCTCGGCTTCCTCGACCGCCTTGGCGATGGTCGCCTTGGAGGCATAAGCGGTCTTGATCTGGCTCGAGAAGAACATGTCGAGTTCGGCCAGCCGCTCGTTCGAAATGTCGTAGATGGTGACGTCGGCGCGCATGCCGACCGCCATCTGCGCGGCGTTGACGCCCGAGACGCCCCCGCCGAGGATCGCGACCTTGGCCGGGGACACGCCCGGAACGCCGCCCAGCAGCACGCCGCGGCCGCCCTGTTCCTTTTCGAGATAATGGGCGCCGACCTGGACGCTCATCCGGCCCGCGACTTCGCTCATGGGCTTCAGCAGCGGGAGCGAGCCCGAGCGGCTGGTCACCGTCTCATAGGCGATGCAGGTCGCGCCGCTCGCCATCAGTCCCTCGGCCTGCGGCTTGTCGGCGGCGAGGTGGAGATAGGTGAAGAGCAGGTGGTGCGGCTTCAGCAGCGCGATTTCCTGTGGCTGCGGCTCCTTCACCTTGACGATCATCTCGGCGTGCTCGAACACCGAAGCGGCGTCGGGGAGGATGGTCGCACCGGCCTTCACATAAGCGCTGTCGGGGCAGTCGATCCCGTCGCCCGCACGGGTCTCGACGAAGACCTCGTGGCCCGCCGCGACCAGTTCCTTGACCGAGGCCGGGGTCAACCCGACTCTATACTCGTGGTTCTTGATTTCCTTGGGCACGCCGACGCGCATGGGAACGATCGCCTTCTTGATGGTTGTGACGAGTGATGATGTTCGCGCGCGCCTATAGACCGGGTTCCGACGCCGACGCCAGCGGCCTGTGCCGCGGCGGGATGGTCCGTGCCGGTGGATTGCCGGGGCGCGGCCGCTTTGCTAGTGGCCCCGCCCGATGAACGCCACCGCGACCGGCGCGTCCGAGCCTGCCCCCGAAGCGGTGACGGAAACGAGCCATGCTCATGGACATGCTCCCCAGGGGTCGCTCGCCAAGCTGATGGTGGGCGCCGTCGGAGTCGTGTTCGGCGACATCGGCACCTCGCCCATCTACGCCTTCCGCGAGACCTTCGCCGGCCATCATGTGCTCGAGCCCGACCGGCTGCACATCTACGGCGTCCTCAGCCTCATCTTCTGGTCGATGATGATCATCGTGACGCTGAAATATGTCACGATCATCATGCGCGCCGACAACAAGGGGGAGGGGGGAAGCCTCGCGCTCCTCGCGCTGATCAACCGATCGACCAGCAACACCCGCCGCTGGACCAGCGGGATCGTGCTGCTCGGAGTCTTCGCCACCGCGCTCTTCTACGGCGACAGCATGATCACCCCGGCGACCTCGGTGCTCTCGGCGGTCGAGGGCCTCGAGACCGTCAGTCCCGCCTTCACCCCGTTCGTGATCCCGCTCGCGGTCGCCATCCTGTTCGGCCTGTTCGCGATCCAGAGCCGGGGGACGGGGACCGTCGGCAGCCTGTTCGGCCCGGTAATGCTGACCTATTTCGCCGTGCTTGCCGTGCTCGGCGTCTATCATCTGTCGGACAGCCCGGGGCTGCTGATGAAGATGATCAATCCCTGGCACGCCTTCCACTTCTTCTGGCTCGAGCCGACCCGCGCCTTCATTGCCATGGGCTCGGTGGTGCTGGCGGTGACCGGGGCCGAGGCGCTCTATGCCGACATGGGCCATTTCGGCCGCCGCCCGATCCGCTACGCCTGGGTGCTGGTGCTGATCTGCCTGCTGCTCAATTATCTGGGGCAGGGCGCGATGCTGCTCGCCCAGTCCCCCGAGGGCGCGCGCGAGCTGGTCAAGAACCCCTTCTTCTATCTCGCCCCCGAGCCGTTCCGGCTGCCGATCGTCCTGCTCGTGATCTGCGCCACCATCATCGCCAGCCAGGCGGTGATCACCGGCGCCTTCTCGGTCACCCAGCAGGCGATCCAGCTCGGCTTCATCCCGCGGCTGCGAATCCTCCACACCAGCGAGACCGCCGCGGGGCAGATCTACATCCCGGTCATCAACTGGGCGCTGATGGTGATGGTGATCCTGCTGGTGGTCACCTTCCAGACCTCGTCCAACCTCGCCGCGGCCTATGGCATTGCGGTGACCGGCGCGATGTTCATCGACACGCTGTTGCTGGCGGTCGTGTTCGGCGCGCTGTGGAAGTGGCCGGCGTGGAAGGCCTGGCCGCTGATCGGCCTCTTCCTGATCGTCGACATTCTCTATTTCAGCGCGAACCTCCTCAAGGTCCCCGACGGCGGCTGGTTCCCGCTGGTGGTCGGCCTCGTCGCCTTCACCCTGCTCACCACCTGGGCCAAGGGGCGCAAGCTGATGATGGACCGGATGGCCGAGGCGAGCCTGCCGATGGAGGTGTTCGTCAAGTCCGCCGCCGGCAGCGCGACCCGGGTCCCCGGCACCGCGGTGTTCATGACCAGCAGCGCCAAGGGCGTCCCCCATGCGCTGCTGCACAATCTGAAGCACAACAAGGTGCTCCACGAGCGGATCATGCTGCTCACCGTGAAGATCGAGGACGTGCCCTACGTGCCCTTGCCGAAGCGCATGGAGACGCAGGACTATACCGCCGGCTTCTTCCGCGTGATCCTGCGCTACGGGTTCATGGACGAGCTCAACATCCCCGAGGAATTGTCCAAGCTCGAAGGCTGCGGCCCGAAGTGCAAGATGATGGACACCAGCTTCTTCCTCGCCCGCCAGACCCTCATCTCCACTGCGCGCCCGGGCATGGCGAGCTGGCGCGAGCGGCTGTTCGCCTGGATGCTGCGCAACAGCGAAAGCGCGATGGAATTCTTCAAGCTGCCGCCCAACCGGGTGGTCGAGCTCGGAAGCCAGGTCGAGATCTAGGGCTTTCGGGCCCACGCAACCTTTTGCTTCGTCCGCGGCTTCACCGCGCATGGATCAAATCGCTTCCTGGATCGCGACCGTCGCGACCATCGCTGCCGCCTGCTTCACCGCCTCGAACCTCGGCAGCCGGGTGACGGGAATCGGGTTCATCATCTTCACGGTGGGGTCCATCGCCTGGTTCACGACCGGGCTCCTCACCGGCCAGCCGGCCTTGATGTGGACCAATGTCGCGATGACGCTCCTCAACGCTTTTGGCGTCTGGCGCTGGCTCGGGCGGCAGGCGAAGCTCGAGGACGGGGCGAGCAAGGCCGCCGAGAAGAGCGCGGACGAGCCCGGCGAAGACCTGTTCGCCGCCTCGAGCCTCACCAGCGCCAAGCTTCTCGGCCGCGGGGGCCAGCCGCTCGGGAGCACGGTCGACGCGATGCTGAGCTGCGATGGGGGCAAGCTTGCCTATCTCGTCGTCGCCAAGGGTGGCGTGGCCGGGGTGGGGGAGACCTTCCGCCGGGTCGACTGGCATTATGCCGGGGTGCAGGAGGGGGCGGTGCATACCGACATGACCCCGCGCGACTTCGAACGCCTGCCCGAGCTCCAGAAGGACAATTGGCCCGGAGCGTGAGCGACAACCCGCCAAAGGAAACGCGATTAGCGGTGCTTTGATCGTAACCGCCGGGCTTCACCCGGAGGACTTCGCCTGGCTCGACGGCCAGCGCCGGGCCTATTTTCCGCCCGAGCGCAACCAGCTGTCGGCGCATCTCACCATGTTCCACGCGCTCCCGCCCTCGGCCGAGAGCGAAGCCGCGCGATTGCTGTCCGAACTCGTCCGCCGCGAGGCCCCGCGCGCGACGGTGGCGGGACTGATGAACCTCGGGCGCGGCGTCGCCTACCGTATCGTCTCGGACGACCTCGAGGCCATCCGTCGCGAGATCGCCGGGCATTTCCACGGGATGCTCACTGCCCAGGACGGGCAGGGGTGGCGGCCCCACGTCACCATCCAGAACAAGGCCGAGCCCGCGGCCGCGAAAGCCCTGCTGCGCGAACTCGAATCGCAATTCGCCCCGCGACCCTTGCGAATCGCGGGGCTCGAACTGCACCGCTACCTCGGCGGCCCGTGGGAACGCCTCGGCAAGTGGAGCTTCCGACCCTAGCTGAGGTCGCCGACCCCGTCGCAGCTGAGGTCGAACGCCGCCATGCCGCTTTCGAGCACGCTCGCCAGCATCGGCATCTCGAGGAACTGGTCGACGATATTGCCCGCGCGGACCTCGTCGGTCGCTTCGGCGATCGCCTCGTCCCAGTCGCTGGCGTCGTAGGTGCCCTGGCCGACCCAGCAGAAGGCGAGCAATTCGGCCTGCTGGTCCTCGGCGAGATCGTCGAGCGCGGCGCGAAGCTCTTCCTCCACCCCGTCGTTGATATCGTCGTCGAGCACCGACAGCGCCTCGCCGTCCTCGCCGTCGACATTCTCGGCGTCCTCGTCGGGATCATAGTCGCTGGGCACCTGCGCCTCATATTCCTTGGCGCGCAGGATGATCCGGCACATGGTGTCGAGCGGCGTCAGCGGGTCCATCGGTGTGTCTCTCCTTTGAAGGCGCTAACACGGGTCGGGGACGCGCGGTTCCTTGGCGCGTTGACCGACCGGGTTTGGCTGCGTATAGGCCCGCCCGCCATCACGGCGCCTCGACCTCGGGGCGGAGTAGCTCAGCTGGTTAGAGCAGCGGAATCATAATCCGCGTGTCGGGGGTTCAAGTCCCTCCTCCGCTACCATGTCGGTCGCGCTCGCGGCGGCAAGAACTGAAAACCCGCATGGGGGGCATTCATAGCCCGGTGCGCGGACCCTCGGGTCCCGTTCCCGCCCCCCAGAGGAACAACCGGAAGGATATATCCCTATGGCGACCACCGTCGTCACCATGCAGCAATTGCTCGAAGCCGGCGCCCACTTCGGCCACCAGACCCACCGCTGGAACCCGCGGATGAAGCCGTACATCTTCGGCGACCGCAACGGCGTTCACATCATCGACCTGTCGCAGAGCGTTCCGCTGTTCGCCCGCGCGCTCGACTTCGTCCAGCAGAGCGTCGCCCGCGGCGGCAAGGTGCTGTTCGTCGGCACCAAGCGCCAGGCGCAGGACGCCGTGGCCGAGGCCGCGCAGCGTTCGGGCCAGCACTTCGTCAACCACCGCTGGCTCGGCGGCATGCTGACCAACTGGAAGACCATCTCCAACTCGATCAAGCGCCTGAAGACGCTCGAGGAGCAGCTGTCGGGCGACACCGCCGGCCTCACCAAGAAGGAAGTCCTCCAGCTCACCCGCGAGCGCGACAAGCTCGAGAAGAGCCTCGGCGGCATCCGCGACATGGGCGGCCTGCCCGACGTCATGTTCGTGATCGACACCAACAAGGAAGAGCTGGCGATCAAGGAAGCCAATGTCCTTGGCATTCCGGTCGTCGCGATCCTCGATTCGAACTCGAACCCCGAAGGCATCGCGTTCCCTGTCCCGGGCAATGACGACGCCAGCCGCGCGATCCGCCTCTACACCGACGCGGTCGCCGAGGCCTCGCTCGCCGGCAAGACCGGCAACCAGCAGCGCCAGGGCGTCGACATCGGCGCGATGGCCGAGCCGCCGGCCGAAGCCGCCACCGCCGAAGCGTAAGCTTCAGCTCGAGCGGCCCTTCGACGTCGCGCTTCGCGCTCCGCTCAGGACCAACGAGTCTTGAAAGCATAACATCGTTCGTCCTGAGCGTAGTCGAAGGACGCTCGGACGAACGGCTTCACAAAGGAATTCGACACATGGCTGAGATCACGGCCGCATTGGTGAAAGAACTGCGCGAGCGCTCGGGCGCCGGCATGATGGACTGCAAGAAGGCGCTGGCCGAGAACGCCGGCGACATCGAGGCGTCGATCGACTGGCTGCGCGCCAAGGGCCTCGCCAGCGCCGGCAAGAAGGCCGGCCGTACCGCCGCCGAAGGGCTCGTCGGCGCCGCCGTTTCGGGCACCAAGGGTGTGGTCGTCGAGGTCAACTCGGAAACCGACTTCGTCGCCAAGAACGAGCAGTTCCAGGGCTTTGTGCGTGACGTCACCCAGCTCGCGCTGTCCACCGGCGACGACATCGAGGCGCTCAAGAAGGCGACCATGCCCAACGGCAAGAGCGTCGAGGAAGCGCTGACCGAGAACATCGCCACCATCGGCGAGAACCAGAACCTGCGCCGCGCGAAGATGCTCGAAGTCGGCCAGGGCGCGGTCGTCAGCTACGTCCACAACGCCGCCGCGCCGGGCATGGGCAAGATCGGCGTGCTGGTCGCGCTCGAGGGCGACGCTCCGGCCGACAAGCTCGAGGCGCTCGGCCGCCAGCTCGCGATGCACATCGCCGCCGCCGCGCCGCTCGCGCTCAACGGCGACGACATCGACCCCGCGATCATCGAGCGCGAGGCCGCCATCGCCCGCGAGAAGAACGCCGATAAGATCGCCGGCAAGCCCGCCGACATCGCCGAGAAGATCCTCAAGGGTCCGGTCGACAAGTTCCGCAAGGAGAGCGCGCTGCTCAGCCAGGCGGTGGTGTTCGACGGCAAGACCCCGGTCCAGGACTGGGTCGCCGGTGAAGCCAAGGCCGCCGGTGGCTCGGTCGCCGTCAAGGACTTCGTCCGCTTCCAGCTGGGCGAAGGCATCGAGAAGCAGCAGAGCGACTTCGCCGCCGAAGTCGCCGCCGCGGCTGGCGTCGCGTAAGGAACGTTCGACCTCCCTGCCGCGCAGCGGTGGGGAGGGGGACCGCTCGGCACCGCCGAGTGGTGGAGGGGCCGGATCGCAATAGGCCCCTCCTTCCGCGCTGACGCGCTCCCTCCTCCCCATTGCGTCGCAACGGGGAGGTAGCGGGACTTAAGTCTTCCCAACCGGGCGGGGGCTGCATAGAAGCGCCTCCGCCCGTTTCGCATCCCGGAGACCGACCACCTCATGCCCCGCCGCTTCAACCGCATCCTTCTGAAGCTGTCGGGCGAGGCGTTGATGGGCCCGGGGCAGTTCGGGATCGATCCCGAAACCGTCGCCTCGATGGCGGCCGAGGTGAAGGCGGCCAAGGAAGCCGGGTTCGAGCTCTGCCTGGTCATCGGCGGGGGCAATATCTTCCGCGGCATGGCCGGCGCGGCCAAGGGCATGGACCGGGCGCAGGCCGATTACATGGGCATGCTCGCGACCGTGATGAACGCGCTCGCCGTCCAGAATGCGCTCGAGCAGATGGGGGTCGAGACGCGCGTCCAGTCGGCGATCAAGATGGACCAGGTTTGCGAGCCGGTGATCCGCCGCCGTGCCGAGCGCCACCTCGCCAAGGGTCGCGTGGTGATCTTCGCTGCCGGCGTCGGCTCGCCCTATTTCACCACCGACACCGGCGCTGCCCTGCGCGCCGCCGAGATGAAGTGCGACGCTTTGTTCAAGGGCACCAGCGTCGACGGCGTCTATTCGGCCGATCCCAAGAAGGACGCCAGCGCCAAGCGCTACGAGACCATCGGCTTCGACCGGGTCCTCGCCGAGGACCTGAAGATCATGGACGCGGCCGCGGTCGCGCTCTGCCGCGACAACGACATTCCGATCGTCGTCTTCAACATCCGCCAGCCCGGCAATCTCGCCAAGGTGCTGGCCGGAGAAGGGACGGCGACGATCGTTCAGGACCAGGAAGGAAACTGACCAATGCCAGCCTATGACAAGAGCGACGTCCAGCGTCGCATGCATGGCGCCGTCGAGGCGCTGAAGCACGACTTCGGCGGCCTTCGTACCGGCCGTGCCTCGGCCGCCTTGCTCGATCCGGTGCAGGTCGAGGTCTATGGCGCGAACATGCCCCTGAACCAGGTCGCCACCGTCTCGGTCCCCGAGCCGCGGCTGATCTCGGTCCAGGTGTGGGACCGCTCGAACCTCAACGCGGTCGAGAAGGCGATCCGCAATGCCGGCCTCGGCATCAACCCGATCGTCGACGGGCAAATGATCCGCCTGCCGATCCCCGACCTCACCGAGGAGCGCCGCAAGGAGCTCGCCAAGCTCGTCAGCCAATATGCCGAAAAGGCGCGGATCGCGGTCCGCAACGTCCGCCGCGACGCGATGGACGCCTTGAAGACCGACGAGAAGAAGAAGGAAATCAGCGAGGACGAGCACAAGCGCCTCGACACCGAAGTCCAGAAGATGACCGACGACACCGTCAAGGAAATCGACGCGGCGGCATCGGCCAAGGAAAAGGAAATCCTCGGCAAGTGACGAGGGACTTCGGCACTCGTCATCCCGGGCTCGACCCGGGATCCGCCCTCCTTGCCCGCCTGACGAAGGCAGGCGGACCCCGGCTCGAGGCCGGGGTGACGGAAAGCGCGGGATGACGATCGTGACCGAGGTGCTGCCCACGACCGAGGCGGGTCCGACCATCCCCCGCCACGTCGCCATCATCATGGACGGCAACGGGCGCTGGGCGGCGAAGCGCTCGCTGCCGCGGGTCGCCGGACATCGCGCCGGCGCCGAGGCGGTGCGGCGGACGATGCAGGCGGCGGTCGACGCCGGGGTCGAGGCGCTGACGCTCTATGCCTTCTCGAGCGAGAACTGGCGCCGCAGCGAGGACGAGGTCAGCGATCTCAAGGGGCTGATGCGCTTCTACCTCGAGCGCGAGCTCGGCACGCTCAAGAAGGAAGGTGTCCGCCTCAAGCTGATCGGTGAGCCCGCGGCGTTCGGCAACGAGCTTTACGAGCGGCTTCAGCGCGCGGTCGAGGAGACCGCGCACAACGACCGCCTGACCCTCGTCATCGCCCTCAACTACGGCAGCCAGGCCGAGCTTGCCGGGGCCGCGCGCGAGCTTGCGCGCCGCGCCGCCGCCGGCGAGATCGACCCCGACAGCATCGACATCGCCGCGCTCGAAGGCCTGCTCCACACCCGCGACCTGCCGCCGCTCGATCTTCTCATCCGGACGTCGGGCGAGGTGAGGCTGTCGAACTTCCTCCTGTGGCAGGCGGCCTATGCCGAGCTCCACTTCACCGACACCCTCTGGCCCGACTTCGACGAGGCCGCATTCGCCGCGGCCCTGGGCGAGTTCGCGCGGCGACAGCGGCGGTTCGGCGGCCGATGAACGAAGTCGCGCTGCGCACCCTTACCGGTGTGCTGATGATCCTCACCGCGCTCGCCGCCGAATGGTTCGGTGGGACCGCCTTCGCGATCCTCGTCGCGCTCGCCGCGACCGGCATCTATTTCGAATGGATGCGGATGGTGCGCGGCTGGGGGATCGGCTGGAAGGTCGCCGGCTTCTTCTTCGCTTTGCTCCCTGCCGTCGCGCTCCTGTGGGTCCGCGAGCGGGGCGGCGACCCGCAAGGCTCGAAGGGCTTCGAGCTCGTCCTGTGGACCTTCATCGTCACCTGGAGCGCCGACATCGGGGCCTTCTTCGCGGGCCGCAGCTTCGGCGGGCCCAAGCTCGCCCCGTCGATCAGCCCCAACAAGACCATCTCGGGCCTGATCGGCGGGCTGGTCGCCGCCACCCTGATCGGCGGGATCTGGGCCAATTATGCCGGCCTCGATCGGGCCTGGCTGCTGCTCGCGCCGGTCTTCGCGGCCTTTGCGGCGATGGGTGACCTATTCGAGAGCTGGATGAAGCGCCGCGCCGGGGTCAAGGACAGCGGCCGCCTGATTCCCGGCCATGGCGGGGTGTTCGACCGGCTCGACGGGCTCATGCCCGTGGCGGTGCTGACCGCGCTCGCCGTGCTGGCGGGCTTAAGCTGATGAAGCGCATCGCCATCCTCGGCGCGACCGGCTCGATCGGCTCGTCGACGCTCGACCTCGTCGAGGCCGCGCCCGAGCGGTTCGAAATCACCGCGCTCACTGCCGCCACCAACGTCGAAAAGCTCGCCGCCGACGCGAAGCGCACCCGCGCCAAGCTCGCCGTCATCGCCGACGAGCGCCGCCTCGACGAGCTTCGCGCCGCGCTTGCCGGGGCCGACATCGAGGCCGCGGCTGGCGAGGGGGCGCTTTGCCAGGCTGCGACCAGTGCCGACCTCGTCATCGCCGCGATCGTCGGCACCGCGGGGCTTGGCCCCGTGATGGCCGCGGTCCGGGCGGGCAAGACCATCGGCCTCGCCAACAAGGAGGCGCTGGTCTCGGCGGGCGCGCTGATGCTCGAGGAGGCGCACCGCACCGGCGCCGTCCTGCTTCCGATCGACAGCGAACATAACGCCATCTTCCAGTGTCTTGCGGGCCAGGATTGCGACCGCGTCTCGCGTCTCATCCTGACCGCCAGCGGAGGCCCGTTCCGGACCTTCACCGCCGAGCAGATGGCGCGGGTCACCCCTTCGCAGGCGGTCGCCCATCCCAACTGGTCGATGGGCGCCAAGATCAGCGTCGACAGCGCGACGATGATGAACAAGGGCCTCGAGCTGATCGAGGCGCATCACCTGTTCGCGCTGCCCGAAAGCCGGATCGACATCCTCGTCCACCCGCAGTCGGTGATCCACAGCCTGGTCGAATATGCCGACGGCTCGATGCTCGCGCAGCTCGGATCGCCCGACATGCGGGTCCCGATCGGCCATATCCTCGCTTATCCCCAGCGGATGGCGACGGGCGCGCGGCGGCTGGACCTGCTCGAGGTCGCCCGGCTCGACTTCGAGGCGCCCGATCCCGTCCGCTTCCCCGCGCTCCGGCTTGCCCGCGAGGCGCTTCGCCGCGGCGGCTCGGCGCCGCTCGTCCTCAATGCGGCGAACGAGATTGCGGTCGAGGCCTTCCTGGGCGGATCCATTCACTTCCCCGCCATCGCCGGTCTGGTAGAAGAGATGCTGACGATCATGGACCGGCCGCTTCCCTCGACCATCCCCGACGTGCTCGCCCTCGACGCCGAGGCGCGGGATGAGAGCCGCCGCCTGCTGGAGCGTTTCGCCGCCTGATGCTCGAGACGCCTCCCGTCTGGTTCATCCTGCTGGCGTTCCTGGCGGCGCTCGGGCCGCTCGTCTTCATCCACGAATATGGCCATTACATCGTCGGCCGCTGGTTCGGGGTGGGGGCCGAGACCTTCTCGATCGGCTTCGGCAAGGAGATTGCCGGCTGGACCGACAAGCGCGGCACGCGCTGGAAGGTCGGCTGGCTGCCCTTGGGCGGCTACGTCAAATTCGCCGGGGACATGGACCCGGCGAGCATGGGCAAGGACCTCGACAAGCTGAGCCTCGAGGAGCGGGCGCGCAGCTTCCATGCCAAGCCCGTGTGGCAGCGGGCGCTGGTGGTCGCCGCAGGGCCGATCGCGAATTTCCTCCTCGCGATCCTGATCTTCGCCGCCTTCATCGCGGTCTATGGCGCGCCGCGCACCCCGGCGGTGGTCGCCGCGGTGCTGCCGGGGTCGCCAGCCGCCGCCGCGGGGCTCCGGCCTGGCGACGAGATCATCGCCGCCAACGGTACCGCCATTGCCGGCTTCGACACGCTGTCCGATTATGCCCGGCTCCGGCCCGGCGAGGCCATCCGCCTGACCTTCGTCCGCGACGGCCAGACGAGGGAAGCCAGCACCCGGCTCGCGACCGTGATCGAGGGCGACCGGTTCGGCGGCAAGTTCCGCGTCGGGCGCCTCGGTATCGGCTCGGGCAAGCTCGTCTACGAGAAGGTCGGGCCGCTCGAACTGCTGCCCGAGGCGGTGCGGGTGACGGGCCGGGTCCTCGACAGCACCGCGACAGGCCTGTGGCAGATCCTCACCGGCCGCCGCCCGCTGACCGAGCTTGGCGGACCGATCAAGATGGCGCAGGTCGCGGGCCAGGTCGCCAGCATCGGCATGTTCGAATTCGTCCAGATGCTGGCCTTCTTCTCGATAAACCTCGGGTTCATCAACCTGCTGCCAGTTCCGATGCTCGACGGGGGACATCTCGCGCTCTACGCGGTCGAGGCGGCACGCCGCCGTCCGCTCGGGGCGCAGGCGCAGGAGTGGCTGTTTCGCGGCGGGCTGGCCGCCCTTCTCACCTTGATGCTGGTGGCGACCTTCAACGACCTCGGGTCGATCGGTCTGTGGCAGACATTGGGGCGATTGTTGGGCTGAGCCGCGCTTGAATAAACGAGGTTGGCGGGGCAGGGGGCGCCCGCTAGGAGCTTTTTGAGCCAGAGCAGGCCGGTGATGCCGGAGCTGCATCCTTCATATCCGATGGCGGGGAACGATTAGTGAGTTCAGACGCGAACAAGGCTTTGATCAGGCGGACGCGGGCGGCGCTGCTGCTCGGCACCATCGTCGGCGGCTGGTCCGCCCCGGTCCTCGCCCAGCAGGCGGCCCAGCCCGCCCCGGCGCCGGCGCCGGCCACCGCGCAGGCGACTCCCGCCCCGGCCCCGGTCGCGGCCCAGCCCCGCCTGATCCGCTCGATCGCGGTGCGCGGCGCGCAGCGGCTCGAGCCCGACACCGTCCGCTCCTATTCGAACCTCGCGCCGGGCACGCCCTACGACAGCGAGACGCTCGATACGGCGATCAAGGCCCTCTACGACACCGAGCTGTTCCAGGACGTCCAGATCGAGGGCGCCGATACCGGCAACCTCGTCATCGTGATCCGCGAGAACCCGGTCGTGAACCGCATCGTCCTCGAGGGCAACAAGCGCCTCAAGGAAGACAAGATCCGTCCCGAGATCCGGCTCGCCCCGCGCCAGATCTACACCCGCTCCAAGGTCCGCTCGGACGTCGAGCGCATCATCGAGCTCTACAAGCGCCAGGGCCGTTTCGCCGCCCGGGTCGAGCCCAAGATCGTCAACCTCGACCAGAACCGCGTCGACCTCGTGTTCGAGATCACCGAGGGTGACCTCTCCAAGGTCCGCGCGATCAACATCATCGGCAACGAGCAGTTCGACGACGGCCGTCTCCGCAAGGAGATGTATACCCGCGAGAGCGGCGGTGTGCTGGGCTTCCTCAAGTCCAACGACACCTACGATCCCGACCGCCTCGCCGCCGACCAGCAGAAGCTGCGCGCCTTCTACCTGACGCAGGGCTATGCCGACTTCCGCGTCGTCTCGGCGCTGGCCGAGCTGACCCCTGACCGCCGCGACTTCGTCATCACCTACGTCGTGGAGGAAGGGCCGCGCTACAAGTTCGGCGACATCGCCGCCGAGTCCGAGCTGCGCGACCTCAAGCCCGACGCGATCCTCAAGATCGCGAACATCAAGAAGGGCGAGTGGTTCAACGCCAAGAAGATCGAGGACTCGGTCACCAACTTGAACGAGGCCGCCGGTATCCTCGGCTACGCCTTCACCGACATCGATCCGGCCTATGACCGCCAGCCCGACACCCGGACGATGAACATCACCTTCCGGGTGGGCGAGACCCCGCGCACCTACGTCGACCGGATCAACGTGTCGGGCAACACCGGCACCCGCGACAAGGTCATCCGCCGCGAATTCCGCGTCAACGAGGGCGACGCCTTCAACGCGATCAAGGTCAAGCGCAGCCAGGACCGCATCCAGAGCCTCGGCTATTTCCAGGACAAGCTGGAGATCAAGCAGGAGCAGGTCGCGCCCGACAAGGTCGCGCTCAACGTCGACGTCGAGGAGAAGCCGACCGGCCAGCTCCAGCTGTCGGCGGGCTATTCGAGCCTCGAGCGGTTCATCATCGCGCTGAACGTCGAGCAGAACAACTTCCGCGGCATGGGCCAGTCGCTCTCTGCGGGCGTCAACTATTCGCGCTATTCGAAGTCGGTCCAGCTGGGCTTCACCGAGCCCTATTTCCTCGACAAGCAGATCCTGCTCGGCGGGCAGCTCTATCGCCGCGACTTCAACAGCTTCAACTATATCGGCAACGAGCGGAACCGGACCTACAGCCAGTCGCAGACCGGCGGCGGCTTCAGCCTCGGCTTCCCGGTCAACGAATATGTCAATTTCGGCACCCGCTACACGCTGAACCTCGACGACATCAGTCTCGACAAGAATACCTTCTACAGCGACCTCGACGGCAGCGGTCCGGGCGGCCTCGTCTGCGATCCGCGCAAGGCCGGCGAATATCTCTGCGACGAAATCGGCAAGCGGACCACCAGCCTCATCGGCTACAGCCTGGTGTTCGACAACACCAACGGCATCCGCGCGACGCGCGGCCAGCGGCTGATCTTCAGCCAGGACTTCGCGGGGCTCGGCGGCGACGTGAAATATGTCCGCCAGCGGGCCGAAGGGACCAAGTTCTGGGGCCTTGGCCGCGGGTTCATCCTCTCGGCGCGCGCCGAGGGCGGCTATATCGCGCCGTTGCAGAAGGCGAAGCGCGACGGGCTCGATCCGATCCGCATCTCGGACCGCTTCTTCACGCCCCAGCTGCGCGGCTTCGACCTGCGCGGCATCGGTCCGCGCATCCGTCGCACCGCCTTCAACACCGACGGCGTGCTGGCCGACAAGGGCAGGATCACCGACGCGCTCGGCGGCCGGGCCTATTACCAGGGCCGGCTCGAGCTGGAGATTCCGCTCGGCGCGGGCGCCCGCAACCTGGGCCTGCGTCCCTCGGCGTTCATTGACGTCGGTTCGCTGTTCAAGCTCGACTCGCCGTTCCGCAACGGGACCAACGTCAATCTCGTGAACGGCGTCTGCTCCTATTCGAGCGGGACCGGCACCAGCACCACCTTCCGCTCCGCGGAAATCGCCGCGGGCCTGCCCCAGACCAGCTGCCCGGCACCGGGTGCGGGCGAGACCCTGCTCGGCCTCAGCCCAGGCTATCGCGAGGAATTCCTCGGCAACAGCATCAAGCCCCGCCTGTCGGTCGGCATTGGCGTCAACTGGACCTCGCCCTTCGGGCCGCTCCGCATCGACCTCGCCAAGGCCCTCCTCAGCCAGGAAGGCGACGATACCAAGCTCTTCCAATTCAACGTAGGGACCCAGTTCTGATGACCAAGAAGTTCGTGCTTGCCGCGCTCAGCCTGACCGCCGTCGCCGCCCCGGCCTCGGCCCAGCGCCTGCCCGCCGCCGTCGTCGCCGTGGTCGACCTCCAGCGTGTCACCGCCGAGTGCACCGCCTGCAAGTCGGCGCTTGCCGCGCTCCAGGCGCAGGAGACCTCGTTCCAGAACCGCCAGCAGGCGCTCGCCACCCCGCTCCAGACCGAGGAGCAGGCGATCCAGGCCGCGATCGCCGCGCTTCCGGCCGCCCAGCGCGCCAATCCGCCGGCGGCGCTCAAGACCCGCGTCGAAAAGTATCAGCAGTCGCGCGCCCAGGCCGCCCAGGAACTGCAGCAGCTGCAGGGCCGGCTCCAGTCGACCGAGGCGAACGTCAACCTGCAGATCGCCAACAAGCTCGACACCATCTATCCGGGCGTGATGACCGCGCGCGGCGCGACCGTGCTGGTCGACAAGCGCACCACGCTTGCCAGCTCGGGCGGGATCGACGTCACCAACGACGTGCTGGCGCAGCTCAACAGCCAGCTCCCGGCGGTCAGCGTCACCCCGCTGCCGCAGCAGCAGCAGCCGACCCAGCAGCGTCCGCAGGGCCGCTAAGCCGATGAGCGAGGGGGGCAGCACCGCGGCATCGTCGCCGCGCGACATCCGCGCGGTGATGGCGGCGCTGCCCCATCGCTATCCGATGCTGCTCGTCGACCGGGTTTCCGAACTCGTGGTCGACGAGCGCATCACCGCCATCAAGGCGGTGACGATCAACGAATCGTTCTTCCAGGGGCATTTCCCCGGCCGCCCGATCATGCCGGGCGTGCTGATCGTCGAGGCGCTGGCCCAGGCCGCCGGCGTGCTCGCGGTCGAGAGCCTCGGCCTCGCCGGCTCGGGCAAGCTCGTCTATTTCATGGCGATCGACGGGGCGAAGTTTCGCGCTCCGGTCGAGCCGGGTTGCCTGCTCGAGCTCAAGGTCAGCTTTGTCCAGAAGCGCTCGAGCGTCTGCAAGTTCGCAGGGCAAGCCTTCGTCGACGGCAAGCTCGCGGCCGAGGCCAATTTCACCGCGATGATCGCGGATCCTCCGAAGGCCTGAGCTTCCAGCCGGTTCCCGCCGGCTCGACACCGAACACCTCCCCGAACCGAGCCGAGCCGAGCACGTCCGCAGGCGTGCCGTCGGCGACCAGCTGGCCCTCCGCCAGCATCAGCACCCGGTCGAAGCCGCGGACCAGCGCAAGGTCGTGGACCGAGACCAGTAAGGCGGCGCCCGCGCGCGCGGCTCCGGCCAGCAGGTCGAGTGTCCGCAGCGCCCAGGCGGGGTCGAGGTTCGACAGCGGCTCGTCGAGGAGCAGCAGCCGTGGCCGGGGGCCAAGCGCGCGGGCCAGCAGGGCGCGGGCCCGCTCGCCGGTCGACAGCGTGTCGACCGGCCGCTCGGACAAGGCGGTGAGGTCGAGCGCCTCCAGCAGATCGGCGATGCGCGCGGGATCGGCCCGGTCCAGTCCCAGCGCGATGACGTCGCGCACCGGGATCGGCCAGCGCACCTCGCGCGAGGCGGGGAGGAAGGCGAGGAGCTTGCGGCGGCGGGCCGGCGAGGCGTCGGCGATCCGCTCGCCGCCGACAGCGATGTCGGCCGCGGGCTCGGTAATCCCCGCCAGCGCCCGCAGCAGGCTGGTCTTGCCGCTGCCATTGGGCCCGATCACCGCCACCCGCTCGCTGACCGCGACCCTGAGGTCGAGGGGGGCGAGCCGGCCCGGGACGGCAATGTCGCGCGCGTCGAGGAGTGACGTCATGCCGCCAGCCTCCATCGCATCCGGAGCAGCAGCCACAGGAAGAGCGGCGTGCCGATCGCGGCGGTGACGACCCCGAGCGGGATGACCCGGCCGAGCGGGGCGAAGCGGGTGAGGAGGTCGGCGCCGGTGAGCAGCAGCGCGCCGAGCAAGGCGGCGGGAAGGAGCGCCCGGCCCGGATGCCCCCGGGTACAGCCGCGCGCGACGACCGGCGCGATCAAGCCGACGAAGCCGACCGCGCCCGCGACCGCGACACAGGCGCCGACCGCGATCGCGGCGCACAGCACCACCGTGACCCGCAAGCGGCGGGGATCGGTCCCGAGCGAGGCCGCGACGTCCTCGCCCAATGCCAGCTCGTCGAGCGCGCGGGCGCGGGTCGCGAGGATGGCGCACGCGAGGCCGGCGGGGAGCAAAGCCGCCGCGGCCTGCGGCAGGCTGCGGTCGACGAGGCTTCCCATCAGCCAGTCGAACGCCTCGTAGAAGGCGAAGGGAGAGGGGGCGAGGGCGAGCGCGAGGCTGGTCGCGGCGCCGGCGGCAAGGCTGATCGCGAGGCCCGCGAGCAGCAGGGTCGCGCTGTCCGCCCGCCGCCCGGCGAGCGCGAACAGGAGAAGCAGCGCCAGCCCCGCGCCCGCCGCGCCGCCCGCGCCCATGGCGAGCGGGGTTGCAAGGCCGAGCAGTCTGCTGGTCACCACCGCGCCCAAGGCCGCACCGCTGCTCGCACCGGTAAGGTCGGGCGAGGCGAGGGGATTGGCGAACAGCGCCTGGAGCGCGGCGCCGGTCAGGCCGAGCGTCGCGCCATAGCCAAGCGCCAGCAGCAGGCGCGGCAGGCGCAGTTCGACGAGGACGAGGTCGCGCAGTTCGGGCGGGCCTTGCAACGGCTCGAGTGGCCACAGCAGCGCGGCTGCCGCGAGGCCCGCGAGGAGAAGCAGGGCGAGAGCCAGCCTCATCGCCGTCGGCTCCGCAGCCGTTCGACCTCGGCCAGCATCGGCAGCCCGCCGCAGGTCCAGGCGCGGCCGTCGGTGACGATCGTCCGGGGGGCCAGGCGGCGGATCAGCGGGTGCTCGAGCCAGGCGTTGCCACGGCTCGCCTGGGTCGCGCGATAATCGCTTCGGATCAGCCACTTGGGCGGTTTCGCTACGAGCGTTTCGAGGGTCAGGCGATTGCCCGGCAGCGCGGGCTGGCGAAATCCGGCCAGCGCCAGCCACTGCGCGCCGAGCCCGTCCGGCGACAGGCTCAGCCCGCCGCCCGAAAGGAAGGCGCCCTCGACGAGTGCCGGGCGACTGGCGGTGAGCCGATCAAGCCAGCGGCGATAGGGGCGGGCCGCCTCGGGCCGTCCCAGCGCCGCGGCGACCCGCTCGGCCTGCCCGACCACCTCCGCCGGGCTTGCCGGATAGGGGAGGTCGAGGAGGCGATAGCCGAGTTTGGCCGCAAGGCTCGCTCGCGCGCGGCCGCTCCCGCCCATCGACAGGATCAGGGTCGGCCGCCGCGCGACCACGCTCTCTAGGCTGCCGTCATTGGCGGGCACCTGCCGGCCCTGCTGCCACAGCGCCGTCTCCTCGGGGAGACGGCCGAGGTGGCTGACCGACACGATTTGCTGCGGCTCGGCGAGGAGCAGCAGCAGTTCGTCGGTGCACAGGTTGAGGGAGGCGGCGCGAACCGCCGCCTCAGCCGCCAAGAAGGCGAATGCCGGCATAGGCCGTCCTCCCTTCCGAGCGATAACCGACCACGTCGATGGTCCTGGAGTCGAACGCATTGGCGATGCGGCCGAACAGTTCGACGCGCCGGGTCACGCGGTAGCCGACCCTCGCGCTCGCCAGCCAGTAGCCGTCGAGCCGGACCAGTGGGGCGGGGAAGAGGTCGAAATCGCGGTCGAGGCGCGCGCCGGTGTAGCTCAGCGCCGCGCCGTAGCGGAAGTGCCCGGCGGTCCCGTCGGCCGCGACCGAGCCGCTGTGCTTCGGCCGCCTTAGCTCGCGTCCGGCGGGTTCGGTGGCGTCGAGATACGCATAAGTCGCGGTAAGCGCGAGCCAGGCCCCCGGCGACCAGCCGGCCTCGAGCTCCAGACCTTCGCGTTTGCTTCGGCCGTCGGCATTGGCGGCGGAAGAGAGGAAGGTGTCGGGATCGTAGGTGCCGACGATCTCGTCGCGAAGATGCTGGCGATAGACGGTCGCCGAAGCGCGCCACGGCCCGGCGGCATAGCGCAAGGAGATTTCGCCGCCGCGGCTGCGCTCGGGCTTGAGGTCGGGATTGCCGACGTAGGAGCCCGGAAAGAAGCCGTAGAGGTCGAAGAAGGTCGGCTGGGCGATGCCTTCGCCCCAGCTGGCGGCAAGGCTGAGCCCGCTGCCCAGCCTGGCGATCGCGCCGAGCCGAGCGGTGGTCGCATCCTTGAAGTCGCTGAAATGGTCGCGGCGGAGCGCGGCGTTCAGCGTGACCTGCCCGAAGTCGCCCTGATATTCGCCCGTCAGCGCCGACTGGCTGCGGCGGCGGCGCTGGTCGGTGAATCCGCCGTAGATCTGGTCCGACGCGGTGAAGCGCTCGCGGTTCCACTCGGCCGCGGCGGTCAGGCGCTGCTCGGCCCCGGCGAGGGTGAAGCGCTTGCCGACCGTGCCCGCCAGCGTGTCGCGGCGCCCGCCGGTGCGGTTCTGCTCGGCCCCGCCGAGGAGGTTTCGATTGCGCGAGCCAAGCCGCGAGGCCCCGAGCGCCGCGGTCCAGCCATCCTGCTCGAAGCGTCCGCCGATCCGCCCTGCGGCCAGCCGGTTGCGGCTCTGGTCAGCCGTGTCGGCGCGGACGAAGAAGACGGGGTCGAAGCCGTCGAAGTCCGATTTCGCGCGGATCGCGAAGCCGCTGGCGCTGAGGGTGAAGGGCCCTTGCGTCCAGTCGGCGTGGCCGCGCAGCACGGCATTGCGGTAGCCGTCGCGGTCACCCGGGCCGCCGGCGAAGGCGTTGATGCCCTCGGCCCCCTGCACGCCGGCGGCGATGCCGAGACGGAGCCCGCCCTCGCTGAGGCCCGCCGAGCCGCCGACCCGGCCGAAGCCATGGCTGCCCGCTTCGGCACTGGCGCTGGCGCCGGTACGGGGGCTGGCGGTGAGTGCCACCACGCCGCCGATCGCCTCGCTTCCCCACAGGGCCGATTGCGGCCCGCGCTCGACCTCGATTCCATCGGCGAGGTCGGCGGACAGGAGCTCAAAGCGCGGCTCGTTGCCGGCGGCGGGGTCGTTGGCGCGGATCCCGTCGATGAACAGCAGGGTGTGGTTGGCCTCGGCGCCGCGGATCCGGACCTGCGCCTGCGAGCCCGCGGGGCCCGCCGTGGCGAGCGAGACCGAAGGGGCAAGGCGGAGCAGGTTCGCGAGCAGGGGCTCGCCGAGGCGCTCGACCCGGTCGGGATCGATGACGGTGACGCTGGCGGGGGCGCGGTCCTCGGGCTCAGGCGCGAGCGCGGCGGTCACGATTATCGTCTCCGCGGCGGGCGGAGCGGGGGGCAGGTTGGAAAATATCAACGAAGTCAGTCCTTTCGCAACGACAGTTCACACACAGTCGTCGCGGAGGCTGCTGCCACGTCTCCCGCCTGGCCCCGGACGGTCGAACGGACGACGGATCAGGCCGACGATCGGACTTGCCACCAGCTGGCGGCTCACCGTTCCGGGCAGAGCGCCGGATTTGCACCGGCTTCCTCGGGTCCTGACCCCGCGCGCCTTGTCCGCCGCCGCCGCCCGCCTTGTCAAGCAAGCCGCCTTCGGCTAGTGGCGCCGCACCTTTTCAAGGCTGGTCGGAACCAGCCACAGCCACAAGGACAAGACCCATGAAGAGCGGGACCCACCCCGACTATCACTTCATCACCGTCGAAATGACCGACGGCACGAAGTTCCAGACCCGTTCGACCTGGGGCAAGGAGGGCGACACCCTTCACCTCGACATCGATCCGACCGCGCACCCGGCGTGGACCGGCGGCTCGGGCAAGATGCTCGACGCGGGCGGCCAGGTGGCGCGCTTCAACAAGCGCTTCGGCGGTCTGACCCTCGGCAAGAAGTAAGTCGGGCCTCAAGCCATGACGAAAGGACGCCCGGCTCCTGTCCTGGAGACCGGGCGTCTTCGTTTGCGCGGCTGGCGGCGGGAGGATTTCCGCCCCTATCACGCGATCCTCCAGCATCCGGACGTGCACCGCTACTTCGGTCCCGAGCCGATGGGGCAGGAGGAATGCTGGCGGCGGATCTGCGCGGCGATCGGCAACTGGGAATTGAACGGCTTCGGGACCATGGCGGTCGAGGCCAGGGACGATGGCCGCCTGCTCGGCAATGTCGGCCTGTTCACCGCCTGGCGCGACTTCGATCCGCAATTCGGCGACGAGCCCGAAATGGGCTGGATCATGGCCGCCGAGACCCACGGCACCGGAATGGCGCGCGAGGCCTGCGAGGCGGTGCTGGCCTGGGCCGAGGCGACGCTCGAGCCGACGCCGATCTGGGCGATCATCAGCGACGGCAATGCGCCAAGCTTTGGGCTGGCGCGAAAGCTCGGCTTCAACGCCTTGCACAATATCGATTATCACGGGCCGACCACGGTCCTCCAGCGACCCGCCTGGACACCCAAAGCGAACCAGTAAGGTTCGTTTCTGCTTGACTAGTAGGATTTGATCGCGTTTCTGTCGGTCCTTCGGGGGCGGCAGGACCGGCTTCGAGCGCGGGGGCGCTGCCGGCGGCGGATCGAGCGATCGACCGTCGCCGGCCTTGCCGGCGGCGCGGTGCAGTCAGCCGGGATTCGGCGTCATTTCCACGGATGAAGAGGGTCCGCACGAGGACCGACCGGACGAGGCGCGCAAGCCCTGGTCCCAGCGCGCGCACGACGGCCAGCTCGAGCCGGGAGGCGACCACGACACCTGGCTGATCCTCGCCGGGCGCGGCTTCGGCAAGACGCAGGCCGGGGTCGAGTGGATCGCCGAGCAGGTGCTGGCGCGCCCGAACCTGCGGATCGCGCTCGTCTCGGCGACGGTCGAGGAAGCGCGCGACGTCATGGTGCTGGGGATCAGCGGTTTTCTCGCGCTGCGCCCCGAGGTGGTCGAGAAATGGGTGCCGAGCCGCGGCGAGGTGCATTTCGTCGGCGGCTCGATCGGCAAGCTCTTCTCGGGCGCCAATCCCGAGCGCTTCCGCGGCTTCCAGCATCACCTCGCCTGGTGCGACGAGCTCGCCAAGTGGCGCAAGGCCATGGACAGCTGGGACAATCTGCAATTCGGGCTGCGGCTCGGCGAGCATCCCAAGGCGCTGGTCACGACCACGCCTGCCAGCAGCGAGGCGCTCGAGACGATCCTTGCCGACCGCCACACGGTGGTCACCCGCGGCACCACCTTCGACAATCCGCACCTGCCGAAGCGCTTCCTCGACAAGATGCTCGAGCTCCACGGCCACACCCACAAGGGGCGGGTCGAGCTCTATGGCGAGATGCCCCCGCCCGCGGGCGCCTTATAGAGCCCCGAGCTCCTTGCCGCCAGCCGGACCGACGAGCCCGTGCCCGATCTCGAGGGGATCGCCATCGGGGTCGACCCGCCAGCGCGCGACGGGACCTGCGGGATCGTCGCCTGCGGCCGCGACAATGAAGGGATTTTCCACGTCATGACCGACCACAGCATCACCGCCTCGAGCCCGACCATCTGGGCCGGTCGGGTCGCCGATGCCGCGCGCTCGCACCAGCAGTCCTTAAGCGACGGTCGCTCGGTGTTCGTCGTCGCCGAGGGCAACCAGGGCGGCTACATGGTCCGCGATGTCATCCTCAAGAACCATGGCGAGGATCTCAACGTCGGTCTCGTCCACGCCCATGTGACCAAGGCCGCGCGGGCCGAGCCGATCGCGATCCTGTTCGAGCGCGGCAAGGTCCGCCTCCACGGCAGCTTCCCCGACCTCGAGCGGCAATTGTGCGGACTGATCGCGGGCGGCGGCTACGAGGGTCCGGGAAGCAGCCCCGACCGGGCCGATGCCATGGTCTGGGCGCTGACCAAGCTCAGCGCGCCAGTGGCCTGGACCGGCCCGCGCATCCGGCGGACCTGAGCCTCAGGCGGTGGCGGCGCGCTTCTCGGCCTCGCGCTTCGCCAGCGCCTTGCGATCGGGCTTGCCGATCAGCGTGCGGGGCAAATCGTCGAGGATCTCGATCTCCGCGGGGCGCTCGTGCTTGCCGACCCGAACGCTGACAAGCTTGAGGATCGCCGCCGGGGTCGTCTCATGGCCTTCGTTGAGCACGCAAAAGGCCTTGGGCCGCTCGCCGACGCGGGGGTCGGGGATGGCGATGACCAGCGCTTCCTTGATCGCCGGATCCTTGAGCAAGGCGGCCTCGACCTGGCTCGGGAAGACCTTGAAGCCGCCGACGTTGATCATGTCCTTCGAGCGATCGACGAGGCGGAGATAGCCACCCGGCTCGACGAAGCCGAGGTCGCCGGTGTGGAGCCAGCCGTCGGCCAGCGGCTCGGGCGCGTTCACGTCGGAGCGCCAGTAGCCGGTCATCACCTGCGGGCCGCGAACCAGGATCTCGCCCGCTTCCTCGGGCCCGAGCAGCCGGTCCGGCGCTTCGGGATCGACGATCCTTATCTCGGTCAGCGGGAGGGGAAGGCCGGCGGTCCCGGCGCGGGTCTCGCCGACGTAAGGATTGACCGACACGACCCCGCTGGTCTCGGTCAGCCCATAGCCTTCGAGCACGCGCGCGCCGGTGGTCGCCTCGTAGCGCTCCTTCAGCGCCGCCGTCATGGCGGCACCGCCCGAGAAGCATTGCTTCACCGTGGCAAAACTCGTCTTCGCGCAATCGGGGTGGTCGATCATCGCCTGGTACATGGCGGGCACCCCGGCGAGGTCGGTCAGCCGGTTGCGGCGGATGGCGGCGAGCGCCTCGCCCGGCTCGAAGCGGGCGATGAGCGTGATCGTCGCGCCCGACAGCACCGAGCGGTTGAGGACGCAGCTGTTGGCGAAGATGTGGAACAGGGGCAGCGCGCCCAGCACGCGGCCCTCGCGGGTGCCGTGGCCAGGATCGATCGCCGCCAGCTGCTCGGCATTGGCGGTGAGGTTGGCATGGGTCAGCGCCGCCCCTTTGGGCGTGCCGGTGGTCCCCCCGGTATATTGGAGGAGGGCGATGGCCTTGGGATCGACCACCGGAAGCGGGTGCTGCGCGCCGGGCCAGAGCAGGGTCGACCATGTCAAGACCCGAGCGTCGCGGGGAAGCGGCTGGCGCTCCTTGCGCTTGGCGAGGCGGAAGCCGATCGCCTTCAGTGCCGGCAGCACCTCGGGGAGATTGCCGACCACGAGGTGCTTGAGCAGCCCGTCGTCGAGCAGCCGCTGCATCGGGGCCCACAGCCGGGCAAGGTCGAGGCAGACCATGATCTCGGTCCCGCTGTCGCGCGCCTGGAAGGCGACTTCCTCGGACGAATAGAGCGGCGAGAAATTGACCACCGTCGCGCCCGCCAGCAGCGCGCCATAATAAGCGATCGGGTAATGCGGCGTGTTGGGCAGGAACAGGCCGACCCGCGTGCCGCGCTCGACCCCGAGGTCGAGGAAGCCCTGCGCCGCGGCGGTGGCTTCGGCGAGGAGCTGCCGGTAGGTCCAGATCCGGCCCTGGAAATCGAGCGCGGGCTTGTCGGCATGGGCCGACGCGCTGCGGACGAGCAGCTCGCCGACGGGGAGGGGTTCCAGCGACCAGCCCGCCGGGACGGGGTGGCCGGAATCACGCGCGACGCTCGACATCATGGCTCCGCCCTGATGCCACTGACAAATTTGTCAATGAAAATGGGTCGGTTCGTCGCGTTCATCAGATCGAGCGGGCGATCAGTTCCTTCATGATCTCGCTCGTGCCGCCATAGATCCGCGTCACCCGTGCATCGCGCCACAGCCGGGCGATCGGATATTCGTTCATGTAGCCCGCGCCGCCGTGGAGCTGGAGCGAGAGGTCGCAGGCCTCGAACTGGAGCTCCGAATGCCACAGCTTGGCGGCGCTTGCCTCGGCCGGGGTGAGCTCGTGCCTGAGGTGCCGCTGGATCGCCCAGTCGAGATGCGCCCAGCCGACCTGCAGCCTGGCCTTCAAATCGGCGAGCGTGAAGCGCGTGTTCTGGAAGTCGAAGACGGTCTTGCCGAAAGCCTTGCGGTCCTTGGTGAAGTCGACCGCGAGGTCGAAGGCGCGCTGGGCGGCGGCCTGGCACTGGACCGCGATCGACAGGCGTTCCTGCGGCAGCTGGCTCATCAGCATCCCGAACCCGCCGTTTTCGGGTCCGAGCAGGCGGTCGGCGGGGAGGTGGACCTCGTCGAAGAACAGCTCGGACGTGTCGTTGCCGTGAAGCCCGATCTTGTCGAGGTTGCGGCCTCGGGTGAAGCCCTCGTCGCCGGTCTCGACCAAGAACAGCGATATGCCCCGCGCGCCGCCCTCCTCGGTGGTGCGGGCGCAGACGATGACGAGGTCGGCGGCCTGGCCATTGGTGATGTAGGTCTTGCTGCCCGAGAGGCGCCAGCCGTTGCCGTCCCTCCGGGCGATGGTCTTCATCCCCTGGAGGTCCGAGCCCGCGCCGGGCTCGGTCATGGCGATGGCGGTGATCGCCTCGCCCGTGACCATCCGCGGCAGCCACTTCTTCTTCTGCTCTTCGGAGCCATAAGCGAGGATGTAATCGGCGACGATATCGCTCTGGAGCGACCAGCCGACCGCGCTGCCGGCGTAGCTCGCTTCTTCGGCAACGATGGCGTTGAAACGGAAGTCGAGGCCGTATCCGCCATATTCCTCCGGGACGGTGGGGCAGAGCATGCCCGCTTCGCCGGCCTTGAGCCACGCCTCGCGCTCGACGATGCCCTCACGCTCGTGGCGATCGGTGTCGAGCCCGGCGACGACCCGCCGGACGGTGTCGCGAAACGCCTCATGCTCGGGCTCGAACAGGCTGCGGTGCGAGGTATCGAGCATGCGTCTTCTCCCTTGCCTTTGACCCAGCCTAGGCGACAGTACGGCAAAGAAAAGGGGACTTGATGCCGGGTGCGCTGAGCGGGGTGACGATCGTCGAGATGGCGGGGCTGGGGCCCGGCCCCTTCGCGGCGATGATGCTGGCCGACCATGGCGCGCGGGTGATCCGGGTCGAGCGACCGGGCAATCTCAGCGTTCCCAACGATCCCCTCACCCGCAACCGCGAGAGCATCGCGCTCGACTTGCGGCAGGAAGAGGGCCGCGCGATCGTCGCGCGGCTGGCGGTCGGGGCCGATGGGCTGATCGAGGGCTATCGCCCGGGGGTGATGGAGCGGCTGGGGCTGGGGCCCGAGCAATTGCGCGAGACCAATCCCCGGCTCGTCTATGGCCGGGTGACGGGCTGGGGGCAGGCGGGGCCGCTGGCGCAGGCGGCGGGGCACGACATCAACTATCTCGCGCTGACCGGACTGCTCTCGACGATCGGGGAGGCGGGCCGGCCGCCGGTGCCGCCGCTCAATCTCGTCGCCGACTATGCCGGCGGCGGCCTCTGCCTCGCCTTCGGGATGGTCGCCGCGCTGCTCCATGCCCAGAAGACGGGCGAGGGGCAGGTGATCGACGCCGCCATGACCGACGGCGCGGCGCTGACCGGGGCGATCGTCTTCGGGCTGCGCGCGGCGGGGCTGTGGCGGGACGAGCGCGGCGCCAACCTCCTCGACGGGGGCGACCCCATCTACGGCTGCTACGCCTGCGCCGACGGCAAGGCCTTGAGCGTCGGCGCGCTCGAACCGCAGTTCCGCGCGGCCTTTTACGCGGGGCTGGGCGTGCCCGCGGGCGCCGGCAAGGCGGAGATTGCGGCGGTGCTGGCGACCCGGCCGCGCGACGAATGGGTCGCCCTGTTCGAGGGCACGGACGCCTGCGTCGCGCCGGTGCTGTCGCTGGGCGAGGCGCCCGGCCACCCGCACCATGAAGCGCGCGGGACCTTCGTCGACGTCGGCGGGGTGATCCAGCCGGGCCCAGCGCCGCGCCTGGAGAAGACGCCCGCCGACCCGCCGCGTCCCCCGCGCGCCGAGGGGGAGGACGGGGAGGGGATCCTCGCCGCCCTCGGCTACGATCCCGACGCCATCGCGGCGTTGCGCGCCAAGGGGGTGCTGCGGTGAATCCGGCGTCCGAGGCGATGCCGGTCAGCATCTTCGAGACGATGAGCCTCGCCGCGGCCGAGCATCACGCCGTGAACCTCGGCCAGGGCTTTCCCGATTTCGGCTGGCCCGAGCCGCTGCTCGCCGAGGCCGCGCGGCTGACCCGCGAGGCAAGCAACCAATATCCGCCCTCCCGGGGACTGCCGGCATTACGCGAGGCGGTATGCCAATTCTACAATCAACGCCAAGGGCTTACCTTCAACCCTTCCGAGATTGTCGTAACCAGTGGCGCGACCGAGGCCATTGCTGCCACTTTGTTCGCCTGCCTCGACACGGGCGACGAAGCGGTGATCGTCGCGCCGGCCTACGACGCTTATGCGCCGCTGATCCGGCGGGCAGGGGGCAGGGTCGCCGAGGTCGCGCTGCGGCCGCCCGACTGGCGCCTCGCCCGCGAGGCGCTCGAGGCGGCGGTGACGGCGCGGACCAGGGTCCTCGTCCTCAACAATCCGCACAACCCCACCGGGCGCGTGCTCGGTGCCGAGGAGCTGGCGGCGGTGGTCGCGATGGCGCGCGCGCACGACCTTCTCATCCTGGCCGACGAGGTGTGGGAGGAAGTGCTTCCGCCCGGCGCCCGTTTCACCTCGCTGGCGGCGCTGGCGCCCGAGCGGGTGATCAAGGTCGGTTCGGCGGGCAAGATCTTCTCGCTGACCGGGTGGAAGATCGGCTGGCTGGCCGCCCCGCAGGCCATCGCCGACGTTATCGCCCGCGCGCACCAGTATCTGACCTTCGCGACCCCGCCCAACCTCCAGGCGGCGGTGGCGGTCGGGCTCGGTCATCCCGAATGGCTGGCGCCCCCGCGCGAGGGCTTTGCGCGGGCCCGGAAGCGGCTGGCGGCGGGGCTCGAGGCGGCGGGCTATGTCCTGCTGCCGAGCGAGGGGACCTATTTCCAGTGCGTCGACCTCGGCGCCTCGGGGATCGCGCTTTCCGACATGGCCTTTGCCGAGCTGGCGGTACGCGAGGGGGGAGTGGCGGTCATTCCCCTGTCGCCATTCTACGAGGGCGAGGCCGAGCGCGGGCTCGTCCGCCTCTGCTTCGCCAAGCGGGACGCAACGATCGACGCGGGCGTGGCAGCCATGGCCCGGGCGAGGGAATTGGCTAAGCGCGTCGTCCCGGCGAAGGCCGGGACCTTGGGCGACTGAGCTCCACTGGCTGAGGCCCCGGCCTTCGCCGGGGCGACGGGATTGCTTTAGCCGTTCGCCTCCAGCCGCTGCCGGAGATACGGGTCCTCGGGCGGGCGGATGAGAAGTTTCCAGCGGCGCTTGTGGCGGCTCGCCCAGGCCACGAGTTCGTGCGCCTCGAGCGGGTGGGCGAGGAGATAGCCCTGGACGAGGTCGCAGCCAAGCGCGCGCAAGGCAGCGAGCTGCTCGACCGTCTCGACCCCCTCGGCGGTGACCAGCAGCCCGAGGCCGTGGGCAAGGTCGATCACCGAGCGGACGATCACCTGGTCGTCGCGGCTGGTGGCGAGGCCGGTGACGAACTGGCGGTCGATCTTGATCTCGGTGAAGGGGAGCTTGCGGAGCTGGATCAGCCCCGAATAGCCCGTCCCGAAATCGTCGATGGCGAGGCCCACGCCCTTGATCCGGAAGCGGGTCAGCGTGTCCATCAGCTTGATCAGCGGCTGAGTCGCGCCCTCGGTCAGCTCGAGCACCAGCCGCTCGGTCGGCACGTCGAGCGCGCGGCACAGGCGTTCGACGAGGTCGGGAAAGTCGAGCTGCTCGAGGCTCACCGCCGAGATGTTGACCGCGACGTCGGTGTCGAGCCCTTGCGCATGCCACTCGCGCCACTGGCGAAGCGCGGTGCGCAGCGCCCACTGGGTGAGGTCGTCGATCAGCCCATGGTCCTCGGCCAGCGGCACGAAGCGGGCGGGGGGCACGGCGCCGAGCGCCGGATGGGCCCAGCGAACCAGCGCCTCGACCCGTACGAGGCTGCCGTCGGCGGTGGCGACCTTGGGTTGGTAGGCGAGCCTCAGCCCCCCTTCCGCCAGCGCCCGCTCGAGCTCGTCGAGCAGCCGGCGCTCCTTGGGGTTCACGGGACCAGTCCCGGTTTCAGCGATTCGAGCAACTGCTCCAGTTCCTCGAGCCGGACCGGCTTTTCGAGCGGGCCGACCATGGTCAGGCCGAGCGCCGTGCCAAGACGGAAGGCGCTTTCGAGGACCCGGCGGTCGAAGCCCGAGACGATCAGCACCGGCCCGGCGAAGCGGTGGTCGGCGAGGAAGCGGAGGAACTCGACCCCGTCGGTGTTGGGCATGCCGAGGTCGAGCACGACGACATTCGGTGTCGCCTCCGCAAAGCCGCGCTGGAAGCTGTCGCGGTCCGAGGCGACCGCGGGCGCGAAGCCGCACAATTGCGCGGTCTGGGCCACGAAATCGGCCAGCGCGGGTTCGTCGTCGATCAGGAGCAGGCGGGGCAAGGCGGACATGTCGTTCATCCCTTCCCGCCTTTGGCCGGGACATGCAACCGCTTCTTAACCTTGGCCGGGGTAGGAGGGAGGGTAATCCTTCGTCCGACCCGGGCGACCGTAATCCAAGCGCACCCCGCGAGGAGACAGAAACGCGTGTTCGACACCTTCATTCGCCGTCGTAGCCGGCGTCCCCAGGACGTCGACGCCGCCGCGTTCGAATCGACCACCGTGTCCTTGAGCATGGCCGTTCCGCGGCCGCCCGAACGGCGCGGCGACGAACGGCTCCTGCCGACCTTGCGGGTGGCCAAGATGACCGGCGCGATGGGCGAGCAGCTCATTCGCATCCGCAACATGTCGGCGGGTGGCCTCATGGCCGACTGCTCGCGCTGTCCGGCGGTCGGCGAGGGGGTGCAGGTCGAGTTCAGCGGCCAGTCGATCCCGTCGAGCGTGGTCTGGATCCGCGAGGGGCTGATCGGGCTGAAGTTCGACCAGGGCGTCGACCTCGGCGAGCTTTTCGCCGGGCGCAAGCCGCGCCACGGCTTCCGCCCGCGCCCGCCGCGCCTCGAGGTCGGCTGCAACGCCACCGTCAAGCTCAAGAAGCTCTATTACAAGGTCGAGGTCCACGACATCAGCCTCGGCGGCATGAAGGTCGGGCCGATCGACGAATATTGCATCGGCGAGCCGGTCGTCGTGGTGGTCGAGAGCCTGCGCCCGATCAAGGGCGAGGTGCGCTGGTATTCGGACCGCCGCGCCGGAATCGTCTTCGACCATGAACTGAGCTTCGACGAGCTTGCCGAATGGTGCGGCAAGCGGCTCGAACTCGCCAGCCTGAAGGCGGCCTACAAGCACTGAGCCCGCTTGCGTCGCTCGGCCGAGCGCCCATATCCGCTCCGAAACAAGGAGTGAGTAATGGCGCAAGAGCAAGCGATCCTGGCCGGCGGCTGTTTCTGGTGCACCGAAGCCGTGTTCCTCGACGTGGTCGGGGTGAGCGGGGTCGAGAGTGGCTATATCGGTGGGCAGACGGTGAACCCGACCTACAAGCAGGTCTGCGGCGGCGATACCGGCCATGCCGAGGCGATCCGGGTGACCTATGACCCCGACCAGATCAGCTACGGCGACCTCCTCGACATCTTCTTCGCGACCCACGATCCGACCCAGCTCAACCGCCAGGGCAATGACATCGGGACCCAGTATCGCAGCGCGATCTTCCCGCTCTCCGACGCGCAGGAGGGCGAGGCCAGGGCCAAGATCGCCGCGCTGAACGAGGAGCAGGGCGGCAGGATCGTCACCACGATCGAGCCCGCGACCGACTGGTACCCGGCCGAGGATTATCACCAGGACTATTGGGCCAATGAGGGGCAGCGGAACCCTTATTGCCTCGCGGTCATCCCGCCCAAGCTGCAGAAGCTCCGCAAGAGCTTCCAGAACCGGCTGAAGGCGACCGCCGCCTCGGCCTGAACGGCTTTCGCGCGGCCCGGTCTGTGCTATGCCACGAGCCGTGCCGCGCCCCTGTTTCAAGCTCGAAGGCGATCATCCCTTGCCGCTCGCCGGCGTGGACGAGGCGGGCTGCGCGCCGCTGGCCGGGCCGGTGGTCGCCGCCGCGGTGGTGCTCGACCGCGAGCGCTTCCCGCGCGGGATCGACGACAGTAAGAAGCTGAGCCTCGAGGCGCGCGAGGCGATCCATGCGAAGCTGATGGTCCAGGCCCGCTGCGGGGTCGGCATCTGCACCGTCGAGGAGATTGACGCGCTCAACATCTACTGGGCGCGGATGCTGGCCATGGCCCGCGCGGTCGAGGCGCTGGGTTTCGACCCGGCCTTCGTACTGGTCGACGGCAACCGCTGCCCGCGCTGGGAGCGGCCGAGCCGCGCGATTATCGCGGGCGACGCCAAGTGCCGCTCGATCGCCGCCGCCTCGATCGTCGCCAAGGTCACCCGCGACCGCATCATGGCCGACTATGCCGAGGCGCACCCCGGCTATGGCTGGGAACGCAACCGCGGCTATCCGACCCCCGACCATCGCCGGGCCCTGCGCGAACTGGGTCCGACACCGCTCCACCGGAAGAGCTTCGGGCTGGTCCGCGAAGTCTTGGCCGAGCGGGCCCAGCCCAGCTTCGCTTTCGCCGCGGAGTAAGGCACCGTCGTCCCCGCGAAGGCGGGGACCTTGTGAGGCTCGCGCGGGTTGCCCGAGGTCCCCGCCTGCGCGGGGACGACGCGGTTCTTCGAGCGCCGAGTCCTTCGCGCCACACCACATAGTCTTGAGTCCCGCCGCGCGCGCCCGACTCAACATCTTGTGTGGGACAGGCGGCGGACTCGTTCCGTTCCCGTCGCGACTTCGGCACCGTTAACCCTTTCATCGTTGACCGCGACTCGCGCTCGACTCACCATGGCCGCCGACAAAGTTTGGGGGCTTATCCATGAATCTCGTTCTGCCGGTCCGCGACGCGACGCCGCGCGCCCGCCGCAAGGCCGCTGCCGCCGACCCCAGCGGGCGGATCATCGCGGGCGACTGCATCGCCGAGATGAAGAAGCTGCCGGCGAAAAGCGTCGACCTCGTCTTCGCCGACCCGCCTTACAATCTGCAGCTGGGCGGCGACCTGTTCCGGCCCGAGGGCGGGCGGGTCGACGCGGTCGACAATGACTGGGACCGGTTCGACAGCCTCGCCGCCTATGACGCCTTCACGAGGCAATGGCTGGCCGAGGCGCGCCGCATATTGAAGGACGATGGCGCGATCTGGGTGATCGGCAGCTATCACAACATCTTCCGGGTGGGCGCCGCGCTGCAGGACCTCGGCTACTGGATCCTCAACGACATCGTCTGGCGCAAGTCGAACCCGATGCCCAATTTCCGCGGCACGCGCTTCACCAACGCGCACGAGACATTGCTGTGGTGCTCCAAGAGCCAGGACAGCAAATATACCTTCAACTACCGGGCGATGAAGGCGCTCAACGACGACCTGCAGATGCGCTCGGACTGGGTGCTGCCGATCTGCTCGGGGTCCGAGCGGCTGAAGGGCGGGGACGGCCACAAGGCGCATCCGACCCAGAAGCCCGAGAGCCTGCTTTACCGCGTGCTGCTCGCCTGCACCCAGCCTGGCGACGTGGTCCTCGATCCCTTCTTCGGTACCGGTACCACCGGCGCGGTGGCGAAGCGCCTTGGCCGCCAGTGGATCGGGATCGAGCGCGAGCCCGATTATCTCGCCGCCGCCGAAGCCCGCATTGCCGCGACTTTACCGTTGGACGAGAGTGGGTTGGAAACCATTCCCGAGAAACGCTCGCAGCCGCGCGTGGCGTTCGGGCTGCTGGTCGAGAGCGGGCTGGTCAAGCCCGGCACGGTGCTGATGGACGCCAAGCGGCGGTGGAAGGCGGCGGTGCGCGCCGACGGCTCGCTGTCGTGCGGGCCGCACGCGGGCTCGATCCACAAGGTCGGCGCGGGGCTGAACAAGGCGCCGAGCTGCAACGGCTGGACCTTCTGGCACATCGAGCGGGGCGGGCGGCTCGAGCCGATCGACACGCTTCGGCAGGAGCATCTGGCCTCCCTGAACTGAACTCGTTCGCCCTGAGCGAAGTCGAAGGGCGCTCGCGACACCGTGCTTCGACTTCGCTCAGCACGAACGATATTGAGCCTGCATGACCTTCCGCACCCTCCTCAAGCCGACCGGCTTCATCGACGCGCCCTTCGGCCATGACGGCAAGGTGGCGCGGCTGGCGGGGACGATGCTCTGGTTCTCCGCGGTCGAATTCCTTCGGGTCGGCGACGACGGGCGGGTGAGAAGCGAACTGGTCCCGGTCGAGGGGATCGAGGCGCGGCTCGAGGATGACGTCATGGCGGCAAGCTGGGCGGCGATCACCGCCCCGCGCGCGGCGCTGCAATTGGGCGCGCGAACCATCCGGCTCGACCAGCCGCAACTGATGGCGATCCTCAATGCCACCCCCGACAGCTTTTCGGACGGCGGCAAGGCGGCGGGGCTCGAGGAGGGGTTCGCGGCATCCGAAGCCGGCGCGGCAATCCTCGACGTCGGCGGCGAGAGCACCCGGCCCGGCGCGAAGACCGTGTGGGAAGGCGACGAGATCGAGCGGGTGGTGCCGCTGGTGAAGACGCTGGCCGCGAGCGGCGCGGCGGTATCAATCGACACCCGCAAGGCGAGCGTCATGGAAGCCGCGCTCGCCGCTGGCGCAAGCCTCGTCAACGACGTGTCGGCACTGACCTATGACCCGCGTTCGGCCGAGGTGGTAGCCAGGGCCGGGGTCCCGGTCGTGCTGATGCACCACCAAGGCAGTCCCGAGACCATGCAGGACGCGCCCTCCTATCCGCGTGGGGCCCTCGTCGACGTCTATTTCTGGCTCGAGGACGCGATTGCCCGGGCGGTCGACGCGGGGATCGACCGGGCGAAGATCATCGTCGATCCGGGCATCGGCTTCGGCAAGTCGGTGGCACATAATCTCGAGCTGATGAACGGGCTCGCGGCCTTCCACGCGCTCGGCTGCCCGCTCCTCGTCGGAGCGAGCCGCAAGCGCACCATCGGCGCGCTCCACAACGAGGCGCCGGCCGACCGGCGGCTTGGCGGAAGCCTCGCGCTGGCGCTGAAGGCCGTCGACCAGGGCGCGCAGCTTGTCCGCGCGCACGACGTCTTCGAGACGGTGCAGGCGCTCCGGGTGTGGCGGGGGCTCAAGGACCAGGCGCTGACGCCGCGGCTCTAGTCTCGGAACGCCACCAGCATCGGCCCTAGGCCTGAGAAACTGTCCATCCGCCCGTTGACCGGGTCCCACAGGCTGCTGACCGAGCCGTCGAGATAGAGGGCGTTGCGGCACTTCAGTTCGTCGCGGAACAGCCGCGCGAACTTGCCGAAGCTGACCGCTGAATCACTGATCACGAATAGGGGAACGCCGTCGGGGTCGATCCCCACTGCGTTGCGGACGAAGCGGCTGGTGCCGTCGGGAGAAAAGCGCGCATTGACCGCGCCGTCGATCACCAGCATCGGTCCGCTCTGCGTCGCTAGGGCGATGTCGGCGGAAGGCTCGAAGGCCCTGCTCGGTACGATCTCGCTGCGGCCGTCGCTGCGGACCAGGAACACGCCATTGGGCTGGAGATGGAAATTGCCGCCGCCCTTTTCGCGCCGGTTGATCGCCTTCACTTCCTGGCCCCCGGCGATGGCGAGGCCGATCGGGCGGCCGTCTTCGTCGAACATCCCCGCGTTCATCGCGAAGCGGACCTTGGGAGCGCGCGCGCCCAGCACATGCTCGAGCGCGGCGAAGCTGCGATAGGGGCGACCGTCGCGTCCCGCGACATGGAGCTCGAGCCGGGCGAGGGGATCGCGGCAGAGGGTGAAGCGGTCGCCCTCGAACATCAGCGAGCGGCACGGTCCCTCGCCGGTCTCGGGCGCGGGTTCGGGCTTCTTGCACGCGGCAAGCAGCAGGACGAGGAGCCAGACGAAATGCATCGGCATCCCGATGCAACGCTTCAGGGGCCGGTGTCGATGCCCAGTTCGGCGAGCTTGCGATAGAGCGTCGAGCGGCCGATCCCGAGGCGGCGCGCGACCTCGGTCATCTTGCCGCGATAATGGCCGATGGCGAGGCGGATGAGATCGGCCTCGATCTCTTCCAGCGGGCGGAGGTGACCGTCGTCGCGCCACAGGGTGATCGAGGGCGCTCCCGCCAGCGCGGCCGAGGCGGCGGCGCGGCCGATGTCGCGGGCCCCGTCGGCGACGCGGTTGGTGAAGCGCGACTGGAGCGCGATGTGGGGGAAGTCCTCGGCGGTGAGCGCCGCCCCCTGGCATTGCAGCGCCGCGCGGAAAATGACGTTGGAAAGCTGGCGGACATTGCCCGGCCAGCCATATTTCATCAGCACCGCCAGCGCGTCCTCGCCGATCGACAGCGGGCGGATTCCGGGCTGGCCGGTGTGGCGGGCGAGGAGGTGGCGGGCGAGTGCGGGAATGTCGCCGCTCCGCTCGCGCAGCGAGGGCACGGCGACCACCGTCCCGCCGAGCCGCTCGGCAAGGCCGGGATCGAACTTGTCGGACAAGGGCTTCGAACTGGTGGCGATGATCCGCACGTCAACGCTGTTCGAGCCGTTGCAGCCGACCGGGCGCACCTCGCCGGTGGCGAGCATCCGGTCGAGCGCCTTCTGGGTCGCGGGCGGAAGGTCGCCTACCTCGTCGAGGAGGAGGGTCCCGCCATCGGCCTCGACCAGCTTGCCGACCCGTTCGGCGAACGCGCCGGGAAAGGCGCCCGCGACATGCCCGAACAGCTCGCTGTCGATGATGTTGGCGGGCACCGCGCGGCAGTCGATCTGGAGGAAGGGGCCACGGGCGCGGGGGCTGGCGCTGTGGACCGCCCGGGCGATCGTCTCCTTGCCGGTGCCCGCTTCGCCCACGATCAGCAGCGCGAGTCGGCTGCGCGCGGCCTTGGCGGCGACCGCGAGCGCGACGCGGAAGTCGGGCGCGGCGCCGACCAGCTCGTCGAGGCTGAGTTCGGGCGCGAGTTTCTCGGACAGGGGCGCAAGCTCGCCCGCGGCGCGGCGGCGATCGGCATTGACCGCGAGCGCTTCCATCAGCCGCTCGGGCGCGACGGGCCGGACGAGGAAGTCCGAGGCGCCGGCGCGCATCGCCTCGACCGCCTGGCCGACCGAGCCGCCCTCGGCAAGGACGATAATCGGCAGGCCCGGTCGGTCGGCACGAAGCGCGCGGACGAGGCCCGGGCCGCCATGCGGATCCCAGCGCCCGATCAGCACGGCGCGAATCTCGTGGCCGTTGGGACCGCCGAGCAATTCCTGGGCCTCGGCGACGCTGGGGCTGCCGAGCGTGTTCCAGCCCGCACGGGTGGCGGTTGCCGCGACGAGACGACGCTCATCCGGTTCGGCATCGACCAGCAGGAGGAAACGGATGGTGTCGGCGCGCAAGGTCTGGGCTCCCTGATGGACGCGAGCCTAGCGCCACCAAGGTAAAGAAAGCGTGAGCGCGCGGGGGGCTTTGAGCGCGAAGCCCATGCCGCTATGAGCCAGCGCAACGACAGTTTTCCCATCAGGAGCAGCAATGGCCCTCGAACCGACCACCGAAGACACCTCCCCGATCGATTACCGGAAGGCGGTCAAGGACTATTCCCTGCTGATCTCGATGCTGAAGTGGGGTGCGGTGATCGCGCTCATGCTCGGCTTCCTGGTCATGATCCTGCTGGCGAACTGACGTCTTGAGGGTCGCGGTCCTCGCCGAGACGGCCGCCGGGGAAACCCGGGTCGCCGCCATCCCCGAAACGGTCAAGAAGCTCGCCGGCCTCGGCGCTTCGGTGGCGGTCGAACGCGGGGCCGGGCGACAGGCGGGGATCAGCGACGAGGATTATGCGGCCGCCGGCGCCAGCGTGGGCTCGCGCGCCGAGACGCTCGACGGGGCCGGACTGGTGCTCGGCGTGATCGGTCCCGAGGCCGATTCGCTTGGCGGAGTCGCGCCGGGCGCGACGCTGGTCGCGATGCTCGATCCCTTTGCCAGGCGCGAGACCGTCCAGGGCTATGCCGGGGCGGGGCTCGAGGCGCTGGCGATGGAATGGATGCCACGCATCACCCGCGCGCAGTCGATGGACGTCCTCTCCTCGCAGTCGAACCTTGCCGGCTACAAGGCGGTGATCGACGCCGCCGCGGCTTATGGCCGGGCCTTTCCGATGATGATGACCGCCGCCGGCACCGTCAGCGCCGCGCGCGCCTTCATCATGGGCGTCGGCGTCGCCGGTCTCCAGGCGATCGCCACCGCGCGGCGGCTGGGCGCGCAGGTCAGCGCGACCGACGTCCGCTCGGCGACGAAGGAACAGATCCAGAGCCTCGGCGCCAAGGCGATCTTCGTCGAGGGCGTGGCGGGGATCGAGGGCGAGGGGCAGGGCGGCTATGCCGGCGAGACCTCCGAGGAATATAAGAAGGCGCAGGCCGAGCTCGTCTCGAGCCACCTCGCCAAGCAGGACATCGTCATCACCACCGCGCTGATCCCGGGCAAGCCGGCGCCGCGGCTGATCAGCGACGCGCAGGTCGCGACCATGCGGCCCGGCAGCGTGATCGTCGACCTGGCGGCGGGCGCGGGCGGCAATGTCGAGGGCTGCGTCCCCGGCGAGACGGTGGAGCGCCATGGCGTCAAGGTGATCGGCGCGACCAATCTCGCCCGTTCGCTCCCGGCGGATTCGAGCGCGCTCTACGCCCGCAACCTCTTCAACTTCCTCAGCGCCTTCTGGGACAAGGAGCAGGGCCGCCCCGTGCTTCCCGACGAGGACGAGATCGTGAAGGGCATCCGCCTCACCCACGGCGGCAGGATCGTCAGCGAACGCCTGGCCTGATGGGCCTGTTCGGCGCGAGCGAGATCGACACCGCCGAGGTCGCGCACCGGTACCGCGCGCTGCTGGTCGATGGCGAAGAGGTGCTCATTGCCTTTCGCACCATCCGCGACATCGCCTTCCTGACCGATCGCCGGCTGGCCATGGTCAACATCCAGGGCTGGATCGGCAAGAAGGTCGCGATCCAGTCGATCCCCTATCGCTCGATCGTCCGCTTCTCGCTCGAGACCGCGGGCACCTTCGACCTCGAGGCCGACATGGTCTTCTGGCTGGCCGGGACCCCCGACCCGCTGGAGATCAAGATCGCCCGCGGCAGCAACCTCGCGGCCATCCAGCAGATCTTGGCGCGAGGCATTCTCCGATAGCGTCGTCCCGGCGCAGGCCGGAAACCTTGGAGGTTCGCACCATATTCTAAAGGTCCTGGCCTGCGCCGCGACGGCGGACGTGGTAAGGGGGCCTCATGACGACACGCGATCTCATCGTCGTCGGGGGCGGACCCGCCGGGGTGATGACCGGGCTGCTGTTCGCCCGCGCGGGCTGCACCGTCAGCGTGCTCGAAAAGCATGCCGACTTCTTTCGCGATTTCCGCGGCGACACCGTCCACCCTTCGACGATGGAGATATTGAGCCAGCTCGGCTGGCTCGAGGACTTCCTCAAGCGGCCGCACCACCGGCTCGACCATGCCGAGCTGCGCATCGCGGGCCGCGACTGGACGATCGGCGACCTGTCGCATCTGGATACGCCGGCGCCGTTCATCGCGATGATGCCGCAGTGGGAGTTTCTCGATTTCCTGCGCACCAAGGCCGCTGCCTTTCCCGGCTTCGCGCTGGAGATGGGCGCGGCCGTTGCCGACTTCCTCGAGGAGGACGGCCGGGTGAGCGGGGTGCGTCTCGCCGACGGGAGCGAGCGGCGAGCGCGGCTGGTGATCGCCGCCGACGGGCGCTCGTCGCTGGTCCGGCAGAAGGATATGCTCCCGCTCGAGGTGCTGGGCGCACCGATGGACGTCTTCTGGTTCCGGGTGCCCAAGACCGCGCCGGGAAGCGCGCTGCGCGGCTCGGTCGAGCGCGGGCGGCTTCTGGTGATGATCGATCGCGGCGATTACTGGCAATGCGCCTTCCTCATTCCCAAGGGCAAGGCGGCGGACCTCCTCGCGGGCGGGATCGGACCGATCCGGGCGGCCATCGCCGAGGCCGCTCCCGAGCTCGACCTGGCCGACCTCGACGATGTCGCGGACCTCAAACTCCTCAGCGTCTCGCTCGACCGGCTGACCGCCTGGCAGCGGCCCGGCCTGCTGGCGATCGGCGATGCGGCGCATGCGATGAGCCCGATCGGCGGGGTGGGGATCAATCTCGCGATCCAGGACGCGGTGGCGGCGGCGAACCTGCTCGCCGGGCCGCTGGCGGCGGGCGCCAGGATCGATCCGCTGCTGCACAAGGTCGAGGAGCGGAGGCTGTTGCCGACGCGGCTGGTGCAATCGGCGCAGAAGACCGCGCAGGACCGGGTCATCGGCCGCCTGCTTGAGCCGGGGCCGCCGCTCGACCATGCCCCGTGGCTGATCCGACTGCTCGACAAGGCGCCGCTGCTGCGCCGGATTCCCGGGCGGATGATCGGGCTCGGGATCCGCCGCGAGAAAGTCGAAAGCCCGGCGGCTCAGCCCGCCTGAGGCAAGGTGCAGCAGTCGACCCAGGTGGCGTGGGTCAGCTCGGCCAGCCGCTCGGGCGTGATCTCGAGGCTGGCGGTGCGGCTGCCCGCGGCAGGAAAGACGGTGGCGAAGGCCCGCAAGCTGACGTCGGTGTAGACGGGTAGCGGGGTGGCGAGCCCGAACGGGCAGACCCCGCCGACGACATGACCGGTGGCGGCGAAGGTGGCGTCGGGATCGAGCATCCGGATCCGCCCGCCGAACGCCGCCTTGCATTTGAGGTTGTCGAGCCGCGCGTCGCCGCGGGTGACGAGGAGCAGGGTTTTCTCGCCCACCTTCAGCGCGATCGTCTTGGCGATCCGCCCCGGTTCGACCCCGAGGGTCGCGGCAGCATCGGCGACCGTCGCCGTGCTGCCGTGCCCTTCAATGATGGCGAGGTCAGGCGCATGGGCCGCGACCCAGGCCCTGACGCTCGCCAGGCTCATCGCCTCAGGCCGTGGCCATCGCGATTTCGAGGTTCTGGACGACCGCTTCGAAGAACTGCTCGGTGGTCATCCAGGCCTGGTCGGGGCCGACCAGGATCGCGAGGTCCTTGGTCATCTTGCCCGATTCGACCGTCTCGACGCAGACGCGCTCAAGGGTCTCGGCGAACTTGATCACCTCGGGCGTACCGTCGATCCGGCCGCGGAACTTGAGGCCGCCGGTCCAGGCGAAGATCGAGGCGATCGGGTTGGTCGAGGTCGCCTTGCCCTGCTGGTGCATGCGATAGTGGCGGGTAACGGTGCCGTGCGCGGCCTCGGCCTCGACGGTCTGGCCATCGGGGGTGAGGAGGACGCTGGTCATCAGGCCCAAGGAACCGAAGCCCTGCGCGACCTGGTCCGACTGGACGTCGCCGTCGTAATTCTTGCAGGCCCAGACGAACTTGCCGCTCCACTTGAGCGCGGAGGCAACCATGTCGTCGATCAGGCGATGCTGATATTCGATCCCAGCTTCGGCGAACTTGTCCTTGAATTCGCTGTCGAACACCTCCTGGAAGATGTCCTTGAAGCGGCCGTCATAGGCCTTGAGGATGGTGTTCTTGGTGCTGAGGTAGACCGGCCAGCCGCGCTGCAGGCCATAGTTCATCGAGGCGCGCGCGAAGTCGCGGATGCTCTCGTCGACATTGTACATGCCCATGGCGACGCCGGCGCTCTCGAACTCGAACACCTCGTGCTCGATCACCTGGCCGTCCTCGCCCTCGAACTTGATGGTGAGCTTGCCCGGGCCCGGCACGCGGAAGTCGGTCGCCTTGTACTGGTCGCCGAACGCATGGCGGCCGATGACGATCGGGTCGGTCCAGCCGGGGATGATCCGGGGGACGTTGGCGATGACGATCGGCTCGCGGAAGACGACTCCGCCGAGGATGTTGCGGATGGTGCCGTTCGGGCTCTTCCACATCTTCTTGAGGCCGAATTCCTCGACCCGCTGCTCGTCGGGGGTGATGGTGGCGCATTTGACGCCGACGCCATGCTCCTTGATCGCCTTGGCGGCGTCGATCGTGACCTGGTCCTCGGTCGCGTCGCGATTCTCGATGCCGAGGTCGTAGTAGCGCAGGTCGATGTCGAGATAGGGCAGGATCAGCCGCTCACGGATCCACTGCCAGATGATGCGGGTCATCTCGTCGCCGTCGATCTCGACGACCGGGTTCTTCACCTTGATCTTGGTCATGTCTCTGCCTTGCTGGATTTGGCGCGGCACCTAGCGCCGCCGTCACGCTCTGGCAACGCACGGCAAGGCCCGTTAAGGCGAGCGCATGGCGCATATCGACAATCCCGACAGCCAGCTGACCGCGGTCAAGTGGCGTTTCCCCTCGGTCCACCCCGAAGGCCGCAAATATGTGGTGATCGCGGGCGGGATCACGCTTCTCACCTATCTGGCGGTGAGCCACTTCCTCGGCTGGCTGCTGGTCGGCGTGACCATCTGGGTCGCGGCCTTCTTCCGCGACCCCGTGCGGACCACGCCCACCGACCCCAATCTGGTGGTGTCGCCCGCCGACGGGCTGGTGACGATGATCGCCCGCGTTCCCGCGCCGCCGCAGCTGCGGGCGGAACTGGGCGAGGGCGAATTCACCCGCGTCTCGATCTTCATGAGCGTGTTCGACGTCCACATCAACCGGACCCCGATCACCGGCACGATCCGCCGGATCGCCTATATCCCGGGCAAGTTCCTCAACGCCGACCTCGACAAGGCGAGCGAGGACAATGAGCGGCAGCACTTCCTGGTCGAGGGCGACAATGGCGTCAGAATCGCCTTCACCCAGATCGCCGGCCTCGTCGCGCGGCGAATCCTGAGCTTCGTTCGCGAGGGCCAAAGGGTCACCGCGGGCGAACGGATCGGCCTCATCCGCTTCGGCAGCCGGGTCGACGTCTTCCTTCCCGCCGGCACCGGTTCACGGCTGCTGCTCGGCCAGCGCGCGATCGCGGGCGAGACGATCATCGCCGAGCTCGGGACCGATCCCATGATGACCGGGACCAGCCAGTGAGGGAGCGCGAGGGCCGGGGTCTTCCGCTTCGGGCCTTCATTCCCAATGCGGTGACGGTGCTGGCGCTGTGCGCGGGACTCACCGCGATCCGCTACGCCTTCGCCCAGGACTGGGAAAAGGCGATGATCGCGATCGTCGTCGCGGGCGTGCTCGACGGCATGGACGGCAATATCGCGCGGATGCTCAAGGCCAACAGCAAGTTCGGCGCCGAGCTCGATTCGCTGTGCGACAATATCGGCTTCGGCACCGCGCCGGCGCTGATCCTGTTCCAGTTCAGCCTGGCGAGCGCGCCCAATTTCGGCTGGACCGTGGCGCTGGCGCTGGCGGTGAGCTGCGCGCTTCGCCTCGCCCGCTTCAACACCCGGATCGACGCCGAGGTGCAGCCGCACAAGTCGGCGGGCTTCAATACCGGCGTTCCCGCGCCGGTCGGGGCGGGGCTCGCCTTCGCGCCGGTCTATCTGTGGCTGATCACGGGGAACGAGCTGTTCCGCGACTGGCAGCTGGTGATGCCCTGGACCCTGTTCGTCGCGATCCTGATGATCTCGGCGATCCCGACCTTCAGCTGGACCAGCTTCCGGATCCGCAAGAGCTGGCGGGTGGTCGCGCTGGCCGGGGTCGCGCTGCTCGCGGCGGCGCTGATCAACGAGCCGTGGATCACCCTGCTCGTCGTCTCCTTCGCCTATCTGGCGAGCGTTCCCTTCAGCCTGGCGAGCTACGCCCGGGTCAAGCGGCGGCGCGCAGCCGAGGCTGCACCGCGACCGGCCGGCTGACCCGGCGCGACACCACCCGCACGGTAACCGGGCGGGTGACGAGGGTCGGCTGGGTGAGCAACGATTTGCCCGCAAGCGCGGCCAGCACCTTGTCGGCATTGGCGGCGAGGGTGTCGGCAATGCTCAGCAGGGCGAGCGCGAAGACGGCAGTGAAAGCGAGGACGGCGAACAGCATCATGGCGGCGTTCTTTCCTTGTTCTTGAAGCCAGCAACGGCATCCGATTCATTTCGTTCCGAAATGAGACCGAAAACCCCGCTTATTCGCCAATGTTCTCGTAACGTTCTCGTGCTGTCAAGCGCTTTGTTCTTCTCCCGTTCTCATGGACTTATGCCGCAGCGCGAGCCGTTCGATCACCGAGGCGAGCGGAACATCGCGTGATCGCAGCGTCACCAGCAGGTGAAACAGGAGGTCGGCGGCTTCCTCGGTGAGGCCCTCCGGATCGCGGCTGACCGCGGCGAGCGCGACCTCGACCCCTTCCTCGCCGACCTTCTGCGCGGCCTTGGCCGGGCCGTCGGCCAGCAGGCGGGCGGTGTAGCTGTCTTGCGGTGAGGCGGCGGCGCGGGTGGCGACGATCCGTTCCAGCGCTGCCAGCCAGCCCGCGCCCTCGGGCTCGGTCCCAAAACAGCTGTCGGTGCCCGTGTGGCAGGTCGGGCCCTGCGGCTGGGCGCTGACGAGGAGCGCGTCCGAATCGCAGTCGGCGCGGACGGCGACGAGCTTCAGGACGTTGCCGCTGGTCTCACCCTTGCGCCACAGCCGGTTCTTCGAGCGGCTGAAGAAGGTCACCAGCCCGCTGTCGAGCGTGGCGGCGAGCGCGGCGCGGTCCATGTAGCCGAGCATGAGTACCTGGCCGGTGGCGGGGTCCTGGACGATCGCGGGGAGGAGGCCGTCCATCTTGTCCCAGGCGAGGCTGTCGATCGAAAGGGTCATCGCCGCACCTCGATTCCTTCGCCTGCCAGCCATTGCTTGAGCTCGGGGATGCCGATCAGGCGGTCGTGGAAGACCGTCGCCGCCAGCGCCCCGCTCGCGCCGGCCCGAAAGGCGTCGCGGAAATGCTCGGGCTTGCCGGCGCCGCCGCTGACGATCACCGGCACGTCGACCGCCGCCATGACGTCAGCCGCATGGGCAAGGTCATAGCCGTGGCGCACCCCGTCCTTCGCCATGGCGTTGAGGACGATCTCACCGGCGCCGCGGTCGACCGCCTCGCGCGCCCAGGCGACCGTCTCGCGGCCGCTGTCGCAAGTGGCTTCGGGCGAGCCGGTATATTGCTTGACCCGGTAGCGGCCGTCGGCCTGGCCGAGGCTGTCGATGCCGACCACCACGCACTGGCTGCCGAAGTCGCGGGCGAGCGCGGTGATGAGGTCGGGGCTTTCGAGCGCGGGAGAATTGATCGAGACCTTGTCGGCACCCGCCTCGAGCACCGCGGCGGCGGTGGCGCGGTCGCGGATCCCGCCGGCGACGCAGAAGGGGATGTCGATGACCTCGGCGATGTCGCGGACCCAGCCGAGGTCGAGGCTGCGGCCCTCGGCGCTGGCCCGGATCTCGTAGAAGACCAGTTCGTCGGCGCCCTCGGCCGAATAGCGCAGCGCATTCTCGACGATGTCGCCGACATCGCGGTGATCGCGGAACTGGACGCCCTTGACCACGCGGCCCTCGGCGACGTCGAGGCAGGGGATGATCCTAGCGGCTGGCATCGAGCGCCTCCGCGAGGGGCAGCCGCCCCTCCCACATGGCGCGACCGAGGATCGCGCCGTCGGTGGTGAGGAGCCGGAGATCGCCGAGCGAGGTGACCCCGCCGCTCGCCTGGATCGCCAGATGGGGCAGTCGCTTCACGGCTTCGGCGAGCAGGGGGTGGTTGGGTCCCTCGAGCATGCCGTCGCGGCCGATGTCGGTCAGGAGAAGGTGGCGCGCGGCCGGATAAAGCGCGGCGATGTCCCACAGGCTCTGCCCGCTGTCCTCCTGCCAGCCATGGGTGGCGACGAGGGGCTGGCCGTCGACCACGCGCACATCGAGGCTGAGGGTGATCCGCTCGGGCCCGAAGCGGTCGAGCAAGGCGGCGGTGGCCTCGGGATCGCGAACCGCAAGGCTGCCGACCACCACCCGGGCGGCCCCCGCCTCGAGGAGGGTCGCGACATGGGTCTCCGAGCGGACACCGCCCGCGACCTGGAGCTTGAGGGTCGAATTGCCCGCCAGGTCAGCCAGCAAGGCGTGCTGGATGGGACGGCCTTCACGGGCGCCGTCGAGATCGACGACATGCGCCCAGGTCGCGCCGTCGGTGGCGAAGCTGGCGAGGGCCTCCGCGGGCGCGGGATCATAGAAGGTGATCTCGTCGAAGCGGCCCTGACGGAGTCGGACGATGCGCCCGTCGATGAGGTCCATGGCGGGATAAAGGATCATGAAGAAAGCCAGGCCTTGAGGAAGCGGGCGCCGGCGGGGCCGGAGCGTTCGGGGTGGAATTGCGATGCTGTCCAATTGTCGTGGCGGACCACCGCCGGGATGGTCCGGCCGTGGACCGCGCGGGCGATCGTCGCAGGCCCGTCGTCGGCGGCATAGCCGTGCGCGAAATAGACGTAATCGCCGTTGCTTAGGCCGATGCTTTCATCATCGACCTCAAGCCGGCTCCAGCCCATGTGGGGGACGGTGATGCCGGGCGAGGGGACCAGCCGGCGGACCGCGCCGGGGATGATGGAGAGCGTCGCGACATCGCCTTCCTCGCTGTCCTCGAACAGCAAGTGCATGCCAAGGCAGATGCCGAGCGCGGGACCGGCGAAGGTCTTGAGCACCGGGGCGAGGCCGAGTGCCTCGATCCGCTCCATCGCATAGCCGGCCGCGCCGACCCCGGGGAGGACCAGCCGCTCGGACGACCAGATCTCGCCCGCGTCGCGGCTCCGCACCACCTCCGCGCCCAAGCGGCGAAGCGCGATCTCGACCGAGTTGATGTTGCCATAGCCGATGTCGACGAGGGTGACCCGGGCGCTCACAGCATCCCCTTGGTGCTCGGCAGCGCGTCGGATTTGCCTTCGATTTGAAGCGCCTGGCGCAGGGCCCTGCCAAAGGCCTTGAAGCAGGCCTCGACCTTGTGGTGGTCGTTCTCGCCCGCCACCCGGACGTGGATCGCGGCGGACAGGCTGTCGGCGAGGCTGCGGAAGACGTGGGGCGTCATCTCGGTCGGATAGTCGCCGACATGGGTCGCGGCGAACTCGCCCTCGAACTTCGAGAAGGGCCGTCCCGACAGGTCGATCAGCACCTGCGCTTGCGTCTCGTCCATCGGCAGCGCGAAGCCGAAGCGGCCGATCCCCCGCTTGTCCCCGAGCGCCTTTCGGAGGCCCGTCCCAAGCGCGATCGCGACATCCTCGATCGTGTGGTGGGGGTCGATCTCGAGATCGCCCTCGCAGGCGAGCGTCAGGCTGAACCCGCCATGCGCCGCCACCTGGTCGAGCATGTGGTCGTAATAAGGGATGCCGGTGTCGATGTGGCGTGGCTCGGCGCGGTCGAGGTCGAGGCTGAGGGCGATCCGCGTCTCCTTCGTGTCGCGGGCGATTTCGGCGGTGCGGCGCGGCGCGGCGGCGACCGCCACCCCGAAGGCGGCCAGCGCGGCGTTATTCTCTTCGCGCGTGCCGATGGTGAGGCGAACCCCGCCCGGCGCGGCCTGGGGACGGTAGCGGACCTTGATCCCGTCGGCGGCGAGGCGGCGGGCGAGCGCCTCAGTGTCGCGCGTCTCGAGGAACAGGAAATTGCCCGCGCTCGGATAGACGCGCTCCACGTGGGGCGAGGTTGCGATCAGCGGGGCGACGCGCGCGCGCTCGGCGAGGAGCTGCGCGATGCGCTGCCGGTGAAGGGCGCGGCGGGCGGGCTGGAGCGCTTCCAGTGCCGCGTTCACCGACAGGGTCGGGAGCGGATAGGGGGGCAAAGCGCGGCCGAGGATGCCGAGCGTCTCCGTCGGCCCGATCAGCCCGCCGACCCGCGCCCCGGCCAGCGCAAAGGCCTTGGACAGGGTCTTGAGGACGAGGAGATTGTCGCGGGCGACGGCTTGCGCTGCGAGCGAGGCCGTGTCGCCGAACTCGAGATAGGCCTCGTCGGCGAGGATCATGACGTGCGGAAGCGCGTCGACGATGCGAAGGACATGCCCCGGATCGACCGCATTGCCGGTCGGATTGTTGGGCGTGCAGAGGAACAGGAGCCGGATCGCGGGATCGGCCCTGACTGCGGCGATGACCGCCTCCGGGTCGAGGTCGAAATTGGCGTCGAGCGGGATCTCGACCACGCCGGCCCCTTGGAGCCGCGCGAAATGCGCATAGGCCGAGAAGCTCGGCACGCACACCGCGGCCTTGTCCCCGGGGCCGTCGAGGAAGGTCCGGCAGAGGAGGTCGATCGCATCGTCGCCGCCGCGAGTGACGAGGAACTGGTCGGGCGCGACCCCGTAGAGTGACGCCATGGCGGCACCGAGGCGCGCGGGGCGCGGTTCGGGATAGCGGTTGACCCCGGCCGCGACGCTTCCGCCCGACAGGGGGCCGAACGGGCTTTCGTTGGCGTCGAGGAGGATGGCGTCGGGATCGGCCGCGCGGTCGCCAAGGTCGAAGGCGGGCAGCGCGAGGATCGCGGGCCGGGCAAGGCGCTGGGCGAGGCCGGTCACCGGGCGGCCCTCGCATCGGCGGCACGGGCATGGGCTTCGAGCGCCTCCAGCCGGGCGAGCGCGGCGGCGGGCGCGGCGAGCGCGCGGCCCGCCTCTGCAGAAACGTGCTGGATGCTGATCGCCTTCATGAAACTGACCGTCGTGATCCCGCTCCAGGCGCGCGCCGCGCCGTCGGTCGGGAGGACATGGCTCGAGCCCGCGAGATAGTCGCCGAAGCTTTCGGCCGCCGCATGCCCGGCGAAGATCGCCCCAGCATTGCGGAGGAGGGGGAGCAGGGCTGCGGGATCGGCGACCGCGAGGCAGAGGTGCTCGGGCGCATAGGCATTGGCGATGGCCGCGGCCTGCGCGAGATCCTCGGCCAGGATCACCCGGCCGTGGGCCAGCGAGGCACGAGCTAGCTCGGCGCGGGGGAGGGTCGCGACCTGGCGCTCCACCTCGGCCGCGACGGTCTCGGCCATGGCGGCGTCGTCGCTCACCAGCAGGACCTGCGCCGAGGCATCATGCTCGGCCTGGCTGAGGAGGTCGGCGGCGACCGTGGCGGGGTCGGCGGAGGAATCGGCGATGACCATCAGCTCGGACGGGCCCGCGGGCATGTCGATCGCGGGGCCGCCGGGAAGGGCGCTGACGAGGCTCTTGGCCTCGGCCACCCAGGCGTTGCCCGGTCCGCAGATCTTGGGGCAGGCGGGAATCTCGCCCGCGCCGAAGGCGAGCGCGGCAATGGCCTGCGCGCCGCCGACGGTCCAGACATGGGTGATTCCGCACAAGTCGGCGGCAAGCGCGAGGGCTGGGGCGAGGCCGCCGGGGCTCGGCGGGGTGACGACCACGATCTCCTCGACCCCCGCCGCGCGCGCCGGGAGCGCCAACATCAGCAGCGTCGAGAAGAGCGGGGTCGCGCCGCCCGGCACATAGAGGCCGACCCGGTCGAGCGGCCGCCACACCTTCTCGACCATGAGGCCGGGCATGGTCTCGACCCGCGTGTCGGCAGGAAGGCTGGCCGCGTGGAAACGCGCGACATTGGCGGCGGCAAGCTCCATCGCCGCGACCGTCTCGGGCGGCAGGCCGGTGCGGGCGGCGGCGGCGAGTGGGGCGACCGCGACGCGGCTCGGCGCGGCCCCGTCGATGCGGGTAGAGAGGCGGACCAGCGCGTCCCAACCGCCGGCGCGGACTTCCTCGACGATGTTGCCCACGCCGGCGACCAGCTCGGGCGAGCGGCGCGCGGGCGGGCGGGCGAGGGCGGCCTGCCGGTCGGCGGCGCTGAGCGAAGACCAGGTAAGCTGCTTCACATCATCATCTTTTCGATCGGCAGGACGAGGATCGCCGAGGCACCTGCGCCCTTCAATTGTTCGAGCGTCTCCCAGAACACCGATTCCTGGCAGACGGCGTGGACCGCGAAATGACCCGGCCGGCCGTGCAGCGGGATGATGGTCGGCGCCTCGGCCCCGGGGAGGATCCGGGTGATCGCGGGCAGCGCCTCGGAGGAGGCGTTGAGGAGGATATATTTGGCGTCCTTGGTGGTGAGCACGCCCTGGATCCGGCTGAGCAGCGCCTCGCCCTGTGCCCGGGCCGCGTCGGAGATGGGCCGGGTGGTGCGGATCAGCACCGCCTCGCTGTCATAGACGTCGGCGACCGCTTTCAGGCCATTGGCCTCGAGCGTCGCCCCGGTCGAGACGAGGTCGCAGATGAAGGGCGCGATCCGGAGGCGCGGGGCAAGCTCGACCGCACCGTTCATCTTGACCACGGTCGCGGTCACGCCCTGTTCCTCGAGCCAGCGGGCGACGATGCGCGGATAGGACGTCGCGATGCGCTGGCCTTCGAGGCTTTGCGGGCCCTCCCACGCGCTGGCCTCGGGCGCGGCGAGCTTGAGCGAGCAGCGCGCGGTGCCGAGCGGGGCGACGACCTCCACGGCCGGCTCGCCCGAGGACAGGCGGAATTCCTCGAGCACATTGCCGCCGACGATCCCGAATTCGCACACGCCGTCGGCGACGAAGGTGGGGATGTCGTCGTCACGCACGAACATAATGTCGGCGGGGAAATTCTCGACCCGGGCGGTCAGCGCATTGCGGCCGTTCTGCAGGCGCAGGCCCGCATCCTTGAGCAGCTCGCGGCTGGTGTCGCTGAGGCGCCCGTTCTTCTGGATCGCGATGTGCAGGCGGTCGGCATCAACGAGCATCGTTCGGCTCCTCAAGCCGGTCGATCGCCGCGCGATAGCCGAGGTTCTTCTCCTGGCGGAGGAAGCGGGCGACGCGGACGATGGTGGTGGTCGAGACGCCGGTGGCGTCATGGATGTCGCGATAGCTGAGGTCGGTGCCGTCGAGCAGGCGGGCGACGTGCCAGCGCTCGGCGAGCGTCCGGATTTCCTGCGGGGTGCAGAGGTCGCTCAGCAGCCGCGCCATTTCCTCGGCATTGCCGGGCGTCAGCAGCGCGCGGCAAAGGTCCTCGGTGAGCGCGTCGCCGTCGCGGGTGGGGGCGGGAGGGGTGATTGCTTGTTCCATCGTGCTAATACGCTGAAACGTGCAAATAGGCGCGAAGGCCGGACTGTCAACCCTCGGGCAGCACCCACCGAACGCGCGAGCTGATGGTGCCGGTGACCGCCACGCCATTGCCGTCGGTCGCGGGGGTGGCGCGGACCCGCGACAGGAAGATCCGGCAGGTTGTCTGGTCGAGCGTCGCCGAGCCGCTGCTCTCGGTGACGTCGCACTGCCGCGGCCGCCCGGTGGCGTCGATCGTCAGGCGGAAGGCGGTGGTCCCCTGCTCTTCGCGGCGGATGGCGTCGGCGGGATAATCGTCGGTGCCGATGACCCCGGCAAGATCGGCGCGCGCCGGGCTTCCCCCGGGGACGACGGGGGCGACCACCACCGGGGGCGGCGCTGGCCGCGGCGGAGGTGGCGGCGCTTCCTGCGCGACCGGGTGCGCGGGCCGGGGCGGCGGGTCGGGCAGGTCGACGTCCTGCATCCAGCCCCAGACGGCGAAAGCGACAATGGCGGCCAGCAGCACGGCGAGGACGGTCTGCTTGCCCGAACCGCCCGGCTGGATCGGGCCCGGTAGCTTGTCTCGTCCCATCGCCATCGCTTTCCCCTGACAGGCAAACGCCCGGGCCACTCGTGAGAGCGACCCGGGCGTCCTGCGTGACGATTGCTCGTCAACCCCCTTGGACCGTTCGCGGCAGGAGTATGCCGCGGCTTGGAGCCCGATTGCTGCCGTGATTCGAGCCACTTGTCATCAGGCGTCGGCAAACTGCGTCAAGTTTGCACAATTGCTGTGGCGGAGAGGACACAGCCCCTCGTGCGATTGCCTGTTCATCGGCCCGCCTCTAGGGGAGGGCCCATGCGCCTTTCCCAAGCCTTTCTCCCCGTCCTCAAGGAAAGCCCAAGCGACGCCCAGATCGTCAGCCACAAGCTGATGCTGCGCGCCGGGCTCGTCCGCCAGACCGCCGCCGGAATCTATGCCTGGCTGCCGCTGGGCTTACGCGTCCTCAACAAGATCGAGCAGATCGTCCGCGAGGAGCAGGACAAGGCCGGCGCGATCGAGCTCCTCATGCCGACGCTGCAGAGCGCGGACCTGTGGCGGCAGAGCGGGCGCTATGACGCCTACGGCCCCGAGATGCTGCGCATCCGCGACCGCCACGACCGCGAGATCCTCTATGGACCCACCAACGAGGAGATGATCACCGCGCTGTTCGCGGCCGAGACCACCAGCTACCGCCAGCTGCCGCGCACGCTCTACCACATCCAGTGGAAGTTCCGCGACGAGGTCCGCCCGCGCTTCGGCGTGATGCGCGGCCGCGAGTTCCTGATGAAGGACGCCTACAGCTTCGACCTCGACGAGGCAGGCGCAAGGCTCAGCTATTACAAACAGATGCTGGCCTATCTTCGCACCTTCCAGCGGATGGGCATCCAGGCGGTGCCGATGCGCGCGGCCAATGGCCCGATCGGCGGCGACCTCAGCCACGAGTTCATCGTGCTTGCCCCCACCGGCGAGAGCGAGGTCTTCTACGACAGCGCCTATGACAGTTTCGACTGGAGCCAGGCCGAGCTCAACTACGCCGACGAGGCCGGGCTGAAGGGTCTGTTCGACCGGGTCAACAATACCTACGCGGCGACCGACGAGACGCATGACGAGGAGGCTTGGGCCAAGCTCCCCGAGGCCAGCCGCCGCACCGGCCGGGGCATCGAGGTCGGGCACATCTTCTATTTCGGTACCAAGTACAGCGAATCGATGGGGCTCAAGGTCTCCGGGCCCGACGGCACCAACGTCGTGCCGCACATGGGCAGCTACGGCGTCGGCGTGTCGCGCCTGGTCGGCGCGATCATCGAGGCGAGCCACGACGACAATGGCATCGTCTGGCCCGAGGCGGTGGCGCCCTGGGCGGTCGGCCTCGTCACCATGCGCGGCGATGATGCGGCCTCGCAGCAGGCGGCGGGGGACCTCTATGACCAGCTCACCGCGGCCGGGGTCGAGGTGCTCTACGACGACCGCGACGAGCGCGGCGGGGCCAAGCTTGCGGGCATGGACCTGATGGGAATCCCGAAGCAGCTGATCCTCGGGCCCCGCGGGCTCGCCGCCGGGACGGTCGAGCTCAAGGACCGCCGGACCGGCGAGAAGGAAGAGATTTCGATCGAGAGCGCGCTCGCGAGGCTCACCGCATGATCCTCAACCGCTACGAGCGGATCATCGCCAAGCGCTATCTCCTCCCCGGCAAGGGCGAGGGCGAGCGCTTCATCTTCCTCGTCTCGATGATCAGCCTCGGCGCGGTCGCGCTCGGCGTTGCCGCGCTGATCATCGTGATGAGCGTGATGAACGGCTTCCGCGCCGAGCTGTTCGAGAAGACCGCGGGCCTCAACGGCCATGCGATCCTGACCGGCTATGACGGGCGCATCACCGGCTGGCAGCAGGTCGCCGCCGCCGCGGCCAAGGTGCCCGGGGTGACCTCGGCGCTGCCGCTGATCGAGCAGCCGCTCATGGCCAGCGCCAATGGCCGGGTCGAGGGCGTGCTGGTGCGCGGCATGCGGGTCCAGGACATTACCGGCAATCCGGTGCTGACCGGCGGGGTCAAGAGCGGGAGCCTGTCGAACCTCAAGCCCGGCTGCAACTGTGTCGCCATCGGCACCCGGCTCGCCGCCCAGCTTGGCACCTTTCCCGGCGCCGAGATCAGCCTGATCAGCCCGGAAGGGCGCGACACCCCGATCGGGACCGTGCCGCGGATCGTCAGCTACACCGTCGCCGCGACCTTCGAGGTCGGCGTCTACGATTACGACAATGCCTTCGTCATCATGCCGATGGAGGAAGCGCAGACCTACATGATGCTCGGCGACGCGGTCTCGAACATCGAGCTCAAGGTCACCGATCCCGACAAGGTCGACCGGCAGATGCCCGCGCTCCGCCAGATCATCGCCGGGCGCGGCGAGGCGACCGACTGGCGCGGCATGAATGCCGCCATCTTCGAGGCCCTCGAGGTCGAGCGGGTGGCGATGTTCGTGGTCCTCAGCCTCATCATCCTCGTCGCGGTGTTCAACATCCTCTCCTCGCTGATCATGCTGGTCCGCGCCAAGACCCGCGACATCGCGATCTTGCGGACCATGGGCGCGAGCCGGAAGGGCATGATGAAGGTGTTCGTGACGGTGGGGACGACCATCGGCACCCTGGGCATCCTCCTCGGGCTGATCCTCGGCGCGGTGTTCCTGTTCTTCCGCCAGCCGCTGGTGAACGCGATCCAGTGGCTGACCGGCCAGAATTTGTGGGACCCGAGCGTGCGCTTCCTCTCCGAACTGCCGAGCAAGACCGATCCGGTCGAGGTGACCGTGATCGTGCTGACCGCCTTCGTGCTCAGTTTCCTCTCGACGCTCTACCCGGCGTGGAAGGCGGCGAGCACTGACCCCGTGCAGGTGCTGCGTTATGAGTGAGGCGGTTCTCGAGACGCGCGGCCTGCGCCGCGCCTTCACCCAGGGCGACACCACCATCGAGGTGCTGCGCGGGGTCGATCTCGCGGTCCAGCCGGGCGAGATCGTCGCGCTCTTGGGCCCCTCGGGCTCGGGCAAGTCGACCCTGCTCCAGGCGGTCGGGCTGCTCGAAGGCGGGTTCGAAGGTTCGATCCGGATCAACGGGCGGCAGGCCGAGAAGCTCGACACCGACGGGCGGACCGAGCTTCGCCGCGAGGCGCTGGGCTTCGTCTACCAGTTCCACCACCTGCTGCCGGACTTCACCGCGATCGAGAACGTCACCCTGCCGCAGCTCATCCGCGACGCCGAGCCCGGCCCGGCGCGCGAGCGGGCGATCGCGCTGCTGACCGCACTCGGCCTCGGCCACCGGCTCGACCATCGCCCGGCCAAGCTGTCGGGCGGCGAGCAGCAGCGCGTCGCGGTCGCCCGCGCGCTCGCCAACCGCCCGCCGCTGGTGCTCGCCGACGAGCCGACCGGCAATCTCGACGAGCATACCGCCGACGTGGTGCTGGCCGAGTTCCTGAGCCTCGTCCGGGGCGAGGGCAGCGCGGCGCTGGTCGCGACCCACAATGAGCGGCTGGCCCGCAAGATGGACCGGGTGGTGCGGTTGCACGAGGGACAGCTCGAAGAGCTGGGACCAAAACAGGGTTGAGGCGTTCGGTCGGCCATGGCCAATCGTCCTCCGTTCGATCGTGATGCCCCGCCGCCGGGCGGTTTCAACCCGCGTTATGACGCGCGCGACCGCGACGAGGGCCCGCGCCTCCGCCGGGACGACCCACGGAGCCGGCCGGACGAGGAGGATCCCTTCGCCGCTGGACCGCGCGACCGGGCCCGACCCGTGGGGCGCGGAGGCATGCCGCGCTCGACTCTGATCCTGCTCGTGCTCGGCGGATTGCTGCTCCTGGGCGCCATCATCTTCGGCCTGTCGCTCGGCCGCTCGGGCGCGGGCGACGACAAGCTGGGCGCCAACGCCGAAGGCCAGGAGACCAGCGAGGCCGCCGCGGCCGACCCGGGCGCACGCTGCGCTTCCCCGGCGACCGCCGACCTCATCAAGCGCGAGCTTTTCCGCCAGGCTTCCGCCACGCGCGGGTCGGACCAGACGATGTTCGACCAGCTCGCCGGCTATTCGGCGCTGCGGGTGTCGGGCCCAGTGCTGCGCGAGAAGGATGAGGGGCTCGAGCGGGTGAGCTGCGGCGCCAGCCTCGCGCTCGACCTGCCGCCGGGCGTGGCGGTGGTCGGCCGCCGGCGGACGCTGACGGCGTCGGTCACCTACGACCTCCAGCCCGCGACCGATTCAAGCGGCGACGTTCTGGTCCTGCGCGGCGCCGAGGGGATCACCGTCCCGCTCGCGACCCTGGCCCGGAGCGGGAGCCAGCCGGCACCGGTGCCGATCCCGGCCGCGCCGGTGACGGACGAGGCCGCGCCGTCCGAACCGGCGCCCGAGGCCGATCCTGCGCCGCCGCCGCCGCCGGTGCCGGCCGAACCCGCCCCGGTGACCAGCGCCTCGCGGCCGAGCTTCAACTGCGCCCGGGCGCGGACCTCGGGCGAAGTGGCGGTTTGCGGGAGCGACAGCCTCGCCGCGCTCGACCGGCAGATGGCGAGCTTCTACGTCCAGGCGTTGCGCGATGCCGACCCCGCCCAGCGCGCGCTCCTCCAGCGCACCCGCGACCGCTTTCTCGCCTTCCGCGACCGCTGCGACAACGACCGCTGCATCGCCGATGCCTATCGCGGGCGGATCAGCGAGATCCGCGACATCGTCGATGGGCGGTGGCGGGGGAATTAGACGACACAGTTGGGGATAAGTCGCGCCCTTCCGCTTCCCTAGGCGCACCCCCATTTGCTATCCCGAACCATGGCTTTCGTCCCGCTTCGCGTCCTCTCCTCCTTCTCGATGCTCGAGGGCTCGATCGAGCCGAAGCCGCTGGCCAAGCTGGCGAAGAAGCTGGGCTTTCCGGCAGTCGCGCTGACCGATCGCAACGGCCTCTACGCGGCGATGGCGTTCAGCGAGGCGGCCATGGGCGAGGGCGTCCAGCCGATCATCGGGGCGACCCTCGGCCTCGCCCGGCCCGAGGCCTGGGGCGGCAAGGCCGAGACCATCGACTGGCTGGTGCTGCTGGCCAAGGACGAGGGCGGCTACGGCAATCTCTGCAAGCTCGTCAGCAAGGCGCATATGGAGCGGCCGGATCATCTCGATCCGCATGTCACGCTGGCCGACCTCGAAACCCTGTCGGAAGGACTCATCGCGCTGACCGCGGGCGGGGAGGGGAGTGTCGTGCGCCTGCTCGCCGACGGCCAGGCCGCCAAGGCGAAGGCCGCGCTCCTCGAATTCCAGCGCATCTTCCCCGACCGCCTCTACGTCGAGATCAGCCGCCGCGGCGACCCTGCCGAGGAAGCCGCCGAAGGCGCGCTGCTCGACCTCGCCTATGATCGCGGCCTGCCGCTGGTCGCGACCAATCCCGCGCTCTACGACGCGCCCGACTTCCACGCCGCGCACGACGCCATGCTCTGCATCGCCTCGTCGAGCTATGTCGACGAGGGCAATCGCAAGCGCTCGAGCGTCGATGCCTGGCTGAAGCCCGAGACGGTCATGGCCGAGCTCTTCGCCGACCTCCCCGAAGCGCTCGACAACACGCTGGTGGTCGCCCGCCGCTGCGCCGTCGCCGCCCCCAAGCGCCGCCCGATCCTGCCGCGCATGGGCGAGGACGAGGACGAGGCGCTGCGCAAGGCCGCGCATGCCGGGCTCGAGGGCCGGATCGCCGATTATCCGGAGGAGCAGAAGCCCGCCTATCGCGAGCGCCTCGACTTCGAGCTCGACGTCATCACCCGCATGGGCTTCGCGGGCTACTTCCTGATCGTCGCCGACTTCATCCAGTGGGCCAAGGCCAACGACATTCCGGTGGGACCGGGGCGCGGCTCGGGCGCGGGCTCGGCGGTGGCCTGGGCGCTCCTCATCACCGATCTCGATCCGCTCGCGCTCGGCCTGCTGTTCGAGCGCTTCCTCAACCCCGAGCGCGTGTCGATGCCCGACTTCGACATCGACTTCTGCGAAACCCACCGCGACAAGGTGATCCGCTACGTCCAGGGCAAATATGGCCGGGACAAGGTGGCGCAGATCATCACCTTCGGGCGATTGAAGGCCCGCGCGGTGCTCAAGGACACCGGGCGCGTCCTCCAGATGCCTTATGGCCAGGTCGACCGGCTGGCGAAGCTGGTCCCTAACCACCCGACCGACCCGTGGACGCTCGAGCGGTCGCTCAACGGCGTCAGCGAGCTTGCCGCCGAGGTGAAGAGCGACGCGCAGGTGAAGCGCCTGTTCGACCTCGCGATGAAGCTCGAAGGCCTGCCGCGGCACAGCTCGACCCACGCCGCGGGCGTGGTGATCGGCGATCGCCCGTTGCAGGAGCTGGTCCCGCTTCACCGCGATCCGCGCTCGGACATGCCGGTCACGCAGTTCGACATGAAATATGTCGAGGGCGCGGGACTCGTGAAGTTCGACTTCCTCGGTTTGAAGACCCTGTCGGTGCTGAAGGAAGGCCAGCGGCTCCTCGCCAAGCGCGGGATCGCGGTCGATTTCGCCAAGCTCGGCTGGGACGACGAGGCGGTCTACGAGCTCCTCCAGCGCGGCGACACGGTGGGCGTGTTCCAGCTCGAATCCGAAGGCATGCGGCGGACGCTGGCGGCGGTCCGGCCGACCAACTTCGGCGACATCATCGCGCTGGTCTCGCTCTACCGCCCCGGCCCGATGGACAATATCCCGCTCTTCGGTGATCGCAAGAACGGGCGCCAAGCCATTGAATATCCTCACCCCCTGCTCGAGGAGGTGCTCAAGGAAACCTACGGGATCTTCGTCTACCAGGAACAGGTGATGCAGGCCGCGCAGGTACTCGCGGGCTACAGCCTCGGCGAAGCGGACCTCCTCCGCCGCGCGATGGGCAAGAAGATCAAGGCCGAGATGGACGCCCAGCGCGAGCGCTTCGTCGAGGGCTGCGCCGCCCATGACATCAAGCCCGCCAAGGCCAACGAACTGTTCGACTTGATCGACAAGTTCGCGGGCTACGGCTTCAACAAGAGCCACGCGGCGGCCTATGCGCTGGTCGCCTATCATACCGCCTGGCTGAAGGCGCATCACCCGGCGGAGTTCTTCGCCGCCTCGATGAGCTACGATATCCACCAGACCGACAAGCTCTGCCTGTTCGTCGACGACTTGCGCCGGATGGGGCTGACCCTGCTGCCGCCCGACATCAATGTTAGCGAGGCCGATTTCGACGTCGCCGCCAATGGGGACGGGCTTGCGGTGCGTTATGCGCTGGGGGCCTTGAAGGGCGTCGGCGAGAAGGCGATGGCCGAGCTGGTCGCCGACCGGAAGACCAAGGGCCCCTATACCAGCCTCGAGGATTTCGCCGCCCGGGTCGATCCGCGGCTCCTCAATCGCCGCCAGCTCGAGAGCCTCGCCGCGGCGGGCGCGCTCGACGGGCTCAACGAGGATCGCGCGGCGGTCCATGCCGGGGCCGAGACCATCCTCGCCCATGCGGTCAGCGCCCATTCGGCGCGGACCAGCGGGCAGGGCGGGCTGTTCGGCGGGGCCGGCGACGGACCGGCCGACGTCGCGCCGATCCGCTTGCCCCGGGACGCGCAATGGACGCTGGCCGAGCGGATGGCGAACGAGCGCGAGGCCTTCGGTTTCTATTTCTCGGCCCATCCGGTCGACCAGCATCGCCACCTCCTCGCCGCGCATCGCGTCCGCAGCAGCGCCGAACTGGGCGCGGTGCCGATCCCCGCCGACGGGCGCGGCGGCGCGACCATGGCCGGCCTCGTCGAGGAAGCCCGCTGGCGCACCTCGCAGCGCGGCCGCCGCTTCCTCATGGCGCGCTTCTCCGACAGCGGGGGCCAGTTCGACGCGACCGTGTTCGACGACGAAGCCGCCGCCGCAGTCGAGGCCGCGGCCAAGGACGGGCAGTGCGGGCTCCTCTCGGTGGAGCTCGACCGCCGTCCGGGCGAGGAACAGCCGCGGGTGACGATCAAGCGCTTCCAGCCGCTCGAGGAACTGGCGCGGCGAAGCCGGGTCGAGCTCACCATCCGCCTCCCCGACGAGGCCGCGGTGGCACCGGTGCTGAAGGAACTCGGCCAGGCGCCAAGCGGCAGCGGGATGGTCCGCTTGGTCGTCCCGGTCAGCGGCGGGCGCGAGGCAACCCTGCTGCTTCCGGGCCGGTTCGCGCTCGACGCCGAGCTGGCGGCACGGCTGGCGCGCTTCGTCGGTGAGGAGGGCGTCAGCCTGGCGGCGGCGGAGCAGTTGCGGCTGGTAGGATAAAAAGGCGTCGTCCCGGCGAAGGCCGGGACCTCAGGAGGCTTGGCGCCGATTGCCTGAGGTTCCTGCCTACGCAGGGACGACGGTGATGGACGGCCCTAGCGGGCTCAGTTCATCTTCATGCCTTCCTTGTTCATGAGCGACGTGATCCTGGCGTTCTGCTCCTCGCTCATCGCGGCACGGAAGCGCGGGAAGACCTGCTCTTCCTCCATCCGCGCATGTTCCTCGATGAGTGCGCGGAACTCGCGCACGGTCGGCAGGAAATCAGCCGAATCCTTTTCCATGTTCTCAAGGCGATAGAGGAAGGTCTTCACATAGCCATGCTCATGCTCGAGATGGTCGGCATCGACCGTCTCATTGGCCTGGCGAAGCGCGGGATAGACCACCTGCTCCTCCTGATGGGCATGCTTGTTGAGCGCATAATGGAGCGCCTTGACCAGCGCGGTGCGCTTGCCGGTCTCGTCGTCCGCGGTCGCCAGCAGGAGGTCGAACTTGGCGAGCGTCGCCTTGTGCTCGAGCTTGAGGATCTCGTCCCAGGCATTGCCGGCCATCATCGATTCCGACGTCTGCTGGAGGAACTTGCGGGCCCAGTTGGCGCCGATCCCGATCGCCGCGCCGGCCGCCAGCGCGCCGAGCAGGGGCGCGGCGCCATCCTTGCCGCCGAAGGAGAAAGCGGAGCGCTCGCGGCGCGCCTCGCGGTTGTCGGTCTTCTTGCTGTCGCGGGTGCGGCTGTCGTTACGCGTGGCCATGGTCACTCTCCCTGGGTCGTCGAAAACCCGGGAAGCAAACGGTCGGGCGGGGGTGACCGTTCCTGTTGCGACGAACCTTTGCGCTAGATCGCATTACCTTCCGGCTCGGCGGGCTCCGGCGCCGGTTCCTCGGGCGGGGGCGGCTCGCTGACCGGTTCGGCGGGCGGCGGGGCGGCCTCGGGAAGCTGGTCGATTACCTCCCGGGGCGGCGCGGGCGGCGGGGTCGCGGTCTCGACGTCCTCGCCGGGCAGGCTTTCGGGCTTGCGGCTCGGCGGCGGGGCCTTGTCGGCGGGGGCGCTGGTCCCGCGATAGACGCAGGCGTCGAGGCCGTCGCGGGCGACGATCGCGATGCGGGCGGCAATGCTGTTGCCGTAGCGGCGGGTGAAGCCTTTGGGGGCGATCGCCGCACGGCCCTTCGGCAGCGGCAGGACCGCCGCCAGCCGGGCCGCCTCGGTGCGGGTCAGCGCGCTCGCGTCATGGCCATAATAGCGTTCGGCCCCGGCATTGACGCCATAGGTGCCGATCCCCGTCTCGGCGAGATTGAGATAGACCTCTATGATCCGGCGCTTGCCCCAGAGGTGCTCGATGAGGAAGGTGAACCAGGCCTCGAGCCCCTTGCGGGCATAGCCGCCGCCCTGCCACAGGAAGGCGTTCTTGGCGGTCTGCTGACTGATGGTCGAGCCGCCGCGGATGCGGCCGCCGCTGGCGTTGCGCCGCGCGGCGTCGCTGATCGCGTCCCAGTCGAAGCCCGAATGGCTGCAGAACTTCGCATCCTCGGCGGCGACCACCGCGCGGACCATGTCGCGGTCGATCGTCTCGAGGTTCATCCACTGGCGGGTGGCGCCGCGCCCGGCGAGGATGTCGCCGGCCATGGTCGCCGTGATCGGCGGATTGATGAAGCGATAGGCGAGCACCCACAGCACCGAGCCCGCCAGGAAGGCGACCACCAGCAGCAGCAGGAAGCGGAAGAGCCGGGCCGGAAGCGAGCGGGTGGAGCCGCGGCGGGAGCGGGAGCGAGCCATGGGAAAATCGGCTAGCGGGCCGCCTGCCGGCTTTCAATCGCCGCGAGCACCGCCAGTGAGCCCGGATCCTTGGGGCGGCCCTTGAGCGCCTTGTCGGCACTGTCCCTGGCCCCGGCAAGATCGCCGCCGGCAAGCTTCGCCTCGGCCTCGAAGCGGCGGACCGGCGACCACCAGGCGGGCGGATCGCCCGAATAGCCGTAGTCGGCATCTTCCTGGAGCAAGGAACCCTTCTCGAACGCGGCGGCGGCGAGCGCGGGCTTGCCCTCGATCATGGCGGCGCGCCCATCGAGCACGGCACTCGCGATCCGCAGGGTCTGGCGACCATACCAGTCCCAGTCGTCCTTCTTGCGCTTGCCCTCGGGCGCGGCGGGGATGGCGGCCTGCTCCTTGCGGACGTCGATCGCCCGGCCGAGGCGCGCGAAGGCCTCGCCGCGCGCATAATGCCACATGCCCTTGAGCATCGGCAGCTGGGGTTCGGGCACGGCGAGGATCTCGCGCGGGTCGGCGAAGATACCGAGCGCCACATAGGCGCCGCCGGCCGCGCGCTGGGCATTGGCGAGGGCCTTGTTGGCCGTCAGCGAGGCCGTGACCAGCGGCCGTGCGAGCCACAAGGCGGTCTCGGCATCGCCCGCCATCAGCGCGCCGCCGATGCCGAAGGTGACGTTGTGGATGTGATAGGGCACGCCGAACACGCCCGAGGGGGGCGGCACCGCCATCGCCTTGGCCTGCGCATAGACGATCTCGACCGCGCGGCGATTGACCAGCCCCGCCTCGCGGTAGCGGCCGACCCAGTAGAAGGTGTGGCTCGGCATGTGGACGAGGTGCTGGGCATTGGGAGCGAGCGCCCCGAGGCGGTCGGCATAGGTCTCGGCCTTGGCCGGGACCCCCGCGATCTCGCTCGCGTGGATGTAGAAGTGGATGGCGGGGGTGTAATCGGGATTGCGGGCGAGCGCGCGTTCGGCCGCCGCCATGCTGCGCCGCGCCGCCGCCTTCATCTTCTCTTCTTCCTCGCCCCCGGACTGGAGCCAGGCGTCGGCGGCGAAGCTTGCCAGCTGGTCGTTGTCGGGATGGTCGTCGGAGATCTTCTGCATCGCCTCGGCGAAGGCGAGGTCCCCGGGCTGCCCCCAGCCGCCGCCCCTGGTATAGCGGGCGACCAGCGCGTCGGTCAGCGCCCTTTCGAGCGGGTCGCCGCTTTTGGCCGCCATCGCCTGCGCCTCGCGGGCGAGCTTGAGCAGCGCCTTCATCTCTTGCGGGGTCTTGTTGTAATTGATCGTCGGACCATCGGCCCAGGCCTCGCCCCAGGCGCACATGGCGCACGCAGGATCGAGCCGCCGCGCCTCCTTCATCGCTTCGACCGCCGCGGCGTGGGCGAAGGCTGCGGCAAGCTGGAGGCCGTTGTCGAAAAATGCTTGAGCCTGCGGGACTTGCGTGCCGATCTTGAGACCGCCGCCGCCATATCCGCTGAGCAATTGCGGGGTAGCGGGCGCGACCATGTCGGCGTGACCGGCATGCTCCTGCGCAACTGCCGGCACGGCCGCCGTCACCAGCAGGCCAAGGATGATCGCGCGCACGCCCATGTCGATTGCTCCCCTCGAGCGGGGGAACTTAGCGAATGGGGCCGGGCTGGCTAGCCCTGCGTGCCCAGCCGGTCTGCGGCGGCCTGATAGGTGCGCGCCATGCTGGTCAGCACGTCGGCGGCCTGGCGGTCGGAAATTCCGGCGGCGAGGCGGCGGCAGCGGGCTGCCTTGGCGCTAAGGGCGTCCTGGTCGTCGGCTTGCCCGTCCGAAGACGGGGAGGGGCCGGCGCGGCCCTCGCGGGTAAGATCGGTAGCCAAAACAACAGCTTTCGAAATGGGTCTGGGCATGGTCCACGTCATGCCCGTCGCCCAACAACCCGTGGATGGCTGTCGGGTTCCCGACATCAACGCCCGCGCCGGTGGTCCGGCGCGGGCATGTGACGGATCGGCAACGCCTTAGAGCGCGACCTCGGCTTGGTTCTTGTGCTCGTGGTCCTTGCCCGGATCGCGACCGAGCAGCTTCAGGGCCGCGGCGACCAGGGTCGAGCCGGCTTCGGCCTTCCAAATCTCGGCCTTGCTGGTGTCGAGCCGGAGAAGGGCGAGGTCGGGATCGTCCTTGCCGCCCTTGTACCAACTGGCGATGATCGGGTTCCAGAACTTCTCGATCAGCGCACGGTCCTCGACCAGCGACAGCGTTCCGTGGATCGAGGCGAACAGCCCGTGGCCCTTGGACGCATAGGTGCAGACCACCCGGTTGTTCTCCGCCAGGCCCTTCACGATCGCCTCGGACTTCGCGCCGAAGAAATAGATGTCGCCGCCGTGCTTGAGCTCGTCCTCGTCCTGCCAGTTGACCTGCGCGGTCCACGGACGGGTGCGGCTGTCTTCGACGCCCTGCAGCCCGATCATCACGAAGGGGGAGCCCTTGAGTTCCTTCCAGAACAATTCCTTCAGCTCTTCGCTGCGCTCGGCGTCGGCCACGTCTATTCTCCCGTAATCCTGGTTCGCGAACCGAAACGGGAGAGGGAAGGGAGGGTTCCCGGAGCTGGACTAACGGACCCGCCGGACCAGCAGTCCGCCGCCCTCGCTCTCCTTGACCTGGAACTCGGGCATGGCGCGAACCAGCTCGGAGAGGCTGCGCGCACCATAGTTGCGGACCGAGAAGCTCAGCACCGCCTTCGCCCGCTGGCCGACCTCGGAGAGCGAGGCGTAACCTTCCTCGTCGCGCTTGCTCTGTTTCCAAGCGGCGCCGAGGACGTTGAGCAGTTCGGCCTCGACCGGACGGCTCTCGTGAACCTCGTCAGCCTGCTCGCCATTCTCGGCCAGCGCCTGGACGTCGAAGAAGCGGTCGCAGCTGTTCTGGAAGCTGATCGGGGTCTTGGCGGTGCCGAAGCCATAGACCTTGAGCCCGGCCTCGCGGATCCGCTGCGCGAGCGGAAGGAAGTCGCTGTCGCTCGACATGATCCCCAGCCCGTCGAGCTGCCCACGATAGAGCAGGTCCATGGCGTCAATCACCATCCGCATGTCGGTCGCGCTCTTGCCCTTGACCACGTCGAACTGCTGGATCGGCTGGATCGAGTGCTGGCTGGTGAGCTGCCCCCAGCCCTTGAGCGCGGGCTTGGACCAATTGCCATAAGCGCGGCGGATGTTGATCGTGCCGAGTTCGCCCAGCACCAGCAGCACCTCGTCGAGATGATCGGGCGAGGCATTGTCGGCGTCGATCAGGAGCGCGATGTTGCGGTCGCGCTCCATCAGGCGTCCACTTCCTCGGGCACGGCGCGGAACTCGTCGGCGGCCTCGTCGAGTTCGTAGAGGCACCCCTCGGCGATGGCGAACCAGCAGCCGTGGATCTTGAGCTCGCCCGCCGCCTCGCGCTCGGCGACGAAGGGGAAGGTGCGCAGGTTCCTGAGGCTGACCTTGACCCCCTCGAGTTCGAGCGCGTGCTGGGGATCGGCGGGAGCCTCGGCGACCACCTTGTCGCGGGCCTCGTCGAGCAGGCCGATCCACTTGTCGATGAAGATCCGGTCGGGCTCGCCATGGCCGGCAAGCGCGGCGCTGACCCCGCCGCAGGCGCCATGGCCCATGACGACGATATGCTTCACCTTGAGCTTGGTGACCGCGAATTCGAGCGCGGCCGAGACGCCGTGAAGTCCGCCACCCTGCTCGAACGGCGGCACGAGATTGGCGACGTTCCTGAGGATGAAGGCCTGACCCGGGACGGTGTCGAACAGGATCGCTGGATCGACCCGGCTGTCGCAGCAGCCGATGATCATCACCGGCGGCTCCTGCCCCTCGGCAAGGGCGTCCCAGCGGCGGCGCTGGTCGGAATAGCCATGGGCGCGGAACCGGTGATAGCCGCGCAGCAGCGCTTTGAACTCAGGCATGGAAACGCATCATCCTACGGGTCAGTCCCTTCACTTCACCACCCCGGCGAGGGGCTAGACCCGCCCCGCGCGCTTGGCAATCGGCCCGCCGATGGAACGAATGGGGCGGTTCGGCGCTGTTCCAGGTCTACGGACATTCTGGAGGACGGACCATGAAGAAGGCGATGATGGCGGCGATGCTCGTCGCGGGCGTGTCGGTGACCGGCTGCGCGACGACCAATCCCTATGGCTATAACGATCCCTATTACAACGGCGGGCGCTCGAGCCAGGCTGGCCGCGCGGCCACCGGTGCGGCGGTCGGCGCGGTCGCCGGCGGCGTCATCGGCGCGGTGGTCCCGGGGGTCTCGACGGTCGAGGGCGCGGTTGCTGGCGGCATCGCCGGGGCGGTGCTCGGCGCCGTGATCAAGGGCCGGCAATATTACCGCGATACCCGCGGCTATTGCTATTACGTCGATAGCAACGGCAACCCGGTCTACGACTACAACACCCGCTGCTAGTCGGCGATAAGGCCATCCTCTCCATCGCGGGGGGATGGCGACCGCAGGAGCGGTCGATGCGAGGGGTTCCCGCCTGACGGCGGGGACCCCTCCGTCGTTGGTGGCCAGGGCCTGCCCCGGAGCAGGAGCGGCGGGGTAGCGAAAGCCCGCCCGCATCGCTATCTGGCGCGCATGAACGCGCCGACCCCGCTGCCCACGCCTCCTCGCGCCCGCAAGCCGGACTGGATCCGGGTCAAGGCCCCGACCAGCGAGGGCTATGCGCAGACCCGCAAGCTGATGCGCTCGCTCAACCTCGCCACCGTCTGCGAGGAAGCGGCCTGCCCCAACATTGGGGAGTGCTGGACCAAGAAGCACGCCACGGTGATGATCCTCGGCGACACCTGCACCCGGGCCTGCGCCTTCTGCAACGTCAAGACCGGCATGCCGCGCGCGGTCGATCCGTTCGAGCCGCAGAATACCGCCATCGCCGCCGCGCAGCTCGGGCTCGAGCATATCGTCATCACCAGCGTCGACCGCGACGACCTGCCCGACGGCGGCGCGAGCCAGTTCGTCAAGGTGATCGAGGCGCTCCGCCGCGAGACGCCCAAGACCACGATCGAGATCCTCACCCCCGACTTCCGCAACAAGAGCGAGGATGCGGTGGTGCGGATCGTCGACGCCGGGCCCGACGTCTACAACCACAATCTCGAGACCGTGCCGAGGCTCTATCCGACCATCCGGCCGGGCGCGCGTTATTATGCCTCGCTGCGCCTCCTGGAGAGCGTCAAGCGCCGCGCGCCACACATCTTCACCAAGTCGGGCGTGATGGTCGGTCTCGGCGAGCAACGGCTCGAGGTCCACCAGGTGATGGATGACATGCGCTCGGCCGACATCGATTTCCTGACCATGGGGCAATATCTCCAGCCGACCCCGCGCCATGCGGCGGTGGAGGAGTTCGTCACCCCGCAGGCCTTCCAGGGCTATGCCGCCATTGCCCGCGCCAAGGGTTTCCTGCTGGTCGCCGCCTCGCCGCTGACGCGCTCGAGCTATCATGCGGGCGACGACTTCAAGAAGATGCAGGCCGCCCGGGCGGCGAAGCTCGCGCGCTAGGGGAAAGATGCCCCGCCACAGCGAACAGCGTTACCTGCCCTACACCCCCGAGCAGCTGTACGAGCTGGTCGCCGACGTCGCGCGCTATGACGAGTTCCTGCCGTGGGTCACGGCGGTCCGGATCCGCTCGAGTAGCGAGACCGAAATGGTGGCCGACCTGATCGTCGGCTTCGGCGCGTTCCGCGAGCGTTTCACCAGCAAGGTCGTCAAGGACCGGCCGAAGGCGATCACCGTCGACTATGTCGAGGGGCCGTTGAAATTCCTCCACAACGAATGGCGGTTCGAGCCGGCGGGGGAGGGGACCAACCTCCACTTCGCGGTGGATTTCGCCTTCCGGAACCGGCTGTTCGAGGCGGTCGCGGGGCAGGTGTTCGACCGCGCGCTGCGCAAGATGACGTCAGCCTTCGAGCAGCGCGCCGCCGCGCTCTATGGCACCAACGCCGTCCCCGCGCAGGCGCAGACCAAGGGCAGTTGAGCGCCTGACTGCTTGAGGTCCCCGCCTCTGCGGGGACGACGTCATTGGTCGGCAGGTATCAGCAGGTCCAGCGCGCAGAGCGCCGCCTGCAGCCGCACCCCGACCCGCCCGCCGGTCGCATCGAACAACTTCTGGTCGGCGATGATGTCGTCGGGGTCCTGCCCCTTCTCGGCGCGGGCGAAGATGACCGTGCCGACGGGCTTGGCCGGGCTTCCGCCTTCGGGACCGGCAATTCCGGTGATCGCCACCGCGACGTCGGCGCCCGATTTCTCGAGCGCGCCCTTGGCCATCGCCCAGGCGGTCGCCACGCTGACCGCGCCGAAGGTGTGGAGCACGTCGGGCGAGACCGCCAGCGCCGACGTCTTGGCGTCATTGGCGTAGGTGACATAGCCCGCGTCGAACACGGCGGACGACCCCGCGATCTCGGTCAAGGCGGCGCTGACGAGGCCGCCGGTGCAGCTTTCGGCGACCGCGATCCGGCGGCCGAGCGCCTTGTTCTTCTCGATCACCTCGCGGGCCTTGGCCACCAGTTCGGGATGCAGCAGCGAGTCCATCGGCGGATCCTTCAGGCGGGGAGGCGAATGGTGGCGATCGCCTGCGCCGCTATGCCTTCGCGGCGCCCGGTGAAACCGAGGCTTTCGGTGGTGGTCGCCTTGATGCTGACTTGGGTTGCCTTGAGGCCGAGGATCTCGGCCACCCGCGCCTGGATCGCGGCGCGGTGCGGGCCGACCTTGGGCGCCTCGCAGATGACCGTGCAGTCGACATGGTCGATGATCCCGCCACGCTCACGGATGAGGTCGGCGGCGTGGACCAGGAAGCGGTCGCTCGCGGCGCCCTTCCATTGCGGGTCCGACGGCGGGAAATGCTGGCCGATATCGCCCAGCGCGGCCGCACCGAGAAGCGCGTCGGTGATGGCGTGGAGGACGACGTCGGCGTCGCTGTGCCCGGCAAGGCCCTGGGGATGATCGATGGTGATCCCGCCCATGACGAGCGGGCCCGGCCCTTCGAAGGCATGGACGTCGAAGCCCGTGCCCGAGCGGCTGATCATCTGCGAGCCAAGCATCATTTCCGCGCGTTCCCAGTCATTTGCCGTGGTGAGCTTATGCAGGCTCTCATCGCCAGGCACCGTTGCGACCTTGAGGCCCGCCTGCTGCATGACGGTCGATTCGTCGGTCGGCGTGGCCGTCGCGGCCTCCTCATAGGCATAAAGAAGGTCGGTCTTGTGAAAGGCCTGCGGGGTCTGGACGCGGAGCAGCTGGACCCGGTTGACCGTGCCGCGCAGCTCGCTGTCGCCCTTGGCGACCGTGTCGGCCATCGGCAGCACCGGCACCGCGCCATCGGCGCTGGCCAAAGCGTCGAGCAGCCGATCGATCACCGCCGGCGGGCAGAACGGGCGGGCGGCGTCGTGGACCAGCACGATCCCGTCGGCAATCGCTTCCAGCCCGGCGCGGACGCTGTCGGCGCGTTCCTTGCCGCCGATGATGAAGTCGCCGACGTCGAACCCGGCCAGCGCCGAGCGCGCGTGCGCTTCCTGGCCCGCGCCGATCACGACCCGGACGGCGGTGATCCGCGGGTGGCCGATCAGCGCCTCGACCGCATGGGCCAGCAGCGCCTTGCCGAGGAGCGGGCGATATTGCTTGGGGGTCTCGCTTCCCATGCGGGTGCCCGAGCCGGCGGCGACGATGAGGGCGGTGACGGGCTCCATGCCGCGCGCCTTGCCCGTAAGCGGCCGCTCCTGTAAAGGCGCGCGCTCCCATGGACAGTTTCAAGCCTATCACGATCGGCCCGGTCCGGATCGATGCGCCGGTCATCCTCGCGCCAATGACGGGCGTCACCGACCTGCCTTTCCGCAAGCTGGTCAAGCGCCACGGCGCGGGCCTGACCGTCAGCGAGATGATCGCTTCGCAGGCCGCGATCCGCGAGACCCGGCAGAGCCTGCAGAAGGCGCTGTGGGACCCGAGCGAGGAGCCGGTGTCGCTCCAGCTTGCCGGCTGCAGCCCAAAGGAAATGGCCGACGCCGCGCGCCTCAACGAGCAGCGCGGCGCGGCGATCATCGACATCAACATGGGCTGCCCGGTGAAGAAGGTCGTCAATGGCGACGCGGGAAGCGCGCTGATGCGCGACCTGCCGCTTGCCGCCTCGATCATCGAGGCGACGGTCAAGGCCGTGTCGGTGCCGGTGACGGTGAAGATGCGGATGGGCTGGTGCCACGACAGCCTGAACGCTCCCGAGCTCGCCCGCATCGCCGAGGACCTCGGCGCGCGGATGATCACGGTCCACGGCCGCACCCGCAACCAGATGTACAAGGGGCAAGCCGACTGGGCGTTCGTCCGCTCGGTCAAGGAAGCGACCAGCCTGCCGGTCATCGTCAACGGCGACATCAACAGCCGCGAGGACGCCCGCGAGGCGCTCCGCCAGTCGGGCGCCGACGGGGTGATGATCGGCCGCGGCGCCTATGGCCGGCCGTGGCTGCTCGGCCAGGTGATGGCCGACCTTGCCGGGGGCGAGAAGCCCGATCCCAGCATGGACGAGCAGCTGGCGATGATCCTCGAGCAATATGAGGCCATGCAGTCGCTCTACGGCACGCAGACCGGGGTCAATCTCGCGAGGAAGCACATCGGCTGGTACACCAAGGGCCTCCACGGCTCGGCCGAGTTCCGCCAGAAGGTGAACACGCAGGACGATCCCAGGGTAGTGGTCCAGATGCTCCGCGACTTTTACGCGCCCTGGCTGAGCCGCGCGGCGGCCTGATCTCCTCCCTCCCTCTTTCGCCAGCGGGAGAGGGAAAATAAGTTAACGCCACCCGTCACAAACTGTGTTCTTTCGGCCACAATCCATGCTAGGGCCCGTCCTGCAATGGATGCCCGCTCGGCCGCTTCCAGTCTCGATCAGCCGCCCAGCCTGACCCGCTGGCTTGCGACGGAGCGCGCCAATGGCCGCTTCTATCGCGTGATGGAGCTCGTCGCCGGCGGAGCGCTGCTGGTCATGCTGCTGGTCGGATACGGCACGCTGACGCGGGGTGATCCGACCCAGATGACCGCGCCGCCGGTCATCGCCCTGCTGCTCGTCGGAATCCTCATTCCTTCCATCCTGCTGATGGTGCTGCTGACCCGGCGCCTCGCCATTCGCCGTGCCGAACAGGGCGGGCTCGGCACCGGGCTTCTCCACACCCGGCTGGTGGCGCTGTTCTCGATCATTGCCGCCGTCCCGACCGTGCTGGTCGCGATCTTCGCCTCGTTCCTCCTGCAGTCGGGGCTCGAATTCTGGTTCTCGAACAAGGCGCGGGGCATGCTGGAGAACAGCGTCCAGATCGCGCGTGCCACCTATCAGCAGGAGGTCGACAGGGTCGGTCTCGAGACCACGACCATGGCCGGCGACCTCACCCGCGAGTTCCTGCCCCGCTTCCCGCTCGACGACGTGCGCTTCGCCGAGGCGATGGCGCGCTTCCAGGTCCTGCCGCGCAACCTCAGCGAAGCGATCATCTTCACCGCCGGTCCCGATGGCGTCATCCGTACCCAAGTGCTGGTCAACCCCTATGACCGGCCGCTCGAAAAGCAGATCACCAAGGCCAAGCTCGACGAGCTCAACCAGGGCCGCGAATGGGTCGAGGTCAGCAGCCCCGACCGGGTGGGCGCGCTGACCAAGCTCGAGGGGCCGGGCAACCTCTACCTCTATTCGGCGCGGGTGTTCGAGCCCGCGCTCCGCCAGCAGCTCGACCGGGCGGACTCGGTCATGAAGGACTATCAGACGCTGCAGGAGCGGGCTCGCATCTATCAGCTGCAGTTCAACGCGGCCCTGTTGCTGGGTGCGCTGGTCATCGTCGGCCTGGCGATCTTCGTCGCCTTGCGGCTGGCCGATCGCCTGGTCCGCCCGTTGGGTGGCCTCGTTACTGCCGCGGGCCGGGTCGAGGGCGGCGACTTTTCGGCGCGGGTCGATGTTGGTGACAAGGAAGACGAGATCGGGGTCCTCGCCGCGGCGTTCAACCGGATGACCGGCAGGCTCGAGGAGCAGACCGGGGCGCTCAAGGCGGCGAACACCCAGCTCGATACCCGCCGTGCCTTCATCGAGGCAGTGCTGGGGTCGGTGACGGCGGGCGTGATCGCATTGGACAACGACCGCCGGATCCTCCTCACCAACCGCTCGGCCGAGGCGCTGCTCCAGCATGGCTGCGAGGGGATCGAGGGGCAGGGGCTGCACGAGGTCAGCCACGAGCTCGAGGAATTCCTCTGTGGCGACCAGCGCGAGGCCGACGTCCTCGTCCGCGCCGAGGGCGGGCAGCGCACGCTGGCGGTCAAGCGCGTCCGCTATGCCGACGGCTGGGTGCTGACCTTCGACGACATCACCGAGCAGCTCGCCGACCAGCGCCGCGCCGCCTGGTCCGACATCGCGCGGCGCATCGCGCACGAGATCAAGAACCCGCTGACCCCCATCCAGCTCGCCGCCGAACGGCTCCAGCGCCGCTACGGCAAGGAGATCGAGAGCGATCCCGAGACCTTCGGGCGGCTGACCGAGACCATCGTCCGCCAGGTCGGCGACCTGCGCCGCATGGTCGACGAATTCAGCAATTTCGCGCGGATGCCCAAGCCGGTGTTCCGCGAGGAGAATGTCCACGAGATCGCGCGCACCGCGCTGTTCCTGCACGAGGTCGCGCATCCCGGCGTCACCTTCACGCTCGATCCGGCGCAAGGCGATATCCGCATGGTCTGCGACCGCCGCCAGCTCGCCCAGGCGCTGACGAACGTTGTCAAGAATGGCGTCGAAGCCATTGAAAGCCGAAAGAATCGCGGCGAGCATAATTTCGCCGGCGACCGCATCAACCTGTGCCTGCGCAAGACCGAGCAGCAGCTGGTGATCGACGTCACCGACACCGGCGTCGGCCTGCCCGAGGAACGCGAACGCCTCACCGAGCCTTATATGACCACGCGGGTGCGCGGCACCGGGCTGGGGCTGGCGATCGTCAAGAAGATCGTCGAGGAGCATGGCGGCGAGATCGCCTTCCTCGACCGCGCGGGCGGGGGCACCCACGTCCGGATCGCCTTCGACCTCGCCAAGCTCGCGGTGCTGGCCGAGGCCGCCGAAAACACGCCTGATGAGGAGACTGCGTAAGATGGCTCTGGAAGTGCTGGTGGTCGACGACGAGGCCGATATTCGCGACCTCGTGGCCGGCGTCCTCGAGGACGAGGGCTATGCGGTCAGGTCGGCCGCCAACTCGACCGAGGCCCTCGACGCGATCGAAAGCCGCCGCCCGAGCCTCGTGCTGCTCGACGTCTGGCTGCAGGGCTCGCGGATGGACGGGTTGCAGCTGCTCGAGGAGATCAAGCGGCGCGATCCCACCCTGCCGATCCTGATGATCAGCGGGCACGGCAATCTCGACACCGCGGTCGCCGCGATCCGCGAGGGCGCGATCGACTTCATCGAGAAGCCGTTCGAGGCGAGCCGGCTGCTCCACCTCGTCGGCCGCGCGACCGAGACCGACCGGCTGCGGCGCGAGAATGCCGACCTCAAGCTCAGGATCGGGACCGAGGACCAATTGAACGGCTCGTCGGTCGCGATCAACACCGTCCGCGCGACCCTGAAGCGGGTGGCGCCGACCGGCAGCCGTGTGCTCATCACCGGGCCCGCCGGGGTCGGCAAGGAGATTGCCGCGCGCACCATCCACAATTGGAGCACGCGCGCCGGGGGGCCGTTCGTCACCGTCGCCGCGGCGCGGATGGACCCGGGACGGGTCGAGGAGGAATTGTTCGGCTCCGAGACCGATGGGGTCGCGCGCCCGGGCTTTCTCGAGCAGGCCCATGGCGGAACTTTGTTCCTCGACGAGATCGCCGACATGCCGCTGACCACGCAGGGCAAGATCCTGCGTGTGCTGACCGACCAGAGCTTCACTCGTTCGGGCGGGCAGCGCCCGGTCAAGGTCGACGTGCGGGTGCTGTCGGCGACCTCCAAGAACCTGTCCGACGAGATCACCGCGGGCCGCTTCCGCGAGGACCTCTATTATCGACTCAACGTGGTGCCGGTGCGGATCCCGCCCTTGCGCGAACGGCGCGAGGACATTCCCGAGCTCGCCAACCACTATCTCGCCCGCTTCGCCGCCGAGCGGCGGATGCCGCCGCCCACGCTGTCCGACGAGGCGCTGGCCGCGCTCCAGGCGCATGACTGGCCGGGCAACGTCCGCCAGCTGCGCAACATCATCGAGCGGACGGTGATCATGGCGCCGAGCGAGCGGCTCGAGCGGATCGAGGTCGACCTGCTGCCGGCCGAGGTGCTCGACACCGGCGGGTCGGGCGGGCTGTCGAGCTCGACCCTGTCGATCATGGGCTCGCCGCTGCGCGAGGCCCGCGAGAGCTTCGAGCGCGAATATCTCCGGGTCCAGATCCGCCGTTTCTCGGGCAACATCAGCCGCACTGCGAGCTTCATCGGGATGGAGCGCTCGGCGCTGCACCGGAAATTGAAGGCGCTCGGGCTCGGCGACAAGGGACAGAATGACGAGGAGGATCGTTCCTCCTCCTGACGTCCCGGCCCCGGGGCCTGTAACCGATAACAGAAGAACGCAGAAAATGCCGTCCAAGACCCTGAGTTTGCAGGATCATTTCCTGAACAGCCTGCGCCGTTCGCGCACTCCCGTGACCATCTTTTTGGTCAAGGGGGTGAAGCTGACCGGCGTCATCACCTGGTTCGATGCCTTCTCGCTGCTGCTCCGCCGCGACGGGGTCAACCAGCTCATCTACAAGCATGCGATGTCGACCATCATGCCGGCCCGCGCGCCGACCGACATCGACCTCGCCAGCTTCCGCGGGACCGGGGTGGAGGAGGGAAGGGCGACGCTTCAGGACCTGTTCCTCGCCGCCGCGATCCGCCAGCGCGAGCCGATGACGGTGTTCCTCGTCAACGGCGTGATGCTCCAAGGCGAGGTGGTGGCGTTCAACCGCTTCTCGATGCTGCTCGGCCGCGGAGCCGAGGTCCAGCTCGTCTACAAGCATGCGGTCTCGACCATGCAGCCGGGGAGCCAGCTCCAGCTCGGCGGCGTGACCGACAGCGAGGACGGGGAATGAGCACCGGCTTCGACCGGGCGGGTGGCGATGGCCTGCGGCGCGGGGAAGCGGCGCTGGTCGTGCTTCCCGACCGCGCGCAGGAGAGCAACGCGCGGACCACCGAGGCGCGGCTCGACGAGGCGCAGGGCCTGGCCGAGGCGATCGGGCTCGACGTCGCCGACCGGCTGGCCTTCCGCATCCGCCAACCTCGCCCCGCGACCCTGTTCGGCAAGGGACAAGTCGAGGAGATCGCCGAGCGCGCCGCCGAGCGCGAGGCCAAGGTGCTGGTGGTCGACGCGGCGCTCACCCCGGTCCAGCAGAAGAACCTCGAGGACGGGACCAAGGTCAAGGTCATCGACCGCACTGGCCTCATCCTCGAGATCTTCGGCGAGCGCGCCGCCACCGCCGAAGGGCGGCTTCAGGTCGAGCTCGCCCACCTCGACTATCAGGCCGGGCGGCTGGTCCGCAGCTGGACCCACCTCGAGCGGCAGCGCGGCGGCTTCGGCTTCCTCGGCGGTCCGGGCGAAACGCAAATCGAGGCCGACCGCCGGCTGATCCGCGACCGCATGGCCAAGATCCGCCGCGAGCTCGACCAGGTGAAGCGCACGCGGGCGCTTCACCGCGACCGGAGGAAGCGCGCGCCGTGGCCGGTGATCGCGCTGGTCGGCTATACCAATGCCGGCAAATCCACCCTGTTCAACCGGCTGACCCGCGCCAAGGTCTTTGCCGAGGATTTGTTGTTCGCGACGCTCGACCCGACCATGCGCGAGATCAGCGTGCCCGGCTTCGACAAGGCGATCCTGTCGGACACGGTGGGCTTCGTCTCGAACCTGCCGACCGAGCTCGTCGCCGCCTTCCGTGCGACGCTCGAGGAAGTGGCGAGCGCGGACCTGATCCTCCACGTCCGCGACATCCACCATCCCGACAGCGATGCGCAGAAGGCCGATGTCGAACAGGTGCTGGGCGACCTCGGGATCGTCGCTGGCGAGGACGGGCCGGCCCGGCTCGAGGTGTGGAACAAGGTCGATCTCCTCGAAGGCGCCGACCGCGAGGCGGTCGAGAACGAGGCCGACCGGCGCGAGGACGTGATCACGGTGTCAGCGCTGAGCGGGGAGGGGACCGATCGGCTCCTCACCCGCGTCGGCCAGCTGCTGCGCGAGGGCGCGGCGGTGCATCACTTGCGGCTGAAGTCCAGCGACGGCCAGCGCCTCGCCTGGCTCCACAGCCGCGGCGAAGTGCTCGAAAGCCGCAGCGAGGGCGACGAAATGTTCGTCGCGGTGCGGCTCAGCCCGGAGAATTGGCAGCGCTACCAGGGACTTTGAGCGCAAAGGTCACAAAGGTCCCAGGGTGGCCGAGTCGCATCCGGCGAGCTTCTGTAAATTGTCAAAGAGCGAAACGAACCGTTGAGGTTCATTTCAGCAGATGAAATCCTACTAGGCAAGGGAAGGGGCGAACGTCCGCTTTCGACCGATTTACGACATTCCAGTCGAGCGTCTGAGATCGGCCCATTGCGGCCCCTCAAGGCGCTTTAACGGTTCGCTGACGCCAGCGACGTATGCCAAACGAAGTCTAAGCGTCAGGCGTTTGCACAATGCATCTCAGCTTCTCCGAAACAACCATCACCAGCATCATGAAAATCTTCGTGATCGCAGCGGCGTTAACAGCTCTCGTCGGCATTATTCTCTTCTTTGGAAAAGGTGATCTTCAGGCGAGAGTGTTTGGCACAGGGTTGGCCGTCTTGTCCGCCTTGTTCCTCTGGGGATGCCTTCGACTGTCGTGGCTTAAGCGTACGAAGGCCGCCGCCGTGATTGCCACTGGGGAAGAGGTAGTCTTCAATTCGCCGCTCTGGAGGAAGCGAGTGCGATTTGAAGATCTTGTGTCCGTCAATCGATTGAGTGTCGCTCCACAAGCGGGCCCTGTGCAAGGCAAGCGTTCTATGGAGATCATTCGACTAACCCGTAGGTCGGGAGGAGTGATGCAGGTGCCGCTGAACTTGCTTTCTGACAACGATGCTGAGGTCGAGAAATGGATGCGCCTTGTCACTTCCAAGGTGAAAGCTCAGGCGTGAGCCAACGCAGGACCGTCAGCGCAATGTCTGCTTCCCACCCAGATCAAACATCCGGTGACACGAGGATATTAGTCCCGCGTCCGAATGTTCATTGCGACCCGATAAGGTCCGGCGCGCGCGGTCAGCCGCTGGCCTTTCCAGCTCAGCCGGATCGCGCCCTCGGCAAGCAGGCGGTTGACGGCCCCATGAACCATCGGCATGGCGGCGCGCCAGTCGCCGTCGGACGCGATCGCCCGCGCGACTTCGCTCGGGCAGATGGTGCCGCCGGGCGCGCGAGACGTGAGCAGGGCCAGGGTCGTTTGGCGCGCCTCGGCGGTCATGGCCGGCGACGCCGGCCTCTGGTCGATCGCCCGGTCGTCATCGGATCGGGCTTGGCCGGCTTTGTCCAGCCAGGCGGCGGCGCCACCCGCTGCTGACTCGTGCCCAGTCCCATGGCGCCGGGCTTCTGTCGCTCGATGCCTTCCAGATCGGCCTGCTCGGCCTCGTCCGCGGTCGCTCTGCCGCGCAGCAAGGCGATCCGGTCGCGGCAGCGCTTCGCTTCCTCGAAATCCAGTTCAAGCGCGGCACGCTCCATCCGCTGGCGGAGGCTCTCGATCGTTTCCGACATCCCGCGACAACGCCCGAGCGCAGCTTCGGGATGCCGGGCTCCGCCTTGCAATGTAGGATTTGAACTGCTTATCTAACCGCAGCGGTTCGCCGTGGAGCTCTTTGCAATTGCCGATCATTCCGTCGCGGGGACGGCGAAAGTCACAGTGCGTGACCTTCCCACTTTCGTCCCCGATCCCGGGATTCCGCCATTTCCTCGGCCTGCGCGGGCCTGTTTCGCACCCCCGGACCCTGGGACCTTTGTGACCCTTCCCTAATCCACCCGGTGGCCCTTGGCGGCTTCGAGCGGCTTCACGTGAACGGTCTTGATGTTGACGAATTCGCGGATGCCGTAGGCGGCGCATTCGCGGCCGTAGCCCGAATGCTTGACCCCGCCGAAGGGCATGCGCGGGTCCGAGCGGACGTTCTCGTTGACGAAGCTCATCCCCGCCTCGAGTTCGTCGCGGGCGATCCGGCGACCGCGCTCGGGATCGCCGGTCAGCACGCCCGAGCCAAGGCCGAACTCGCTGGCGTTGGCGATTTGAATGGCGTCGGCCTCGTCCTCGGCCGCGATGATCGCGGCGACGGGTCCGAACACTTCCTCGTCATGCGCGGGCTGGCCGGCGGCGACGTCGGTGAGCACGGTCGCGGGATACCAGGCGCCCTTCTTGTCGGGCACCTCGCCGCCGAGGAGCAGCGTCGCGCCATTGGCGATGCTCTTCTCGACCTGCCCGGCAATCTCGTCGCGCGCCTCGACGCTCTGCATCGGCCCGAGCTTGGTCGCCTCCTCACGCGGATCGCCCATCGCATAGGCCTTCATCGCCGCGACCATCGCCGCCTCGAACTGCTCCTTGATTGCGCGGACGACAATGAAGCGCTTGCCCGCGATGCAGCTCTGCCCGCCGTTCACCATGCGTGCGGTGGCGGCGACCTTGGCGGCGGCCTCGGCGTCGGAATCCTCGAGAACCAGATAGGCGTCCGAGCCGCCGAGCTCGAGCACGCACTTCTTGAGCACGCCCCCGGCGGCCGTGGCGACGCTCTTGCCCGCCGCGACGCTTCCGGTCAGCGTCACCGCCGCGACATGCTCGTCCTCGATCAGCGCGGCGATGTGCTTGCTCGGCAGGATCAGCGTCCGGAACAGGTCCTTGGGGACCCCGGCGTCATGGAAGACCTGCTCGATCGCCAGCGCCGAGCCGGGAACGTTGCTGGCATGCTTCAGGAGCGCGCCATTGCCCGCCATCAGCGCCGGCGCGGCAAAGCGGATCACCTGCCAGAAGGGGAAATTCCACGGCATCACCGCCAGCACGACACCGATCGGGTTGAAGGTGACGAAAGCCTCGCCCGGCGCGCCGAGATCGACCGTCTCGTCCGCCAGATAGGCCTCGGCATGGTCGGCGAACCAGTCGCAGTGGAAGGCGCATTTCTCGACTTCCGCACGACCGTCGGTGAGCGTCTTGCCCATCTCCTCGGTCATCAGCCCGGCATAGCGGTCCGCCCGTTCGCGCAGCAGCGCGCCGGCCTTTCGGATGATGGCGGACCGTTCGGCGAAGCTGGTCTTGCGCCATTCGCGCTGCGCCGCATGCGCGGCCCTTGCGGCGGCGCGCGCCTGGTCGAGGTCGTGGGCCGGATAGCTCCGGCCCTTCTCGCCGGTGGCGGGGTTGGTCGTCGTCACCATGCCCGCCGCCTCTTTGTCAGCCATTTGATGTCCTTTGCTCGGGTTCGGGGGCTCAGCGCTCCAGCCGGTAGATGAGTTGCAACGAGACACCGGTTTCGAGCTGGCCGGGCGCAACGATCCCGCCATCGCGCTCGGGCGCGGGCGGCGGGGGCGGCGGGGGGCCGCCGGCGTAGCTCACCCGGCTGGCGGTCACGATCACGTCGGTCCCGCGATAGCTCACCCCTTCCTCGACCGAGAGCAGGGTCACGCGGGAAAAGCCCTGGTTGCGGGCATATTCGAGCGCTTCGGCCTGTCCCCGCTCGAGCGCCCTCTTGCGGGCCTCGGCGCGCAGCGGGAGGGGATCGGAGATGGAGAAGTTGGGCCCATAGACGCTGTCAGCTCCGGCGGTGGTCAGCGTGTCGAGCAGCGCAGTCAGCTTGGGAATGTCGCGGGTCTTCAAGAGGATCGAATTGCTAGCGACATAGCCGTTGAAGACCTGGCGGCCGCGGCCCGTCGCGGGATCGTTGATGTAGTTGTATTCGGGGCTCAGCTGGATGCCCTGCGTCTGGATGTCGCGCTCGCGCAGGCCCGCCGCGCGGATGGTCGCGAGCAGTTTCTCGGTCTTGACCTTGTTAGCCTGGGCGGCCGCCGTGGCGGTCGGCGCGCGGGCCTGGGTCCCGACGGTGATGCTCGCTTCGTCGGGCGGGGTACGCAGCGTCTCGGAAATGCTGAGCTTGACGAGCGGCGTGGTTGCCATTTCGGCGATGGTCGATTGCGGCGCGACCTGCGCGGCGGCGACGGTCGGGAGGGCGAGGATGGCGAGGGCGAAGAGGAGACGCATGGGGATCCTTGGCGCTGTTGCGAACTCCCAACGCCTAGGATGCCAAACCGTTCTCCCACCTTAACGACATCGCCGCTCCTCCCGGTCTGGGAGAAGCGGCGATGGTTGTTCAAATGCGGCCCCAGGGCTCAGGCGTCGTCGTCGGCGCCCGGCCCCACCATCAGCGCGTCGCCGATCTCGTCCTTGCCGCGGCGGATGGCGGCCTCGATCTTGGCGGTCACGTCGGGATTCTCGCGAAGATAGTTCTTCGAATTCTCGCGGCCCTGGCCGATCCGGGTCGAATCGTAGCTGAACCAAGCACCCGACTTCTCGACCACCCCGGCCTTGACGCCGAGGTCGAGGATCTCGCCGATCTTGCTGACGCCCTCGCCATACATGATGTCGAACTCGACCTGCTTGAACGGCGGCGCGACCTTGTTCTTGACGACCTTCACGCGGGTGGTGTTGCCGACGATCTCGTCGCGATCCTTGATCTGCCCGGTGCGGCGGATGTCGAGGCGGACCGAGGCGTAGAATTTCAGCGCATTGCCGCCGGTGGTCGTCTCGGGATTGCCGTACATGACGCCGATCTTCATGCGCAGCTGGTTGATGAAGATCACCATGCAGCGCGAGCGGCTGATCGAACCGGTAAGCTTGCGCAGCGACTGGCTCATCAAGCGGGCCTGAAGGCCGACGTGGCTGTCGCCCATCTCGCCCTCGATCTCGGCCCGCGGCACGAGCGCGGCGACCGAGTCCACCACCAGCACGTCGATCGCGTTCGAGCGAACCAGCGTGTCGACGATCTCGAGCGCCTGCTCACCCGTGTCGGGCTGGCTGACGATCAGCTCGTCGATGTTGACCCCGAGCTTCTTGGCGTAGGCGGGATCGAGCGCATGCTCGGCGTCGACGAAGGCGGCGGTGCCACCGTTCTTCTGCGCCTCGGCGATGGTGTGCAGCGCAAGCGTGGTCTTGCCCGAGCTTTCGGGCCCGTAGATCTCGATCACGCGGCCGCGCGGAAGACCGCCGACGCCGAGCGCGATGTCGAGCCCGAGGCTTCCGGTCGAGATCACCTCGACCTCCATCTTGGGCTTTTCGCCCAGCTTCATCGCCGAGCCCTTGCCGAACGCGCGATCGATCTGCGCCAATGCGGCGTCGAGCGCCTTCTGCCTGTCCGTAGTCATTACATCCCCGCCCATACCGACGACCTTCAGCTGCGTTGCCATGACCCTGCTCCTCTCACGTGCCGGCGGCGGCGAAAGCCTCCGTTCCGGACGTATGTACACATTCCGTTCTCATGGAACAAGAGGAGAACGAATGCGCAATCGAGGATGGCTCACAGCAAGAGTGGCCGAGCCTCGCCACTCTAGCGCGGGGGGCGGGAGAGGCAATCGCAAAAGGTTCAGCCGGCCGCCGCGCCGAGCAGTTTGCCGACCAATGGATTGGGGAAGCGGCGCGCCATGGTCACGGCATAGAAACTGGCGGCGAAGCCGGGCATCCGCTCGGCCTCGACCAGGGTGCCGGCGGCGATCTCGTCCTTGACCACGATCGGCGGCAGGACCGCCAGCCCGACATCCTCGCGGGCGAGCAGGCGGAGCATCGCCATGTCCTCGACCTCGGCGGCGATCTGCGGGCGCAGGCCGATCCGGTCCATGAGCGCGTCGAAGCCGGTGCGGATCTCGCTGTCGAGCGTCGGCAGCACGACCGGGTTTGCGGCGAGCAGCGCAGCGAGGCCCGGCTCCTTCCCCGCCAGTCGCGACGGCGTGCCGAACAGGCTGACCGGCTGTTCGGCAAGGCGGTGCGCGACGAAGCGGCGGAGCGCATCGCCCTGTGGCGGGCGATTGACCAGGACGACGTCGAGATTGAGCCCTTCGAGTGCCGCCAGCAATTCGGCCTGGCTGCCCGAGCGCAGCACGATCTCGATGTCGTCGCGGCCGAACAGGGGCCGGAGAAACTCCATCTGGAAGTTGCGCGACAGCGTTGCGAGCGCACCGACGCGGAGCGCCTGGCGGGCCAGTCCGGTCTGGCGGAGAGTCCCGAGCAATTCTTCCCCGGCGGCGAAAATGGCGTCGGCATGGTCGAGCGCGATCCGCCCCGCTTCGGTGAGGTGGAGTTGGCGCCCGCGCCGCTCGAACAAAGGATGGCCGAGCCGTTCCTCGAGCTTGCGGATCTGCACCGACAGTGCCGACTGGGTGAGGTTCAACCGTTCGGCGGTGCGGGTGAGATTGCCGTCATGCGCCACCGCCCAGAAGTAGCGCAGGTGGTTGTAGTTGAGGGTGGACATGGTTCGATAATAGCGAACGGTTTTGCAAGAACAATGCATTTAACATGAGATACGGGACACCGTAACGGGCCTCAAACGACCCTAATGCCCGGAGAGACCGTGCCCATCACCCTGCTGCCGCTCGCGGCGCCGCTGCCCTTGCTCCTTCCCGCGCTGGTCGCGAGCCTGCGCCCCGGGCGGCGACCGAAGCTGGTGCCCGAACTGGCCGAGGCCGCGGCGCTCGCCGCGCTGCTGATTGCAGCCGCGACGCTCGCCCTTCTCCTCGCCGGGGGACCGGCGACCAGTCCGCTTCTGGGCGCAAGCGGAATCGGCCTGTCGACGCGGATCGACGCGGTCAGCGTGACCATGCTCGCTCTCGTCAGCTTCGTCGGCTGGGTGGTGGTCCGCTACACCCGCAGCTACCTCGACGGCGAGGCGCGGCAGGGGGCCTTCACCGCCTGGCTGTGCGCGGCGATCGCCTCGGTGCTGCTGCTGGTGCAGGCGGGCAATCTCGTCCAGCTCGCCGCGTCGTGGATCGCGACCAGTTATTGCCTCCATCGCCTGCTGCTCTTCTATCCCGAGCGTCGCGCGGCGCAGCGGGCGGCGGCCAAGAAGCGGCTCTTCTCGACCATCGGCGCGGTGGCGCTCGTTGCCGCGGCGGGGCTGATGATCCTTGCGCACGGCACCACCGATATCGCCGCGATCAATGCCGCGGCCCGTGCGGGCGAGGCCCCGGCGGGGATCATCGGGGTGGCCGCCTTGCTGGCGCTCGCCGCCTTGCTCAAGTCGGCGCAATTCCCCACCCACGGCTGGCTGACCGAGGTGATGGAAGCCCCGACCCCGGTCTCGGCGCTGCTTCATGCCGGAGTGATCAACGCCGGCGGCTTCCTCCTCATCCGTCTGGCCGACGTCATGCTGGCCGCGCCCGGCGTGCTCGCGGTGCTGGCGATGATCGGCGGCTTCACCGCCATCTTCGGCGCCGCGGTCATGCTGACCCAGCCCGCGGTCAAGACCTCGCTCGCCTGGTCGACGGTCGGGCAGATGGGATTCATGATCCTGCAGTGCGGGCTCGCCCTCTTCCCGCTCGCGCTGCTGCACATCGTCGCCCACTCGCTCTACAAGGCGCATGCCTTTCTCGCCTCGGGCGGGGCGGTCGAGCAGGTCGCCTCGATCCGGCGGCCGGGCCCGGTCGCGGTGCCGAGCGTCCGTGCGGTCGGCCGCGCCTTCGTTGCCGCGCTCGCCGTCTATGCCGCGATCGGCGCGCTGTTCGGCCTGGCCTTCGGCTTCGATCACAAGAGCCCGCAGGCCCTGGCCCTGGGCGCGATCCTCGTCTTCGGCGTCGCCTATCTGTTTGCGCAAGGGTTCGCCGATGCCGCGCCGCGCCTCCTGACCCGCCGCACGACGCTCTACTCGGCCGCCGCCGCGAGCGGTTATTTCGCGCTCCAGACGCTAGCCGAGTGGCTGACCCGGGGCACGCTTCCCGCCACCCCTGCGCCCGGCCCGCTCGAATGGACGCTGATCGCGCTCGCGGTGTTGAGCTTCGGGCTGGTCGCGGTCGCGCAGGCCCTGTTCCCCTTGTGGGCGAGCCACCCGGCCTCGGCGGGGCTTCGGGTCCATCTCTCGAACGGCCTCTACGTCAATGCCGCGCTCGACCGGCTGCTTGGCGGCTGGACCATCAAGCGCGCCGGCTGAGCCGACCCTGGAGTAACGACGATGACGACCAAGGACATTTGCGCCGCCGCCGACCGCGCCGTGCGCGCCATCCCGCCTTTGTGGCCGCTCGCCGCGAGCGTCGCGGTCAATCCCTTTCTCGGCCAGTCGGGCGAGCCGCTCGAGCGGACCGCCGCGCGGCTGGCGCGGGTCGCGGGATCCGCCGTCACCATGCCCCGCCGCTGGTACCGGGAGAAGATCGAGCGCGGCGAGATCCTCGCTGCCGATCTCGAGGCCGCCGCGGCGGGACGCCTGTCGCCCACCGAGCTCATCGAGGCCACGCGGAAAAAGCGACCCGAGCGACTGGCGATTCCGACGGTCGCCGATTTGTCGGCCCATGCGTGCGGGACCGACTGGCCGGCGCTGGTGGCGGAGCGGACCAGTCACTTCGCCGCGAGCATCTTCGACACCGGGCAGGCGCTCTGGCCAAGCCCCGCGGGGCAAGGCCCCTATGCCCTCTGGCGATCGGCCGCGACGCACGACCTGACGCCCGAGATTGCGGGACTGTTTGGCTTTGCCGCCTTCGCCAGCGCACTTCCGGCGAGCAGCGAGGAGCTGATCGCTTTGGCCGTCCGCGAGCTGGCTTTGCCCGCGGATGCGCTCGACCTCTATTTCCATCGGCTGCTGACCCTGACCGGAGGCTGGGCGCAGGTCGCGCGCTACCGTCTGTGGCAGGCCGAGCTGGCTGGCGGCGCGGACTCGTCGGGCACCGATCTCCTCGCCATCATGCTGGCCTTCGAGCTCGCGCTCTACCGCCAGCATCGCGACGCCATCGCCGGCGCGTGGACCAGTGCCTGCCGCGCCTTTGCCGAACCGCCGGTGCCGAGCGCCGACGACCGCATCGACGCCATGCTCCAGGAGGCCGCCGAACGGGCGGCGCAGCGGCGATTGCAGGCGCTGCTCGCCGAACCCCGGTCGCCCCGTCCGGCCGAGCGCCCGTCGCTGCAGATGGCCTTCTGCATCGACGTCCGCTCCGAGCTCTTCCGCCGCGCGCTCGAAAGCCTCGACCCGGGCATTCGCACCCTCGGCTTCGCGGGCTTCTTCGGGCTTGGCACCGGGCATCGCCGGCTGGGCTCCGACGTGATCGAAGCGCGCCTCCCCGTCCTCCTCACCCCGGGCGTACACAGCCATTCGGGCGGCGCGCCCGAGCAGGACCAGGCCTACCGCATCGCCCGCCGTGCGAGCCGCGCCTGGGACCGGTTCAAGCTGGCGGCCGTCTCGTCCTTCGCTTTCGTCGAGGCCGCCGGTCCGACCTACGTCCTGAAGCTCGTCCGCGATGCGCTCGGCCTGAAGCGGAACGACGCGCCCCACGACCCCGCGCCCGTGCTCGACCCCGCGCTCGACCTCGCCACGCGGATCGCCACCGCCACCGCGGTGCTCAGGGCCATGTCGCTGACCGAGGGCTTCGCGCCGCTGGTCATCCTCGCCGGTCATGGCGCGAACACGGTCAACAATCCCCATGGGTCCGCGCTCCACTGCGGCGCCTGCGGCGGCTATTCGGGCGAGGTCAATGCGCGGCTGCTGGCGGGGCTGCTCAACGACCCCGAGGTGCGCGACGGGCTCGCCGCCACCGGGATCGTCATCCCCGCCGACACGCATTTTTGTGCCGCGCTGCATGACACCACCACCGACGCGGTCACGCTCTACGCCGACGACCACCCCTCGCCCGCCCACGCCGGGCAGCTCGAACGCGCCCGCCGCTGGCTCGCTGCGGCAGGAACGCTGACCGCGACCGAGCGCGCGCGCCGCCTCCCGCGTGCCAGCGACGCGGCCGATGTCGCCGCCCGGGCGCGCAACTGGGCCGAGCTTCGCCCCGAATGGGCGCTCGCCGGCTGCCAGGCCTTTGTCGCCGCCCCGCGCGCCAGGACGGCGGGCAAGGACCTCGCGGGCCGCGCCTTCCTCCACGACTATGACTGGCGCGCCGACGCGGGCTTCGGCGTGCTCGAACTGATCCTCACCGCGCCGGTAGTGGTCGCGAGCTGGATCAGCCTCCAATATTATGGCTCGACCGTCGCGCCAGGGCTGTTCGGCGCGGGCAACAAGCTGCTGCACAACGTCACCGGCGGCCTCGGCGTGGTCGAGGGCAATGGCGGCCTCCTGCGCGGCGGCCTGCCGATCCAGTCGGTCTCGGACGGCGAGCAACTGATGCACGAACCGCTGCGGCTGTCGGTGCTGGTCGAGGCCCCGCGCGCGGCGATCACCGACATCCTCGCCCGTCACGAACAGGTCCGCGCGCTGTTCGACAACAAGTGGCTGCACCTGTTCGCGCTCGACGACCAAGGCCGGATGGCGTGGCGCTACACCGGCGACCTTGGCTGGGAAGAGATGGCGCCGAACCCGGCCGACGAACGCGTCGCCGCCTAGAGCGCCAGCACCGGCACGAGGGTCCCAGCGGGATTGGCCACGTCCCCGGCCGGCAACCGGACGAGGAGGTCGGCCGACCCGGGGACGCGCTGGCCGTTCGAATCCTGGTGATCGGCAAGAACCACCCGGCCCCCGTCCTCGTGGCCACGAAAGAAGGTTTCGCGTGAGCCCACGGGCGCGACGGCCTCCGCCAGCGGCAAGGTGCGCGCGGCAAGCGCCTCGGCGGGCGGCCGTCCGGTCATTCCGCACAGCAAGGGCGCGAGGAAGAGCCGCGCGCAGACCAGCGCCGAGGTGGGATTGCCGGGCAGGCCGAGCACGATTGCGCCGCCCGCACGGCCCGCCCAGACGGGCTTGCCCGGCTTCATCGCGACCTTGGAGAAAAGGAGCTCGAGGCCATGCGGCGCAACCATCGCCTTGGCATGATCGCGCTCGCCGACCGAGGCCCCGCCGGTCACCACCAGCACATCGACCTCATCGAGCATCCTGCCCGCCGCCGCCACTGCGCTCGGCAGATCGTCAGCGAGCCGCTCGATTCTCACGACCTCGCCGCCCCAGTCGGCTGCGAGCGCGGCGACGGCAAGTGACACGCTGTCGGGAATGGCGGCGGGATGCGCGGCGGCGGTGCCGGGCGCGACCAGTTCGTCGCCCGTGACGAGCAGGCCGACCCGCGGTCGCCGCCAGACCCGGACCTCGCCGACGTCGCCCCCGCCGATGGCGAGCAGCGCGCCGGGCGTGAGCTTCGTGCCGGCCGCCAGCAGTTCGCGGCCAATGACGAAATCGCTGCCGCGCGGGCGGACGAAGGTCGGGCCGCCCGTTGCCCCGAAGGTGGCGATGCCGTCGGCCTCGGCGACCTCCTCCTGGATGACGACACGGTCGGCCCCGGCAGGAAGCGCGGCCCCGGTGAAGATCCGGACGCAGGCCTGCGGGGGCATGTCGTCGGCGAAGGGTTGGCCGGGATAGGAACGGCCGATCACGGGCAGCGCGGCGCCTCCAGCGATGTCGGCGGCGCGCACCGCATAGCCGTCCATCGCCGAGACGTCGGCCCGCGGGCTGTCGATGCGGGCGACGACGGGCCCGGCGAGGATCCGGCCGTGCGCCGCGGCCAGCGGCAAGGTCTCGAGGCCCAGCGGCGCGGCGACGCCCGCCAGCAGCGCCGAGGCCTCGTCGAAGCTGATCATGCCGGCCAGTCCGACTTGCCGCCGCTCTTCGCCGTCACCTTGATGTCGCCGATCGCCATCGTCCGGTCGACCGCCTTCAGCATGTCGAACAGGGTGAGGCCCGCGACCGAGACGGCGGTCAGCGCCTCCATCTCGACCCCGGTAACGCCGTTGGTGCGGACCTCGGCGGCGATGCGATACCCGGGAAGATCGGGATCCTCCATGATGGTCACCGCGACCTTGGTCAGCGGCAGCGAGTGGCAGAGCGGGATCAGCTCGGCCGTGCGCTTGGCGGCCATGATCCCGGCCAGTTCGGCGGTGGTGACGACCGCTCCCTTGGGCGCCTTGCCCTCGCGGACGAGGGACAGGGTTTCGGACGCGCAGCGCAAGCTGCCCGACGCCGCCGCGGTGCGCTGGGTCGGCGCCTTGTCGGTCACGTCGACCATCTGCGCGCGGCCTTCGCCGTCGAGGTGGCTGAGCTTGCTCATCCCTGCAACCGCGGGATCAGGCTCGGCAGCGAGCAGGGACGGTAGCGGCTGTCGAGTTCGTGGACGAGGACGAGGTCCCAGGCGTCGCGGCAGGCCCCGGTGGAGCCCGGCAGGCAGAAGATGAACTTGTCCTCGATCTGCCCGGCGAAGGTGCGCGACTGGAGCGTCGAGACGCCGACGGTGGTCAGGCTCGCCTGGTGGAAGAGCACCGCCCAGCCCTCCATCTCGCGGCGGAGCAAGGGGCGGACCGCCTCGGGGGTGACGTCGCGCGTTGCGAAGCCGGTCCCGCCGGTGGTGAGGATGAGATCGACCGCCGGCTCGGCGACCCAGGCGAGGACCTGTGCGCGGATCGCCTCGACGTCGTCGGGCACGATCGCGCGGCCGGCAAGGCGGTGGCCGCTGTCGGCGAGGCGCTCGACCAGTGTCTGGCCCGAGGTGTCGTTTTCCTCGATGCGGGTGTCCGAGACAGTCAGCACGGCAATGCCAAGCGGGTGGAAAGGCAGTTCGGGATCGATACGTCCGGCCATCACTTCGTGCTCCATCGCGCGGCGGCCTCGTGGTCGGCCGTCGTCGGCTCGATCCAGCGGCGGCCCTGCTCGCCTTCCTCGCGCTTCCACAGCACAGCCTCGGTCTTGAGGCGATCCATGATCTGGTCGCAAGCCTCGAAGGCGGCGCGGCGATGCGCGGCGGCGGCGGCGACCCACACGATCGGCTCGGCCGGCGCGATCCGGCCGTGGCGGTGCACCACCTCGACCGCGAGAAGGTTGAAGCGGGCGACGGCGTCGGCGGCGATGGCGTCCAGCGAGCGTAAGGTGGCGGTCGGATGAGCTTCGAGGACCAGCGCGTCGAGCACCTCGCCGGCCGATCCATTGGCGCGGGCAAGGCCAAGGAAGCTCATTACCGCGCCGACCGTGCCGGGCAGCCGCGCGGTAAAGCCGGCGAGAAGCGACGCCGGATCGAGCGACTCCTCGCTCAGGATTGCGCGCATCATCTCAGCCGCCCGACACCGGCGGCCAGAATTCGATCGCGTCGGCAGGATCGAGATGATGGTCGTCGCCAACCATTTCGTCGCGCACGAAGGCGCTGATCCCGGCGGCGCCCAGAGCAGCACCGAGCGCGGGATGCATCGCCTCGATCAGCGCGCGCAGCTCTCCCACCCGGCAGCCCGAAGCGGGCGCGGTGACGGCGATCCGCCGTCCCGCATGATCCGCCAGGCGGCCGTAGAAGGTCACATCCATGATGCGAGACTAGGCGGTCGGGGTCGCCTTGCCGAGCCCCAGCGCTCCCAGCCAGTTTTGCAGTTCGTCGACCATGTCCTCGACCTGACCCGCGTCGCCCTCGGCATGGGCAAGCACGAACGCGCCCTGCAGGGTGGCAAGAAGGAAGCGGGCGTGACGCTCCGCGCGCGGGTCGGCGGCGGCCTGCAATTGGTCGGTCAGCCAGCCGGTGAGGACCCGGAACGGCTCGGCAGCGGGCTCGGCGGCGAGCGACAGCTGGCGGAAATCGCGGGAGAGCATGGCGAGCGGGCAACCCCGCTTCGCATAAGCCGGCGCATTGTCGCGACTGCGATCAAGGAACAGCCGGATGCGCGCGAGCGGGTCGGGGGTCGCCGCATCGAGCTCGCCGACGATCGCCGTCACCCTCTTGGTCCAGCGCTCGGCCACCGCCTCGGACAGCGCGTCCTTGGTCCGGAAGTAAGTGAACATGTTCCCCGGCGCGACCGCGGCCGCCCGCGCCACGTCGGCCAGCGCCGTTCCCTGGATCCCGCCGTGGTGGAACTGCTCGGCCGCCGCCTCGACGATCGCCGCCCGCTTGGCCTCCGCTGCACGAACCATTTTTCCGAAACTCCGAGTCAGTCAGTTGACTGACTTAGGGCCATGCGCCTAGCCTGATCAAGAGCGGGAGGAATCATGCGCGATCCAACCCATTATCGACGTCACGCCGTTTCGGACGGGGACCGCTGAGGTGGCGACGATCGTCGATCCGGCGAGCCCGCTTCCGCCAGAGCCAGCGCCCGCCCCCGTCGCCGAGCCGGTCGAACCCGAGGTTCGCGGCGGCGAGCTGGTCAAGCGCCACCGCCTGTCGACCCGCCTGTGGCACTGGACGAATGCGATCACCCTCCTCGTCATGCTGATGAGCGGGCTGATGATCTTCAACGCCCACCCCCGCCTCTACTGGGGCACCTACGGCGCCAATCCCGACCATCCCTGGCTCGAGGTCACCAGCACGACCACCAGGGGGTTCCTGCGCGTCGGCCCGGTCACGGTCGATACGACGGGCGTGCTCGGCCACTGGCAGGCGCCCGACGGCTCGACCCAGCACCGTGCCTTCCCACACTGGGCGACCATCCCGTCGAGCTACAGCCTCGCCGACGCGCGCATCTGGCACCTCGCCTTCGCCTGGGTGCTGGCGCTCGGGCTGCTCGCCTACATGATCGTCTCGCTGGTCAATCGGCACTTCCAGAAGGACCTTGCGATCAAGGGCGCGGAGATCACGCCCAGGCACCTATGGGCCGACATCAAGGACCATGCCCGGCTGCGCTTTCCGACCGGAGCGGCGGCGCTGCGCTACAACATCCTCCAGAAGCTCGCCTACGGGTCGGTGCTGTTCGTGCTGCTGCCGCTGATCATCTTCACCGGCATGACGATGAGCCCGGCGCTCACCACCGGCTGGTCGTTCCTGCTCGACATCTTCGGCGGACGGCAGTCGGCGCGCTCGCTCCACTTCATCGCCGCCTTCGCCCTCGTCGGCTTCTTCCTCGTCCATATCGCGATGGTGGTGCTGGCCGGGCCGATCAACGAAGTCCGCTCGATGATCACCGGACGCTACCGAATCCCGAAGGCGAAAGACGAGGCATGAGCGATTTGTTCGACCGTCGCGGGCTGATGCGCGGACTGGCACTGACCGCCGGCGGATTGACGCTCGCCGGCTGCGACAAGCTCAACGGACAGCCGCAGTTCCGCGAGCTCCTCAAGGGCGCCGAGCAGCTCAACTACAAGGCGCAGCGCGTGGTCGCGGGGCGCGACGCGCTCGCCCGCGAATATAGCCGGCTCGACCTGTCGCCGGTGTTCCGGGTCAACGGCAACGCCATGCCCGCCTCGCCCGCTTATCAGCAGCATGCGGCAAGCAACTTCGCCGACTGGCGGCTGGTGATCGACGGGCTGGTCGCACGCCCGCTCCAGCTCAGCCTCGCCCAGCTCGCGCAGGCGCCGCAGCGCGCGCAGATCACGATGCACAATTGCGTCGAGGGATGGAGCGCGATCGGCGGCTGGCAAGGGCCGCAGCTCGGCCCGCTGCTGCGCGCCGCCGGCCTCTCGACCCGCGCCAATTTCATCGTCTTCCACTGCGCCGACGACAGCGGCGGCGCGCCTTATTACGAGTCGATCGACCTCGTCGACGCCTTCCACCCGCAGACCATCCTTGCGACGCACATGAACGGCGAGCGGGTCAGCATTCCCCACGGCGCGCCGGTGCGGCTGCGGGTCGAGCGCCAGCTCGGCTACAAGCATGCCAAGTTCGTGATGCGGATCGAGGCACGCGAGCGATTGGACGACCTCTATGGCGGCAAGGGCGGCTTCTGGGAGGATCGCGCCGATTATGCCTGGTATGCGGGGATCTGAGATGCGGTCGGTGATGCTTGTCGCGCTGGCGCTGGCCGGATGTTCGGCGCAGCCCGCGCCCAAAGCCGCTGAGGTCGACGTTCCCGGCGACCCGCGCCATCCCAAGGTGGTCGAGCTGTTCCAGAGCCAGGGCTGCTCTTCCTGCCCGCCCGCCAACGCCAATCTCAACCGGGTGGCGAACCGCGGCGACCTCCTCGCCCTCAGTTTCGCGGTGACCTACTGGGACCAGCTCGGCTGGAAGGACAAGTTCGCCAGCCCCGCCTTCACGCAGCGCCAGTGGGATTATGCGCGCGCCGCCGGCCGCGGCAACGTCTTCACGCCGCAGATGATCTTCAACGGATCGAAGGTCGACGTCGGCGGCAATCCCGAGGTGTTCGACCGCATCGTCCAAGACCTGCCCGCGCTCGGCGGGCCTGCGATCGACGTCGCCAAGGGTGAGCTGGTGGTCGGGCCGGGAGAAGTGCCGAGGCCCGCGACGGTCTGGCTGGTCCGCTACGATCCCCGCGAGCAGCAGGTCGCGATCAAGGCCGGGGAGAACCGCGGCCGTACCCTACCCCACCGCAATATCGTCACCGAGCTGACCAACCTCGGCAGCTGGACCGGCAAGGAATTGCGCCTGCCCTTCCCGGCCGGCGGCGATGCAGCGCTCAAGACCGCCATCCTGCTGCAATCGGGGCCGGGCGGTCCGCTCATCGGCGCGCGCAAGCTCTAGCCCTTGCTGCTGCTCGCCGCCGCCTTCCTGCTGACCGCGCTGCTCTACGCCATGGCGGGGTTCGGCGGGGGCTCGACCTATACCGCGCTGCTGGTCCTCGCGGGCACCGACATCAAGGCCGTTCCGGTCATCTCGCTCCTGTGCAACGTCCTGGTCGTCACGCTGGGCGCGATCGCTTTCGCCCGCGCCGGCAATTTCGACGCGCGGCGGAGCTGGCCTTTGTTCATCCTGTCGGTGCCCGCCGCGGCGCTCGGCGGTCGGCTGGCGGTGGGTGAGACCTTGTTCCTCGGACTGCTCGCCTTCTCCCTGCTGTGCGCGGGCCTCACGATGCTCTGGCAACCTTGGTGGCAGCAGGAACGCCAGCCGGCCAACGGCCCCCGCCCGGTCGGCTGGGTCGAGCCGCTTATTGCCGGCCTCCTCGGCTTTGCCGCGGGTGTGGTGGGGATCGGCGGCGGCATCTTTCTCGCGCCCTTGCTCTACGTCCGCCGCTGGGGCCCGCCCAAGGCGATCGCCGCGACCTCGGCGATGTTCATCCTCGTCAATTCGCTTGCCGGGCTGGTTGGCCAGGCGAGCAAGGGGCTGGCCGCCACCGCCGCGGTGATCGGCGACCATCTCCTGCTCTTCCCCGCCGTGGTGGTCGGCGGCGCGGCGGGCGCGCTGGTCGGAAGCCGGCTCATCGACCCCAAGTGGGTGCGGGTCGTCAGCGCGCTGCTCATCCTCTACGTTGCAGTGCGCCTCGGCCTGCGCTGGGCTGCGGCCTTGTCGGGAGCTTCGTCGTGATCGACTCGCACGGCCGGACGATCACCTACCTGCGGCTGTCGGTCACCGACCGCTGCAACCTTCGCTGCGCCTATTGCATGCCGCTCCGGATGCGCTTCGCGCCGCGCCCCGACCTCCTGACCCTCGACGAGCTCGAGCGGCTCGCCGCGCGGTTCGTCGCGCACGGCATCCGCAAGCTTCGGCTGACGGGCGGCGAACCCTTGGTCCGGCCGGGAATCATCGACCTCGTCGCCGATCTCGCGCGGCATATTGAGACCGGCGCGCTCGACGAGCTGACCCTCACCACCAACGGCACGCTGCTCGCCGATCATGCCGAGGCGCTCGCCCGCCACGGCGTCCGCCGGGTCAACGTCAGCCTCGACACGCTCGACCCCGGCCGGTTTACCGCCCTGACGCGCGGCGGGACGATCGCGCCCGTCCTAGCGGGGATCGAGGCGGCGCGGGCCGCCGGCCTTGCGGTCAAGCTGAATGCGGTGGCGCTGCGCGACACGCTCGACGAGGCGGTCGATCTCGCCGCCTTCGCCCATGCCCGCGGCGCCGCGATCACCTTCATCGAGGTGATGCCGCTCGGCGACGTGGACGCGGAGCGGCTCGATCAGCACGTTCCCATGCCAGAGCTCCGCCAGCGCCTCGAGACCGCCTTCGCGCTCACCGACACCACGCTCCGCACCGGGGGCCCCGCGCGCTACGTCCGCACCGCGACCGGCGGGATGATCGGCTTCATCACCCCGCTCACGGCCAATTTCTGCGCGAGCTGCAACCGGGTCCGGGTCACCGCGACGGGAACGCTCCACCCCTGCCTCGGCAACGCCCATGCGACTGATCTCAGGACCCTCCTGCGCGACGGCAGCGCGGAGGATCTGGACAGGGCGATCGCCCGGGCTATTGGGGCCAAGCCTCGCGCCCACGACTTCCGCATCGCGCCCGGCGAGACCCGCGGCCTGGACCGGCACATGTCGGTGACCGGCGGCTAGGCAAGCCTCCCTTTTTCGTCAGCATGTTCGGCGGTGTTGTTCGCATCGATCGCGAAGGCAGCGCCGGCTGGCGGGCTTGATCGTGGTTAACTCTCCATTGACTCCGAGTGCAATGAAGCAGAGTTTTCTCCCGATTTTTGAGGGGCGACTCACATGACTGATGCGACGATGGCCTTTCCGCCGATTACGGAAAATGTCGGGCAAAGCCGAGTTTCGCGTAAGGCAATCCTCCTCACCGGCGTGATCGCACTGGCGGTGGCGGCAGGCGCGGTCGGGATCGCCCAGCGCTTCCCCATCGATGGCACCACCGCCGGCACCATCGCCCCCGCCCAGCGCTACATCGCGCCGCAGGTCGGTGACGCCGACATCACGCTTGGCGACACCAGCGTGCCCAGGCTGATGCAGACCGACGCCTTCGAGGTGATGGCCCGCAACCCGAGCTTCCGCAGCCTCGCCGCCGACCCGGGCTTCTCGGCACTGGCGCAGAACAGCCAGGCGATGGCCATCATGGCCGCCAATCCCAAGGCCTTCGCCCAACTGGCCAAGAGCCCCGAGGCCTTCGCCCGCCTTGCCGCGCATGCGCAGGCAATCGCCAACGACGCCGGCGCCTCGGCGCAGGCGCAGGGCGAGATGTTCGCCGCCATGGCCACCAACGCCAAGGCGTTCGAGGCCTTTTCGGGCAATGCCGCCGCCTTCTCCGACGTGGCGGCCTCGCCGGCCTTTTTCGCGGCGATCTCGCGCTATCCGCAGGCGATGAACGCGATCGCGCTCAACGCCGAAGCCTTCAAGCAATTCGCCAGGAACCCGGCCGCCTTCCAGAAGGCCGCGGCGGAAGCGAACATGCCCGAGATGCGCAGCGCGGCCTCGTCCTTCCGGTCGCTGGCACGCGACAGCGCGGCGATGACGCAGGTGACCAACAACGCCGACGCCTTTGCCCGCATGGCCGCGCGCTCGGTGGCCTTCGCCAGCTTCGCCAGGAACACCGCGGCCTTCAACGCCGCGCTCAACAGCCAGGCGCTCGACGCCATGGCGCGCAGCGCCGCGGCCTTCCGCGCCGCCGCCGCCCGGCCCGAGGCCCTCGCCTCCATGGCGAGGAGCGCAAGCGCCTTCTCCAGCCAGCTGCGCGCGTCGAGCGCGGCCAATGCGGTCTCGATGGCCAGCGAGGCGCAGGTCGCCAAGGCGATCGCGGCCAATAGCGCAGCCTTCTCGGCGATGGCGGCCAATCCCGCGGCCTTCGCCGAAATGGCGTCGCATGCCGCCTTCTATTCGGCCCTGTCGCGCTATCCCGAGGCATTGAACGCCATGTCGCTCGACGCCTCGGCCTTCGCCAGTTTCGCGAAGAATCCGGCCGCCTTCCAGAAGGCCGCCGCCGAAGCCAGCATGCCGCAGATGCGCTCGGCGGCCAACAGCTTCCAGGCGCTGGCCCGTGACAGCGCGGCCATCGCGACCCTGTCGGCCGACGCCTCGGCTTTCTCGAGCTTCGCGCGCCAGGCGGTCGCCTTCAACGCGCTTGCTCGCAATGCCGCGGCGATGCGGCTCGCGACCAATGCGCAGACGATGGACGTGATGGCGCGCAATGCCGCGGCCTTCCGCTCCGCCGCGGCCGATGCCGCTTCGCTTTCCGCAATGGTCAGGAGCGCCGACGCCTTCTCGAGCCAGGCCCGCTCGGCGGCGGCGATGAGCGCCAATGCGCAGGTCGCGGCGATGGTCGCGGCCAGCCCGCAGGCGTTCGCGATGATGCAGTCGAACCCGCAGGCCTTCTCGCAGCTGGCGCGCCAGCCGCAGGCGCTGGCGACCTTCGCCCGGAATGCCTCGGCGGTGTCGCAATTGGCGCAGAGCCAGGCCTTCGCCTCGCTCATCGCCAATCCGGCCTTTGCCGCCGCGGCGCAGAGCCCGTCCTTCGCCGAAGCCATTTCGGGCGCCCGCTAGGCCGACGCGGGGGCCGGGGGTTGAAGCGTTGAACGTGCCGCAGCGGCTGCGCGCATCGCGCCTGTCGCTCGGCCTGCTCCTTGCCTGCGTCAGCAGCGCCGCGCTTGCGCAAAGCGAGACGGTCGCGCCGCCGCCGCCCGTCGCCGAGAGTGACAAGACCCCCGCCCCGCCCGAACCCAAGCCGCAGGAAGAAAAGCTCAAGAGCGCCGACGAGCTGCCCGAGATCGACCTGTCGCTCCTTCGGACGAAGGACTTCACGCTCCTCTACTTCGATCCCGCGCAGACCTATCTCACCCCCTATATCGGGCGGGCGACGCAGAATGCGCTCGACTATCACAAGAAGATGTTCGGCTGGACGCCGTGGGACCGGACCACGGTCCTGCTCAAGGACTTCTCCGACTATGGCAACGCCGCCGCGCGCTCGTCACCCAATAATGCGGTGCTGCTCGACGTCGCGCCGCTGAGCCTCACCTACGAGACCTTCAGCCCGGGCGAACGCTTCTTCACCCTCACCAACCACGAGCTCGCGCATGTCGCGACCATGGACGTGTGGAACGCGACCGACGCGCGCTGGCGAAAGTTCTTCCGCGGCAAGCCGATGCCGGTCGAGGCGCATCCCGAGACCATCCTCTACAATTTCCTGACGACGCCGCGCGTCAACTCGCCCCGCTGGTATCTCGAGGGCAGCGCGGTGTTCATGGAGACGTGGATGGCGGGCGGCCTCGGGCGGGGCCAGGGCGCCTATGACGAGATGGCCTTCCGCGCCAAGGTGCGTGACCGGACCCCCATCTATTCGCCGCTCGCGCTCGAATCCGTCGGCATCGTCAACGACTTCCAGGTCGGCGTGAACGACTATCTCTACGGCACGCGCTTCTTCTCGTGGCTGGCGCTCACCTATGGGCCGCAGAAGGTCAACCAGTGGCTCCGCCGCGATCCCGGCAGCGCGGGCTATTATGCGACCCAGTTCAGGCGGGTGTTCGGCCTTCGCCTCGACGACGGCTGGGACCGCTGGATCGCCTGGGAGCGGCAGTTCCAGTCCGCCAATCTCGCCGCCTTGTCGCGGGTGCCGCTGACGGAGGTCGAGCATCTCAGCAAGCGCGGTTTGGGCTCGGTCTCACGGACCTTCTACGATCCCAAGACCAACAGCCTGATCGGCGCCTTCCGCTATCCGGGCGTGCTGCCTTATGTGGGCGCGCTGTCGCTCACCACGGGCGAGACCCGCCGCCTCGCGAACATCAAGGGCGCGATGCTCTACAACGTGACCTCGATGGCCTGGGACCCGGACAGCCGGACGGCTTTTTATACCGAGGACAATTACGCCTATCGCGACGTGTTCGCGATCCAGGTCGACACGGGCAAGCGGACGAAGCTGCTGACCGACGCCAGGATCGGCGATCTCGTGGTCAATCCGAAGGACAAGTCGATCTGGGGCATCCGCCACCAGAACGGCTTCTCGACCCTGGTCCGCATCCCCCCTCCCTATGCGGGCTTCAACCAGGTCCACACCTTCGATTACAATCAGAACCCGTTCGACCTCGACATTTCGCCCGACGGGACCAAGCTCTCCGCTTCGGTCGGCCTGTCGGACGGCAGTCAATATGTTCGTGTCTGGTCGATCGACGAATTGATGGCGGGCACGGAACCCAAGGCCATCGCCGAGCTCAAGCTCGCCCCCTCGACGCCTGAGAGCTTCGTCTTCGCCCCCGACGGCAAGTCGCTCTACGGAAGCGCTTATTATACCGGTGTCTCGAACATCTACCGGTTCGACCTCGACACCCAGGAAGCGGTGCCGGTGTCCAATGCCTCGACCGGCTTCTTCCGGCCGATGCCGCAGGCCGACGGGTCGCTGATCGTCTATGACTATGCCGGCGACGGCTTCACGCCCTCGCGCATCCAGCCAAAGGAGTATGACGATCTCGGCACGGTCACCTTCCTCGGCGCCGAGGTGGCGCGCGTGCATCCCGAGGTCACCACCTACGGAGTCGGCTCGCCGGCCAAGGTCGATCTCGATCCCCTGATCGTCGAGCGTGGCAAATATTTCCCGGAGAAGGAGCGCAAGCTCGCCGGCACCTATCCGATCGTCGTTGACTACAAGGGCAAGCCGGCGTTCGGCTATCATTTCACCATCGAGGATCCGCTCCAGTTCAAGCAGCTCAACCTCGACCTCAGCGTCTCGCCCTGGGGCGGCGGCTCGGCCTGGGAGCGGCTCCACGCCGACATCGAATATCAGACGCTCAACTGGCGTTTCCGCTACTGGCACAACCTGACCAGTTTCTACGACCTGTTCGGGCCGGTGAAGCGCAGCCGCAAGGGCGACTCGCTGCAGATCGGCTGGCGCAAGACGCGCATCTACGATCCCCCGCGCACGCTCGACCTGTTCGCCGACGTCGCGGGCTACACGGGCCTTGAGGTCCAGCCCGAGGCGCAGAATGTGAAGAGCCCGCGCCGGCTGCTGACCGCCCAGGCGGGCGCCCGGTTCAAGAACGAGACGCGCTCCCTGGGCTCGATCGACCATGAGCGCGGAATCATGGCCGAGGCCATTGCCAGCGGCGTCTATGGCAACAGCAATCTCTTCCCCAGGATCGAGGGCGGCATCGCCTTCGGCCGGCCGCTGCCGCTGAAGAACAGTTCGCTCTGGCTCTACGCGCAAGGAGGCGTCGCGGGCGGGCCGGGCCGCGATCCGCTCGGCAGCTTCTACTTCGGCTCGTTCCGCAACAATTACGTCGATGACCGCGCGGTCAAACGCTACCGCGAGATCGAATCCTTCCCCGGCTTCGACATCGACGAGATCAGCGCGCGCAGCTTCGCCAAGGCGATCGGCGAATGGAATCTGCCGCCGGTGCGCTTCGCCGAAGTGGGCGTGCCGAGCTTCTATCTCTCGTCGGTCCGCCCGGCCGTCTTCGCCGGCGTGCTCGCGACCAGGCGCAGCGACGGCAAATCGCCGACCTATGCGACGGTTGGCGGCCAGCTCGATTTCAACATGACGATCGCGCTGCGCCTGCCGATGGTCCTCTCTTTGGGGGCCGCGCGCGGCTATGCGCAGGGGCGCCGCAAAACGGAGTGGCTCGCGTCATTGAAAATCCTGTAGGCTGGCGCGTGTGACGACGGCGACGATCATCAACTATGCGCTCGCCTTCATGCCGGTGCTGATCCTGCTCGCCGTCTTCGCCTGGCTCGACGTCTTCCACCTCCTCAATCGCCGCGAGATGATCACCCTGATTGCGCTCGGCGGGATCGCGGCGGGCCTCTCCTATCCGGTCAGCGGACGGATGCTCGACGCGCTTCCGCTCGGCTTCTCCAGCTACAGCCGGTTCGTCGCGCCGTGGATCGAGGAGGCCCTGAAGGGCGCGGTGGTCGTCCTGCTCTTCCTCCGCAACCGGATCGGCTTCAAGATCGATGCGGCGCTGTCGGGGCTGGCCATCGGCGCCGGCTTCAGCCTGGTCGAGAATTGCATCTACCTCGTCCACGCCCCCCAGATGAGCCCCGGCGTGTGGATGGTGCGCGGCGCCGGGACCGCGCTCATGCACGGCGGCACGGTCGCGATCATGGCCGCGCTGTCGCACCAGGTCGGCGAGCATGACCTGCTGGTGAAGGCCGGCGAATGGCGGCCCCATCCCCTCGCCTACATCCCCGGCTATCTGGTCGCGGTCGCGCTGCATCTCGGCTTCAACCAGTTTCCGAGCCAGCCGCTGGTCGCGATGGTGCTGAGCCTCGTCCTCGTCCCCGTGTTGCTGATGGCGATCTTCAGCTTCGGCGCGCGCGAGGCGGGCAATCTCCTCAAGGTCGAGAGCGCCGAACATCTCGCCGACCTCGACCACCTCGAGAACGGGCGCTGGCCCGACACCGACAGCGGGCGGCGGATGGCGGCCTATGTCGCCGATCACCCCGAGCTTGGCCCCGCCGTGCTCGAATATTGGCGCATCCTCAACCAGACGGTGCTGAGCGCCGAGCGGCGGATGCTCGAGCGGACCCACGGCCAGTGGCTCGACCGCGAGGCCGAGCAGGACGAGGCCCGGCTCCGCCGCCTCGACGCACTCGAGCGCGGCTTCGACCCGCAGCTGCTGCGCGCGGTGACCAGGCTCCTCCCCTTCAGCCGCAACGATCATTGGGAGATCGCCGAGCTGCGCGAGCAGCTCGAACGCGGCTGAGCCTGGCCTAGAAGATCCCCTTGCAGTCGCCGGTGTAGGCGCTCGGTGGGGCCAGCGTGATGGCGGAGATGCGCAGGCTCAGCCCCGCTTCGCCCGCGAGCGCCCAGGGCGCCGCGCCGAGGCAACGCGCGGGCAGGCGCATCTGCCGCCAGCCCTTGCCCGCCGCGACATTGAGCGTCTCGCGCAGGTCGAGCTGGGCACCGATCCGGACCGGATTTTGCGGCGCGACATCGATCGCATAATCGACGAGAAGGTCGTGATTGGTTGCGGCCGCCGGCGCCAGCGTCAGCGTCGCCGGACCGGTCCAGTTGAACTGGCGACTGTCTTCCTGCGCGGCGCGGTCGACGCCCTTGGCGACGAGCCGCCCGCCGGGGCTGCTGCCGAGCCCGTTGACGAGCGCGGCGCTGCCGCCGGCATCGCTTGCCGACAGGGTCAGCCCGCTGAAGCGCCCACGGCCGAACAGCGAGGATTCGAGCCGCTCGGCGGCGTAGATCGCGCAGTCGGCGGCGTAGGTGCGCCGGGGCGGCGCGGCCCGGTAGCCATAGCCCTGTCCGCGCCGGAAGAGCGGTGCCCCGTCGCGGCCGTTCCCGGCATCGGCGTCACAGCGCGCGGGCCAGCTGAACGAGAGCCGGCCGGTGAAGTCGAACCGCGGCCTGCCCTGCGCATTGCCGATCAAAAGGTCGGCGATGCCGCCGCCCTCGCTGCCCGGAAGCCAGGCGGCGACGAAGGCGTCGGCCGCATTGAGGAACGGGTTGACCCACATCGGCCGGCCCGAGAGGAACACCGCAGTCACCGGAATGCCCCTGGCGCGCAGCTTCTTCAGGAGGGCGAGGCTGGCCTCGTCGCGATAGGCGAGGTCCTTCCGGTCGCCGAGGAACTCGGCATAGGGCTCCTCGCCGAAAACGACGATCGCGGCGTCGACCGGCTGGTCGGTCTCGCCATCGGGCGCGAAGACGGCCTGCCCGCCGCCGGCCTTCAGGGCTTCGGCGATCCCGCCGTAGATGCTCGTCGCGCCCGGGAAATCGGCATTGGTGAGGTCGCCCCCGCCCTGCCAGGTGATCGACCAGCCGCCGGCCTGGCGGGCGATGCTGTCGGCGCCATTGCCCGCGACCAGCACCCGCGCATTCGAGCGCAGCGGCAACGCGCCGTCGTTCTTGAGCAGGATGAGCGACTTGCGCACCGCCTCGCGGGCGATGGCGCGATGCTCCGGACTGCCGAGCTGGTCGAAGCGACCGCCGAGTGCCCGCGCGCTGGGCCTGGGCTTGTCGAACAGGCCATAAGCGAACTTGACCCGAAGCACGCGCGCCACGGCCTCGTCGAGCCGCGACTGCGCGATGATCCCGGTCCGGACCTGACGGACCATCGTCTCGTACAGCCCCTTCCATTCCTCGGGGGCCATGAAGACGTCGAGGCCGGCATTGAGCGCGATCGGGCAATCGGTATTGCTGCAGCCAAGGACCTGGCCGTGCGCGTTCCAGTCACCCACGGTCAGCCCGCGGAAGCCCAGCTCGCGGCGCAGCAGTCCGGTCAGCAACTGCTGGCTGCCGTGCATCTTCTCGCCGTTGACCGAGGAGAAGCTGGCCATGACGCTCTCGACCCCGGCCGCGATCGCCGGCTTGTAGGGCGCGGCATGGATCGCCTTGATGGTCGCCATGTCGCCCTTGGTGTCGCCCTGGTCGACCCCGCCGGTGCCGCCGTCGCCAAGGAAATGCTTGGCGGTGGCGATGACGTGGCGCTGGCTGAGGAAGTCGGGCGAGCCGCGCTTGCCCTGCAGCCCCTCGACCATCGCGGCGCCGAGCCGCCCGACCAAAGCCGGATCCTCCGAATAGCTTTCGTAGGTCCGCCCCCAGCGGTCGTCGCGGACCACCGACACGCTCGGCGCGAAGGTCCAGTCGATGCCCGTCACCGCCACCTCGGCCGCGGTCGCCGCGCCGATCCGGCGGACGAGGTCGCGGTCGCGGGTCGCGCCGAGGCCGATGTTGTGCGGAAAGATGGTCGCGCCCGGGACGTTGTTGTTCCCGTGGACGGCGTCGATGCCCCACAGTAGCGGGATGACCGGCCCGCCATCCTCCATCGGCGCGGTCGACGCGTCCCACATGGCATCGGCGAGCTTGATCCACTCGCCCGCCGGGGCCTTGTCGTTGTTGCCGGGACCGCTGTTGCCGCCGTTGAGGATGGTGCCGAAGCGATAGCGGCGCACATCCGCCGGGGTGATGGTCGAGATGTCGGGCATGACGAGCTGGGCGACCTTGCGCTCGACGCTCATCCGCGAAATCAGGCTCGCGATCTCGGCTTCGTGGTTCGCTTTGGAGGCGGTCGCGGGCGCAGCGGTGCCGTCACCCATCGAGGCGCAGCTGGAGAGGGCCAGCGCCGCCGCGCCGAGCGCGAACATTGCCTTGCGCCGAACCGCCAATCCGCTGCCCGCGCGTCCGCCAACACGCGATCCCCGTCCGCCGACCTGCCGGTCGTCGGCCCCGCTCAAAGCCATCACAAACATACTTCCCCGATCACGTTGTGAACGTTCCCAATCGGTCGCACGGCCCCGCCGCGAAATCAAGTTGCGGACGCGACGAGCGGTAAATCAGCGCGCGCAGGCGCGGCCGGTCCCGGGGTCGGCGGCGCATTGCCAGACCCGCACCCAATCGACCTCCATGGCCTTGGGGAAGCCGGTCGGATCGACCCCCTTGACCCCGCGGCCCTCGGGCAGGTGCCCGCCGATCGCGAGGTTGAGGATCAGGTGGAAGGGCTGGTCGAAGGGCGCGTCGTCATCGGCGGTCGCGCTCGAGAACCAGTCGGCCGCGGTCTGGGTCGCATAGACCCGGCCGTCGACCGTCCAGTCGATCCGCCCCTCGCTCCAGATGACGCCATAGGTGTGGAAGCCGCCGTCGAGGACCTGAGGATAAGCGATCTCGGTCGATTTGAACTTGTTGGCGGGGGGCACACCGCCGAAGTGGAGCGTGCCGAGAATGGTGTTCTCCCTGCCCCCTTCGCACGAGGCGCAGGGCACGCCGAGATTGACCGCCTCGAGGATGTCGATCTCGCCCGACGAAGCCCACGGACCATAGACGTTCTTCTCGGGCAGCATCCAGATCGCCGGCCAGGTGCCCTGCCCCTGCGGAAGCTTCGCGCGGACTTCGACCTTGCCGTAGCGCCAGGCGGCGCGCCCGCGGGTGACCATCCGCGCCGAGCTATATTCCTTGGTCGCGAGCGCCCGCGGATTGGCGGCCCGCATCCGCTGCGCGTCAGGCAGCGCGTAGCCCGTCGACTGGCCCTTGCGCGCGACGATGTGGAGCACGCCGCCCTCGACATAAGCGTTGCGCCGGCTCGCCGTATAGCATTGCCGCTCCTGGTTGCCGCCGCCCCAGCAATCGACGTCGAAGTTCCAGCGCTTGCGGTCGATCTTGCGGCCCTCGAACTCGTCGGCGAAGACCAGTTTCCAGGGCGCCACCGGAGCCACCTGCGCACCGGCCAGCCCGGCGAGGGCGAGGAGCAGGCTCACGCCGCGCTCGCCCGCGGGCCGGCGGAATATTGCGCCACATAATCGGGATGCGGCGGCAGGCCCTGAACGGTCCGCGCGACGCTGTCGCGGATGCCGGAAAGGAAGCGGGAAAGCTCCTCGTCGGTGAATTTCATCGCCACCGGGTGATGGCTCTTCGGCATGATCCCCTGCCCCATCATCACCTGCACCCAGCTATTCTCCTGGAACAGCTCCTCGTTGCGGCGGAAGACCCGGCCCGTTTCGCGGAAGAGCTCGATCTTCTGCTTGAGCGTATCGGGGATCTCCATCGCCGAGACATGGCGCCAGAAGTCGCTGTCGCGCCGCTCGGTCACCTTGTAGTGGAGGATGATGAAGTCACGGACCTGCACCATCTCCTGGTGGTGCTGGTCGTTATATTCGGCGATGTCGCGCGCGCTGATCTCGCCATAGGGAAGCATCCGGCAGAGCCGCAGGATCGAGCGCTGGATGAGGTGGATGCTGGTCGATTCCAGCGGCTCGACGAAGCCCCCCGCGAGGCCCACCGCGACGACATTGTGCGACCATTGCGCGCGCCGGGTGCCCGCCGCGAACCTGAGCTTGTTCGGCTCGGTCAGCACCTCGCCCTCGAGGTTGCCGAGCAGGCGCTCCATCGCCGCCTCGTCGTCGAGATAGCGGCTCGAATAGACGAGGCCGTTGCCGACCCGGTGCTGGAGCGGGATGCGCCACTGCCAGCCGGCGTCATGCGCCATGGCGCGGGTGTAGGGGACCGGCGGGCGGACTGCGGCGGTCTGGAGCGCGATCGCCCGGTCGCAGGGCAGCCAGTGGGTCCAGTCCTCGAACGCGCTGCCGAGCGTCTGCCCGATGAGGAGCGCGCGAAAGCCCGAGCAATCGACGAACAGGTCGCCCTCGATCCGGCTGCCATCCTCGAGCAAGAGGGCGGTGACATTGCCGCTCTCGCCGTCCTGCTCGACCGAGGCGATGCGGCCTTCCTGCCGAACCACCCCCTCTTTCTCGGCAAGGGTCCGAAGGAAGCGGGCGTAAGCGGTCGCGTCGAGCTGGAAGGCGTAGCTCAGCCCATTGTCGCGCAGGTGGGCAAAGCGGTTCGCCAGCGCCGACTTCAGCTCGAGGCAGTAATCGTCATAAGGCTGCTCGTGGCCGCGCGCGCGCCCTTCCATCCAGAAGTGCTGGAAGCCCGCGGTCCAGTGATCCTTGCCGGTCGTTCCGAAGCTGTGGAAATAGCTCTGGCCGACGTCCTTCCAGTTCTCGAACAGGATGCCGAGCTTGAAGGTGGCGTTGGTCGCGCGGACGAACTCGGCTTCGTTGATCCCGAGCAGGTTGTTGAAGGTGACGAGCGGCGGGATGGTGCTTTCGCCGACGCCGACGGTGCCGATCGCGTCGGACTCGACGAGGCGCACGTCGGCGAGGCTGCCCAGCGTCTTGCCGAGCGCCGCGGCGGTCATCCAACCCGCGGTGCCGCCGCCCACGACGACGATACGGCGGCAGGGCCAGTTGCTCATCGGGATAGCCTCCTCAACAGATACATGCGGATGGTTTCGGCGCGTGCCACGTCGAGCGGCGCAAGGATCCCGCGCCCCTCCGGCGCGACGTGATCGGTCGTCCTTCCGTCGGCGTCGAAGACATAGTGGTTGAACACCGAGCGCCAGTGCGCGCGCGCCTCCTCCGGCAGGTCACGAATGGCGAGGATGGCGTGGAACAGCGCGTCCTCGGGATGGCCGAGGTAACGCGGCTCGTCGTTCCACCAGTAATTGACCAGCACGTTGAAGCGATCGAGCGCCTCGACATGGTGATACCACATCTGGGGCACGAACAGCGCGTCCCCGGGGCCAAGTTCGGCGAGGCTGGCGGTGTCGAGCGCGCGCGAGAAGAGCGGAAATCCCTCGAAGTCGGGCGTCTCGAAATCAACCATGCTGATCGGGCGTCCGCCGGGTGAATTCTCGAGCGGCCCGAGATAGAGATTGGCGAACTGGTCGGGCGGAAACAAAGTGAAGCGCCGCCGGCCGACCGCGGCCACCGCGACATTGTTGGCGATATCGTTATGCGCCGCGACCCGGGTCCGCCCGCCGATCCAGATTCCGTCGCGGGTCTGGCGCTTCCCCAGCGGCAGTCGGTTGGCGACGTCGAGCCCGCGAAAATAGCCCTGCATGTCGACCGAGGCGAGATAGACGAGCGGCGGGTCGGCGCGCTGTTCGGTCTCGGCGAGCAGGTCGAACGCCCGGGCGAGCGGCCAGCGCTCGGAGCGGAAGTCCATACCCATCGCGTCGTCGTAGAATACCCGCTCGGCGCCCGGCCGGCCGATCGCAATGTCGAAGTCGCGCTCGCGGGCGAAGCCGAGGAGATAGTCGCGCGCCGCGCCGGGGTTCTGGCGCCCCGCCGCGACCAGCGGCCAGTCGGCGGCGACCCCGCGCACGATGAACGGCGTGTCCGCACCGCGCAGCCGCGCGTCGAGCGCGTCGGCCGCGACGGATTCCTCCGCGACCCTCGGCAGATCGGCGAAGACGGGGGAAGGCTCAGCCATCGCGCTCGCGGCGGTTCTTGCGCGCCAGCAGGTCGGTCATGTTCGACAGCGAGGCGAGCGCCATGAACATCGGCATCAGATGGCCGTCGCGGTGGAGCTCGGCGACCGCGCCCGCTTCGAGTTCCTGCAGTTTCTCCTCGTTGATCAGCTGATAGCCGACCAGCCGGCTCTCGCTGCCGTCGTCGAGCGTCACGTCGAGCGCGAAGGGTTCAAGCAATTCGTAGCGATCGAGCGCGTCATAGAAATCTCCCGCCGCGGCGAGCCCCACGTCGAGCTGGTGGAGCATGTCGCTCGCCCGTTCGAGGAGCGGCGAGGCGAGGCCGCTGTCGTCGAACAGCCGCACTCCCTCGGGGTCGCCGACGCGCGGATGATCGAGGTCGATATGGACTTGGGCCGGCTCGTCGGGATTGCTCGAGCGGCCGATCCGGAACGGCGCGATGGCCAGCGCCAGCGGGCGGTAGCGCGCGGTCCAGCGGTCGCCGTCGAGAAACAGGTTCTCGCCTTCCTCGAAGCCCATCATCGCCAGCGCATGGAGGCGTCCGGTCTCAGGATTGCGCTGGAACAGGATCGGAAATTCGTTCTGCACGCGGCGAAATTCGATCGGCACCGTCAGGCAGCTCATCACCTGGTCGCCAAGGTCGGCGCGCGGGGCCGGGTTGACGCGCAGGTCGCGATGGTCGGCGGCATTGACGGGAACGTGACGGCTCAACCAGATTCTCCTCAGGCGGAACGACGCTGATGCGCACTCGACAGCGCGTCCAGATAGGCACGATTGCCGGGCAGGCTCGTCAGCAGCGACCGCTCTTTTTGCCGAAGCGCCGCAAGCTGCGCCACCAGCCGCGGGTCGGGACGCGGCAGCTGCCCCGCCGTCTCCCCGCCCATGCCGTAATAGACATATTGGTAGCTCGCCGCCGGGAACATCTCCTGCGCACGGTGGAAGTCGAGCAGGCTCGGTGGCTGGTCGCGCCAGAGGTCGAGCAGCATCGCCAGTCGCTCGGGCATGTTCTGCGCGGCGCGCTGCGCTTGCCAGTAGGGCGCATCCCGCTCGCTCAGCGCATAATGGAGCTTGAGGAATTCGACGATCGAGTCCCACCGCGCGCGGAAGGTCTCGTTGAAGCGCCGGGCCACCGCGGGCAAGGCCGCGCTGCTTGCCGGCATGCCCTCGATCAGCATGTCGAGCGAAGCCTCGATCAGCACGATCGCCGAGGCCTCGAGCGGTTCGATGAACCCGGCGCTGAGCCCGATGGCGATGCAATTGCCGACCCAGAAGTCGTTCCGATGCCCGGTCGGAAAGCGGATCAGCCGCGGCTCGGACAGCATGGCGCCGCCGACCTCTTCCGCGACATAGCGCCGAAGCACCGCCAGCGCTCCGTCGTCGTCGAGAAAGGCCGAGGAATAGACGCAGCCGACCCCGCGCCGGGTCGGAAGACCGATGTCCCAGAACCAGCCCGCGTCATGCGCGGTGGCGATCGTGGCCGAAGCGATGGGCGCGTCCGCCGCCGTCTCGACCTGAACCGCGAGCGCGCGGTCGTTGAGCATCAGGTTCGAGCGGTCGATCCATGCCGACCCGCAATGGCGGTCGATGAGCAGGCCCGCAAAGCCCGTGCAGTCAACGAACAGGTCGCCCGCGATCCGCTCGCCCCCGGCGGTAACCAGCGCTTCGATCCGCTCGGGCGTACCCTCGACCCCGGCGATCCGTTCGCGGCGATGGACCACGCCGAGCCGCTGGGTCGCGTGGCGCTGGAGCAGCCGCGCGAACTTCCCCGCGTCGAGGTGATAGCCGTAGTTGAGCGCGCCGGCGTAGGGCGGCATCGCCCGCGTCCGGGGCGCGAGCGAGGCTTCGACCACCGCATCCTGGCTGGTCATGGCGGGGGTGAAGTCCCCGCCCCCGCTCGCCTGCCAGGCCGCGAGCAGGTGCCGCGCGTCGGGCGCCTCGGGCGGTTCGGTGAAGGGGTGGAGATAATGGTCGCCGCCGCGGCGCCACCCGCGGAACAGCGAACCCTGCTTGAAGCTGGCGTCGCACTCGACGAGGAATTCGGCCTCGTCGATCCCGATCCTGCGCAAGGTCTCGCGCATGGTCGGCCAGGTCCCCTCCCCGACCCCGATGGTCGGGGTCGCGGGATCCTCGACCAGGATCACGCGAACGGGAAGCTCGTCGTCCCTGGCCCAGGCGGCCAGCCGGCATGCGGACAGCCAACCGGCCGTTCCGCCGCCCGCGATCACGAAAGTGGAGATCGCCCCTGGCATGGCGGGAATCATTCCTTCGCTTCGAGCCCTGCCCCCCGCACCAGAGTGACCGGGCGTGTGGGCCCTGTCACTCTGGCATGGTTGTCAGATGGTCGAAAGCTGGTCCTTCGTCAGAAGCCCCAACGGAACCCGAGCGCATAGCGGGCATAGCCCGGGATCACGAAGGTCACGTTGTTCTTAGTCCGCGAATAGCCGCGACGGCTTTCGCCGGTCAGGTTGATGACCTCGCCGAAGACCGTCAGGCCCTTCATGAACTCCCAGCTCGCGCTGGCGTCGACCTGGCCATAGGCCTCGACATAGTTCGGATCGAGGCCGTAGCCCGACAGGAACTTGTCGCGCCAGTTGTAAGCGATACGCGCCTGGATGCCGTTCTTGTCGTAGAAGGCAACCGCATTGGCGCTGTCGGACAGGCCCGAGATGGCGAACTGCGGCGAGCCCACCGGCAGGCTGTTCTTGAACTTTCCGCCGCCGCGAACCATCGTGTAGTTGAGGATCACGCCGAAGCCGGTGTCCCAGAAGCTGTGCTGGATCGCCGCTTCCAGACCATGCAGTTTCTGCACCCGGTCGCCATTGACCGGCAGCGTCACCTGGAAGTTGATCAGCGGATCCGACGCCTGCGAGTTGATCCGCCCGACGATATGCCCGTTGGCGCGGCAGAAGCCGTCCGGATCGGGGGTCGTGCAGGTCCCCGGCGTGGTCGTCGCCGGATAGTTGACGAAGATGTAGTCGCGGATCGCCTCGGCGGTCGCGTTGCTACCCAGCGCCGCGAGCGCCGCCTGATAGGCCGCGCCGCCGATCGGGGTGCGCAGCCCGGCGAGGTTCTCGGTCGTGATGCCGTCGATGATGAACCGGCTCACCTTCTTGTGGAAGTAGCCGAGCGAGACGTAGCTCGTCGGGCCGTAATACCACTCGGCCGACAGGTCGATGTTCTTCGACTTGTACGGAAGCAGACCGGGATTGCCCGACGACGCGAAGCCACCCGTCGCGCGCAGCTCGTTGAACGTCTGCGCACCCTGCATCTGGGCGTAGTTGGGCCGGGCGATGGTGTGGCTGTACGACGCGCGCAGCTTGATGTCGCGGATCGGCGACATGTCGAAGTCGATCGACGGCAGCCACTCGTCATAATCGCCCTTCAGCGTGTTGAAGGACGAGTTGCCGGTATAGTTGAAGGTGAACTCGTTCGCCGACACCCACGAGGTGCTGGTCGGAATTTGCGCCAGCGCGGTCGAGGCGATCTTGGTCTTCTCGTAGCGCAGGCCGGCGATCAGGTGCGCCGGGTTGCTGAAGAGGTCGAACGTGTTGTTGATCTGCACATAGGGCGCGAAGGTGCGCTCGCGGACCCGGCTGTCGACCCGGTTGTAGGGCGCGAGACAGGTCGGGCCACCTTCGCAGGCGCCGAACCGGCTGATCATGATCTTGGTGAGCGCGTCGGAATCGATGCTGAGGAAGGCCGGCAGGATGTCGCCGTCGGCGCCCTTCAGGCCCTCGAACAGGTCGGAGGTCTTGACCACCGAGAAGATGTCGTCGGGCAGGTCGGCCGGCGTTCCCTGGCCACCCCAGGCAGCCTGTTCGTAGACGCCGAACGCCGAGCGGATCTTGTTCTCGGTCATCGACACGCCGAAGTCGAGGCTGTCGAGGAAGCTCGTGTCGAAGTCGTAGCGGGCGCGCGCCTGGCCCTGCACGATCTTGTCGCGGAAGTAGGCGTTGCGGAACGAGTTGCCGGTGGCGAAATAGCCCGCCGGGTCGAGCGTATCGATGCCCGCCGCCTCGTTGTAGTTGATCTGCGGCAGGTAGGTGGTGAAGTCGATGCGCTTCTGCGACGCACCGAAGATCGCCGCCTGGACCGACTGGCTCGATCCGTACTTGCTGTCAGGCTTCGAGCGCGCGGTCGAACGGTGACCGTCGAGCTCGATCGTCAGCCGGTCGGTCGGCTCCCACTTGGCGTTGAGGCCGAGCGAGTGGTTGATGTTGCGGTTGGCGGTCTTGGCCGATTCCAGCGCAATGTCGCTCGGCGCGGTATAATCGTCCTGGAAATAGAGCGGCGGTGCGGGATTGCCCGGGCCCCAGCCGCTGCTCAGGTTCTGGCGCGCGAACCACAGGCCGACGCGATGCTTGTCGGCCTTCACGCGATTGGTGCTGAGCGTGTAATCGGCGGTGACGGTCAGGCTGTCGACCGGGCGCAGCTGGATCGTCGCCTGGCCGTTGATGCGCTCGCGGTCGATGTCCATGACCGAATAGCCCATGGCGATCGGGGTCTGGACGACCGCGCCATTGTCGGGCGCCGGATTGGCATTGCCATAGGCCCAGCTGCCGTCGGGCGCATTCACGGTCGCCCACGACTGGTAGAGGACGTCGGCGGCATTTTCGGTCGACTTGCGGCGCTGGTAGCTACCCGACAACGCGACGCCGATGCGGTTGTCGGCAAAGGTGTCGCTGATGATCCCCGAGACTTCGGGCGTGATGTCGTTGCCGCCGCGCTGCGAGCTGTCGAACACGCCCTTGACGCCGATGCTGCCCTTGCGGCCCGGCGCGTCGAGCGGACGGGTGGTGCGGATGTTGATCAGCGAGCCGATACCGCCCGACGGGACGGTGGCGCGGCCCGACTTGTAGACCTCGAGCCCGGCAATGCCTTCCGAGGCGAGGTTGCCGAAGTCGAAGGCGCGGCTCGAGGGCGCGCTGACGCCGTCGCCGAGCGTCGAGGTCGGCATCTGCCGGCCGTTCAGCGTGACGAGGTTGAATTCGGGACCGAAGCCACGAACGGTGACGTACTGGCCTTCGCCATTGGCGCGGTCGATCGACACGCCGGTGATGCGCTGGAGCGACTCGGCGAGGTTGGTGTCGGGGAACTTGCCGATGTCCTCGGCCGAGATAGCATCGACGACGCCCTGCGCATTGCGCTTGATGTTCTGCGCGTTGCGCAGCGAGGCGCGGATGCCGGTGACGACGATCTCGTCACCCGGAGCGGCGTCGTCGGCCGGCTTGTCGAGCTGCGGCTGGGCCTGCGCATCAGCCTCCGGCGCTGTCTGCGCAAAGGCCGCCTGCGATGTGGCGCTCAGCGCGACAATCGACGCACCAACCACCAATCGGCTCAGCGATTGCCTCTGAAACCTGGTCACCGGCCTTATCCCCCTCACAACTGTGAACGTTCACATTTTCGAATTCGAACGAAGCTGTCAAGAACCCGAAACATTGGCGCTACCCATCGGACACAGGACGGGACCGCGGCAGCGAGCCTGTCAGCCGGCGCCGACCATAATCGTTATGGGAACGCTCACAAGCGTCTTGTTCCGCGCCTTCTCTTTTGTGCGCGAAATGTGCATTCAGGACACATGGAGAAGCGTGCGGGGGACCATAAGCGAAATGTCACGATCGACGATGTCGCGGCGCTAGCGGGGGTTTCCCGCCAGACGGTTTCGCGCGTGATCAACCGCTCGCCCAACGTACGCGACAGCGTTCGCGAGCGGATCGAGCAGGCGATCGAACAGCTCGGCTATGTCGCCAACCTGAGCGCGCGGCGGATGGGCGGGGGCAAGTCGTTCCTCATCCTCGCGATCAACGACAAGGCCAGGACGATCGAGAACTGGTCGGCCGGACGCGGCAACGACTGGGTCGACCAGATGCTGTTCGGCGGCATGACCGAATGCCAGAAGCACGGCTTCCACATGTCGTTCGAACTGGTCGACACCGAGCCCGACCAGGCCCGCAAGCAATTGTCCGACATCGTCGCCGCGCTCCGCCCCGACGGCGTGATCCTGACCCCGCCGCACAGCGACAATCCCGAACTCCTCGAGCTCCTCGAACGCCGCGCCATTCCGTGCGGGCGGATCGCGCGGAGCGAGGGCGGAGCCTTTGTCGATGTCTACATGGACGAAGAAGGCGCGGCCTATGAGGCGTCGCGCCACCTGCTCCGCTTCGGCCATCGCCGGATCGCCTTCCTTTCGGGCAATCCGACCTATGCCAATGCCCGGGCGCGGCTGGCCGGTTTCCGCCGGGCGCTGGCCGAAGAGGGCCTCGGCGAATCCGCGGCCGTGACGGGTTCGGGCGACTTTCATTTCGAACGCGCCGAGGACGTGGTTTCGGACTGGCTGTCCGCGCCCAACCCGCCGACCGCGATCATCGCCGACAATGACGAAATGGCCCATGCCGCGCTGCACGTCGCACGCCGCAACGGCCTTGCCGTTCCTTCCGACCTGTCGGTCATCAGCTTCGAGGACACGCCGGGGGTTCGCTTCACCCTTCCGCCCCTCACCGCCATCCGCCAGCCCACCGCCGAGATGTTCGCCAAGGCCTGCGAGCGGCTGATCACCGTCAGCGGCGGCGGGGACGGGCTTGGCGCCTATGCGGTGCCGTTCACGCTCGTGGTGCGGGATTCGACCGGCCCGGCACCCGAATGACCGCGCCGGCCGGCCGGCGCCCGGCGGCCTTTGCCTTCCTCTACCCGCTTGCGATCCTCGGCGCGCATCTCGCCTTCATGCCGCTCCTGCTGCTGTTGCTGCCGCGGCGGGTGTCGACGCTCTTGCCCGACAGCGCGACCGTCAACCTGAGCCTCCTGCTCCTGGCCGGCGGGGTCACCGCCAGTCTCGCCAACATCGCCGCCGGCCGCTGGAGCGACCGCCACATGGCAGAGCGCGCCAATCGGCAGGTGCCGGTCGCGCTCGGTCTCGCGTTCCTCGTGCTGAGCTATGCCGGGCTGATGCAGGCGCGGTCCTTCACCACCCTGCTCGCCGCGGTGATCGTCTTCCAGGTCGCGCTCAACATCATGTTCGCGCCGCTGGCCGCGCTCCTCGCCGATTATGTCGCCGACGAGGCCAAGGGCCGGATGACGGGCTGGATGACCGCTGCCTTACCCCTGTCGATCGCGGCGACCGCGGCAATTGCGGAGCTCTGGCCCGGCGACAGCGACGCCGCCTTCGCCGCGATTCCCATGGGCGTCGCAATCTGCGTCACGCCGCTGCTGCTGTGCTGGCCGCAAACCCCGCTCGACGTCCACCGAATCGATGTCGCCCCGCTGCGGCCCCTGCCCTTCCGCGACTTCCGCTTTGCCTGGATCGCGCGATTGCTGGTGCAGTGCGGGGCCGCGCTCGTCATCCATTATCTCTACGTCTATCTCGCCGCGCTTCCGGCCGAGTCATCGGTTCCCGCGCCGGTGTCACGCGCGTCCGCCATCCTGTTCGCGCTGGCCGCGATTGCCGGCGGCACGGCGACCATTGCCGCCGGGCACCTGTCCGACCGCTTCGCCCGCCGCCGCCTGCCGATGGGGTTGAGCGCGCTTGCTGCCGCCAGCGGACTCCTTATTCTCTCGCTCCGGCCGGACTGGACCGTGATCGTCATCGCTTATGGGCTATTCAGCGCCGGCCTCGCCGCCTTCCTGTCGGTCGACAGCGCGATGGTCGCGACCCTGCTCGGAAACAATGTCGAGCGCGGCAAGTGGCTGGGGGTCATGAACCTCACCAACACCCTGCCCTCGGTCCTCACTCCCCTGCTCGCGCTTGCCGCGATCGAGCTGACTGCCGCCGACGCGTTGTCGATCCTGCTGGTCGGCGCCTCGCTTGCCGTGCTGGTCGGAGCGTTGCTCGTAAGCCGCATTCGAACGGTTCGCTGAAAAAACATCTCGCAAGCGAAACAATGTCGGGAACATTTGCCCGGGAGACCGGCTTTGCACCGTCGGAACGGTCCCGTGCCGATCCCTGTATCCCGCCGCCGTAGCGTCAGCGTCCCACTCTTCCTCCGAGAGGTTTCTCGTTGCGCATCACGATCATCCCGGTCGCCGCCGCGCTCGCCATCTCGCTTCCGGCACTGGCGCATGCCGCGCCGGTCGCGATCAGCTGGTCGGCCGCCGACCAGCAGTTCCGCCGCTCGGCCGAGGTCTCGGCCGCCGATCACGCGGCGAATTCGGCGAAACTCACGGCCGAATCCCTGCGGACGTTGCGCCGCCCGACCGTCAGCCTGTCGGCCCAGCTCGTCACCTATCAGAAGACGCTGTCGGTCGACCTGAGCGGGCTCAAGGGCAAGACCCAGCAGCAGATCGGCACCTACCTCAATGCCCTCCCCGGCCAGTTTCCCCCCGACCTCCAGGGGATCGTCCAGCTCGTCACCCAGCGGGTCGATGCGGCGCTTCCGGGCCTTCTCGACGAAATCCCGGAAAACCTCGACTATCGCACCCGCGACACCCTGTTCCGGCCGACCGCGACGGCCTTCGTGCCGCTCTACACCGGCGGGGCGATCGGCGCGATCCAACGCGGTGCCGGGGCCGCGGCGACCGCCGCCCGCGCCAAGGCCGACGCCGATATCAACCTTGCCCGGGTCAATCTCGCCCGCGCCTATTTCGGCGTGACCCTCGCCGACGGACTGGTCGCCGCCGCCCGGGACGACCTCGCCGCCATGGATCGCCACCTCGCCAACACCCAGGCCTTCTTCCGCAACGGGGTGCTGCCCCGCTCCAAGGTCCTCGAGGTGCAGGTCGTCCGCGACGCCGCCGCCCGGACCCTCGACCGCGCGACCATCGACCGCGACCGCGCCATCGCCGTGCTTCGCCTGCTGCTCGAAAGCGAGGCCGACCTCGTCCCTTCGACCGGGCTGTTCGTCCACGACCGCCCCTTGTCCCCCGCCGGCGACTATATTGCGAGCGCGGCCAACCCGCGCGTCCGCGAAGCCGAGGCGACGCGCGAGGTCGCCAGCGCCGGGGTCAAGCTCGCCAAATCGCGCCTCCTCCCCCAGGCCTATGCCTTTGGCGAATACAGCTTCGACCGGAAGTCGGCCGCCCCGACCGAGCCCGACTGGATCGCCGGCGTCGGGGCTCGCTGGACCCTGCTCTCGCCCGTCGACCGCTTGAAGGCGATCGCGGCGGCCAAGGAACGCGAGGCCGCCGCCAGCGACGCGGTGACCGTCACCCGCAAGGCGGTCGCGACCGAGATCACCGATGCCTGGGCCCTGGCCGAGGGCGCCCGGCGGAGCTTTCTCTCGCTCGACAGCTCGGTCGCCGCGGCCAACGAGAACCTCCGCGTCGCCGAAATCGCCTACCGCGAGGGCGAAGGGACGACGACGCAGGTGATCGACGCGCGCACCCGCCTCACCAACGTCCGCACCCAGCGCCTCGCCACGGCCTATGAATATGCGGTCTCGCTGGCGGCGCTGCTGGCGGCGAGTGGACGGATGAACGATTTTGACGCGGCGGTTGCTACCGCCGACCGGAGGATCAGGTCATGAGCGAGACGGTGCTGGCGCAGGATCCGGGCAGGCGGCGCTGGTGGCTGGTCGGCTTCCTCGTGGTCGCCGCGCTCCTCGCGCTCGGCCTGTGGCTGTCGAGCCGCCCGAGCAATCCCCCGCTCCAGGGCGAGGTGGAGGCGCAGGAAGTCAATGTCGCGAGCCGGATCGGCGGCCGCGCCGGCGACATCGCGGTCAAGGAAGGCGACCGGGTCAGCGCGGGCCAGCTCCTGCTGACGATCGAGGCACCCGCGGTCGATGCGGTGACCCAGCAGAGCGAAGCCGCGCTCGCCACCGCCCGCGCGCTCCAGGACGCGACCCGCAGCGGCACCCGGCCCGAGGACATTGCCGCGCTCCAGGCGGTCGCCAGCGCCGCGCGCGCGCAGGCCAATCTCGGCGCGGTCTCGGCGCGGCGCGCGGAGAACCTCTATGCCGAGGGAGTGATCGCCGCCCAGCGCCGCGACGAGGCCCGCGCTCTCGCCGCCAGCAGCGCCGCCAGCGCCCGCGCCGCCGACGCCCAGGTCCAGAAAGCGATCGCCGGCGCGCGCGAGGAAGCCCGCCGCGCCGCCGATGCGCAGGTCGATTTCGCGGGCGGCGGCCGGACCGCCACGACCGCGTTGGCGAAGGACCGGGAGATCCGCGCGCCGGTCTCGGGCGAGCTCGCCAAGCGGCTGGTCGAGCCGGGCGAGGTCGTCGCGCCCGCCTTGCCGCTGTTCCAGATCGTCGACGTCGACCGGCCGTGGGTCCGGCTGGCGATCGGCGAAAGCCAGATGGCGGCCTTTCGCAAGGGCGCGGTCCTGACCGGCGACATCCCCGCGCTCGGGCAGAAGGGCGTGCGCTTCGTCGTCCGCTCGGTTGCGGTGCAGGGTGAGTTCGCGACCCGCAAGGCGACCCGGCAAAGCTCGGGCTTCGACGAGCGCGGATTCGAGATCCGGCTCGAGCCGGAGCGGCCGGTCAAGCAATTGCGCCCCGGCATGAGCGTCCTCTTCGCCGACCCGCGATGAGCGACTTCTCCCGCGCGCTGGCGGCGGAGATCGATCACCTCGTCGCCGACCGCTGGGACCAGCTGCTGCTGTTCGTCATGCCGCTCGTGCTGCTCGGATTGATGGCGGCGATGCTGCTCCAGGGCGTGCCCCGCGACCTGCCGGTGGCGGTGGTCGGCGGGCGCGACGACCAGGCGGCGCGCGACTTCGTCCAGAGCCTCGAGGACTCGCCCGCCATCCGCGTCGCCGCTCGCCTCCGCAGCGAGGAGGAAGCCTTGTCGCTGGTCCGCCGCGGCAGGATCATCGCCTTCGTGCAACTGCCGGCCAGCCTCGCGCCGCGCGACGAGCCGGTGCTGCGGATCAGCTACAATGCCTCCTATCTCTCGACCGGCGGGATCGCCGAAGCGGGCATGGCGCAGGCGCTGGTCGAGGCCGGCAGGACCGCCGCGATCAGCGCCAGCGGGCTCGACGGACTGTCCGCGCTGCGCCTCGCACCGATCCCGGTCAGCCTCGCCATCCTCGCCAACCCCGAGGCGAGCTTCGAATGGTATCTGCAGGCGCTGGTCGACCCGGCCGTCCTTCACCTCCTCATCGCCTGCGCCGCCGCCATGGCGATGGGCCGCGCACTCGACGGTCGCTCGCTGGCCGGCTGGGTCGCCCGAAGCGGCGGCGGGGCGGGCGCGCTAGCGGGCAAGCTCCTCCCCTATGTCGCCATCTGCGGCGCCTGGGGGGCGGCCTGGCTGATCTGGATCGCCGGGGTCCGCGGCTGGCAGCCGCAGGGAAGCCTCGCCCTCATCATGGCCGGCCAGTTGCTTCTCCTCGCGGGTACCGCCTGCATCTCGGCGATGCTGGTCGCCCTGTCGAAGGAGACCAGCACCGCGCTCGCCGCGAGCGCCGTCTATGCCGGTTCGGCTTTGGCCTATTCGGGCGGTAGCCTGCCGGTCGAGGGCGCGGGGCTCCTCACCCGGGCGTGGAGCGGGCTGCTCCCCTTCACTCATTATCTCGAGCTGCAGATGGACCAGTGGCTCGGTGCGCCCGCGCGGGTCGCCGCCCCGCAGTTTCTCATCCTCGCGCTCTACGTGCTGGTGCCGGGCCTCGTCACCCTCGCCGTGCTTCGCCGGAGCCGCGCGGCATGAGAAGCTATTTCGCCGCCTTCGAAGCCGCGCTTCGAGAGATCTTCACCACCCGCGCGCTCGTCTCGACCATGGTCGTCGCGGTGCTCTTCTACGCCTTCTATTACCCGGCGCCCTATCGCCACCAGACGGTGGTCGACCTGCCCGTCGTGGTCGTCGACGAGGAAGACAGCGCCGCCACCCGCGCCCTCGTCCGCGCGCTCGATTCCGCGCCCGAGGTCGCCGTGGTCTCGGTTACTGCCAGCGAGGCCGCCGCCGAGCGCGAGGTCCGCGAGCGGCGCGCCGACGGGATCATCCGCTTCGGCAACGGGCTCGGCCGGCGACTGCTGACCGGAAGCGGCGGGGGCGGTGTGTCGGTCACCGTCAACGGCACCTATCTCCTGCGCGCCCGCGGGATCGGGCTCGCGCTCGAGCGGAGCGTCAAGGGCCTGGTCGAAGAGCGCCTCGCCCCGCTCGAGGACCGCCTGCCCCGGACCCGCCCGGTCGAGATCGAGATCCGGCCCTTGTTCAACACCACCACCGGCTATGCCGATTACATCTTCCCCGCGGTGTCGATCGTGATCCTCCAGCAGACCCTGCTGTTCGGCGCGGCGATGCTCTCGGGCGGGCGGCGCCAGCGCCATGCCGCGGTGCCCGCCCCGGCCGCCTATTTCGGGACATTGTCGGCGCTGACCCTCATCGGGCTGTTCGCCTGCAGTTTCTATTTCGGCTTCGTCTTCTGGCTCGAGGACATGCCGCGCGGCGGCAATCTCGGCGGACTGCTGGTCGCCGCGCCGATCTTCTCGCTCGCGGTCGCCGCGCTTGGCCTCCTCATCGGCAGCTATCTCGACCAGGCCGACCGAGCGATGGAGGTGCTGGTCCCGACCTCGGTGGTGCTGTTCTTCCTGACCGGCGCGGCCTTCCCGACCGAGGCCATGCCGCACTGGGTCGCGGCCATTGCCATGCTCTCCCCCGCCATCCACGGCGTGCCGATGTTCGTGGGCCTGAACCAGATGGCCGCCTCGCTCCCCGAAGTGATCGAGCCCCTCATCCGCCTGGCGCTCCTGGCCATGCTCTACATTGCCCTGACCCTTGTCCGGATCGCCCTGAACCGGCGCCGGCTGCAGTCCGCGGCCTGACCTTCTGCCTTCACGAAACTTTAACGGTGGGCGCGCTTCGCCACATGGCATTGTAACGGCGCCCGGCGCCATCTGACGCTCCGTCGGCCCTTCGGCCCCGCGGAGTAGATCATGCGCGTTTTCGACCTTCTGACCACCGCCGCCATCCTCGCGGCGGCCTTCCCCATGCGAGCCTCGGCCGAAACCGCGCCGCCCTTCACGGTCACCGGCGGGACCAGCCTCGTCTCGCAATATCGCTTCCGCGGGATCAGCCTGTCGGACGAGAAGCCGGCGATCCAGGGCACGATCAATCTCACCCACGCGAGCGGCGCCTATGCCGGGGCCTGGGCGTCCTCGCTCGACGGCTTCGGCGAACTCGGCGGGTCCAACCTCGAGCTCGATCTTTATGGCGGCTACAAGCTCCCGGTCGGCAAGGCGACGCTGGACGCGGGCGTCCTCTATTATGCCTATCCCGGCAGCAAGGGCGGCACGTTCGAATTCTTCGAGCCCTATGCCAACGTCAGCCTGCCCGTCGGTCCGGCCACCGCCAAGTTCGGGGCGGCGATCGCGCCGTCGCAGAAGGCCATCGGCGGCAAGGGCAATGTCTACCTCTTCAACGACAACAGCCTGCCCATCGCCGGCACTCCGGTCAGCCTCACCAGCCATGTCGGCTGGTCGAAGGGCGACACGACGCTGACGCCTGGCGGGCATTATCTCGACTGGTCGCTCGGCGCTGCCGCCAGCTGGCGCAACCTCAATGCGAGCCTCGCCTGGGTCGACACCGACATCAACCGCCGCGACGCGCTCGCAGCGGGCGCGACGAAGACCATCGTCGATGGCGCGGTCGTGCTCTCGCTCGGCGCCAGTTTCTGAGGTGCGGACCCCATGACGTTCGACCTCCTCCTCGGCGCGATCACCGCTTTCGGTCTCCTCCTTTACCTGCTCGCCGTGCTCGCGCGGCCCGAGCGCTTCTGAGGCTTTCGGCCCCATGCAACATACGACCCTCGCCGGCTGGACATTGATCGCCGGCTTCATCGCCCTCACCTTCGTCATGGCCCGGCTGTTCGGACCCTGGCTGCACCGCATCTACGAGGGGCAGGCACCGCGCTTCCTCGGCTGGCTCGCGCCGGTCGAGCGCGGGCTGCTTGCGCTTGGCGGAAGCGCCACCCGGGGCGAACAGGGCTGGCGCAGCTATGCGGCCCACCTGCTCGTCTTCAATCTCGCCGGGATCGCGTTCCTGCTCCTCCTCCAGCTGGTGCAGGCGGCGCTTCCGCTCAATCCGACCGGGGTCGCGGCGGTGCCCTTTCCGGTCGCGCTCAACACCGCGGTCAGCTTCGTCACCAACACCAACTGGCAGAGCTACAGCGGCGAGACGACCATGTCGCACCTCACCCAGATGCTTGGCCTGACGGTGCAGAACTTCCTCTCGGCCGCCACCGGCATCGCGGTCGCCTTTGCCCTGATCCGCGGCTTCGCCCGGCGCGAAAGCAATAGCATCGGGAATTTCTGGGCCGACCTCGTCCGCACCACCCTCTACATCCTGCTGCCGATCGCCTTCCTCTACGCCCTGGTCCTGGTCGCACTCGGCGTGCCCCAGACCTTCGCCGGATCGGCGGTCGCGCAGACGCTCGAGGGCGCGCGCCAGACGATCGCGCTCGGCCCCGTCGCGAGCCAGGAGGCGATCAAGATGCTCGGCACCAACGGCGGCGGCTTTTTCAACGCCAATTCGGCCCACCCGCTCGAAAATCCCGGCGCCCTCGCCAACTTCCTCCAGATGCTGTCGATCTTCGCGCTCGGCGCGGGGCTGACCTGGTGCTTCGGCAAGGCAATGGGCAACGGCCGGCAAGGCTGGGCGATCCTCGCGGCGATGATGGTCCTGTTCACCGCCGGCGTCTCGGCCACCTACATCGCCGAGGCCTCGGGCAATCCGATCCACCACGCCGCCGGGGTCGACCTTGCGGGCGGCAACATGGAGGGCAAGGAGACGCGCTTCGGCATCGCCGCCTCGGCCCTGTTCGCGACCGTCACCACCGCCGCCTCGTGCGGGGCGGTCAATGCGATGCACGACAGCTTCACCGCGCTTGGCGGGCTCGTGCCGATGTTCAACATGCATCTCGGCGAAGTCATCGTCGGCGGCGTCGGCGCGGGTCTCTACGGCATGCTCCTCTACGTCATCCTCGGCATCTTCATCGCCGGGCTGATGGTCGGGCGCAGCCCCGAATATGTCGGCAAGAAGATCGAGGCGCGCGAGGTCAAGCTGGCGGTGCTCGCCATCGCGGTCCTGCCGCTGTTCATCCTCGGGCTGACCGCGCTGGCACTGGTCCTCCCGGCCGGCCTCGCAGGGCTCCAGGAGAGCGGCCCGCACGGGCTTTCCGAAGCGCTCTACGCCTACACCAGCGCGGTCGCCAACAACGGATCGGCCTTTGCCGGCCTGACCGCGAGCAACGACTGGTGGGCCTATACACTCGCGCTTGCGATGTTCGTCGGCCGCTTCGCCGTCATCGTGCCGGTGCTGGCGATCGCGGGAAGCCTCGCGGCCAAGCGTAACGTGCCCGAGGGCGCGGGCTCCTTCCCGACCACCGGCCCCCTGTGGGCCGGCCTCCTCGCCGGCCTGGTGCTGGTGCTCGGCGGCCTGACCTTCCTCCCCAGCCTCGCGCTTGGACCCATCGCCGATCACCTCGCGATGATCAGCGGCCAGACCTTCTGAAGGACGTTATCCCCATGTCCCGCACCGCCTCCCCACCCGCCTCGATGTTCAGCGCCGCACTGGTCGTGCCGGCCCTCGCCGACAGCGTGGCCAAGCTCGATCCGCGGCAACTCGTCCGCAATCCCGTCATGTTCACCACCGGGGTGATCGCGCTCCTGCTGACGGTCCTGCTCGTCACCGGCCACGGCACCGGAAGCACGCTCTTCCAGGTCCAGCTGGTCGTCTGGCTCTGGCTGACCGTCCTGTTCGGCAATTTCGCCGAGGCGCTGGCGGAAGGTCGCGGCAAGGCGCAGGCCGCCTCGCTCCGCGACACCAAGTCGCAGCTCTGGGCCAAGCTCCTGCTCGGCGTCGGCGACACCTACGAGAAGGTCCCCGCAACCCGGCTCCAGGTCGACGAACTGGTGCTGGTCGAGACCGGCGACCTCATCCCGGCCGACGGCGAGGTCGTCGCGGGCGTCGCTTCGGTCAACGAGGCCGCCATCACCGGCGAAAGCGCCCCCGTCATCCGCGAGGCGGGCGGCGACCGCTCGGCGGTGACCGCGGGCACGCGCGTCATCTCCGATTGGATCAAGGTCCGGATCACGCAGGAGCCGGGCCAGGGCTTCCTCGACCGGATGATCGCGCTGGTCGAGGGCGCGTCGCGGCAGAAGACCCCGAACGAGATCGCGCTCACCATCCTGCTGGTCGGCCTCACCATCATCTTCCTGATCGCGGTTTCGACCATTCCCGGCCTTGCCGCTTATTCGGGCGGAAGCATCGGCGTGCCGCTCCTCGCCGCGCTGCTGATCACGCTCATCCCGACCACCATCGCGGCGCTGCTGTCGGCGATCGGGATCGCGGGCATGGACCGGCTGGTGCGCTTCAACGTCCTCGCCAAATCGGGCCGCGCGGTCGAGGCGGCGGGCGACATCGACGTGCTGCTGCTCGACAAGACCGGGACGATCACGCTCGGCGATCGCCATGCGACCGAATTCCGGCCGCTGTCCGGGATCGACGAGCGCACCCTGGCCGAGGCCGCCTATCTTGCGAGCCTCGCCGACGAGACCCCCGAGGGCCGCTCGGTCGTGGCGCTGGCGCAGGAGCGCTACGGGATCGAATCGCAGGCGATGCCCGAGGGGGCCGAGGTCATTCCCTTCACCTCCCAGACCCGCCTCAGCGGTCTTCGCATCGGCGAGCGGCGGCTCGAAAAGGGCGCGGTGGATTCGCTTCTCAAGGCGAGCGGCGCGGCGCCGGACGGGCCCGCCGCGATCGAGCTTCGCCGGATCACGGACGAGATCGCGCGCTCGGGCGGGACGCCGCTGGCAGTGGCCGAGAACGGCCGGTTGCTCGGTGCGCTCCACCTCAAGGACATCGTCAAGGCAGGCATGCGCGAGCGCTTCGCCCAGCTGCGCGCCATGGGCATCCGCACGGTGATGATCACCGGCGACAATCCGCTCACCGCCGCCTCCATCGCCGCCGAGGCGGGGGTCGACGATTTCCTCGCCGAGGCGACCCCGGAGGACAAGCTGGCGCTGATCCGCAAGGAGCAGACCGGGGGCCGCCTCGTCGCCATGTGCGGCGACGGCACCAACGACGCGCCCGCCCTTGCCCAGTCCGATGTCGGAATCGCGATGAACACCGGCACCCAGGCCGCGCGCGAAGCGGGCAATATGGTCGACCTCGACAGCGATCCCACCAAGCTCATCGAGGTGGTTGGCCTGGGCAAGCAATTGCTGATGACCCGCGGCGCCCTCACCACCTTCTCGATCGCCAACGACGTCGCCAAATATTTCGCGATCATCCCGGCGATCTTCGTCGCGCTTTATCCGACGCTCGGCGCGCTGAACGTGATGCGGCTGGGGTCGAGCGAAAGCGCGATCCTGAGCGCGATCATCTTCAACGCGCTGATCATCCCCTTGCTCGTTCCCTTGGCGCTGAAGGGCGTCCGCTACCGGCCTGCCCCCGCCGGCGACATCCTTCGCCGCAACCTTGCCGTCTACGGGCTGGGCGGCCTTCTCGCCCCGTTCGTCGGGATCAAGCTCATCGACCTTGCCGTCACCGGCCTGCACCTCGCCTGAGGAGACCCAACATGCTCCGCGATCTCACTACCGCCCTGCGCCCCGCTGCGCTCCTGCTCCTCGCCCTCAGCGTGCTGACCGGCCTCCTCTATCCGCTGGCGATCACCGGCGTCGCGCAGCTTGCCATGCCGGGCCCCGCCAACGGCAGCCTCGTCCGCAACGGCGAGCGGATCGTCGGGTCGAGCCTCGTCGGCCAGTCCTTCGCCAGCCCGCGCTATTTCCACGGCCGTCCCTCGGCCGCGGGCCAAGGCTATGATGCGAGCGCCTCGTCGGGATCGAACCTCGGGCCGACCAGCGCCGACCTCAAGGCCGCTATCACCGAGCGCGTCGCCGCCGCCCGGGCCGAAGGGGTGAGCGGGCCGGTCCCGGCCGACATGGTGACCGCCAGCGGCTCGGGGCTCGACCCCGACATTTCCCCCGCCAATGCCGCGGCGCAGGTCGCGCGGGTGGCGGCCGCGCGCGGCATGACCAGCGAGGCGCTCGGTGCCCTTGTCGCCCGCGCGGTCGAGCGACCGGTCCTCGGCGAGCCCCACGTCAACGTCCTGCTCCTCAATCGACAACTCGACCAAGCGGCGGCACAAGCCGGGCGGTGACCGCCGCCGATCCCCCTCGCCCCTCGCCCGACGCACTGCTCCGGCAGGCGCGCCGGGCCGAGCGTGGACGGCTCAAGATCTACCTCGGCGCCTCGCCCGGGGTCGGCAAGACCTACGAGATGCTCGCCGACGCCGCCGGTCTGCGCGCCGCCGGGCTCGATGTGGTGGTCGGGATCGTCGAGACCCACGGCCGCGTCGAGACCATGGCGCTGACCGCCGGGTTCGAGATCCTCCCACGCCGGACCTTCGCCCATCAGGGCCGGCCGCTCGAGGAGATGGACCTCGACGCCCTCCTCGCCCGCCACCCGAAACTCGCGCTGGTCGACGAACTCGCGCACACCAACGCGCCGGGCAGCCGCCATCCCAAGCGCTACCAGGACGTCGAGGAGCTGCTCGCCGCGGGCATCGACGTCCACACCACGCTCAACATCCAGCATATCGAGAGCCTCAACGACCTCGTCGCCTCCTTCACCCGGGTGCGGGTGCGCGAGACCGTTCCCGACAGCGTGATCGAACAGGCCGAGCTCGAGGTCGTCGACCTTCCTCCCGACGAGCTCATCCAGCGCCTCAAGGACGGCAAGGTCTATGTCCCCGACGAGGCCTCGCGCGCGCTTTCGCACTTCTTCTCCCGCTCCAACCTCTCGGCGCTGCGCGAACTCGCGCTTCGCCAAGCCGCGCAGCGGGTCGACCGCGACATCCTCGACGACGCCGCCGCGGGCGGGCTCGCGGGCAAATGGGCGGCGGGCGAGCGGGTGCTGGTCGCGGTCAGCGAATTGCCGGGTGCCGACAGCCTGGTCCGCGCGACCAAGCGTCTCGCGGACGCACTTCGCGCGCCCTGGGTCGCACTCCACGTCGAGACCGGGCGGAGCGCTAGCTTCGGCGATGCCGAGCGCCAGCGTCTCGCCGCGACCCTCCAGCTCGCCGCGCGGCTCGGCGCCGAAGTCGTCTCGATGCCCGCCGAGACCGTGCTCGAGGGGATCAAGCGCCATGCCGCCGACGCGCGGACGACCCAGATCGTGGTCGGCAAGTCGGCGCGCTCGCGCTGGTTCGAGCTGCGTCATGGCTCGGTGGTCGACCGGCTGGTGCGCGAGACGCCCGAGATCGCGGTCCACGTCCTCCCCCTCGGCGAGGCGCCCCGCCCTGTCAGTCCGGCGCCGGCACCGGGACGCTGGGGCCGGCCGTCGGGCTATCTCTGGTCGGCGCTGTCGGTCGCCGCGATCACCGGGCTCGGCTATCTCGTCGGCAACATCGGGATCGTCAGCAACATCGGGATGCTGTTCCTGGTGCCCGTCCTGTTCGCGGCGATGCGCTTCGGCTTGCGCACGGGCATCGCGACGGGCGTCCTCTCGAGCCTGTGCTACAATTTCTTCTTCCTCCCGCCGCTCTACACCTTCACCATCGGCGACCCCGAAAACGTGGTCGCCTTCCTCGTCCTGCTCGGGGTCGCGATCGTCGTCAGCCAGCTCGCCGCGCGGGCGCAGGCGCAGGCCACCATCGCCCGCAAGAGCGCGGCGCAGAACAGCGCGCTCGCGGGGATCGCCCGCCATCTCACCGGGGTCACCGACCGCGCTGCCCTCGGCGACGTGCTCGCCCGCGAGGCCGCGCAACTGCTCGGGCTCGACACCATCTTCCTGACGCGCGACGCAAGCGGCGCCGTTCGCGTGACGGCCGGGGTTCCCGACATTCCCCTGCTCGACGCGCTCGACCGGGCGGCCGCCGAATGGGCCTTCGACAGGAACGAGACCACCGGGCGCGGCTCGGGCACGCTGACCGCGTCGGACTGGCAGTTCCATGCCATCGCGGTCGGCGACCGGGTCCTCGCCCTGCTCGGGCTGGGCGGGACCGGCCAAAGCGACGGACTTCGCTCGGACCGACAGCAATTGCTGGTCAGCGTCCTTGGCCAGGCCTCGCTCGCGCTGCGCCGGGTCGTGCTCGAGGAGGAAATGGCCGACGTCGCCAAGCTGCAGGAGCGCGATCGCCTCAAGGCCGCCCTGCTGTCGTCGGTCAGCCACGACCTGCGCACCCCGCTTACCGCGATCCTCGCCGCGACCGACGAGCTGCGTCGCCGACAGCCCTCCCCCGAAGGCGCGATCATCGAGCGCGAGGCGCAGCGGCTCAACCGCTTCGTCGCCAATCTTCTCGAGATGGTCCGGGTCGAAAGCGGCGCACTCGACCTCAAGCCGACCGCGGTCGACATCACCGACGCCGTCGCGAGCGCGGTACACGACCTTCGCTCGGCCCTCGCCGACCACCCGCTCGAGCTCCAGGTCCCGCCCGATCTGCCCCTCGTTCGCGCCGACGAGCGACTGCTCCACCAGTGCCTCGTCAACCTGCTCGAAAATGCCGCCAAGTTCAGTCCCGCGGCAAGCCGGATCATCGTGGCCGGCCGGCGGGTGTCCGGCGCGGTCCAGCTGCAGGTGATCGACGAGGGGCCCGGCATTCCCGCGGCAAGCGAGGAGCGGATCTTCGAGACCTTCGCCCGGCTCGAAGGCTCGGACCGGGTCGGCGGGACCGGGCTCGGCCTCGCCATCGTGCGCGGTTTCGCCACCGGCATGGGCCTCACCGTCAGCGCCGCCAACCGGGCGGATCGCACCGGCGCCATCTTCACCATCGGCTTTCCCGAAAGCCATCTCGTGCGCGAGACGGACCCATGCTGAATACCGCCCCGATCCTCGTCGTCGACGATGAGCCCGCCATCCGCCGCCTGCTCCGCGGCGCGCTCGAACGCGCCGGCCATGCGGTGATCGAAGCCGCCTCGGCGCGCGAGGCGCTGGCCGCGCTCGACATCGACAAGCCGCGGCTTGCCCTCCTCGACCTCGGCCTGCCCGATCGCGACGGGCTCGAGCTCGTCCCCTTGATGAAGGCGCGCGGGGTCGCGGTCCTCGTGGTGAGCGCGCGCGAGGCGACGGCCGAGAAGGTCGCGGCACTCGACCTCGGCGCCGAAGACTATGTCACCAAGCCGTTCGACACCGAGGAAGTGCTGGCCCGAATCCGCACCACGCTGCGCCGGGCGATCGCGGCCGACCGTGACGTCGCGCTCGTCATCGCCGACCTGGTCATCGACCTCGAGCGGCGCCGGGTCACCCGCGGCGGCGGCGACATCCACCTCCGGCCCAAGGAATATGCCCTGCTCGCCGAGCTGGCGCGCCAGCCGGGCAAGGTCCTCACCCACGCCTATTTGCTCCGCACCATCTGGGGCCCGGCGCACGAGCGCGACCTCGAATATCTCCGCGTCGCCGCCCGCGGCCTCCGCCTCAAGCTCGAGGCCGACCCCGCCTCGCCCCGCCTGATCATCAACGAACCCGCGGTCGGCTACCGCCTCGACGACCGCCACAACGCCGCCGCCTGAGCCTCCCCCAAGTCAGAATGCTGCGACCGCGCTTTTCCAGAGCCTGCAGGCGGCGACCACGACGATGAGGACGGCAAAGATGGCGGTGAGCTGGCCCGAGCTCGACTGCCGCCTGGCGGCACGGCAGGAGGCCTCTCGCGAGGCTTGCTTGCGAGGCCATTGGCCGCTGACCGCTAATTTGCTGACATCATGGGGAGAGAAAATGGTGGGCGTGGCAAGGATTGAACTTGCGACCCCTGCGATGTCAACACAGTGCTCTACCACTGAGCTACACGCCCACGCTGGAACGGGCCTCTAGCGGGGGGTCCGCCCCCGCGCAAGGGCAAAGGTCAGGCGATCGACAGGAACTTTTCGCGGCGCAGCTGGCGCAGCTCCTCGCCCGAGCGACCGGCGAGGGCGTCGAGCTCCTCGAGGATGGCGCGCTTGAGGTTGGCGATGGCCGCGGCAGGGTCGCGGTGGGCGCCGCCCAGCGGCTCGGGGACGATCCGGTCGGCGACCTTGAGGCCGAGGAGATCGGCGGCGGTGATCTTCATCGCCTCGGCGGCATCGGCGGCCTTGTCGGCGGTGCGCCACAGGATCGAGGCGCAGCCTTCGGGGCTGATCACCGAATAGACGGCATGCTCGAACATCAGGACGCGGTTGGCGGCGGCGATCGCGACCGCGCCGCCCGAGCCCCCTTCCCCGACGATAGCGGCGATCGACGGGACCTTGAGGGCGAGGCCCCGCTCGGTCGCGCGGGCGATCGCTTCCGCCTGCCCGCGTTCCTCGGCCTGGACGCCCGGGAAGGCGCCCGGCGTATCGACCAGGCTGACGAGCGGCAGCCCGAAGCGGTCGGCGAGGTCCATCAGCCGGATCGCCTTGCGATAGCCCTCGGGCTTGGCCATGCCGAAGTTGTGCTTGAGGCGGGTCTGGGTGTCGGCGCCCTTCTCGTGCCCGAGAAGCATCACCTTGCGGCCACCGATCCGGGCGAGCCCGCCGATGATCGCCTGGTCGTCGGCGAAGGCGCGGTCGCCGGCCAGCGGCACGAACTCGTCGGCCAGCCCGGCGACATAGTCGCGGAAATGCGGTCGCTCGGGATGGCGCGCGACCTGCGTCTTCTGCCACGGGGTCAGCCGCGCATAAGTGTCCTTGAGCAGCTTGGCGCTCTTCGCCTCGAGCTTTTCGATCTCGGGATCGAGGTCGAGGTCGACCGAGCCGCCGCGGGCCGTGTCGCGAAGCTCGGCGACGCGGGTCTCGAGCTCGGCGATGGGCTTTTCGAAATCCAGGTAGGTCAGCATATCGGGGCGCGGGCTAGGCCGATGTCGACGCCTTGGCAAGCGCGCCGCCGGCGAGCGGGTGGACCCGATTCACCAGTTCGACCAGCCGCTTGCTGTCGACATGGGTATAGATTTGCGTGGTCGCGATGTCGGCATGGCCGAGCAGCGCCTGGAGCACGCGCAGGTCCGCGCCATTGGCGAGGAGATGCGTCGCGAAGGCGTGGCGCAGGACGTGCGGACTGATCCGCTCGGGCGCGATTCCCGCCTCGGCCGCCATCGCCCGGACCAGCTGGAACAGCCGCACCCGGCTGACATGCGCCTTGCCCCCGGGAAACAGCCAGACCGCGCCCTTGGGAAGGGTCTCGCGCCAGCGCGCGACCGCCACCCGCGCGCGGTCGGAAATGGGCACCAGCCGCTCCTTGCCGCCCTTGCCCGAGAGGATGAGGAAGGGCTCGGGCCGGGCCAGCGCGCGCGCCGGCAGGCTGACCAGCTCGGTCGCGCGCAGCCCCGAGCCATAGAGCAGTTCGAGGAGGGCGAGGTTGCGCAGGCGCAAGGGCTCGCCGCTCGCCGCCCGGTCCTCGGCCTCGCGGAACATCGCGTCGACCTCGTCCGGCTCGAGCACGCGCGGCAGCGGACGGACGGTGCGCGGGCGCGGCAAGGCGGCGGAGGGGTCGTCGCTCCGCAGCCCCTCGTCGGCAAGGAAGCCATAGAAACGGCGCAGCGCGGCCGAGCGGCGCGCGAGCGTCGCCGGGCTGAGTTCGGCCCAGGCGGGCGCCAGCCGGCCCAGCTCCGCCGCCCCGGCGAGCCCCAGGTCGCCGACCACCTCGGCCGCGGCGGCGAGGTCGCTGCGATAGGCGAGCAGCGTATTGCGGGCCGCGCCGCGTTCGGCCGCCAGCGCATCGGCGAAGCGGTCGACGAGCGCGCGGTCGCTCTCGGTCACGTCCGGCTGAGCATCTCGGCCGCGACCATCCGCGCGGCAAAGTCGAGCCCGGCACCGCGCATCGCGGTCAGCGCGCGGAAGACGTGCGCCGAGGGGATTCGCTGCGGCTCGGCCGCCTGCATCCCGATCGCGGCCAGCAGCACCGCGCTCCCCGGCTGGCGCTTCTCGCCGGCCCGGGTAACGATCCGGGTCCAGACATTCTCGCGGCCGAGCCCGAGCGCATATTTGCGGTTGAGGCTGGTCGCGGTCTCCGAGTTGATCCGGCCGAGCCCGGCAAGTCCCGCGACCAGCAGCTTCGAGCGGGTCTGGTCGGGGCTCGAATCGCGGTCGACGAACTGCTCGATCCGCCCTTCGGAGAGATCGACATTGGCCTCGGTGCCGAGCGCGAGCAGCGCCCAGGCCTTGTCCTCGTCGGCGCTGTCGTCGAGGTCGCCGACGACGCCCGCCCAGCGCCCCGCCGCGCGGTCGTAGCCGCCGGCCAGCATCGAGGCGATCAGCCGCGGCACGTCGGCCCCGTAGCTGGCGTCGGGCCGGACCCGCGACGCGGCCAGCGACACCAGGGCCTCGCTCGCCAGCCGCTGGAGCGGGTCATTCCCCTCGCCCCACAATTTGCGCATCGCGGCGACCTTCTCGGTCGGTTCGCGCGCGGCGAAGGCGAGCCGCAACTGCCAGGCGTCTGTGCCGCTGAGGTCCGAGGGGTCGGTCCCGTCATAGACCTGCGAATAAAGGTCGACCAGCGAGGCCGAGGACAACACGCCGAGCCCGGTCGCGATCCGCGCCGAGGGCAGCCGTTGTTCGGCGCTGAGCAAAGGCGCGCGCGCCTGCCAGGCCCGGACCCGCGGCGGCGCTCGGTTGATGAGATTGGCGGGCGGCACCAGCCCGGTCGCGCTGGCCAGGCCGAAGCGCCAGGCGGTGAGACCCTTCACCCCTTCCCACTCGACCGTCGCGGCGCGCCCGGTATCGGCGCCCGCGCCCACCACCTTGTCGGCGAGCACATGGTCGATCCCGGTGATCGGACCGCGCCGGCGGGCCTGCTCGATCCGGGTCGCGGCACTGCTCGCCTCGCCCGACAAGGCCGCGCACATGGCGTCGGTGAGCGCGAGGATCCGCTTCTCGACCCGCTGCATCTTGTCGCGCACCGGGCACAAAGCGCCCGGATCGGCGCTCGCCAGCGCGCTCTGCACCGCGACCTGCGTCATCTTGGGCGTGAAATCGGAGACGTCGACCCCGGCCACGAGCATCGCCGCGGCATCGGCCTCGCCCATCCTGAGGAGGAGCCAGGCCCGCTCGGCGACCCAGTCGACCGGATTGACCTCGGGCGGGGCCTCGCTCCGGCTGAGCAAGGCGTTGCGCAGGGTGATGTGGAGCCAGCGGCTCGGCAGCGGCGTATCGAGCCGCCGCATCAGCCCCGACAGGAAGCCGCCATTGGCCGGGCCCCAAGGCGAGGCGCCGAGGCCCCAGCTGACCGGATCGATCGCGCCGACCACGCGCGGATCGCGCTCCGAGCTCGCCGGAAGCTCGACCGGCGGGGCCGCCACGGGCACGCTCTTGAGATCGGCCTCGCTGAGGCTCGACGTCTCCTCGACCACCCCGCCCTCGACCCCGCGATCGGGCCGGGCCGGGCGGCGGACCTCGGCGGCGCCGCTGTCGGGCGCGCGGGTCTCGGCCGGCTTCTCGGGCGGCGGCGCGGTGTCGTTGAAGCCCGGCGGAAGCAGGCTTTCCTGCGCCAGCGCGGGCAGCGCCAGTGCCGCGGCGGCCACGCCCAGCCACCAGCGAAGCTTAGGCGGGCTTCGCAACGTCCACCTCAATCGGCCGGGTCGGCACTTCCTTCGCGCCGCCCGCGACCCAGATCGCGGCCGCCACGAGGACGACCAGGATGATGAGCCAGATGATGAGCCCGCGCGCGGGATGCGGAGGCCGCTGTCGTATCGCCATGAGGCGGGCTTTTGCCGACTGACGGCCACGCTGTATAGCCCCGGCAAGCATGGCCAGGCGTCCACTCCCCTTCGATGGCAGACTTGACCGGCCGGTGGTGCTCGTCGGCCTCATGGGCGCCGGCAAGTCGACCGTCGGCCGCCGCCTCGCGCGCCGGCTCGGCCTGCCCTTCGTCGACAGCGACAGCGAGATCGAGGATGCCGCGGGATTGAGCGCCGGCGAAGTCTTCCAGCGCTTCGGCGAGCATGATTTCCGCGACGGCGAGCGACGGGTCGTCGCCCGGCTCGCGACCGGCCCGGTGCGGGTGATCGCGACCGGCGGCGGGGCCTTCGTCAACGAGGAGACGCGCGCGCTGCTCAACGACAAGTGCATCACCGTCTGGCTCGACGCTCCCGTCGGCCTCCTTGCCGAGCGCACCGCGCGCCGGCCCGAGACCCGGCCGATGCTCAAGGACGGCAATCGCTCCGAGACGCTCGCCCGCCTGATCGACGAGCGCCGCCCGGCCTATGCCGAGGCCCATATCCGAATCGCCAGCGAAGGCGGTGCCCACCACGAAGTCGTCGAGCGGATCATCGCCGCCCTCGACCAGCATCTGAAGGACATGAATTGAAGAGCCTGACCGTCGACGCCGGGGACGAACGCTATGACGTGCTGGTCGGTCGGCTCGAGGACAATCGCAGCCGCCTCGCCGCCCTCGCCCGCGGCAATCCCCTCGTGGTGGTCAGCGAGCCCAGGGTCTGGGGACTCCACGGCGCCCGGCTCGAGGCGTTGCTGCCCTGCGATCCCATCCTCGTCCCCGAGGGCGAAGCGGCCAAGGACTGGCCGCACCTGCGCGACCTCATCCAGGCCTTCGCCGACCGCAACCTCGATCGCGGTTCGACGATCGCGGCCTTCGGCGGCGGATCAGTCGGCGACTTGACCGGGCTCGCCGCGGGCCTGTTCAAGCGCGGGATCCCGCTCATCCACCTGCCGACCACGCTCCTCGCCCAGGCCGACAGCGCGGTCGGCGGCAAGACCGCGATCGACGCGCTCGGGCAGAAGAACCTCGTCGGCATGTTCCACCAGCCCCGGATGGTGATTGCCGACGTCTCGCTGCTCGAGACGCTCGACCCCCGCCAGCTGCGCGCCGGCTATGCCGAGGTCGTCAAATATGGCCTTATACGCCACGAAGCCCTGTTCGAATGGGCCGAGGACCACGGCGCGATCCTGCTCGCCGGGCATCACGAATATCGCGAGGAAGCCGTCTGGCAGAGCGTCGCCGCCAAGGCGCGGATGGTCGAGGCCGACATCACCGACCGCAACGGCGCGCGCGCCCTGCTCAACTTCGGCCACACCTTCGGCCATGCGCTCGAAAGCGCCGCCGGGCTTGGCACCCTGCTCCACGGCGAGGCGGTGGCGGTCGGCATGGTGCTCGCCTTCGACCTCTCGGCCGAGCTCGGCCATTGCCCGCACGACGACGCCCGCCGAGTCCGCGCCCACCTCGCCGCGGTCGGGCTCCCGACCACCATCGCCGAGACCGGGGTCGACCGCGCGGCGCTGCTGCCCTTGATGCGGACCGACAAGAAGAATGATTCGGGTGCACTCCGGCTGGTGCTGACCGAGGGGATTGGCGAAGCCTTCCTCAGCGAGGGCGTCGAGGAGCGCGTCCTCGCCGACTTCCTCGCCCGCGCCGCCTAGCCGTCGCCGACGACCTCGTCGTCGAGGGGCCGGAAGGCGAAGCTCGTCTCCTTGCCGACGCGCAGGTCGCCGCTCGCTGCCTGCGCCTTCAGCCGCTCCTCGTCGAGCTGGCGATAGGCACGCTCGACCCGCGCGACCTCGCGCTCGGCGATCCCCAGCGCGCCGAGCGCCGAGCGGCCCATCGCCACCGCGCTCTCGAACACCTCGCGCTGGAGCAGCAGCACGTCGCAGCCGTCGAGCGCCATCGACTGGCGGCGGTCGAACACCCGCACCATCACCGCCGCCTGCGGAAAGGCCTCGAGGATCGGCGCCAGCTGCTCGCGCCCGAAGTCGGGATCGTCGTGGCAGAACAGGATCGCTTCCGCCTCGGCGGCCCCGGCGGTCCGCAGGAGGTCGATCCGGGTCCCGTCGCCATAATAGACCTTGACCCCGAACTCCCCCGCCAGCTCGATCTGGCTCGCCTTGAGGTCGATCAGCGTGACCGGCACCCGCTTGGCCATCAGCATCTGACCGACGGTCTGGCCGAAGCGGCCGTAGCCGACCACGATGACATTGGTCTCGGGGCTGAACTCGGGCCCCTCGAGATCGACATGCTTCTGCGGCTGGCGCGTCTGGAGGAAGCCGATCAGCCGCATCAGGAAGGGCGTCGCGACCATGGAGGCGGTCACCACCGCGCCGAGCAGGCTCGCCTGTTCCTGGCTGATCATCCGGCCCGAAGCGGCGCTGGCGAACAGCACGAAGCCGAATTCGCCCGCCTGGGACAGCAACATCGACAGGGTGATCGCCCGCCCCGGCCGGCTGCCGAAGGCCCGCGCGATCGGATAGAGCACCGCGATCTTGAGCGCGATCACCGCCGCGGCCATGCCGAGGACCTTCAGCGGCTGGTCGGCGATGACCCGCAGGTCCAGCAGCATCCCGACCGACATGAAGAACAGGCCGAGCAGGATCGAGCGGAACGGCTCGACGTCGCTCTCGAGCTCGTGGCGATAGGGGCTCTCGGCCAGCATCACGCCCGCGACGAAGGCGCCGAGCGCGACCGACAGGTGGAGCGAGTGCATCAGTGCGGCCGAGCCGATCACCGTCGTCAGCCCCGCGACCACGAACAGCTCGCGCTCGCCCAGCCGCCCGATCAGCCGGTAGAGCGGCGCCACCAGGAACCGCCCGGCGAGCACCAGCCCGACCACCGCGGCGACCGTCAGCCCGGTCATCTCCCACCCCGATGGCGCATCGGGATCGCCGCCGACGCTCAGCGCCGCGGTCAGGGTGATGAGCGGGATCAGCGCCAGGTCCTGAAGGAGCAGGATCGAGAAGGCGCGCTCGCCATAGGGGGTGTTCAGTTCGCCGGTCGAGCGCAGCATCGGCAGCACCTGCGCGGTCGAGGACAGGCCGAGCGCCAGCCCGATCGCCGCCGCCGGACCCCAGCCGAGCCCGAGCACGAATTTCGCCATCACCGCCAGCGCCGCCCCCGCCGCCAGCAGCTGGCCGAGCCCGAGCCCGAAAATCTCCTTCTTCAGCCGCCACAGGCGCGACGGCTGGAGCTCCAGTCCGACCAGGAACAGCAGCAAAGCGATCCCGATCTCGGCGACGCTGTTGATCGCCTCGGCATCGCCCGCGACGTTGAGCACCGACGGCCCGACCACGATCCCGCCGACGATATAGCCGAGGGTCGCGCCGAGCCCGAGGCGGCGGAAGATCATGACGAACAGCAGCGCGGTGCACAGCAGCACCGTCAGCCAGAGGAGAATTCCGGTCATGCCTTCTCCTTGAGCGCGGCGAGCAGGGCGTCGAACGGCAGCAGCACCGCGCCATGGCGTCCGCTTCGCTCCTGCACCGGCCGCAGCGCCTCATAGCCTTGAGGCAACTCGCCCCGCCCCTCGAGCCATGCCTTCACCGCCGCGCGCATCACGATCACTTCGGCGGTCAGCCGCCCCGGCGCCCAGCGCTGGAGCAACGCCGCGCTCGCCTGCCCGTAGGCGCAGGCGGTGACGGACTGCGCGATGGCGGCGATCCGCCCGTCCTCGGTCCGCACCATCGTCGTCATCCGCGATCCGCAGGTCGGCGAGCGTGCCTCGCCCGTCCCGTCCGCCCCCTCGAGCCCGGTCTCCAGCGGCAGCGACGCCGCCAGCCGGAGGATCTCGAGCGTGTAGGGCGGCTCGCGGGTCATGCGCGGCGCCAGCTCGTCCCGCCCGGCCCGTCCTCGAGGAGGATGCCCTCGGCCTTCAGTTCGTCCCGGATCCGGTCGGCCTCGGCGAAGTTCCGTGCCTGCTTGGCCGCGGTCCGTGCCGCCACCCGCGCGTCGATGTCGCTGTCGCCTTCGCCCCGGAACCAAGTCTCTGCATCTTCGCCCAAAAGACCCAACAGACGAGCAGAATTCAGGAAGATTTGGACATTCTCAGCGATACCGACGAATTCGATACTATCGTCCGCCGGGTGCGCCCACTTGTTGCGAAGCTGTCGGAGATGGTCGGCCAAGCGATTCAGACGAGAGATCGCGCCTGCGGTGTTCAGGTCATCACGAAGCGCTTCAAGAAATGCCCAATCTATCTCGTCCGTCGGATCGTCCCCGATGAATGAGTTGAGATCCGCAAGCAGGCGGTACCAACCGTCCAAAACCGCTTTGCTCTGCGCGATCAGGCTCTCGGTCCACGGCAGCGGCGAGCGATAATGCGCGCTGAGCAGCGCCAGCCGAAGCACCTCGCCCTTGTGCCCCGCGGCCAGCAATTCGCCCGGCGTCACGATATTGCCGAGGCTCTTGCTCATCTTCTCCGAGCCCATGTCGACGAAGCCATTGTGCAGCCAGAAGCGGGCGAGCGGGGCGCCGCCGTGGGCGCAGCGGCTTTGCGCGGCCTCATTCTCATGGTGCGGGAAGACGAGGTCGATGCCCCCGCCATGAATGTCGATGGTTTCGCCCAGATGCGCGCGGATCATCGCCGAGCATTCGATGTGCCAGCCCGGCCGGCCGCGGCCCCACGGGCTTTCCCAGCCGATCATGTCCGCCGCGCTCGGCTTCCACAGGACGAAGTCCCCGGGACTCTTCTTGTAGGGTGCGACCTCGACCCGCGCGCCGGCCAGCATCGCCTCGCGGTCGCGCCTGGACAGCGCGCCATAATCGGCGTCCGAGCCCACGTCGAACAGGACATGCCCCTCGGCGGCATAGGCATGACCCTTGGCCACCAGCCCCTCGATCATCGCCACCATCGCACCGATTTCGGCGGTGGCGTGGGGCGCGATATCGGGATCGCGCACGCCCAATGCACGCATGTCGTCGAGGTAATAGCGCTCGAACCGCTCGGTGATGACCGACGGCTCGACCCCCTCCTCCTTCGCCGCGGCGATGATCTTGTCGTCGACGTCGGTGATGTTGCGCGCGAAGGTCACGCCATGGTCGGGATAGGTGTGTTCGAGCAGGCGGCGGAGCACGTCGAACACCACCGGCGGACGGGCATTGCCGATATGCGCGCGGCCATAGACGGTGGGACCGCAGACATAGATGGCGATGGCCTTGCCCTCGCGGGGCGTGAATTCGCGCTTTTCGCGCGCGGCGGTGTCGTAGAGGCGGATCATTTTGCTTGGTTTCGCTTCAGTCGGGTCTCGTTCCAGGTGGCGATCATCGCCCGTCCGCTGGCATCGAGGAGGGGAAAGGTGCGGCTGTCGCGGATCCAGGTCGGCCGCTCGGCCTTGGTGCCATAGACCATGTCGGTGCCAAGATTGGCGAGCAGGAAGAAGAGCGTCGCGCCGACCAGCCCCTTGAGCATCCCGAACCCGCCGCCGAGCAGCCGGTCGAACGGCCCGAGCGCCGAGGCCCGGGCGCTCTTCCCCAGCCGGTAGGCGAGGAAGCGCATTACGAGATAGGCGGGCAGGAACAGCAGCACGAAGGCGAGCGCCGCGGCCGCGGTCGGCCCGTCGGTGAGCCCGCTCACCGCCGCCGCCACCCGCGCATGGAACAGCACCAGCGCCGCCACCCCTGCGGCCCAGGCGGCGAGCACCAGCGCCTCCTGCACGAACCCGCGCACGAACCCGACCAGCGCGCCGCCGCCGAGGAGTAGCAGAACGAAGAGGTCGAGCGCGGTCATGGGTAGCGGCAGCGTTAGTGGAGAGCGGCGGAGGTGACCAGAGGTCCGCGCGGCCGTGCTTCGACTTCGCTCAGCACGAACGACTTCGTCTAGTCTCGTTCGTCCTGAGCGAAGTCGAAGGACGCCTTCCCTACCGCCCCATCACCTTCTCGACCAGTTGCCGAAGCTGCCCGAACCGCGCGACACCGATCCCGCTCGCCTCGACCCCGCCCGGCACCCAGGCTTCCTCGAAGCCCAGTTTGGCCGCTTCCTTGAGCCGGAGCTGGGTGTGCGCCGCCGGCCGGACCTCGCCCGACAGGGCGACTTCGCCCATCACCACCGCCTCGGCCGGGACCGGCCGCTCGGACAGCGCCGAGACCAGCGCCGCCGCCACCGCGAGATCGGCCGCGGGGTCGCTCAATTTGTAGCCGCCCGCAACGTTCAGATAGACTTCCGCGGTCGCGAAGCTCACCCCGCAGCGCGCTTCCAGCACCGCCAGCAGCATCGCGAGGCGCGAACTGTCCCAGCCGACCGCCGAGCGCCGCGGCGTCGCCCCGCTCGCCAGCCGCACCGTCAGCGCCTGGATCTCGACCAGCACGGGCCGAGTCCCCTCGAGCGCGGGGAAGATGGCGGTCCCGCTGACCGGATCGTCGCGGCGGGTGAGGAACAGCGCGCTCGGATTGGGGACCTCGGCCAGCCCCGCCCCTTCCATCGCGAACACCCCGATCTCGTCGGTCCCGCCGAAGCGGTTCTTAACCGCGCGGAGGATCCGATACTGGTGGCTCCGCTCGCCCTCGAAACCCAGCACCGCGTCGACCATGTGCTCGAGCACGCGCGGCCCCGCGATGCTGCCGTCCTTGGTGACGTGCCCGACGAGGATCAGCGCGGTGCCGCGGTCCTTGGCGAAGCGGATCAGCTCCTGCGCGCTGGCGCGGACCTGGCTGACCGTCCCCGGCGCCCCCTCGATGAGGTCGGAATGCATCGTCTGGACGCTGTCGATCACCAGCAGCGCGGGCGGCGGTCCGCTCCCGAGCGTCGTCAGGATGTCGCGCACGCTCGTCACGCTTGCGAGCTGCACCGGCGCGGTGCCCAGCCCCAGCCGGAGCGCGCGCAGGCGCACCTGGTCGACCGCTTCCTCGCCCGAAACGTAGACCGCGCCCTTGCCCGCCCGCGCGATCGCCGCGGCGACCTGGAGCAGCAGGGTCGACTTGCCGATCCCGGGATCGCCCGCGAGCAGCATCGCCGAGCCCGGGACCAGCCCGCCGCCGACCGCGCGGTCGAATTCGGCGACGCCGGTCTCGATCCGCACCGGCAGCGCGACCTCGGCGTCGAGCCCGACCAGCTCGACCGCCCGGCCGCCCGCCGACAGGTCGTGCTTCTGGCTGAACACGGTCGGGGCCGCATTCTCCTGGATCAGCGTGTTCCACTCGGCGCAATCGGGGCATTGTCCCTGCCAGCGGGACTGGGCCGACCCGCAGGCCTGGCAGACGTAACGGGCTTTGAGCTTGGCCATCGGCCTTTGGTAGGAAGCCCAAGCCCGGACCGCAACGCTGCAACGCTTGTTGCCACCGCGCAACAACGCTTCCCAAAATCCCTAGGAATCCGGCGTTTGCTCTTGCGCGCGAGGACCAGTCAGACGAGTTGGAGCGCCTCGGAAATTTTATCTCATCCCATGGGGGGACATCTTGACCAAGTATCTGCTGACGGCGGCCGTTGCTGCCCTCTTCGCCACGCCTGCCGCCGCGGCCGATTTTTCGGGTCCGCGCGTCGAGGCTCGTCTGTCCTATGATCGCGCCACGCTCGAAGCGACGCTGTCGGACGGCTTCACCACCGAGTCGGGCAGCGACAAGGACAGCGGGATCGGCCTCGGCGCCGAAGCCGGCTACGACGCGCAGGTCGGCGGCAACTTCGTCGTCGGCGGCTATGTCGGTGGCGACTGGAGCTCGGCTGCCTTCACCAGCGATTTCGACGGCACCAGTTCGCGCCTCGAAGCCGGCCGCAACCTCTACCTCGGCGTGCGCGCCGGCGCGGCCGTCGGCCCGGCCCTGCTCTATGCCAAGGGCGGCCTCAGCCGCGGTCGCCTGAAGCTGGTCTACGATGACGGCTTCGACCGGGTCAGCGACAGCACCAACCGCAGTGGCTGGCACCTCGGCGCCGGTGTCGAGGTCGGCCTCGGCAAGGCCTATGTGAAGGGTGAGTACACCCACACCGAATATAATGGCTCGAGCTTCAGCGACCCCGACTTCGGCATCGACGCCAAGATCGACGCCAAGCGCGACCAGCTGACGGCGGCGGTCGGCTTCCGCTTCTAAGCGGTCCGCCACCACCAAGCGAACGAGGCCTCGCCGGGCGACCGGCGGGGCCTTTTTCGTGCCCGCTGGTCTTTGGTCCCGGTCCTGCCTTGGCCCCGTCTCCCGCCCCGCCGCGTTGAGCGACGACTAACCCCCGAGGAGAATTTCATGCCCTATGCCAAGGCCAAGGACGGCACCATGCTCTATTACAAGGACTGGGGACGCGGCGATCCGGTCGTCCTGATGCACGGCTGGCCGCTGACCGGCGACACCTTCGACGATCTCGCGATCAAGCTGGTCGAGGCCGGCAAGCGCTGCATCATCCCCGACCGCCGCGGCTTTGGCCGTTCGGAGCAGCCGTGGGACGGCCACGACTACGATACTTACGCCGACGACGTCGCGGCGATCCTCGAGGATGCCGGGATCAACCAGCCGGTCGCGCTGGTCGGCTTCTCGATGGGCGGCGGCGAGGTCGCGCGCTTCCTCTCCAAGCAGGGCAAGGGCCGGGTCAGCGCCGCGGTGCTCGCCAGCTCGGTCGTCCCCAAGGTCGCGCAAAGCGACGACTGGCCCGACGGCGTGCCGCAGTCGGCGCTCGACGACGTCACCAAGCAGATGAAGGAGGATCGCGCGGGCTTCCTGCAGACCTTCCTCAAGCAGTTCTACGGGGTCGGCTTCCTCGAGCATCCGGTCAGCCAGGGCGTGCTCGACGCGGGCTTCCAGCAGGGCATGATGAGCGGCGCCCGCCCCTTCTACGCCGCCGCGGCGGCCTGGGCCGGGACCGACTTCCGCCCCGACCTCCCCGCCTTCGAGGGCGTACCGACGCTGATCCTCCACGGAACGAGCGACAAGAACGTCCCCATCGAGGGCACCGGCCGCAAGGCCGCCGAGGCGCTGCCGCACGCGACGCTGATCGAATATGACGGCAGCCCTCACGGCATATTCGAGACCGACAAGGAGCGCTTCTGCAAGGACGTGGTCGAGTTCCTCACCCGCGAGACGCGCGGCACCACCGCCGACACGAGCGCCAGCGCCATCCCGCTGACGAATTGAGATGAATAGTCGTCCCGGCGAAGGCCGGGACCTCGGGAGGTAGGAGAACTACACCTGAGGTCCCGGCCGGCGCCGGGACGACGGACCTAAACCAGCACTTCCCTCGCTTCAGCCTGGCTCAAAAACGCCTGCGGACTCGCGCTCAACCCATAGGCTCCCGCGCAGAAGATCGCGATCACGTCGCCGACCTCGGCGCGCGGCAGCATGACCTCGTCGGCCAGCAGATCGAGCGGGGTGCAGAGGCAGCCGACCACGGTCACTTCTTCCTCCGCCTCGGCCCCGAACCGGTTCGCCACCGCCACCGGATAGTTGCGCCGGAGGAGCTGCCCGAAATTGCCCGACGCCGCGAGCATGTGATGAAGCCCCCCGTCGACCACCAGGAAGGTCTTGCCGCGGCTCACCTTCCGGTCGACCACCCGGGTCAGGTAGACCCCCGCCTCGCCAACCAGCCAGCGCCCCAGCTCGATCACGAACTTCGTGTCGCCGAGGATCGCAGGCCGCGCGTCCAGCGTCTCCTTGAGCGCCGCCCCCACCGCCCAGATGTCGAGCTCCTCGTCGCCGGCAAAATAGGGAATGCCGAACCCGCCGCCGAGATTGACCTCGGGCGGGGTCGCCCCGACCTCGGTCGCGATCTCCGCTGCCAGCCCGACCGTCGCCCGCTGCATTTCGCTCACCGCCTCGGCGCTCAGCGACTGCGAACCCGCATAGACATGCAGCCCGCGCCACTCCGCCCCGGCCTCGATGATCCGCCGCACCAGCGGGGCCACGCGCTCGTGATCCACCCCGAATTGGCTCGCGAGGCCACCCATCTTCATGCCCGAGCCCTTGAGCCCGAATGGCGGATTGACCCGGACGGCAATTTGCGGCGGCCGAACTTCGCGATCCCAAAACTGTAGCGCCAGCTTGAACTCGCGCTCGCTCTCGATATTCAACGTCACTCCGCGACAGACCGCATCCATGACGTTCAATTCCGTCTTCCCCGGTCCCGCCCAGCTGATGGGCATGGGGTCCCACCGCACGACCTCATGCCACTCGCGTTCGGAGGCCACGTCGAAGCCATCCACCAACGGCTGAATGAAGCTCAGCAGGTCGGGGTTCGGATTGGCCTTCACGGCATAGTGCAGCTTGAGCCCCGGATAAGAAGGCATGGCTGCGCGAAACAGCCGGATCTGCTCCTCGATCCGGTCACGGTCGTAAGCAAAGACCGGGGTGCCCTCGCGCACCAGATCGCTGGCGCGTGCGCGACCAATTAGCAAATCGCCGTCGGCGCCCGCCGCAAAGCCCGCCGGGATCGGCCCCATCGCCTTCATGTCGCAATCTCCGCGCTGAGCGCCGCCCGGTCGATCTTGCCGTTGGGCGACAAGGGCAGCGCTTCGACCCAGCGGATCTCGCCCGGCCGCATGTGCGCGGGCAGCTCGGCGGCGAACCAGGCGGCCAGCCTTTCCTCGGCCCCCTCGCCCTTCGCCACCGCGACCAGCACGATCCGTTGCCCCAGCCGCTCGTCCTTGACCCCGAAGACCGCCGCGTCTTCGACCGCCCCGCTCGCCATCGCCGCTTCCTCGATCTCGCTTGGGGAAATGCGGTGCCCCGACACCTTGATCATCGCGTCGTCGCGGCCGCGGATCCGCAGCAGCCCGTCGGTCCCGACGACCGCCCGGTCCCCCGACCACACCGCACCGTTCCGGAAGCGCTGCGCCGTGCGCTCGGGATCGTTCCAGTAACCCTGCGCCACCAGCGGCCCGGCATGGACCAGCTCGCCCTCCTCGCCCGCCTCAGCCTCGCTCCCGTCCGTGCGCCGCACCGACAACTCGGCGAAGGGGATGGCCGTCCCCACCGCATCGGGCTTCTCGTCCACTTGGCGAGGGTCGAGGCTCGCCGAACGAAATGCCTCGGTCAGTCCGTACATGAGATGCAACTTCGCCTGCGGGAACAGCCCCCGCAGCCGCCGCACCAGCGCCTCGGGCATATGCCCGCCGCTGTTGGTCAGCGTCCGCAAACTCGCGCCGCTCGCCCCCCACTCCTGCTCGGCAAGCTGCACCCACAAGGGCGGCACCCCCGCGAGCACCGTCGCCGCGGTCCGCGCGACTGCCCGCACCACGTCGCGCGGCAGGAGATAGTCGAAGGCGATCGCCTCGCCCCCCGCCGCCCAGGTCGAGAGCAGCTGGTTCTGCCCATAATCGAACGCCAGCGGCAGCACGCACAGGGTCCGGTCGTCGGTGCGCAGCCCGAGATAATGCGCCACGCTCACCGCCCCCAGCCACAGGTTCGCGTGGCTCAGCATCACGCCCTTGGGCCGCCCGGTCGAGCCGCTGGTGTAGAGCAGGGCCGCGAGGGTATCGGGCGCATGATCGGACGGGGGAAGCGCGTCCGTTCCCTCCTCCCAATCCTCCAGCGCCATCGCCATCTCCGGCCGCGCCTCGAGCGTCTCCAGCCGCGCGCGATTGGCGACCAGCAGCCGCGTCCCGCTGTCAGCAAGGATATGCTCGGCCTGCGCCCGCCGAAGCACCGGGTTGATCGGCACATGCACCAGCCCCGCGCGCGCCGCCGCCAGCGGAGCCACGCAGGCGAGCCTCGTCTTGCCCATCCAGCTCGCCACCCGGTCGCCCGGCTCCAGCCCCAGCGCCAGCAGCCGGTGCGCGGTCCGCGCGACCGCCTCCTCGAGCGCGGCATGGGTCAGCGTCTCCGCCCCCACCCGCAGCGCGCGCGCATCGCGCTCCCCGCGCAAGGTCAGGTGGTCGAGCGGACGGGGCGTGGGATCGGGGCCGGTCATGGCGCCCCTCGAATGGCGACTAACTTGCGCCTTGGCCAGCTTTTCCCCTAGGGGGCGCCCACCATGGCCGCCAAGCCCCAGCCCTCGCTCCTCGACCGCGACTCCGCGCTGCGTGCGCTCCTGGCCGACACCCTCGGCCTCCCCGCCACCCGCGTCGCCGCTTTCGACGAGCGAACCGAGCTGTTCGGCGCCCTCCCCGAATTCGATTCCATGGCGGTCGCCAACCTCCTCACCGGCATCGAGGAGCAGTTCGACGTCCTGATCGAGGACAGCGACGTCGAAGCCGAGGATTTCATGACCTTCGGCAGCCTCAGCGCTTTCGTGGAGCGGCTGGTAAGGGCCTAGGCCTTAGCGCAAGCAAGTCCGCACAGTTTCGTCACCCCGGGCTCGACCCGGGGTCCCGCTTCTTTTGCGGCACAAGCAAGGAAACCTGATCGAGCTGGTTGAGGTCGCCCTCCGCACCGCCTTTGTCGCTTCCTCTTGATACGAAACAGCGGGACCCCGGGTCAGGCCCGGGGTGACGAGAAAATTGGGCGTAGCCCGCCTTACTCCGCCGCCTGCAGTTCCGCATACTCCTCGGCCGCCAGGAACCGCTCGGCGTCCAGCGCCGCCATGCAGCCCGTGCCCGCCGCCGTCACCGCCTGGCGGTAGACCTTGTCCATGACGTCGCCGCAGGCGAACACGCCGGGGATGTTGGTGCGGGTCGAGCCGGTCTCGACCGCCAGATAACCGTCCGAATCCAGCTCGAGCTGCCCGGCGAAGAGCTCGGTCGCGGGCTTGTGGCCGATCGCGACGAACGCGCCGTCGACAGCGATGTCCTGATGCTCGCCCGTCACCCGGTTCTTGAGCCGCAATCCGACCAGCGCCTCGGGTTCGCCGCCCGACAGGAATTCCTCGACCTCGCTGTTCCAGATGACCTTGATCGACTTGTGCGCGAACAGCCGGTCCTGGAGGATCTTCTCGGCGCGCAGCGAATCGCGGCGGTGGATGAGGGTCACGTCGTCGCTGTGGTTGGTGAGGTAGAGCGCCTCCTCGACCGCGGTATTGCCGCCGCCGATCACCGCCACCTTCTTGCCGCGATAGAAGAAGCCGTCGCAGGTCGCGCAGGCGGATGCCCCCTTGCCCTTCATATGCTCCTCGCTCGGCAGCCCCAGCCACTTGGCCTGGGCGCCGGTCGCGATGACGAGCGTGTCGGCGAGATAGGTGGTGCCGCTGTCGCCGATCAGCCGGAACGGGCGGCCGTTCAGCTCGACCCGCTCGATATGGTCCCAGATCATGCGGGTGCCGACATGCTCGGCCTGCGCCTGCATCTCCTCGACCAGCCAGGGGCCCTGGATGACCTCGCGAAAGCCGGGATAATTCTCGACGTCGGTGGTGGTGGTCAGCTGGCCGCCGGGCTGGATGCCCTGGATGACGATCGGCTTCAGCCCCGCGCGGGCGGCGTAAATGGCCGCCGTCAGGCCCGCCGGGCCCGAGCCGAGGATGATCATGCGGCTGTGGATGGTCTCGCTCATGGGGCCTTACTTAGTGATCGTGGTGGTGCTCGCCAGCCTGCTCGGCGGCGGGGGCCTCGGACTTCTGCATCTTGGCGCAGCAGTCCATCTTCTTCTCGCCCTTGCAGCACTCCATCTTGCAGCAATCGTCCTTCATGCCCTCGTGCTGGGCATGATCGTGGGGTTCGCCCGCGGTCGGATTGGCGACCGGCGCGGGCGCGGCGGCGAGGGCGAGGCTGAGGAGGAAGCTGATCATCCCCCGTCCCTAGCCCAAGCCGCCGCGCAGCAAAAGCGATCAGCCGACCTTGAGCCGGATGAAGGCCATCGCCCCCAGCGGGTTGGACTTCCCATATTCGGGCTTGAGGCCATCGGGCACGAAATTGACCGAAAGCAGCCCGCCCACGCCGAGCTTCACCTGCTCCGCGACGGCAAAATCGCGGATCGCGCCGGCCGAGATCTTACCGACCCGGAAGGCCTCGCCATGGTGGCCCTCCTCCTCGTCGGCGACCGGCACCAGCTCGTTATTCTCGGTCAGCTCGCCGCGCCCGAAGAGGGTCCACAGCCCCTTCTTGAGCGAGGCTTCGGCCGCGAAGGCGTCGTAGCTATGGCCCTCGACCGTCCGCCGGCCCCAGGCGAGCGTGGTCGCGACCCGCGATCCATCGCCAAAGCTGTGCGCCCACATGCCGCTCGCCGACCAGCGCTTCTGGTCGACTCCGGGCTCCAATTGCTCGGGGTCCTTCAGATCCGCCCAGCTGAGCTGCAGCGCGATATCCTGCGTCGGGTTCCAGCTCGCCCGCAGCGCGGTCGAATCGAGCGGCCCGGTCTCGATGTTCCAGCGCTTCTGGTCGGGCTCGCGGCCGTTGAAGCGCGACACCTCGAACTTGACCCGGTCGAGCACCACCCCGCCGGTCACCACGCCGAAGCTGATGTGCTGGCTGTCGAGCCAATGGTGGGTGATCGGCGCCTCGGGCGAATCCATGATCGATTCGCGGTGCATGAAGGCACCCGGCCCGAACGCCGGTTCGCCCGGCAGGCCGCCATAAAGGAAGACGCTGCTCTTGGGGCCGATCGGCTGCGAGAGGCTGGCCGACAGCTCCATCACGAAGTCGTGCGGATGCTGGCGGTCGATCAGCCGGTCGCGGCCGTTCGCCGTCTCCCCGCTCGCGAGCAGCAGCGGATAGCCGCGCTTGCCCATCAAGGGATCGGGGCTGAAGCCCGCTCGCAGCTGGAGCGTGCCCTGCCCCACCGGCCGGCGCGCCATCCCCATCACCATGCCCGCCGGAAAGGTCTTGCCGTCGCCGCGGCGGCTGCCCTGCTTGGAGTGAACCAGGAACAGGTCGGCATGCCCCATCAGCATCCAGTCGCCGCTCATGGCCATGAGCCCGCGATGCTCGGTGCTGTCGGGGGCCCAGGCGGTGCCCGAGGATTCGCGCCCCGCCGGATAGGTCCCGAGCGCCCCGGTCATCGCATGACCTCCATGCTCGCCGGTTCCCATGCCCGTCATGTCGTGCCCGGCGTGGACCCCGGCGGGCTGCGCCGGCGGCGGGGTCATGGCGCCCATGTCATGGCCCGCATGCGGGTCCGCGGGCGTCGGGGCGGCCGGGGTGACCGGCATCGGCATGTCCATATGCGCGCTGTGGTCGACCGGGGCCAGTTCCGCAGCCGGGGTCGCCGCTGCCGGATGATGGTGCGCAGGGGCCGGTGCGGCCGCCTTCTTCGTCACCACCGGCTTCTTCGCCGCCGGCTTCTTCGCCACCGGCTTGGCGGCGGGCTTCTTCTTGGCGACCGGCTTCTTCTTGGCCGGCGCATGGGTCGACATGTCGTGCCCCATGGGCATGGGCATCGACATCTGCGCGGACGCAGGGTGAGCGGCGAGGAGCCCGATGAGGCCGCACGCCAGCAGATACTGACTCTTCACGATATTCTCCTGGAAAACGAGGTTCGCGGGCGCAGCTGGCCCGGCGGATTCACGTCGTTCTCAGGCGCGCGGCGGTGGGACCTCGACCTCGCGGCGGACCCCGTGCTGCACGGGCAGCGCGGGCGCGACAAGCGCCAGGCGCAGCGGGACGGCCGCGGCGACCCGTTCCATCTCGGGCAGGGCCGCGGCCAGCGCGGTGCAGCAGCTCTTCAGCACCATGCCCGCGCCATGATCCTGCTGGTCGGGCTGCGTGGAATGCGCCATCCCCGCCATCTCGGCGCAATGATCGTCGCTAGTCCGCGCCTCGGCCGGAAGTCCGAGCGGCGCGAGGCCGAGCGCGAGGAAGGCAAGCAAGGCGAGCAGCAGCCGCATCGCGCCGCTCCTGCCCGTCCCCGCTGCCGTGCGCAAGCGGACCTTGGCCGGGGTCACATCGACACCATCATCCAGACCGCCATCGCCACCATGCCGAGGTTCTCGGTCAACGAGACGAAGCCCAAAGGCACGTTCGACGATCCCCCGACGCAGGCGCATTTCAATTCGCGCTTGTCGACATAGACCGCCTTGAACACGCTCACCGCGCCGATCCCGCCGATGAACAGCGCCACCGGCACCGACAGCCAGTTCAGCACCCCGCCCAGCATCAGCACGCCCGCCAGCGCCTCGAGCCAGGGATAGGCATAAGCATAAGGGACCCAGCGCTTGGCCAGCAGGTCGTAGTTGAGGAACATCGATGAGAATTTCTCGACGTCCTGAAGCTTCAGCAGCGCGAGCACGCACATCGACAGCGCCACGAACCACTCGCCCGCGCGCACCGTCAGCGGCGTTCCGTACACCGCCAGGCTCAGCACCAGCGCCATGGCCGCGGTCATCCCGAACAGCGCCGCGACCGGGCGGTAACTGGTCGCCCCGGGCTCGGCGACTCGGAGGCCGAGGAAGCGGCGAAGGTCGTCGTGTCCGCCGATCCGCTCGCCGTTGATGAACACCTGGGGCGTGGTCTTGACCCCCTGCTCCCACTTGTAGGCGTCGACTTCCTCGCGGGTCGTCAGGTGACGGTCCTCGACCTGGTAGCCGCGGCTCTTGAGGAGATGCAGCGCCTTCAGCCCGAACGGGCAGACATGGGTCGGCATGACCATCCGGACGAGGGTGGCACGCGGGGTGATGGAGGGTGATTCGCTATTCATGCGCTTCCTCTACCCTCCGTACCATGGTACGGAGTCAAGCATGGCCGATCTCACCATCGCCCGGCTTGCCCGGTCCGCCGGCGTTGGCGTCGAGACCATTCGCTATTACCAGCGCAGGGGATTGCTCGCGGTTCCCGCCGCGGCGGGCGCGGTGCGCCGCTATGGCGAGAGCGACGTCCAGCGCTTGCGCTTTATCCGCGCGGCCCAAGCCGCGGGCTTCACGCTCGAGGAGATCGGCCGCCTGCTCGCCTTCGATCCGGTCGCCGACCGCCCGTCGATCCGCGCGCTCGCCGAGGAACGGGTGGCCGCGCTCGACGCCAGGATCCGCGAGCTCGAGGAGGCGCGCGCCGCGCTCGCCCGCCTCGCACGCCAGTGCGGCAGCGGCGCCAGCGGCCCCTGCCCCATCGTCGAAGCCTTTGAAGGCTAGGCCCTAGACCAACCTGCTCTGCTTCAGCGCCGCCGCAATGAAGCTCGCGAACAGCGGGTGCGGGTCGAACGGGCGGCTCTTGAGTTCGGGGTGGAACTGCACGCCGACGAACCACGGATGGTCGGGCCGCTCGACGATCTCGGGCAGCCGGCCATCGGGCGACAGGCCGCTGAACACGAGGCCCCCCTGCTCGAGCGCCGGGCGATAGGAGGCATTGACCTCGTAGCGATGGCGGTGCCGCTCGCTGATCCTGGTCGTGCCGTAGATCGCCGCGACATGGCTGTTGCCGCCGAGCACCGCATCATAGGCCCCGAGCCGCATCGTCCCGCCGAGGTCGCCGCCCGCGGCGCGCTCCTGCAGGCCCTCCTTGCTCATCCACTCGGTGATGAGGCCGACCACCGGCTCGGGCGTGTCGCCAAATTCGGTGGTGTTGGCATGTTCGAGGCCGGCGAGGTTCCGCGCCCCCTCGATGCAGGCCATCTGCATGCCGAGGCAGATGCCGAAGAAGGGCACCTTGCGCTCGCGGGCGAATTTGACGCTGGCGATCTTGCCTTCCGACCCGCGCTCGCCGAACCCGCCCGGCACGAGGATCGCGTGCATCGGTTCGAGTTCGCCCGCGATCGCGCCATCGTCCTTCTCGAACAATTCGGCGTCGAGCCACTTGATGTTGACCTTGACCCGGTTGGCGATTCCGCCGTGGACCAGCGCCTCGCGAAGCGACTTGTAGGCGTCGGGAAGCCCGACATACTTGCCGACCACGCCGATCGTGACCTCGCCCTCGGGATGGTCGACGGCGTCCATCACGGCTTCCCAGCGGGAAAGGTCGGGACGCGGGTCGGTCGGCATGCCGAACGCCTTTAGCACCTCGTCGTCGAGGCCTTCGCGATGATATTGCAGCGGCACGTCGTAGATCGAGCGCGCGTCCAGCGCCTGGATGACCGCGCTCTTGGGCACGTTGCAGAATTGCGCGATCTTGGCCCGCTCGGCCTCGGGGATCGGCATCTCGCAGCGGCACAGCAGCACGTCGGGCTGGACCCCGAGGCTCGAAATCTCGCGCACGCTGTGCTGGGTCGGCTTGGTCTTGAGCTCGCCCGCGACCTTGATCCACGGCACCAGCGTCGTGTGGACGCTGACCGTGTTGCCGCGGCCAAGGTCGTTCCGAAGCTGACGGAGCGCCTCGATATAGGGCAGGCTCTCGATGTCGCCGACCGTGCCGCCGATCTCGCAGATCACGAAGTCGAGGCCGTCGGTGTCGGCCAGCGCGAATTCCTTGATCGCGTTGGTGACGTGCGGGATCACCTGCACCGTCGCGCCGAGATAGTCGCCGCGCCGCTCGCGCGCGATGATGTCGCGGTAGATGCGCCCGGTGGTGACATTGTCCGACTGCCTGGCCGAGACGCCGGTGAAGCGCTCGTAATGGCCCAGGTCGAGATCGGCCTCGGCCCCGTCGTCGGTGACGTAGACCTCGCCGTGCTGATAGGGCGACATCGTCCCCGGATCGACATTCAGATAGGGGTCGAACTTCCGGATCCGCACGGCATAGCCGCGCGCCTGCAGCAGGGCTGCAAGACTAGCCGAGAGGAGACCTTTGCCGAGGCTGGAGACCACGCCGCCGGTAACGAAAACAAACCGCGCCATGGGAGTCGGGCCTTAGGGAAGAGAATCGAGAAGGGGCAAGGAGAATATTTTTTTCAGCCCCCAATCCGTCGTCCCCCGCGCAGGCGGGGACCCCGGGAAGCGAGGCGTCATTCTCCTGAGGTCCCCGCCTGCGCGGGGACGACGACGAAGCTTACTGCGCCAGCGGCACCGCGCCATTGTCGGCCGGGGCGGCCGAATTGTTCGGCTTGACCGCATCCTGGGCCGGCGCCGGCTGGGTCGCCGGATCGCTCAGGGGCGCCTGCTGGATCGGCTGGTTCGCGATCGAGGCATCGACCTTCTGCGAATCGCCGCGGGTGCCGGCGATGGCGGCCAGCGCGATGCACAGGATGATGAAGGCCGCGCCCAGCCACGCCGTCGCCCGGCTGAGGAAGTCGGCCGCACCGCGCGCGGTCATGAAGCCCGCCGAGGACCCGCCCACGCCCAGCCCGCCGCCTTCGGAGCGCTGCAGCAGGATCACGGTGCACAGCGACACGGCGACGATGGTCTGGACGATGAGGAGGAAGGTGAACAGCATGGGGCGGCCACTTAGCGGCGGGAACGCCGTACTTCAATGACCCGCGGCTCGTGACACTCTTCGTTCGCCCTGAGCGAAGTCGAAGGGCCCTTGTGCGAAATGTCCTTCGACGTCGCTCGGGACGAACGAGGCTTGGGCCTAGGCCGCCCCCGCTTCGACGATCGGAAGAAAGTCCGCCGCGGTCAGGCTCGCGCCCCCTACCAGCGCCCCGCCGACCTCGGGGGTGGCGAAGATCTCGGCGGCATTGCCCGGCTTGACCGACCCGCCGTAGAGGATCCGAACGCCGCGCCCGGCTTCGCCATAAGCCGCGACCAGCCGCGCGCGGATGGCGGCGTGCATCTCCTCGATGTCCTCGCAACCCGCGACCCGCCCGGTGCCGATCGCCCAGATCGGCTCATAGGCGAGGCTGAAGCGCGCCCCGTCGACCGGCCCCTGCGGCAAGGAGGCATCGACCTGCGCCGCGACCGTCGCCACGGCCCGCCCCGCCTCGCGTTCGGCGAGGCTCTCGCCGACGCACAGGATGACCTTCAGCCCTGCGCGCAACCCCGCCTCGGCCTTCGCTTTGACGTCGGCGTCGGCCTCGCCATGCGCCTCGCGCCGCTCGCTGTGGCCGACGATCACGATCCCCGCCCCCGCGTCATGCAGCATCGACGCGCACAGGTCGCCGGTATGCGCGCCCTTCTCATTGGCATGCATGTCCTGCGCGCCGATCGTGAACCCCGGTACCGCCTCGGCCGCGCGGTGGATGAGGGTCGCGGGCACGCACAGCGCCACCTCGACCCGGCCGCCAAGCTCGCCGGCCCGCGCCGCGATCGCCCGCACCTCGCCGAGATCGGCCGAGGTGCCGTGCATCTTCCAGTTTCCCGCGATCAGCTTGACCATGACGACGCCGTTCACTCCCCTGTTAGGGAGCGGCGCCTAGCAAGCCGCTCGGCTTGAAGGAAGCTTGGGGCTGCCTTACAGCGCCGCCGCAACGCCGTCACTCGATCAGGAACAGAAGCCCCCTCATGCTCGGATTCTTCCGCCGCCTCACCAAGTCGAAGGTCGGCACCATCATCGGCATCCTCTTCCTGGTCGCCATCCTCGCCAGCTTCGCGATCGCGGACATCACCAACCTGCGCCAGGGCGGTTCGCTGCCGACCGGCACGCTCGCCAAGGTCGGCGGGGTCGAGCTGACCCAGGCCGACCTCGACACCGCGATGCAGCGCCGGCTGACCGTGGTCCGCCAGCAGAACCCGCAGGCCACCTACGCGGACCTCGCGCCCGAGTTCGACGCCATCGTCGACAGCCTGATCCAGGAGCGCACGCTCTGGGCCTATGCCCGCAAGCACGGCTTCACCGTGTCCAAGAAGCTGATCGACGCCGAGATCGTGAAGCTCCCCGGCGTCCAGGGCCTCGACGGCCGCTTCAGCGAGGCCGCCTACCAGGGCTTCCTGCGCGAGCAGCGGATCACCGACGCGATGGTCCGCCGCGAGATCGAGACCTCGCTGCTCCAGCGCCTCGTCCTGACCCCGGTCGCGGCCAACGTCCGCCTCGCCCAGGGCATCGCCCGCCCCTATGCCGACAGCCTGCTCGAGCAGCGCACCGGCGAGCTTGCGCTGCTGCCCTTCGCCGCCTTCACCGGCGGCGCAGCGCCGACCCCGGCCGAGCTCCAGACCTTCTATCGCCAGAACCTCGGCCGCTACACCGTGCCCGAGCGCCGCACCCTGCGCATCGCCCGCATCACCGCCGCCGAACTCGGCAACGTCGCCCCGAGCGAGCAGGAGGTCGCCGCTTACTACAAGGCCAACCAGGCGAGCTATGGCGGGGTCGAGAAGCGCGTCGTCAGCCGCGCCACCCTTCCCGACCGCAATGCCGTCGCCGCCATCGCCCAGCGCGCCAAGGGCGGGGCGAGCTTTGCCGCGGCCGCCGCGCCGGCCGGCTTCTCGGCGAGCGACGTCAGCCTCGGGCCGCAGACCCGCGAGGAGCTTGCCGCCAAGGCCGGTGAAGCGGTCGCCGCGCAGGTCTTCGCCGCCCCGGCCGGCACCGTGATCGGCCCGGTCCAGTCCTCGACCGGCTTCGACGCGATCAAGGTCGAAAGCATCCAGGCCGCCTCGGGCAAGGGTCTCGACCAGGTCCGCGGCGAGATCGTCGCCAAGCTCACCGCCGACAAGAAGAAGGACGCGCTCGCCGACCTCGTCGGCAAGGTCGAGGACGGCATCGCCGACGGCCAGACCTTCGAGGAGGTCGCCGCGGCCCTCAAGCTCCCGGTCACCGTCACGCCGCCGCTGACCCGCAATGGCGGCACCTTCGACGCGCCGCCCTTCACCCTCGCGCCCGAGTTCGCCGCGCTGCCCGGCCAGGCGTTCGACATCGGCACCGATGACGATCCCGTGGTCGAGACGCTCCCCAACGAGGCCGGCTATGCGCTGCTCGACGTGACCGAGGTGGTTCCGCCGATGCCCGCCCCGCTCGCCAAGATCGGCGCGCAGGTCAGCAAGGACTTCATCGCCCGCCGCGCCAGCGACCGCGCCGCCGCCGCCGCATCCCAGGTCCTCGCCGCGGTCGCCAAGGGCACGCCGATGGCGCAGGCGCTCGCAGCGCTTGGCCAGTCCGGTGTCCGCCCGCCCGAGCCGATCGACCTTCGCCGCGGCGCGCTCGGCCAGTTCGCCCAGCAGGGCCAGGAAGTCCCGCCGCCGCTGCGCATCCTGTTCACGCTCAAGCCCGGCAAGGCCCAGCGCGCGGCCGGCCCCTCGGGCATCTACCTCGTCAAGCTCGACAAGGTCGTCCCCGGCAATGCCGGCAACAACCCGACGCTGATCGCGCAGCAGCTCACCCAGCTCCAGCGCAGCGCCGGCGAGGAGCTCGCGCTCCAGTGGCTCACCGCCGCCCAGCGCGAACTCAAGGTCAGCCGCAACGAGGACGCGATCAAGGCCGCCAAGGCCCGCATCCTCGGCACCGGCGCCGCCGAATGATCTCACCCTCTCCCGCTCGCGGGAGAGGGCGCCCGCCGGCTTGCGTCGGTCGGCGGCGGGCAACAAAAGACGTCGGGCGAGCGGGGTGAGGGAGCCACCTATTCGCATCCTCGTCATCGACAATGTCGACAGCTTCACCTTCACGCTCGTCGACTATCTCCGCCAGCTCGGTGCCGAAGTGGCGGTCGCCCGTTCGACCGCGCTCACCGTCGCCGAGGCGCTCGCCCACCCGGGTCCCTTGCTTATCAGTCCCGGCCCCGGCCACCCCGCCGACGCCGGCATCTCGGTCGCCCTCGCCGCCGCCTGCATGGAGACGGCCAAGCCCCTCCTCGGGGTCTGCCTCGGCCACCAGGCGATCGCGCTCGCCGCCGGCGCCGCCATCGCCCGCGCCGCGCCGATGCACGGCAAGACCGACGCAATTTCGCACGACGGCAGCGGGCTCTTCGCCGGCCTGCCCGCGCCCGTCACCATGACCCGCTATCACAGCCTGGTGGCCGAACAGCTCCCCGCCCCACTCCGCGCGACCGCCCACGGAAGCGACGGCACGATCCAGGCGCTGGCCCATGAACGCGCGCCGGTGCACGGCATCCAGTTCCACCCCGAGAGCGTCGCCAGCGAGCACGGCCTGAAACTTCTGGGCAACTTCCTGGTGCTGGCCGGCTAGCGGCCAGCACGCCCGCCGGCTTGGCCGGTCGGCGGCGGGCATCAAAAAACGTCACTTGACGGCCCCCGAAACGTTCCTTACTCGTTCTCCGTCTGTTCACTAAGGGGCGTGAACCCATGCTCACCGCCAAGCAACGCGAACTCCTCAGCTACATCGACCAGCGCCTCAAGGCGTCGGGCGTCTCCCCCAGCTTCGACGAGATGCGCGAGGCGCTCGACCTCAAGAGCAAGTCGGGCGTCCACCGCCTGATCTCGGCGCTGGAGGAGCGGCAGTTCATCCGCCGCCTGCCCAATCGCGCCCGCGCGCTCGAGGTCGTCCGCATGCCCGAGAGCGGGGGCGCTGCTGCGCCAGCCCAGGCCGCTCCGGCCCCGCGCCCGGTCGTGCCCGCCAATGATACGATCGACCTGATGCTCGCCGGCCGGATCGCCGCCGGCACCCCGATCGAGGCGCTGCAGGGCCAGGACAGCTTCCCCGTCCCCGCCGCCCTGCTCGGCCCGGGCGAACATTATGCGCTCGAGGTGTCGGGCGATTCGATGGTCGACGAGGGGATTCTCGACGGCGACTATGTCCTCATCCGCAAGGTCGAGACCGCGCGCGAGGGGGAGATCGTGGTCGCGCTGATCGACGACAGCGAAGCGACCTTGAAGACCTTCCGCCGCGAAGGGCAGATGGTCCGGCTCGATCCCGCCAACCGCGCCCATGAGCCCCAGCGCTACGACCCCCGCCGGGTCAAGATCCAGGGCAAGCTCGCCGGCCTCATCCGCCGGTACCACTGACCTGAGGCGCCAAGCGCTGCGACGCCGGCGCGAAGCGTCGGCTGAGCAGCGCGAAGAGCCGCCGAAGGCCGGCCAGCCTGCGCGCCTGGCGCGACAGGTCTGACGTCACGGGATTTACTTCCGTGACGGCGTCGCAACCTCGGCTTGCAGGGGTAAGCCGTCGTCCCGGCGAAGGCCGGGACCTCAGGCCACTGGCGTGAACTGCGCGAATTCGCCGCCCGCGCGCCGACGACGGCATCCCACGTGAGCAATTTCGCCAGCCCGTATCTCGCCCGCGCCGGATCGCGCGCCCGCCACGGAACGCCCTCGCCCTCTCGCGCCTTTCTTCTGGCGAGGAGGACAAGACCATGGCTTACGACGACTATCGCGACGACGACCTGCGCGCCGCGGACGACCGCCGCTTTCGCGACGACCCCGACCGGCTCCGTGACCGCGACCGGGGCTTCTTCCGCTCCGGCCGCGACGACCGCGATCCCGCCAGCCGCCGCGACTGGGACCGCGACGACCGCCGCGCCCCCATCCCGACCGACGAGACCCGCGACCTCATCGCCTCGCGCAAGGTCGAGGGCACCGCGGTCTATGGCCGCGACGGGAATCGCCTCGGCACCATCAAGACGCTGATGATCGACAAGGTTCGCGGCACCATCCGCTACGCCGTGCTCGCGCATGGCACCGGCTTCCTCGGCTTCGACGAGCAGCTGTTCCCGGTCCAGTGGGACGAGCTTCGCTATGACGAACGCCGCGGCGGCTATCTCGTCGACTTCACCGGCGAGGACGTGGCCTACACGCTCGAGCGCCGCCAGCGCCAGCGCGGGGGAAGCGCCCGCGACATCGACCGCGACTGGCGTCGCTGACCCGTTCAGCAAGCGTGCGAGGAGGCGCGCCTAGGAAGGATATCATGCGTATCCTGTCCCTTGCCGCCCTCCTCGCCTTGCCGCTGGCCGCCGCCTCGGCCGCGCCGCCCCCGCCCTCGGCCTGGACCGTCGGCCCGATCGTCTATGGGGTCAGCCGCTCGCCCGGCCTTCCCCTGCGCCCCCAGCGCGCAGCCGGCGGCGCCATTGCGGTCGCCATTCCGCCCGCTCCCTACAGCCTCCACGGCCTGACCTTCGCCCCCGGCAGCCTGGCGGGCAAGCGACGGATCGTCATGCGCTACCGGGTCGAGGCCGCGCCCGGCACCGCCCTCATCGCCACCAGCGACCACCGTTCGCCCGGGATCATCACCCTGTTCCTCCAGCGCCGCGGCGACGACTGGAGCGCGCAGGGACTGTTCGAGACCTATCGCTGGTATGCGACCTTCGCGACCCAGACGCTTCGCCCCGGCGCCGAGCAGACCATGGTCGCACCGCTCAATGCCAACTGGACCGCCGTCATGACCTCGAGCGCACGGACGCGCCCCGCCGAGTTTCGCGCCGCCTTGGCCGATGCCAGCGCGGTCGGCGTGGTGCTCGGCGGCGGCGACGGCTTCGGCCATGGGGTCGAGGCCAGCGCGCCGGCCCGCCTCGTCATCACCGACTTCCGGATCGAGTGATCGACGCCGCGGGCGCCAGCCGCTAGACTGGGGCCATGCGCCTCAGGGCAAAGACCTGCGTCGTCACCGGCGCCGCGCGGGGTATCGGCCGCGCCATCGCCGAGGCCTTCGTCGCCGAGGGCGCGCGCGTCGTCCTCACCGACATCGACGAGGAAATTGGCCGCGCGACCGCCGCCGCGCTCGGCTGCGAATTTCACCGCCTCGACGTCGGCGAGGAGGCCGACTGGACCGCCTTCGCGGCGCGGGTTCCCGCGCTCGATGTCCTGGTCAACAATGCCGGCATCACCGGCTTCGAGGACGGCCCGGCTTCCCACGATCCCGAGCATGCCAGCCTCGAGGAATGGCACCGCGTTCACCGCGTCAATCTCGACGGCACCTTCCTCGGCTGCCGCTACGCGCTTGCAGCAATGGGGCCGCGCGGGACCGGCTCGATCATCAACATCTCGTCGCGCTCGGGCCTCGTCGGCATCCCCTTCGCCGCGGCCTATGCCTCGTCCAAGGCGGCGATCCGCAACCACAGCAAGTCGGTCGCACTCTATTGCGCGGCGAAGGGGTGGCAGATCCGCTGCAACTCGATCCACCCTGCCGCGATCCTCACCGACATGTGGGAAGCGCTGATCGGCGACGGCCCCGACCGCGACGCGCGCATGGCCGCGATGGTCGCCGACACGCCCTTGAAGCGCTTCGGCCTCCCCTCGGAGGTGGCCGCGCTCGCCGTCCTGCTGGCCTCGGACGAGGCGACCTACATGACCGGGGCCGAGCTCACCCTCGACGGCGGGCTGCTGGCGGGTTCGGCCGCCTCCCCCGGCTCGCCGCCCGAGGACTGAGCTCCGCCCCTAGTTGGTCGAGCCCGGGCGGGTATCGGTCATCGGCCTGACCTCGGTCCCCGACACATCGGCGCCTTCGGTGCTGACCATCGGCCGGGTCGCGGCAGCCGTGTCGCGCCGCACCTCGGCCTCGCGCTCGTGCGGATCGGTGCTGTTCGCGCGCGCCTCCGAGCCCAGCGACGCGAACGGCCCGCCATAGCCGAGCGAGCCCGTCTCCTTCATCGCCTTGGCTCCGTCGCGGAGCATCGCCTGGAGCGCCAGGTTCGCCCGCAAGGCGCTGATCTCGGGTCCGTCCTTCTCGCCCACCGCCTTCCAGAACAAGGGCCCGTCGACCCTGACTTTGCCAGATACATCGGTCTGCTTGCCGCCCTCGGCCGCGGCCATTTCGACCCCGAGCATCGCCGCTTCCTTGCCGTCGACGCTGATCGTCGCCTTGAGGCTCCTGCCTTCCCGCTTCTCGATGTCGAACACCACCGGGACCGACTGGCCGTCGATCTCCTGGATGGTCTTGACCGGCCGCCCCCAGGCCTGTTCGAACGCCGCATAGGTTGCGCTCGGGCTCGCGTCATAGCGCTGCACCACCTTCGACCCGCAGCCCGCCAGCGACAGCCCCGCCGCCGCCGCGATCAGCATCATCCCCCGCATACGCATACGAAAATCCCCCCAGAGTCCGGCGGGACACTAGGGGGACATTTTTCACCAGCCGGTTAAGGCCGAAGGCGCGCTACCAGATCCGCACGCGGTCCTTGGGCGCGATGTAGAACTTGCTGTCGGGGGTGACCTTGAACGCCGCATACCAGGCGTCGAGGTTCCGAAGCGGCCCGATCACGCGATAGCGCCGCGGGCTGTGCGGATCGCTCGCGACCTGCGTCTTGATCGCCTCGTCGCGCGACTTGCCCCGCCACGCCTGGGCAAAGCTCAGGAAGAAGCGCTGGTCCCCGGTCAGCCCGTCGATCACCGGCGCCTTCCTGCCGCCGAGGCTCTTCTGATAGGCCAGATAGGCGACCTCGAGCCCGCTCATGTCGCCGATATTCTCGCCCATCGTCAGGTCGCCGTTGATGAACACCCCCGGCGCCGCCTCGTAGCTCGAATATTGCTTGCCGAGCGCCGCGGTCAGCGCCTTGAAGCGCTCAGCGTCCCTCGGCGTCCACCAGTCGCGGACCGCGCCATTCTCGTCGATCTTGCGGCCCTGGTCGTCGAAGCCGTGCATGATCTCATGGCCGATGATCGCGCCCGCAGCGCCGTAATTGACCGCGGCGTCGGCCTTGGGATCGAAGAAGGGCGGCTGGAGGATCCCGGCCGGGAAGACGATCTTGTTCTCGAGCCCGCCATTATAGGCGTTCACCGTCGCCGGGCTCATCCCCCACTTCTTGCGGTCGACCGGCTTGCCGAGGTCGGCCAGCTGATACTCATAGTCGAAGCGGCTCGAACGCTTGACGTTGCCGTAAAGGTCGTCGGCCTTGAGGCTCAGCGCCGAATAGTCGCGGAACTTGTCGGGATAGCCGACCATCACGTCCATCTTGGCGAGCTTGCGCAGCGCCGCGTCCTTGGTCGGCTGCTCCATCCAGCTGTTGCCGCGGATGCGGTCGGCGGCGGCCGCCTTCAAGTTGGCGACCAAAGCCTCCATCTTGGTCTTGGATTCGGCCGGGAAGTAGCGCTCGACATAGGTCTTGCCGACGAGTTCGCCGAGCCGCGCGTCGACCTGCCCGATCCCCCGCCGCCAGCGCGGCCGCTGGGCCTTGGCGCCGGTCAACGCACTGACGAACTGGAACTGGCTGTCGACAAACCGCTTGGACAGATAGGGCGAGGCCTGGTCGGTGACCTTGAACCGCTGCCACGTCTTCAAGGTCTCGAGCGGCGTGTTGGCATAAAGCTCGGCGATCGCCTTGATCGCCGTATTGTCGCTGACCAGCACCTTCGGGCTCGCGGCGACGCCGAGCGTGGTCATGAAGGCATTCCAGTCGAGCCCGGGGGCATAAGCCGCGAACTGCGCCGGGGTCATCGGATTGTTGAGCTTGTCGATGTCGCGCTGGTCGGCCTTGGTCCAGCTGCGCTTGGCGATCTCGGTCTCGAAGGCGAGGATCTGGTCGGCCTTGGCGGCCGCGTCCGCGGTTCCGACCAGCGCCAGCGAGCGCTCCACATAGGCGCGGTAGGCCGCCAGCTGCGGCTTGTACTTGGCGTCGAGATAATAGTCGCGGTCGGGCAGGCCCATGCCGCCGCTGCCGACCGCCAGGCTGTTGATGGTCGGATTTGCAAGGTCGGGAATGACCTGGAAGCCGAACAGCGTCCCGCCCATGTCCCAGGCGCTCTCGGCCATCGATTTCTCGAATTCGGCGCGGGTGCTGATCGCGTCGACCCGGGCGAGGTCGGCCATCAGCGGCGCGGCGTCGAGCTGCTCGAGCCGCGCCTCGTCCATGTAGCTGCGGTACATGGCGCCGAGCTGGCTGTCGGCGGGCGCGTTCATCACGATCGCGCGCAGCTGCTCCTGGTTGCGATCGTTGAGCTCGGTCCCGACGCCGTTACCGGGCTTATCGGCCGGGATCTCGTTGGCGTCGAGCCACGCGCCCGAGGCATAGCGCTCGAAATCGTCGCCGGGCCGGACCTTGAGGTCGCGCGCGCTCGTGTCGACCCCCCAGGTCCCGAAGCGAACCGTCGTCGGCGCGACCGGGGCGGGCACCGACACCGCCGGGGTCTGCTGGGCAATGGAAGCGGCGGGCAAGGCGGCAAGCGCGCTCCCCGCAAGCAGCAGCAGGGCACGGGTGGTGGCAAGGCGCATGGACGATCCCCTCAGAAAAACGACTCGTTTATCCAGCGTTCATGCTGCTTCAGCCTGCGCATACTACCAAGCCCCATCGACGAACGGGGGTCTGGCGTCGACCTGAGGCCGGGCCGGCGGGGCATTTTCGTTCCAGCGAGCCCGCTAGGCCCGCGGACTCAATTGCCGGGCACCATCCAGATCACGGTCTGGAAGGCGGGCGCGGCCATCGGCTTGCCTTCCTTGTCGCGCGCCGGCGTGAACCGGGCACGCCGCTGCAGCAAGGCGCAGGTGGCATTGTCGAGCACCGCAAAGCCGCTTCCCGAGCGGAGCGCGCATTGCGTCACTCGGCCGTCCGCGCCCACCGTCAGCCGGGTCCGGACCTCGCCGCTCTCCCCGTTCTTGATCGCGCTCGCCGGATAATCGTTGAAGGTGATGGGAAGCCGGCCCTCCATCTTCGGCCAGCTGGCCAGCCGGTCCTGTTCGGCCGCGGCAAAGCCCCAGCTTTCGAGCAGGCCGCGATTGCAGGTCGCCAGCACGCCGGCCAGCTTCTCGGTCCCGGTAAGGGCAAGGTCGGCCGACAGCCGCTTGGTCTGCAGCGCCACCGTCCGGACCTCGCGCAGCCGCACCAGATTCTGCGGGTCGGCGTCCTTGTCGCCCTCGGCGAAGGCGATGAGGCCATTGTTGCCGCCGCGCCAGAACAGGACCCGGTCGGCGACCTGCCGCCCGTTCACCACCAGCTTGCCGGGCGCGAAGCCGAGGCTTTCCTTGGCCGCTGCCTCGACCCGGACAAGGAAACGTACGCCCTCCCCGTCGGGGCTCGGCTCGACCCCCAGCACCATCGGCCCGCTCGCGGTCGTGTAGGGCCGCGAGGCGACGCAGCGCTGATCGGCAAACTCGACCTGCCAGGGCCCGGAAGGCGTCGGTGGGACCGGCGCCGCGGCCGCTTGCGATGCCATCACCAGTGCCGCCGCCATCCCCATGAAACGCAACATCATTCGATACTCCCCTCGACCTGGCCAACCTGCCTTCGCTTCCTCGCGGCCGCAAGGGCCCGGATGCCCTGTCACAGGCGTCCAGCCACCTTGCCTTCTCGTGCGTTGCTACCCATCTCGCCCCTTCATGCCGTCCCGGTTTCCGTCATTGCGGGAGGGGGATTGCCTCCAGAACGAAAACGGAACATTCCTTCCCCATGCTGACTCACATCACCGTCAAGGGCGCGCGCGAACACAATCTCAAGGGCGTGGACGTGTCGATACCGCGCGACAGCCTGACGGTGATCACCGGCCTCTCGGGCTCGGGCAAGTCGAGCCTCGCCTTCGACACCATCTATGCCGAGGGCCAGCGCCGCTACGTCGAGTCGCTCTCGGCCTATGCCCGCCAATTCCTCGAGATGATGCAGAAGCCCGATGTCGAGCATATCGACGGCCTCTCGCCCGCCATCTCGATCGAGCAGAAGACCACCAGCCGCAACCCGCGCTCGACCGTCGCCACGGTGACCGAGATCTACGACTATATGCGCCTCCTCTGGGCGCGGGTCGGCATTCCCTATTCCCCCGCCACCGGCGAGCCGATCCAGGCGCAGCAGGTCAGCCAGATGGTCGACCGCGTGATGACCCTGCCCGAAGGCTCGCGCCACTATCTCCTCGCTCCCGTCGTCCGCGGCCGCAAGGGCGAGTATCGCAAGGAAATGGCCGAGTGGCAGAAGGCGGGCTTCACCCGCGTCCGCATCGACGGCACCTTCTACGAGATCGACGAGGCCCCCGCCCTCGACAAGAAGTACAAGCATGACATCGAGGTGGTGGTCGACCGCATCGTCGTGCGCGACGGGCTCCAGACCCGCCTCGCCGACAGCTTCGAAACCGCGCTGAAGCTCGCCGACGGCCTCGCCTATCTCGACCCCGCCGACCCGCCCGCCGACCCTGCCGGGACCGAGCGGACCGGGGTGGCCGAGGCGCTCGAAAAGGCAGCCGAACGCAACGTCCTCGCCACCCACGCGCCGGTCGGCCGCATCACCTTCTCCGAGAAGTTCGCCTGCCCCGTCTCGGGCTTCACCATCGCCGAGATCGAGCCGCGCCTCTTCTCCTTCAACGCGCCGCAGGGCGCCTGCCCGGCCTGCGACGGCCTCGGCGAGCGGCAGGAGTTCGACGAGGACCTCGTCGTTCCCAACCACGACTTGTCGCTCGCCAAGGGCGCGGTCGTTCCCTGGGCCAAGAGCAATCCGCCCTCGCCTTATTACATGCAGGTGCTGGCCAGCCTTGCCCGCCACTACGGCTTCGATCTCTCGACCCCGTGGAAGGACCTCGACCCCGAGCACCAGCACGCCATCCTTCACGGCACCGGCGGCCGCCCGGTCGTCCTCCGCTTCGTCGACGGCAAGAAGAGCTACGAGGTGAAGAAGGCGTTCGAGGGCGTCATCGGCAATTTGAACCGCCGCCTCGCCCAGACCGAGAGCGCGTGGATGAAGGAAGAGCTGTCGCGCTACCAGGCCGCGCATCCGTGCGAGACCTGCCACGGCGCCCGCCTCAAGCCCGAGGCGCTGGCGGTCAAGATCGCCGGCGAGGACATCTCCATCGCCGTCCGCCGCAGCGTCGCCGACGCTTACGCCTGGTTCGGCGCGCTCGAGCCCAAGCTCACCCCCCAGCACCAGGAGATCGCCCGCGCCATCCTCAAGGAGATCAACGAGCGCCTCGGCTTCCTCCACAATGTCGGCCTCGACTATCTCCACCTCGACCGCACCAGCGGCACCCTCTCGGGCGGCGAGAGCCAGCGCATCCGCCTCGCGTCGCAGATCGGCAGCGGCCTCAGCGGCGTCCTCTACGTCCTCGACGAGCCCTCGATCGGCCTCCACCAGAAGGACAATGACCGCCTCCTCGAGACCCTCCAGCGGCTGAAGTCCCTCGGCAACACCGTCCTCGTGGTCGAGCATGACGAGGATGCGATCCGCGCCGCCGACCATGTCATCGACATGGGCCCGGGCGCCGGCCTCCACGGCGGCGAAGTGCTCTATTCGGGCGAGCTGTCCGGCCTGCTCGAGCAGGACGGCAGCCTCACCGCCGACTATCTCTCGGGCCGCCGCGCCATTCCGCTCCCGGCCAGGCGCCGCAAGGGCAATGGCAAGAAGCTCACCGTCCACAATGCGCGCGAGAACAATCTTCGCGGCGTCACCGCCAGCGTGCCGCTCGGCACCTTCACCTGCATCACCGGCGTCTCGGGCTCGGGCAAGTCGAGCTTCACCATCGACACCCTCTACGCCGCCGCCGCGCGGACCCTGAACGGCGCCCGCATCCTCGCCGGCAAGCACGACAAGGTCACCGGGCTGGAGCAGCTCGACAAGGTCATCGACATCGACCAGTCGCCGATCGGCCGCACCCCGCGCAGCAACCCGGCCACCTACACCGGCGCCTTCACCCAGATCCGCGACTGGTTCGCCGGCCTCCCCGAGAGCCAGGCCCGCGGCTACAAGCCCGGCCGCTTCTCCTTCAACGTCAAGGGCGGCCGCTGCGAGGCCTGCCAGGGCGACGGCGTCCTCAAGATCGAGATGCACTTCCTCCCCGACGTCTACGTCACCTGCGACGTCTGCCACGGCGCCCGCTACAACCGCGAGACGCTCGAGGTGAAGTTCAAGGGCAAGAGCATCGCCGACGTGCTCGACATGACGGTCGAGGACGCGGTCGAGTTCTTCAAGGCCGTCCCCGGCATCCGCGACAAGATGGCGATGCTGGCCGAGGTCGGCCTCGGCTACATCAAGGTCGGCCAGCAGGCGACCACGCTCTCGGGCGGCGAGGCCCAGCGCGTGAAGCTCGCCAAGGAGCTCAGCCGCCGCGCCACCGGCAGCACCCTCTACATCCTCGACGAGCCCACCACGGGCTTGCACTTCGAGGACGTCCGCAAGCTCCTCGAAGTCCTCCACGCGCTGGTCGAGCAGGGCAACACCGTGGTCGTGATCGAGCACAACCTCGACGTCATCAAGACCGCCGACTGGATCATCGACCTCGGCCCCGAAGGCGGCGTCAAGGGCGGCGAGATCGTCGCGGCGGGAACGCCCGAGCAGGTGGTCCAGGAGCCCCGCTCATTCACCGGCCACTATCTGAAGCCGCTGTTGGAGCGCGCTTCCCCGGACTCGTTCGTGCTGAGCGCCGTCGAAGCACCCGCCCCCAAGCGCGGACGGCGGAAGAAGGTGGTTGAGGGGGTGGAGTGAACTGGCCCAATCATCTCATGAACCGATTAGGTTATATTGCCTTGCAATGTGGGGAATTTTCTGTCCTATGATTGCAGATGAAAAAGCCTAGTTCTGATCCCGGCGCAGCTGCGCCAACTCAAGATAGTTCGGCAACGTCTTCGGCAATCGATGCCGCCCCGGCTACGTCGAGCCTCGATCCCGTATTGAACGTCGCGGTCGCGCCGTCAGCTTCAAGCGATGAATCGTCTCCGATTAGTGCAAATTCACTTGCTGGGTGGCCAATAGGTTAGCGTTAGACCTAAGCTCTGAGCGCCGAGGGGGTGAGGTCCGGGTTCGCGATCAGCAATCGAGCAACCGAGCGCGCGGAGAGCCGACGCGGTCCTAAGCCTCTTCGGAACCGCGCCTACCTAGGTCGAAGCAAAGCCCGTCCCCCTCGGCGTTCGATACCTGTTTGGCTTCTGTTCCTTTCCCGTTCAATATCACTTAAATACAATCTTGTTCTGTTCTCTTTAACGGTCTATCGTGTGAACGCCGAATCGCGGACCTTTTGGTCATGCAGGATTTGGCCGTTGCTCCTTAAATCGCTTGAGTTCCGACCGACCTTGGTCGGCATCACCGCATTTCGCTCTCTATGCGAACCAGTGATTCCAGGCGGTGAAATTGGGACTGTTCAAGTCACCTTCTTGGACTCTTCGCTCCATTTAATCGAACACCAATGCTGCCATTGTGTAAGCCGCGAGGACATCGCGACCATTATTGGATCTGCGTTGTTCGCTGGAGCTGCAGGAATCATGCTGACACAACATTTTGACTCTCAAGAACCTCGCCCAACTCCAGATGAAACTGCTTGGACGGGCCGTCTCTTCGTAGCCTGTGAGCCCTTTGATTTGATACTCATTGACCGGATCATATTCGGCCCAAAAACGCATTTTAGCTTTCGGGAACGCGGATATCTTGACCACTGATGATGGGGACCGGGGAGTGCACCTGGCACATAGCACTCAACCCGGCCCCAAGACCCTCTCGGGTTGGTATCGGCTTATCAATTGAGGTGGAGCCGTCAAAGACCCAAACGGTCCGAAGGGGACGAAATGTTCCAAAGGCCTTGGGGCAGGATCCGTTCGCTTTAACAGAAGCCTGATGCCGCTCCGTCGAGGAGCTGGCTTCGCTGGCTCTCATTTGTGTTTACTGCATGCTGCGCAGCCGCTCAGCTTCGCTCTGCGTTGCGCACCCCGAACGTCCGCTCCACCCCCGCGCCCGCCATCACCCGCGCCACGACCTGTGCCAGTTCCTGCGGCCCGTCGCCCGCGAACACCTCGCCATAGCCAACCCCCGCCCGCCGCAGCGCTTCGCGCTTGACGGCGTCGCGGGCGGCGGCGGGGCCCTGGTGGTGGCCCTGCCCCTGATATTCGATCGCCACGCGCGGGCGCTGCTGGGCGTCGACCAGCAGGAAGTCGACGCGCTTGGCGTTGATCGTGTTGAACGCCTCCACGCTGTCGGCATCGAGGACCTCGCCGAGGCTCACCTGCGTCCAAACCCGCCAGCCGGGCTCGAGCTTCGCGACGATCGGCTCCAGTGCCGCCAGCACCTTCTCCTCGCCCTTGTTGAGCAGCCGCTTGGGCTTGAACTGCGCGCCCATCACCGTCCGCAACTGGTCCGCCGCATCGGGGACGCCGCTCCGGCCGCCGGCAAGGAAAGCGTCGGCCTCGGCGCTGACTTCCCGCATGGTCGGTCCCGGCCATGGGCCGCGCCAGCCCGGCGGCGCGCCCTTGCGCGGCCGCTCGACCCACTCGCCCCGCGCCTTCTTGCGCGCCTTCCACGCCTCGCGGCGCTGCTTGGCCGTGAACTGTTCGATCGTCATGCCAACGAAGGCACCGACGAACAGGATCGCGATGAGATAGATAGGCTTGTCGATGAGAGCGAGAATCTCGGGCGGCATCAGAACCTCGGCGCAGCGCTCACGTCGACAGCTTGGCACTGGCCGGTGTAGTCGCCCGCCTTGCCCGAGAGGGAAATCGTCCCCGTCATCCGGTCGATGACCATCTTGGGATTATTGAGGGCATTCACGGCCACGGTCGCCCGGATATAGCGACTGTCGGCCTGCACTTTCTTCAGCTTGAACCAGCCATCCTGTCCGCCATGGATCGGCGGCAGCATAGTGCGCGGCATCCGGATTCGGTCGTCGCCATTGAACAGACGCACATCGACCTGATCCACGAAGCCTTGCTGCCTCGTGACGGTCACAGTCGTCGTCGTCGTGCCGCTGCCACCGAAGCCGGTACCGCCGACATATCCCGAGCCCGACGAGTAACTGTTGCCGGAATACACGACCGCCTTGTTGGCGGATCCGCCGCCACCGCAAGTCAATTCGAGAGGAGCCGGTTGGGACGCGGCCTGCACGGCCACCAAGAACAAGCTGATCACGATCGCCTCCAATCAACCGAGCAATGGAAAGCTACGCGAATAGGCAATCGAAGTTAAGACTTTGAAGCCTTCGTCGTGGCCTTCCTTGTCTTCTTCGTGCCTTCGCCTTGAAAATTGGCATCGTTCGAAGGCGCGAAGGAAAGAGGAGGCCGTCACGGGAGTGAATCCCGTGACGTCAGACGGGCTCGGCTGGCGCCGCCCCGCTGGCCGGCCCTCGGCATCTCTCGACCAGCCTTGCCTCGCTACGCTTCGGCGCGGCTGCTCTCGGTGCCTTTGGCTTGACTAGTAGGACTTCGCATGACCTACCCTGGTCGATGGAGAACCCACCCTTTCCGCTCGACGCCGAGGTCGGCGACTATGCGCTCGGGCCCGACGGTCGCCGCTACCGGCTCGACTATGACGATTGCTGGCACGTCACCGCGCTCCAGCGGCGCGAGGACGACCGGCCGATCCCCCATGTCGCCGCCGACGATCCCGCCCGCCTCGCCGCCGAGCGCGCCCACGCCCGCCGCCTGAACGAACGCCAGCGCGCGCGCGAATCGGCCGAGCGGCAGGCCGCGCTCGCCGCGCACATCGCCGCCGCCACCAAGCGCGACCGCGCCGAGGAGGCGAAGGCCGCCCTCGCCGCGCAGGACGCCCGCCCCGACCCCGCCGACATGACGGTCGACCTTTACGAGGGCGACTATGCCGACGTCCTCGCCGAGGTCCCGGCCAACGTCCGCGTCGATGGCTGGACCGCCGCGCGCCGAATCCTCTTCCTCGAGCGGCTCGAGGAGCAGGGCAGCATCGTCGCCGCCGCCCGCGCCGCCGGTATGTCGCGCCGCGCCGTCTATCGCCTGCTGCCCCGCGCCCCGGCCTTCGCCGCCGCCTTCGCGCGGGCGCTCGCCTCGACCACCGCGACGCTCGCCGACACCTTGTTCGACCGCGCGATCCACGGGCACGAGGTCCCCGTCTTCCACGGCGGCGAGCTGGTCGGCACGCGCACCGTCCATCACGACCGCCTCGGCATCTACCTGCTGCGGGTCCGCGATCCGCTCAACTATGCGCCGATCGACGAGCTCGAGCGGTGGAAGCGCGAGCGCGCGATCGACGCCGCCGCGACCGAGCCTGCGGCCCTCCCCTCGCCCCGCCCCGAATGGCCCCTCACGGCCCCACGCGACTCGGCGACCCTGTGACCTTCGTGACCTTCGCCGCCGATGCGACTCGCGGACCCCGTGACCTTCGTGACCTTCGCGACCGTTTCCCTGCGCAGGCCGGGGCCCCGTTTCTTCGCGCCTTCTCTTCTCCCCCTTCTCCGTCATCCCGGCCCCCGAGCCGGGATCCCGCTTCTTCCCCTCACCTCCACCCGCGCGAAAACCCTGGATTCTTGTTGTTTTCAGTTCATGCGACTTCCTCGGGGGCCTGCCCGTTGACGGTCCGAACTCCCCCGGCGTCTTCCGGTCGGAGAAGAAGGAACTCCCCATGCGAACCCTCGCAATCATCGCCGCTGCCGGCGCGCTTACCGCCGTCGCCAGCCCGGCCGCCGCGCAATATTATCCCCAGCCGACCCCGCAGCCCTATCCGGGCCAGCCGGGCTATGGTTATCCGGGCCAGATCGCCAATCCCAACCAGGGCACGGTCGCCGCGATCATTGGCCAGCTGCTCGGCGGGCGGAACTATGCCGCCAGCGACCAGCAGGCGATCGCCCAGTGCGCTACTGCCGCCCAGACCGAGGTCGCGCGCCGCTATCCCTCCCGCTATGCCCAGCAGGGCTATGATCCCCGCTATGGCCAGCAGGGCTATGATCCCCGCTATGGCCAGCAGGGTTACGGCCAGCAGACCTATGCCGGCCAGGCCCGGGTCACCGCGATCAGCAATGTCGAGCGCCGCAACCGCGGCCTGCGCGTCACCGGCCTGATCGACAGCGGCATGAACGGCTACGGCCAGCCGCCCTATGGCAATGCCTACGGCTACAACCAGAACCGCGCCTATGCCCAGGCCGACCTGCGCTTCAACTGCACGGTCGACTATTCGGGCCGGATCTCGAGCCTGAAGCTAAACCGGGTCCGCTAGGCCTTGAGCCATGACGAGGGGCGCGCGGCCGCGGGGTCGCGCGCCCTTTCTCATGTCAGACCGGTGGAAGCACCGACACCCTTGCCCCCTTGCCGCCGCAGCGCCCGCATTTCAGCCGCGCCTCGGCCTCCTCGAAGCTGCAAACCCCGAGCGCGGTCACCGTCTCCAGCCCCGACAAGGTGCGCGCGGCGGCGCAATGGGGGCAGTCGATCCGGATGCTCGCGCGGAAGCGCATCAGGTCACCGGTATTGCGGATATGCTTGGCGGACATGGCCGCCGCTTCTACGCCTATGAGAACGAAACGGGAACAGACCCGTGCGAATTTAGCTGTGGATGACCCTCATTTGGCCAGGTTCGCCGGCGCCACATAGGGCTTGAACGCTCCGCCCGGCACCGCGCTCGCGACCGGGCTTTCCCACCCGTCCTTGCTGACCGAGGAGACACCGAACACCCAGTCGTCGACGCGGACCTTCGGCAGGATCACGCTGCAGGGCTCGGGATTGGCCTGAGTGCAAAGCGTCGCCACCGTGTCGCTCCCCAGCCGCCGACGGACCGGCACGGACAGCATCTGCTGCCACTGGTTCGAGTCGGTGCGGCGCCAGCGAACGACATGCTGGGCCGCCCCGGGAACGAACCGCCAGCTGATCGTGGTGTCGGTGCTCACCGCTCCTTCGGCCTTGGGCTCCGGCGGCGGCGGGGCGCTGGCCAGCGCCATCAGCGCGGCGGTGTTGAGGCGAATGACCTTGGTCAGATAGGGCAGGTCCATCACGCCCAGCGTGTCGCCATAGACCCTGCCCTTCTCGGTCCTGAGGTCCTGGTGCTGCTGGTCGTAATTCTCCACCGCGACCGAGAAGCGAATGGCGGGAAAGCCGGCGTTGAGGAACTCGGTATGGTCCCCGCCACGCCCGAAGCGGTCGTTGCGCCAGACCTGGCGAACGTCGAGGCCGATTGACGGCAGCCGCTCGGCCAGCCGGTCGAGGAAGCGGCTGATGTTGCGGCTGGGACTGTCGTTCTCGCCGCCGAGGCTCCGCTGCGCCGCGGCCAGTTCTTCCCTGCCCTGCCACCGCGGCCCCTCGGAGAAGACCCGAACCGTCTTGCCGTCGCACACCCCGTCGCTGCCGCAGCTGTTGCCGATGATGTCGTTGTTGAGATTGGCGATGACGTTCCAGCCCTGTGCCTTGGCATAGTCCGCCAGGATCTTGCCGCCGAGCAACCCCTGCTCCTCGCCGCTCAGCGCGGCATAGACGATGGTGCCGGGGAACTTGCGCTTCGACAGCACGCGGGCCGATTCGAGCACCGCGGCGGTGCCCGAGCCATCGTCATTGGCGCCCGGCGCGTCGGCGGTGGCGTTCATCACGTCGCTGACCCGGCTATCGATATGGCCGGTGATGATGACGACGTCGTTGGGGCGTTCGGTCCCGCGCTGGATCGCGACCGCGTTGCAGACCCGTGTCGGCACCGGCACCCGCGGCGGCTTGGTGACGGTGTCGCAGACCTGAGCGACCTCGAGCCCGTTCTTCTTGAGCTCCGCCTCTGCCCAGCGCACTGCCGCGCCGATCCCGCGCTTGGGGTCGGTCTGGCTCGACAGGGTATGGCGGGTACCGAAGGCCACCAGCGTCGCGATGTCGGCGCGGATCCGGGCCTGGCTCACCTCGCGGGCGGCGGCCTGCATCTGCTGTTCGGGGGTGGCGGGCGCTGCGGCGGCGGCGGCCGGGGCGGCGATCAGGGCGGTGGAAAGCAGCAATACGCGCATGAACCTGTCTCCTCGTCGCAGGCTGACTGGCATCGCTTGGCCGGCTTGGCTAGTGGCGGGCGCGAAGAGGAGATCCCCCATGCGTAGCATTGACCATTTCATCGGCGGCGGCAGCTTCCAGTCGGGCGACCGGCAGGCCGAGGTGTTCAACCCGAGCGAGGGCTCGGTCCAAGCGAGCGTCCGCCTCGGTACCGTGCATGATCTCCAGAAGGCGGTCGATGCCGCCAAGGCCGCGCAGCCCGCCTGGGCCGCGACCAACCCGCAGCGCCGCGCCCGCGTCATGTTCAAGTTCAAGGAACTGATCGAAGCCAATATGGACGAGCTCGCCGCGATGCTCTCGAGCGAGCATGGCAAGGTGCTCGCCGACAGCCGCGGCGACGTCCAGCGCGGGCTCGAGGTGATCGAATATACCTGCGGGATCCCGCAGGCGCTCAAGGGCGAATATACGCAGGGCGCCGGCCCGGGCATCGACGTCTATTCGATGCGCCAGCCGATCGGCATCGGCGCGGGCATCACCCCGTTCAACTTCCCGGCGATGATCCCGATGTGGATGTTCGGCATGGCGATCGCCTGCGGCAACGCCTTCATCCTGAAACCGAGCGAGCGCGACCCGAGTGTTCCGGTGCGGCTCGCCGAGCTGATGAAGGAAGCAGGGCTTCCCGACGGCATCTTGAACGTCGTCCACGGCGACAAGGAAATGGTCGACGCAATCCTCGACCACCGCGACATCGGCGCGATCAGCTTCGTCGGCTCCTCCGACATCGCGCAGTACATCTACAGCCGCGGCACCGCGAACGGGAAGCGCGTGCAGGCGTTCGGCGGGGCCAAGAACCATGGCATCGTCATGCCCGACGCCGACCTCGACCAGGTGGTGACCGACCTGACCGGCGCAGCCTTCGGCTCGGCGGGCGAGCGCTGCATGGCGCTTCCGGTGGTGGTGCCGGTCGGCGAGGAGACCGCCAACGCCTTGCGCGAAAAGCTCATCCCCGCGATCGAGGCGCTCAAGGTCGGGGTCTCGACCGATCCCGACGCGCATTACGGCCCGGTGGTCAGCCAGGCGCACAAGGAAAAGGTCGAAAGCTACATCCAGATGTGCGTCGACGAGGGCGGCGAGCTGGTGGTCGACGGCCGCGGCTTCACGCTGCAGGGCTCGGAAAAGGGCTTCTTCGTCGGGCCGACCTTCTTCGACCACGTGACCACCGACATGCGCAGCTACAAGGAGGAGATCTTCGGACCCGTCCTCCAGATGGTGCGCGCCAAGGATTTCGAGGAAGCGGTCCGGCTGCCGAGCGAGCATGACTATGGCAACGGCGTCGCCATCTTCACCCGCAACGGCCATGCCGCGCGCGAGTTCGTGAGCCGGGTCAATGTCGGCATGGTCGGAGTCAACGTGCCGATCCCCGTGCCGGTCAGCTACCACAGCTTCGGCGGGTGGAAGCGCTCGGGCTTCGGCGACATCGGGCAATATGGGCAGGAGGGCCTGCGTTTCTGGACCAAGACCAAGGTGGTCACCCAGCGCTGGCCCGACGGCGCGGCGGGCGGCGACGGCGCCAACGCCTTCATCATTCCGACGATGGGCTGAGGCTTGGCCGGCAGCCAGGATCTCACCGGTCGCTGGACCGGCGTCTATCTCTACGAGAGCGGCCTTGGCGAGCCGGTCAACTTCCTCTGCGATCTCGAGGACGAGGCCGGTGCGCTGACCGGCGAGATCAGCGAGCGCGTCTCGCTGTTCGAGGCGGACGAGCAATTGTCGGCTTTCGTCCTCGGCCAGCGCTCGGGCAGCAACGTCAGCTTCGCCAAGACCTATGACGGGGCGGGAAGCTTTGCCCATCGCGTCGATTATGCCGGCCAGGTCAATGAGTCGGGCACCCTGATCTCGGGCTACTGGGACATCGAGGGCGAAGGCGGCACCTTCTCGATGCGCCGGCCCGAAAGCCTAGCCCGCGCGGTCGAGGTGGAGGAAGAGGTCGGGCTCGACCTGCCCGGCGCGACCGGGGAGCAGCGGCCATGACGCGCGTGCATCTCGGGTCGGTGACCTACCTCTGCCGCGACTATGACGAGGCGATCGCCTGGTTCGCCAGTGCACTCGGCTGGGAGGTGACCGCCGACCAGGCGATGGGCGGGACCAAGCGCTGGGTCGTGATAAGCCCGCCGGGCGGCGGCACGGGCCTGAGGCTCGCACGCGCCGACAGCGACGAGCAGCGCGCCGCGGTGGGCAAGTCCGCCGGAGGCATGGTCGGGTTCATCGCCTTCACCGAGGATTTCGCCGCCGCCGCGGCAAGGATGCGCGCGGCCGGGGTCGTCTTTCTCGAGGCGCCGCGCGACGAGTCCTATGGCATTGTCGCGGTGTTCGAGGACCTTCACGGCAACCGCTGGGACCTGATCGAGCCACGATGACCCGCCAACGCACCCACGGCACCTCGCCCTATGAAGCGGCCTATGGCTTCTCCCGCGCGATCCGGGCCGGGGACCGGATCCTGGTCTCGGGCACGGCGCCGGTCGAGGCGGACGGATCCTCGACCCCCGGCGATGCCGCGGCGCAGGCCCGGCGCTGCTTCGCCATCATCCTCAAGGCGATCGAGGAGCTAGGCGGCTCGGCAGCGGACGTCGTGCGGACGCGGATGTTCATCGTCGATTCCACCGATGCCGACGCGATCGGCGCGGTTCATGGCGAGGTTTTCGCCGAGGTCCGTCCGGCCGCGACCATGGTGGTCGTAACGGCCCTGCTGCGCGACGAGTGGCGGGTCGAAATCGAAGCGGAGGCGTTGGTCCATGATGCGTAATCTCACCCTGGTGGCTGCCGCCACCGCCCTCGCCGCCTGTCAGCCCGCCGCTGACCAGGCCCCGGCCAACGCGGCCGCCACCAATGACGCGGCGCTCGCCAATGACGCCGCCCAGCCCGCCGCCAATCAGCCGGTCGAGGCCAACGGCACCAACGTCGCGGAGCCCGCGACCAATGCGGTCGCGTCTGCCAAGCCCACCAACATTCCCGAGCAGTTCCGCGGCCGCTGGGCGCTGGTCCCCGCCGACTGCAAGGGCGATGCCGCGGCGAAGGGCCTGCTCGTGATCAACGATGCCCGCCTCACCTTCTACGAGAGCCGCGGCACGCTTGACCGGATCGATGCGTGGGAACCGGCGAACCGCTTCACCGCCAATTACGGCTTCTCGGGCGAGGGCATGAACTGGGAGCGGGTGATCACGCTCGAGCGCAACGGACCCAAGCTCCGCCGCACCGAGGAAGGCGGCGAGGAAGGCCCGGTCGACCTCACCTACACGGCCTGCCCGCCGCGTTGACCGTCAGCGGCCGAGCCTTGCGTCGAGCATGGCGATCAGCTCGGCGAGGCTCTGCCCGAGCGGCATGTTCTCGGCGCTGACCAGCAGCCGTGGCGGCTCGGTGCCGCGCTGGAGGAAGATTGCCGGAAGCGCTTCGGTCGAGGCGGGGTTCGCCCGTTGCCATTCGTCACGGTGGAGGAAGGTCGCCTCAAACGGCAGCCGCTTCACATAGGCCTTCCATTCGGGCCGCATCGAGACTGCCCCATAAGTGGTCGCGCACAGCGCGCAGGGATAGGTTTCGGGTGAGACCGCCTTGGCCCAGGCGTCCTTCAGCGCATTGAGCAGGCCGGCGTCCGCATTGTAGACGAAGATCAGGCGCCCGGCGGACATGGTCCAACGCCTTACCGTGACGGCTCTGGAAAGTCTCGGCGGCAAGCGCTAGGCGGCACGCCATGTCACAGTTCGACCTGACCGACGACCAGCGCCAGATCCAGGAGATGGCGCGGGCCTTCACGGCCGCCGAGATCACCCCCAATGCCGCCGAATGGGACGAGAAGCACATCTTCCCGCGCGACACCATCAAGAGTGCCGCCGAGCTCGGGTTCGGCGCGATCTACGTCAGCGAGGAAAGCGGCGGGATCGGGCTCGGCCGGCTCGAATCGGCGCTGATCTTCGAAGCGATGAGCTACGGCTGCCCTTCGACCAGCGCGTTCATCTCGATCCACAACATGGCCGCGTGGATGATCGACCGCTTCGGGTCGGACGCGGTGAAGCAGAAGTATCTGCCGAGCATGATCGCGATGGAGCGCCTCGGCTCCTACTGCCTGACCGAGCCGTCGAGCGGGTCGGACGCGGCGGCGCTCAAGACCCGCGCGGTCCGCGACGGCGACCATTATGTCGTGTCGGGCTCCAAGGCCTTCATCTCGGGCGGCGGCGAGAACGAACTTTACGTCACCATGGTCCGCACCGGCGAGGAGGGTCCCAAGGGCATTTCCTGCCTGGTGATCGAGAAGGACATGCCGGGCGTCAGCTTCGGCGCCAATGAGCGCAAGCTTGGCTGGCATTCGCAGCCGACCGCGCAGGTCAATTTCGACGAGGTCCGGGTGCCGGTCGAGAACCGCGTCGGCGGCGAGGGCGAGGGCTTCCGGATCGCGATGATGGGCCTCGACGGCGGGCGTCTCAACATCGGCGCGTGCAGCCTCGGCGGCGGGCAGCGCTGCCTCGACGAGGCGGTTGCCTACACCAAGGACCGCAAGCAGTTCGGCACCGCCATCGCCGACTTCCAGAACACCCAGTTCATGCTGGCCGACATGGGCACCGAATTGGAGGCGGCGCGCGCGCTCCTCTATCTCGCGGCGGCCAAGGTCACCGACAATGCGCCCGACAAGACGCGCTTCGCCGCCATGGCCAAGCGGCTTGCGACCGATACCGGCTCGGCCATCGCCGACCGGGCGCTCCAGCTCCACGGCGGCTACGGCTACCTGATGGACTATCCGATCGAGCGCTTCTGGCGCGACCTTCGGGTCCACTCGATCCTCGAGGGCACCAACCAGGTGATGCGCATGATCACCGCCCGCGAAATGCTCCGCCAGTGACCAGCGACGTCCTCACCTTCACCGAAGGCTCGATCGGGCGGATCCGCCTCAACCGGCCCAAGGCGATCCATGCGCTGACCCGCGAGATGTGCGTCGCGATGAGCGAGGCGCTGCGGGCCTGGGCGAACGACACCGCGATCGAGGCGGTGCTGATCGATCATGCCGAGGGGCGTGGCTTCTGCGCCGGCGGCGACGTGGTCGCGCTTGCCCGTTCGGGCGGCGGCGACGGGAGCGAGGCGGCGGCCTTCTTCTTCGACGAATATCGCCTCAATCACCTGCTCTTCACCTACCCCAAGCCGACCATCGCGATCATGGACGGGATCACCATGGGCGGCGGGGTCGGGATCGCCATGCCCTGCCAGGTCCGGATCGCGACCGAGGCGACCCGGCTCGCCATGCCCGAGACCGGGATCGGCCTGTTCCCCGACGTCGGCGGCGGCTGGTACCTGCCGCGCCTGCCCGGGCGGGTCGGCCAATTCGTGGCGCTGACCGGGGCCAGGCTCGACGGGGCCGAGTGCCGCTATCTCGGAATTGCGACGCACTATGTCCCGCAGGCCGCGCTGCCCGAACTGGTCGAGCGGCTGAAGGCGGCGCCGGGCCGGGCCGCGGGCGCGGTCGGCGCCTTTGCCGAGACCCCGCCCCCGGCGCGGATCGAGCAGAATCTCAGCACCATCGCGCGGCTGTTCGCGCCCGACACGCTGGAAGAGGTGATCGCCGGGCTCGAGGCCGACGAAAGCGACTGGGCCGAGACCGAGCTCGGCACGATCCGCACCAAGAGTCCGCTGTCCTGCAAGGTCTCGCTCCGGCTCCTCAAGGAAGGTGCCGCACGCGAGAGCTTCGCCGACGAGATGCGCGCCGAATATGCGCTCGCCTGCCGGGTGGTGCAGACCCATGATTTCCTCGAGGGCGTCCGCGCGCTGCTGATCGACAAGGACAACAAACCCGACTGGCAGCCGGCGGTGCCCGAGGCGGTGCTCGACGAGACGCTCGATCAGCTCTTCACCGACCTTGCCCCCGGCGAGGAATGGACGCCGTTTCCGGAGATTGCATGAGCTACGAAACGATCCTCGTCGAGCAGCGCGACGCCGTCACGCTCGTCACGCTCAATCGCCCGCAGGCGTTGAATGCGCTCAACAGCCAGGTGCTGGCCGAGCTGATCCAGGCCTTTGCCGCCTATGACGCCGACGACAGCCAGCACTGCCTCGTCCTGACCGGCTCCGAAAAGGCCTTTGCCGCGGGTGCCGACATCAAAGAGATGCAGGCCCAGGGCTTCGCCGACATGTACGGCAGCAATTTCTTCGCCGGCTGGGAGCGGGTCACCGACACCCGCAAGCCGTGGATCGCGGCGGTCAACGGCTTCGCATTGGGCGGCGGCTGCGAAGTGGCGATGATGGCCGACTTCATCATCGCGGGCGACAAGGCCAAGTTCGGCCAGCCCGAGATCAAGCTCGCGGTGACGCCGGGCATGGGCGGCTCGCAGCGGCTGGCGCATGCGGTCGGCAAGGCCAAGGCCATGGAAATGTGCCTGACCGGCCGGATGATGGGCGCCGAGGAAGCCGAGCGCGCGGGCCTCGTGGTGCGCGTGGTGCCGGCGGAGAGCCTGGTCGAGGAGGCGCTCAAGACCGCCGCCGAGATCGCCGCCATGCCGCCGCTCGCCGCCATCGCCGCCAAGGAAATGGTCAATGCCGCCTTCGAGCTTCCGCTCGCGCAGGGAGTGAAGTTCGAGCGGCGGCTGTTCCACGGCCTGTTCGGCACCCAGGACCAAAAGGAAGGCATGGCCGCCTTCGTCGAGAAACGCCCGGGCAACTGGTCGGGCAAGTAGGAGCGGTACAGCCATGCGGATCGCGTTCATCGGGCTTGGGAACATGGGCGGCGGGATGGCCGCGAACCTCGCCAAGGCGGGTCATGAGGTTCGCGCGTTCGACCTCAGCGAAGCCGCGCTGGCCAAGGCCGAGGAGCGCGGGGCGACGCGGGCGGCCGATGCGGCGGCGGCGGTCGAGGGCGCCGATGCGGTCGTCACCATGCTGCCGGCGGGCAAGCACGTTGCCGAGGTCTATCGCTCGTCGGTGTTCGGCAAGGCGCCGACCAGCGCGCTCCTGCTCGATTGCTCGACCATCGACGTCGCCACCGCCAAGGCGGTCGAGGCCGAGGCGCGCGCCGCGGGCTACGAGATGGTCGATGCGCCGGTTTCCGGGGGCATTGCCGCGGCCGAGGGCGGCACGCTCACCTTCATGGTCGGCGGCACCGACGCGGGCTTCGAGCGCGCGCGGCCGATCCTCGAGCAGATGGGCAAGGCCGTCATCCACGCCGGCGACAGCGGCGCGGGCCAGGCGGCCAAGATCGTCAACAACATGCTGCTGGCCGTCACCATGGCAGGCACCTGCGAAGCCTTCGTGCTGGCCAGCAAGCTCGGGCTCGATCCTCAGGTCTTCTTCGACATCTCGTCCAAGGCGAGCGGGCAGAGCTGGTCGATGACCTCTTATTGCCCGGTCCCGGGCGTCGGTCCCGAAACCCCGGCTGACCGCGGCTACGAAGGCGGGTTCGCGGCGCAGCTGATGCTCAAGGATCTCCGGCTCGCGGCCGAGGCGGCGGGCAGCGTCAACGCCTATACCCCGATGGGCGGCGAGGCGCAGGAGCTTTACGAACGCTTCGTCCAGCGCGGCGGCGGGGCGAAGGATTTCTCGGCCCTGATCAAGATGATCGACGACAGCTGGACGGCCCCCGGCGACCGCAATTAAGCTTTAGCCATGCTCGCGGCCGCGGCCGCCCATCCGGAGTGACGACATGCGCAAGACCATCCTGTTGATCGCGGCCGCCGGCCTCGGCACCGCCGCCCTCGCCGCCCCCGCTATGGTCGCGGTCCAGAAGCAGCGCCACCAGGGCTATGAGCAACTGGGCAAGGCGATGCGCGCCGCGGGCCAGGCGATCGGTCAGGGCAATGCCGCCGCCGTCCGTGGTCCGGCCAACCAGATTGCGGTGCTCTCGGCCAAGGCCCCGACCTGGTTCCCGGCGGGCAGCGGCCCCGAGGCGGGCAAGACCCACGCCAAGCCCGAGATCTGGCAGAACCGCGCCGACTTCGACGCCAAGATGGCCAATTTCGGCGCGGCGGCGAAGGCTTTCCAGGCGGCGGCCGCCGCGGGCGACCTCGGCGCGATGAAGGCCGCGCACCAGAAGCTCGGCCAGACCTGCGGGTCCTGCCACAACAGCTACCGCCTCAAGGATGACTGATGAGCCCGCGGCGGCCGACGCCGCGCTGGCGGTCCCGGTCTGGGACCTGCCCGTCCGCCTCGTCCACTGGAGCCTGGTCCTGCTGGTCGCCTTCTCCTGGTGGTCGGCTGAGAATGAGAAGATCCAGTGGCACATCTGGAGCGGGCTCGCCGTCCTCTTCCTCCTGCTGTTCCGCATCCTGTGGGGCTTTCTCGGCAGCTCGACCGCGCGCTTCGCCTCGTTCGTGACGGGACCGCGGCGACTGCTCGGCTATCTCCGCGACCCGGCCGGCTGGCGCGGGATCGGCCATACGCCGCTCGGCGCCTTGAGCGTCCTCGCGCTGGTCGGGACCATGCTGCTGCTGGTCGGCTTCGGGCTGCCGCTCAGCGACGAGGATGGCATCGTCATGGCCCCGCTCAACCACCTCGCGAGCTTCGATTTCGCCGAGCAGGCGCATGAGATCCACGAGGCGCTCTTCACCATCCTCCAGGGCCTCGTGATCCTGCACGTCGGCGCGATCATCCTGTATCGCCTCAAGGGCAAGAGGCTGGTCCGCGCGATGGTGACCGGGCGGGGTCAGGCCGGGCCGGCCGGATCGCCGGCGCTGGTCGAAGCGGGCCCCGTGCGGCTTCTCATCTGCCTCGTGCTGGCGGGTGCCGTGACCTGGTGGATCGCCAACGGAGCCCCCGGCCTATGACCAAGCCCCATATCGATTATGTCGAACTGCCGAGCGCGAGCGCGCACGAACTGACGCGCGCCTTCTACGGCAAGGCGTTCGGCTGGACCTTCGCCGATTACGGGCCGGACTATAGCGCCCATGAAGGCGAGGCGGTGGCCGTCGGGCTCCAGGGCGACCGCGAGGAGGCCTTGGCGGCGCCGCTGCCGGTGATCCGGGTCGACGACCTCGACGCCGCCTTCGACGCGGTGGTCAAGGCGGGCGGGCACATCGCCAAGCCGATCTTCTCCTTCCCGGGCGGGCGACGCTTCCAGTTCATCGATCCGGGCGGCAACGAAATGGCGGTCTGGACCCTCGCTTAGGGAACGGCCCAGGGCAGTTTTCCGAGCCGCTCGGCCACGGTCTCGACCCGGCCTTCGCCCGAATGAATGGCCAGCCCCCCGGTTTCGGCGAGGCGTGGCGGATCGAGCGTCAGCCAGCGTGCCTTGCAGGCGCGCGGCAGGCGCCGGTCGCTGACCAAGATGTCGGCGGCGGCGCAGGCGCGGACGAGCTCGGTCCAATCGACCCGCTGGCCCGAGCGGAGCGCGAGCAGCGTCCGGCCGCTGGAGCCGAGGTCGGCGACGCACGAATCCCAGCTGCACCGCGCTTTCGGATAGGCGGCGAGCGGCGGGGGATCGCCGTCGAAACCGGCATTCTCCGCCATCATGCTCCGCACGAAATCGCCCGCGCGGTCGCGCAGCAGCCAGGGCTTCCCGTCGCGGTCGATCACCGCGAGATGCTTGCCGTCGCCGGTGACGAGGAGATCGGGCAGCGGCGCGGCGAGGGTGAGCAGCATGCCCGCTGCCATCGGCACCAGGCCCCAGCGCCGCCACGGCCGCTGCCACAGGCAGCACCACAGGCCGCCGAGCACGATCAGGGCGAAGGCGAGTCGCGGCATCTGCGGCAGCATCGCCACCGCGCCCGGCGTGTCGGCGACCTCGTGCGCAAGGCCGAGGAGCAGGCCGATCGCCCAGCCGGTCAGCGCCCAGACCGGGCCACCGATCCCGATCGCGTCGAGAAGGAGCGCGACCGCCTCGAGCGGCATGATGACGAAGGTGGTGAGCGGGATGGCGACGAGATTGGCGCCGACCCCGTAGAGGCCGTCTTGTGGAAATGGTAGAGCGCGAAGGGCATGAGCGCGAATTCGATCGCGAGGCCCGTCGCGACCATCTGCCCGAGACCGCGAAGGCGGGCGCGAAGGAAATGCTCTTCGCGCCGCTCGAACAGGCGCTTGAAGCGGCGCGAGCCGTAGAGCGTGACGAGCGTGGTGACCGCGGCGAAACTGAGCTGGAAGCTCGCCCCGGCCAGCGCCTCGGGGCGAACGAGCAGCACGACGAGCGCGCCGGTCGCGATCAGGCGGATGCTGATCGCCTCGCGGCCGAGCAGCACCCCGACCACCACCAGCAGCGCGGCGATGCAGCTGCGGACGGTCGGTACTTGCATGCCGGTGAGGAACGTGTAGCCGATACCCGCCAGCGCCCCGACACCGAAGCCCCAGGCGACGAGATTGGCGCGCAGCGCCAGCGCCGGGACCAGCGCGCCCAGCCGGAGGACGGCGAAATAGCAGAAGCCGATCACCGCCGCGATGTGAAGGCCGCTCACCGACAGGAGGTGCGCGAGGCCCGACCGGCGCATCGCATCGGCGTCCTCCCTGGCGATCGAGCCCTGGTCGCCGGTGACGAAGGCGGTGGCGATGCCCCCCTCCCCGCCCGGCAATCGCGCGCGGATGTGCCGGTCAAGGCGGCGGCGGACGGCGTCGAGGCCGCTTTGATGGGCCGGGCTGACGAGGGCGATGGGTCCGAGCGCGCGACCGCTCGCGCCCAGCCCCATGAACCAGGCGTCGCGCGCGAAGTCGTGCGTTCCCGGCAGCGCCATCGGCATCGGCGGGGCGAGCCGGGCGCGAAGCCGGACCCGGGCCCCGGTGCCGAGCGAGTCGCCAACGGCATCGGCCTCGTCCAGCGGCAGCGAAACCCGGACCCTGGGCGGCAGGGCGGGGTCGGCCAGGCGAAGGGTCAGGCGAAGCGAATCCTTGGCGACCAGTCGCTCGGCCTCGAGCACCTCGCCGTCCAGGGCGACGATCCGTGGGCTCTCGAGGCGCGGCGCGGCGACGACTTCGCTCCGCCACCAGATGAGGCCGAGCCCGAGCGCCACCGCCAGCCCCGCCAGCGCCGCCGACCGGCCGATCCGCCCGCCCGCGGCCAGTCCTGCCACCGCCACGCTCGCGCACAGGAGCAGCGCCGCGAGCCATCGGCCGGGGTCGGCCAGCACCAGCCAGAGCGCGATTCCGCCGCCGAATGCGACGACGCCCCAGGGCGCGAGCTGGGAACGTTCGGCCTCGAGACGTTTTTCCGCACTTGCGAAGAGAGCGCGAGCTTGCCAGTGCGTGGCGGCCGGTGCGCCCGAACGGGATGCGGCCAAATCCATGCTGCCTCCCCTCGTGAAGGCGCGCGATCCGGCGTAGACAGGAAAGAGGAAAGCGCGCTTGAGCGCAAGCAGCATCGTCACCCGCTTCGCGCCCAGCCCGACCGGATATCTGCATATCGGCGGCGCGCGCACGGCGCTCTTCAACTGGCTGTTCGCCCGCCACCACGGCGGCCGCTACCTGCTCAGGATCGAGGACACCGACAAGGCGCGGTCCACTCCCGAAGCGATCGAGGCGATCCTCGATGGCCTCGACTGGCTCGACATCGCCGGCGACGGCGAGCCCTATTTCCAGTCGGCCTTCGAGACGCGCCATGCCGAGGTCGCGCACCAGCTGATCGAGAAGGGCGCGGCCTATCGCTGCTACCTGACCCCCGAGGAGCTGGCCCGCCGCCGCGAGGAAGCGCAGGCGCTTAAGAAGCCCTTCCGCGTCACCAGCGAGTGGCGCGACGGCGGCACCCCGCCCGAGGGCGCGCAGTTCGTGGTCCGGATCAAGGCCCCGCGCGAAGGCGAGACGGTGATCGAGGACATGGTCCAGGGCCGCGTCGTCGTGAAGAACGAGGAGCTCGACGATTTCGTGCTCCTCCGCTCCGACGGCACGCCGACCTACATGCTGGCGGTGGTGGTCGACGACCATGACATGGGCGTCACCCACGTCATCCGCGGCGACGACCATCTCAACAACGCCTTCCGCCAGCTCACCATCGTCAAGGCGATGGGCTGGGCCGAACCGACCTACGGCCACATCCCGCTGATCCACGGCGCCGACGGGGCCAAGCTCTCCAAGCGCCACGGCGCGCTCGGGGTCGACGCCTATCGCGACGAGCTGGGAATCCTGCCCGAGGCCCTGTTCAACTATCTCCTCCGCCTCGGCTGGGGACATGGCGACGACGAGATCATCAGCCGCGAACAGGCGGTCGAGTGGTTCGACATCGACCATGTCGGAAAGTCGCCCAGCCGGTTCGACACCAAGAAGCTCGAGAATCTGAACGGCCATTACATCCGCCATGCCGAGGACAGCCGACTGGCGGTGCTGGTCGCGGCGCGGCGCGGCGGGCTCGAAGCCGAGGAACTGGCGCTGCTCGAGCGGGCGATGCCCGAACTCAAGGCACGCGCGAAGGACCTCAACGAACTGAGCGCCAATGCCGACTTCCTGTTCGTGGCGCGCCCGCTGGCGCTCGACGACAAGGCCGCGGCGCTGCTCGACGACGATGCCCGCGCGCTGCTCGGCCGGCTTCACGCCACGCTGAGCGGAGTCGCCGACTGGAGCCACGATGGAACCGAAGCCGCGGTCAAGGCGCTGGCCGAGGCCGAGGGGCTGAAACTCGGCAAGCTCGCCCAGCCGCTGCGCGCGGCGCTCACCGGACGGGCGACCAGCCCGGGTATCTTTGACGTGCTGGTGCTGCTCGGGCAGGGCGAAAGCCTGGCCCGCATCGCCGATCAGATGACGAACAACTCTTCTACGGAGCGTGACTAATGTCGAATGCCAATCTCAAGCTCGGCGACAAGAGCCTCGACCTGCCGGTCCTGAGCGGAAGCGTCGGGCCGGACGTGGTCGACATCCGCAAGCTCTACGGGCAGGCCGACGTCTTCACCTATGATCCTGGCTTCACCTCGACCGCGAGCTGCCAGAGCGCGATCACCTATATCGACGGCGAGCAGGGCATCCTCCTCCATCGCGGCTATCCGATCGACCAGCTGGCCGAGCAGTCGAGCTTCATGGAAGTGGCCGCGCTGCTGCTCCACGGCGAGCTTCCGACCAAGGACGCGCTCGACAAGTTCACCCACACCATCAGCCGCCACACGATGGTCCACGAGCAGCTCGCGACCTTCTTCCGCGGCTTCCGCCGCGACGCGCACCCGATGGCGATCATGTGCGGCGTGGTCGGCGCCCTGTCGTCCTTCTACCATGATTCGACCGACATCACCGATCCCAAGCAGCGCGAGATCGCCTCGCACCGCCTGATTGCCAAGATGCCGACCATCGCGGCGATGGCACACAAATATTCGATCGGGCAGCCGTTCCTCTATCCCGACAATTCGCTCTCCTACACCGGCAACTTCCTGCGGATGACCTTCGGCGTCCCGGCCGAGGAATATGTCGTCAATCCGATCGTCGAAAAGGCGATGGACCGGATCTTCATCCTCCACGCCGACCATGAGCAGAACGCCTCGACCTCGACGGTTCGCCTCGCCGGTTCGTCGGGCGCCAATCCCTTCGCCTGCATCGCGGCCGGCATCGCCTGCCTGTGGGGCCCGGCGCATGGCGGCGCCAACGAGGCGGCGCTCAACATGCTGCGCGAGATCGGCCACACCAGCCGGATCCCCGAATATATCGCCCGCGCCAAGGACAAGGAGGATCCGTTCCGCCTGATGGGCTTCGGCCACCGGGTCTACAAGAACTTCGATCCCCGCGCGAAGGTAATGAAGCAGACCGCCGACGAGGTGCTGAAGGAGCTCAACATCTCCGATCCGGTGCTCGACGTCGCCAAGGAGCTCGAGCGGATCGCGCTGTCCGACGACTATTTCATCGAGAAGAAGCTCTATCCGAACGTGGATTTCTATTCGGGCGTGATCCTGAACGCGATCGGCTTCCCGACCGAGATGTTCACCGCCCTCTTCGCGCTCGCCCGCACCGTCGGCTGGGTCGCACAGTGGAACGAGATGATCGCCGATCCCGAGCAGAAGATCGGCCGTCCGCGCCAGCTCTACACCGGCGCGACCCAGCGCGACTACGTTCCGGTCGCTAGCCGCTAGGCGGCGGGAAGGGTCAGCCGGAAGCTGGCGCCCGCGGCGCTGTCGAGCAGTTCGACCTCGCCGCCCATTTCCCGCGCCAGCCGGCGCGAGATGGCGAGGCCCAGCCCGGCCCCGCCCTGCCCCGGCTCGACCTGCTCGAACCGCTCGAAGATTCGGATCCGGTCGCCGAGCGCCACGCCGGGGCCGCTGTCGCTGACGGTGACCGAGGCTTCATCGCCGTCGTCGAGGGTGATGATCACCGTCCCGCCCTCGGGCGAGAAGCGCACGGCGTTGCCGATCAGGTTGACGAGGATCTGGGTGATGGCGCGCGGCTGGCCACGGGCCGCGAGGCGCCCCACCCCGCCGACGTCGAGGATCACCCCGCGCGTGCTGGCCTGCGCCTGGACGAGACCGGCGGCATCGAGGACCAGTTCGGCAAGGTCGACCGGCTCGAAGAAGCCGGGGCCTGGCCCTTTGTCGTCCTGGTTGCTGAGCGCGGCGAGGAGATCGAGGAGATGGCGGGCGGCGGCCGCGATGTCCGCGCCATAGCCCGCATAATCGGCGCGCAGCGGGCCATTGCTCCGCCCGGCAATCTCCTGCGCCTGGCCGATGATCGAGGACAAAGGCTCCTTCAGGAGATCGTCGAGCGGCGGCAGCGGCGCGGCGGGCGGACCGCCATCGGCGCCGGCGGCATCGCCGGTCCGGACCCGCACCACATAGCCGAGGAAGCGCCCGTCCTCGACGCGCGGCTCGCCATCGAGGACCACGATGCCCTCGCCCGAACGGACTGCCGCACCCTGGCCCGAGAAACTGCTGCGCCCGGCGAGCGCCTCGAGCATCGGCAGATTGCCCTCGCTGTCCTCGATCGGGCGGAAAAGGCGGGCGAGCGGCTGGCCGATCACCTCGGCGGGATCGAGTTCGAAGCGGCGGGCGAGCCCCGGGCTGATCGCCACCAGCTTGAGCGAGGCGTCGGTGATGACATCTTCGGCAGCGACGCGCTCCTCGCCCTCGGCCGCCGATTGCCCGCGGCCCGACCAGCGCGGCCGCGCCGGACTGCTGCTCGACCAGCGCTCGACGCTGAGGGTCACGCCATCGGCATCGGGTTCGGCGCGGACGGTGAGTTCGAGATCCTCGTCCATGCTGGCGGCGACCACCGGGCGGGTGATGGTAACCCCGAGGCGCAGCGCCAGCCGGGCGAGCGCGGCAAGCTGGGGCACCGCGACCGCATTGCCGAGGGTCGCGCCGGCCTCTTCCTGCAGCGCGAGCAAAGGCGCGTCGGCGGCGACCAGCCGGCCGTTGCGGTCGATCCGCGCGCCGATCGGCGGCTGGAGGGGCTGGCTAGCCATGACGGGCAAGGATCGCCTTGGCGCGCCGGTAGCTCGGCGGGAGAACCAGTTCCTCGCGAACCGCCTCGACCGCTTCCGGGCCGAGCCGGTCGAAGGTCTCGATCGCGACGACGGGATCGCCGATCCCGAGCGCGGGGCCGGCATTGGCGAGGAGCGCCGCGGCATCGGCGCGGGCGACATTGGCGAGCCGCAGCAGCAGCGCGAGCTGCGCGCCGCCGCCGAGCAGCGCCCGCCACGCCTCGTCGGCGGGAATGCCGCCATCGACCGCCAGGATCGCTGCCAGCAATGGGGCTTCGCCTTCGGCCGCGAGGCTGACGAGCAGGCCCTCGGCGCGGCGGCCCTCCTCGCCGAGCGCGAGCGCGAGCGCCGCTTCGAGCTCCTCGAGCCGGGCGCCGTCGGGCCGGTCGCGCAGAAGGTCGGCCGCGGCCCCGGCCACCGCAAGGTCGCTCGGGCTCGAGCAGCGCCGGCCAAGCGCGGCGGCGACCGCGAGCACCAGCCCTTGCGCAAGGACCGGCGGAAGGTCGACGAGGTCGAGCGCGGCCCGGCCGAAGCGGTCGCGGCCACGGCCCCGCGCGGTGACCAGCGCCATAGCGGCGGCGGCCAGCTCGGCATCCTCGGCGGCGGTCCAGCGCTGGAGCATGGTGCGCGCGCCCTGCCCCGCGTTCGACAGGCGCTGCACGTCGGCGCGGCGCAGCAGCACGCCGACCAAAGTCTCGTCCTGGAGCAGCCCGGCGGCGGTGAGGTCGGCGATGAGCTCGACCGCGCCCGCGGCGCAGGCCTCGGCGGTGGCGGGCTCGAGCCGGGCCAGAAGCTCGTCGGCGATGCGCTCGATGAGGCCATGGAGCATGGCGGTCATCAGCGCCCGCTCCTGCTCGGTCAGGCGGACGTCGGGAGAGAGGAAGAAGTCCTGGACGATGGCCGCAAGGCGGCGGTCACCGACCGCGGGCATGGCGGTCGGCGTGGCGGCGCTGCCCTCCTCGTTTGGGGGCGCGGCAATGGGCCACTCGCTGGGCATCTGCCGCATCGTTAGCGCAGATGGCGTTAACGGCGCGTCAATCGCGGTTCGGTGCGTGGACGAGGTTCTGCACGACGAAGAAGCTGACCGTCGCATAGACGGCGAGCACTACGGTCAGCAGGCTCCACGCGCCGAAGATGGCGAAGGGGATGGCGGTGAACACCGCCGCGCGCGACCCGAACAGCCAGAGGTCGGGGCCGAGCTCGCGGCCGGCGCGCTCGATCCGGGCCGCCTCGGCGAAGGCGACGGTGGCGGCGGCGGCGACCAGCGCGCCCCAGCCCGCACCGTGCCGGGTCTCGAACCAGGCGAGGCCGAGCAGCGCGAGGCCGTGCGCCGGGGGCAGCAGGCGGGCGGGCAGATTGCCGCGCGCGAGCGGCCGCAGGCGGACCGTGCCGAGCCGCTCGGCGAGGCGATCGAGCGGCGTGGCGGCGACCAGCAGTCCCATCGCCCACCAGTTGAGCCCACGCGTGAGGAGCAAGGCCGCCACCAGCACCATCGCCACCGCCAGCCATAGCAGCCAGGCCGGCTGGATCGGCGCCCCCATCAGCTGGCGGGTGAGGAAATCCTCGAGCGGGGGCAGGACGAAGCGGCTCGGCCAGTCGCGGCGGCGGCTCCGCGAGCTTTGCAGCAGGTGGCGGTCGAACGCCTCGCCGCTGTCGACCGAGCCGGCGACGAACGGCGTCATCCCCTCGGGCGCCGCGACCAGTCGTGCGCCGGCCTGGACTGTGCGGCGAAGCAGGGTCGACTGGAGGTCCCAGTCGCCGAGCATCCGGACGGTATCGGCAAGCAGGGCCGAATCGACCAGCGCGAGACCGGCCCAGCGGCGGCTGTCGTCGATCCGTTCGAATGCCTCGTGGCGCTCGTCGTCGGGGACGGTGAGGATGGTGCGGCTGTCCTCGGCGGCAAGGTCGGCGAGGAGCGCGGGCGACGGCGCCACCCCGTCGGCCATCTGCAGCACCTGGAGGTCGGGATCGAAGCGCGCGCTCGCCTCGGCGGCGTCGCTGACCGGCACCACGCCGATTCCCTCGCCGCGAAGCCGCTCGAACGCGGCCTGGAGCGCGGGCGGCACCCGCTCGACCAGGATGACGATCGGCGCGGCGCCGACCGCGGCGGCGCAGCGGGCCTGATATTCGACGAGCGTTCGGCCGGCGAGCGGCGCCAGGGCGTGCAGCCCGCCGCCATCGTCTTCGCCATTTGCCGCAATGAGAGCGCCGAGCGCCATCAATCCCTCCCTCGACGCCCCTCTTGCACGCTTCCGAATGCGAGCAAAGGTGGTAAACATGACCTTATGAGCTCGCCCCTGCCCGCCACCGGCGCCGACCACCGCGACCCGCCGCTCGAACTGACCGAGGCGCTGGCGCCCGGATCCGACCAGTGGAGCGCCGACGCGGCCCATGCCCTGCAGCCCGAAATGGCGGCCGAACGCGGGGCCGACGGCCGGCGGGTGCTCGGCGTCACGCTCGGGATCCTGGCCCTCGCCTGGATCGGCCTTGCCGGCTGGAGCGCGGGGCAATCGATCGGTCGCGCAGCCTCGGCCGCGGCGGTCGCCCAGTGGCTGGCGGTCGCCGCGGCCCCGCTGGTGCTGCTCGGCCTCGTCTGGCTGATCTTCGGCCGCACCCGCCGCCGCGAGGCCGAGCGCTTCACCCACGCGGTCCAGGTGATGCGGGCCGAAGCCAGCAGCCTCGAGCAATTGCTCGGCGTGCTTCGCACCCGGCTCGACGAGGAACAGGCAGCGCTGGGCGCGCATGCCGAACGGCTGATGCGGCTTGGCGACGAGGCGTCGCACCGCCTCGGCGGGGTCACCCGCGAGCTTGGCGCCGGAAGCGAAACCCTGTCCCGCCACGCCGCGGCGCTCGACCGGGCGGCGGAGAGCGCGCGCAACGACATCGCCGTGCTGCTCGAGGACCTTCCCCGGGCCGAGGCGAGCAGCCGGGCGATGGCCGAGGAATTGCGCGGTTCGGGCCGCGAGGCGAGCGCGCAGGCCGCGGCCCTCGAGGCGCAGCTGGCCGCGATCAGCGGCCGGGCGCGCGAAGCCGAGGACAGTGTCGGCGGCGCGGCCCAGCGGCTGGTCGCCCACCTCACCCAGATCGAAAGCGCCGGCGCGGCCGCCGCGACCCGGGTCGGCGATGCCGGCACCTCGGCCTCGGCCGAGGTCGACGCCCTGCTCGCCCGCACCGGCGAGGCCCTGGTCCAGGTCCGCGCCGGGATCGACGAGCAGTCGGCCGCCGTGCGCGCGCTGGTCGAGCAGAGTGCCGCCGCGATCGGCATCGCCGGTCACGAGGCCGCCACGTCGCTCGGCACCAGGCTCGGCTCGGCCGGCCAGGCCCTCGACGGGCTGTCGACACGGATAGCCGAGCAGGACCGCGCGGTCACCGCCCTCGTCAGCGGGCTCGAGCGCCAGCTGGCCGACGTCGACCAGCGCTTCGTCGATCTTGCCGCCGAGGGCGACCTGCGCGCCCAGGCGGTGGCGAGCGCGATCGACCGGGTGCGCCGCGAACTCGACGGCCTGTCGGGCCAGCAGGCGGCGAGCGGCGGCACGCTCGAGGACCTCGCCGGCAAGACCGAGCAGCTGCGCTCGAGCGTCGCGGCGCTGCAGCGCGAGTGCGGCGAGGAACTGACGGGTGCGCTGAGCCATGCCGAAGGCGGCGCCGAACGGCTGCTCGCCGCGGTCCAGGCCGCGCGCCCCGATGTCGAGTGGATCGCCAGCGCGGCGCTCGACGCCAGCCAGAAGCTCGATGCGGGCACCGCCGGCCTCGCCGGCCAGCAGGAGCGGCTGACCACCCTCCTCGCGACCATCGACAATGGCGTCGGCAGCGCCGAGCAGCGCCTCACCGAGCTGTCGCAGGCGATCGCCAGCGCCGAGCAGGATGCGACCCGGCTCCAGGCCGAAACCGGCCCCGCGCTGGTCCAGGCGATGGTCCAGATCCGCGAAGCCGCCGCCCAGGCCGCCACCCGCGCCCGCGAGGCGCTCGCCGCGGTCGTTCCCGAGACCGCCGACCAGCTCTCGGCCCAGGCGCGCACCGCGCTTACCCGCGCGGTCGAGGACAGCGTGCGGGCCCAGCTTGCCGAGGTCGAACGCGTCGCGACCCAGGCGCTGAGCGCGGCGCAGAGCGCGTCCGAGGGGCTGTCGCGCCAGATGCTCAACATCGGCCGCACCGCCTCGGCGCTCGAGCAGCACATGGTCAAGACCACCGAAGAAGCGCGCGAAACCGAGAGCGAGGCCTTCGCCCGCCGCTCGAGCGTCTTGATCGATTCGCTTCATTCGGCCTCGATCGACGTCGGCCGGATCCTTTCGGACGAGGTCGATGACCGCGCCTGGGCGGCCTATCTCAAGGGCGACCGCGGGGTGTTCACCCGCAAGGCCGTGCGCCTGCTTTCGTCGAGCGACCTCAGGACGCTCGACCAGCAGGTCGGCACCGATCCCGAATTCGCCGCCTCGGTCACCCGCTACGTCCAGGATTTCGAGGCGATGCTCCGCCGCGTGGGCGGCGAGCGCGAGGGCGGGATGATGGCGGTCACCCTGCTGTCGAGCGACATGGGCCGGCTCTACACCGCGCTGGCGCAGGTCCTCGAGCGGCGCCGCTAGTTGTAGAAGTCGAGGTCCTCGGCGCCGATCCAGCCAAACACGTAATTGGCGTAGAAGAGCGCGAACAGCAGCGCCGATACGATCGCCGAGCGGACGAGGTGCCGCTTGAGATCGAAGCGGTGCGGCGCGCTCTCGGCATGGCCGAGCTCGGCCTTCTCGCCCACTTCCTCCGCGGTCCGGACGCCGAACGGCAGCAGCAGGAAGGCCGTGAAGGTGAAGAAGAGGAAGTAGATGGCGAGCGCCGAGCCGATCTTCACAGGCGGCTCACCAGCACTTCCACCGTCGGCTTCTTGCCGGTCCACAACGTGGCGCAGCGGCGGACGGCGAGGCGGACGTCCTCGCGCAGCTTGGCTTCGTCGCGGGTCGGCGAAACGGCGCGGGCAGCGGTCTCGGTGCAGTCGCGGATGAAGTCTTCGAGGTCAGCCTCGACCGGGACCCCGACCGGGCGGATGACCGGGTCGGCGGCGATCGCGCCCGACTTGCCCAGCACGATGCTGACCGCGATGACGCCCTGGAAGGCGAGGCGCCGGCGCTCGTTGATCGTGCTGCCGTCGGCCGGCAGGATGACGTCGCCGTCGAGGACCAGTCGTCCGACCCGCTCCTCGCCGAGCTTCTTCGGTTGGCCGGGCGCGAGGCGGATGAGGTCGCCGTTCTGTTGGACGAGCGCCGATGGCACGCCGTTGGCGAGACCGAGCCGGGCCTGCTCGAGCATGTGTCGGCGTTCGCCATGGACGGGGATCAGGCACTTTGGCCGGATCCAGCCATACATCTGGACGAGCTCGGGCCGACCGGGATGGCCGGAGACGTGGACGTGGGCCTGGCGCTCGGTGATGGTACGCGCGCCAAGCTCGGCGAGCTGGTTCATCACCCGCCCGACCGCGGTCTCGTTGCCGGGGATCTGGCGCGAGGAGAAGATCACCGTGTCGCCTTCGCCGATCTTCAGTTCATGCTGGCCCGAGGCGATCCGGCCGAGCGCGGCGCGCGGCTCGCCCTGCCCGCCGGTGGCGACGATCAGCACTTCCTTGCGTGGGAGGCGCATCGCCTCGTCGTAGCGGATGGTCTCGGGGAAGTCGGTCAGATAGCCGGTCGCCTTGGCGACCTTCAGGTAGCGCTCGATCGAGCGGCCCGCGACCGCGACCCGGCGACCGGTCTCCTCGGCGACCCGGCCGATGGTGTGCAGCCGCGCGGCGTTGGAGGCGAAGGTCGTCACCAGCACGCGGGCGGGCGATTCCTCGACGGTCTTGAGCAGGCCGTCGAAGACCGAGGCTTCCGAGCCCGATTCGGTCTCGGTGAAGGCGTTGGTCGAATCGCACACCATGACGTCGATCCCGCGGTCGCCGATGGCGCGCAGCTGCTCGGGGGACGTCGGATTGCCGAGCACCGGGGTGGGGTCGAGCTTCCAGTCGCCGGTGTGGAAGATCTTTCCGAGCGCGGTCTCGATCAGCAGCGCATTGGATTCGGGAATCGAGTGGGCGAGCGGCACCGGGGTCACGCGGAACGGCCCGAGGTCGAGCACGTCGCCCGGGTGAATGAGCTTCAAGGGAACCTGGCCCGTCAGCCCCTCTTCCTCGAGCTTGTGGGCGATGAGCCCGGCGGTGAAGGGCGTGGCGTAGAGCGGGACCTTCAAATCGGCGGCGAGGTAGGGAAGCGCGCCGATATGGTCCTCGTGACCATGGGTAAGGACCAGCCCGACGAGGTCGCGGCGGCGCTTCTCGATGAACTCGAGGTCGGGCAGGACGAGGTCGATGCCTGGATAGTCGTGCTCGCCGAAGGTCATGCCGCAATCGACCATCAGCCACTTGCCGCTGCAGCCGTAGAGATTGACGTTCATGCCGATCTCGCCCGAGCCACCGAGCGCGAGGAAGAGAAGTTCGTCGTTGGAAGCCACTTACAGTCCTTGCTGGCGGCGCTGATGGAGCAGCGCCAACCCCTGAATGGTGAGATCGGGTTCGATCGCGTCGAACACCCGCGTGTGCTGCTGGAACAGGGTCGCGAGCCCGCCGGTCGCGATGGTGGTGACGGGGCGGCCGATCTCGGCCTTCACCCGGGCGAGCAGGCCCTCGATCATCGCGACATAGCCCCAGTAAATGCCTGAGAGCATCTGGCTGGCGGTGGTGCGGCCGATGACGGTCGGATCCTCGGGCGCCTCGATCGCGATCCGCGGCAGCTTGGCGGCGGCGGCGACCAGCGCGTCGAGGCTGAGGTTGATGCCCGGCGCGATTATCCCGCCCTTGTAGGCGCCGTCATAGTCGACGACGTCGAAGGTGGTTGCGGTGCCGAAATCGATCACCACGAGGTCGCCGGCATGGCGGGCATGGGCGGCGATGGCGTTCAAGGCCCGGTCGGCGCCGACATTCTGCGGCTCGTCGACGTCGAGGCGGATGCCCCACGGCACCGTCCCCTGCCCGGCGACCAGCGCCTCGGTGCGGAAATATTTGCTGGCGAGGACCTGCAGGTTGTGGAGCGCGCGCGGGACCACGGTGCCGATGATGACCCCGCTCACATCCTCGCGGGCATAGCCCTCGAGCTGGAGCAACTGGTGGAGCCAGACGGCATATTCGTCGGCGGTGCGGCGGGGGTCGGTCGCGATCCGCCAGCGCGCGGCGATGCTCCCGTCCTCCGCCACCAGGGCGAAGACGACATTGGTGTTTCCGGCATCGACGGCGAGTAGCATGGGTTACGCGGTTCCGAGGCTTACGTCGGCGGCGTGGATGCGCCGCTCCTCGCCGCTTGGCAAGCTGAGCCGGAGCGCGCCGTCCTCGGCAAGACCGGCAAAACGGCCCTCGATCTTCTCCTCGGCCGAGAAATGGACCGACAGCGGCGCGCCAAGGGGATGCGCGCTTTCGAGCCAGAGGGCGACGAGACCCTCGGGATCGCTCCGCCAGCGGGCCAGTTCGCGGGCGAAGGAGGCGGCGAGCAGCGGGGCGAAGGCCTCGGGACTGACGAGGGCGATTCCCGACAGAGCGGCGGTCTCGCGCCCTGGAATCGTGGGCGCATGGGCAAGATTGACCCCGAAGCCGGCAACCACCCGGTCGCCCTGCCGCTCGAGCAGGATCCCGGCAAGCTTGGCGCTCCCGAGCAGGAGGTCGTTCGGCCACTTGAGCATGAGCCCGGTGGCCGGCGCCGCCGCCTCGACCGCGCGGATCAGCGCGAGGCCGGCGGCGAGCGAGAGGCTGCTCGGCTGCGGATCGCCGGGCTGGAGCCGGACGAGCGTCGATCCGTGGAAATTGCCGGCCGGGCTTTCCCAGTTCCGATTCTGCCGCCCACGCCCGCTGTCCTGCCGCGCCGCGACCAGCCAGTCGCCCTCATGGGCGTCGGGGGCGTCCAGCAGGTCGGTGTTGGTCGAGCCCGTCCGCTCGACGAAACGAATGCGCGGCAGCGGGCTCAGAACACGCTCGCCGCATTGGCGGCAAGGTCGCTCAAGGGGCGGATCAGCAGGTAGCCGACCGGGCTGATGACCAGCGCGGTCACGGCGATCAGCGCGCTTTCGAGCCCGCTCCGGGCCGGGGCGTAAGCCTCGGCGGGCGCGTCGAAATACATGACCTTGATGACCTTGAGATAATAATAGGCCCCGACCACCGTCAGCGCGGCGGCGGCCAGCGCGAGGAGGTTGAGCCCCGCCCCGACCGCGGCCTGGAAGACCATCAGCTTGGGCCAGAAGCCGAACAGCGGCGGGATGCCGGCGAGGCTGAACATGAACATGGCCAGCGCCAGCGCCAGCGCGGGCCGCGTCTGCGATAGGCCCGACAGGCTGGCGAGGCTCTCGACCGGGCGGCCCTCGGCGTCGCGCATCCGCAGCACGCAGAGGAAGGCGCCCAAGGTCATCACGACATAGACCGCGACGTAGAGCAGCACCGCCTGCGCGCCCGCGCGGCCGCCGGCGGCGAGGCCGACCAGCGCGAAGCCGACATTGTTGATCGACGAATAGGCAAGCAGGCGCTTGATGTTGGTCTGGCCATAGGCCGCCACCGCGCCGAGGATGATCGAGCCCAGCGCCGCAAAGATCACGATCTGCTGCCACTGGCTCGTCGCCGGACCCATGGCGTCGAGGCAGACGCGGGTCGCGAGCAGGATCGCCGCCGCCTTCTGGCCCGCCGCGAAGAAGGCCGCGACCGGGGTCGGGGCGCCTTCGTAGACGTCCGGGGTCCACATGTGGAACGGCACGGCGCTGATCTTGAAGGCGAGGCCGGCGAGCGTGAACACCAGCCCGAACAGCAGCCCGAGGTTGGTCGCCCCGCCATCGGCGAAGGCCGCGGCGATGCCGGTGAACAGGGTCGTGCCGGCAAAGCCGTAGATAAGGCTGATGCCGTAAAGCAGGATGCCGCTGGCGAGGCCGCCGAGCACGAAATACTTCAGGCCCGCCTCGGCCGACCGCTCGTCGTGGCGGCGGTAGGAAGCGAGGACGTAGGCCGAGAGGCTCTGCAGCTCGAGACCGACGTAGAGCATCATGAGGTCGGTCGCCGAGACCATCATCGACGCGCCCAGCGCCGAGAGCAGGATCAGCACCGCATATTCGGCGGCATGTTCCTGATCCCGTTCGAACCAGTTGTGCGCCATGACGATCGCGACCGCGGCCGAGAGATAGATGATGACCTTGCCGAAGGCGGCGAAGCTGTCGGCGGCCCACATGCCGTCGAACACCGCGCCCGCAGTCTGCGGCGCGCCGATCAAGGCGGCACAGGCGCCGAGCAGGACGAGGATCGCGCCCCAGTGGGTGACCGACGACGCGCGGCGGACGAAGGCCGAGACCATCATCAGGACGATGGCGCCAAGCCCGAGGAGGATTTCGGGAAGGATCGGAGCGGCGTTCATCAGTGCGCCTCCCCGGCGGCATGTTCGGGTTGGGTGGCGACCGGCTTGCCCGGGGTCGGGCGGCTGTCACCGGCGGGGGTCACGCGCTCGATCCGGGTCAGCAGCCGGCCGACGTCGTCGCGCATCGGCGCCATGAAGCTTTCGGGATAGACGCCCATCCACATTACCACCGCGGCGATCGGCGCCAGCAGCAGCCACTCGCGGCGGTCCAGATCGACCATCGCCTTGGCTTCGGCGGTGCGGGCGGTGCCGTAGCTGATCCGCCAGTAGAGGTAGAGCATGTAGGCGGCGCCGAGGATGATGCCGGTGGTCGCGAAGATCGCACCCCAGGTCGACACCTTGTAAGTGCCCATCATCGCCAGGAACTCGCCGACGAAGCCGCTGGTCCCGGGCAGGCCGACTGAGGCCATGGTGAACAGCAGGAACATCAGGGCATAGCCCGGCATGTTGTCGGCAAGGCCGCCGTACTTGGCGATCTCGCGGGTGTGCATCCGGTCGTAGATGACGCCGACGCACAGGAAGAGCGCGCCCGAGACGAGGCCGTGGCTCAGCATCACCACCAGCGCGCCCTCGATCCCCTGCCGGTTGAAGGCGAACAGGCCGAAGGTGACGAACGCCATGTGCGCGACCGACGAATAAGCGATCAGCTTCTTCATGTCGTTCTGCACCAGCGCGACGAGGCTGGTGTAGACGATGGCGACGCTCGACAGGCCGAAGACCAACGGCACGAACTGCGCGCTCGCGTCGGGGAACATGGGCAGGCTGAAGCGGATGAAGCCGTAGCCGCCCATCTTCAGCAGCACGCCGGCGAGGATTACCGAGCCCGCGGTCGGCGCCTGGACGTGCGCGTCGGGAAGCCAGGTATGGACCGGCCACATCGGCATCTTGACCGCGAAGCTCGCGAAGAAGGCGAGCCACAGCCAATATTGCAGCTGGGGCGCGAAGTTGGTCTGCATCAGCGTCGGAATGTCGCCGGTGCCCGCCTGCCCGATCATCACCAGCATGGCGATCAGCATCAGCACCGAGCCGAGCAGGGTGTAGAGGAAGAACTTGTAGGCGGCCTTGATCCGCTCGACCCCGCCCCAGATGCCGATGATCAGGTACATCGGGATGAGGCCGGCTTCGAAGAAGATGTAGAAGAGCAGCAGGTCCTGCGCCATGAAGACGCCGAGCATCAGCGCCTCCATCAGCAGGAAGGCCGCCATATATTCGGGCACCCGCTTCTCGATCGCGCGCCAGCTCGCCCCGATGCAGATCGGCATCAGGAACACGCTGAGCATGATCAGCATCAGCGCGATGCCGTCGATGCCGAGGTTCCAGTTGAGATAGGGCGTGCCGAGGCCGACCTTCTCGACGAACTGCCATTCGGGCCCGCCGACCTGGAAGTTCACCCACAGCAGGATGCCGAGCACGAACAGCACCAGCGTCGCGCCGAGCGCGAGCCAGCGGGCGCCCTGCGCGCTGAGGAACAGGCAGCCCAGCGCCGCGAGCAGCGGCAGGGCGATCATCAGGGAGAGGATGGGAAAGCTCATCTTAGCGGGTCATCACCCAGGTGGCGGCACCGACCAGGCCGAGCAGCATCACCAGTGCATAGGAGTTGAGATAGCCCGACTGCAGCCGGGCGGTCATGCGATTGCCGACCCCGACCGCGACCGCCGCGCCATGCGGGCCGAAGCGGTCGATCGTCTGCTCGTCGCCGCGCTTCCAGAAGAAGCGGCCGAGGGCGAGCGACGGGCGGACGAAGAGCCAGTTGTAGAGCTCGTCGAAATACCACTTGTTCATCAGGAACTGGTGGATCGGGCCGGTGGCGGCGACGATCCGGCCCGGCGCCGAGGGATCGCGGATATAGTTGTTCCAGGCGATGGCGAGCCCGACCAGCATGACGAGGCCGGGGGTGAGCTTCACCCACAACGGCACCTCGTGCGAAGCGTGCATGAGATGCTCGTTGAAGACGAGCGCGCCCTTCCAGAATTCCCCGGCATGCTCGGGGTTCACGAAATAATGCTCGAAGGCGAAGCCGGCGAACACCGCGCCGAGGCTGAGCACGCCCAGAGGCACCAGCATCGACCACGGGCTCTCGTGCGGGTGGTAGCCCGCGGTGCCCGTCACCGGCGCGGCGGTCGAATGGCTGCTGTCGCCATGCTCCTCGTCCGGGTGGTCGTGATGGTCGCCGTGGACCGCGTGCTGGATATGCTCGCTGCCAGCCCAGCGCGCCTTGCCGAAGAAGGTGAGGAAGATCAGCCGCCAGCTGTAGAAGCTGGTCAGCAGCGCCGCGAAGGAGCCGACGAAGAAGGCGAGATGGCCGTGGACGCTGCCGCTCGCAAAGGCGCTCTCGAGGATCGAATCCTTCGAATAGAAGCCCGCGAAGCCGAACACCCCGATGATCCCGACGCCGGTGATCGCCAGCGTGCCGAGCACCATCGCCCAGAAGGTCAGCGGGATCTCCTTCCGTAGCGCACCATAGTAACGCATGTCCTGCTCGTGGTGCATCGCGTGGATGACCGAACCCGCGCCGAGGAACAGCAACGCCTTGAAGAAGGCGTGGGTGAAGAGGTGGAACATCGCCGCGCCATAGGCGCCGACGCCCGCGGCGAAGAACATGTAGCCGAGCTGGCTGCAGGTCGAATAAGCGATGACCCGCTTGATGTCGTTCTGCACCAACCCGACCGTCGCCGCGAAGAGCGCGGTCGCAAGGCCGACATAGGTGACGACCGTCATCGCGGTCGGCGACACTTCGAACATCGGCGACAGGCGGCAGACCATGAAGACGCCCGCGGTGACCATGGTCGCGGCGTGGATCAGCGCCGACACGGGCGTCGGGCCTTCCATCGCGTCCGGAAGCCAGGTGTGGAGCCCGAGCTGGGCCGACTTGCCCATCGCGCCGACGAACAGCAGCAGGCAGAGCAGGGTCATGGTATCGACGTGCAGGCCGGCAAAGCCGATGGTCGAGCCGGCCATGCCGGGCGCCGCCGCCAGGATCGCCGGGATCGAGACGGTGCCGAAGACGAGGAACGTCCCGAAGATTCCGAGGCTGAAGCCGAAGTCGCCGACGCGGTTGACCACGAAGGCCTTCATCGCCGCGGCATTGGCTGAGGGCTTGTAGTACCAGAAGCCGATCAGCAGGTAGGAGGCGAGGCCCACCCCTTCCCAGCCGAAGAACATCTGGATCAGGCTGTCGGCGGTCACCAGCATCAGCATCGCGAAGGTGAACAGCGACAGATAGGCGAAGAAGCGGGGCTGGGAGGGATCTTCCTCCATATAGCCCCAGCTGTAGAGGTGGACGAGGCTCGAGACGGTGGTAATCACCACCAGCATGACCGCGGTCAGCGCGTCGACCCGCAGGCTCCAGTCGACCACCAGGTCACCCGAGCGGATCCAGTCGAGCACGGGCACGACCGAGGCTTCGGCCGAGCCGTTCATGAACGAGATGAAGACCGGCCAGCTCAATGCGCAGCTGATGAACAGGGCGCCGGTGGTGACGACCTTGGCCGGCACCTTGCCGATGGCGCGCCCGCCCAGCCCCGCGACGATCGCGGCCAGCAGCGGCAGGAAGACGATGAGGATGATGGGGTGCATGTTACCCGCGCATGGAGTCGGCCGCGTCGACCGCAATGGTCCCGCGCCGGCGGAAGAAGATGACCAGGATGGCGAGCCCGATCGCGGCCTCGGCGGCGGCGACGGTCAGCACGAACATCGCGAAGATCTGCCCCTTCATGTCGCCGAGGAAGGCGCTGAAGGCGACGAGATTGATGTTCACGCTCAGCAGCAGCAGTTCGATCGCCATCAGCATCAGGATGACGTTGCGGCGATTGAGGAAGATGCCGAGCACGCCGATCACGAACAGGGTCGCCGAAACGGCGAGATAATGGGCGAGACCGATCACAGCTTCATGCCCTCCCCGACCGGCTGGTCGACGTTCTTGACTGCGTCCTCAGGCCGGCGCGAGATCTGGCGGCTGGCATTCTGCCCGCGCACGTCGCCGCGGCTGCGATGGGTCAGCACGATCGCACCGATCATCGCGACCAGCAGGATCAGACCGGCGAGCTCGAACGGCAGCAGATAGCGGCTGTAGAGCTCGGCCCCCAGCGCCTCGATGTTGGGCACCGGGTTGGTCGCCGGCGCCTCGGCCATCGCCGGAGCGCCGCGCCGCGCCATCACGGCGAAACCGATCTCAACCAGGAGCACCAGTGCGATCAGCAGGCCGAACGGCAGGTTGCGGTTGAAGCCCGAGCGCAGCTTGGAAAAGTCGATGTCGAGCATCATGACCACGAACAGGAACAGCACCGCGACCGCGCCGACGTAGACGATGACCAGCAGCATGGCGATGAACTCTGCCCCGACGAGCAGCATCAGCCCGGCCGCGTTGAAGAAGGCCAGGATCAGCCACAGCACGCTGTGCACGGGGTTGCGCGCGAAGATCACCGCCACCGCCGAGGAGACGGTGACGAATGCGAACAGGTAGAAGGCGAGGAGTGCGATCATGGGATTGCCGGGCGCCTAGCGGTAGGCCGCATCGGCGGCAAGGTTGGCGGCAATCGCCTGTTCCCAGCGATCACCGTTGGCGAGCAGTTTCGCCTTGTCGTAGAGCAACTCCTCGCGCGTCTCGGTCGAGAATTCGAGGTTCGGCCCCTCGACGATCGCGTCGACCGGGCAGGCCTCGGCGCACAGGCCGCAATAGATGCACTTCACCATGTCGATGTCGTAGCGCGTGGTCCGGCGGCTGCCGTCCTCACGCGGTTCGGCCTCGATGGTGATCGCCTGCGCCGGGCACACCGCCTCGCACAGCTTGCACGCGATGCAGCGCTCTTCCCCGTTGGGATAGCGGCGCAGCGCATGCTCACCGCGAAAGCGCGGGCTCTGCGGGGTCTTCTCGTAGGGGTAGTTGATCGTCGCCTTGGGCTTGAAGAAATACTTCAGGGTCAGGGCATGACCCTTCACCAGCTCCCACAGGGTGAACGACTTGATCCAGTGGGCGATCATGCGCCGCCTCCATAACGGGTCAGCATCAGCCAGCCCGAGATCGCGAAGACAAAGAACAGCGACAGCGGCAGGAAGATCTTCCAGCCCAGCCGCATCAGCTGGTCGTAACGGTACCGCGGCACCGTCGCGCGGACCCAGCCGAACACGAAGAAGAAGAACAGCATCTTGGCGAACAGCCAGATGATGCCCGGGACGTAATAGAGCGGCGCCCAGTCGATCGGCGGCAGGAACCCGCCCCAGAACAGGATGGCGTTCAGCGCCGTCATCAGGATGACGTTGCCATATTCGCCGAGCCAGAAGAGCGCGAAGGCCATCGAGCTATATTCGGTCTGGAAACCGGCGACGAGTTCGCTCTCCGCCTCGGTCAGGTCGAACGGCGTGCGGAAGGTCTCGGCCATGGACGAGATCAGGAACACCACCGCCATCGGGAACAGCAGGGGATTGAACCCGAAGCCGTTCAGGATGCCGAAGATGTTGCCCTTCTGGGCAAGCACAATTTCGGTCATGTTGAAGGTGCCGGCGTAGAGCACGACGCAGACCAGGACGAAGCCGATCGAGACTTCGTAACTCACCATCTGCGCGGCCGCGCGGAGCGCCGAGAAGAAGGGATATTTGGAGTTGGACGCCCAGCCCGCGATGATGATCCCGTAGACGCCAAGGCTCGAGGCGGCGAGGATGTAGAGCAGGCCGACGTTGATGTCGGAGAGCACCACGCCGACGTCGAACGGCACCACCGCCCAGACGATCAGCGCGACGGTGAAGCTGATGATCGGCGCCAGCAGGAACAGGCCCTTGTTGGCGCTGGTCGGGACGATCGTCTCCTTGAGGAAGACCTTGAGCCCGTCCGCGAAGCTCTGCAGCACGCCGAACGGACCGACCACGTTGGGCCCGCGGCGAAGCGCCATCGCCGCCCAGATCTTGCGCTCGGCATAGATGATCATCGCCACCGCCAGCATCAGCGGCAGCGCGATCAAGAGGATCCCGATGATCGTGGCGAGGAACCACGACGCCTCGAAGCTCATGTAATTTTCGAAAAAGGCAGTCACTCGGCGGCCTCCGCGAAAGCCTGGCCGTGGACGAGCTCGGCCGAGCAGCGCTGCATCGTCGGGCTGGCCCGGCAGATGGCGTTGGTGAGGTAGAAGTCCTTGACCGGAAGGCCGACGGGACCCTCGGCCTTGGCCGACAGCTTGGGCGCCTTCCACGGCAGGTCGATCAGGCCCTCGGTGCCGAGCTGCGGCACTTCGGCGATCATCGCGCTACGCAGCTGGTCGAAGCGGTCGAAGGCGAGCGGCGTGCCGAGGAGGTCCGAGACCGCCCGGAAGATGGTCCAGTCCTCGCGCGCCTCGCCCGGCGGGAAGCTCGCCTTTTCGGCGCGCTGCACCCGGCCCTCGAGGTTGACGAAGGTGCCGTGCTTCTCGCTGTAGGCCGCGCCCGGAAGGACGAGGTCAGCCATGCGGGCTCCCTTGTCGCCATGGTGGCCGACATAGACCTTGAAGGCGCCTTGGAAGCGCTCGGCCGCGACCTCGTCGGCGCCGAGCAGCAACACGAGCTCGGGGCCGGCGGCCTCGAGGTCGGCGATCCCGCCCTTCGCGGCATAACCGAGCATCAGTCCGGCCATCCGGCTCGCGGCGGTGTGGATGACGTTGAAGCCGTTCCACTCGCCCTTGATGAGGCCAAGGCTCTCGACCAGTGCCAGCGCCGCGCCGAGCGCCCCTGCCCCAAGCGCCCCCGGACCGACGATCACCGCCGGCCGCTCGGCCTTGGCAAAGGCGTCGGTCACGGCCTTGGGCAGCTTGCCCAGCAGCGACAGGTCGTCGCCGAGGTCGGTCACGGCATAAGTGAGGTCGACCGCCGGGCCGACGCTGAACACGCCCGCCCCGCGCCGCACCGCCTTGCGCAGGCGAGTGTTGACCAGCGGCGCTTCCCAGCGCGGGTTGGTCCCGACCAGCAGGATGGCGTCGGCATCCTCGATGCCCGCAAGGGTCGAGTTGAACGCCACCGCGCTCAGCGAGCTCACGTCATAGTCGAGCCCGGTCTGCCGGCCCTCTAGCAGCGACGAGCCCTGCACTTCCAGGAGCTTCTTCGCCGCATACATGGTCTCGGCGTCGAGGAGGTCGCCGGCGATGGCCGCGACCTTGGAACCGGCGCTCTTGAGCTTGGCCGCGAAGACCTCGAGCGCCTCGGCCCAGGTCGCCGCGCGCAGCTTGCCGCCTTCGCGCAGCCACGGCCGGTCGAGGCGATTGCGGACGAGCGCGTCGGCATGGTGCCGCGTCTTGTCGCTGATCCACTCCTCGTTCACGTCCTCGTTGATCCGCGGCAGGATCCGCATCACCTGCGGCCCACGCATGTCGAGGCGGATGTTGCTCCCGACCGCGTCCATCACGTCGATCGAGGGCACCTTGCGCAGCTCCCACGGACGCGCCTCGAAGCTCTGCGGCGCCTGCAGCAGCGCGCCCACCGGGCACAGGTCGGCAAGGTTGCCCGACAGTTCACTGGTCAGCGCGCGCTCGAGATAGGCGGTGATCTGCGCATCCTCGCCGCGATAGAGCATGCCGATCTCGGGCGTGCCCGCGACTTCCTCGGCAAAGCGCACGCAGCGGGTGCACTGGATGCAGCGGGTCATCGTCGTCTTGATGATCGGACCCATGTACTTGTCGTCGACGCTGCGCTTGTTCTCGTCGAACCGGCTGGACGAGCGGCCATAGGCCATGGCCTGGTCCTGGAGATCGCATTCGCCGCCCTGGTCGCAGATCGGGCAGTCGAGCGGGTGGTTGATGAGGAGGAACTCCATCACCCCCTCGCGCGCCTTCTTGACCATCGGCGTGTCGGTGCGGATCACCTGGTTGTCGGCGGCCGGAAGCGCGCAGCTCGCCTGCGGCTTGGGCGGCCCGGGCGCGACCTCGACCAGGCACATGCGGCAATTGCCGGCGATGCTCAGCCGCTCGTGATAGCAGAAGCGCGGGATCTCCTTGCCGGCAAGCTCGCAGGCCTGCAGCACGGTCGCCCCCGCGGGGACCTCGATTTCCTGTCCGTCGACGGTGACCTTGGGCATTACGGCTTCTCGGTTGGCGGCACGGCGGCGACGGCCGGCTCGTTAAGACGGTGGAACATGGCGTCGGCCAGCGCGGCGCGCATCGACGGGCGATTGGCCTGCAGCCTGGCGCCCGCGCGCAGGCAGGGTGCGAAGCTCGGCGAGAGCGCGGCAAAGGCCTCGCCTTCCTCCTTGCTGTACTGGCTCGTGGCAAGCAGCCGGCCGGTCGCAGCGGGATTGGTGTCGGTGATGCAGACCGCCATCTCGTCGACGATCGCGTTGCGTCCGGTCATCCCCAGCCACGGACGGCTGTAGACCTTCTGCAGCGGCAAGGCGGGCAGCGCGGCGATCTGCTGGCGCTCGCTGCGCAGCGCGGATTCGGCCAGCATCCCGCGCATCAGCGGCGGCTCGGCGTTGATGATGCGGGTGTCCGACATCTCGCTGAAGCCGGTGACCTGCTGGCAGGACAGGCCGCGCGCGAACAGGCTCCGCTCCGCCTTGCCGACCTCGTCAGCGGTCGTGGCGAGCAGCATCGCGCGGGCATGAGTCCCGCGCTTCTCGACGAGGCAATTGGCATATTCCTGGCCGGCCAAGGCGGCCGACCGGGCAGAGAATTGCATCCCCTGCGGTTCGCTGCGCTTGGGCAGGCGGGTCCCGAGCGGGGGCGGCTCCTGCGCGGCCGCTGGGCTCGTGCCGAGCATCGCCGCGAGGCCAAGGGCGATCACGGTGACCTTCACTTCGCCGCTCCGGCGGGCTTGGGCGCCGAGGCGACGCGCAGCGCGGCGAGCGCCAGCACGGCGCGCAGGCCCGGCTTGTTGAGCGTCATCTGCTGGCCCTCGACCAGGCAGTCGGGAAGGGCGGCGACCAGCGGCTTGATCGCGGCGCCTTCCTCGGGGCTCGCGGGCTTGGTCGCCAGCAGCGCTTCGGTCTCGGCCGGCGCCTTCATCGCGAGGCACAGGGCCATGGTCTCGGTCTCGCTGCGCGAGGCGATCGGAACCGCCGGGGTCACCAGCGCGGCGGCGAGGCCCGTCTTGTACTCGCGCGCCAGCAACCCTTCCGCGAGCGCGCCCGCGAACAGCAATTGCCCGCTGCGCAGGCGGCCGCCGCGATCGACGCAGCCGTTCATGTTCTGCGCGAACAGGCGCAGCGCCTTGTTATATTCCTCGGTGCGATAGTCGCCGTCGAGCAGCCGCGCCGCCCGCCCAGGCTGCCGGTTCGCGACGCAGCGGCCATAATCCTGCATCTCGGTCAGCGAGACTTGCGGGGCAGCCGGCGCCTGCGCGGCGACCGCGGCGAGGAAGGCGAGCGCGATCATTCCGCCGCCTCGGCAAGCTGGCCGCCGTTGCGCTCGGCGATGCGGCGCTCGAGCTCGGGGCGGAAGTGGCGGATGAGGCCCTGGATCGGCCAGGCCGCGGCGTCGCCCAATGCGCAGATGGTGTGGCCCTCGACCTGCTTGGTGACGTCGTGGAGGCGGTCGATCATGTCGGGCGACGCATCGCCCTCGCGCAGCCGCTCCATGATCCGCCACATCCAGCCGGTGCCCTCGCGGCACGGGGTGCACTGGCCGCAGCTCTCATGCTTGTAGAAATAGCTGATGCGGCTGATCGCGCGGACGATGTCGGTCGACTTGTCCATGACGATGACCGCCGCGGTGCCGAGGCCCGAGCCCAGCGCCTTCAGCCCGTCGAAGTCCATCGGCGCGTCCATGATCTCGGCCGCCGGCACGAGCGGCACCGAGCTTCCGCCGGGGATCACCGCGAGGAGATTGTCCCACCCGCCGCGAATGCCGCCGCAATGGCGGTCGATCAGCTCGCGGAAGGGGATGCTCATGCTCTCTTCGACGACGCACGGGCGGTTCACGTGGCCCGAGATCTGGAAGAGCTTGGTGCCCTCGTTCTTCTCGCGACCGAAACCCGCGAACCAGGCCGCGCCGCGCCGCAGGATGGTCGGCACGACCGCGATCGATTCGACGTTGTTGACCGTGGTCGGGCAGCCGTAGAGGCCCGCGCCCGCCGGGAACGGGGGCTTCAAACGCGGCCGCCCCATCTTGCCCTCGAGGCTCTCGAGCATCGCGGTCTCTTCGCCGCAGATGTAGGCGCCCGCACCGCGGTGGCAGAAGATGTCGAAGTCGTAGCCCGAGCCCGCGGCATTCTTGCCGACGAGGCCCGCGGCATAGGCCTCGGCAATCGCCTTCTCGAGCGCCTGCGCCTCGGCGATATATTCGCCGCGGATGTAGATGTAGCAGGCCCGCGCGCGCATCGCGAAGCTGGCGATCAGCGCGCCTTCGATCAGCTTGTGCGGATCGTGGCGGATGATCTCGCGGTCCTTGCACGAGCCGGGCTCGGACTCGTCGGCGTTGATGACGAGGAAGTTCGGCTTACCGGGCTTGGGCTCCTTGGGCATGAAGCTCCACTTCATGCCGGTCGGGAAGCCCGCCCCGCCGCGCCCGCGCAGGCCCGACGCCTTGACCGTCTCGATGATCGCGTCCTGGCCGACGGCCATCAGCGCTTTCGTATTGTCCCAGTCGCCACGCGCCTGCGCTGCCTTCAGATCGGGCGACTGGAAGCCGTAGACGTTGGTGAAGATGCGGTCCTTGTCCGCGAGAGGCCCGGTGTAACCCATCACATGCCGCCCTGGCTGAGGAAATAGAAAGCCGCGCCGATGATCAGCAGGATCACGCCGAACTTCACCACGCCCGCGATGAAGCGGAAGGCGAGGAAGACGAGCAGGAGCGCGACGAGGATGACGGCGATGCTCATGCGCCTTCACCGCGAATAAGATCGTTCGTGCTGAGCGAAGTCGAAGCACGCCCGCGCGAACGCTTGCACCGGCACCCTTCGACTTCGCTCAGGGCGATCGACCCTTGGGAGAAGATCGTCATGCGCCCTCGCCCGCCGGCGCCGCATCGGCCCACATCGGGCGATAGTCGTAATTGCGCTCGGTCATCTTCTTGAGGCTGGTCGGGCCGCCCTCGGGGCAGCTCGTCTGGCGCCCGGTCTGCGACCCGGCCTTGACCGGCTTGCCCGCCGCCAGCGCGTCGAGGATCGCGGCCGTGCTTTCCTCGGTCAAATCCTCGAAATTGTCGTCGTTGATCTGGACCATGGGCGCGTTGGCGCAGGCGCCGAGGCACTCGACCTCGGTCAGCGTCCACAGGCCGTCGGGGGTCGTCTTCCCCTTCTTCATGCCCTTGGCGTAGCAGGCCTTGAGGACGTCGTCCGACCCGCGCAGCATGCACGGCGTGGTGCCGCACACCTGGACGTGGAATTTGCCCACCGGCACCAGGTTGAACATGGTGTAGAAGCTGGCGACCTCCATCGCGCGCACCGGCGGCAAGCCGCACTCGGCGGCGACGAACTCGATCACCGGGATCGGCAGCCAGCCCTGCGTGCCCGTCTCGGCGCCAACCTGCCGCTGGGCCAGGTCGAGCAGCGGGATCACGGCGCTAGCCTTGCGGCCTTCCGGATACTTACCGAGCGCGCGCTGGGCTTCGGGCGCATGCGCCGCGTCCCAGGTGAAATTGCCCCAGCGCTCGCGGAGCTCGGGGACGTCGGGGGCAAAGTGACGCTCGGCCATTAGCGGTCACACTCCCCAAATACGATGTCCATCGCGCCGAGCACGGCGGTCGTATCGGCCAGCATGTGACCCTTCATCATGAAGTCCATCGCCTGCAGGTGGCTGAACGCGGTCGGCCGGATCTTGCAGCGGTAGGGCTTGTTGGTGCCGTCGGCGACGAGATAGACGCCGAATTCGCCCTTGGGGCTCTCGGTCGCGACATACACTTCGCCCGCGGGGACGTGATAGCCCTCGGTGTAGAGCTTGAAGTGATGGATGAGCGCTTCCATCGACGTCTTCATCTCGGCGCGCTTGGGCGGGAAGACCTTGCGGTCGCTGGTCCCGATCTCGCCCGCGGGCATCTCGCTGAGGCACTGGCGGGCGATCCGCCAGCTCTGGCGGACCTCCTCGACGCGGACCATGAAGCGGTCGTAGCAGTCGCCGCGGGTGCCGACGGGGACGTCGAACTTCATCCGGTCGTAAACTTCGTAGGGCTGCGACTTGCGGATGTCCCAGGGGATGCCCGAGCCGCGGATCATCGGCCCCGAGAAGCCCCAGCGAATAGCGTCTTCCTTCGACACGATCGCGATGTCGACGTTGCGCTGCTTGAAGATGCGGTTGTCGGCGACGAGGCTGATCGCGTCCTCGAACAACTGCAGCCGCGTGTCGAGGAAGCGGCCGATCTCGTCGAACACCTTGGGCGGGATGTCCTGGTGGACGCCGCCGACCCGGAAGTAATTGGCGTGCATCCGCGCGCCGCTGACGCTCTCGTAAATCTGCATGAGGTCTTCACGCAGCTCGAACAGCCACAGGTTCGGCGTCATCGCGCCGACGTCCATGATGTGGGAGCCCAAATTGAGCATGTGGTTCTTGATGCGGGTCAGCTCCGCCATCAGGACCCGGATATATTGGGCGCGGATCGGGACCTCGAGGCCCATCAGCTTCTCGGCCGCGAGCACGAAGCTGTGCTCCATGCACATCGGCGAACAGTAATCGAGACGATCGAAATAGGGGATCGCCTGCGCGTAGGTCTTGTATTCGATCAGCTTCTCGGTGCCGCGGTGGAGCAGCCCGACGTGCGGATCGCAGCGTTCGACGATCTCGCCGTCGAGCTCCATGATCAGCCGGAGCACGCCGTGCGCGGCCGGGTGCTGGGGCCCGAAGTTGATCGTGTAATTGTTGATGACGTCGTCGCCCGGCTCGGACTGGACGCCGATCTCGACCGTGCGGGTCTGCTTCTGGATTTCGCTGACCGTCTTGGGATGGTCCTCGAACGGCAGCGTGTCTTGCGTGGTCGGCATTACTGCGCCTCCGGCCCGCTGTTGGGGGCCTTGTCACCAGGCTTGGGCTCGTCAGTGCCCGTCACCTTGCCGCCGGCCCTGGCGGCCTTGGCGCGGTTGCTCTTGCGCGCTTCGGCCTTGGCTTCGGCGGCACCGGCGGTGGCCTGGTCCTCGTTGTCGGTCTTGTACGGCTTCTCGCCCTTGCGCTCGCCCGCGCCCGCGGCGGGAGCGACCTTGGGCTCCTCGGCCTTGGCTGGAGCCGGCGACGGCGCACCGGCGGCCTGCGGCTCGGCCTTTTCGTCGCCGGGCAGCCTGTATTCCGGGCCGTTCCACGGGGTCAGGAAGTCGAAGCTGCGGAAGTCCTGGGCGAGGCTCACGGGCTCGTAGACCACGCGCTTTTCGGCCTCGGAATAGCGCATCTCGGTGAAGCCGGTCAGCGGGAAGTCCTTGCGCAGCGGATGGCCCTCGAAACCGTAATCGGTGAGGATTCGGCGAAGGTCCGCGTTCCCTGCGAAGGTCACGCCATAAAGGTCGAACACTTCGCGCTCGAGCCAGCCGGCGACCGGCCACAAAGTCGTGACGGTCGGCACCGGGGTCCGCTCGTCGGTCCGGACCTTGACCCGGATGCGGCGGTTCTGCGTGAGGCTGAGGAGGTGGTAGTTGACCTCGAAGCGCTCGGGCGCCTCGGGATAGTCGACCCCGGCGATCTCCATCAGCTGCTGATATTCGAGGCCCGGCGTGTCGCGTAAGCGGCGGCAGGCCTCGGCAAGGCCCTCGCGCTGCACCGTCAGCGTGATCTCGTCGGCATGGTCCTTGGTCTCGAGGACGAGGCCGACGAGCGCCTTCTCGGCGGCGGCGATGACGCCCTCGTTGGACGCGGTCCTGGGTGCGGAATGGCTCACCGCTCGATCGTCCCTTCGCGGCGGATCTTCCGCTGCAGCTGCATGATCCCGTAGAGCAATGCCTCGGCGGTCGGCGGACAGCCCGGGACATAGATGTCGACCGGCACGATCCGGTCGCAACCGCGAACGACGCTGTAGCTGTAGTGATAATAGCCGCCGCCATTGGCGCAGCTGCCCATCGAGATGACGTAGCGCGGCTCGGCCATCTGGTCGTAGACCCGGCGAAGCGCCGGCGCCATCTTGTTGCAGAGCGTGCCGGCGACGATCATCACGTCCGACTGACGCGGGCTCGCGCGCGGGGCGACCCCGAACCGCTCGAGGTCGTAGCGCGGCATGTTGACGTGGATCATCTCCACCGCGCAGCAGGCGAGGCCGAAGGTCATCCACCACAAAGAGCCCGTCCGGGCCCAGGTGAACAGGTCCTCGGCGGACGTGACCAGGAAGCCCTTCTCGTCGAGGTCCTTGCCCATCTCGGTCAAGCGGGCATGCTCGGGGCTGCCGGGGGTCAGGCCATAGGCGCGGGCGATCTCCTCCTCGGTCGGATGGGGGTTCGCCGCGGGGTCGAGCATCACTCCCATTCGAGCGCTCCCTTCTTCCAGGCATAGGCAAGGCCGAGACCCAGTTCGGCGAGGAACAGCATCATCGCCCCCCACCCCATCCAGCCGGTGTCCTTGAGCGTCACCGCCCAGGGAAACAGGAAGGCCGCTTCGAGGTCGAACACGATGAACAGGATCGCGACCAGGTAGAAGCGGACGTCGAACTGCGAGCGGCTGTCCTCGAAGGCGGGGAAGCCGCACTCATATTCGGTCAGCTTCTCGGCATAGGGCCGGTCGGTGCCGGTGAACTTGGACGCGATGATCGGCGCGACCACGAAGATGCCGCTCAGTCCCAGGGCGACCGCCAGGAACAGCAGGATCGGCAGATATTGAGCGGCGGTTGAGGCCACGAAGAGACTCCGCAAAACAGGCTTGGCGGCCCTCTAGAACAGGGCCGTTGGAGAGACAACCGGTACTGTGGGCGTAAGTTGCCCTAGCCGCGCAGCGCGCCCGCCACCAGCTTGTGCAGCCGGCTGTGGAGATCGCCGTTGGCGGCGAGATATTCGCGCCGCTCGACCATCCGGTCCTGGCCCCGGAAATCGGAGACGAACCCGCCCGCTTCCTTGACCAGAAGGATGCCCGCCGCGCTGTCCCAGATGTCGAGATCGTCTTCCCAGAAGCCGTCCATCCGGCCCGCCGCGACCCAGGCGAAGTCGAGGCTGGCGGCGCCGAACCGGCGGATCCCGGCGACTTCGGGGGCGATGGCGGCGTAGATCCTGGTCCACTGCGCCGCGTCCGACCGGCCGAGGTGCGGGATCCCGGTCCCGATCAGCGCCTCGTCGAGGTAGCGCCGCGCCGACACGCGCAGGCGGCGGTCGTGGAGCCAGCTGCCGCGGCCCTTTTCGGCCCAGAAGGTCTCGTCGGTCAGCGGCTGGTAGACCAGCGCATGGGTGATGTCGGGCTGGCCGTTGGGCTTCTTCTCCTCGACCGCGATCGAGATGGCGAAGTGCGGGATTCCGTGGAGGAAGTTGGTCGTCCCGTCCAAGGGATCGATGATGAACCGCGGCTTGGCCGGATTGCCCTCGATCGCCCCGCCTTCCTCGAGCAGGAAGCCCCAGTCGGGCCGGGCCGCGCGCAATTCCTCGACGAGCGTCTGCTCGGCGCGCTTGTCGGCCATGGAGACGAAGTCGCCGGGGCCCTTCTTCGAGACCTGCAGCTGCTCGACCTCGCCGAAGTCGCGGCGCAGCCGCGGGGCGGCCTTGCGGGCCGCTTTCTGCATGACGGCGATGAGGCCGGAGTGACTTACCAACTTATTTCTCCGTTCGTGCCGAGCGAAGTCGAGGCACTGCCCGACCACGTCCCTCGACTTCGCTCGGGACTAACGGCGTTCCTTGTCTTCAGTCCGCGCGGCGGACGTAGGTCTGCTCGTAGACGTCGACCACGATCCGGGTGCCGCTCGAAATGTGCGGCGGGACCATGACGCGCACGCCATTGTCGAGGACGGCGGGCTTGTAGCTCGACGAGGCGGTCTGCCCCTTCACCACCGCGTCGGCCTCGACGATCGTGGCTTCGATGGTGTCGGGAAGCTGCACCGAAATGGCTTCCTCGTCGTAGAGCTCCATCACCACGTCCATGCCGTCCTGGAGGAAGGCGGCGGCGTCGCCGAGAAGGTCGCGCGGCAGGCTGACCTGGTCGTAGGTTTCCTTGTCCATGAAGACGAGCATGTCGCCCTCGGGATAAAGGAACTGGAAGTCCTTGGTGTCGAGGCGGACGCGCTCGACCGTCTCGGCCGAGCGGAAGCGGACATTGTTCTTGCGACCGTCGCGCAGGTTCTTCAGCTCGACCTGCATGTAGGCGCCGCCCTTGCCGGGCTGGGTGTGCTGGATCTTCACCGCACGCCAGATGCCGCCTTCATATTCGATGATGTTGCCGGGACGAATGTCCACGCCGCTGATCTTCATGGATCGCTACTACCGCTTCTACGAGTTGAAAGAGCCCGGCCGAAACCGTGGCGCGCCCCCTAGCCTCTCCCGCCTTTCCCGGCAAGCTGCGGGTAGGGATTGATTGGCGTCCCCTGCCACCAGCGCTCGCCCGGTGCCATGCGATAGATGGCATAGTGAAGGTGCGGTCCGTCGGGGCTGGCATTGCCGGTCGAGCCGACCATGCCGATCGGATCCCCGCGCCGGATCCGCGCGCCTTCCCTGAGGGTCGGCGCATAGGAATCGAGATGCGCATAATAATGCATCCAGGCGCCGTCGGACGAGCGGACATAGGCGGAAATCCCGCCCCCGCCGTGCGAGAAGTAGAGCTTCTCGACCGTCCCGTCGCTGGCCGAGATCACCGGCGTCCCGCGCGGGGCCATGATGTCGATCGCATTGTGGACCCGCGCGCCGCCCGCCCGGCTCTGCGTGAACGTGTCGGTCAGCTCGCTGGCCTTGATGCCGACCACCGGGATGGCGAGCCCGGTCGGGCCAAGCTGAAGCGGTCCCGTCCGAGCCGGGCTCGCGACCCTCGGCGCCCCCGCCGCGGCATCGACGCCGACCTGGGATGCCGTTTCCGACAGGACCGCCACGGCGCCCGAGGGCGGATCGGCGCTGCGGGTGACATTGTGCCACCACAGCCAGCCGCCCAGCGCCAGCACCGCGAACACCACGGCATTACCGAAGATGCTCAGCGATCTCCCGCTCATGCCCCGCTCCCTAGCCCTGGAAGATCGCGGTGAAGCCCGGCTTCATCATCCGCGACAGCCGGATCACGTCCCAGTTCGACATGCGGATGCAGCCATGGCTCTCCGCGCGGCCGATGGTCTCGGGCGCGGGCGTGCCGTGGATCCCGTAATGCTCCTTGGTGAGGTCGAGCCAGGCGACCCCCACCGGCCCGTTGGGCCCCGGCGGAAGCATCTTGTCGTCGGCGCTCTTGTCCTTGGCGTCCCAGAACAGATTGGGCTGGTAGTGGAAGGGCGGGTCGAAGGCGAAGGTCGGCACTTTCCACTTGCCCAGCGGCAGCGGATCGTGGGTCGAGCCCATGGTCACCGGGAACTGGGCGACCAGCTTGCCCGGATTGTCGGTGAGCTTGGGCGGGGCGCCGCGGTTCTTCTCGCTGCTGTAGGCGCCGGCGGGCACCTCGCCCTGATAGACCCGGAGCACGCCCTCGCTCTTGTCGACGACGATGAAATTGCCCTGCGGCTGGGTGGCGTCGACATTGTAGAGACCGAGCAGGCCCGATTGTTTGTCGTCGATGGCCCCGGCATAGTCGCGCGATTGCGGCAGGATGTTGGGGAGGACCAGCTTCTGGCCGCGCCCGATCAGCTTGTCTGGCCCGTTCAGCGCAAGGATCGTGTCGGGGGTCGTGTGGAAGCGCTCGGCCAGTTTCTCGAGCATGTTGCGATAGCCGAGGCCCTTGAGCTTGGCCTGGTCCTCGGGCTTCTTGGGGAAGGGATAGACGAACGGCCCGCCGACGTCGGTGTCGGTCAGTTCGAGCAGCTGGGTCGAACGGCGGTCCTGCTGGAGCAGCGCCTGGCGGGTCGGCCCGTCGAGTTCGCCCGTCTGCTTGAGGCCTTTGCTCTGCTGGAAGCCGCGCAGCGCCTGCTCGAACACCATGCCCTTCTTGCCGTCGATCACGCCGCTCGGGAAACCGGCGACATCCAGCAGCACCTGGGCATGGAAGATGGTCGCGTCGATCGGCGAGCCTGCGGTTCCGGGCGGCACCCACTGCGCGGCGGTCTTGGGAGCTTTTGCCTCGGGCTGGGCAACGGCCTGCGCGCCGAGCGCCAGGGACAGGACCGACGCGGCTACAAGAGTGGAACGACGCAGATTGGACACGGGCACACCTCGAACAGAAAGAGTTTGCGTCCGTAACGAGCAAAGCCACGCTTCTTTCCCGTGCCGCCCTTGAGTGGCGGCAAAACCGCCCCTAAGCGGCCGCGCGGCAGAAGCCTCTGCCGCTTTCAACCCAATGGGGGGTAATCAATGCGTACTCTACTCGTGAGCGCGATCGCGCTCGCGGCCGCTTCGCCCGCGCTGGCTCAGACCACCACCGGCACGCCGAACAATTATGACGGCTTCCGCGGCGAAATTCGTCTCGGCTACGAGACCCCGACCGTCAGCGGCGACGGCGACGTCTACAAGCTCGGCAGCGCGGTGAGCTACGGCGGCGAGATCGGCTACGACCTCGCGGTCAGCCCGACCGTCACCGTCGGCCCCTATGCCAGCCTCGAGGAAAGCTCGGTCAAGCTCGAGGACGAAACCAGCAGCGCTGCGATCAAGGTCGGCCGCAACTACCAGCTCGGCGGCCGTATCGGCGTCGGCCTCGGTGGCGTGCTCGGTTACTTCAAGCTCGGCTACTCGAACATCAAGCTGACCGCGGTCGACACCGGCTTCTCGGCCAGCGACACCAAGGGCGGCATCGGGGGCGGCCTCGGCGTCGAGGGCAACCTCGGCCGGAACGCCTATGTCGGTGTCGAAGCCAATTACTCCGACTTCGGCAAGTTCGAGGGCATCAACCTGCAGCGCCGCCAGCTGGCGCTGAAGGGCGGCTTCCGCTTCTGAGCGGCGGCGCTTTCGAATGACAAAAAAGGGGCGCGCCCGGCAACGGTCGCGCCCCTACCTCGTTCAGCGGCCATGCTCCGCGCGATCCTGTTCGACATCGACGGCACACTCGTCGACAGCAACGACTTCCACGTCCTTGCCTGGGCCGAGGCCTTTCACGCAGCCGGTCACGATTTCCGTCTGGGCGAAATCCACGCGCAGGTCGGGCAAGGCGGCGACAATTTCGTCCGGGCCTTGCTGCCCGATATCGCCGACGCCGATGCCGAGGCGCTGGTCGAGGCGCACCACCGCCTGTTCCGCAAGCATTACCTGCACCGCCTGAAGCCCTTTCCCGGGGCCCGCGACCTCCTCGCCCGCTGCCGCGACGCGGGTCTGAAGGTGATGCTCGCCACCTCGGCGACCCGCGAGGAACTGCAGCGCCACCTTGACGTCCTCGATGCCCGCGCGCTGGTCGACGGCTGGAGCAGCGCCGACGACGTCGGTTGCTCCAAGCCCTGCCCCGACGTGTTCGAGACCGCCGCCGCCAAGGCCGGGGTCGCTCCCGGCGAGGCGCTGGCGGTCGGCGACACGCCGTTCGACATCATTGCCGCCCGCGCCGCGGGGATCGCCACGGTCGCGGTCCGCTCGGGACTGTTCCCGGAGACCGAGCTCCAAGGAGCGATCGCGCTTTACGACAATGTCGAAGCGCTGCTCACCGGGTTCGACGACAGCCCGCTCAACCCCGAACGAGCAAGGGCTGGAACGCCCTGACCACCGCGGCCGGATCGGCGGCATTCCACACCGCGCCGCTGACCGCGAGGAAATCCGCCCCGGCCTTGACCAAAGGCCCGCCATTCTCGGGCGTGATCCCGCCGATGGCGACGCAGGGGATCTCGAACAAGGTCGCCCACCAGCCGAGGATGTCCGGCTCGGGGACGTGCTTCACTTCCTTGGTGGTGGTCGGGAAAAAGGCCCCGAAGGCGACGTAGTCGGCTCCCGCCTCGCCGGCTTCCATCGCGAGGTGGCGACTGTCGTGGCAGGTAACGCCGATCTGCGCATTGGGGCCGAGCAAGGCGCGGGCCTCGCGCGGATCTCCGTCGTCCTGCCCGAGATGCACCCCGTCGGCGCCGATTCGCTTCGCCAGGCCCATGTCGTCGTTGACGATGAAGGCGACCTCGCGCTCGGCGCAGATCGCCTGCAAGGGCTCGGCGAGTTTCGCCAGCGCATGCTGGTCGACGCCCTTCACCCGCAGCTGGAAGGCCGCGACGGGACCGCCGTCGAGCGCCGCACGCAGGCGGTCGGGGAAGGCTCCGCCGACTTCCTGCGGGCTGACGAGGTAGAGCATCGCGTCGCCCCGCCCCTGCGGCTCGAACCGCTCGGCAAAGCCGGTCACGCTGAGGTCGTCGTCATGGGGCTCGAAGCTGATGGGGTCGATCATGGGCAAGAGCCCTAGCGCCTCGCTCCCGCGCGGAACAGGCCCGCCGCGATCAGCCAGAAGACGACGAAGAGCAGGCTTAAGCGCCCGCCGCGCGGATCGGCGGCCATTCCCTCCAGCGCCAGCGCCGCCTGGACGAGCCCGCAGCCAAGCGCGATCCATGCGAGGCCCGCCGGCCGGAAGCGCACCAGCACCGCCCCCGCGATCGCCGCCGGGACCAGCCCCATGAAGAGGAGATTGTAGGGATTGTCCTCCGATCCGATCATCCCGACCGCGAGATTGACCCAGATGGTGAGGAAACAGACGATCACCAGCATCGCCGAGCCCGCCCGCGCGAAGGGGTTGGCGGAGCGGGCGAACAGATACTCGATGCCCCCGCCGAGCGCGCCCAGCATCAACGCCATCAGCACGAAGTCCGAGGCGGTCCACGGAAAGCCGAGGATCGCGGGCAGGCTGAGAAGCCCCGCGAGGACGCCCCACAGCATGAGACGAACGGGACGCGGGCGGCGCGGGCCGGTGGCGGTCGTGGTGGTGGTCATGGATTGCGCTCCTCCGGCGGGATGCCGAGGCTTGCCAGTGCCGGCGCGCGCAGGAAAAGAGGTGAGCGGAGGGTGAGCATTTGGCCGACGCGGTGAGCAATGCAGTGATGCGGCTGGGGAGCGTCGTGATCGACCCGGCCGAGCGGCGGCTGGCGGTCGACGGCACCCCGGTGACGGTCACCGCGCGCTATTTCGACGCGCTGCTCCTCCTCGCCCGCCACCCCGGCCAGCTGATCACCAAGGACCGGTTCCACGCCGAGGTCTGGCAGATGATGCCGATCACCGACGAGGCGCTGACCCAGTGCATCCGGGTACTGCGCAAGGCGCTCGGCGACGAGGCGGCGCGGCCCCGCTTCATCGAGACCGTGCCGCGCTACGGCTATCGCTGGATCGGCCCGGCCGACGCCTCCCGGCCCTCCGCGACGCCCGAGCGCGCGCCCAGCGCCGCCCGCCCGTCGCGCTTCGCGGCGCTGTGCGCGGCGGGGCTCGGCGGGGGCGCGGCGGCGGGGCTTGCCGGCGGGCTCGGCTATGGCCTTCTCGCCGCCTCGGCACCGCCACCCGGGACGGGCGCCATCTCGCTCGTGCTGGTGATGACCTGCCTGTGCCTCGTCGTCGGGCTGCTCGGCGGCGGCGGGATCGGACTGGGCGCCGCGCTCGGCGACCGGCTCGGGCCTGGCACGCTGTTCGCGCTGCTCGCCGGCACTGCCGCGGGCGGGTTCGTCACCGGCACGCTCGGCCGGCTGGTCGGGCTCGACGCCTTCGCGCTGCTGACCGGCACCCGCCCGGCCGCGATCACCGGGGGCGCCGAGGGACTGGTCGTCGGGCTCTTCGCCGGGCTTGCCGCCTTCACCGCGCTCCACCGCCCCGCAGTCCCGGCGCGCACCCTGCTCGGGCTGGGCGCGGCGATGGGGCTGGCGGCGGGACTGATCATTGCCCTGCTCGGCGGAAGGCTGATGGCCGGGAGCCTCGCCGGGCTTGCCGCCCTCTATCCCGACGCGCCGCTCGGCGGCCTCCTCAGCGGCGGGCTGGCCCCACCCTGGTCGCTGGTCTGCGCGGGGGTCGAGGGAGCGGTGCTGACCGCCGCCCTCACCCTTGCCTTCCGCCGCGCCGCGGAGACCGCGCCTTAGGCGATCGAGGCGGCGTGGATCTCGTCGATCGCGGTGCCGAGCGTCTTGTCGAACTCGTCATCGCTCTGCTGGTGGCGGAGGTCCGACAGCAAAGCCCGGCTGAAGCTCGCGATCATGCCCGGGTTCTTCGCCAGCTCGGCGCAGGCGTCCTGCCGGCTGAACCCGCCCGACAGCGCCACCACGCGAAGCACCTTGGGATGGTCGATCAGCGGCTGGAACAAGCCGGCCTCGGCGGGGATCGACAGCTTGAGCATCACCTGCGTGCCCTCGGCCAGCCGATCGAGGTGGCGGAGGATCTCGTCACGCAGCAGGCGGTCGCAGGCGTCGCGGTCGGTGCTCTTGATGTTCACTTCGGGCTCGATGATCGGGACCAGGCCGTGGCGCAGCACGTGGGATGCCACCTCGAACTGCTGGCCGACCACTTCGGCGATCCCCGCCTCGTTGGCGAGGTTGATCACCGAGCGCTCCTTGGTCCCGAACACGCCGAGCCCGCTCGCGCGGCTGAGGAGATCGTCGAGCCCGGGAATCGGCTTCATCAACTGGACGCCATTGGCCTCGTCCTCGAGGCCCTTGTCGATCTTGATGAAGGGGACGATTCCCCGCTCGATCAGCGCCTGCGGGGTCGGCTTGCCATCGACCTCGCCATCCATGGTCCGCTCGAACAGGATCGCGCCGATCACCTTCTCGCCCGAGAAGCAGGGCGAGGTGATGATCCGGCTGCGCATGGCGTGGATCAGGCCGAACATCTCCTCGTCGTTCGACCAGCCGTCCTCGTCGATGCCATAGCCCTTGAGCGCCTTGGGGGTCGAACCGCCCGACTGGTCGAGCGCGGCGATGAAGCCCTGGCCGCCCGCGATCTTGTCCCGCATTTCCTGGCTGTTCATGACGCTCCTCGAACCCTTCTGCATACGTATGCGGGCGGGCTCTAACGGGCGGTCATGAAGCACGCAACCGACTAGCGGGCGAGCGCGGCGACCCCGGGAAGCGTGCGCCCTTCCATCCACTCGAGGAAGGCGCCGCCGGCGGTCGAGACGAAGGTGAAGTCGTGTGCCACCCCGGCGTGGTTGAGCGCGGCGACCGTGTCCCCGCCGCCGGCGACCGAGACCAGGCTCCCGTCCTGCGTCAGCGCCGCCGCGGTCCGCGCCAGCGCCACCGTCGCGGCGTCGAAGGGCGGGGTCTCGAACGCGCCCAGCGGCCCGTTCCAGACGAGGGTCCGGCAATTCTTGAGGGCGTCGCCCAGCGCCTCGACCGCCGATGGGCCGATGTCGAGGATCATCTCGTTCTCGGCGACCTCGTGGACGTTGCAGGTCCGCATGCTCGGCGGATTGGCGGCGAATTCGGTCGCGACCACCACGTCATAGGGGAGGTGGACGGTGCAATTGGCCGCGTCGGCACGCTCGAGGATCGCCTCGGCCTCGCCGGTGAGGTCATGCTCGCACAGGCTTTTGCCGACATTCACCCCGCGCGCGGCGAGGAAGGTGTTGGCCATGCCGCCGCCGATGATCAGGTGATCGACCTTGTCGACGAGGTGGCCGAGGACCGCGAGCTTGGTCGAGACCTTGGCCCCGCCGACCACCGCCGCGACGGGCCGCTCGGGGCTGCCCAGCGCTGCCTCGAGCGTCTTCAGTTCCTTCTCCATCGCCCGTCCGGCGAAGGCGGGCAGGAGATGCGCCACGCCCTCGGTCGAGCTGTGAGCCCGGTGCGCGGCGGAGAAGGCGTCGTTGACGTAAAAGTCCCCGAGTGCCGCGATCCCCTGCGACAGGGCAGGATCATTCTTCTCCTCGCCGGCGTGGAAGCGGGTGTTCTCGAGCACCCCGATCGCGCCCGGCGTCATGGTCGTGATCGCCCGCGCCGCCTGCGCGCCTTGGCAGTCTTCGATGAAGCGCACCGAACGCCCGGTGAGGTCGGTCAGCGGCTTGACTAGCAGCGCGGTCGACATATCGGGCCGGTTCTGTCCCTTGGGCCGCCCGAAGTGGCTCAGCAGCAGCACGATCGCGCCGCGGTCCGACAGCTCGAGGATGGTCGGGAGCGCCGCCTGGAGCCGGGTCGCGTCGGACACCGCGCCGTCCTGCATCGGCACGTTGAGGTCGACGCGGACGAGCACCTTCTTGCCGGTGAGGTCCGAGGGGAGATCGTCGAGGGTCTGGAAGGGCATTCACTTCTCCGTTCGTGCCGAGCGAAGTCGAGGCACAGTGCAGGCCCCTCGACTTCGCTCGGGGCAAACGGTGGCTTGCGCCTACCCCAGCTTCGCCATCGCCGCGGCGGTGTCGACCATGCGGTTCGAGAAGCCCCACTCATTGTCGTACCAGCTGACCACGCGGACCAGTTTGCCTTCGAGCACGGCGGTCTCGAGGCTGTCGACGGTCGAGCTCGCCGGCGAATGGTTGAGGTCGATCGAGACCAAAGGCTCGTCCGAATAAGCGAGGATGCCCTTCAGCGGCCCGCTCTCCGAGGCCGCCTTGAGGAGGCCGTTCACCTCGTCGAGCGACGTGTCGCGCGCCGGAGTGAAGGTCAGGTCGATGAGGCTGACGTTCGGGGTCGGCACGCGCACCGCCGAACCGTCGAGCTTGCCCTTGAGCTCGGGCAGCACCTCGCCCACCGCGCGGGCGGCGCCGGTGGTGGTCGGAATGATGCTCATGCCGGCCGCGCGCGCACGGCGCAGGTCGCTGTGGATCTGGTCGAGGATCTTCTGGTCGTTGGTGTAGGCGTGGATGGTGGTCATCAGCCCGCGCTCGATGCCGATCGCGTCGTTCAGCACCTTGGCGACCGGCGCCAGGCAGTTGGTGGTGCACGAGGCGTTCGACACGATCTTGTGGTCGGCGGTCAGCTTGTCGTGGTTGACGCCATAGACGACCGTCAGGTCCGCGCCCTTGGCCGGGGCCGAGATGAGGACGCGCTTGGCGCCCGCCGCGAGATGCTTCTCGCCGCCTTCCTTGCTGGTGAAGAAGCCGGTGCACTCGAGGGCGATGTCGACCCCATGCGCCTTGTGCGGCAGGTTGGCGGGATCGCGCTCGGCGGTGACCGCGATGCGCTTGCCATTGATGACGATGTCGTTGCCCTCGGCCTTCACCTCGCCCGGAAACTTCCCGTGGACGCTGTCGCGGCTGAACAGCCAGGCGTTGGACTTGGCGTCGGCAAGGTCGTTGATCGCGACCAGCTCGAGCCCGCTCTCGGGCCGCTCGAGGATGGCGCGGGCGACGAGGCGGCCGATCCGGCCGAATCCGTTGATGGCGACTTTGGTCATCTGTTTTCTTCTCCCAAACTCGTTCGGGCCGAGCGAAGTCGAAGCCCGTCTTGATTACCCTTCGACGTCGCTCAGGACGAGCGAGGACGTGACCGCAGGGCGGAAATGATCTGCGGCGCGATCTTCTCGGCGGTCAGGCCGAAATGGTCGTAGAGGTCCTTGGCGGGCGCGCTGGCGCCGAAGCTGTCGATCCCGAAGCGAAGCCCCTGGACCATGGTCAGCCGTTCCCAGCCGAAGGTGGTGCCCGCCTCGATCGAGACGCGCAGGATCTCGTCCGGACCGACCGTCGGCAGCACCGCCTCGCGATAGGCCTCGTCCTGCGCCTCGAACCGGCGCCAGTTGGGCAGGCTCACCACGCGGGCGGCGATGCCCTCGCCCTCGAGCCGCCCGGCCACGTCGAGCGCGATCTCGACCTCGGAGCCGGTGGCGATGAGGATCACCTTGGGCTCGGCCGCCTCGCGCACGACATAGCCGCCGCGTGCGCTCAGATTCTCGCTCGCCGCCGCGGTCCGCACTGGCTTCAGGTTCTGGCGCGACAGGCATAGGACGCTGGGACCCTCCTGCTTCAGCGCATCGGCCCAGGCCTCGGCGGTCTCGACCGCGTCGGCCGGCCGCCACACCTCGAGGTTCGGGATCATCCGCAGGCTCATGATGTGCTCGATCGGCTGGTGGGTCGGCCCATCCTCGCCGAGCCCGATCGAATCGTGGGTCATCACATAGACGACCCGCGCATTCTGGAGCGCCGAGAGCCGCATCGCCGCGCGGCAGTAATCGGAGAAGACGAGGAAGGTCCCGCCATAAGGGATGACGCCGCCGTGCAGCGCCATGCCGTTCATCGCCGCGGCCATGCCGAATTCGCGGATTCCGTAATAGACGTAGCGGCCCGAATAATCCTCGGCGGTGAGCGGGCCGGTCGACTTGGTCTTGGTGTTGTTCGAGCCGGTCAGGTCGGCCGAGCCGCCGATGGTGGCGGGAACCGCGGTGTTGATCACCTCGAGCGCCATTTCCGACGCCTTGCGGGTGGCGACGGTCGGCGGGCTCTTGAGCAGTTCGTCGAGATAGGGCGCGAGCCAGCGGTCATCGACCGCGCCCGCCATCCGCCGCTTGAACTCGTCGGCCTTGCCGCTCTTCGCCAGTCGCGCTTCCCACGCCGCGCGTTCGGCGCTTCCGCGCGCGCCGACCTTGGCCCAGGCCTCGCGCACGTCGGCAGGGATGGTGAATTCGGTCGGATCGAGCCCCAGCTCCTTGCGTGCCGCCTCGACCTCGGCCTTGCCCAGCGCCGCGCCGTGGGTCGCCGCCGTGCCCTGCTTGTTGGGCGCGCCATAGCCGATCACGGTCTTGCAGCGGATCAGGCTCGGCCGCGGGTCGGCAATCGCCTTTTCGAGCGCCTGGGCGACCTTGCCCGCATCGAGGCCGTCGCACTCGATCGTGTGCCAACCGCTCGCCGCATGGCGGGCCATCACGTCCTCGGAGCGGCTGAGCTCGGTCGAACCGTCGATGGTGATCTTGTTGTCGTCCCACAGGACAATCAGCCGGCCGAGCTTGAGATGGCCGGCAAGGCCCACCGCCTCGTGGTTGATGCCTTCCATCAGGCAGCCGTCGCCCGCGATCACATAGGTGCGGTGATCGACCAGCTCGTCGCCATAGAGGCAGTTGAGGTGGCGCTCGGCGATCGCCATGCCGACCGCGGTGGCGAGGCCCTGGCCGAGCGGCCCGGTGGTGGTCTCGATGCCCGCCAGTTCGAAATTCTCGGGGTGGCCGGCGCAGGGGGAGCCGAGCTGGCGGAAGCGCTTGATCTCGTCGAGCGTCGGATGCGCGTAGCCGGTCAGGTGGAGGAGCGCGTAGATCAGCATCGAGCCATGCCCGGCCGACAGCACGAAGCGGTCGCGGTCGGCCCAGTGCGGGTCGGCGGGATCGTATTTCAGGACCTTGGTGAACAAGGCGGTGGCGGCGTCGGCCATGCCCATCGGCATGCCGGGATGGCCGCTGTTGGCGGCCTCCACCGCGTCCATGGCCAAGGCCCGGATGGCATTGGCGAGACGGCGCTGGGTCGGCTGCATCGAGGCTCCGCTAATCAAGGGCGGGCAGCACCGGAATCGGCCGCCCGACAGTGCGGCCCCTTTGGGCGGTGAGCCGTTGAGCGTCAACACCCGCGCCGCTTGGCAGGACGCCCCAAGAGGCATAGGTCAGGGCCATGACACAAGAGGCACTGGAAGCGGCGCTGGTACGCGCCGAGCGGGCACTGGCACGGGTCGAGCGCGTGGCCGAGCAGGTCGGTCGCCGCGGCGACGGCGAGGAGCGGCTCCGCGCCAGGGTCCGCGCCGCCATCGCCGAACTCGACACCATCATCAGCAAGGTCGAAGCCTGAGCCATGGCCGAAGTCGACATCACCATCGCCGGCCGCGCCTATCGGGTCGCCTGCCGTGACGGCGAGGAGCAGAACCTTCGCCACGCCGCCGAACTCGTCGATGCCAAGGGCCGTGAGGCGCTGGCCGGCCTTGGCGCGCTGTCGGAGGCGCGGATGCTCCTGTTCGCCTCCTTGCTGCTGGCCGACCAGCTGATCGAAAAGCGCGGCGTGACCGCCCCGCCGCCACCTTCGCCGCCCGACCCGATGGTGATCCGCCGGGTCGACGCGCTGGCCGAGCGGCTCGAGCGGCTCGCCGGTCACCTTGAGAATGAGCTCGCAAACGCCTAGATAGGTAGTTGACGGGCACTGCCTGGCACGAGCTTTTCGCAATCCCTGAGGCTATTCCCGATCCTTGGGGGCTGTCCCTGGTTGGACCCTGGTCCGGCACATATGGTCCCCACCTGACGTTACCGGCGTCAGAGGATTACAGAGCAACGACCTCATGGTGGTCCCGTCACTTCCCTCCCTGGCCGACAAGGCCGCCGCCCGCGCCGCGCTGCGTGCCGAGCGCAAGGCCTTCGCCGCCAGCCTCGCCCCTGACACCCGCGCCGCGCTCGAGGCCGAGCTTACGCGCCGGCTCGAGCCGCTGCTGTTCGCCGCCCGCGTGGTTGCCGCCTACCAGCCGATGAAGGACGAGATCAGCCCGCTGGCCGCGCTCGACCGGGCCCGGGCGCTCGGCAGGGAGACCGCCCTTCCCGCCTTCGCGGCGCGCGATTCGCGGATGACCTTTCGCCCCGGCGACGCGACCGAGCCCGGCCCCTGGGGCCTGCTCCAGCCGCCGCTCGACCACGACCCGCTCGTTCCCGACCTCGTCCTTGTGCCGCTGGTCGGCTGCGATTCCCGTGGCAACCGCATCGGCATGGGCCAGGGCCATTACGACCGCGCGCTCGAGGCCTTGCGCGGAAGCGCGCGGATCGTCGGCATCGGCTGGGACTTCCAGCTCCTCGACTCGACCATCGCCGCCGATCCCTGGGACCAGCCGCTCGACGCCTTCGCTTCCCCTTCCGGCCTCCTGGAGTTTGCCCGTTGACCCACGAACAGCCCCCGCGGCCGCGCCCGACCGCGGGCGTGTTCATGATCCTTGGCGTGATCATCGTCTGGGCGGCGCTGATCGTCTCGCTCTCGGACGTGGTCGGCCGCTGGCCAGCCGCGGTTCAGCTGCCTTTCTATATCGTCGCAGGGATCATCTGGGTGCTTCCGCTCAAGCCGATCCTGCGCTGGAGCGAGACCGGACGATGGCGGAACGACCCGCCCAACCCTTGAAATTTCGGACTGCTTTAGCTAACTCATACACCTGCTCATGACTTCTCTGGCCCTCCCCCAGGCCCGGCCGTTCGCGGCCCGACAGGCCCTTGCGCTGCTGCGCGCCCGCCCGCTCGAAGCGGTCGGCGGCGGCCTGCTGCTGGTGGCCGCGGCGGCCTCGATCGCGGCGGTGACCGATCCGTCGCGCTCGCCCGAGCCCCAGGAGACGGCGGCCGACGCCGCCCCCTCGGTGCAGGCCATGACCCCTTTTGCCGTCCGCCAGGTCGCGCCGGACGAGGCGCTCAAGCTCAACGCCGCGCTGCCGCTCGCCGGCGGCCCCAATCCGGCGGCCGCGCCGTTCGTCCTGAAGACCGACTCCAGGACCTATGGTCGGGCGCTCGAGTGCCTGACCCAGGCGGTCTATTACGAGGCGGCGCGCGAGCCCGAGGAAGGGATGCGCGGGGTCGCGCAGGTGGTCCTGAACCGGGTCCGCCATCCCGCCTATCCCGCCACCGTCTGCGGGGTCGTCTACCAGGGCGCCGAGCGGCAGACGGGCTGCCAGTTCAGCTTCACCTGCGATGGCTCGCTCGCGGCCGCGCCGATGCGCGTCTACTGGGATCGTGCCCGTCGCATCGCCGACGAGGCGCTCAAGGGCCATGTCGCGGCCGCGGTCGGCAACGCCACCCATTATCACGCCAATTACGTCATGCCTTACTGGGCCCCGACGCTGACCAAGAGCGCGGTGATCGGCGCGCACATCTTCTATCGCTGGCCGGGTGGCTGGGGACAGCCTTCCGCCTTCACCCAGCAGTGGGCGAAGCGCGAGGCGGATCCCAAGGGCCTGCGCTCGGCCGCGCTGGCCGCCGAGGCGCGCTTTGCCGCCATGACGCCGTCGCAGACCACCCCCGCGGTGGTCGCTCAGGCGCGCCAGGAACTGCCGCCCGAGCTCGCCAAGCTGGTCGAGGCCGAGGTCGGTCCCGGCGGCAAGACGCGGGTCACCATGCGGATCGATGCCGGCCGCCACGACGCGGCCACGCGCGCCGCCGCCGAAGCTGCCGACCGGAGCCTGATGAGTTCGGCCTCGCCGAGCCTGAAATGGGGTCTGACGGGGGGCGAGGATTCGGCCCAGGCTCCGCTTGGCCGCAAGCCCGACGCGCCGGCCGCGACCGGCACCGGCACCGCGGCAGCCTCGGGACTCTGACGTCCCGACCGGCGCCGGCGGACCGGCGCCATTTCCATTTTTTCGATGAAAAGGGAAATGGCGCGAGTGACGGGGCTCGAACCCGCGACCTCCGGCGTGACAGGCCGGCGCTCTAACCAACTGAGCTACACCCGCTTGGGTGAGCGGCCAACTAGGGGGCGGACCCGCCCTCGTCAATCGGGAAAACGCCTCGTCAGGGCATTTGTCGGTCGCGCGGCGCAGCGGAAAGGGCCGGCGGCCGCTCGGTCGCCTCGTACTCGTCCTCCTCGCCGGCATGGGTCAGCGTCCCGTGCTCGAACAGGAAACCGGCGATATCCGGCGTTCCCGCCGCCGCGAACACGGTCTTGAAAATGATCAGCAGGGGAATGGCGAGCAGCGCGCCGACCGTGCCCCACACCCACGCCCAGAAGCTCAGCGAGAGGAGGATGAGGATCGGATTGATCTTCACCCTTTTGCCCACGATCAGCGGGGTGACCGCATTGGCCTCGACCAGGTGCATGCCGATGAAGATCAGCGGCGGGAGGAAGGCCTTCCACGTCTCGGGCCCGCCGAAGCTGATCAGTCCGCCGAGCGCGAGCAGCGCCGCCGCGGCGATCGGGCCGAGATAGGGAATGAAGTTCAGCACCGCGACGATGCCGCCCCACATCAGCGGCGAATCCATGCCCACCGCCCACACGATCAGCGCCAGCAGCGCGCCGAGCGTGACGTTGATGAGCGAGATGGTGCCGATGTAGGTCGAGGTGGCGGTGACCGTCTGCTGGATCACCCGGGCGGTGGTCAGCGCCCCCTCGAAGCTCCCGCGGCTGGTGATCGTCGACTTGCGCATCGCGGTCCAGCCGGCGAGGAAGAAGTAGATCAGCAGCAGCGCGAAGAACATCTGGATGAGCGCGTGCGGGGCCGAGTTGGTGAGCAGGTCGCTGATCGAATTGGGGGTCTCGAGCTTGACCGTCTGGCCGCCACCCGCCGAATCCCCCGAGGGCAGCTGCTTGATGATCCGGTCGGCGAAGCGCTGCAGGTCCTCGTAGATCTTGAGCAGCGGCCCCAGCGCCTCCTTCACCCGGCCGATCCGCTGCGGCAGCAGCATGACCCAGTCGGTCGCGGGAATGACGATCGACAAGAGGGCGAAGGCGGTGACCGCGAGGAACACCAGCACGCAACTCAGCGCCGACAGCGCGGCGGGCAGCCCGCGCCGCTCGAACCACTGCAGCAGCGGCACCAGCGCGATCGCGATGACGATGGCCGCGGTGACGGGCAGGAAGAACTCCGCCCCCGCCCGGAGCGCGAAGGGAAGCGCGAAGATGAGGCCGATACCCGCGATCAGGGTCAGCGAGGCGAGCAGCCGGTCACGCTTGACGGTGATCTGCTCGGCGAGCAGCGCCGCATCGTCCTCGGGGCTGTCGGTGCGGGGCTGAGAGGCATCCATGGCCACACCCTAGCCAGCCCACGAGCGCTTCGCCAGCAGGAGCCCGATGCGGCCTAAGGTCCGTGCCGGCGGCGGGAACGCGCGCGGCATTCCTTCGTCTGGTTGACCGAGTTTCATTCCCGCCCCGGAGACCCGCCAGCGATGCGCACAGCCCCCTTCTTCCTCGCCGCCGTCCTCGCCGCCTCGGCCACCGCTGCCATCGCCGTCCAGGCCCCGCCGCCGGTCGCGCCCGAGGCGCGCAACGTGGCGCTCGGCGCGCTCACCCTCACTCCGGTCCGCGATGGCGCCAACATTGCGCCCAACGACGGTAAGGTGTTCGGCCTCGATGTCGGCCCGGCCGCGGTCGCCGCCTTCCTCCGCGCCAAGGGTCTTCCGACCGATGCCATCCCGCTCAACGTCGGCGGCCTGCTGGTCCGCGGGCTGCCCGGGCGGGTGGTGCTGATCGACACCGGCAACGGGCCGACCAAGGGCGGGCAGCTGATGGCGAGCCTTGCCCGCGCCGGGGTCGCGCCGGGCGCGGTCACCGACGTCCTCATCACCCATGGCCATGGCGATCATATCGGGGGGCTGGTCGACGCCGCCGGCCGCCCCGCCTTCCCGCGCGCCACGATCCGCATGTCGGCGCCCGAATGGGCCTATGTGCGAACGCAGGGCTCCTCCTCGGCGATCGCCCGGGGAATCGCGCCGCGCGTCCGCACCTTCGCGCCCGGCGCGGCGGTGCTTCCGGGAATCGTCGCGGTCCCGCTTCGCGGCCACACCCCCGGCCACACGGGCTACCGAATCAGCTCGCGCGGGCGGAGCCTCCTCGACATCGGCGACACGGCGCACAGCTCGGTGGTCTCGCTCGGCCACCCCGAATGGACCATGGGCTATGACGGCAACAAGCCGCTCGCAGAGCGCACCCGGGTCGCCGAGCTGGCGCGGATCGCGGGCACCGGCATGCTCATCTTCGCGCCGCATTTCCCCTATCCGGGAATCGGCCGCGTGGTCCGCAGCCGCCCCGGCTATGCCTGGCAGCCCGCGCTTCGATAGGGAAAAAGGCTGGTACGGGCGGTCGGACTCGAACCGACAAGGATTGCTCCGGCGGATTTTGAGTCCGCTGCGTCTACCATTCCGCCACGCCCGCGTGGGAAGGACGGCTCGCCCCTAGCGCGGTTTCGCGCCGGGGGCGATACCCCTGGCGCTTTAGCGCGCGAAGGAGAAAGCGGTCGGGCTCGATCCCCACTTGTTGGGAACCTTGCTGCCTTCCTTGAGGAAGTGGCGCAGCAGCGCGGCGAAGAAGATCAGCGCGGTGGCGATGACCCCGAGCGTCACGATCCGCGACAGGAAGCCCGGGAAGACCGCCAGCAGGCTTGCCGCGAACATCATCGCGAAGGGGATGATCAGCTCCTTGCCAGAGCAATTGACGTCGTGGAGCCGGCGCACCGCCACCGACAGCTGCGGCACGAACAGGACCAGCGCGACGATCCCGCCGATCCGCATCCCGAACATGCCCGCGACGAGATTGAGGAGCAGCACGAAGCCGAAGAAGATCCAGAATTCGGAGCGCGAGGCGCGTCCCTTGAAGTCGGCAAAATGGCGAAAGCTGTGACCGACCGATTCGAACGCACCCATGACACTTCCCCCCTGCAAGAGCCCGCAACCTGCGGGCCGAGACGTTAATTCCTAGTTATTGGGCGTCAATCGCCGGTAGCTGAGCGCCTCGGCGACATGGATCCGCCCGACCGTCTCCGCCCCCGCGAGGTCGGCGATGGTCCGCGCGACTCGAAGCACCCGGTGATAGTCCCGTGCCGACAATCGCATCGCCGCCGCGGCATCGGCGAGAAGCTTTCGCCCCGGCTCGTCGGGGGTCGCGACCGTGTCGAGGAGTTCGCCATCGGCCTCGGCATTGGTCCGTGCCCCCTGCCCCTCGTAGCGCCGCGTCTGCACGCCGCGCGCCCGCGCCACCCGCCCGGCGACCGCGGCGCTCCCCTCGGCGGGCGGGGGCAGCGACAGATCGGCGGCGCTCACCCCGGCGACTTCGACATGAAGGTCGATCCGGTCGAGCAGCGGCCCCGACACCCGCGACTGATAGTCGGATGCGCAGCGCGGGGCGCGGGCGCAGGCGAGCGCCGGATCGCCGAGATGCCCGCAGCGGCACGGGTTCATCGCCGCAATCAGCTGGACCCGCGCGGGAAAGGTCAGGTGGCTGTTCGCCCGCGCGACGCTGACCGTCCCGGTCTCGAGCGGTTGGCGCAGGCTGTCGAGCACCACCCGCTGGAACTCGGGCAATTCGTCGAGGAACAGCACGCCGAGATGCGCGAGGCTGATCTCCCCAGGCCGCACCTTCAGTCCGCCGCCGACCAGGGCCGGCATCGAGGCGCTGTGGTGCGGCGCTCGGAAGGGCCGCCGCCGCTTCATCTGCCCGCCGGTCATCTCGCCCGCCACCGAGGCCACCATCGACACCTCGAGCGCCTCGGCCGGCGACAGCGGCGGCAGGATCCCAGGCAGGCAGGAGGCGAGCAGCGACTTGCCCGCGCCCGGCGGTCCGCTCATCAGCAAGTTGTGCCCGCCCGCCGCGGCGATCTCGAGCGCGCGCTTGGCGACTTCCTGCCCCTTGACCTGGAGCAGGTCGGGACCGCCTGCCGCCGGTTCGGCCTCACCCGGCGGCGGCGCGGCGAGCAGGGTCGTCCCCTTGAGGTGCGCGAGGAGGCTGAGGAGGTCGGGCGCGGCGAGCACCTCGACTTCCCCCGCCCAGGCCGCTTCCGCCCCCTGCGACGCGGGGCAGATCAGCCCCTTCTCCTCGCTCGCCGCATGAAGCGCCGCCAGCAGCACGCCGGGCGAGGCGGCGATCCGCCCGTCGAGCCCGAGTTCGCCCACCGCGACATAATGCGACAGCATCTCGGCGTCGGTCGCCCCCACCGCCGCCAGCAGGCCGAGCGCGATTGGCAGGTCGAAATGGCTGCCTTCCTTGGGCAGGTCAGCCGGCGACAGGTTGACCGTGATGACCTTGGGCGGGAGCGCCAGCCCGATCGCGGTCAGCGCCGCGCGGACCCGCTCGCGGCTCTCGGCCACCGCCTTGTCGGGCAGGCCGACGATCACGAATCGCGGGATTCCGGTCGAGAGCTGGACCTGCACCTCGACGGCGCGGGCCTCCAACCCGAGATAGGCGACCGTGCTGACGATCGCGACCATCAGCCGCGGTTCCCCGTCACCAGCAATCCGAGATGCACATCGCCCCCTAGCTCGGCGGGCGCGATGCTATGGCAAGCCCGCCAGGGGCACAAGCCGCCCCTTGCCCGACCGTCTTAGCTCCCTACATCACCGTCCATGTCGCTGCGTGCCCGTTTCCTCGCCATTCGCGATACCCGGCTGTTCCAGGGCCTGGTCTTCGCCATCGGCGTCCTCCTGATCCTCGTCACCCCGCTGGTCAGCGCGCTGCCGGGGCCGGGCGGGATCTTCGTCTTCGCCGCCGGCCTGACCCTGATCCTGCGCTCGAGCCTCTGGGCCAAGCGCCATTATGTCCGCTTCAAGCGCTGGCAGCCCAAGGCGGGGGGCTGGGCCGACTGGGGTCTTCGCCGCGGCAGCGCCAAGCGTCGCGAGGCGATTCGCAAGGAGCGCGAGCGCGCCGAGGCCCCGCCGCCGGGCGAGGCGCCGCGCACCGACGACCCGCTTCCGGGCGCCGGCCTGGAGATCGCGCCGATCGATCCTGGCCCCGCCGCGGTGGCACCCGCCACGCCCGCCACTTCCCCCTCGCAGCATTGACTTCGCCGGTTGCCTTGCGTATCGGGCGCCCAGACAATGCGGCTGCCCTCGTTGGGGCGGCCCTTTTTATTCCACCTCTCAAGGCAATGAGCGATGAAGCGCACTTTCCAGCCCAGCAACCTCGTCCGCAAGCGGCGTCACGGCTTCCGTTCGCGCTCGGCCACGGTGGGTGGCCGCAAGGTGCTGGCGGCGCGCCGCGCCCGCGGCCGCAAGAAGCTCAGCGCTTAGTCACCCTACGGAAGCGCGCGGATTTCCTGGCTGCCAACGGCGGCCGGCGCGCCGCCATGCCCGGCTTCGTGCTGCTGGTCCGCCCCCGGGCGGACGGCTCGGACGTGAAGCGCATCGGCTATACGGTGACCAAGAAGATCGGCAACGCCGTCGTCCGTAACCGGATGAAGCGGCGCCTTCGCGCGCTGGCCGCCGAGCTCCTGCCCGCAGGCGGAATCGCCGGCGCCGACCACATCCTGATCGGCCGCAACGGGGGAATCGAGCGCGACTTCGACCTTCTCCGCAAGGAACTCGCCAAGGCGCTGCGCAAGGTGGCCGCCTGATGTGCCTCGACCATGCTTCGCACAAGGACGAGGCCCGCACCGGCCTGTCGGCGAAGCTCCTCATCCTGATCGCGCGCGGCTGGCAAGTGGGCCCGAGCGCGATCCTGCCCCCTTCCTGCCGCTTCCAGCCGAGCTGCTCGGCCTATGCAATCACCGCCTGGCGCCGCTATGGGGCGCTGCGCGGAAGCTGGCTCGCATTGAAGCGGATCGGCCGCTGCCACCCCTGGGGCGGCCAGGGCTTCGACCCGGTCCCCTGACGAGGATTTGAACCACCGTGAATAACGACACGCGCAACATGGTCCTCGCGATCGCCCTGTCGGCCCTCGTGCTGCTGGGCTGGGGCCTGCTGTCCGAGCGCTTCTTCCCGACCCCGAAGAAGCCCGTCGCGACCGCGCCCGCCCAGCCCGGCGCCCCCGCATCCACCACCGCCGCCGCCCCGCAGGCACCGGCGGCTCCGACGATGAGCCGGGCCCAGGCGATCGGCAGCGTTCCGCGCGTCCGCATCCAGACCCCGAGCCTCATTGGCTCGCTCAACCTCAAGGGCGCGCGCTTCGACGACCTCGCGATGGTCCGCCAGACCGAGACGGTGAAGAAGGATTCGCCCGCCGCGCGGCTGCTCAGCCCGGCCGGAGCGCCCGGCGCCTATTTCGCCAGCTTCGGCTGGACCGGCCAGGGCGTCGCGGTGCCCGACGCCAACACCGTGTGGACCGCCAGCGCGCCGACGCTCACCCCCGGCAAGCCTGTCGTCCTGAGCTGGACCAACCCCACCGGCCAGCGCTTCGAGCTGACGGTCGCGGTCGACGACGGCTATCTCTTCACCGTGACCCAGAAGGTCGCGAACGGCGGGACCGGCCCCGTCGCCGTCCGCCCGTTCGCGCTCCTCAGCCGCGCCGACAAGTCGGCCGATCCCGACGGTTGGACCCATCATGTCGGGCCGATGGCGGTGCTCGATTCCAAGGCCAATTACGGGATCAACTACAAGGATCTCGACGAGGATCGCGCCGGCCAGCGCTTCTCGGGCAACAACGGCTGGATCGGCTTCACCGACAAATATTGGCTGACCGCGCTCGCCCCCGCCGGCGACGGCGCCATCGCCGCCAGCTTCCGCCGCGGTGCGGGCACCAGCTACCAGGCCGATTACGCGCTCGAGAACAAGATCCTCCCGCCCGGCCAGGTGCTGACCGACACCACCCGCCTCTTCGCCGGCGCCAAGGAAAAGAAGTGGCTCGACAGCTATGAAGCGGCCGGCACCGTCCCGCTCATCTCCAAGTCGATCGACTGGGGCTGGTTCGAGTGGTTCATGCGCCCGATCTTCGCGCTGCTCGTCTGGCTGTTCCACACCATCGGCAACTTCGGCTTCGCGATTATCGCGCTGACCTTCATCGTTCGCGGCCTGATGTACCCGATCTTCGACCGCCAGTTCCGCGGCATGGCCGCGATGCGCGCGGTGCAGCCGAAGATGAAGGAGATCCAGGAGCGTCACAAGGACGACCGGACCAGGATGCAGCAGGAGCTGATGGAGCTCTACAAGCGCGAGAAGATCAACCCCGCCGCCGGCTGCCTTCCGATCTTCCTCCAGATCCCGGTCTTCTATGCGCTCTACAAGGTGCTGACCGTCAGCGTCGAAATGCGCCACCAGCCCTTCATCCTGTGGATCAAGGACCTGTCGGCCCCCGACCCGCTGACCCCGATCAACCTGTTCGGCCTGCTGCCCTTCGATCCCCCGGGCCTGCTGCACCTCGGCGTGCTGCCGATCCTGCTCGGGATCACCATGTGGGCGCAGTTCAAGCTCAACCCCGCACCGATGGACGACGTCCAGAAGCAGATCTTCTCGATCATGCCGTGGGTGCTGATGTTCACCATGGCGAGCTTCGCCGCGGGCCTGCAGCTCTACTGGGTGGTCTCGAACATCCTCGGCATCCTCCAGCAGAAGTATCTCTATTCGAAATATGACGCCGACCGAATCGCCGCCAAGGCAGGCGTCACCACGGTGAAGACCTGATGGACGGCCTTCCCGAAGACCTGGTCGAGCGGGCGCGCAAGCTGTTCGCCGGCCCGGTCGAGTTCCTGAAGTCGGCCCCGGGTCTGGAGTTCCTGCCCGATCCTACCGTGCCCGAGATCGCCTTTGCCGGCCGCTCGAACGTCGGCAAGAGCTCGCTCCTCAACGCCATCACCGGGCGCAACAAGCTGGCGCGCACCTCGAACACGCCAGGCCGGACGCAGGAGCTGAACTTCTTCGACGTCGGCGCGCCGCTGGCGCTGCGGCTGGTCGACATGCCGGGCTATGGCTTCGCCGAGGCGCCGAGGGACATGGTCAAGCGCTGGCGCTTCCTCGTGAACGACTATCTGCGCGGCCGCGCCGTGCTGAAGCGCGCGGTGGTCCTCATCGACAGCCGCCACGGGGTGAAGCCGGTCGATCGCGAGATCATGGAGATGCTCGACGCCGCGGCGGTCGGCTATCGCCTCGTGCTCACCAAGGCCGACAAGATCAAGGCGAGCGAACTTGCCGCGGTCACCGCGGCCACCGAGGCCGAGGCGCGCAAGCACCCCGCCGCCTTCCCCCAGCTCATCGCCACCTCGAGCGAGAAGGGCATGGGCATCGCCGAGGTCCGCGCCGCGGTTCTGGAAGACGCGCTGTCCTGAGCTTTCGTCACCCCGGGCTTGACCCGGGGTCCACCTTTCTTTCTTCCCGTCGGTCGAAAGCAGATGGATGCCGGATCAAGTCCGGCATGACCGCGAACGGAGAAGACGTGCTCAAGCTCATCCTCGGCAACAAGGCCTATTCCTCCTGGTCGATGCGCGGCTGGTTGGCAGTCAAGGCCTCGGGCCTCGACTTCGAGGAGCTGGTCGTGCCCCTCTACAACGATACGTGGGACGAGCGACGCGAGGGCGACGAATTCGCCCCGTCCTCGGGCAAGGTGCCGCTGCTCTGGCATGACGAGACGGTCGTCTGGGACAGCCTCGCGATCATCGAATATTGCGCCGACCTTACGAGCCGCGAGCATTACTGGCCGGAGGACCTCGCCGCCCGCGCCATGGCCCGCTCGATGGCCGCCGAAATGCATTCGGGCTTTTCGGCCCTGCGCCGCGAATGCCCGATGAACGTCCGCCGCAACGTCCCCACCCCCGACCTTTCCGACGAGGCGGTGGCCGACATCAACCGTGTCCTCACCCTGTGGGCGCAGGCCCGCGCCCGCCACGGTTCGGGCGGCCCCTTCCTGTTCGGCGGCTGGTCGGCGGTCGACATGATGTACGCGCCCGTCGTCACCCGTTTCCTGACCTGGTCGATCCCCGTCCCGCCCTTCGCCCGCCAGTATATGTCCGATGTGCTCCGCCACCCGCATGTCGCGCAGTGGATCGACGCCGCGCAGGACGAACCGTGGGTGATCGAACAATTCGAGGGCGGCAAAGGAACTGCCTGACCTGCCGTTCGTCCGGTGGCCATGCGTTTACCTTGCGTTATGGCCGCCGCCCTTTCCCTCGCTCTCCCCGCCTGTGCCACCCCGGCCGAGCGGATCAGCGATACGCTTGCCGAAGTCGGACTCGAGCGATCGCGCGCCGATTGCGTCGGCAATTACCTCCAGGCCGAACTCAGCACCGCCCAGTTGCTCGAGCTCGGGCGGGCGGCGCGCGAATGGCGGGCGCGTGATCCCGATCCCAAGGCGCTGACCATCGATGACCTGCTGCTCGTCAGCAGCCAGATCCGCGACCCCAAGATTTCGCTGACCGTGGCCAAGTCGGCCGGGCGCTGCGGGCTGGTCCCGCTCGGCTTCACCGACCTGTCGAAGGCGCTGCTCAGCTAGATCCGGCTGGCGTCGTAGGGCGTCCCGTCCTTGCTGGTATAGCGGCCCTCGGGCGTGAACAGCATGTCGATGTCGCTGTAGGCGCCGCCCTTCGCTTCGCCCCCGCCGACGCACAGGAAGCGGCAGTCGGAGCCGCTCTCGTTGCGCAGGTGGTGGCCGTTCCGTACCCCCTTGGGGAAGGCCGCGCAGTCGCCCGCCCGAAGAACGACCTCGCCCTCGTCCTCGACCAGCACCGCTTCGCCTTCGAGCATGATCAGGAACTCGTCCTCGCCCTCGTGCCAGTGGCGCTGGCTCGACCAGGCGCCGGGCTTGAGCACCACCAGGCTGACCCCGAAGTCGGTCAGCTTCCCGGCCGGGGCCAGTCGCTGATACCAGCGCCCCGCGACCGCGGCGTCGTGCGGCGGCGGATAGCCGGTCCGGTTGGTGCGCTCGATCGTTCCCAAGTCCAGTTTCGGCATTGTCGCTCCCATGCTAGCGCGTGGCCCATGTCCTCTATCGACCCCGTCGACCTCGCCGCCAAGCTCATCTCGGTGCCCTCGGTCACCCCCGCCAGCGGCGCGGTGTTCGACGTCCTCGACGAGGCGCTATCGGCCATCGGCTTCACCGTCCATCGATTCATCCTCGGCGAAGCGCCCGACGGGCCGACCGAGAACATGGTCGCGATCCGTGAACGCGGCCCCGGCCCCCATGTCGGCTTCGCCGGCCATCTCGACGTGGTGCCCGCGGGCGAGGGCTGGACGGCAAGCGCCTTCGAGGCGCGGATCGAGGACGGCCGGCTGATCGGGCGCGGCGCCAACGACATGAAGAGCGCGATCGCCGCCGCCGCCGCCGCCGCGTCCGCGATCGACCAGCAGGGGGGCACCCTTTCCTTCCTCATCACCGGCGACGAGGAAGGCTATGCGACCTATGGCACGCCGCGGATCATCGACTGGCTGAACGAGCGCGCGATCCGCCCCGACATGATCCTGATCGGCGAGCCGACCAGCGAGACCCGGCTCGGCGACACGGTCAAGATCGGCCGCCGCGGTTCGGTCAATTTGTGGCTGACGGTCAAGGGCGTGCAGGGCCACGTCGCCTATCCGCACAAGGCCGACAATCCGGTCCCGCGCCTCGCCCGCATCGTCGCCGCCCTGTCGGAGCTTCATCTCGACGACGGGACCGAGGCCTTCCCGCCCTCGAACCTCGAATTTACCGCGCTCGGCACCCCGACCAGCGCCAGCAATCTCATTCCGGGCGAGGCGACCGCCCAGCTCAACATCCGCTTCAACAACCTTCAGAACGGCGCCGACCTCGTCGCCGAGGTCACCCGCATCGCCCGCACAATCGACCCCGCCGCCGAGGTCCGCGCGCGCATCTCGGGCGAGGCCTTCCTGACACCGGCAGGCCGGCTCTACGATATCGTCACGGAGGCGATCGAGGCCGAGTGCGGAATTGCGCCAAGGCTCTCGACCGGCGGCGGCACCTCGGATGGCCGCTTCCTCATCCAGCTCTGCCCGGTGGTCGACTTCGGCCTGCCCAATGCGACCATGCACAAGGTCGGGGAAAGCGCAGGCGTGGCGGATATCGAGGCGCTGGCCCGCATCTACCGGCGGGTGTTCGAAGCGGGCCTGCGACCCTAGGCCGCGCTCCGCCCCTCGCTGCTGGCGTGGCGGGTCCAGGCGAGGAACTCGGTCTCCATCATCGGCTCGGCGAAGACGAAGCCCTGGATGGTCTCGCAGCCCATGGCGCGCAGGATGTCGGCCTGGGCGACGGTCTCGACCGCCTCGGCGACCAGCTCGCAATCGACCCCGCGAACCAGCTGGATCACCGCCTGGACGACGTTGCGCGCCTGCTCGCTGGTAACGATGTCGTGGATCAGCGACTGGTCGAGCTTGACCCGGTCGATCGGCAGCTTCCGGAGCCGCGCGATGTTCGAATAGCCCGTCCCGAAATCGTCGATGGCGATTCGTGCGCCTTCGCGGCGGACCTCGGCGATCTCGGCCAGCACCGCGGCCGAGCATTCCATCGCCGCGGTCTCGGTGAATTCGAGCTCGACCCGGTCGAGCCCGACCCCGGCATTGGCGAAGATCTGCCGCAGGCGCGGGAAGAAGTCGGCGCGCTCGATCTGGCGCGGCGAGATGTTGAAGGCGACCCGGCCAAGCCCCTCGCCGGTCTCCTCCCAGCTCGCGAGCATCGCCGCCACCTCGGCCATCACCCAGTCGCCGATGTCGTTGATGACCCCGGTCTGCTCGGCGATGGTGATGAACTCGGCCGGGCGCACCAGCCCGCGGGTCGGGTGGTTCCAGCGCAGCAGCGCCTCGGCCCCCGTCACCGCGCCGCTGGCGAGGCTGAGCTGCGGCTGCAGCGCGAGCACGAACTCGCCCCGCTGGACCGCATCGACCAGCGCCTTCTCGGTCTCCAGCCGGTGGCGATGCTCCTCGGCGATGGCGTCGTTGAACAGGCAATGCTGGTGCCCGCCGCGGCCCTTGGCGCGGTACATGGCGATGTCCGCCGCCTTCATCAGTTCCTCGACCGAGCGACCGTGCGCGGGGCTCATCGCCACCCCCACCGAAGCGCCGATATCGACGCTGTGGCCGTGGAGTTCGAACGGCTCGCCGATCGCCAGCACCAGCCGGCGGGCGAGGCGCTCGGCCTCGGCCGCGCTGCCCACGTCGGGGAAGAAAAGCGTGAATTCGTCGCCCGCGAGCCGCGCCAGCAGCGGACGGACGGTGCTGCTGGTCGCCTCGCTGTTGACCAGCACCCGCAGCCGGTTGGCGACCATCACCAGCAGCTGGTCGCCGCGGGCATGGCCGAGACTGTCGTTGACCGCCTTGAACCGGTCGAGGTCAAGGAACAGCATGACCGACGATCGTTCGCCCGCCGCCGCGAGCATCCGCTCGGCCTCGGCGCGGAAGTTGAGGCGGTTGGGTAGGCTGGTGACGGGATCGTACATGCCCAGCGCATGGGCGTTGTCGATCGAGTTGCGGACCTCGGCGAACAGGCTGTCCACCGCCGCCGCGACCTTGGGCATGGCATGGCGGACGAGGTCCGGCGCGGGGCTGGTGAGGTCGCCTTCCTCCACTGCCAGCAGCCGGTCGCGCAAGGCGGCCAGCGCGCGCGCGCCTTCGCTGTTGGGCCGCTCCGAGGCGACATAGCAGACGACCAGGCAGAAGGCCCCGGCGATCACCGCCGCGGCGATCTGCTGCGGCAGCTGGGTGATGGTGACGAAAGCGTAAAGCGAGAAGATGAACGAAGCCACGCCCGCCAGCCCCGACAGGATCATGTTGCTGATCTTTTGAGCGCTGCCCACCTTCATTACGGGGCACGTGTAAAAGGATGGGGTTAAGAAGCCGTGTAGGTCCGGCCCCCGGCTCAGCGCCGCAGGATGAGGTACAGACTCCCGCCCCCGCCATGCCGGCGGTGTGCGCTTCGGACCGCGGCGATGCGGTCGGCATGGCGGCTGACCGCCAGCCAGTCGTGGACCGCGGCGCGGATCCGCCCGCGCTGGATCGGCGGCTCGCCCGGACGATGGTGGCCGGTGACCAGCAAGAGCACCCGCTCGCCCGCATTCACCGCCCGCTCGAGCGCGCGGTCGATCGCCTCCCAGGCGGCGTCGAGATTATGGCCATGGAGGTCGACGGTGCGGTCGACCGCGATGTTGCCGCTCTTGAGCCGCTTTTCCCAATGGCCGTCGAGATTGCCATGAATGGTCGCGCGGCGGACCGGGGCGGCGGTCACCGGCCGCGGCGGCGGCACCCGCCCTTTCGGCGGTGGCGAGCGGACGGGTTCGGGCAGTGGCGGCGGCGCGGGCGCAGGGGCAAGCTTCGGCGCGGGCGCGTCGTCACGGCTGAGCGGCGTGATGGTCGCGGTCACCCGCGCCCACAGGGCCTGTTCTTCAGGGCTGAGGTTGCGCAACGGTCGGGACCACTCCCGCGGCGCTGGCCGCGCGCGCCTTGGCGGCGGCAAGGCTCCCGCGCGGGAGGAGCAGCAGCGCGCTGCCCTTGGCCGCCATGCCGCCCGCGATCCGCGTGGCCTCGACCCCGTGGCCCCAGAAGGTATCGACCCGGTTGGCGCCCTTGATCGCGCCGCCGGTGTCCTGCGCGATCCACAGGCCATTGGCCTCGGGCCGGTCGACCGACAGGAAGATCGGCGCACCCAAGGGCACGAACAGGGGATCGGCGGCAACGCTCGCGCGGCCCGTCACGGGGACGTTCATCGCGCCCAGGGGGCCCGGCCCGGTCAGCTCGCGAAAGAAGACGTAGGACAGGTTCTCGCGCATGATCGCGCGGCCTTGGTCGGGATAAGCGCGCAGCCAGGCGACGATGTCCTGCATGGTGGTGCCGCCGGGCTGGAGGATGCCGCGCTCGCGCATGATCCGCCCGATCGCCTTGTATTCGCGGCCGTTCTGTTCGGCATAGCCGATCCGCATCTCGTTCCCGTCGGGCAGCTTCAGCCGCCCCGAGCCCTGGATCTGGAGGAAGAACAAGTCGATCGGGTCGGCCGCCCAGGCGAGCTCGAGCCCCTTGTTCGCCAGCGCCCCGTCCTCGATCTCGGGCCGCGAATAATAAAGGACGCAGGTCCCCGTCTCGTCGATCCGCCCGCGCCCGGTCTGCCCGTCGGGACGGGTGCAGCGGGTGAGGTCTGTCGGGGTCCGGTAGATCGGCACATAGCCCGGCAGCGGCGTCCGTGAGCCGGCCAGCTCGGGCTCGTAATAGCCGGTCGCGAAGGCCTTGCCGTCGCCGACCTGGACCCAGTCGAAGCGCTGCTCGAAAAACGCCCTCGCTTGGCCGGCCGTCAGGCTCGCCGCCTCGGCGCAGAGCGGCTGCCAGTCCGCCGCCAGGGTCAGGCCCGAGGCGTCCTTGCGCCGGACCAGCACCGGGCAGCTGATCTTGAACGCGTCGAGCGCGCGGCTCGCCTGCTCGTCGGTCAGGGTCCGCGGCGCGGCGAGGAAGGCGCCGGCGTCGAGCGCGCGCTTGGGTGGCGGCGGCGCGGGCGGCGGAGCCGGGGTCGGCACCGGGGCGGGCGCCGGGAGCGGCGCGGGCTGGGGAACCGGACGGGTCGCGCAGGCCGCGATCGACAAAGCGAGCAGCGCGGCGAACGCAGGCTTGAAGCTCCGCACTATTCGTCGTCGGTTTCGATCAGGATCCAGTTGGGATCGCGCGAGCCGAGGTCGCGGCGGAAGGTCCACCGGTCACGGGTCTGGACCGCGTCGCTGAGCGAGCCGGCGACGACATTGCCCTCGCCGTCGCGGGTGACCGCGGCGATGTCGGCCTCGAACCGGACGGTGACGGTGGCGACCTTGCCCGACAGGTTGGCCGCGGCGATCAGCGCCTGCTCGATCGCGATCAGGCGGTTGTCGAGCGTCTGGCCCGCGGCCTCGCGCTCGGCGATCGCCTGGTCGAAAGCCCCCGCGATCTCGGGGTCGAGGAAGCCGCGCACCTCGTCGATCCGGCCCTTCCAGAAGCTCTCGAGGATCATCCGGTAGGCGGCCTGCGCGCCCTCGAGGAAGCGGGCGACGTCGAAGCTCGGGTCGGCGGCGAGCAGCGCGCGGACACCGGGCCCGGCAGTCGGGAGATACGCCGTGTCGAGCGGCTCGGCTGGAAGCGCCTGGCCGGGGGTCGCGACCGCCGTGCGCGGCGCCGGGGCCGCCTCGGCGTCGGCGGGCTTCAGGGTCAGCTGCTGTTCGTGTCCCGTCCGTTCGCCCAGCACATTGTACAGCCTGAGGCCGATGAACAGGGCAACCAGCGCGAGGATGATGATCGAAACCAAGGAACCGCTTTCTCTCGTGTCGAGCCTGGGGACGTAACGCATTACATAGGGGCTGGTGCCCCGGCTTTCCAACCCTCGCCTAAAGGCTTGCCCGCGCCATTGCACCGGTTCGACCCGGCTGCTAGTCGCCCGCCCCATCACGGGCCGGGCAACACACGTTCTGCCTCATTCTTCCTTGTAGCATGGTTAAGGGCATAAATCATGGCCGCTTCTGATCCCGCGACCCTCGGTGCGAACGGCGCCGACGAGACCGCCAACCCTGAGGCTCCGCAGGTCGCGGCGCTGGCGCAATATGTGAAGGACCTGTCGGTCGAGAACCCCTCGTCGCCGCAGGTGCTGCAGTGGAACGAGCAGCCGCAGCTCGACGTCCAGTTCAACATCGCGGTCAACAAGATCGCCGACGATGTCCACGAGGTCGTGCTCAAGATCGACGCCTCGGCCCGCTCGGCCTCGGGCGTCCATTTCGTCCTCGATTTGAGCTACGCTGGCCTGTTCGGGCTGCGCAACATCCCCGAAGAGCAGCTTCCGCCGTTCCTGCTGGTCGAGGCCCCGCGCCTGCTCTTCCCGTTCGCGCGCCAGGTCGTCGCCCACTCGGTCCAGGACGCCGGCTTCCCGCCGCTGATGCTCGATCCGATCGACTTCGCCGGAATCTACATGGCGCAGGTCGAAGCGCAGGCGCAGCAGGCCGACGGCGGCGAACAGCCCGCCGGCGAACCGACCGTCCAGTAAAGAGCGCGAAGGGCCCGCGGGAGTGAACCTCCTCAAATCGACCGGGACGATCGGCGGGCTGACGATGGTCAGCCGGATCCTCGGATTCGGCCGCGAGATGCTGACCTCGCGCATCCTCGGCGCGAGCAACGCCACCGATGCCTTCGTGGTCGCCTTCCGCCTGCCCAACACCTTCCGCCGGCTGTTCGGCGAGGGCGCCTTCTCGGCCGGTTTCGTGCCCCTCTTCTCGCAGCGCCTCCACGGCGAAGGCGGCGCCGAGGAAGCGCGCAAATTTTCCGAGGAAGTGCTGGCGGTGTTCCTGCCGACGCTCATCCTCTTCACCCTGGTGTTCCAGGTGATCATGGGCCCGTTCGTCGCGGCCCTATCGGGCTATGTCGGCGACAAGCTCGAGTTCACCACCTTCCTCACCCGGATCACCTTCCCCTACCTGCTGCTGATCAGCCTGGTCTCGCTCTTCTCGGGCATCCTCAACAGCCTGACCCGCTTCACCGCCGCCGCCTTCGCGCCGGCGCTGCTCAACCTCATGATGATGATCGCGCTGCTGGTCGTCCCCGAGGGCGGCAAGCCGAGCGCAACCGCGCTTGCGGTGGCGGTCACGCTGGGCGGCGTGGTCCAGCTCGCTTTGCTGCTGATCGCGACCAAGCGCGCGGGCATTTCGCTCCGCCTCCGCCGCCCGCGGATGACGCCGGGCGTGCGCCAGTTCGTCCGGGTGGTCGTCCCCGCGACGCTGGGCGCGGGCGTCTACCAGATCAGTGCTTTCATCGACACCTTCTTCCTGACCCGGCTCGGCACGGGCGCCCCCAGCTACTTCAACTTCGCCGACCGGCTGAACCAGCTTCCGCTGGGCGTCATCGGCGCCGCGCTCGGCACCGCCATCCTGCCCCAGATCAGCCGCCACGTCGGCGCCGGCGAGCCCGACAAGGCCGCCACCATCCAGGCCCAGGCGGCCGAACTCGCGATGCTGCTCTGCCTTCCCGCCGCCCTCGCGCTCTGCGCCGCGGCCGAGCCGCTGGTCGGCGCGCTATTCCAGGGCGGCAAGTTCAGCGCCGCCGACACCGCGGTCACCGCGCAGGTGCTGGCGATCATCGTGCTCGGCCTTCCCGCCTATGTGCTGGTCAAGGTGCTGACCCCCGGCTTCTATTCGCGCCAGGACACCGGCACCCCGGTCAAGATCGCGGCGGTGGTGCTGGTCGCCAACGTCGTCCTCAACTTCGCCCTGATCCCCTTCTTCGGGATCGCCGGCCTTTCGGCGGTGGTCGCCTTCACCAGCTGGCTCAACTGCGCGATCCTCTACGTCATCCTCCACCGCCGCGGGCATTTCCGGATGCCGGGCTGGCTCGGGACTCGGATCCTCCGCCAGTTCCTTGCCGCCGGCGCGATGGTCGCGGCGATCTACGTGGTCCGCCAGCTTATTGGCGACTGGTTCACCGGCGGCCTCGGCCACCGGCTGGTCGGGCTCGCCGTGCTGATCGGCAGCGGCCTTGCCGTCTATTTCCCGCTGGTGTGGGTGCTGGGAGGGGTCGACCGCGACGCCTTCCTTGCCCTCCTGCGCCGCAAGCGCCCGGTGGCCGATGCCGGCTGAGCGTCCCGTCACCCGCGTCCTGTCGGGCATCCAGCCGACCGGCAACCTTCACCTCGGCAACCTGCTCGGCGCGATCCTGCGCTGGGTGCGGATGCAGGATGAGGCCCCGTGCCTCTTCTTCCTCGCCGACCTCCACAGCCTGTCGGACTTCATCCCGGCCGAGACCCGCCGCGCGCAGGTCCGCGCCATGGCCGCCGCCTTGATCGCCAGCGGGATCGACCCCGCCCGCTCGACCCTTTTCGCGCAGAGCGACGTCCCCGCCCATGCCGAGCTCTGCTGGATCCTCAACGGCACCGCCCGGATGGGCTGGCTCAGCCGGATGACCCAGTGGAAGGACAAGTCGGGCAAGAACAAGGAAGGGGCCAGCGTCGCTCTGTTCGACTATCCCGTCCTCCAGGCCGCCGACATCCTCCTCTATCGCCCCAGCCACGTGCCCGTGGGCGAGGACCAGAAGCAGCATATCGAGCTGACCCGCGACATCGCGATCAAGTTCAACCAGGACACGGGCACCGAGACCTTCGCCATCCCCGAGCCGTTCGTCGGCGGCGGCGTCTCGGCGCGAGTCATGAGCTTGCGCGACGGCTCGGCCAAGATGAGCAAGTCCGACCCCTCGGACATGAGCCGGATCAACCTCGTCGATTCGGACGACGAGATCGCCGCCAAGATCCGCAAGGCGCGCACCGATCCCGATCCGCTTCCCGGCGACCCCGAGCTGCTCGCCGGCCGCCCCGAGGCACGCAACCTCGTCGGCATCCTTGCTGCGGTCACCGGCGAGAGCGAGACCGCCATCCTCGCCCGCTTCGAGGGCCAGGGCTTCGGCGCCTTCAAGCCCGCGCTGGCCGAGGCGCTGATGACGCTGATCGCCCCGATCCGCGCCCGCTACACCGAGCTCGAGCGCGACACCGCCACCCTCGACCGGCTGCTCGACAAGGGTGCCGAGGACGCGGCTGCCCTCGCCGCCCCGACCCTGCTGGCCGCCAAGCGCGCGCTGGGCCTCTCGCGGCACTAGGGTCAGGACATCGTTCGTCCTGAGCGACGTCGAAGGGCGCCTGCGCCACCGTGCTTCGACGTCGCTCAGCGCGAACGACCGCCGGTATGAGCCTCCGCTCACCGCCCCACCCGCTCCCTTCATCGACGGTTCAACCAACTTCATGTTATAAGCCCCTCGTTTACCGGGACTTTCCCCGAGTCGAGGGTTTGCCAGTCATGACGTTCCTCAAGAAGCTTGCCGCGGCCGCTCTGGTCGGCGCGGCGTCGGTCGGGCTCTCCGCCTGCGCCACCGGCCTTCCGGCCAAGGTCACCCGGTTCCAGGCCATGCCCGCCCCCCAGGGGCAGAGCTTTTACGTCGTTCCCGGCGAAGGCCGCGCGCGCGGCGGCGGGCTCGAGTGGAGCCGTTATGCCGCGCTCGTCACCCAGCAGCTCCAGGCGCAGGGCTACAGCGCCGCCGCCAGCCCTGAGGCCGCGACGATGATCGTCCAGCTCGGCTACGACGTCGACAAGGGCACCCAGCGGGTGGTCGTCGATAACTTCGGGCCGGGCCGCTACGATCCCTTCTATCGCGGCTATTACAGCCCCTACGGCCTCTACGGCAGCCGCTTCGACCCGCGCTTCGGCGTCTATTACGGCCAGCCCTATTACAGCCGCTTCGGCTATTATGGCGGCTATCGCTCGCCCTTCTTCTACGGCTGGGACGACCCCTTCTGGTACGGCGGTCCGGACGTGCGCGAATATACCGAGTACAAGTCCGAGCTCGATCTCGACATCCGTCGCCGCGCCGACAACCAGCAGTTGTTCGATGGCAAGGCGCAGGCGCGCTCGACCACCGACAACACGCAGGTACTGGTGCCCAACCTGATCCAGGCGATGTTCACCGGCTTCCCGGGCCGCGACGGCGAGACGATCAAGATCACCGTCCCCGCCCAGAAGAAGCGCTAGGCCGCTTCACCGGCGACAAAAACACGAGCCCGTCCAGAGTGATCCGGGCGGGCTTTCCTTTGCCCGCCGAACCCGCCAACGACGCGCCCATGCGCATCGCCCTGTTCGAGCCCGAGATCCCCGGCAATGTCGGCGCCGTCCTTCGCCTCGGCGCCTGCCTGGGGGTCGCGGTCGACCTCATCGAGCCGATGGGCTTCGAGTGGGACGATGCCCGCGTCCGCCGCACCGCCATGGACTATATCGACCATGTCGCGGTTACCCGCCACGCCGGCTTCGACGCCTTCCTTGAGACGGTCGGCCACGCGCGCCTGATCCTCTTCACCACCCGCGCGACGGTCTCGGCCTACGATTTCGCCTACCGAAGCGACGACATCCTGCTGTTCGGCAAGGAAAGCGCCGGCGTGCCCGACCCCGTCCGCGCCCTCGTCCAGGAACAGGTCCGAATCCCGCTCCGTCCGCAAGTCCGCTCGCTCAACCTCGCCACCTCCGCCGCCCTCGCGCTGGGCGAGGCGCTGCGCCAGACGAACGCCCTCCCGCCGCTCGCCTGAAGGGTCGTTGCGCCGGCGTCACGGCAATGCGATGCTCGCGCCGATGATCCTGCTCGCCGCCCTCCTGCTGCAGGCTGCGCCGCCGCCGACAACGCTACAGCGCGCCACGGCCTGCGGGCTCGGGACGCCCACCATGCGGTTCGAGCGGGTCCTCGACATGGACATCCTCTCCCTGCCCGCCGCGACCAGCGCTACCGACGCCCAGCTCTCCTGCCTCGACGAGGCGGCGACCCTCGACACCCGGGTCGAGCTGTCGCCCGCGCTCCAGCCCCGCTTCGACCGAATCCGCAACACCCGCGCCGCCGCCTTCATGAAGAGCGAGGCGACCAGCTGGCTCACCCAGCACGGCCTCCTCGAGCGCGCGCCGCGCTTCACGCCCGGCACGAGCGACCCCAAGGCCTACGTCCGCGCGGTCGAGGCCCATTGCGGTCCGGCGGCTGCCGGCGCGCTGAGCGGTCCTTATGGCCCGGGCGCGATCGATCCGGCCTGGCTGGCCAGGGACGGCGTCCGCGTGCGCCAGCCGGGCGACGTCGATCCCCTCGCCTGCATGCTCAACGTGACGGCGCTGTCGGGCTACCCGCTCGGCTTCATCGGCAACGAGACCTACGCCCGCTAGCAAACCTTCCTACCTGACCGCCGCGCGCGGAGCGTCGGCGGGATAGGGATATTGCACCGACAGGAAGGATCCGCCCTTGGGGTCCGGCCAGAAGCTGACGAAGAAGCGCTGCTTCTTCCCGCAGAAGGTCGCGTCCCATTCCTCGAAGGAGGCCTCGGGCGAGTCGGGCCGGAGCCTGGCCGGGACCGACGCGGCATTGAGGAGGTCGGCGGCAATCACGCTCGGCGCGGGGCAATGGAACGCGCTTCCGTAGAGGGTGATCGTCCTGACGATGTCGGTCTGGAGTTCGTCGTCGGCGGCACTTCGTCCGGTCAGCCGGACCTGCTCCGACGCCTGTGCCGACTGCCCTGCCAGCGCGAGCGCGATACCCGCCGCAACAATGCCGTGGTGACGCATGATGATGGCCCTCCGTCGCCGGCCATCATGACAGCTTTACGCCGCGCGCTCCACTCCCCGGCCCGAGCGGCCAGGCTGGCGGGCTCAGCCCTCGAGCTGGCGGGTCAGCAGGCGGATCGCGGCGTCCATGTCGGGATCGCTCGCGCGCAGCTTCTCGATCTGGCGGACGGCGTGGATCACCGTCGTATGGTCGCGCCCGCCGAAGCGGCGGCCGATGTCGGGCAGCGACTTGGGCGTCAGCTGCTTGGACAAATACATGGCGACCTGGCGCGGACGGGCGACCTCGCGGGCGCGGCGCGCGCTGACCATCTCGGCCTTGCGGATGCAATAATGCTCGGCGACCCGGGTCTGGATCTCGTCGATGCTGATCCGCCGCTGGTTGGCGCGCAGCACGTTCGCCAGCACTTCCTCGACGAAGGCGAGGTCGATCGCCTTGCCCGTCATCAGCGCATAAGCGGCGATGCGGTTCAGCGCGCCCTCGAGCTCGCGGATCGAATTGGTCAGCCGGCGGGCGAGGAAGTCGACCACATTGTCGGGCATCGACACGCCCGGCAGCTGCGCCAGCTTGGCGAGGAGGATGTTGTAGCGAAGCTCGAGGTCGGCGGCGTTGATATCCGCGACCAGCCCCCAGCTCAGGCGCGAGAGGATCCGCGGGGCGATCCCGTCGAGGTCCTGCGGCGCGCGGTCCGAGGTGATCACCAGCCGCTTACCGGCGTTGATGATCTCGTTCATCGTGTGGAAGAATTCTTCCTGCGTCGATTCCTTGCCGGCGATGAATTGGACGTCGTCGACCAGCAGCAGGTCGGCGCTGCGCAGCCGATGCTTGAAGCCGATGGTGTCGTTCTCGCGGATCGCGCGGACGAACTCGACCATGAACTTCTCGGCGCTCATCATCACGACGAGGGCCTGCGGGTTGAGTTCGAGGAAGCGCTGGCCGAGCGCGTGCAGCAGGTGGGTCTTGCCCCGCCCGGTGCCGCCATGGAGGAACAAGGGATTGAAGGTCACGCTCGGCGCTTCGGCGAGGGTCTTGGCGGCGGTCGCCGCGACCTCGTTCGCCTTGCCGACGACGAAGCTCTCGAAGCTGTAGCGCGGATCGAAGGCCGGGCGGGGATGCGGCGAGGCGATCGCCACCGGCGCGGCCGGAACCGGCTCCTCCTCGAGGATCAGCAGCGGCGCGGGGCGCGGGCCCCCGTCGCAGGCGACGACCCGAACTTCGCGCACCACCGGAAGCGTGGTCCGCCAGGCGAGCTGGAGCCGCTCGCCGAAATGGCTGCGCACCCAGTCGGCCATGAACTGGCTCGGCATGACCAGCTCGAGGCTGCCGCTGTCGGGATCGAAGGCGCCGAGCTCGGCCGGCTTCAGCCAGCCGTCGAAGGTGCGGGCGCCGCAGTCGCGGCGAAGGCCGGTCCGGATCGCGGACCAGGCCGCAGCGAGCGGCGAGGTATCGAGGGACATCACCGCCCCATCGTCCTGGCCGACTGCCCCCTGCCCCATTCCCGATCCATAACCCGTCACTTGGCCCCGAGCCTCCCTCTTGTCGTCCGCGCCGGCAGTCGGCGATTTCCCCGGGCAAAGCAGGAGCGTCCGCGGCGACCCCGAGTCGCCACGCTCCACTTCACCCTCGCTTGGATCCCCCCAGTGGAATCACTGCCGGAGGGGTTTTCTGGAACATCGGACGGGCGTCTGACAACTGCCCTTTTTTCACGAGAGTGAAATAAATGCGCTTGACACGCCCCTCCCGAGAGGAGCGGCCATTACCCGCTGTTTTCCGCCGTTTTTCTGTGTCTCGTTAACCGCAGCTGGTCGCGAATCGCGGGAAGCAAACGGTTTTTTGCCCGTAACGAAAAAGGCCGCCGGATTCGCATCCGACGGCCTTCCCGAAATTGGACAGTTTGCGGTGTCAGCCGAGCGAGGCGACCCGCTTGGTCAGGCGCGAGAACTTGCGCGAGGCGGTGTTCTTGTGGAGCACGCCGCGGGCCACGCCGCGCTGCAGCTCGGGCTGGGCCGCCTTGAGGGCCTCGCTCGCCGCGCCCTTGTCGCCGGCCAGCAACGCCGATTCGACCGCCTTGATGAAGGTGCGGATGCGGCTGACGCGCGCGCCGTTGATCTCGGCGCGGCGGGTGTTGCGGCGGATGCGCTTCTTGGCTTGCGGCGTGTTCGCCATGGCTGACTTACGTTCCTTAAAGCTGACAAATGAAAAGCGGCGCAAAGCCCATGTGGCTCGCACCGGTTGACGGGTCCCCTATACGAGGAGGCCCATGCGGTCAACTCACTAGCGCTGGCAGGCGGGGCAATACCAGGTCGAGCGCCCGCCCTGCGCGAACCGGCGTACCTTGCCCCCGCACGGGCAGTCCGCGCCCTCGCGATCATAGACCGAGAAGCTCTTGCTGAAATAGCCGAGTTCGCCGTCGGGCTGGGCATAGTCGCGAAGCGTCGAGCCGCCCGCCGCGATCGCCTCGGCAAGCACCGCGTGGATCGCGGGCACCAGCCGCTCGAGTCGGGCGCGGCTGACCTTGCCCCCGGCGCGCTTGGGATTGATCCCCGCCCGGAACAGCGCCTCGCAGACGTAGATATTGCCCAGCCCGGCGACGATTCGCTGGTCGAGCAGCAAGAGCTTGATCGCCGCGCTCCGCCCCTCCAGCCGCCGCTCGAGGTCGCCCGCGGTGAGGTCGAAGGGCTCGGGTCCCAGCTCGGCGAAGGCCGGCCACGAATCGAGCTTTGCGGTCGGCACCAGGTCGACGCTCCCGAACCGGCGCGGGTCGTTCAGCGCCAGCCGGTGCCCGTCGTCGGTGTCGAGCAGCAGATGGTCGTGAAGTTCGATCTCGGTGGGATCGATCCGCCACCGCCCGCTCATGCCGAGATGGAAGATCATCGTATCGGCCCGGTCGGTATGGACGAGCCCATATTTCGCCCGCCGCCCGAGGCCCGTCACCCGCGCCCCCGTCAGCCGCTGGCCAAGATCGTCCGGGAAGGCGCGCCGGAGATCCGCGCGCCGCGCCTCGACCCGGGTCAGGCGGCGGCCGAGAAGCACCTTCTCCAGCCCGCGCACGGTGGTTTCGACTTCGGGAAGCTCGGGCATGCTGCAGGCCATATGGCGCGCGCCGCCCGGCCCCGCTAGAGCCCTCACCCATGTCCGAACCCGTGAACTTCGGCGACCAGCTGGTCAGCCCCGAGGAAAAGACCCGCAAGGTGGGCGAGGTCTTCTCCTCCGTCGCCCGTCGCTACGACATCATGAACGACCTGATGAGCGCGGGCATGCACCGGCTCTGGAAGGACCGCTTCGTCAGCCGCGTGAAGCCCCAGCCGGGCGAGCAGATCCTCGACATGGCGGGAGGCACCGGCGACATCGCCTTCCGCATGGCCAGGCGCGGCGCGCGGGTCACGGTCAGCGACATCAACGCCGACATGCTCGGCGTCGGCGAGGAGCGCGCGGCCAAGAAGGGGATCGAGGGCCTGACCTGGTCGGTCCAGAATGCCGAGGTGCTCGGCTTCTCCGACCGCGCCTTCGACGCCTACACCATCGCCTTCGGCATCCGGAACGTCACCGACATTCCCAAGGCGCTGCGCGAAGCCCACCGGGTCCTCAAGTTCGGCGGCCGCTTCTTCGTGCTCGAATTCTCGACCAGCGACTGGCCGGGCTTCGGCGAGGCCTATGAACTGTGGGCCGACAAGGCGATCCCCAAGATCGGCAAGGCGGTCACCAACGACGAGGCGAGCTACCGCTATCTCGTCGAAAGCATCCGCCGCTTCCCCAAGCCGCATGATTTCGAGCGGATGATCGGCGAAGCCGGCTTCGTCCGCACCCGCACCGAAACGCTGATGGGCGGCCTCGTCTGCATTTGGTCGGGGTGGAAGGCATGACCCAGCCTTTCTCCCCTTCCGCCTGCGAGCGGGAGTGGCAGTGACCTCCTCAACCACCCACGTTCTCCGCCTGCTGCGATGGGGGCGGACGCTCGCGCGCTACGGCGCCCTGCAGGGGGTCGAAAAAGACCCGCTGACCCCGCCCTTCGCGCGCCGCCTCGTCCGGCTCGCACGCTTCGGCCTCCCGCAACCAGCCGAGCCCGATTACGCCGCCGCGCTCCAGCAACTGGGCCCGGCCGCGATCAAGCTCGGCCAGGCGCTCGCCACCCGCCCCGACCTCGTCGGCGAGAAAGCCGCGCACAATCTGTTCGCGCTCCAGGATTCGCTTCCCCCCGCCCCCTTCCCGCTGATCCGGAAAGCGGTCGAGCAGGCGCTCGAGGCCCCGCTCGAAACGCTCTTCAGCAGCTTCGACGAGGTGCCGGTCGGCGCCGCCTCGATCGCGCAGGTCCACCGCGCGGTCACCACCGAGGGCCGCGAGGTCGCGGTCAAGGTGCTGCGCCCGGGCATCGAGGACATGTTCGCCGAGGCGCTCGAGACCTATGAATGGGCCGCCGCCCACCTCGAAGCCCATGCCGGGGACGAGGCGAAGCGCCTCCGACCCAAGACCGTCATCGCCCATTTCCGCCAGTGGACCCGGCGCGAACTCGACCTCCAGCGCGAAGCCGCCTCGGCCAGCGAGCTCAAGGAGAATATGGTCGCCGAGGACGGTTTCTACGTCCCCGAGATCGACTGGCGCCGGACCGCGCGGCGCGTCCTGACGCTCGAGTGGCTCGACGGGATCAAGCTTTCCAAGCGCGACGACCTCATCGCCGCCGGCCACAATCCGCGCGACCTCGCCGGGATCCTCGTCCGCGCCTTCCTCCGCCAGGCGGTGATCGACGGCTTCTTCCACGCCGACCTCCACCAGGGCAATCTGTTCGCGCTTCCCGACGGCCGCCTCGCCGCGATCGATTTCGGGATCATGGGCCGGATCGACCGCCGCGCGCGGCTGTGGCTGGCCGAGATCCTCTACGGGCTCATTACCGGCAATTACGCCCGCGTCGCCGAGATCCACTTCGAGGCGCAGTACGTCCCCGCCCACCACAACAGCGAGGAGTTCGCGACCGCGCTGCGCGCCGTTGGCGAGCCGATCCGCGGCCTCCCGGTCAAGGACATCAGCGTCGGCCGGATGCTCGAAGGCCTGTTCTCGATCACCCGCGACTTCGACATGCCGGTCCAGCCGCACCTGCTGCTCCTCCAGAAGACGATGGTGATGGAGGAAGGGGTCGCGACCTTCCTCGATCCCGACATCAACATGTGGGAGCAGGCCGAGCCCTTCCTCAAGGAATGGATCCGCTCCGAGCTCGGCCCCGAGGCCTATGCCGCCGACCGCATCGTCCATGTCACCCGGGCGCTCAGGAAGATCCCCGACCTCATCGACCGGCTCGACCATTATTTCCCGGCACCCGGCGGCGCGCCCCCCGGCATCCCCGAGGTCAAGGTCGAGGTGAACAAGCTGCCGCGGGTCCGGATCCGCGACCTCGTCGTCGCGATCCTCGCCGCGGCCGCGAGCGCGGCGGCGGTGCTGCTGCTGCGCTAAAAGACCGTCGTCCCCGCGCAGGCGGGGACCCCAGGAAACGCTTTCCATCGTCGCCCGAGGTCCCCGCCTGCGCGGGGACGACGTTTTCCTACTTCATCGCCAGCAGCACGGTCTTCAGCGCCGCCACCCGCTTCGCCGCGATCGCGTCGGCCGGGGCGACCAGAGACCCCGCGAGGCTGCGGAGCTGCCCCGCCTTCGGCGCCGCCAAGGCCGAGCGCAGCTGGGCAATTTGCGCGGCGGGCAGGCTCTGGCTCCGCTCGAGCTGGTCGACATAGGCGAGCGCCACCACCGGCACCGCGGGCCAGCTGACCGGATACTGGTCCTGCGGATTGAAGCGCCCGTTGGCATATTGGGCGAGCGCCGCCGCCGCGATCTCGTTCGCCGACAGCTGCGGGCCGGGCTTGAGCGCCAGCACGTCGAGCCCGCGCGCGATCTCGGTCCCGTAGATCTGCCCCTTGTAGTAATAGGCCGACCAGAAGCCGGCGAGGGTCAGCTCGTCCTTGTAGAGCGGGCCGCGGTCGAAATAGCCGATCTCGGTCGGGCGGCTCGAATCGGTGAAGTCGCTGATCGATATGCCGCCCTGGTACCAGGCCTGGACGAACAGGTCGCGGCCCGGGACCGGGATGATCGAGCCGTTGTGCGCGACGCAATTCTCGGTCTCGGTCTGCGGCGCGGGCAGCTTGTAATGGTTGCGGAACCGGAGCTTGCCGTCGACGATGTCGTAGATGGCGTTGGCGCCCCAGTCCTTGGGATCGCTGACCAGGCAGCGCGGCCGCCCGCCGCCGCCCCACTCGTCGGTGAAGATGACCTTGGTGCCGTCGTTGTTGAAGGTCGCCGAATGCCAGTAGGCGAAGGTCGGATCGAGCACCTGGTCGACACGCTTCGGCTTCGAGGGATTGCTGATGTCGAGCAGGATGCCGTTGCCCGAGCAGGCGCCCGCCGCCAGCTTCAGCGAGGGGAAGGCGGTGATGTCGTGGCACTGGTCGGTGCGGTTGGTCTCCTGCGTCCCGTCGCCATGGTCGCCGCCCGCCCACAGCCCCGAGATGCTGCCGGTGGCGGGGTCGCCGAAGACGCGCGGCTTGTCGACGATCCGCGCCGCCGCCGGATTGGCGAGCGGGATCTCGATCACGTCGATGCTGAACAAGGCCGACTTTTGCGAGCCGGGGTCGTTGACGCAACCCGCCAGTTCCTTCTCGCTGCGGACCTGCGAGGTGCCCGAGACATAGACGATGATCTTCTCGGCGTCGGAGCTGATCACCGAATGGGTGTGGCTCCCGCGGCAGGTCTGCACCGCGCCGACCTGGCGCGGATTGGCGAGGTCGGAGATGTCGAAGATGCGGATCCCGCGGAAGCGCTCGGGACTGACGAAGTCCTGCACGCCCTGCCGGCCGCAGTCGAGCCGGCCGCGGCCCTGCTCGACGCTCATGATCAGGATGTTGCCGACCAGGCTGAGGTCGCCCTGCCCGCCCGGGCAGATGGTCGAGCTGACCAGCGCCGGCGCGCCGCCCGCGGGGTTCACCCGGTAGAGGTTGAAGCCATGGTAGTTGCCGGTCGCCAGCACATCGCCCTGGAAGGCCATGTCGGTCTGCGCGAAGCTCAGCAGCGGCGCGCGGCCGGCGCCCTCGGGCAGCTTCTCGCCTTGCTTGACCAGCGCCTTGGGCGGCAGGTCATAGGGGTTCTTGGGATCGAAGAAGCCGGTCGGCCGCGGCAGCGAGGCGACGAGCGTCATCCCGCTGATCGCCTGGCCCGCGTCCCTGGTCCCCGCCTTGAGCCCGGTGCGCGGATCCTCGGCGATGGTGCCGAGCAGCGCGGTCATCCGCTTGATCTCTTCCTGCTGCTCCTTGACGAGGTCGGTGACGAAGGCGTTGAGGCCGGGGTCCGCCGCGGTCCCCCCGCGCCCCAGCAGCTCCTGCGCCATCCGCACCGCGCCCTGGTGGTGGCTGATCATCCGGGTCAGGAACAGGCGCTCGAACTCGACGCCCTTGGCCGCGGAGAGCGCCGCCATCTGCTCGGGGGTCGCCATCCCCATCATCGTCATCATCGCCGCGTCATGCATCATGTGCATGGCATGCTCGTTGGTGGTCGCCTGCCCGCGATCGGTCAGCCACTTCTTCATGAAGGCGATTTCGTCGGCCTGGGTGGCGTCGATCCGCTTCGCGACCGTCAGGATCTCGGGCCGGTTGGTGCGGCTCGGGACCAGCGCGGTCATCTGGGTCGCCTGCGCGTGGTGCGGGATCATGTCCTGCAGGAAGCGCACGTCATAGGCCGAGTAGCTGGTGTCGGCGATCCTGACTGCGGTCGCCGCATCGACCGCCCGCGACGCCTGCCCCGGCGCGCCCGGCTGCACGATCGGCGCGCTCTGCGCAAAGGCGACGGCGGCGGTGCAGCTCGCCGAAAGCAGCAGCATCCTGGCGCCGCGAAAGGCGACGTTCGTGAGGTTGTTCATGAAGTTTCCCTGTCCTCCACCCGGTAAGTGTGAAGGCAGGCTAGCAGCCCCGCCGCGCGGTTCAACCGAGCTTGTTTGCGACTCACCCAAGCCATGCTAGGCGCGAGGCATACGCCCAACCTAACGAACCAGGGGACTTTCACCAATGAGCGACAGCGTCACCATCACCTTGCGCGAGCTGCACTGCGAAGCGCAGTCGGAAGAGGGCGGCTGCGAGCCCTATCTCTTCACCAGCTTCTACGCGGTGGGTGCCGACGGTTCGGTCAAGGTCACCAGCCCCCATCACGCCGACGTGCGCGAAGCCTTCGCCAATGGCGTCGAGGCTGGCGCCACCCTCCCCATCCCGCAGGAAATCGGGACCTGCGAGCTTCCGGGCGGCGGCTCGGTCGGGATCGTCGCGCTCGTCCTCGACGAGGACGCCGGCCAGGTGATCGCGGTCGACAAGGCGCATGAAGCCTTCCACCGCGGGATCGAGCGCCAGCTCAACGACGGCGGCAAGGTCGATTGCGAAACCCTGCTGGTCGAGGTCAAAGAAGCCATCGCCGGCACCTACGAATATTCGGACCTGTTCAAGGACCAGGACGATCTCCTCGGCATCGCCGTCCACCCGATCAGCGGCAACGGACCGTTCGAAGTCCGCCTCGGCACCAGCGACGACGACCGCTTCATCCTCCGCGGCGACGCGAACTAAGTCCCACCAGACGACCGTCGTCCCGGCGCAGGCCGGGACCTCAGGAGACCCGCGAAGGTCCTGAGGTCCCGGCCGACGCCGGGACGACGCGTTTTAGGGACTCCTTGAGCCCTCCCCACCGCGCCCCCACCTTCACCGCTCGAGGGGGACCGCCATGCTGTATCTGTTCGTCGCCGTGATCGCGCTGCTGCGCTGGATCCCCGACATCCCGCTGTCCCGCAGCCTTCACCGCTGGCTGGTCGAGGAGCCCGTCCGTCAGCTCAGCCAGTTCAACCGGGCCAAGCTCTTCTTCCTCGTCATCATGCTGACGCTGATGGTCGCGGGGGCGGAGACGATCGTGATGCTCGGTTCGGCCGAGCTCGCCATGGCCTTTGCCTGGCAACTCGCCCTTTATGCCGATGCCTTGACCGTCACGCTGACGGCGGCACTTCTCGTCAGGGCGCGGCCGGTCACCGCATTGATCGCGGTCGGCGCCCGCGCGCTCCTTCCTCGCCGCGCCGGCAGGGCCCGCCGCCGCCAGCGGGTCGCCGCCGAGCGGACTTCCGCCAACGACGACGACCCTGCTCTCGCTCTCGCGCTGGCCGCCTAGAGCCCCAGCGCCTCGAAGTCGGCGGCCGAGTGCCGCTCGCGCAGCTGCAGGTCGCCGCGCATCACGTTGACGATCCGCCCGCGCTTCACCGCCGGCCGCGCGTCGATCTGCTCGGCCCAGCGGATAAGGTTCCTGTAGCTCTGCGCGTCGAGGAACTCGCCCGCACCCTCGTAGGTGCGGTTCAGCGCGACCCCACCATACCAGGGCCACAGCGCGATATCGGCGATGCTGTAGTCCTCGCCCGCGATGAACTCGCTCGTGGCCAGCCGCTTGTCGAGCACGTCCAGCTGGCGCTTCACTTCCATCGTGTAGCGGTCGATCGGATATTCATACTTGGCCGGCGCATAGGCGAAGAAATGGCCGAAGCCGCCGCCCAGGATCGGGGCCGAGCCCATCTGCCAGAAGAGCCAGCTCAAGGTCTCGGTCCGGCTGGTGCCGAGGAACGCCCCGAACTTCTCGGCGAGGTAGAGGAGGATCGCGCCGCTCTCGAACACGCGGACGGGCTCGGGCCCGCTGCGGTCGACCAGCGCGGGAATCTTGCTGTTGGGATTGATGCCGACGAAGCCTGAGCCGAACTGGTCGCCCTTCATGATCTCGATGATCCAGGCGTCATACTCCGCCTCGCTGAACCCCGCCGCCAGCAGTTCCTCGAGGAGGATGGTCACCTTCTGCCCATTGGGGGTGCCGAGGCTGTAGAGCTGGAGCGGATGCTTGCCGACGGGCAGCTCGGTCTCGTGGGTCGCGCCCGACACCGGCCGGTTGATCGAGGCAAACTGGCCTTCCGCGGGCTTGGGGGTCCAGACCTTGGGCGGAACGTATTCGGACATGCATGGCTCTCCCTGTCGTTTCGGGCGCGAGATGGGAGCGTCGCCGCTGCCCTCAAGGGGGCACCTTCATGTTCCTGCCTAGCAAAGTAGGATTTCGTCTGGCATCGGACGATGGTGACGATGGCGCCGACTTTTCTGCCTCCCGGACTTACCGCGACTGACGCTTCGGGCCGCCGTCGCCGAACCCGACTCGGCCACCCTGTGACCTTTGTGACCTTCGGGTCGAACGCGACTCGCGGACCCCGTGACCTTTGTGACCTTCGCCGGGCGGAGCGCGGCTGACATGGCCCGGATCCTGCTCATCGTCGGCGGCGGAATCGCGGCGTTCAAGGCCGCCGAACTGATTCGCCTCGCCCGCCGCCAGGGCCATTCGGTCACCCCCGTCCTCACCAGTGGCGGAAGTCATTTCGTCACCCCCATGACCCTCGCCGCGCTGGCCGAGAGCCCGGTCTACACCTCGCTCTGGGACCTCAAGGACGAGACCGAGATGGGGCACATCCAGCTCTCTCGCGCGGCCGACCTCGTGCTCGTCTGCCCGGCCACCGCCGATCTCCTCGCCAAGATGGCCGCCGGGATCGCCGACGACCTCGCCACCACCCTCCTCCTCGCCACCGACAAGCCGGTCTACGCCGCCCCGGCGATGAACGTCCGCATGTGGCAACATGCCGCGACGGTCGCCAACGTCGCGACCCTGCGAAAGCGCGGCGTCACGGTGATCGAGCCGACCGAGGGCGAAATGGCCTGCGGCGAATATGGCCCGGGAAGGCTGCCCGAACCGGCGGACATTCTCTCCGAACTTTCCCGTCACCCCGGACTTGATCCGGGGTCCCGCTTCTTTCCTTCGGCGGGTCAAGAAGAAGAAGCGGGATCCCGGGTCGAGCCCGGGATGACGAACAAGGCAATCGATCTCACCGGCCGCCACATCCTCGTCACTGCCGGCCCCACCCACGAGCCGATCGATCCCGTCCGGGTGATCGCCAACCGCTCCTCGGGCCGCCAGGGCTTCGCCATCGCCGCCGCCGCCGCCGCCGCCGGTGCCCGCGTCACCCTCATTGCCGGTCCGGTCGCCCTCCCCACCCCGCCGGGCGTCGCACGGATCGACGTCGAGACCGCCGAGGAGATGCTCGCCGCGACCCTCGGCGCGCTCCCCGCCGACGCCGCCATCCTCGTCGCCGCGGTCGCCGACTGGAAGGTCGCGGCCAGCCCGACCAAGTTGAAGAAGAGCGCCGGCCCGCCCGAGCTTCGCTTCAGCCCCAATCCCGACATCCTCGCGACGCTCGGGAGCCACCCCGACCGCCCGCGCCTGCTGGTCGGCTTCGCGGCGGAGACGGACGACCTCCTTGCCAATGCGACCGCCAAGCGCAGCGCCAAGAAGGCCGACTGGATCGTCGCGAACGACGTTTCCGGCGACGTCATGGGCGGCGCATCGAACCATTTGCACCTCGTCACCGCCGCGGGCGTCGAGGACCTCGGGGCCGGCCCCAAGGAGCAACTCGCCCGCGCGCTCGTCACCCGCATTGCCCAGGACCTTGCATGATCCGTATCCAGATTGCCCGCCTGCCCCACGGCGAGGGGCTTCCCCTGCCCGCCTATGCGACCGAACATGCCGCGGGCATGGACGTGGTGTCCGCCGAGGATCTCGACCTCCAGCCCGGCCAGCGCCACGCGGTCGCGACGGGCCTCCGGATCGCCATTCCCGCCGGCTATGAGGTGCAGGTCCGCCCGCGCTCGGGCCTTGCGCTCAAGCATGGCATCACCGTTCCCAATACGCCGGGCACGATCGACGCCGACTATCGCGGCGAACTCAAGGTCATCATGATCAACCACGGGACGGAGGCCTTTCCGATCCGCCGCGGCGAGCGCATCGCCCAGCTCGTCCCCGCCGCGGTCACGCAGGCTAGCTGGGACGAGGTCGACGAGCTCGACGAGACCGCGCGGGGCGACGGCGGGTTCGGTTCGACTGGCCGCTAAGTCCCGTTTGTCCCGAGCGACGTCGAGGGACATCAGTGCAATGGTGCCTCGACGTCGCTCGGCACGAACGGATTTTTGAAGCATGCTGACCGACGAGGAACTCACCCGCTACGCCCGGCAGATCGTGCTGCCGGACCTCGGCGGGACCGGACAGCAAAGGCTCAAGGCCAGCCGGGTCGTCGTGGTCGGCGCGGGCGGGATTGGCTGTGCGGTGATCCCCGCGCTGGCGGGTGCCGGGGTCGGTCGCCTGACCATCATCGACCCCGACCTGTGCGACCTGTCGAACCTCCATCGCCAGCCGATCTTCCGCTCGCGCGACGCGGGCGAACCCAAGGCGGCGCTCGCGGGCCAGTTCGTGCGGCGCCTCAATCCCTTCGTCGAGGTCGATCCGGTCGAGCGGCGGATCGAGGCGCACAATGCCGCAGCCCTGCTCTCCGGGCATGACCTCGTCATCGACGGCACCGACAATTTCGCGACCCGGCTCGCGGTCAGCGACGCCTGCGTGGCGCTCGGCCTGCCGCTGCTGAGCGCCGCCGCAGCCCAGTGGCAGGGGCAGGTCGGGTTGTTCCGGGGCAAGCCCTGCTATCGCTGCTTCGTCGGCGACGCCTTCGACGCCGACGATTGCGACAATTGCGCCGAGCTCGGGGTGACGGGCGCGCTGACCGGCCTCGCCGGCAACCTCGCCGCGCTGATCGCGCTTCGGGTGCTGGCGGGTGCGGGCGACGACCCGGCCGGCCAGCTTCATCTCATCGACGGGCTGACCGGCACCCAGCGCCGGATCCGGATCCCCGCCGACCCGACCTGCCGGGCCTGCGGGATCACTTCTTCTTAGCCGGAGCCTTCTTCTTGGCCGGGGCCTTCTTCCTGCCCTTGGCCGGTCCCTTCGCCGCCTTGGCGTCGATCAGGGCAATCGCCTCCTCGAGCGTGACCGCCTTGGGGTCGGCCGCCTTGGGCAGCGTCGCATGGGTGGTGCCGTCGGTGACATAGGGACCGAAGCGGCCCTCCATCACCTTCAATTCCTTGGCGCTCTCGGGGTGGGTTCCGAGCACCGCCAGCGGCTCGCGGCTCGCGCCCCGGCCCTTGCCCCCGCCCGCCGCGGCATCGGCCAGCTTGGCGACCGCGGCGTTCATGCCGGTCTCGAACACCTCCGCGGTGCTCTGGAGCCTCGCATATTTGCCCTGGTGCACCAGATAGGGCCCGTAGCGCCCGATCGAGGCCGAGATCATCTCGCCCGTCTCCGGATGCGGCCCGATCTCGCGCGGCAGGCTGAGCAGCTTCTTCGCCCAGTCGAGGTTGATCGACACGTCCTTGGGGATCGAGGCGCGCTTCTCGCCCTGCTCGACATAGGGCCCGAAGCGACCGCTCTTGAGGAGGATGCCCTCGCCAAGGTCGGCCGGTTCGCCGCTCGACGCCGCGGCGTCGCCGCCCTGGCCGAACTTCCGGGTGAACTTGCAGTCGGGATAGTTGGAGCAGGCGACGAACGCGCCGAACTTGCCCCCGCGCAGCGCCAGCCGGCCGGTGCCGCAGAGCGGGCAGGTCCGGGGGTCCGAGCCGTCGCCCTTGTTGGGGAACAGCCAGGGCGACAGGAATTCGTCGAGCGCCGCCGTCACTTCGGACGGCTTCTGGTCCATCACCTCGCCCGCTTTGGGCTTGAAGTCGCGCCAGAAGGCGTCGAGCAGCTTGATCCAGTCGAGCCGCCCGCCCGAGACGTCGTCCAGCTCCTCCTCGAGCTCGGCGGTATAGTCGTAGCTGACATATTTCTCGAAGAAGCGCTCGAGGAAGGCCGTCACCAGCCGCCCGCTCTCCTCGGGAATGAAGCGCTGCTTCTCGAGCCGCACATATTCGCGGTCCTTGAGCGTCTGCAGCGTCGCCGCATATGTCGAGGGCCGGCCGATGCCGAGCTCTTCCAGCCGCTTGACCAGGCTCGCCTCGGAGTAGCGCGGCGGCGGCTGGGTGAAGCTCTGCACCGCCTCGACGCCGAGCTTGTCGGGCCGGTCGCCCTTGGCAAGATGCGGCATCTTCGCGCCGTCCTCGTCGTCACCCTTCTCGTCGCGGCCTTCCTCGTAGAGCGCGAGGAAGCCGGGGAAGAGCGTGACCTGTCCCGTCGCGCGCAGCCGGGCGCGGTCGGCCGCCAGCTCCACCGTCGTGCGCTCGAGCCGGGCCGAGGCCATCTGGCTGGCGAGCGCGCGGTTCAAGACCAGCTCGTAGAGCCGGGCATGGTCGCCGCTGCCGGCCTTCTCGCGGGCAAAGTCGGTCGGACGGATCGCCTCGTGGGCCTCCTGCGCGTTCTTGGCCTTGCTCGAATACTGGCGCGGCTTGTCGGGGAGGTGCGCGGCGCCGAAGCGGTCGGCGACGGCCTTGCGTGCCGCGCTGATCGCCTCGCCGGCCATCTGCACGCCGTCGGTCCGCATGTACGTGATCAGCCCGTCCTCGTAGAGCTGCTGCGCGATCCGCATCGTGTGGCTGGCGGCGAAGCCCAGCTTGCGCGCGGCCTCCTGCTGCAGGGTCGAGGTGGTGAAGGGCGGCGGGGGGTTGCGGCTGAAGGGCTTGGTCTCGACCGAATCGACCGCGAAGTGGCCGGCCTCGACCGCCTTCCTCGCGTCGGTCGCCGAGCCCTTGTCGCCGAGGGTGAGCTTGTCGAGCTTCTTCCCGTCGAGCTCGATCAGGCGCGCCGAAAATTCCTGGCCATTGGCCGCGAAGCGCGCGGTGACGGTCCAATATTCCTGCGCGGTGAAGCGCTCGATCTCGGCCTCGCGGTCGACGATCAGGCGCAGCGCGACCGACTGGACGCGGCCCGCGCTCTTGGCGCCCGGGAGCTTGCGCCAGAGGATCGGTGAGAGGGTGAAACCGACGAGATAGTCGAGCGCGCGGCGGGCCCGGTAGGCGTCGATCAGATCCTCGTCGAGCGCGCGCGGGGCGGCCATCGCCTCGAGCACGGCGGACTTGGTGATGGCGTTGAAAGTGACCCGCTGGACGTCCTTGGGCAGCGCCTTCTTCTTCTTGAGCAGTTCCTGGACGTGCCAGCTGATTGCCTCGCCCTCGCGGTCGGGGTCGGTCGCGAGGATCAGCGTGTCCGAGGCCTTGGCGGCGTCGGCGATCGCCTTCACCTGGCGCGCCTTGTCGCCATAGACCTCCCAGTCCATCGCGAACTCATGGTCGGGATCGACCGATCCGTCCTTGGCCGGCAGGTCGCGGACATGGCCATAGCTCGCCAGCACCTTGTGGCCCGGCCCCAGATACTTCTCGATGGTCTTGGCCTTGGCCGGCGATTCGACGACGACCAGCTTCACGAATTCATTCCTTCACGCATACGCACGAGGGTGGATGGTCGGCGGCGAGCCCGTCAAGCGGGTCAGTCGTAACCGCAGATATATTCGTTCGGTCCAATGGTTCGGCAGTGCCGGATCCGTTCGCCTGTTAGTCTGAGTTGCTCGTTCATCGCCAGGTCGACAGGATTGCCCGATGCGTAGCGGACGATCGCAACACCGCCGTCCGGAATTCCTTCAACCCAGGGCATGGCTGCCGCTCGACCCGGCCCTGCCGCCTTCTCGGCGAAGTGCATCTCCGAAGACCTTGCGGCGAGCGAAAGTGCTGCACTGAGGCGCGCGGGAGCCGCTGTTGCTCCATTGAGCAGGACCAGCCCGGTCATGACGATTGGAAGGGAGACGGCTGTCCTCCACCGAGAGGCGAGGCCAGGCTCAGCAGATCTGATGGCTTCGATGAAGTGAGACAGCCCGAATGCCAAGACCAGTATCCAGAAGAGGCCTTCGATCAAACCGGCGCCAATCCATAGCCGGTCGTAAAGCGCAGCCCAGCCGATTTTGAGGGCCAGATACATCAGGCCCAGACCGATCGCGACCTTGTCGGCCGGCAGCAGGCGACGGCTCAACGGAGGCTGACCTTGCCGCCCGCGTGCCGGTCGAGCTTTCCGGCGAGGTCGAGTTCGAGGAGGACGAGCTGGACCGCGCCGGGCTCGAGGCCGGAGAGGCGGACGATCTCGTCGACCGGCGCGGGCGACGGGCCGAGCAATTCCTGAACGCGGTCGCGGTCGCTCTGGTCCGGCTCGGCCGAAGTGTCGGCAGGGGGCGCTTCGAAGCTGAAGAGGTCGCGACCCGACCGGACCTCGCCGAGCGCCGGGCGAAGCGCCTCGACGACATCGGCCGCATTCTGGACCAGGGTCGCGCCGTCGCGGATGAGGCCGTTGCACCCCTGCGCGCGGGGGTCGAGCGGGCTGCCGGGGACCGCCATCACCTCGCGCCCCATTTCGGCGGCGAGGCGGGCGGTGATGAGCGACCCCGACCTGGGCGCGGCCTCGATCACGACAATCCCTTCGGAGAGGCCGGCGATGATCCGGTTGCGGCGGGGGAAGTCGCGGGCGCGCGGCTCGTAGCCGGGCGGGCACTCGCTGACGACGAGCCCGGTCTCGGCCATGCGGCGCTGGCGGGCTTCGTTCTCGGGGGGATAGAAGATGTCGATCCCGCCCGCCGCGCAGCCGATGGTGCCGCTCTCCATCGCCCCGTCATGGGCGGCGGCGTCGATCCCGCGGGCGAGGCCCGAAACCACCACCAGACCCTCGCGGCCAAGGTCGTGGGCGAGGCTCCGGGCGAAGCGGCAGGCGGCGGCGCTGGCATTGCGGGCACCGACCATCCCGACCATCCGTCGGTCGAGGAGGCGGAGGTCGCCCCTGACGATCAGCAGCGGGGGCGCGCCGTCGGTCTCGGCCAGCGCCTTGGGGTAGAGCCCCTGGCCGATGGCGAGATAGCGGCCACCGGCCTGCTCCACCGCCGCCATCTCGCGCCGGGCGCTGGCCTCGGGCGGGACCGCCGGCATCCGGCCACCGCCGCGGGCGACGAGGTCGGGCAAGGCGGCAAGCGCGGCCTCGGCGCTGCCGAAGCGAGCGAGGAGCTGGCGGAAGGAAATGGGGCCGATGCTCGGCGTCCGGATCAGCCGGATCCGGGCGACGAGATCGGCCTCGGTCAAGCGCGCGACCGCCCGACCCGGGGCTCGGTCCCCGCCGCCAGCCGGGCGATGTTCTCGCGGTGCTTGTAGACGACCAGCAGCGCGAAGCCGGCGAGCATCAGGGTGAGGTCGGGGCGGCCGAGCAGGCTGGCGGCGATCGGCGCGCTGACCGCGGCGACCATGCCCGCGACCGAACTGATGCGCAGGATCAGGAGCAGACCGATCCACACCGCCGCGTAGATGGCGGCGACCGGCCAGGCGAGGCCAAGCAGGATGCCGAGCAGGGTCGCGACGCCCTTGCCGCCCTTGAAGCGCAGCCACACGGGATAGAGGTGCCCGACGAGCGCGCCCGCCGCGGCATAGCGGCCGCTGCCCGGCCACAGCAGTTCGGCCAGCAGCACCGCCGCGGTGCCCTTGAGCGCGTCGAGGATCAGCGTCGCGGCGGCGAGGCCCTTGGACCCGGTGCGAAGGACGTTGGTCGCGCCGATATTCCCCGAACCGATGTCGCGGATGTCGCCGCGCCCGCTCAACCGGGTGAGGACGAGGCCGAAGGGGATCGAGCCGAGGAGATAGCCGAGGGCAATGGCGAGCAGCATGGGCGTGGAGATGTTCATCTGGCGGCGAAGGCTAGTCAGCATTGCGCGGCCGCGCAACGACCGCCACATGGCCATGAGATGACCATCGCCGCCGACGCTCCCCTGCTCTTCTTCGATTCCGGTGTCGGCGGGCTGTCGGTGCTTGGGCCCACGCGGGCGCTGCTCCCGACCGCCCCGATCGTCTACGTCGCCGACAGCGCGGCCTTTCCCTATGGCACGCGCTCGGAGGCCGAGATTGCGGCGCGGGTGCCGGCGCTGCTGGGGCGGCTGACCGAGCGTTTCCGGCCGCGGCTGGCAGTGATCGCCTGCAACACCGCCTCGACCATCGCGCTGCCGTTCGTCCGCGCGGCGCTCGACATTCCGGTGGTCGGCACCGTGCCCGCGATCAAGCCCGCCGCCGAGCAGTCGAACAGCCGGGTTATCGGGGTGCTGGGCACCGAGGCGACCGTCCGCCAGCCCTATGTCGACGACCTCGCCCGGCGCTTCGCCAGCGATTGCACGGTGCTTCGCCACGGCTCGGCCGAACTCGTCGCGCTTGCCGAGGCCAAGCTTGCGGGCGAGACGATCGACCCGGCCGCGGTCGCCGCCGCGGTCGCGCCCCTGACGGGCCGGGACATGGACGTCGTCGTGCTGGCCTGCACGCACTTCCCCCTGCTCGCCGAGGAACTGGCCGCCGCGCTGCCCGGGGTCGCGCAGGTCGACGGCGGGCCCGGCATCGCGCGGCGGATCGCGCATCTCACCGAGGGCCAGTCCTGGCCGGACGAGGCGCCGCCGGGAATCGCCGTCTTCACCGGACTAGGACCAAATGTCCCATTGGCCGAGGCGCTTGGCCGCTACAATCTGGGAGAGATCAGGCACGTCTGACTTGCGAGTCGTTTGCATTGGCCTTGCAGGATCGAATTGGTTAAAGGCGCGCCCGAGCAAGAGGCACCAGCGTTGGACTACAACTCCGTCTTCAAGGCCGCGATCGACCGGCTCCATGACGAGGGCCGCTACCGGGTCTTCATCGACATCCTGCGCAACAAGGGTGCGTTTCCGAACGCGCGCTGTTTCGCCGGGCACAATGGCCCCAAGCCGATCACCGTCTGGTGTTCGAACGACTATCTCGGCATGGGCCAGCACCCCGACGTGATCGCAGCGATGGAGGAAGCGCTGCACGACGTCGGCGCGGGCTCGGGCGGGACCCGCAACATCGGCGGCAACACTCATTATCACGTCGACCTCGAGGCCGAGCTCGCCGACCTTCACGGCAAGGAAGCCGCGCTGCTGTTCACGTCCGGCTATGTCTCGAACGAGGCGGCGCTGTCGACGCTCGGCAAGCTGCTGCCGGGCTGCATCATCTTCTCGGACGAACTCAACCACGCGAGCATGATCGCGGGGATCAAGAATTCGGGCTGCGAGAAGCAGATCTTCCGCCACAACGACCTCGCCCACCTCGAGGAATTGCTGGCGGCGGTCGATCCGGCGACGCCTAAGCTGATCGCCTTCGAGAGCGTCTATTCGATGGACGGCGACGTCGCCCCAATCGCCGAGATCTGCGACCTCGCCGACCGCTACGGCGCGCTGACCTATCTCGACGAAGTCCATGCGGTCGGCATGTACGGTGAGCGTGGCGGCGGCATTTCGGAGCGCGACGACGTCGCCCACCGGCTGACGATCATCGAGGGCACGCTGGGCAAGGCGTTCGGCGTGATGGGCGGCTATATCGCGGCCGACCAGAATATCGTCGACTGCATCCGCTCTTACGCGCCGGGCTTCATCTTCACGACCTCGCTGTCGCCGGTGCTGGTCGCCGGGGCGCTGGCGAGCGTCCGGCATCTGAAAGCCTCGGCCGCCGAGCGCGAGGGCCAGCAGGCCGCCGCCGCGATGCTCAAGCGCAAGTTCGCCGATGCGGGCCTGCCGGTGATGGACAGCGTCACCCACATCGTGCCGCTGCTGGTCGGCTGCCCGGTCAAGGCCAAGCGGATCAGCGACATCCTGCTCGCCGAATATGGCTTCTACGTGCAGCCGATCAATTTCCCGACCGTGCCCCGCGGGACCGAGCGCCTGCGCTTCACCCCCGGCCCCTGCCACGACGAAGCGATGCAAGACGAGCTGACCGGCGCGCTGGCCGAAATCTGGAGCCGGCTGGAGCTGCGCGAAGCCGCCTAGCGCCGCTCAATCCGCCGGTCGTCCATCTCCCCGATCCCGAACCAGCCGGTCGGAGGGTCGCAGGACGATCAGAATTGCGTGGACGACGACCAGGCCCAGGGCCACCCAGGCAGCAGTGTTGGCGCCCTCGCTTGCCAAGGTGCCCGCGCCGCCGCCGGTGAAGGCGAGCGACAGGAAGATTCCGAAGGCCACGAAGATCAGCCAGTCCGAGGAGAAACCGCCCGCCTCGACCTCGCCGCCGCGGGCTACATGCCTCTTGTTGGCGATCGCCTGCGCCGCTGCCTGAATGATCCAACTGATATAGAAACCCAATGTTGGTGTGTTGGCAGGTCCCGCCAGGAAGCGCTCGAAGGCGTGGACGAGGCCGTCGCCAGTCCAGAAGAAAATTGTGCCGAGCGCGTAAAGTACGGGCAGGCAAACGAGGAACACTAGGATTCCGAGCTGCGGCTCGCCGCCCAGATGACGACTGATCCTCATGGCTAAGCCCCTCTCGTCTCGGCGAGGGAGAGGTTACAATCTGGGTCGCGATCCGCAAGTCATCGCTTAGCGGACCAGCGCCCAGCCGCTCAGCGCGCAGCAGAGGGCAAGGCCGGTCGAGAGGGGTACCCGAAGACCCGTCCACCAGGGCGGCGCAAGGCGGCGGCGGACCATGAGGGCGTCGACCGCAAGGGCTGCGAGCAGCAGGACGGCGAGGCCGAACAGGGCCTCGGGCGGGCGGAACGAGGCGATCGCCCACCAGCCGGCGAGCGACGGAATGACGCTCAAGCTCAGCAGCCACCAGCTCGGCTTCTCCTCGCGGCAGGCGAAGGCCCACCAGGTGCCGCCGAGAAAGCTCAGGATCACCGCCGCATAGGTCCGGACGAAGCCCGGGGTCGACGGCGCGAACAGCCCGAGGTCGAGCACGGCGACCGCGGTCAGCACGGCGGGCGGGATCAGCCCGGCGAGGCCGAGCAGCAAGGCAGGCAGGGGGGCCCTCGTTTTCATGTCGCCACGGTGGCATTTCGCGGGCACCCCGGCTAGATGGCCGCATGACCATCGCCCTCGCCGCCGACCATGCCGGATTCGCGCTCAAGGACGCGCTCGCCGACTGGCTGCGCGCGGAAGGGCATGAGGTGCTCGACCTCGGCACCAATGGGCCCGAGAGTGTCGATTACCCACGCTTCGGAAGCCTGCTCGCCGAGGCGGTCGCCGACGGCCGCGCAACCCGCGGGATCGCGGTCTGCGGCTCGGGGATCGGAATTTCCATTTCGGTCAATCGCAACCCGGCCTGCCGCTGCGCGCTGGTCAACGAGCCGCTCTCGGCCGCGCTCGCCCGCGAGCACAACGACGCCAACGTGATCGCGCTGGGCGCCCGGCTGACCGGAATCGACCTCGCCAAGGCCTGCGTCACCGCCTTTCTTTCGACCGACTTCGCCGGCGGCCGCCACCAGCGCCGCGTCGACCTCCTCTCCGCCCCTACAGGAGCCTGATCCATGGCCACCGCCGCCAATTTGAACGACCAGCAACCCGAGGGCTTCTTCACCCGCGCCCTTGAGCAGGCCGACCCCGCCGTCGCCGCCGCGGTTCGTGACGAACTGACCCGCGAACAGACCCAGATCGAGCTGATCGCGTCCGAGAACATCGTCTCCAAGGCGGTGCTCGAGGCGCAGGGCTCGGTGTTCACCAACAAATATGCCGAGGGCTATCCGGGCCGCCGCTACTACCAGGGCTGCCATCCCTCCGACGCGGTCGAGACCCTCGCGATCGAGCGGGCCAAGCAGCTGTTCGGTTGCGGCTTCGCCAACGTCCAGCCGCATTCGGGCGCGCAGGCCAATGGCGCGGTGTTCCTCGCCCTCCTGCAGCCCGGCGACACGATCCTCGGCATGAGCCTCGACGCGGGCGGCCACCTCACCCACGGCGCGCCGCCGGCCCAGTCGGGCAAGTGGTTCAAGGCGATCCAATATGGCGTGCGCGCCGACGATCATCTGGTCGACTTCGAGCAGGTCGAACGGCTTGCCAAGGAGCACAAGCCCAAGCTGATCATCGCGGGCGGCTCGGCCTATCCGCGCCATCTCGATTTCGCGCGCTTCCGGGCCATCGCCGACGGCGTGGGCGCCATGCTGATGGTCGACATGGCGCATTTCGCCGGGCTGGTCGCGGCGGGCGAGCATCCCTCGCCCTTCGGCCACGCGCATGTGGTCACCACCACCACCCACAAGACCCTGCGCGGCCCGCGCGGCGGCATGATCCTGACCGACGACGAGGCGCTGGCGAAGAAGTTCAACTCGGCGGTCTTCCCGGGCCTGCAGGGCGGCCCGCTGATGCACGTCATCGCCGCCAAGGCGGTCGCCTTCGGCGAGGCGCTCCAGCCCGATTTCAAGAAGTACGCCAAGGCGGTGGTCGCCAATGCCCGCACGCTGGCGAACCGGCTGAAGGAGCGCGGCGCCGACCTCGTCGCGGGCGGCACCGATACCCACCTCGCGCTGATCGACCTGAGGCCCCTCGGGATCACCGGCAAGGACGCCGACGAGAGCCTCGAGCGTGCCGGCATCACCTGCAACAAGAACGGCATTCCGTTCGATCCCCTGCCGCCGATGAAGACCAGCGGGATCCGCGTCGGCTCGCCCGCCGGCACCACCCGCGGCTTCGGCGAGGCCGAATTCCGCGAGATCGGCGACATGGTCGCGGACGTCCTCGAGGGGCTGCGCGCCAACGGCGTCGAGAATAATGGCGCGGTCGAGCGGGACGTGAACGAGCGCGTCCGCGCGCTCTGTGCCCGCTTCCCCATCTATCAGGGCTGAGGATGCGCTGCCCATTTTGCGGTGATCTCGACAGCCAGGTGAAGGACAGCCGCTCGTCGGAAGACGGGGCGGCGATCCGTCGCCGGCGGCAGTGCGAGGGATGCGGTGCGCGCTTCACCACCTTCGAGCGGGTCCAGCTGCGCGATCTCGTGGTGATCAAGAAGGACGGCCGCCGCGAGCCCTTCGACCGGGCCAAGCTTGCCCGCGCGATCGGCTTCGCCAGCGCCAAGCGCGACATTCCCTTCGAGAAGATCGAGCGGCTGGTGTCGGGCATCCAGAGGCAGCTGGAGACCAGCGGCGACGAGGTGCGCGCCGAGCAGATCGGCGAGAAGGTGATGGCGGGGCTCAAGACCCTCGACCATGTCGCCTACATCCGCTTCGCCTCCATCTACCGCGACTTCTCCGAAGCGAGCGATTTTGCCGAAATCGCCGAGGAAGTGGGCGAGCCCGCCGACGATCCCGCGGCGCCCCCGGGCAAGTTGCTGTGACATTCGCAGCCTATATGCTCCGCTGCGCCGACGGCAGTTACTACGTCGGTCATTCGGACGACCTCACGGCGCGGGTGGCCCAACACCGATCGGGGGAAGTCGAGGGCTACACGTCGAGCCGCCTGCCGGTTGAGCTGGTCTGGTCGCAGGAGTTTACGACACGGGACGAGGCGCTGGAGGCCGAACGGCGGATCAAGGGCTGGAGCCGCGCCAAGAAGGAAGCGCTGATCGCCGGTGACTGGGAGGGCGTGCAGGCACTCTCGCGCAAGCTCTTCCTTCGATACGGCGCTTCGACAGGCTCAGCGCCTACTCAGGACCAACGGAATGAAGAAAGGCCGCTCGTTCTGAGTAGCGGACCGAGCGAAGCCGAGGGCCGCGTATCGAAGGAGCAGAGCCCGCCCCCCGTCATCGTCCTCGTCCGTCCGCAGCTCGGCCAGAATATCGGCAAGGCGGCGCGGGCGATGCTCAATTTCGGGCTGACCGAGATGCGGCTGGTGGCGCCGCGCGACGGCTGGCCCAATCCCGAGGCTGGCCCGGCGGCGAGCGGGGCCGATGTCGTGCTCGAGCGGGCGCAGGTCTTCGACAGCGTCGCCGAGGCGATCGCCGATTGCGGGCAGGTGTTCGCCTCGACGGTGCGCAAGCGTGACGTCATGACGCCGGTGGTCGGTCCCGAGGAGATGGCATCGGCGATCCGGGCGACCAGCGGCCGCAGCGCGATCCTGTTCGGACCCGAGCGCTCGGGCCTCGCGACCGAGGACGTGGTGCTGGCCAGCCACATCGTGACCGTGCCGATCAACCCCGAATTCGGCAGCCTCAACCTCGCCCAGGCGGTGATCCTGCTCGCCTATGAATGGTCGCGCGGGGAAAGCCTCGCCCAGCCGACGCAGTTCGAGCAGGAACCGCGCGCGCCGCAATCGGACCTCGAGGGGCTGATCGGCCACTTCGAGGACGCGCTCGAGGCGAGCGGCTATTTCCATCCGCCCGAGCGAACCCAGGCGACCAAGAACACCATTCGCACGATCCTCACCAAGCCCGGCTGGTCGACCCGCGAGATCAAGGCGGTCCGTGGAATGATCCGGTCGTTGGTCGAAGAACGCCGCTCGCGCGGTTGACCTCTCGCGCGGCGGCCCGCAAGACCCCGCAGCCATTCGTTTGCGTCCGAGAGGATTCTCTTATGTCCCTGATTTTCGCCGCTTTGCTCGCTGTCCAGGCTGCTCCCGCCGCTTCGGAAACCGTCCCGGCCCCGACGACCCCGGTGCAGACGGCGGAAGCCAAGCAAGAGCGCAAGATCTGCCGCCGCGAGATGTCGTCGGTCGGGCTTCACCGCTCCAAGCGCATCTGCCTGACCGCCAGCGAGTGGAAGGCCCGCGAAGGCCAGGGCAATGCCGACGGCATGGCCGACGCGGGGACGCGCGGCAACTAGCCCCGGGTGCGGTCGAAGACTTCGAATTCGTAGGCGATCGAGGCTTCTACCAATTGGTCGTACAGCGCCTCGGCCAGGTCCGGCCGGGGCAACTGCATCTCTTCCGCCGCCGCGCGCACCTTGGCGAGCACGTCCGCCTTGCGCGCCTCGTCGCGGACCGCCGAGCGGTCGGGCTTGATCCGGGCCGCGGCGTCCATGTAGCCGAAGCGGCGCTTCAGGAGCGCCACGACGGCGCGGTCGACCGCGTCCACGCCGGCGCGGACCTCGGTCATGGTGGTGCAATCCTCGGGGGCGACGGTTTCGCTCATGGGCAACGCTAGTGGCCGCTGACCTTGACCTTCGCAACCCCTTCGCCTAGGGGCGCGCCTTCGCAATTGGCCTCGCACTCCGGTGAAGCGGTGGCCCTGTCCCGATCCTGGTCGACGGCAGCGCGGTTCCGGAAACAGACGCAAACGCAATTGGAGTAATGGAATGTCGAAGCGCACCAGCGCCAAGTACAAGCTTGACCGCCGCATGGGCGAGAACGTCTTCGGTCGCCCGAAGAGCCCGGTCAACAAGCGCGAATATGGTCCCGGCCAGCACGGCCAGCGCCGCAAGGGCAAGATGTCGGACTTCGGCATCCAGCTGCGCGCCAAGCAGAAGCTGAAGGGCTATTACGGCGACGTCACCGAGAAGCAGTTCAAGCGGACCTTCTTCGAAGCGAGCCGGATGAAGGGCGACGCCAGCCAGAACCTGATCGGCCTGCTCGAGCGCCGCCTCGACATGGTGGTCTATCGCGCCAAGTTCGCGCCGACCATCTGGGCCGCCCGCCAGCTCGTCAGCCACGGCCACGTCCGCGTCAATGGCGGCAAGTGCAACGTTGCCAGCCGCCGCATCAACGTCGGTGACGTGATCGAGCTCGGGCCCAAGGCGCAGGAAATGGCGCTGGTCCTCGAGGCGCAGAGCCTGGCCGAGCGCGACATCCCCGACTACGTCTCGCCGGACGGCAACGCCAAGGTGACCTACACCCGCGTTCCGACCCTCGACGAAGTGCCCTATCCGGTCCGGATGGAGCCGAACCTCGTGGTCGAATTCTACTCGCGCTAAGCGGGTTTGCGGGACGGACCCTGCGGGGTCCGGACCTGACCGTAATGGGGCGGCTCTTCGGGGCCGCCCCTTTTCGTTGGCGCGACCCACATCCGCCAGCCGCGCCCCGGCAGCGGCTGGGGGCGATAGCCACGGCTCGCCGCCCAGTCGTCGAGGCTGTCGTCGAGCCCGTGCGGGAAGAGCGGCGGGCGGACGCGGCGCTCGGCGCCCGTGACCAGCACGGCCGGCGGATCGCGGTCGAGGTCGCCGAGGCGCTGGAAGGTCGGTGCGCCGACCTCGGCCTCGACCATCGCGCCGGTGGGCCCCTGGATCCGGAACAGGAACGGCCCGGCGGTGAAGTCGGGATCGAGGCGCACGTCGGCCCCTGCGATCTGTTCGGGCGAGAGGGTGGCGACCGGCCGGCCGGCGGCGACGGCGGCGACGATCCGGCCGCGGTCGACCGCCTCGAGCAGCGGCGGCTCGCGCATCGCCATGGTTGCGATCGCCTTGAGCGAGCCGCTCGCGCCGACGATCGCGAACACCGCGCCCGCCGCCAGCGTGACCCGGCGGCCGAGCGGGCCCAGCATCGGTAGCGCCCGCCCCGCCCGCGCGAACAGCGGCGGGAGGAGCGGGATCATATATTGCTTGAAGAATGGGTCGGGGAGGTAGGCGGCGACCAGTCCGCCCAGCGCCATGATCTCGAACAATCGCTGGCGAGCGCGCGAGCGGAGCGTGAAGATGGTGAGCAGCAGCGCCAGTGCGGTCGCGCCGCGAAGCGATTCGGCGACGATGTCGTCGAGCTTGCTGAGCGGATGCAGCCGCCAGGATTCGCCGATGCCGTTCCAGTAGAGTTCGGGCGCGACGAGGCTGTAGGTGAAGACCCCGAAGGTGAAGCGCTCGGGCGCCATGGCGTAGAGGACGAGGCTGGGCAGTAGCCCGACCAGCCCGCCGAGCGCCGCGGTCGCCACCGCCCTCGCTCCGACCCGGTTGAAGCGCCACAGCAGCCACAGGCCCGCCCCCGCGGCGGGTACCGCCATGCTGATCTTGGCCGAGATGGCGAGGCCGAGGAACAGCCCCGCGAGGCCCGTCCGGCGCCAGCTCGGCATCTCGCCATGCGGCAGGAAGGCGAACAGGCTCAGCGCGAGGAGCGCGGCCGGAAGCATGTCGTTGCGGGCCACCTCGGTTCCGAACAGGAAGGCGTTGGTGGTAGCCATGCCGATCGTGGTCGCGGCCGCCGCCCAGAAAGGGATGCGGTCGCGGAACAGGCGCAGCAGCGCCCAGCAGGCGAGCACGCCGAAGAGGACGTTCGCAAGCCGCGCCCCGACCAGCAGCCAGCCGGCGGGAAGCAGCGACAGCGGCGAGAGCAGGAGCGGCTGGAGCGGGGTCTGGAGGAAGGGCCAGTCGCGGAATGGCAGGCCCTCGCGCATCATCGCGATCGCGCCGACATACTGGCTTTCGTCATGGTTGATCGGAGCCGCCAGCGACGCGGCCGCGAACAGCAGGAATAGGAGCAGAAGCAACAGATGCTCGTGCCTCGGACGGGAGAACTCGTCTTCACTCATGAGAAGGGCGGCTTTGCACGGACCCGTTCTGGCAAACTGGAGGGCGTTCGGCCGCGCTAGCTTGCACCTCGCGACGGGTAAAGCAACTTGGCCTTGCAGCCCGCCATTGCTACTCGCCGCGCCATGCACTCGTCCCCCCTCCCCGAATGGTCCACGCACGATGCAATGTGGATCGGATTTCCGAGCGATCCCGAATTGTGGGTCGAGGACCTGGCCCCTGCGCAGGCCGAGGTCGCCGCGCTCGCCAAGGCGCTCCACGCGGGCGGCAAGGGCGAGCAGATCGTGCTGGTCGCGGCCGATAGCGAGGCGGCGGCCGAGGCGCGCCGGCTGGCCCCCTTCGCGACCATTTTCGAGGAGCCGTTCGGCGACATCTGGCTGCGCGACACGGGGCCGATCGTGCTCGGTTCGGGCAAGGACCGGCGCGCCCAGGGCTTCGGCTTCAACGGCTGGGGCGGCAAATATGATCTCGAGGGCGACGACAGCATCGGCGAGCGTCTCGCGGCCTCGGCCAGCCTCCCCTACGCCAAGGCCGACTGGATCCTCGAAGGCGGCGCGATCGACGGCGACGGCTCGGGGACGTTCCTGACGACCGAGCAGTGCCTGCTCAATCCCAATCGCAACCCCGGTCTCGGCCGCGCGCAGATCGAGGAGCGGCTCGCCCGCGATCTCGGCGCGAGCAAGGTCGTGTGGCTGGGCGAGGGTCTCGCCAACGACCATACCGACGGCCATGTCGACAATCTGGCGCGGTTCGTCGCGCCGGGCCGGGTGCTGCTTCCGACCCCGGCGAAGGACGATCCCAATGCCGCGGTCTATGCCGATGCGGCCAGGCGGGTGAAGGCGGCGGGCCTCGATCTCGTCAACATTCCCTCCCCCGGCCGGATCGAGGCCGACGGCGACCTCATCCCGGCGAGCTACATGAACTTCCTGATCGGCAATGCCGCGGTGGTGGTGCCGCTCTACGGAGCCGAGAACGACCAGGCGGCGGTGACCGTGCTGCAGGCGATCTTCCCCCAGCATCGCGTGGTCGGGCTGAGGGCGGACCATATCCTGACCGGCGGCGGCAGCTTCCACTGCATCTCGCAGCAGATCCCGGCGTGATCGTCTTCTGGCTGAAGGCGCTGCTCTCGGGCCTGCTCGTCGCGCTCGCCTCGACCATTGCCCGCCGCTCGCCGGCGATGGGCTCGCTGATCGTCTCGCTGCCCCTGGTGTCGGTGCTCAGCATGATCTGGCTGTGGCGCGACGGCACCGACAAGGCCGAGCTCGCCACCTATATCCAGAACACCTTCTGGTATTTCCTGCCCACCATCCCGATGTTCCTCGTCATGCCCCTGCTGCTTCGCCGCGGCATGGAATTCTGGCCAGCGCTCGGCCTCGGCTGCGCGATGACCATCCTGCTCTACATCCTGATGACCGCCGCCCTCAGCCGGTTCGGCGTCCGCCTCTAGAGGTTCGAAGCCATGTCCGAAGTCCACGTCGCCGCCCTCCAGCTCGAACTCGGAGGCGATATCGAGACCAACATCGCCGCGGTGACTGAGCTGGTCCGCGAGGCCGCGGCCAAGGGCGCCGAGGTCGTGCTCCCCCCCGAGCTGTTCGAAGGGCCCTATTTCTGCCGGACCGAGGACGAGGGCCTGTTCGCGACCGCCAGGCCGACCGAGAGCCACGCCAGCGTGGTGGCGATGCGCAAGCTGGCCGCCGAGCTCAAGATCTGGATCCCGACCAGCTTCTTCGAGCGCGACGGGCCGCATCACTACAACAGCCTCGCGATGATCGACCCCGACGGCAAGATCATGGGCACCTACCGCAAGAGCCACATCCCCGACGGCCCGGGCTATGAGGAGAAGTTCTACTTCCGGCCGGGCAACACCGGCTTCAAGGTGTGGGACGGCCCGGCGCACGAGAAGCTCGGCGTCGGCATCTGCTGGGACCAGTGGTATCCCGAGACCGCGCGGGCGATGATGCTGATGGGGGCCGAGATCCTCTTCTACCCGACCGCGATCGGGACCGAGCCGCACGACCCCGATCTCGACACCAGCCGGCTGTGGCGGCGGGCGATGATCGGCCATGCGGTCTCGAACGTCGTGCCGGTGGTCGCCGCGAACCGGATCGGCACGGAAGGCGGCCAGCGTTTCTATGGCCACAGCTTCATCTGCGACGAGCGCGGCGACCTCCTCGCCGAGTTCGGCGCGACCGAGACCGGCGTGCTCAGCGCGACCCTCGACCTCGATGCTGCCCGCCGCCACCGCGCCGCCTTCGGCTTCTTCCGCGACCGGCGCCCGGAGCTGTACGGGCGGCTGGTGCAAGACATCTGACCACTCGCAAAGGTCTCAAACGTCACAGGGTGCGCGAGTCGCGTTGCCGAGTTGCTCAGGCATAAATTCACGAACTTCGCGCCTATTGCGCCTGGTGGCGGCACGACAAGTGATCGCGCCCTAACCTGTCGAACCAACGATGCAAAGAGCCTCGCGACGAACCGCTTGGGTTAGAAAAGCAGGCGCATTCCTACATTGCAAGTGCTGCTGCGAATGTCTGCATTGGGTGGAAAGCGGACATCACTCCGAAGTGCGGTGACCTCGTCCGCGCCCGAAAAGGACGAGCGTCGAGACGATGAACCAGACAGCGATCACGAGGAGTAAGCTGCCCGTGAGATTGGGCTGGGCTTCGTGACATCTCAGGTCAAAGCAGTCACCGAGCGTTGAGCCGAGTAGCCACAACGCTGTTCCGGCAAAGCAAAGGGCAGTCCAAACCAAGGCCGCCACTATCCTCAGCCAAACGCTCATGCCGAACTGCCTCCAACTTACTTGACTCAACGAAGCACGCCCAATGAACGTCAGCAAGGGGTCGGAAGCAGACGTCAGAAGTCCAGAGGCGCCAAGCCCTTTAGGCGGTGCTCAAAGGCCTGAGCGGCATTCTTCTTGCGGAGCCAACGCCATCGAAGAAAAAGCCCGACGATTAACGGCACTAGGTAGGCCGGTGAGCCCGCGACCAAATAATTCCCGACATCTTGCCAGCCAATCCGCCCGCGCTGCTGAAACGAAAACAACAAGACGGCTAAAGCAACGAACATCAAGCCAGATAGCCAGAGCCACAGGAGATGAAGCGCGCGAGGCGGCACGGTGGGACCACTCGTCACCACACGACCATGTCAGTGCGGCCTGCTGTCCGCAATGGGTCGGAAGCGGACATGTGTACCGTGGCAGACTTCGGGCCTCGCCCCGGGTGACGGCTTGCGCCGAAAATGGCAGGCTTCACCGGGTGACCGACCGCATCCCGCATGAACCCCGCCCTCCGGTTCCCCGCCGCATTCTCCTCGTCGGGGCGACGGGGACGATCGGGCGGGCGACGGTGCGGGCGCTGGTGGCGCGGGGGCATGAGGTGGTGTGCCTGGTTCGGCGTTCGACGGCGGCGGCGGTCCAGGCAGGTCTTGCCGGGGCCGAGGTCCGGGTCGGCGATGTGACCGACCCAGGCTCGGTCGCTCGGGACGGGTTTCGGGGGGAGCGGTTCGATACGGTCGTTTCCTGCCTCGCCTCGCGAACGGGGGCGCCGCGCGATGCCTGGGCCATCGACCATGACGCGCATCTGGTCCTGCTCGAGGCGGCGAAAGCGGCCGGCGTCATGCATTTCGTGCTGCTGTCGGCGATCTGCGTCCAGAAGCCGCTGCTCGCCTTCCAGCATGCCAAGCTGGCCTTCGAGCAGGCGCTGATCGGGTCGGGGATGGCCTACAGCATCGTCCGGCCGACCGCCTACTTCAAATCGCTGTCGGGGCAAGTGGCGCGGGTCCAGCGGGGCAAGCCCTTTCTCTTGTTCGGGGACGGCCGGCTGACCGCCTGCAAGCCGATCAGCGACGCCGACCTTGCGGCCTATCTCGCGGCCTGCGTCGACGACGAGGCGTTGCGCGGCCGGATCCTCCCCATCGGCGGCCCTGGCCCGGCGATCACCCCGCGCGAGCAGGGCGAGGCATTGTTCGCGCTGCTTAGGCAGCCGCCGCGCTTCCGCTCGGTGCCGGTGGGACTGCTCGACGCGGTGATCGCGGTGCTCGGCGGGCTCGGCCGATTCTCGCCGCGCCTCGCCGACAAGGCCGAGCTGGCGCGGATCGGGCGCTATTATGCGACTCAGTCGATGCTGGTGCTCGATCCCGCAACCGGTCGCTACGACGCCGAGGCGACCCCTTCGAGCGGAAGCGACACGTTGGTCGATCATTATGCGAAGCTGGTGCGCGGCGAAGCGACGGCCGACCTCGGGGCCCACGCAATCCTCTCTTGAGCGCTCAGAGGTCCCGGCGCCAGTAGATGCTGTCGAACCACTGGCCGCCGATCAGCCAGGTCTTTGTCGCCCGGCCGGTCTCGACGAAGCCGTGGCGCTGGAGCAGCCGGATCGAGGCCGTGTTGCGCGGATCGGTGTCGGCGGTGAGGAATAAGCTGCCCTGACGGCGGCGATGGTCGAGGAAGGCCGCCATGGCCTCGCTCGCATAGCCCTTTCCCCAGTGGGCGGGGTCGAGGAGATAGCCGAAGTCGGGAAGCGCCCAGGCGCCGAACTTGCCGATCACCGCCCCGTCCAGCGTCACGATGAAGTCGTCGCTCTCCTGCGGGGGCGAGAGCATCGAGCGGACCCAGTCGGCGGTGGTCTTCACGCTCTCGTGCGGCAAGGTCGACCAGAAGCGCATGGCCTCGGGATCGCGCATGATGCGATGCATCGCGCCGACGTCCTCGATCCGGGCGCGGCGCAGGACGAGGCGCTCGGTGGCGATCTGCTCAACCAGGGCGATGCTCCATGGCCTTGGCGAAGACGTCCTCGAACATCGGGGCAGTGAGCCGGCCGGTGTTCTGGTTGTAGCGGCTCGAATGATAGGTGCCGAGCAGGATCCGGCCGTCGGGCGCGACGACCTCGCTGCCGTGCCCGAACTTGGCATGGACCGGCCGGAGCCCGAGCGCGCGGGCGGCGGCGGCGTGGGCGATGGCGCCCAAAGCGACCAGCACGCGGACCTTGGGGAGCTGCGCGAGCGCCGCCTCGAAATAGGTCCGGCAGGTGGCGATCTCGCTCGGCTCGGGCTTGTTCTGGGGCGGCAGGCACTTCACCGCGTTGAGGATGAGCGCGCCCTCGAGGCGGACGTCGTCGCCGGGGTCGGCGCGATAGGTGCCGGTCGCCAGGCCGAACCTGGCCAGCGTCGCGTAGAGGAGGTCGCCCGCGAAATCGCCGGTGAAGGGCCGGCCGGTGCGGTTCGCGCCCTGCTTGCCCGGCGCCATGCCGACCACCGCGAGCCAGGCGTCGGGATCGCCAAAGGCGGGAACGGGGGAATTCCACCAGCCGGGATGCTCGGCCCGGCATTCCTCGCGGAAGCGGACCAGCCGCGGGCAGAGCGGGCAGTCGCGCGGCGCCTCGGCCTCGGGCACGGGGGAGACGACGGGCGGGCTCGGGAACAGCATGGGCCTTCTTATCGACTGGAATGGAGATGTCGAAGCACGTTGCGCCGCTGCACGACTTGGCTCAGGGCGAACGCCGTGAAGCAACCTCATCTTTACGCGATCGCGATCGGCTCGAACCGGCCGCACGGGCGGCATGGGCGGCCCGCCGGCGTGGTCGCGGCGGCGGTGGCCGAGCTCGACCGGCGCTTCGGGCTGTTCGACGCCTCGCCCTTGATGATCAATCCAGCGGCGGGCGGCGCGGGCCGGGACTTCGCCAATGCCGCGGCGATGGTCGAGAGCCCGCTCGAGCCCCCGGCAATGCTTCGTGCCCTCAAGGAGATCGAACGCGAGTTCGGGCGTCGGCGGGGCAAACGCTGGTCCGCCCGGGTGCTCGACCTCGACCTCCTCGCCTGGGACGGCGGCCGCTGGCGCTCGCGAACCCTGGTCATTCCCCATCCCCGGCTCGAGGAACGGCCGTTCATGCTGCTCCCGCTGGCCGGAATCGCGCCGCACTGGCGGGTACGCGACGGCCTGAGCGCAAGGCAACTCGCGGCCCGCCTTGGCAAGCGGCGGCGAAAGCCCTAGGTGCGCCCTCGCGTGGGCCGTTAGCTCAGTCGGTAGAGCAGCTGACTTTTAATCAGCGGGTCGCTGGTTCGAGCCCAGCACGGCTCACGCCATGTCCTCAACTCCGCTGGGCGGTGATGGCGCGACGATGAGGATCATCTACGTCATCAACTCGGCCGAGGGCGGCGGCGCGGCCTTTCCCGTGCCGCGGATCCTGGGCACGCTCGCCCGGCTCGGCGCCGAGGTCCGGCTCCTCATCCTCACCCCCCGCGACCGCCGCGCCCTTCCCCGCTTCGATGCGGCCGGCCTCGATTACGTGCTGCGCGAGGGCGGTCGGACCGACCATCTGCACGCCCTGCGCTGGCTCGACCGCGAGGTCGCGCGCTGGGGGCCCAACGTCATCTGGACCTCGCTCACGCGCGCGACCCTGCTCGGCCAGCAGGTCGGGCGGAGGCGCGCAATCCCGGTCGTGAGCTGGCAGCATGCGGCGTTTCTCAAGCCCGCGAACCTCCTGCTCCTGCGCGCGACGCAGCGCCGCTCCCGGCTGTGGATCGGGGATTCGGCGGCGATCACCGCGCTGACGGCCGAACGGCTCCACGTGCCGCCCGAGCGGCTGACGAGCTGGCCGATCTTCGCCACCGATCCTGCCGCGCCGGTGGCGAGGCCGTGGTCGCCGGGGGAGACCCTGCGCCTCGGAAGCCTCGGGCGATTGCACCCGGTCAAAGGCTATGACCTGCTGGTCGCGGCGATGGGGATTCTCCGACGCAACGGCTTCGTCGCGCCTGCGCCGTGGGAGGTGACGATCGGCGGCGAGGGCGAGGCGCGATCTGCGCTCGAGCAGCAGGCACGCGCGGCTGGTATCGATCTGCATCTCCCGGGCTTCACCGCGGCGGGCGAGGCATTTCTCTCCGGGCTGCACCTTTATCTCCAGCCTTCGCGCGGCGAGGGCTTCTGCATCGCGGCGCACGAGGCGATGCAGGCGGGGCTGCCGGTGATCGGCTCGGCCGTGGGCGAGATGGCCAACAGCATCGTCGATGGCGAGACCGGGCGGCTGGTCGCGCCGGACGATGCCGAGGGGCTGGCGACGGCGCTGCGCGACCTCCTGTCGCGGCCCGAGCGGCTGGCGGCGATGGGCCAGGCAGGACGGACCCGTGTGCTCGAGCGGTTCAGCGAGCCGGCGTTCGAGGAGCGCGCGCGCGCCATCCTCGCGCGGCTCGCCGGCTTCGCCCGAGAAGGTCGACCGGAAGCCGGAGGAGCGAGCGCTCGATCCGCTTGACGTCGATCAGCGTGACGGGGCCGCAGGCGCTCATGCTGTGCAGCCCGTCGCGGAAGGTGCCGGCCGATACAGGAGCGAGGATCGGGTCACCGAGGCGGGTGACGGCGCGCTCGGGGGTCAGCGCGTCGAACCACAGGGGCCGGATCGCGCCGCCATAGGTGCGCGAACAATCCTGGACCGGCGCGCACAGCCGGCCGTCGACCCGCACCGGCGTGCCCCCCGGCCGGGCGCCACGAGGATCGCGGGTCAGCGGACTGTCAGGATGGGCGTGCCAGGGGCCAGTGAGGACGTCGGCAAAGGCGAGGTGGAGCGCTCCCTCGGCCGCGTAAAGCAGCCACCAGCGACCCTCGTGCCGGAAAGGCGTGGCGTCGATCGCGACATGGGGCAGGTCGAGGATGGCCACGCCTTCCCAGGCGTCGGGAAAGCGGGTCGCCCGGTAGAGCGTCAGTCGGCCCGAACGCGAGGCCTCGGGCAGCATCCAGGTTTCGCCCTCGTCCTCGAACACGACCGGATAGGAGAGGTGCCAGGGCTCGGTTAGACAGCGTCGGCGCTCGCGCAAGGTGCGATCCGGATCGAAGCGCAGGACGTCGATCGCGCCGAGGCGGGTGCGATAGTCATAGGCTTCGGCGAAGACGAAGAACGCACCGTTGCGCTCAAGGCCGAAGGGGTCGGCGAGGAAGCGATAGGCCCCCTGCCCTTCGACCCAGCTGATGGGCTGGTCGATGCGGCCGGCACGGAAGAGGTCGCCGAGCGGCGCCGCGACGATCCCGATCTTCCAGATGTCCATCAGCCCTTCGCCCATGCGCGAACTTCCTTCTCGAAATAGAAGGCGAGCAGCGCGACGACGAGCAGCGACTGGAGGAGGGCGTGCCAGCCGGCGCCGTTGAGGCCGAACCACAGCAGCATCAACGGCAGCAGCGGATAGAGGAGGAGGTTGCCGACGAGATTGGCGGTGATCGAGCGCGTCGGACGGCCGAACGCGATCAGGCCCGAGGAGAGCGAGGTGGCACCGAGCGCGACCAGCCGGCCGGCGGCAATCAGGAACAGGAGCAGGGCAGCGCCGCCGAAGCTCCGGCCGCCGAGGAGGTGGAGGATCGGGTTGCCGAACAGCCCGATGACGAGGGTGATCGGCGTGCCGATCGCGGTCGCGACGAGCGCGGAGTGGCGGACCGAGCGGCGGAACCCGCGCCGGTCGCCGGCGGCAAGCAGCTTGGCGATGACCGCATAGCTCGCCTGGCCGAGCATGGTCGCGGGCTGCTGGAGCACGACGCTCGCGCGCTGGGCGAGCGAAAAGATGCCGGCCGCGGCGGGGCCCAGCATCCATCCCACCGTCAGCGGCGACAATTTGGGGCCGAGTTCGCTCAAGGTGAGGTCGACGTTGGTGGTGACGATGAAGGGCAGCAGCCCCTCGTTCTCGGCAACGGTCCCGCGCACCCCGCCCAGCAGCGGCGCCGAGAGGCGCATGCCGCGCGTTCCCCACCAGCCGAGCAGCCACATGGTTACCCCCTCGAGGATCGCCGCCGCCAGCCAGACGAGAAGAAAAGCGGTGAGCCCTCCGCCGGAGAGCCAGGCGGCGACGCTTCCGACGAGGCGGACGGTCGGGCTGACCAGCTGGTGGAGGCTGATGAGGTCGAAGCGCCCGGCGATCTGGAGCAGGCCGTGGGGGGTCGAACGGACGTTGGCGAGAATGGCGAGCGAATAAGGCACCGCCAGCGCCATGGCGGCCGGCGGCCAGTCCATGTGCGGACCGACGAGGGGCACGAGCGCCGCGGCGACGAGGATCGCGACGACCCCGCAGCCGACCTCGACGAGCGCCATGAAGCGTGTCAGCCGGAGCAGCCGGTGATGGTCGCCGGCCTCATAGGCGATATTGCCGTAGCGCACGACGCCGTGCCAGCCCGAGAAGGCGATGACCCCGCCGAGCAGGGTCGCATAAGCATGGACGAGGACGAGCGTCCCGTAATCGGTCGCGCCGAGCGCGCGCGCGGCAAGGACGAGATAGACGAGGCTCATCAGGCCGGCGCCGGCCTTCCCGCCGAGCAGCAGGCCGAGATTGGCGAAGATGCGCGCCACCCCGCCGCGCTCTGCGAGGCCCGCGCTCATGCCGAGGTCAGCAGCTCAAGATAGTGGTTTGCGACCGCGCCGATCCGGTGCGGGGCGGTGATCCGGGCGATCGTCCCGGCCAGGGGCGGCGGGAGGCGGAGCTGGCGATCCAGCGCGGCGGCGAGGGCCGCGGGCCTGAGATTTGCGACCACCTCGCCGACCGCCGGATCGTCGACGATTTCGCTTATGGCGGGGCTGCAATCGGTGGCGACGATCCGGCAGCCGGCCGCGATCGCCTCGATGAGAACGGCGGGATAGCCTTCGTAGCGCGAGGAGAGGAGAAACACCTTCGCGCGGGCGAAATGCGGATGGACGTCGCTCACCCGGCCGGGAAGCAGGACCCGATCTTCCAGACCGAGGGCAGCGATCCGCGCGGCGATTCCGGCCAGCTCCGCGCCGTCGCCGAGGATGGTGAGCCGCTCCCCCCCGGGCAGTTCGGCCATCGCCTCGACCGCGAGGGCAAAGTTCTTCTGGGCCACGAAGCGGCCGGCGGCGACGATCCCGCCGCGCCGGCTGTCGATGGCGACGGGGTCCTCGTCCTCGAGGATCGGTTCGGGCACGACGACGAGCGGCAGGTCGCCGAGCCGGCGGCGCGCTTCCTCGGCAAGCGCGGGCGACATGGCGACGACGTGGTCGGCGTGCCGCAGTCGCCGCCTCATCCGGGCGTGCGACAGGCGCCGGAGCAGCGGACTGGTGCCCGGGCGATCGAGCGCGTTGCTGAGCTTGGCGACGAGGCGCGGTCGCGGCGCGGTCGAACCGAGGGTCTCCAGCACGGGAAAGTGGAAATTGCCGGGGACGAACAGGCCGGCGATGGCGAATGCCCGGACTTCGGCGGCGACCCATGCGCCAAGCCGGCGGCGCGAGCCCGGACCGCGGCGGATCGGCCGCGCCGGGCTGACCAGCCGAGCCGTCGGCGGCACGAGACGCGCCAGCGGACCGGTCGGATCGCCGCAGAAGATGATCACCGGTCGTCCCGCTCGCGACCAGGCGCCGGCCAGGCGAAGCGCGATCCGCTCGGTTCCGCCGGGCGAGAAATCATGCACGACGAGCCCGATCCACTGGTCCACGGGCGGTGTCACCTTACCGATTTGTCATGTCGGGGACAGGGTGGCGCGCAGGCGCGCGGGCGCATCAGCACGGCATGCGTGTCGGATTTCTCTTCAACCACGACCAGATCCACCAGGTCGCCCACAGCCTCCCGGTCGCCCTCGCCTTGGCCGGGTCGGGTGCGGGGATCGAGGTCGTCATCGCGACCACCAACGCCCGGCTCAGGGCCGAGGTCGATCACCTGATCGCCCAATGGCCCGGCAAGCCCGTCGTCACCCGGGTCGACCTGCGCCCCTGCAGCCTCGCCAGCCGGGTGGCGATCGGGCTGTTCGAAAGCGTCGCGCCGCTCGCCAAGCTCGCGGTCTATCGCGACAATCTCGATTTCTTCCGCTCGCTCGACGCGCTGGTGGTGGCGGAAAAGACGTCGGCGATCCTCAAGACGCATTACGGGCTCGAAGGGCTGAAGCTCATTCACACCCGGCACGGCGCCGGCGACCGCGCGATCGGCTTCAATGCGGCCAGCGCGCGCTTCGACCTCGTGCTGGTGTCGGGCCCGCTGATCCGCGACCGGCTGATCGCCGAAACGGGACTGGCGCCCGAGCAGGTGAGGATCGCGGGCTATCCGAAGTTCGACACCCTCTTCCAGCCACTGCCGAAGCTGCCGCTTCCCGAAGGCCGGCCGACCGTGCTCTACAATCCGCACGTCTCGCCGCACCTCTCCTCCTGGTATCGCGACGGCGCGGCGATCCTCGACTTCTTCCGCACCAGCTCCGACTACAATCTCATCTTCGCCCCGCACGTGATGCTGTTCGAGCGGCCCTTCGCGCTGACGATCGACAAGCTGACGATGAAGCGGACGGGCCATGTCCCCGAGGCCGTGCGGCGCGCGCCCAACATCCTGGTCGACACCGGCAGCCGGGCCTGTACCGACATGAGCTATACGCGGGCAGCCGACATCTATCTCGGCGACGTCAGCAGCCAGGTCTACGAGTTCCTCGAGCGGCCGCGGCCCTGCATCTTCGTCAACAGCCATGGCGTCGATCACGCGGGCGATCCGAGTTATGCCCACTGGGGCGCCGGCGAGGTGATCGGCTCGGCGGCCGAGCTGCCCGCGGCGCTGGCCCGCGCGACAGGGGAGCATCGCCGCCGCCATGAGGCCGCGCAGCTGCGGCTGTTCGGCGAACGGATCGCGCGGGTTCCCGGAAGCGCCTCCCGCCGGGCGGCCGGGCTGATCCTCGATTTCCTCCAGGGTCCGCGGGTCACGGCCGAAGCTGCCTGACCGCCTGGGCCCGATCGCCGCGATCACTCGTCCGGGCCCGCGTTCAGGGGCAGGTCGATCACGCCTCGCAAGCCTCCCCCGGCATCCTCGAGCCGGAAACTCCCGCCGTGGAGCCGGGCCACCGCCTGGACGAGGGACAGGCCGAGCCCGGTGCCCTGGCCATGCCGGGCGGGGTCGAGGCGCCCGAAGCGCTGCATCGCCTGCTCGCGCTGGTGCTCGGGGATCCCAGGGCCGCGATCGGCGACGAAGAGCAACACCCGGTCGCCGGCTTGCTTGGCGCCCAGCGTGACCCGGCCGGGCACGGCGTGGACGATGGCATTTTCGAGGAGGTTGCCGAGCGACTGGCTGAGCAAGGCGCGGTCAGCGCGCAGGGTCAGCGGCTCGGCGCTGACCTCGAGCCTGTGCCCCATCTCTTCGAACGCGGGGCCGTACAATTCGGCGAGATCGCCGAGGAGCGGTGCGACCTCGATCCGGGTGAAGCGCTCGCGCCCGGCCCCCGCTTCGACCCGCGCGATCTCCAGCGCGGTGGCGACGATCCGAAGGACGAGCTTCGCCTCGGCGGCGGCCTTGTCGAGCGCCGCGCGGGCGCCCGGATCGAGCTCGCCAGCCGAAAGCCGGTCGAGATTGACCTGGAGCCGGGTGAGCGGCGAGCGCAGGTCGTGCGCCAGTCCCTCGGTGACGACCTGGAGCTCGGAAACCAGATGCTCGATCCGCTCGAGCATATTGTTGATGCTGCTCCCGAGCAGGTCGAAGGCGTCGCCGGTGCCCTGCTCGGGAACGCGGCGTGAGAGGAGGCCGGCGGCGACCGCGCTGCTGGTCTGCTCGAGCACCCGAATCCGGCTGGTGACGAGCTTGATGGTGATGGCCGCGCCGATTCCCGCCAGCAGCAGGCCGAGCAGCATGGCGATGGTCAGCACCTCGCCGAGCAGCCGGAACAGCGCGGCCTCGTCCTCCAGCACATAGCCCGACAGCAGGCGAGCGCCGCCGTCGAGACGGGTCCCGATCACCCCCATGCGCTCCGGCGCGGCCCGGTCGTTGCGGAACAGGGAGATCTGGCGATAGCGGCTGTCGAGCGGCACGCTCGGCGGCCACTCGGCGATATTGCCCGCAAGCACCCGGCCCCGGGCGTCGACCAGCAGCAGGACCAGATCGCGATCGGCCGGATCGGCGGCCCGAGTCCGCACGAGACGTGTGAGATCGGCCATGCCCTCGTCGCGAAATTCGTCGGTCATGTCTTCGCGAAGCTGGATCGCGAGCGCGCGCGAATTGCGCTCGACCCGTTGCTCGGCGACCTTCCAGACGACCGCCAGCAGGATCGCCGCCGACAGCACCTGGAGCAGCAGCGCGACCGCGAACAGTTGCGCGGTGATCGAGCGGGGGGAAAGGCGGCGGGTCAGGCGTCGGGGCCCAGCCGATAGCCGGCACCGCGCACCGTCTGCAGCAGTTCGGGCCGACCCTCTTCCTCGATCTTGCGGCGAAGCCGACTGACGTGGACGTCGATGACGTTCGTTCCGGGATCGAAATGATAGTCCCAGACGCTCTCGAGCAGCATGGTCCGGGTGACCACCTGCCCGCAGTGCCGGAGCAGGAATTCGAGCAGCCGGAATTCGCGCGGCTGGAGATCGACCGGCCGGTCGCCACGACGGACCTTGCGGGTCAGGAGGTCCATTTCGAGGTCGCGGCAGCGAAGGCTGGTCTCGACCACCGTGGCCGTACCGCGACGCTGGAGGTTGGTGACTCGTGCCAGCAATTCGGCGAAGCCGAAGGGCTTGACCAGATAGTCGTCCGCCCCGCCTTCGAGCCCCTTCACGCGCTCGTCGAGCGAGCCCATGGCCGAGAGGAACAGGACCGGCGTGTGCGTACCCGCGGCGCGCAGCGCGGCAAGGACCGACAGACCGTCCATCCCGGGCAGCATCCGGTCGAGGATGATCACCGAATAGCTGCCGTCGGTCGCATGGAAGAGGCCATCGCGGCCGTTGTCGGCATAGTCGACGACATAGCCGGCCTCGGTCAGTCCCTTGCGCAGATAGTCCGCGGTATTCTTGTCATCTTCGACCAGCAGGATCTTGCGCGACATCTTGGCTCCAGACGGTGAGACTAGGTCGAGGGCGGGAACGGGTTCAAGGCCCGCGATCACCGAATGTCCACCGTCGTCACGAGATCGCGTCCGGCGCGCTGGAGCTCGAGGTCGAGACGGCCGGGCCGGTGCGACAGCAAGGCGCGGACGTCGGAGAGATTGGCGACGTCATCCTCGTTGATCCGCTCGATGACGTCGCCGACGCGAAGCCCCGACGCGCGGGGTCCGGGGCTCGCGAGGCTGGTCACGAACAGGCCGGTCGAGCCCGCTGGAAGCCCCGCCGCCTGCGCCAGGTCCCCCGTCACCGGTTGGACCGTCGCGCCGATCATCCGGTCGAAGCGGAGCAAGGCGGCTTCCTCGCGCTCGGCGGCGCGCAGCCGGGCCCCCTGGATCGCCAACAGCGCCATGGCGAGCGACAGGGTCATGAGGACGGGCCGGCCGAGACCGGGTCGAGGGGATGGTGGACGCTGCGTGGTGGCGGTCATGGGCGCGTCAGCGTGGCGCTCGGCGGATTGCGGCCAGTTGGGCGCAACATGACAAATCTCTCATGATGCGCCTGTTCCCGATGGAGAGACGGCCTTCCTTACCGATGCGTAAGTTCGGCTTCATCGAGCGCAGAGCCGGGCCGTGCGAGACCGAGGGCATCCCCGCTGACGGGGCCCATCGACAAGGAGTGACCACATGATCCGCACCACCCTCATCGGCCTCGGCGCGCTGGCGATCGCCGCCACTCCGGCGCTGGCCGCGAAGACCAGTGCCACCACCAAGCCGGTCGCCGCCGCTTCGGCAAAATCGACCCACAAGGCCGCCAAGAAAGAGGTGGCCAAGGCCCCGCAGAAGGCCGCGCACGCCAGGAAGCGCTGAAGTCCGGGCGGGTCGGGCTTCGCCCCCGGGCCCGACCTGCCTGCCCCTGCCGTCAGGAGTCAGCCGCGCTGGCGGCTCGTTCCGAGAAGGGCATTGTCCATCCGCTGGCCGCGCCCGGGCATGGCGAAGCGGAGCTTCCTCGCCGCGAGGTCGATGGTCACGCTGTCGAACGCCTGGAGCGCGTTCATGCCGAGCAGCAGCGCGGGCCGCTCGTTCAGCCCCATGGCGGTGAAGGTGTGGGCATCGGCAAAGGCGATTCCCAGCCCGGCCATCGTCACGCCTCCGATGTCGAGCTGGCGCACCAGCATGTAGCGCGCCTGGAGCATGGCCCCGGTGACCGAGCGCAGCTCGATCGGCTGGTTGTCGGTCAGTGCCCGGCGCCGGGCGAGCGCGCGGCGCAGCGCCTCGTTGCCGATCGAGATTTCCGAGCCGGTATCGAGGACAACGGTCAGGCGCTGGCCATCGAGCTCGGCCTCGGTGATGATCAGCCGGCCGGCGCGCTTGCGGGCTTCGACGACAATGGTGTCGGGCTCGGCCCGGCGGCTGGCGCGGTCGCTGGCCACGATCGACAGGAGATTGTTGCGAAAGTCGAAGCGGACCATCGCCGAGCGCAGGACGTCGGTCCCGAGAATCCCGTCGGCCCCGACGTTCTGTGCCTCGAGCACCGGCGCGGTGACATCGGGCAAGGTGCGGGTCGCGACCCTCATGCCGGTGACCGATGCGGTCGCGACACTGGTCTGGCCGGTGACGCTGTGGAGCTTGGCGGTGCGTCCCGGCGGAAGCGAGAGCCGGTCGGCGAGCTGGCGCGAGACCGCGCTGCTGTCGGCGCCGGTGTCGACGAGGAAGCGGAACGGCCCCGCCCCTCCGACCGAGACCGGAACGGTCAGCCGCGTGTCGGCGCCGGTGGTGAGATCGACCTGTTCGCCCGGCTTTTCGGGTGCCGGAGCCGGGGTGGCGGTCGCCTCGAGGCGGGTCACCTGACCGATCGGCGGAGCCGGGGGAACGGGCGAAGCGGCGAGCGGCACGGCGGCCAAGGCGATCAGGGCGATCAACATCGACGCTTCTCCCGGGGGATTTTTCGACGAACCGCCAATCTATCCCGGAACGGTAGCAATGGCCATCGGGCGCAACCCTTTGGCAACCAATCGGACCATAAAACCTCCTCGGGTGGGGAATGACGGTCAGGCCCCGGTCTGGCAGTCCGGGAGCTATAATGTGGATGAGATGCCCGTCGAAACGACCCTCTATTCGCTGAGTGACCAGGCGCCCCAACCTGAGGATCGCCGCGAGGGCGATCGGCATCTGACCCTTTTCCGGGTCGGAACGATGGTGGTCGACGGGCGCCGCGAGCTCTGCCTGATCAAGAATATCTCGGCCGGCGGCGCGATGCTCCGGCTCTATACCGGCGGGCTCGAACTCGGGAGCGAGCTGACCGTCGAGCTCAAGTGCGGCCAGCCGCTGTCCGGCAAGGTCGCCTGGGTCCGCGATCCCAATGTCGGCCTCGCCTTCGAACAACCGATCGACGTCATTGCGATGCTGACCCAGAGCGAGGACGGCCCCCGCCCGCGCATGCCGCGGATCGAGACCAATGCCTTTGTCACCATCCGCGAGGGCGCGAGCATCCACCGCGCCCGGGCGTGCGACATCAGCCAGGGCGGCATCAAGATCGCCACCTCCATCCAGTTCGCGCGCAATGCCGAAGTGGTCGTCAGCCTCACCGGCCTCGACCCGCAGCCGGCGGTGGTGCGGTGGATCGACAATGGCTTTGCCGGGATCACCTTCAACCGGCTGCTTCCGCTCCCGACCCTGATCGAATGGTTGCGCGGCCAGCGTCGGCAGAGCCGCGCCGCCTGAGCGGCACGCCCGCTTCCGCCTCGCTTATTCGCCGGGAACGTCGTGCGCGGGCGTCACCGCCCATCTCGCCGCCGCAATCTTTTCCGACGGGCTGAGCGGACGCGACGCAAGCCCCGGACGGCGGAAGTCGGGAGCAACCCGCGGGCGCGGGGTGGGCACATGCCGAAGCAGGGCTTCGGGCGTGAGCGGGGTATGGAAGTTGATTCCCGCACGCGTGCCGCGAACCCAGATCACCTTGCCCGCCACGATGAGGTCGCCGCGCTTGAAGCGGATCTCGGCGCCTTCCACCGGCAGGCAGTCGGATTCGACCAGTGCCCCATCGGCGGACAGGTTGCGCAGCTTGACGTCGAGCGTCCGTCCCGAGAGCTCGATCACGGCCGTCAACAAGACGTTGGAACGACGCTCGCGCCGGTTCTGGGCCTGACTGCTTTCATCCATGACGGATGGAACTAGAGCAGCGAGGTAAAACTTCATTTAACGGATGACCATGCGGACGACCCTTTTTGCGCTTGCCGCCGTGGCATTCTTCACCCTGCTGGCGCTGGTGGGAGGGGCCGGCTCGGGCTTCGACCGTGGAGTGGTCCTCTGGTGGACCGCGTGGCGGGCGGGCGCGCCGGGCGCGACTCAGGCACTGGTCGTCTTCACGCAGCTGGGCGGGTTCGCGGTCCTTCTCTCACTCGTGGCGCTGGCGACGGGCTGGCTGTTATGGCGTGGCGAGCGGCGCGCGGCGCTGCTGTTCGCCGCGACCGTGCTGAGCGGGCGTCTCGCGGTCGAGGGCCTGAAGCTGCTGGTCGGGCGGCCGCGACCAAGCTTCGACGCGCACCCGGTAACCGTGCTCTCGAACAGCTTCCCGAGCGCGCATTCGGCCAACAGCATGACGACCTTCCTCGCGCTGGCGCTGTTCGTCGCGCCCGAGCGCTGGCGACGCGAGGCGCTCGCGGGCGCGGTGGTGCTGAGCCTGATGATCGGCGCGAGCCGGCCGATGCTGGGCGTCCACTGGCCGACCGACGTGCTGGGGGGCTGGCTGTTCGGGCTGACCTGGGTCGGGGTCGCCTGGACGCTCAGCCGGCGCGCACGAAGCGCAAGCTGAGATTGTTGGCCGGCATCGCCCGGCGCTCGGCCAGGACGAGCCCGCGATCCCGGGCCTCGGCGGCGAAGCTCGTGAGTTCGCGCAGGCCGTAGCGCGGATCGCGCTCCTTGAGCGCGGCGTCGAAGGCGAGGTTGGACGGGACCAATGGCTCGCCCCGCACCCGCCAGGGCCCGTAGAGGATCAGCGGGGCGCCCGGCGCGAGCAGCCGCGCCGCGCCGTCGAGCAGGCCGATGCTCGCCTCGGGCGGCGAGATATGGACGAGGTTGATCGCGACAATCGCCGCGGCCTCGGTGACCGGCCAATTATCGGAGGCGACGTCGAGCGCGAGCGGCGGGCGCAGGTTCGGGGTTCCCTCCTCCGCGCGCCAGGCGGCGATCGATTCGCGTGCCTCCGGGTCGGGGTCGCTCGGCTGCCAGTCGAGGTTGGGAAAAGCAGCCGCGAAGGCGATCGCATGTTCGCCGGTGCCGCTGGCGACCTCGAGCACCAGTCCCGATGCCGGAAGCCACTCGCGCAGCACGGCCAGGATCGGATCGCGGTTGCGGCTCGCCGCCGGGGCGGTGCGCTTCACTTGGGCGTCTTTGCGCGGGCCAGCGCCCGGGCGCGGCGTTCGCGGACGAACAGCCAGAGGATGAGGCCGAGCGGACCGGCCAGGAAGGTCAGCAGCAGGAACGGCGCCTGCACCAGCCGGCCGAACCCCTTGTTGTCCGCATCGCGCGAGATCCACAGCCCGACGAACAGGTCGAAGGCGAGATAATGGGTCCAGCCCACCACCACGCCGGCATCGGTCCCGAACAGCGCGCGGATCCCGCCGATGCTGTAGTCCGAATAGTCGAACGGCCGCGTGCCCGCGGCACCGGGATCGACGAGGCCGCCGACCAGCAGGACCAGCAGGACCGCATAGGTCAGGCAGAGAAGCCCCACCCCGCCGAACAGGATCACCGAATAGGTGCCAGGCCGGCGCGGCGCGAACAGCAGCAAGGCCCAGCCGATCACGGCGACGAGGTTGGTGACACCGAAAAGCCACGGCCAGTTCATGACCTTGCCGTACCGGCTGCGGAGCACTCCCTCAACCTGTTGACTTCGCCCCCGGCGCTCGGCTCCAACCGCGGCACTACAGGGGGAGTTTGCTTTTCATGTCCGTTCGTCATGTCCTGCTCGGCGCGGCTGCGCTGAGCCAGTTGCTTGCCACTGCCGCGACCGCCCAGGTCGCTCCGCCGCCCGTTGTCACCGCGCCCGCCAAACCCGCGGGCTCGGCCTATCTCCAGTGCGACGGCCAGCCCAACAACATGACCGACGGCGAAATGGCCGCGCGGCTGCTGGGCGCGGTCACCCTGCTCGGCCTGTTCGCCAAGGCGCCCGAAAGCGCCGACGCTTCCAAGCGGCTCTCCGGTGCCGCGGGCGTCGCCGCCTGTTCCTCGCTGATCGAGGGCGAGCGCAAGGAGGGCAATCCCAATCGCCGGATCGGCCTCATCCTCGGCCGCGCGATCCACCAGATCGAAGCCAAGAATTACGATGCGGCGATGGCCGACGTCGCCATGGCGCGGCGCGAGGCCGAGGCCGCGGGCCTGACCCGCGACCCCTATTGGCAGCGCTCGCGCGGGCGCTCGTTCGACCAGCTCGAGGCGGCGATCCTGTTCCGCCAGGGCAAGGCGGCCGAAGCGCAGGCGGTGTCGCTGCGGATGACCGAAGCGCAGCGCTATGCCCTGTTCGGGCTCGCCGACCTCGACGACTACCAGAATTTCGTCGCGCAGCCGGCGGCGATCGAGGACCAGCGGGCGCAGGCCATGACGCGGCTCTTCTGGGTGACCGGGGTCGGCCGCGCGAGCCGGCTCGAACAGGCCGGCCGCTATGCCGAGGCGGCGAAGCTGCGCGACGCGCTGATCGACTTCGACACGGTGCACACGCCCGAGACCAACAACAGCGCGCTCATGGCGCAGGCGGCAATCAGCCATGCGCTCGCAGGCAATTGGGAGATTGCGGCGGCGCGGGCGACGGCGGCCAGGGCCAATAGCGAGGCCCGGACCGCGGCAGGCAAACCCGAAGACAGCCAGTCCGAGCTGGTCGAGCTGCTCGACCTCTACGGCATCCTCGATACCGCGCACAAAGGCGACGTCAAGGCCGCACGCCGGCTCTTCTCGGCGCGCTCGCAATGGGTGTCGCCTTCCTATGGCGCGGTCAGCGCGGTCAACCGGCAGCTGCGCGAAGGCGCGTCGGCGGACGAGCTGATCGGCGGGCTCGCCAAGACGCCCGAACAGCTGTGGGCCGAACGGGTCGAAGCCAAGAAGGCCGCGCTGCTGGCCAAGGACAGCGACAACAAGACGCTATTCTCCAACCTGACCTCGGCCCAATCGCCGGCGTCCTACACGGGGCTGTCGAAGAACATCTGGCAGACCGACAAGAGCCGGCTCATCCTCAAGAAGAAGGCCGACAGCAAGGACCCGTTCCAGCTGATGTATCAATATGGCCTCGCGCCCGACGTCGCGCAGCAGGCCTATCTCCTGCACGCGGCGCTGATGAGCAAGGCGCAGGGCCAGCCGGGCTTCGTCTTCCAGCCGATCATGGCCGACAGCCTGTTCGCGGGGAGCTTCCGGCCGGGCAAGCTCGGCGACAAGGGCTTCGCGCCCGAACTCTACTACAATGCCGACGAGGTGATCGCGGCGCTGCGGGTGCTGTTTCCCGACCCCGCAACGCTGAAGGCGCAGGCCGCCGCCAAGAAGTAGGACGAAGGCGGAGGGCGCCGGTCCGGGCGCCCTCCCCTCGTTCGCCTAGCGGTCGCCGACCTCGCTCGGGGTCGGCGCCTCGGCCGCGGCGGGGACCGGCTCCTTCCAGGCGACCACGGGCTTCCTCGCCGCGAGCGTCTCGTCGAGGCGGCGGCGCGGGGCATGGACCGGCGCGGACTTGAGGCTCTCGTCGCCCGCGCGGCAACGCTCCGCCACCGAGCGCAGCGCCATGATGAACTGGTCGAGCGCGGCCTTGCTCTCGGTCTCGGTCGGTTCGACCAGCATCGCGCCATGCACCACCAGCGGGAAGTACATGGTCATCGGGTGATAGCCCTCGTCGATCAGCGCCTTGGCGAGGTCGAGCGTGCTGATCCCGTCGGCAAAGCCCTTATCGCTGAACAAAGCCTCGTGCATGCACGGGCCCGAAAAAGCGAAGGGCGCGTCGAGCACGTCCTCGAGGCTGCGGAGGATGTAGTTGGCGTTGAGCACCGCGTCCTCGGCGACCTGCTTCAGGCCATCGGCACCGTGGCTGAGGATGTAGGAGAGCGCTCGGGTGAACATGCCCATCTGGCCGTGGAAGGCGGTCATCCGGCCGAAGGTGTGCGGATGCTCCTCGCCCGCTTCCTCTTCCTCGATCAGCTTGACCGAGCCGTCGGCATAGCGGGCGGTGAAGGGCAAGGGACCGAAGGGCGCCAGCGCTTCCGACAGCACCACGGGGCCCGAGCCCGGCCCGCCGCCGCCGTGCGGGGTCGAGAAGGTCTTATGGAGGTTGATGTGCATGGCGTCGACGCCAAGGTCGCCCGGGCGGACCTTGCCGACGATCGCGTTGAAGTTCGCGCCGTCGCAATAGACGAAGGCGCCGGCGGCATGGACCGCATCGCTGATCGCCTTCATGTCGGGCTCGAACAGGCCGCAGGTGTTGGGATTGGTGATCATCACCGCGGCGACGTCGGGACCAAGCCGGGCCTTGAGCGCTTCGAGGTCGACGCGGCCGGCCGCGGTCGCGGGGATGTTCTCGACCCGGTAGCCGCAGAAGGCCGCGGTGGCGGGGTTGGTGCCGTGCGCGCTCTCGGGCACCAGCACGACCTGGCGCGCGTCACCGCGGGCTTCGAGCGCGGCGCGGATGCAGAGCAGGCCGCAGAGCTCGCCATGGGCGCCGGCCTTGGGGCTCATCGCGACGCCGTGCATGCCGGTGAGGTCGACCAGCCAGAAGGCGAGCTCGTTGATCAGCTCGATCGCGCCCTTGACCGTTTCCTTGGGCGCGAGCGGATGGATGTCGGCGAAGCCGGGCAGCCGCGCGACCTTCTCGTTCAGGCGCGGATTGTGCTTCATCGTGCACGAGCCGAGCGGGAAGAGGCCGAGGTCGATGGCGTAATTCTGCCGCGACAGGCGGGTGTAGTGGCGGACGGTCTCGGGCTCGGTGAGGCCGGGAAGCCCGATGGGAGCCGAGCGAAGGAGCGTGCCGAGCCGGCCGGTGTCGGCGCTGGCCGGGGCGATGTCGACGCCGGTGCGGTCGGTGTCGCCGATCTCGAAGATCAGCGCTTCCTCGAGCATCAGCGCGCGATTGCCGGTGACGGTGCCGGTGTCGGTCGCCGAGGCGATGGGGGTGGTGGGCTTCCAGCCGCTCTGGTTGATGGTCACTTGACTGCCTCCGTCAGCGCTTCAACCAGCGCATCCATGTCCTTGTCGGTCGCGGTTTCGGTGACGGCCACGACGAGGCCGTTGGCGAGCGCCGCTTCGCCCGGATAGAGTCGGCCAAGGCTGACCCCGCCGAGCACGTTCTTCTCGACCATCCGGTGGACGGCGGGACGCGCCTCGACCGGAAGCTTCAGCGTGAATTCGTTGAAGAAGAGGTCGTTGACGAGCTCGACGCCCGGGATGGCGGCGAGACGCTGCGACAGTTCGACCGCGCGGGCGTGGTTGAGCTCGGCCAGTTGCCGCAGCCCCTTCTCGCCGAGCAGGGTCATGTGGATCGAGAAGGCGAGCGCGCACAGGCCCGCATTGGTGCAGATGTTGCTGGTCGCTTTCTCGCGGCGAATGTGCTGCTCGCGGGTCGAGAGGGTGAGGACGAAGCCGCGGCGGCCGTCGGCGTCGATGGTCTCGCCCGCGATCCGGCCGGGCATCTGGCGGATGTGCTTCTCGCGGCAGGCGAACAGGCCGACGTAGGGACCGCCGAAGTTGAGGCCGACGCCGATCGACTGGCCTTCGCCCACCACGATGTCGGCGCCCATCTCGCCGGGGCTCTTGAGCAGGCCGAGCGCGACCGGCTCGGTGACCACCGCGATCAGCAGCGCGCCCTTGGCTTGGGCGGCCTGGGCGAGGCCCGAGAGGTCCGCGACCCGGCCGAGGATATCGGGATATTGGACCACGACCGCGCTGGTCTCGTCATCGATCCGGCCGATGAGGTCGTCGATGTCGGTCTCGGTGGTCAGCGTCGGGACGGCGGTCTCGAGCGTGTCGCCGGTGAACTTCGCCATGGTGTTGCAGACCGAGACGTAATGCGGGTGAAGCCCGCTCGAGATCAGCGTCTTCGACTTGCGGGTGATGCGCCGGGCCATGCCGATCGCTTCCCAGCAGGCGGTCGAGCCGTCGTACATCGAGGCATTGGCGACCTCGCAACCCATGAGCCGGGCGACCTGGCTCTGGAATTCGAACAGGACCTGCAGCGTCCCTTGCGCGATCTCGGGCTGGTAGGGCGTGTAAGCGGTCAGGAACTCGCCGCGCTGGATCAGGTGATCGACGCTGGCGGGGACAGGGTGCTTGTAGGCGCCGCAGCCGAGGAAGAAGGGCACCTCGCCCGCCGGCACGTTCTTGCGGGCGAGCGCCGAGAGGTGGCGCTCGACCTCGAGTTCGGTCGCATGGGACGGAAGCTTGGCGATCGGGCCATCGAGGCGGGCCTCTTGCGGAACATCGCGGAACAGGTCGTCGACATGGGCGACGCCGATCGTCTCGAGCATCGCCGACCGGTCGGCATCGGACAGGGGAAGATAGCGCATCTAGGGCTTTCTCATGGTGAAGCGGAGGCGGACGTAATCGGCGATGTTGCTGCCGTGGCGCTCGGCGACGGCGGCGGCGATGGCGGGGCGCTGGTCCTCGGGAACGCCGGCCCGGTCGAGCCAGCCCTTGCGGAAGGCGAGGACCCAGCCTTCGACCCCATGGTCGAGCGGGGTCGGGCGGTCGATCAGCTCGGCATCGACGTCGCGGAAGCCGACGCTCTCGTAGAGCTCGGTGAACTCGGCCACGGTCGGATACCAGTTGGCGGCATAGGTCGGCGGGCCGAAGCCGCGCGCGACCAGTTCGTCGTCGAGGTCGCGGCGAAGCGCGGCAAGGTTGCCCGCCCCGCCCATCTCCCCGACGAAGCGCGCACCGGGCTTCAGCGCGAACCAGATGGCGCGCGCGGCGCGTTCCTTGTCGAGCACCCAGTGAAGGGTGGCGTTGGAGAATGCGGCGTCGAAGGCCTCGGAAAAGCGCAGGTCGGCGACGTCCATCAGCCGCGCGTCGAGCCCCTTGGCCTTGGCCGCCGCGATCATCGACAGGCTGTTGTCGATGCCGACCACGTCGGCCCCGGCTTCCTTGATGCGGAGCGTGAGCGTCCCGTCGCCGCAGCCGACGTCGAGGATATGCTCGCCCGGCTGCGGGGCGAGCAGATTGAGCGCGGCCGCGCCGAGCGCCGGCACGAAGCCGCCGACCCGGGCATAATCCGCAGCGTCCCAGCTCGAGGTGGAGAGAATGTCGGTGGTCATGAAGTCAGCAACCCCGGACCGTTCGTGCCGAGTGAGGTCGAAGCACGCTTGCGCAGGCGCCCTTCGACTTCGCTCAGGGCGAACGAGGATGGGGATTGGGTCATTCAGAGCGTCGCCACCCAGTCGCGGTAGGCGGCCTCGTCCATCAGGCCGTCGAGCTCGCCCGGGTCCGACAGGCGAAGCTTGAAAAACCAGCCGGCCCCCTCGGGGTCGCTGTTGATGATCGAGGGATCGTCGGCGATGGCCGGATTGGCCTCGACCACCTCGCCGCTCGCCGGCGCATAGACGTCGCTCGCGGCCTTGACCGATTCGACCACCGCGGCGTCGCCGCCCTTGGTCAGCTGCTTGCCGGCTTCGGGCGCCTCGGCGAAGACGATGTCGCCAAGCTGGCTCTGGGCATGGTCGGTGATCCCGACCGTGGCGGTGTCGCCTTCGACCCGGATCCACTCATGCTCTTTGGTGAAGTGGAGGCTCATGCGGTTTTCCCCTTGCGATGGTAACGATGCGGAACGAACGGGAGCGTCGCGACGGTCCCGCGGAAGAGCTTGCCGCGCTGCTCGAGCGTCAGCGCAGTGCCGGGCTGGCCAAGGTGGGCCGCGACATAGCCCATGCCGATCGGCGCCTCGGTGCTGGGCGAGAAACCGCCGCTGGTGACCCGGCCGACCTCATTGCCCTCGTCGTCGAGGATCCGGGCGCCCTCGCGGACCGGCTGGCGGCCCTCCACGGTGAAGCCGACGCGTTTCGCGACAGGGCCCTGCTCGAGCTCGGCGAGGATCCGGTCGGCCCCGGCGAACCCGCCCTCGGCGCGGCGGCGCTTGTTGATCGCGAACAGGAGGTCGGCGGCGACCGGGGTGGTCGTCTCGTCGAGGTCGTGCCCGTAGAGCGGGAGCCCCGCCTCGAGCCGGAGCGAGTCGCGGGCACCGAGCCCGATGGGGCGGACCCGTTCGTCGGCGAGGAGCAGGTCGGCGACCGCCTCGGCGGCCGCGGCAGGAATGGAGATCTCGACCCCGTCCTCGCCGGTGTAGCCGGAGCGGCTGATCCACGCCTCGGTCCCGCCGAGCGAGAAGGCGCCGGCCTGCATGAAGCCCAACTCCGCGACGCCCGACGCATGCGCCGCGATCACCGCCACCGCTTCGGGCCCCTGGAGCGCGAGCAGGGCCTGGTCCTCGAGATAGGTGAAGGCGACCCCGGCGGCGCGGAGCACGTCCATGTCGCCATGCTTGGTCGCGCCGTTGACGACGAGGTACCAGCCGTCGGCCCGCCGCGTGATCATCAGGTCGTCGAGGATCCCGCCGGCCTCGTTCAGCAGCAGGCTGTACTTGGGCCGGGCCTCGCTCATCGCCTGGAGGTCGCCCGGAAGCAGCCGCTCGAGCGCCTCGGTCTGGTCGAGCGGCGCGAGGATCTGCCCCATGTGGCTGACGTCGAACAGGCCGGCGTGGGTCCTCGTCCAGCGATGCTCGGCGATGATGCCCTCATACTGGACCGGCATGTGGTAGCCGGCGAAGGGCACCATCCGGCCGCCGCGGCCACGGTGCCAGCCGTCGAGCGGCAGGGAGTTCAGGTCGGTTTCGAGCACGTCGGCCACGGGGACACTCCAAGAGGTTCGGCCCTCCCCCGCCCGTTTCCGCGCGACGAAAGAGCATTCGAACCCCCGTCTGTCCCTTGGCGCCTGAGAGCTTTCCCCCGCTACGGGCGAGGTTACCCCTTCGGCGGCCGGGGCCGGAGCCGCGGCACTTTCCAGACGACCTTCGACCACGCGCGGTCCTTTTGCCTGAGAGATTCCGGGGGCGGTTGCTCCTTCGGCGCCCTGGTCGAGCCAGGGCCTCTCCCGCGCGAGTCGCCCGGCGTTGCCGCCGGACTGGCTGAGTGCGGCTCTAGGGGGCGGTGCCTCCAAGTCAACGCGCCTTGAGGCCAGGGGTGAAGATTACACTTTGGGCCGGGCCAAGCTGTGATAGTTTCGGGTCCGCATTGTCAGGGGGATCGACCGATGCGTCACATCAGGCTGCTGCTCGCCACCACGCTCGCGCTCGGCGCGGCCGTACCCGCTCACGCCGACACCATCTGCGAGTGGATGGATTTCGCGCGAAAGGCCCTGCCCGAGCGGCCGCCACAGGGACAACTCACCATCATCCGCGATGGGCAGGGCGACCATAGCGAGACCAAGGTCGCGCTGGCGATGTTCGAGGCGCTGAACGCGATCGACCATCGCTATCGAAGCTATGTGGGCCTGCCGGTCGGGGCGGCCGATGCCGACCAGCAGGCCGCGGCGATGACCGCTGCAACCGAAGTGCTGCTGAAGCTCGCGCCCACGAACCGCACCGCGGTCCAGGAAAGCTACGACCTTGCCCTGGCCGGGATCGCCGAGGGACCGGCCAAGGCCAGCGCCATTGCGATCGGCAGGCAGGCCGCCGCCGCGGTGCTCGCCCTGCCCGACATCGATTCGACGGTGAAGCAGTCCGACTATCGGCCCGCCGCGGCGCCCGGTCAGTGGGTGCCGACCGCGCTACCGGTGATCGGCCCCTATTCGGTGGCCTACCGCCCGTGGGTCCTGCGGAGCGCAAGCGAAGTGCGGCCCGCGCCGCCGCCGCCACTGACCAGCGAGCGCTACGCCCGCGACCTCGACGAAGTGAAGCGGCTGGGCGCGATGAACAGCCAGGAGCGCACGCCGACGCAGACGCTGATGGCGCGCTACCGGATCAACAGCGACGAAATGCCGGCGCTCAGGGAACTGATGGACCAGAGCGGGCGCCGGCTGGTCGACAATGCCCGGATATTCGCACTCTACGACATGATCGGTGACGACGCCGGCATGGCGATGTCGGACGGCAAGCTGCATTATGATTTCTGGCGGCCGATCACCGCGATCCGCAACGCCGACAAGGACGACAATCCGGCGACGACCGCAGACCCGGCCTGGGTCCCGCTGATCAATACGCCCAATCACCCGGAATATCCGTGCGGCCATTGCATCGGGGCGGGCGCGGTCGCCGAGCTGATGGCCGCGGTCGGCGGCAGGAAGCCAGCCTGGGGCGTGCGGATCGCCAGCGGCTCGCTCGGCACGTCGGCGGTGCAGGTCACCCCTGACTGGGAGGAATGGGCGCGCCAGGTCAGCTTTTCGCGGACGCTGGGCGGGGTGCACTATCGCTTCAGCAACGAGGCGGGCGAAGCGATGGGCCGCAAGGTGGCAAGGCTCGGGCTTGAGCGGGCGCTCCAGCCGCTGCCGGCAAACGAATTGAGGCCGGCCTCCTGATGCTGCGGCGGATCTTCGGGACCCTTGGCGGCATCGTCGCTGGCATGGCAAACATCATGCTCATCGAATGGGTTGCGCATGTTGCGATCGGGGGCGACTCGTCCTCCCCCACCACCCCGATGCTCGTGTCCGTGCTGATCGCCTGGGCCGCGGGCTCGCTTGTCGGAAGCTCGGCGGCGCTTCGCCTGGCCAGGTGGCGCGGCGGCCCCTGGGTCGTCGGGGGTTTCATTGCGCTTGGCGTGATCGCCAATCAGTTCAGCGTTCCGCAGCCGGTGTGGATGACGGTCGTGGGCATCGCCGCGGCCCTCGTCCCCGCCTGGCTGATCGCGACGCGGGCGCCGCTTAGCGCGTAGCGTTATAGCGGAGCTGGTCGGTCGAGAGCTGGAAGCCGACCAGCTGTTCGAAGGTCGCCTTGGCGACCGCCTCGCGGACGCGCGGATCGGTCAGCGGGTCGACCGCGGCGTCGGCGTCGCCGGGGCGGCGCTCGCGGGTCAGCTCGCGCTGGATGTCGGCCGGGAGCATCACCGCCGAGCGGGCGACCCGGACCGTGGTCTGGCTGCTGGTCTGGGCGCGCAGCGAACCGGCCGGGAAGTCGAGCGCGACCGCGCCGACCTTCTTGGCGACGAGATTGGTCCCGCCCTGCACCGCCACCGCGAAATAGGGCAGCACGACCTGGCGCGCGGCGCCGGGATCGCGGCGCGTGGCGACGACATCGAAGGTCGCGGTGCTGACGACATTGGCCGCGTCCTCGGTGCAGGTCGCGCGCAAATTGGTGATGGTCGCCACCACGTCGATCGCGCGGCTGTCGCGGCTGGTCGCCGGATCGAACAGGGTGACGTCGCCGGTCGCGGCGGGAATCGCCACCTGCGGGCAGCCGGTGCGGGTGACGTAGACCCCGTTGTCGGCGATGGTCCCGTCGCGGGCACAGGCACCGAGGGCAAGGGCAAGGGCGGCGGCCGACAGGGCCCGATGCGACATCTTCATGGGAACAGGCTCATAGGAAGGCCCTTCTCGGCAGGCAAGCGATCGCTTACATGGCCGGCATGCTCGAAGGCCGTTCCCCGCTTCACCTGATCATCGCCGCGCCACGCGGTTTCTGCGCCGGCGTCGAGCGGGCGATCCGGATCGTCGAGCTCGCGCTCGAGCGCTACGGCGCGCCGGTCTATGTCCGCCACGAGATCGTCCACAACAAATATGTGGTCGACCGGCTGAAGGCGATGGGCGCGATCTTCGTCAAGGAAGTGAGCGAGGTGCCCGACGGCGTGCCGGTGGTCTTCTCGGCCCATGGCGTGCCCAAGACGGTTCCGGCCGAGGCGCGGGATCGCGGCCTCGACTATCTCGACGCGACCTGCCCGCTGGTCAGCAAGGTCCACCGCCAGGCACAGCGACTGATCGAGGCCGGGCGGCACATCATCTTCATCGGCCATGCCGGCCACCCCGAGGTGATCGGCACCTTCGGCCAGGTGCCCGCGGGCGCCATGACGCTCGTCGAGACCGAGGAGGATGTGGCGACCCTGGACGTCGCCGATCCCGAGAATCTCGCCTTCCTCACCCAGACGACCCTGTCGGTCGACGATACCGCCGCGATCGTCGCCGCGCTCCACGCGCGCTTTCCTTCGATCAAGGCGCCGCGCGGCGAGGACATCTGCTACGCGACCTCCAACCGGCAGGCGGCGGTCAAGGCGATCGTCCCCAAGGTCGAGAAGATGCTGGTGATCGGCGCGCCCAACAGCTCGAATTCGCTGCGGCTGGCCGAGGTCGCCGAGCGCGAGGGCGTGCCGGCCCGGCTGATCCAGCGCGCGGTCGAGATCGACTGGGAGTGGCTGGGCAAGCCGCGGGCCGTCGGCCTGACCGCCGGGGCGAGCGCGCCCGAGGTGCTGGTCGACGAGGTGATCGAGGCGCTGTCCGAACGCTTTCTCCTCACCACCGAGGAAGCCGAGCATGTCCCCGAGGGGCTGACCTTCAAGCTGCCGCGCGAACTGGTCGCGTGACCCCTTCCCCTTCCGACCTCCCGAAGGTCGAGATGTTCACCGACGGCGCCTGCAAGGGCAATCCGGGCCCGGGCGGCTGGGGCGTGCTGATCCGCATGGGCGCGCGCGAGAAGGAATTGTCGGGCGGCGAGAGCCCGACGACCAACAACCGGATGGAGCTGATGGCGGCGATCGAAGGGCTGAACGCCCTCACCCGCCCGTGCCACGTCATCCTCTCGACTGACAGCATGTACGTCCGCGATGGCATCACCAAGTGGGTCCACAACTGGCGCCGCAACGGCTGGCGGACGAGCGACAAGAAGCCGGTCAAGAATGCCGAGCTGTGGCAGGCCCTCTGCCAGGCGGCCGAGCGGCACCGGATCGACTGGAAATGGGTCAAGGGCCACGCCGGCCACGCCGAGAACGAACGGGCCGACCAGCTCGCCTGCGCGGCGGCCGACGCGCTGCGAAGCTAGCGGAAGCGCGCCGGGTCGTAGGTGCCGGGCTCGACCCCGGCGGGAAGGTCGCTGTCGCCAAGGATCAGCGCCGCGCCGAGCTGCGCGGCGGCGGGCGCGGTCTGGATTCCGAAGCCGCCCTGTCCGACGCACCAGAAGAAGCCGGGCTCGGCGGGGTCGACGCCGATGGCGGGGACCCGGTCGGGGGTGAAGGTGCGCAGTCCCGCCCAGCGCCGCTCGACCTTTTCGATCGGCCAGTCGACGACGTGCTGGAAGCGGTCGATGGCGATTGCGACGTCGAGCTCCTCAGGGGCGGCGTCGCAGGGCGCGCTGTCGATCTCGTCATGCGGGCTTAGCCAAATCGTCCGGTCGCCCTCGCCCTTGAAATAGAAGCTGCCGTCGGCGCCGACGACCAGCGGCAGGCGCCTGAGGCCTGTGCGTCCAAGGCGCAGCTGGACCATGGTCCGGCGCTTTGGCGCAAGGCCGAGCGGGGCGATCCCGCAGTTCGCCGCGACGTCATCGCCCCAGGCCCCCGCCGCATCGACGATGAGGCCGGCCGTGATGGCAGTCCCGTCGGCGAGCCGGACCGACCAGCCTCCCGCGGCCAGCCGGGTCGCAGCGGCAAAGGCGGCCGAAGTCCGGACGCGGGCGCCGGCCCGGCGGGCGGTGGCGAGCGCATCGGCGTGGAGCCGGGCGACATCGATGTCGGCGAGTCCCTCCTCCAGTGCGCCGTGGGTCCATGACGGTGCTAGGCCGGGCAGCCGTTCCTCGAGTTCGGCGCGGGACAGCGGACGAACGGCGACGCCCTCGACCAGCGCGATTTCCTCGCCGGGGCGGGCGAGATGGATCGCGCCACGCGGGTCGAGATAGCCGCCAGCCTCGAGCAGCGGCCGGCTGGCGCGGGTGAGCGGGGCGACCAGCGGGCCGCCATAGCCCTCGTGCCAGAAAGCTGCCGAGCGGCCGGTCGAGTGATAGCCGGGCTGGGCCTCGGCCTCGACCAAGGTGACCGAGCGCCGTGACGCCAGCGCCGCGGCGAGGCTCGCCCCGGCAATTCCAGCGCCGACGATCAGGACCTCGGTATCATGCATCCCGGGCCGGTTACGGGTTGGAAAGGCCTTTCGTCCAGTCTGCACGGGTGGAGCGGTCGCGAGGCCGGTCCGGGGGAAGTTCGCCGAACCATATCTTAACCATTTTGGCCGATTGGTGCGGCGTTCGACAATTTTCCTACGTGAGTGAGGAAGGGGCGGAAGTCGCCATGGATGTGAAGAAGATCGCGCTTCTGGTGGGAGCGTTGCTGGTTGCGGCGGTGACGGCCGTCATGGCCAAGAATATGTTCACCGGCGCTTCCGCGCCCGAGGCGCAGGCTGCGGCCGTGCCGATGGGCCCGAAGATCCTGGTGGCGAAGAAGCCGCTCCCGGTCGGGACGATCGTGGATGCGGAGAGCTTCACCTTCCAGCCCTGGCCAGCCGAGCTCATGCAGCAGGCCTATTACAGCGAAGGCGCGCCCGATGCGGACGCCGGCAAGCTGATCGGCATGGTGGTTCGCAATGCGATCACCGCCGGCCAGCCGCTGACCCGCGGCTCGCTCGTCGGTCCGCAGGATCGCGGCTTCCTCGCTGCGGCGCTCAGCCCCGGCATGCGCGCCGTCACGGTGCCCGTGAACGACAACAGCGGCGTCGCCGGCTTCGTCTTCCCGGGTGACCGCGTCGACATGGTCCTGACCCAGACGGTCACGGGCGGCGGCGACGGTCCGGCGCTCAAGGTGTCCGAGACGATCATCCGCAACCTGCGGGTGCTCGCCACCGAGCAGCGCACCGACAGCAAGGGCGAGGACGGCAAGCCCGTCGTCAAGACCTACTCCAACGTCACCCTCGAGGTGACGCCCAAGATCGCCGAGAAGGTCGCCGTGGCGCAGAGCCTGGGCCAGCTGAGCCTCGCGCTCCGCAGCCTGGCCGACAATGGCGCCGATCTCGAGCGGCTGGTCGCCAGCGGCCAGGTCAAAGTGCCCGCCGGCACCAACCCCGCCGACGAGCGCAAGATGCTGCTGGCGGTCGCCAACCAGCCGATCGACACCGCTCCGACCTTTGCCACCGGCGGCGACGTGTCGCGCTTCCAGCGCCGCACCGTGCCCGCCAAGCAGTCGGACCGTGCCGCCGAGGCACTCGGCGCCATCGGCAAGATGACCGGCGAGATGATCCGCGCCGCCCAGGGTGGCGCTCCCGCCGCCCAGGGTGCGGCTGCCGCTCCTTCGGGTCCGGTGGTCCGGGTTGCTCGCGGCAACAACGTCAGCTTCGTTCCTGTGGGGGCTCGCTAACATGAGCAACGTTTCTCGCCGCACCGGTGGCCTGGCTTCGGCCTTCGCCGCTCTGGCCCTTGGCGCCTCGGCGCTGAGCCTCGCCGCCAGCCCCGCCGCCGCGCAGCCCATGGCTGCCCGCCCGTCGGAGACCCTCAACCTGTCGGTCAACACCGGCACCATGGTCCGCCTGTCGGCCCCGATGTCCGACCTGTTCGTCGCCAACGACCAGATCGCCGATGTCCAGGTCCGCTCGTCGAACCAGCTCTACATCTTCGGCAAGGGCCGGGGCGAGACGACCGTCTATGCGACCGACAAGTCGGGCCGCGTCGTCTATGCCGCCAACGTCCGGGTCGGGAACAACATCAGCTCGGTCGACGAGATGCTCCGCGCGGCGATGCCCGAGGCGGCGATCCAGGCGACGCCGATGAACAATCTCGTGCTGCTGACCGGCACCGTGGCTTCGCCCGACGACGCCGCCGAAGCCCAGCGACTGGTCCAGGCCTATGTCGGCGACGGCACCCAGGTCATCAGCCGCCTGCGCTCGGCCGTGCCGCTGCAGGTCAACCTCAAGGTCCGCATCGCCGAGGTCAATCGCTCGGCGCTCAAGCAGATCGGGGTCAATCTGTTCAGCCGCGACTCGACCAGCGGGTTCAAGTTCGGCGTGAACCAGGGCAGCGGTGCCGCCATCACCCCCGGTGGGACCTTCAGCGTGGCGGGTGGTACCGCCGGCGGACTGACCCTGGGCGGCGCCGGCAAGCTTCTCGGCCTCGACCTCATCGGCACGCTCGACCTGCTCGCCACCGACGGGCTGTCCTCGACGCTCGCCGAGCCGAATCTGACCGCGCTCTCGGGCGAAACCGCCAGCTTCCTCGCCGGCGGCGAATTCCCGATCCCGATCAGCCAGGGCGTCGGCGGTGCGATCACCGTCGAATACAAGCAATATGGTGTCGGCCTCGCCTTCACTCCGATCGTGCTGGCCGACGGCCGGATCTCGATGCGGGTGCGGCCCGAGGTCAGCGAACTCAGCACCGAAGGGGCGCTCAAGCTCAACGGCTATGACGTCCCGGCGCTGACCACCCGTCGCGCCGAGACCACGGTCGAGCTGGGCTCGGGCCAGAGCTTCATGATCGGCGGCCTGCTGCGGGCGACCGCGTCCAACACGATCAGCAAGGCGCCGTTCCTCGGCGACCTGCCGATCCTCGGCGCGCTGTTCCGCTCGACCGGCTTCCGCAAGTCGGAGACCGAGCTGGTGATCGTGGTCACGCCGTATCTGGTCAAGCCGGTCAACGGGCAGCTCGCGACGCCGGTCGACGGCTATCGCGTGCCGCGTGACGGAACCGCCGCCTTGGAAGGCCAGATTTACAGCGGTGTCTCCGGCCCGCGTCCGGTCGCGGTCCAGGCCCGTCCGGGCATGGCCGTGAGCACCGCCGGCGCTGCCGCGGCCACCGCGGCTCCGGCCCCGGCCCCGGCGCCCGCCCCCGGCTTCAAGCTGTGAACGCCCCCGAGCGCAAGGAAACACCCATGACCAACAAGCTTTCCTTCCTGCTCCTCGCCTCGGCCGCGCTGGCCGGGTGCCAGGTCCATCGCGGGGTCGACGAGCCCGCCCGCGGCCTCGTCGCGGTCAACCAGCCGGTGGTCTCGCGGGTCGATTATGCCTTCGACGCCGCGGCGCCGGGCGGCAACCTCGATCCGACCGAGGCCGCGCGCCTCGACGGCTGGTTCCGCGGGCTCGAGCTCAGCTACGGTGACGTGGTCAGCGTCGACGGTCCCGATGCCGCCGCCGCCCGCGGCGACATCGCCCGGGTCGCCGGCCGCTACGGCATGCTCGTCTCGGACGGCGCCCCGGTCACGCCGGGCGCGATCCCGCCGGGTGCCGTGCGCGTGGTCGTCAGCCGCACCCGCGCCGACGTGCCGGGCTGCCCGAACTGGTCGGTCCCGAGCAACCCCAATTACAACAACGAGCTGATGAGCAACTACGGTTGCTCGGTGAACAAGAACCTTGCCGCGATGGTCGCCAATCCCAGCGACCTCGTCAGCGGCCGCGACCCGGGCTCGGTCAGCGATCCCCGCGTCGGGACCCGCGCGATCGAATCGCTGCGCTCGCAGCGGCCGACCGGCGAAGGCGGGCTCAAGGACATCAGCACCAAGTCGGGAGGCAAGTAATGAACGCCCCGTTCCAGGCCCGCGCCGGGCTGCGTGACCCCTTCACTGCCTTCGTCTGCGACGATGCTACCGCCGACATGCTTCGGCCGGTCGCAGTCGAGCACGGCTGGAGTCCCGAGAAGGTCAACAAGGGCGGTCTGCGCAATGCCGTGCAGTCGCTGTCGGTTTCGGCCAGCCCGAACATCCTGTTCGTGGACCTGTCGGAATCGGCCGACCCGCTGAACGACATCAACGCGCTGGCCGAAGTCTGCGAGCCGGGCACGATCGTGATCGCCGCCGGCGCCGTCAACGACGTCCGGCTCTATCGCGACCTGCTCGCCAGCGGCATCCACGACTATCTGCTCAAGCCGTTCAGCGTCGACCAGCTGCGCGACACCTTCGCCAATGCCCAGATGATCCTGTCGGGTCCGCGGGGCGAGGCGCAGGCCGACAAGCCGCACATCATGGCGGCCGTTGTCGGGGTGCGTGGCGGCGTCGGGGCCTCGACCGTGGCGACCAGCCTCGCCTGGATGCTCGGCTCGCGGGCGCAGCGTTCGACCGCGCTGCTCGATCTCGACATCCACTTCGGGACCGGCGCGCTGGCGCTCGACCTCGAGCCCGGCCGCGGCCTCACCGACGCGATCGAGAACCCCAGCCGCATCGACGGCCTGTTCATCGAGCGCGCCATGGTCCGCTGCAACGAGCGTCTGAGCGTGCTGTCGGCCGAAGCGCCGATCAACCAGCCGCTGATGACCGACGGCACCGCCTTCTTCCAGCTTCAGGAGGAGATGCGCAACGCCTTCGAGTCGACCGTGCTCGACCTGCCGCGGCACATGCTGATCCAGTATCCGCACATGGTCCATGACGCCCATGTCGCGGTGGTGGTGAGCGAGCTCACCCTGGCTGCGACCCGCGACACGATCCGGATCCTCGCCTGGCTCAAGAGCAATGCGCCGCAGACCAAGGTCATCGTGGTCGCCAACCGCGTCCCCTCGGGCGGCGCGCTGGAGATCAGCCGCAAGGACTTCGAGCAGTCGATCGAACGCAAGGTCGACATCGTGATCGGCGAGGACGGCAAGACCGCCGCCCAGGCCGCCAAGCTCGGCAAGCCGGTGGCGGAGATCGCCAGCGGCAAGTCGGCCGCGCCCTACACCCAGCTGTGCAACATGGTGCTGAGCCATGCCACCGAAGAGGGCTCGGGCGACACGGTCAAGGCCATCGCCCCGGCGGGCGGCGGCAAGAACCTGGTCGACAGCCTGAAGTCGATGCTGGCCAAGCAGCCGAAGGCGGCGGCCTGAGCGCCGTCCGCCCCACGCCTTCACCTGTGACCGAATAAGGAACGACGAATGTCCTTCACGCTTCTGCTACTCGGCCTCGGCCTGTTCGGAACGCTGGCGCTCGTCGTCATGTCCTTTTCGGGTCCGAGTGCGAGCAAGGCGACCAAGCGGCGGCTGGAGCTGATCCGCGAGCGGCATATTGAGGGCAATCTGGCGGTCGCCGCCAATGCCCAGATCCGCAAGCTGTTCGCCAACCGCAACAGCAAGGTCGAGGGCTGGTTCTCGACCCTGGTGCCCAAGCCCGCGCTGATGCGGCTCCGGCTCGAGAAGACCGGGCGCAACATCTCGCTCGGCCGCTATGCGATGGTCAGCGTCGGCCTCATCGTGGTCATCGCCGCCGGCGTCCTGGCGAAGGGCGGCCCGATCACCCTCGCGCTGACCTTCGGCCTGTTCATCGGCATCGGCCTGCCGCACCTGGTGGTCAGCCGGATGATCGCCAAGCGGCTGAAGCTCTTCAATGCCAACTTCCCCGACGCGATCGAACTGATGGTCCGCGGCCTGCGCTCGGGCCTGCCGATCACCGAGACCCTCGGCGTCGTCGCCGGCGAAATCGGCGGTCCGGTCGGCATCGAATTCCGCTCGGTCAGCGACAAGATGAAGATCGGCCGGACGATGGAAGCGGCGCTGCAAGACGTCGCGGACCGTCTCGGCACGCCCGAATTCCAGTTCTTCGTGATCACGCTGGCGATCCAGCGGGAGACCGGCGGCAACCTCGCCGAGACCCTGTCGAACCTCGCCGACGTGCTCCGCAAGCGGGCGCAGATGAAGCTCAAGATCAAGGCGATGAGCTCGGAAGCCAAGGCCTCGGCGATGATCGTCGGCGCCCTGCCCTTCATCGTGTTCACGCTCGTCTACATGCTCAACCCCAATTACATGGGCGGCTTCTTCACCGAGCAGCGGCTGATCGTCGCGGGGCTGGGCGCCCTGGTGTGGATGAGCATCGGCGTGGCCATCATGGCCAAGATGGTCAATTTCGAGATTTAGGGGGCGTTTGAGAACCATGGAACCCGTTGCTACCGGGCCTACGCTCCTCGGCGTCGACGTCATCTGGGTCGCGACCCTGCTGACCGCCGTCGCGACCATGGCGGTGCTGGTCGCCGTCTATGCCGCGACCACCGTGCGCGATCCGATGGCGCGCCGCGTCAAGGCGCTCAACGAGCGGCGCGAGCAGCTCAAGGCCGGCATCGTCGCCTCGACCAACAAGCGCAAGAAGCTGACCAACAAGAACCAGGCGGCCGACAAGGTCCGCGGGATCCTGTCCAGCTTCAAGATGATCCAGGAAGACCAGCTGCAGTCGATCCAGACCAAGCTGCTGCAGGCCGGTATCCGGACCAAGGACCTCGCCTTCTTCATCATCTTCGGCCGGCTAATCATGCCGATCGTGCTGGGCGGCGCGGCGATCCTTGCGGTCTATGTCTTCGACAGCTTCCCCGAGTGGGGCGCGTTCAAGAAATATGCGCTGGTCGCGGGCACGCTGATCGGGAGCTACAAGGCGCCCGACATCTGGCTGAAGAACAAGATCACCAAGCGCAGCCACGCGATCCGCAAGGGCCTGCCCGACGCGCTCGACCTGCTCGTCATCTGCGCCGAGGCGGGTCTCACCGTCGACGCCGCCTTCGGCCGGGTCGCCCGCGAACTGGGCAAGGCCTATCCCGAACTCGGCGACGAATTCGGCCTGACCGCGATCGAGCTGGGCTTCCTCAACGAGCGTCGCCAGGCGTTCGACAACCTCGCCAACCGGGTTGACCTCGAAGCGGTGCGCGGCGTGGTCACGACCATGATCCAGACCGAGAAATACGGTACGCCGCTGGCCAGCGCGCTGCGTGTCTTGTCCGCCGAATTCCGCAACGAGCGGATGATGCGCGCCGAGGAAAAGGCCGCGCGCCTGCCGGCGATCATGACCGTGCCGCTGATCCTGTTCATTCTGCCGGTGCTGTTCGTCGTCATTCTCGGCCCGGCGGCCTGCTCGATCAGCGACAGCATGATCGGCAAGAGCTGAGCCTCTAAGTTCCGGAGTGGGGCCGGGCGGGGCGGTCGATGGGGAACCATCGGCCGCCCTTCTCGTCTTTGTCGTTACGCATCCGCATTCGTGACGAGAGGGACGCCATGCTTAATTTCACCACCGACCAATGGGTCATCATCGGCCTGGTGTTCGTGCTCGGCCTGCTGGTCGGCATGTGGGCCACCAGCGGCGGGCGCCGCAAATGGAAGAGCCGCTACAACGAGGAAGTGACCCAGCGCAAAGCGCTCGACACTCGCCTCAAGGAACGCGAAACCCACTGGACCACCCAGGAAAAGGAATGGCGCGAGCGTGACGCACGCCGCGAGGAAGAGCTTCGCAGCCGCCCGGTCGCGGCGCCGGTGGCGACCCCGGTTCGCGACGATTATGTCGAACCCCGCCGCGACCTCGATCGCGATGGCGTTCCCGACGATTACGACCGGCGTCCGCTCGACGGCGATCGCCGCTAACCCTTCCGTCGTCCTGGCGCAGGCCGGGACCTCAGGAGGACAAGGCTTTCGTCCGCTGGGGTCCCGGCCTTCGCCGGGAAGACGCTAACCCTCGATCTTCGAGAAGTCCGCCACCGTGTGCACCGCGTTGCGGAAGCGCGCGAGGAGGTTGAGGCGGCGGCGGCGGACGGCGCTATCGCTGTCGTTGACCGTCACCTTGTCGAAGAAGGCATCGATCGGCGCGCGCAGGCTGGCCAGCGCGGCCATGGCGCCGCCGAAGTCCTCGTCCTCGACCGCCTTGCCGGCGCGCGGCTCGACCTCGTCGAGGACCATCACCAGCGCCCGCTCCTCGGCCGGCGCGTCCATCGGCAGGTCCGACCCCAGCGCCTGGCCGGCGATGGCGGCGGCAAGCTCGGGCGACTGATCGACCCCGACCAGCGGATCCTCTTCGCCGGTCTGGGGCATGCCCTGCTCGCCGGGCGAGGCCATCACCCGGGGCAGGTCCCAATTTTCTTTCTTGAGGATGTTGGCGGCGCGCTTGTAGCCGGCAAGGAGATTGCCCCCCTCCCCGCCCTCGACGAAGGCCTGGAGCGCGGCGACGCGGGCGAGCAGGCGGACGATGTCGTCCTCCCCGCCCAGCGCGAACACCGCATCGATGAGGTCGTGGCGGACGCCCGCTTCGCGCTGCTGGACCTTGAGGCGGTCGGCGAAGAAGTCGAGCAGATCGCCTGACGCGATCGGCAGGCGCAGGCCGTTGGCGGTCACGAGCTGAATGACGCCGAGCGCGGCGCGGCGCAGCGCGAAGGGATCCTTGCTTCCGGTCGGCGGCATGCCGGCGTCGAAGAACATGCGGAGCGTATCGAGCTTGTCCGCCAGCGCGACCGCGACCGTCACCGGCGCGGTGGGGACGTCGTCGCCCTGGCCGACCGGCTTGTAATGGTCGCGGATGGCGTGCGCGACCGCCTTGGGTTCGCCCTGCGCCTCGGCGAGATAGCCGCCGATCAGGCCCTGCAGCTCGGGGAATTCGCCGACCATGCCGGTGACGAGATCGGCCTTGGCAAGCTCGGCGGCGCGGCGGGCGTGGTCGGGGTCGCAATTCGGGACCACCGCCTCGATCGCAAGCCATTCGGCGAGGTCGGCGACACGGGCGACCTTGTCGGCGACGGTGCCGAGCTTTTCGTGGAAGACGATGTCCCTGAGTTTCGCCGCCTGCTCGTCGAGCGGGACCTTCAAATCCTGTTCCCAGAAGAAGCGGGCGTCGCTGAGGCGCGCGGCGAGCACACGCTGGTTGCCCGCGACGATGGCCGCTCCGCCGTCCGCCGCTTCGATGTTGGCGGTGCAGATGAAGGCGGGGGCGAGCGCGCCGCTCTCGTCCTTCAGCACGAAATATTTCTGGTTGGTGCGCGCGGTGAGCTGGATGACCTCGGGCGGCACGTCGAGATAGTCGGCGTCGAAGCGGCCGAGGAGCGGCACCGGCCATTCGGTGAGCCCGGCATTCTCGGCGACGAGGCCCTCGTCCTCGACGAGGGTCAGCCCGGCTTCCAGCGCCAGCGCCTGGGCACGGTCGCGGACGATGGCGGCGCGCTCGTCGGGATCGACGATGACATGGGCCGCGCGCATCTTCACGGCATAGTCCGTCGCGCTGCCGATGGTGATCTGGCCCGGATGATGGAAGCGGTGGCCGGTGGTGGCGGCACCGGCCTCGATCCCGTCGATGGCGACCGGCACGATCTCTTCGCCGAGCAAGGCGACGATGCCCTGCAGCGGCCGGACCCAGCGGAGCGAGGCGGTGCTGGCCGACGCAGCGCCCCAGCGCATCGATTTGGGCCAGGGGAAAGCGCGGACGATCCGTTCGATCGCGGGGCCCAGCACGGCGGCGGTCGACTGGCCGGGCCGGTCGATCACCGCGAACAGCACGCCGTCGCGCTCGACCAGCTGGTCGGCGGTGAGCCCGGTCTTGCGCAGGAAGCCTTCGAGCGCTTGCGGCGGCGCGGAGGCGCGCGGGCCTTTCAGCTCCTCGGACACCGCCGCGGTGGCGAGCGGCAGGTCGCGAGCGATGAGGCCGAGGCGGCGCGGGGTGGCGAAGGTCTCGATCGCGCCCGCCTCGAGCCCGGCCCTGGCCAGCTCCTCGGCGAACAGGCGGGCGAGGTCGTTGCGCGCCTTGGCCTGCATCCGCGCGGGGATTTCCTCCGAGCGCAGCTCGAGCAGGAAGTCGGCGGTGGTGGCGACGGCGGGCGGCGCCTCGAAGGGCGCATGGTCGCGGGTCGAGGGGGCGTTCATGCCGCCTGCTCCTGACGGCTTTCGAGCCATGCCCCGCAGGCCGCCTTCGCCAGGTCGCGGACGCGGCCGATATAGGCCTGGCGTTCGGCCACCGAGATGACCCCGCGCGCCTGGAGCGTGTTGAAGATGTGGCTGGCCTTGATCGCCTGTTCGTAGGCGGGGATGGCGAGCTTGCGGTCGAGGCAGTTCTGGCACTCGTCGGCGGCCTTGCGGAAGGCGTCGAACAGCCGCTCGGTCCCGGCGACCTCGAAATTATACTCGCTCATCTGGCGTTCGTTGGCGAGGAAGACGTCGCCATAGGTCACGCCCTCGTTGTTGAACTTGAGGTCGAAGACGTTGTCGACGCCCTGAATGTACATGGCGAGCCGCTCGAGCCCGTAGGTGAGCTCGCCCGCCACCGGCGTGCAGTCGAACCCGCCGACCTGCTGGAAATAGGTGAACTGGGTCACTTCCATGCCGTCGCACCAGACTTCCCAGCCGAGGCCCCAGGCGCCCAATGTCGGGCTTTCCCAGTCGTCCTCGACGAAGCGGATGTCGTGCGCGGTGACATCGATGCCGATCGCGGTCAGGCTGTCGAGGTAGAGCTGCTGGAGGTCGGGCGGGCTCGGCTTCAGCATCACCTGATACTGGTAATAGGCGCCGAGCCGGTTGGGGTTCTCGCCATAGCGCCCGTCGGTCGGCCGGCGGCACGGCTGGACATAGGCGCATTTCCACGGATCGGGGCCCAGCGCACGCAGGACCGTCGCGGGATGGAAGGTCCCTGCCCCCATTTCCATGTCGTAGGGCTGGAGGATGAGGCAGCCGCGCTCCGACCAGTAATGGTGGAGGGTCAGGATCAGGTCCTGGAAGCTCAAGGCCGATGATGCGGTCATGGGCCGCGGCCATAGTCGTCCTGCTGGCGAGCAAGCAAGCGGCACCCTACATGAGCGGAGAAAGTGGTTCGGGAGACAAGTGCATGGCGTTCGGCTGGATACTGAAGGGGCTGGCCGCGCTCGGCCTGGTGACGGCCGGCGGTGCGGCGGAGGCAAGGGCCCCGCAACCGCGCCCGGCGCTGTGGAAAGTGTCCGACCGCGACACCACCATCTACCTGTTCGGGACGATCCACCTGCTTCCCGCCAATTACCCGTGGCGGAGCCCCGCGCTGGAGAAAGCGGCGCAGCAGAGCCAGAGCCTGGTCCTCGAGACCATCGTCGACGAGAAGAACCCGGCGAGCTTCGCTTCGGCCTTCTCGAAGCTCGCGCTCAGCCCCAATCTGCCGCCCGTCCTCGACCGCGTGTCGCCCGACAAGCGCCCCGCGCTCGCCGCCTTGCTCGCCAAGGCGGGGCCGGCGGCCAAGGGCTTCGACCGGCTCGAGACCTGGGCGGTGGCGCTGATGCTGCTCGGGCCGCAGTTCAACTCGATCGGGCTCAAGCAGGAGGACGGCGTCGAGACCGTCCTCAAGCAGAATTTCAGCGCGGCGGGCAAACCGATCGGGCAGCTCGAGACCAATGGCGAGCAGCTTGCCTTCTTCGATGTGCTGCCCGAAGCGGCGCAGCGGACCCTGCTGGAGGGCGCGCTCGAGAATCCGGCCGAGGTTCGGACCCAGTTCAACGCGATGCTCGCCGCCTGGTCGCGGGGCGACGTCAAGGCGATCGCCAGAACCTTCAACGCCGAGATGAGCGACAGCCCGGCGCTGGCCGAGAATCTCCTCAAGCGCCGCAACGCCAATTGGTCGCGGTGGATCGAGCAGCGCATGGGCCAGCCGGGGACGGTGATGATCGCGGTCGGGGCCGGGCACCTCGCGGGCCCCGATTCGGTCCAGTCCATGCTCCAGAAGCGTGGCTTCCGGGTCACGCGCGTCCAGTGATTTCCTCACTGCCTTCAAGGCGTTGACTTGCCCCCGGCCGCTCGCGACACTCGGCGGCGAACATGAGCGGCTGGGGGGTCGCAGATGGAGTGGAAGGGCTGGGTGCGCGGCACCCGCTTGTGCGCGACGGCTCTCGCGAGCCTCCTGCTGCTGACGGGCAGCCCCTCGCCGGCACGCGCGCAGCAGGCTGCTCCCGACCCCGCCGCCTTCGCCCGTCCGGCGCTTTGGGTCGTGGGCGACGCGGATACCACCATCTTCCTGTTCGGGACGATCCACACCCATGACGGGCGCGCGCACTGGTTCGACCATGCGGTGAAGCGGGCGTTCGATTCCGCCGATACCCTGGTCCTCGAGACGATCGTCCCGGACAAGCTGCCGAGCGTCGGCGCGCCCCCGGCGGGCGGCCTCGCGGCGGCCCGGGCCACGGTCGGGGAGGCCCGCAAGCTCGGGCTGAGCGTCGAACTCGGCGCCGACCAGGTGCTGGCGCGCGCGGCGGGGGTGGTCGGCAAGCCCGTGCTCGGGCTGGAGAGCTTCGCCCAGCAGCTCGACATGTATCGCAGCCTGCCCTCGCCGGCACGCCCCGCCGCGACCGCCGGTCCGGCCGTAACCGCCGCGCCGCCCGATCCCGCGCTCGCGCCCTTCCTGCAAGCGATGGTCGACAGCTGGAACCGGGGCGATCCCAGCACCATCGCCGCAGTGGTCGGCGAAGTCCGGCGCCAGTCCCCGCAGGCCTATCAGCGGCTGTTCGTCGACCGCAACGCGGCCTGGGCGCAATGGATCGAGCGCCGCCTCCGGCAGCCGGGCGTGGTGTTCGTCGCGGTCGGCACCGGTCATCTCGTCGGTGACGACAGCGTTCAGGTGCGCCTCGCCGAAGCCGGCATCCGCAGCGCGCGCGTCAATTAAGCCTCACCTTTTGTCAGCCTTGCCGGACCTTTTGTCATGGTCGCTTGACATAGTCTCGAATCGGCGTATGTAAGGTGTCCATGACAAATGGTCATGCAGACGCGACAGGATGGACCCGCGAGATGAGGCTCTTCAATTCCTCCAGCTGCGATACGCGGCGCACTCCCGCCGAGCGGCGCCGCGACGATGCGCTCGTCTTGGGATCGAGCCTCTTCACGGTCTTCCTCTGCCTCTTCGTCGTGCTGCTGGGCTGAGGAGAAGGACGATGATCTTCTACCGTTCGCTTCGCAATCCGGGCGGCAAGCCGCGCTCGCTCGCCACCATTCGAGGTCTCGCGATCCTGACCCTCGCCGCCTATCCGGCCGGGGCGCTGATGCGGGTCTTCCTCGGCGACGACCTGGCGGTGAAGGCGGTCGGCCTCGTGCTGGTGGTCGCCAGCCTGGTCGGCCTCGCGCTGCTGGCGGGAACGCGGCTCAACCGGATCACGGGCGAGCAGCCGGGCCAGCTCGACGAATATGAGCGCAACCTTCGCGCCAGCGCGATGGAGACGGCGTTCCAGCTGTTCACCGCGCTCGTCCTCCTCGGCGTCATCTACATCGCCATCGCCAGCGACCACGGCTGGTGGGTCCCGCGCGGCTATGACGAGTGGAACGGGGTCTTCTGGGGTGCCTTCCTCTATTCGCTGACCCTTCCCACCGCCGTGCTCGCCTTCCGGCTTCGCGACGAGGACGAGGAAGGGGCATGAACAATCGCCTCCGGGTTCTCCGCGCCGAACGGGGCTGGAGCCAGGCCGAGCTCGGCGGCCGGCTGGGCGTGTCGCGCCAGGCGGTGAACGCCATCGAGACCGGCAAATATGACCCGAGCCTGCCCCTCGCCTTCAAGCTTGCCCGCCTGTTCGACCTTCGGATCGAGGAAATCTTCCATGACGACCAGCAATGAATTGTCGGGCGAACTGCGCCTGAAGCAGCGCGAACGGAAGATCTGGCTGATCAAGGGCAGCCTGTTCGCCATCGGCCTCGTGAGCGGCGGGATTGTCGGTTACCTGGTTGCCGATGACGGCTTCGCGCCCGACGCCAAATGGCCGCCCTCGCTCGCCATCGGGCTGGTCGCGACCTTCCTCGCGGCGATCGGGATCGGCTCATGGCTGCTGCGCGCGCTGTGCGACGAGGTCGAGCGCCAGCTCCAGTACAAGGCGACCGCCGCCGCAGGCCTGTTCTACGTCCTCGCCTATCCGGTCTGGTTCGTACTCTGGAAGGGCGGCCTGCTGCCCGAGCCGAGCCACTGGATGCTCTTCCTCGGCTTCTACGCGGCGCTGGCCGCCAGCTACCTCTTCTACCGATTTCGCTGAAAACCCACGGTTCCAACAGGAGTGAATGACATGCGCAAGACCCTGAAGACGGCCCTCCTGGCCGCCTCCTTCCTGCTCGCCCCGCCGGCCCTGGCCCAGGCGGCCCCGGCGACCGCGGCGCCCGCGGCGGCCAAGCTGCCCGACACCGATCCGGCCTTGTGGGTGGTGAAGGACAAGGACACGACCATCTACCTGTTCGGCACCTTCCATGCGCTCGACGGCAAGACCGACTGGTTCAACGACGAGGTCCGGGCCGCCTTCGACCGCTCGAGCAAGGTCTATCTCGAGATCATCCAGCCCGAGAATCCGGCCGAGGTTGCGCCGCTCATGCAGAAATATGCCATGGCGACCGACGGCAAGCCGCTGACCTCGAAGCTCAGCGACAAGGGCAAGAAGGACTTCGCCGAAGCCCTCGCCAGCCTTGGTGTCCCGGCGACCGGCTTCGACCAGTTCAAGCCCTTCTTCGCCTCGATGATGCTGAGCGTGCTTAGCGCCCAGAAGCTCGGCAAGACCGGCGAGCAGGGCGCCGAGGCGATCATCACCAAGGCGGCCAAGGCGACGGGCAAGCCGCTCGACCAGCTCGAGACGCTCGAATTCCAGATGGGCATCTTCGACGCGCTGCCCGAGGCCGAGCAGGTCCGCCTGCTCGAATATACGGCGGCGACGATGAAGGATGCGCCCGCGACCTTCGCGCGCATGACCAAGCTGTGGAACGACGGCGACGCCGAGGGTTTCGCCAAGCTCATCAACGAGATGGAGACGCAGAGCCCGATGCTGGCCGACGTCCTGCTGGCCAAGCGCAACGCGACCTGGGCCAAGTGGATCGACAATCGCCTGAAGGAGCCGGGAACGGTGTTCGTGGCGGTCGGCGCGGGCCATCTCGCGGGCAACAACAGCGTGCAGGACTATCTGGCGAAGCAGGGGATCAAGACCACGCGCGTCGTCTACTGACTTGCCTACCCCGGCGGTGATAGGGGCTCGTCCCCATGAGGATCATCGCCGGCACATGGCGGGGCCGCCCCTTGGTGGCCCCGCCCTCGCTTTCTACCAGGCCCACCGCCGACCGCACCCGCGAGACCTTGTTCTCGATGCTGGTGAGCCGGCTCGGCAGCTTCGAGGAGCTGCGCGTCGCCGACCTGTTCGCCGGGAGCGGCGCGCTGGCCTTCGAAGCGCTGTCGCGCGGCGCAGGGCATGCGACGCTGGTCGAGACCGACAGCGCCGCGCGCAAGGCGATCGAGGCCAATGCGGCAAAGCTGGGCGCCGCGATCGAGCTGCTCTCAGGCTCGGCGCTCCGCCTCCCCGCCCGCGCGCCCTTCGATCTCATCTTTGCCGATCCGCCTTATGCGGCGGGGTCGGGCGATGCCGTCCGTGAGGCGGTGGAAAAGGCCGGCTGGCTGGCGCCCGGCGGCTGGCTGGCGCTCGAGACCGAGCGGCGCGAAGTCGTGACGCCGGGCGGCCTCGACCTCGACACCGAGCGGGAGACCGGCCGGGCGCGGATCACCCTCCTCAGGCGACCCGCGGCCTGACCTTTTCTACTTCTTCGCCGCGGGCTTGGCCGGAGCGGCGTCCTTGGCCGCGGTGAATTCCTTGAGCAGTCGCGCACCGATTGCGGCCGCGGCGGCCTTGCCGGCCTTTTTCGCGCTGTCGGCCGACTTGATCGCGTCGGCATTCTTCGAACCGGCCTCGGCCACCGCCGCGACCGCCGCCAGCGCGCCGGCCGCGAGCAGTTCGGAGACGAGCGGATGATCGGCAAGCTTGGACAGGGCCTCGAGCGGATGGGGCCGCTCGGTGAAGCGGATCTTGAGCTTGGCGCCCTTACCCTTCTTCGCCTTGTCCTTGGCCTTCTTCGGCTTGGCAGCCTCGGGCTGGTCGCCCTTCTTCGCCTTCTTGTCCTTGGCCATCGTCCATTCCCCTGATCGTTACGGCAGACGTCGCATATCGGTGTCGGCATAGGGGACCGCAAGTTCGCAGGCGGTCGCCGCCTCGCTGTCGAGCCAGCGCGGGACGTCGGCCGGGCGGAGCATCACCGGCATCGCCTTGGGGTGAACCGCGCCGACGGTCGCATTGGGCTCGCAGGTGAGAAAGGCCATGTAGGCGATCCCGCCCTCGCCCGGGCGCCACAGGCCGGCGAAGGCGAACAACGGCTCGGATTCCTCGTGAAGCCCGAACCAGACCTTGCGCTTGGAGCCCTTCTCCCCCTCCCATTCGCAGAAGCGCGTGACGGGGACGATGCAGCGGCGATCGGGCCGGTTGAGCGCGCTTCGCCAGAAGGGGCTGGCAAGGTTTCGGATGTTGGTCACTGGCCGGCCTTTGGCCGCGGCGGGCCCGGGGAAACCCCATTCCATGAGATCGAGCCTGAGGCCGCCGGTCTCGCCCCGGCGGAGCACCGGCGCGGGCTTGCCCGGATAGATTTCGGCGAACGGCGGAAGGTTGCTGGTCTCGCCGTCGAAGCTTCCGAACAGGCGCTTCATCTCGTCCACGCTCGCGGTCATCGAGTAGAGATTGCACATGCCCTGCTTCGTCCCGTCGGAGCTTCCGCGTCGCTTGGCCGTTAATGGCTTATCCAACGCTTAACCATGCTGATCATTGCTCGACCGTTCAGGTTCAGATGTCCAGACAAGGGAAGCGATACCGCAACGAGACAGGAGAAGACGAGATGCGGAAGATGATGCTGGCGCTTGCCGCCACCAGCCTGGCGGTCCCCGTCGCCATGGCCCCCGAGGCTTCGGCGCGGACGCGCTATTATTCGGGCAAGACCTGGTACGATGGCCAGGGCCGCCTGCGCTGCCGCCGCAACAACGGCACCACCGGCCTTATCGTAGGCGCGGCCGGCGGTGCGCTGATCGGCCGTGCGATCGACACCCGCGGCTCGCGCGTGACCGGCACCATCGTCGGCGCCGCCGCCGGTGCGCTGATCGGCCGCGAGGTCGAACGCAGCCGCAAGCGCTACGTCTGCCGCTAAGCCGGCCTGACGCGGCAACTGCGCCGCTGTATTGACACAATAGCACACCTCCCTGTAGCCTCCGCGGCAACAGGGAGGTGTTTTCATGTACACACAGAACGACCTCGATGAGGCGGTGGCGGCCGGGGCGATCAGCCCCGAGTCGGCGACCGCCCTTCGCACCTTCGTCGATAACCAGCGCAGCGCGCCCGGCGTCGACGAAGAGCATTTCCGGCTGATCACCGGCTTTAACGACATCTTCGTCTCGATCGCAGCGGCGATCCTGCTGTTCGCGGTCGGCTTCCTCGGCCAGAGCCTCGGCGCCGCCGCTGGCCTGCGGATCGAGACCGACGGTCCCTCGCCCGTCGCGCCGGCGCTGATCGCCGCCACCGCCTGGGGTCTCGCCCTCTTCTTCACCGCGCGGCGCCGCATGGCCCTGCCTTCGATCCTGCTCCTCCTCGCCTTTGTTGGCGGGGTCGTCGCGGCGGTCGGCTTCACGGGCGTGCTGACGGTCGGCGAGCAGCGCTTCGACGGGCCCAATGACGGCGGCGAAGTCGTCGCCGGCATGGTCGCGGCGATCGCCGCAGCTGCGGGTGCCGCCGCCGCCTGGCTGCACTGGAAGCGCTTCCGGGTTCCGATCACCGTCGCCGCCGGCGCAGCCTCGGTCGCGGGGATTGTCGTGGCGCTGGTCGCGGCCAGCCTCGGCGACGTGCCGATGCTCAAGACCTTCGTGCTGGCGACTGTGCTGCTGCTGGGGGTCGGCGTGTTCCTATTCGCGATGCGCTGGGACAGTTCGGACCCCGCCCGCGTCACCCGCCGCTCGGACGTCGCCTTCTGGCTGCACCTGCTGGCGGCGCCGATGATCGTCCACCCGGTCTTCACCCTGCTCGGGCTGAACGACGGCGACGCGACCATCGGCGAAGGCCTGACCATCGTCGGTATCTACGTGCTGCTGGGGATCGCCGCTTTGGCGATCGACCGCCGAGCGCTGCTGGTCTCGGCGCTGGCCTATGTGCTGTTCGCGCTCAACAGCCTGTTCGAGACCTTCGGCGCGGTCGGCATCAACATCGCGCTGACCGCGCTGATCATCGGCTCGGCGCTGCTGCTCCTGTCGGCCTTCTGGCACCAGGCGCGGGCCGCGATCGTTGAGCGGCTTCCCGACGGCCTGCAGCATTACCTGCCGGCCACCGGCGCGCGGGTCAGTCCGCAACCAGCTTGATCAGCCGGCGCTCGAGCGGGGCGAGCACGGGTCCGAGCTCGTGTCCCCGCTTGAGCACCGCGCCATGTTCCGAGACCAACGCCCACGCCCCTTGCTTCACCCGAAGCGAGGGGCGTTTTTCGATGCGGATTTCGGGCCGCTCGGCAGTGCGACGGAAGGCGGCGAAGCTGGCGAGGTCGGGCGCGAACTGCATGGCATAGTCGCGCCAGTGCCCCGCCGCGACCATCCGGCCGTAGAGGTCGAGGATCTTCTGAAGTTCCCAGCGGTCGAAGGTGGCGACGGCTTTCCGGTCAACGCGCCCCGGAAAGGGAGTGACGCTGCTCACGCGCTCCGGGTCTCCGGCCGGGGCTGGCGCCGCGTCTTGAGGCTGGCGAGTTCGGCGCGAAGCTCGGCGAGCTCCTCCTCCATCGTCGCGAGCCGGGCGCGGACCGGATCGACGTCCTCGCCGCAGGGCGTGCCATAAGGGACGAAACCCGGGCTGTAGTGGACGAGATCGACCGGCACCGGCCGCGCGGGGATCCCGACCACGGTGGTGTCGGGAAGCACGTCCTTGGTCACCACGCTATTGGCCCCGACCCGGCCGCCGCGGCCGATGGTGATCGGGCCCAGCACCTGCGCGCCCGAGCCAATCACGACATTGTCCTCGAGCGTCGGGTGGCGCTTGCCGCCGATTCCCGTCGAGGGATTGGTCCCGCCGAGGGTCACGCACTGGTAGATGGTGACATTGTCCCCGATGGTGGCGGTCTCGCCGATCACCGTGAAGCCATGGTCGATGAAGAAATGGCGGCCGATGGTCGCGCCGGGATGAATGTCGATCCCGGTCATGAAACGGCTGAAATGATTGACGAACCGCGCCAGCCAGGTGAGCTTTCCCATCCACAGCCAGTGGGCGATGCGATGGTAGAGCAGAGCCCAGGCGCCGGGGTAGAGGATGACGTCCCACCGGCTTCGTGCCGCCGGGTCCCGTTCCTTCACGCTGTCCAGATATTCGAGGAGTGCCAGAGCCAAACGGCGCGTCCTTAAGTGTGGCTGTTCGGCGTGAATGTATGTCTTCCCGGCGCGGTTGCAAAGGATGCGGGCCGCCCCGCCCCTTCTCGCTCGCCCCGATGTGGGGCATGGGAGCCAACCGAACAGCGCGAGGTCGCCGCCATTTTCGCCGAAATTGCCGCCGATCCCGCGCTGCTCCTCCCCTTCATCCTGATCGGCTTCGCCGCCCAGCTGATCGATGGCGCGCTCGGCATGGCCTATGGGACCATCAGTTCGACCCTGCTGGTCGGCATGGGCGTTCCGCCGGCGGTGGCGAGCGCGGGGGTGCATACCGCGGAGACCTTCACCACCGGGATCAGCGCGGTCAGCCATGTCGCCCACCGCAACGTCGACTGGCGGCTGTTCACCCGGCTGGTCCTGCCCGGGGTGATCGGCGGGGTGCTCGGCGCCTATGTGCTGAGCAACATCCACGCCGATGCCGCGCGGCCGTTCGTGCTCGCCTATCTGCTACTGCTCGGCCTCTATCTCTTCTGGCGTGGCTTCACGCATCGCCATGTGGTGAGGCCGCCGAAGATCGTCGCGCCGCTCGGCCTCGTCGGCGGTTTCCTCGACGCGGCGGGCGGCGGCGGCTGGGGGCCCGTGGTGACCTCCAACCTGATGGTTCAGGGCAGCGAGCCGCGCTTCACCATCGGCACGGTCAACACCGCCGAATTCTTCCTGACGCTGACGATCTCGGCGACGTTCCTGCTGACGCTCGGCTGGGAAGCATTCACCACCACCATCATCGGGCTGCTGATCGGCGGGGTCGTCGCCGCTCCGCTCGGCGCGGTGATGGCCAAGCGGATCGCGGCCGACAAACTGCTGGTGATGGTGGGAATCGTCCTGACCGCCACCAGCAGCTGGGGTTTGTGGCGCCTCCTCGCCTAGCCGATCAGAGGCTCAGGCCGAGCGAGATCGAGGCAACGTGGTCGATGTTGTCGGGCCCGCCGCGGACGATGCCGTACTGGTTGAGATAGCCCGCCTCGACGTTGAGCTGCTTCGACAGCGGCACATTGACCGCGACGAGGTTGCGGAAGCGGTCGAGCCCGTTGACCTTCTGAAACGGGGTCTTCTTCAGATTGACGAAGGCTTCCGAGCTCAGGGTCAGCGAGGTCTTGCCGACCAAAGGGTGCGAATATTTGAGATAGGGCCGCATCCGCCAGGCGGTGCCGTCGACATTCTCGCGCCAGCGCTGCTCGAGCCGAAGCCGGCCGCTCAGTGAACCGCCGCCCAGCTTGGCGATGTTGTCGACCGTCACCTGCTCGCGGGCACGGTGCTCCATCATCGTGAAGTCGCCCGCGGCGTAGAGCGGGTTGTGGACGTAGCCGCCGGCCAGCGTGACCTTGGAGTCGAGCTTGTAGCCGAGCATGGTCACCGCCTCGACCTCGTAGAGGCCGTTGCGATTGTCGCTGAAGCGGCCGATCAGCTCCTGCGAGATGCGCCACTTGGGATCGAGCTTCACCGTGGCGGTGGCACCGGTCCAGACCTGGCTGTCCTCCCGCGCGGCGGCGGGTGTGGCGACGAATGCCGCGCACAGCGCGACGGCGGCAGAAATCGAAAAGTTCTTCATGGGATGCCCCTTCAAGCTCGAGGCGCGCCATGTCACAGCGATGTTACGCTTGTGTGTCAGCGCGCGCGATTGGCCTTTGCCGAGCGTCGCGGCTAAAGGCGGGCCCATGCATTTCCTTGACCAGGCCAAGATCTTCGTCCGCTCGGGCGCGGGCGGGCCGGGCGCCGTCAGTTTCCGGCGCGAAAAATATATCGAATATGGCGGACCCGACGGCGGCAACGGCGGCAAGGGCGGCGACATCGTGTTCGAGGCCGTCCACGGCCTCAATACGCTGATCGACTTCCGCTACACCCAGCATTTCCGGGCTCCGCGCGGCAAGGGCGGCGCGGGCTCGAACCGCTCGGGCGCCTATGGCGAGGACCTCGTCATCAAGGTGCCGGTTGGGACCCAGATCCTCGCCGATGATGAAGAACGCACCGTGCTCGCCGATCTCACCCGCGAGGGCGAGCGGATCGTCTTCCTCAAGGGCGGTGACGGCGGCCGCGGCAATGCCAGTTACAAGACCAGCACCAACCGCGCGCCGCGCCAGCACCAGAAGGGCTGGCCAGGCGAGGAGATGGCGGTGTGGCTGCGGCTGAAGCTGCTCGCGGACGTCGGGCTCGTGGGCCTGCCCAATGCCGGCAAGTCGACCTTCATCAACGCGGTCACCAATGCCGATGCCAAGGTGGGCGCCTACGCCTTCACCACGCTCCGCCCGCAGCTCGGCGTCGTCAGCCACCGCCAGCGCGAATTCGTCGTCGCCGACATTCCGGGGCTGATCGAGGGCGCCGCCGACGGCGCGGGCATCGGCGACCGTTTCCTCGGCCATATCGAGCGGACCCGCGTGCTGCTGCACCTCGTCGACTGCAACGATGAGGACGTGGCCGAAAGCTACCGGATCGTCCGGACCGAGCTCGATGCCTATGGGGCGGGGCTCGAGGAAAAGCCGGTGGTGGTCGCGCTGAACAAGGTCGACACGATCGACGCCGAGTTGATCGAGGCGCTGTCGGCCGAGCTCGCGGAGGAGAGCGGCGCGAAGGTGTTCGCGCTGTCGGCGGCGGGCGGAATCGGGCTGGAAGCGGTGCTCGACGCGCTCGCCGACTATCTCGATGCGCCTTCCGAGGACGATCCGCCCGAGGACGCGGCGGAAAAGGCCTGGTCGCCGCTGTGAGGATCGCGATCACCGGCGCGACGGGGTTCGTCGGCGGCCGGCTGCTGGCGCTCGCCGTCGAGGAAGGCCACGAGGTCGTCGCGCTGACCCGCCGCTCGCAGGGCGAGCGTCACGGCGTGACCTGGGTGCAGGGGGCGCTCGACAATCGCCAGGCGCTCCAGCGGCTGGTCGAGCATGCCGAGGCGGTGATCCATGTCGCGGGCGTCATCAATGCGCCCGATAAGGCGGGCTTCGAGGCGGGCAATGTCACGGGCACGCTGGCGGTGCTGGCGGCGGCGACCGCGGCCGGGGTGCGCCGTTTCGTCCATGTCTCGAGCCTCGCCGCGCGCGAGCCAAAGCTGTCGGACTATGGCGCGTCCAAGGCCCGGGCCGAGGAACTGGTTTCCCGCAGCGGGCTCGACTGGGCGATCGTCCGGCCGCCCGCAGTCTATGGGCCCGGCGACCGCGAGACGCTTGAACTGTTCAAGGCGGCCCGGCTGGGCCTGGTCCCGCTGCCGCCGGGTGGGCGGCTCAGCCTGATCCATGCCGACGACCTTTCGCGCCTTTTGCTGGCGCTGGCCGATCCCGCGGCACCGTCGCAATTGCTGGTCGAGCCCGACGACGGCCGCGAGGGCGGCTGGACCCACCGCGAATTCGCCGCGGCGCTGGCGGCCGCGCAGGATCGTCGGGCGATTGCCCTTCCCGTGCCCGCGGCGATGATCCGGATGGGCGCGAGGATCGACGGGCTGCTGCGGCGCGACAAGGCCAAGCTCACGCCCGATCGCGCGGCCTATTTCTGCCACCCCGACTGGACGGTCGATCCGGCCCGCCGTCCGCCCGAATCTTTGTGGTCACCGCGCATTCCCACCCCGCAGGGCCTTGCCGACACCGCCGACTGGTACTGCCGGCACGACTGGCTTTGAGCCGGGCTCAGCCCTTCGCCTTGTAGCCCGCCACCGCGCCGAGCAGGAACGCGGTCAGCAGCGCGAGCGACACCCGGCCGCCGGGATCGGACCAGTGGAAATAGGTCGGACCCACCAGGAACAGTCCGAGGAACAGCGCAGTCGCAAAATAGGCCATGAAAGCGGTCCCCTTACCCCCTGGTGCGGCATCCAGGTGCCGAGCGCAGGATGCGGGCTAATGCTTGCTCAACCCTTACCCATTGTCCATAGGCGCCGTGACCAAAGCGGGAGTGACAAGGCGATGAAGGCGCGGGTGCTGGTAACCCTCAAATCCGGTGTGCTCGATCCCCAGGGCAAGGCCATCCATCATGCGCTGGAAGGCCTCGGCTTCCGCGGCGTCAACGACGTTCGCGCGGGCAAGCTGATCGAACTCGACGTCGACGAGAGCGTCGACGACCAGGCGATCGAGGAGATGTGCCGCAAGCTCCTCGCCAATACCGTCATCGAGAATTTCAAGATCGAGCGGGCGGCGTTATGAAGAGCGCGGTCCTCGTCTTCCCCGGCTCCAATTGCGACCGCGACCTCGCCGTCGCGCTGGAGCGGATCGGGGGGGCCAAGCCGCACATGGTCTGGCACCGCGAGACCGCCCTGCCCGACGGCATCGATCTCGTCGCCATTCCCGGCGGCTTTTCCTACGGCGACTACCTGCGCTCGGGCGCCATGGCGGCGCGCTCGCCGATCATGCAGGCGGTGGTCGAGGCCGCGGGCAAGGGCACGCCGGTGCTCGGCATCTGCAATGGCTTTCAGGTGCTGACCGAGACGGGCCTCCTGCCCGGCGCGCTGATGCGCAACGCCGGCCTCAATTTCGTCTGCCGGTCGGTGCCGCTGCGGGTCGAGAACAACCAGACCATCTTCACCCGCGGCTACGAAGCGGGCGAAGCGATCACCATCCCCGTCGCCCACCATGACGGCAATTACCAGGCCGATGCCGAGACACTCGCCCGGCTCGAGGGCGAGGGCCGGGTCGCGCTGCGCTACACCGCGCCGGTCAACGGCTCGGCCAACGACATTGCCGGGATCGTCAACGACGCCGGGAACGTCCTCGGCCTGATGCCGCATCCCGAACGCGCGGCCGAGACGGCGCATGGCAATGAGGACGGGCGACGCCTGTTCGAAAGCCTGCTGGGCGCGCTCGAGACCGCCTAGGGGCGGCGCGGCGTGACGTCGAGGCAGCCGGTCGTCGCCGGCGGCAAGGCGCACAGCCAGACGCGGTCGGGACCCCTGGGATCGACCACCAACGTCCGCCGTTCGAGCGTCATCGGGTCGGTGACGATGACGATCGTCGCGGCCTCGGCCGCCGCGGGCGACGCAAGCATCAGAAGCAGCAATGCGGCCCGGGTTCGTCGCATGACCTTGTCCCCTGTCGTGCTCGTTCAAGACAGGCCAGCGGCGTTGAACTGCCGATGAACGGCTTGAGCGCGCGGCCGCACCCGCCTAGCGAGGGGCCGGGCGCCCGTAGCTCAGCTGGATAGAGCACGTGCCTTCTAAGCTCGTGGTCGCAGGTTCGAGTCCTGCCGGGCGCGCCACCTCGCACACCACGACCGGATGACGATGGCGCGGCTGATCCTGTTCAACAAACCCTATGGGGTGCTGTCGCAGTTCACCGACCGGGGATCGCCGACCGCTCGCGCGACGCTGTCGAACCATATCGCGGTGAAAGGCGTCTATCCCGCCGGGCGGCTCGACCGGGACAGCGAGGGCCTGCTGCTGCTGTGCGACGACGGGCGGCTGCAGGCGCGGATCGCCGATCCCCGGTTCAAGCTGCCCAAGACCTATCTCGTGCAGGTCGAGGGCGACCCGCAGGAGGAGGCGCTGGAGCGGTTGCGCAAGGGCGTGCTCCTCAACGACGGCATGACCCGCCCGGCCGAAGTCGCGATGATCGACGACCCCGGTCTGTGGCCGCGCGATCCGCCGATCCGCGTGCGCAAGTCGATTCCCGATCATTGGCTTCAGATCTCCATCCGCGAGGGCCGCAACCGGCAGGTCCGGCGAATGACCGCGGCCGTCGGCCTTCCGACCCTCCGGCTGGTGAGATGGGCCATTGGCGACTGGACCGTGGCAGGGATCGCGCCCGGCGAATATCGGGAGATCGCGGTCTAGGTGCCGAGGCTTCTGCGTCCTAAAGCGCGCTCCCGATGAACTACCGCCACTCCTTTCATGCCGGGAACAGCGCCGATGTGGTCAAGCACAGCCTGCTGATCGCGCTTGTCCGCGCGCTCCAGCAGAAGCCCGCTGCGCTGACCCTGATCGACACCCACGCCGGCAGCGGCCTCTACGACCTCGAGGGCGAGACCGCGCAGCGGACCGGCGAAGCGCTGGAAGGCGTGGTTCGGGCGCTGGCCGACGGCAGCCCGCTGCTCGACGACTATCGGGCCGCGGTGAATGCGGTGAACGGCGATGGCGAAACCCGTCTATACCCCGGCTCGCCGCTCGTCCTCGCGCAACTGCTCCGGCCGCAGGACGCGCTGATCCTCAACGAGAAGCATCCGCAGGACGTCGTGGCGCTGCGCCAGGCGATGCGCGGCACCCCGGCCGCAATCCACCAGCGTGACGCCTACGAGCTGTGGCTCGCGATGCTGCCGACCAAGACGCCGCGCGGGCTGGTTGTGGTCGACCCGCCCTACGAACAGACCGACGAGCGCGCCCGGATCACGGCCACGCTCGCCGCCGCGCAGCGCAAATGGGCGCATGGCGTGACCGTCATCTGGTATCCGCTCAAGGAGCGCGAGACGCACGAAAAGTGGAAGCAGCAGCTGCGCCGGCTCGGGATCCCGAAGTTCCTGACGATCGAGCACTGGCTGTTCGATGCCGAGCAGCCGGGAGTCTACAACGGTGCCGGCCTGTTCGTCGTCAATCCGCCTTATGCCTTCACGCAGGGACTGCCGCCGATGCTCGAGGCGCTGCGCAGCGCGCTCGCGCCCGAGGGACATCGCGGCTCGCTCACCGCGGAGTGGCTGAACCCCTGAGCCTCTTGCCGAGCGGCGGCGGGTCGCGCAGCATCCGTGGATGACCCTCGCCCTCCGCCGCACCGCCCCCCTCGCCTTTCTCGTCCTCGCTGCCGCGGCCCCGGCGCCGGTCCCGGTGGAGGCGCAACGGGTGAGCATTACCCGCGACGACTGGGGCATCGCGCACATCAAGGGCAAGACCGACGCCGACGCCGTGTTCGGGATGATCTACGCCCAGGCCGAGGACGACTTTCCGCGGATCGAGGCCAATTACCTGACCGCGCTCGGGCGCACCGCCGAGGCCGAAGGCGAAAAGGCGATCTGGCAGGATCTGCGCGCCCGGCTCTACGTCAGCGAAGCCGGGCTCAAGGCCGATTATGCCGCGAGCCCGCCGTGGCTCAGGCGGCTGATGGACAGCTGGGCGGCGGGGCTGAACTACTATCTCGCGACCCACCCCGAGGTGCGCCCGCGCGTGCTGACCCGGTTCGAACCGTGGATGGCGCTCAGCTTCACCGAGGGGAGCATCGGTGGCGACATCGAGCGGATCGACCTCGGCAAGCTCCAGCGTTTCTATGGCGGTACGACGTCGCAGACGGCGGCGGCCTATGACGGGGAGCCACGTGGCTCGAATGGAATCGCAATCGCCCCGCAGCTGACCGCCGACGGTCACGCGCTGCTGCTGATCAATCCCCACACCAGCTATTTCTTCCGGGCCGAGCAGCAGGTGTCGAGCGAGGAAGGGCTCAACGCCTATGGCGCGTCGACCTGGGGGCAATTCTTCATCTACCAGGGGTTCAATCCCGACATCGGCTGGATGCACACGTCGAGCGGGGTCGACAGCGTCGACCAGTTCGCGTTCGACGTCCGGGCCGGTGCCGCGCAGCCGCGATACCGCGTTGGCAAGGACTGGCGGCCGCTCGCCCGCCGCGACGTGACCCTGCGTTACCGGACCGCGGACGGCCACCTCGCCAGCCGGACGTTCCGGACCTGGGCCACCCCGCAGGGCCCGATCGTCGCGGCCGAGGGCAGGCGCTGGATCGCCTTTGCGATGATGGACCGGCCGGTGGCCGCGCTCCAGCAGAGCTTTCTGCGGACCAAGACCAAGGACCTCGCCTCGTTCATGAGCGTCGCCGACCTCAAGGCCAACAGCTCGAACAATACGCTCGTCGCAACCCGCAAGGGCGAGGTCGCCTACCTTCATCCCCAGTTCGTGCCCCGCCGCGACGACCGTTTCGACTATCGCGGCGTGGTCGACGGGAGCGATCCGCGGACCGCCTGGCGGGGGCTGCACGCGGTAGCCGACCTTCCCAACGCGCTTCGGCCCGCCACCGGATGGGTCCAGAACACCAATGCCTGGCCCTATCGCGCCGCGGGCAGCGCCAGCCCCGATCCCAAGCGCTTCCCGCGCTACATGGACAGCTTCGGCGAAAATTATCGCGGCCTCCACGCGCAAGCGCTGCTGACGGGGTCGAAGGGGTGGACGCTCGAGGGGCTCCGCGCGGCGGCCTATGATCCCGACCAGCCGGGCTTCGCCGAGCTCCTTCCCCCGCTCCTCGCCGCCTATGACGCGCTGCCGCCAGCCGACCCCCGGCGCGCGTTCCTGGCCGGGCCGATCGCCGCGCTGCGCGGATGGGACACGCGCTGGAGCGCGGCCAGCGTGCCGCAGACGCTCGCCATGTTCTGGGGCGAGGCGCTCCAGCCCAAGCTTCCGCCTTTGCCCAACGAATCGCGCAACGCTGCCTTCGCCCGCCTGGCCTCTGGAACGACGGGCGCGCAGAAACTCGACGCGTTGGCGCAAGCGGTCACCCGCCTCATCGCCGACTTCGGGCGCTGGCAGGTGCCATGGGGGGAGATCAACCGCTTCCAGCGGATCTCGCCCGCGATCGACCATCCGTTCAGCGACTCGGCGCCGAGCATCCCGCTGCCCTTTTCCTCGGGCATCTGGGGCTCTCTCGCCTCGGTCGGCTCGGGACCGAAGTCGGGCACGAGAAACTGGTATGGGACGAGCGGAAACAGCTTCGTCGCGGTGGTCCAATTCGGACCCCGCGTCCGCGCGGTGGCGATCACGGCCGGCGGCGAGAGCGGCAATCCCGCCTCCCCGCACTTCAACGACCAGGCGCAGCGCTTTGCGGCCGGCGACCTCCGGCCCGTCTATTTCTACCCGGACGAACTGAAGGGCCACACCGAACGGACCTACCGCCCGGGCCAATGATCAGTCGCGGGCGACCCGCCCGTTCTTGACCACCATCCGGACCCGCCGGACGGCGGTGATGTCGGCGGTCGGATCGCCCTCGACCGCGACGAGGTCGGCGCGAAGGCCCGGCCGGATGCTGCCCCGGTCGGGCAGCGCGAACGCCGCGGCATTGCCCGCGGTCGCCGCCGCCAGCACCTCGAGCGGACGCATCCCGCCTGCGACCATCAGCGCCATCTCGCGGGCGTTGTCGCCATGGGCATAGACCCCGACGTCGCCGCCCATGCAGATCCGTACGCCCGATTTCAGCGCCGCGGAAAAGGCCCGCCGGCTCTCCGCCACCCCGGCCGGCGCCGGCTCCTGCCCGTTCCAGCCGGCGTAGCGTGCCACCGCGTCGGCTGCGGCGAGCGTCGGGCATAATGTCATCCCCCGCGCCTTCATCGCCGCGAAAATCTCGGCCGTGCCGCCATAGCCATGTTCGATCGTGTCGGCGCCGGCCGCGATCGCACGGCGCATTCCCTCCGGGGTCGAGGTGTGGATCGCGACCTCGCGTCCCGCGTCATGCGCCGCCTCGACCGCGGCTTTGAGTTCGGCGAGCGAAAAGGTCGGACGGCTCTCCTCGCCGCTCCGCCAGCGATAATCGCCATAAAGTTTAATCAAGTCCGCCCCGCCCGCGATCTGCTCGCGGACCGCGCGCACGACCTCGTCGATTCCGCTCGCCTCCTGCGCGCCTTGCGGGATGGGAACCCCGGGCTCGAACCCCTTGGGGCCATAGGCGCCGCGCGCGACGATCGCCTTGGTCGCGACGAGGAGATGGGGTCCGGGGACGATCCCCTGATCGATCGCCTGGCGAAGCCCGACGTCCGCGAAACCCGCCCCCTCGGTGCCGAGGTCGCGCAAGGTGGTGAAGCCGGCCTCGAGCGTCTGCCGGGCCGCGACGACAGCCCGCGCGGTGCGCAGCGCAAGCGGCTCGTTCAGCACCTGCGCGTCCCACTTGGCCTCGTTGTAGGGATGGAGGAAGAGATGGCCATGCCCCTCGATCATGCCGGGCATCAGGGTCGTCCCGGGCAATTCGATCACCCGGACGTCGGCCGGGGCGGCAAGGGTGGGGCCGGCCGCCTCGATCCGGTCGCCGCGGACCAGCACCTGCCAGCCGGCATGCACCGCCGCTCCGTCGAAGACGCGGGCGGGCTTGAGAAGCAGGGCGGACGGTCCCGCCGGCTGTGGTTGCGCCACGACAAGGGCGGCAAAAGCGAGGCTGAGCAAGAGCGGTCTCCTTCAGCGCCGAAACGAAGCGTATCGCAGGGCGGCGCGCAAGCGCTCAGCCGCCGATCCTGATCCCCAGCCAGAAGGTGCGCGGGGTGGCCCGCTCGGTCACGCCATCGGCGGTGCGCCCCGCCACCACCGTCGCGTCGAACAGATTCTCGCCCCGAGCGAACAGCGCGACCGACCTTCCGATCGGGAGCGCGCCAAAGGCATCGAGCGTGGTCGCGGCGGGCAGGCGGATGCGGTTGAGGTCGTCCTCATATTGTGCGCCCACGTGGCGCAGCGCGAGGGTGGCGGTCTGCCCTCCGCGCGACCAGCCGCCGCCGAGCGTCGCGACGATGGCGGGCGTCTGCGCCGGGCGGAGGCCCGCGAGGGGCGCGGCGCGCCCCGGCGCGCGCACCCTTGCCCGGCTGAGGCTGAGCGATCCGTCGAGTGACCACGGACCCGAGTGCCAGCGTCCGTTCGCCTCCAGTCCGTGCACCGTGATCGCGCCGAGGTTCTGCCGCTGACGATAGGAACCGCCCGCAGGCACGAAGCCGACCCCGGGAAAGCTGCCCGGGCCGGCTGCCAGCGTCACATTGGCGACAGGATCGACCAGGCGATTGGCGAAGGCGGTGAGCGCGATGTTCAGCCCCTTCCCCTTCCAGTCGATCCCGGCCTCGATCCCGCGCAACCGTTCGGGGTCGAGTGCGGGATTGGCGGCGGTGGCATCCTGCCCGGCCCGGAATGGCCGGAACAGCTCGTTGAGGGTCGGAAGGCGCCAGCCGAGATAGGCCGCGGTGCGCAGCGCGAGGCCGGGCGCCAGGGTGAGGCCGGCCGCGGCGCGCGCGGTCGGGAGCCAGCCCGAGCGGGAGGGATAGGATTGGTCGATGGTCACCTGCCCGGTCGCCAGCAAGGTCTCGCGCAGGCTTCCGTCGCGGATCTGCCAGCGATCGATCCGCGCGGTACCGCTCAGCGTCAGCGCGCCCTCGGTCGCGGTCAGTTCGGTGAAGGCGCCGGCGGTCAGCGACTTGCCCCCCGACTTGCGGTCGCGCGTGGCGAGGCCGGCGACATAACTGCCAAGCTCCTCCGAGCGACCCCGTGCCGCGCGGCCGTCGGTCCCGATCCGCAGTTCGAGGCCCTCGCCGACCGGCGGGCGAAGCTCGGCGCTCCAGCCGAGGGCGCGGCCGGGGACATGATATTGAAGCGAGCTGCGCGTCGCGGTGGTCCGGGCGCTGTTCGTGCTCGCGGCGCTGGCCTCGAAGTGGCGGCGCTGGCCGTAGACGAGCGCCGACCAGGTCCAGTTGCCGCTCCCGACCAGCCGGGCGGAGACATCCTCGCCCTCGCTCCGGTTGGCGGTGAAGGCGAGGCCGCGTTCGCGCCGGTCGAGGAACGCCGAAGCCGCGAGGTCGAGCCGGACCTGTTCCCCCAGCGGCAGCGACCAGCGCAGCCGCCCGCCGCCATTTTCGTAGGGTGAGCGGCGGTCGGCCGGGCCGCGCCGGTCGGCGGTGATCGGCACGAAGCCGTCCCCGCGCGCGCCGTAAGCGGCGAGCGACAAGGTCCCCCCGCCCGCCTCTGTCCCGGCATAGACCCGCGCGGCGATCGCGCCCCGGCTTCCGCCCTCGAGGCTTGCCTCGACCCTGCGGTCGTTGCGACTCTCCATCGCAATGGTGCCGGCCAGCGCCCCCGGTCCGTCGGCCACCCCGCCGCCGCCACGCACGATCCTGACGCTCGCCAGCGCGGACGGGTCGTAGGCCGGCCAGTTGATCCAGCCGCCGAAGGGATCGCTCTGGGGCACGCCGTCGAGGACGAGCAGGGCCCGGCTCGCCGCATTGCCGCCCAGCGCGCGGAGGGTCAGGCCCTGGCTGGTGGGCTGGCCGCTCCGCGCGTCCGAGCGGCGGAACAGCTGGAGCCCGGCCTCCCCCTTCAGGATCTGGTCGAGGCCGGTCGACGCCGTGTCACGCAGCTGCGCGCGGTCGATCACCGTCACCCCGAGCAGACGCTCGACCGCCGGCGCGGGCAAGGCCCGGGCGGTGACGACGATCTCGGCGGGCGGCGGGACGGCTTGCATGACCGGGCTCTAGCAACTTCGCGTGCGTCGACAATCGGTCGTGCTGCACTGGACCATCGTCTGGATTGACGGTAGCAAGTGTGAAGCCGCGTTGACACTGGAGCATCATGGGCGCCTTTCCCTTCTCGGCCATCGTCGGACAGGACGAGATGAAGCGGGCGCTGTTGATCGCCGCGGTCGAGCCGCGGATCGGCGGGGTGATGGTGTTCGGCGATCGCGGCACGGGCAAGTCGACCGCCGCCCGGGCCCTCGCCAATCTCCTGCCGCCGATGGACGTGGTCGCCGGCTGCCGCTTCAATTGCGATCCCAAGGGCGCCAAGTGCAGCCACGGCGGCAATGGCAAGGTCGACCGCATGGCGGTGCCCTTCGTCGACCTGCCGCTCGGTGCGACCGAGGACCGGGTGACCGGCGCGCTCGACATCGAGCGGGCGCTGGTCGCGGGCGAGAAGGCGTTCGAGCCGGGCCTGCTCGCCAAGGCCAATCGCGGCTTTCTCTACATCGACGAGATTAATCTTCTCGAGGACCACCTCGTCGACCTCCTCCTCGACGCGGCGGCCAGCGGCGAGAATGTGGTCGAGCGCGAGAGCCTCAGCGTCCGCCACGACGCGCGCTTCGTGCTGATCGGCAGCGGCAATCCCGAGGAGGGCGAACTTCGCCCGCAATTGCTCGACCGCTTCGGCCTGTCGGTCGAGGTGCGGACGCCGCAGCGCGTCGAAGAGCGGATCGAGATCATGCGCCGCTGCGATGCGGCCGAGCGCGATCCCGCGGCCTTCAAGGCCAAGTGGCGCCGCAAGGAAACGCAGGTGGTGAAGCAGATCGCGGCGGGCCAGGCGCTGCTCGCCGAGGTCGCCGTTCCCGATTCAACGCTCGCCGATGCCGCGCAATTGTGCATGGCGGTCGCCGCCGATGGCCTGCGCGGCGAATTGACCCTGATCCGGTCGGCGCGAGCGCTTGCGGCGCTCGAGGGCGCGACGGCGGTCGGGCGCTCGCACCTGCGCGCCATCGCCCCGATGGCGCTGCGCCACCGCCTTCGCCGCAACGTCCTCGACGAGACCGGCCCGACGATCCGCATCGACCGGGCCATGGCCGACTTGTGGGATTGAGCGACGACGTCGCGCTGGCCGCGCGACTGGTCGCGGCCGACCCTGCCGGGCTGGGCGGAATCTGGCTGCGAGGGGTAAGAGACGAGGAAGCGCTGCTTGCGCTGTTTCCGCCCGGCGCGATCCGCAAGCTGCCCCTTCAGATCGACGAGGAACGGCTGACCGGCGGGCTCGACGTCGCCGCCACCCTGTCGGCCGGACGGCCCGTCCATCGCCCCGGACTCCTCGCCGAAGCGGCCGGGTCGGTGCTGGTGGTGAGCGGCGCGGAGCGGCTCCAGCCGGGGATCGCCGGCCGCATCGCCGCGGCGATGGACGAATCCGGGACGGCGCTTGTCCTGCTCGACCGCGGCGAGGACGACGACCCGCGACCACCGGCCTGCCTGCTCGAGCGGACTGCGTTTCACTTCCTCGATGGCGAAGCGGCGGCGATCGGGGTCGAGCCGGGATCGACGCTGGGCGACGAGGAGCTCACCGCCACCATCGCGGCGGCAGGAGCGGCGCTTGGCATCTCCTCGGCGCGCGCCGACCTCTTCGCCCGCCGCGCGGCACGGGCCCACGCCGGCGCGCGCGGGCACGGCCAGGCCGACGAGCCTGCGCTGGCCTTCGCCGCGCGGACCATCCTCGCGCCGCGCGCCACGCGGATGCCGGCCGAGGAAGCGCCCCCGCCGCCCGAGGACCAGGCGCAGCCGCAATCCCGGACCGAAACCGGCAAGCTCGAGGACGTCGTGCTCGACGCCGTGCGGACCGCGCTTCCCGCCGACCTCCTTGCCTCGCTGCTCGCCGCCGACAGCCTGCGCACCCGAAGCCCGGCGCAGGGCACGGGAGCAAAGCGCACCTCGCCGCAGCGCGGCCGGACCATCGGCGCGCGGCGCGGACGGCCCGGCGGCGGCGCTCGGCTGGCGATCCTCGACACGCTGCGCGCGGCGGCGCCGTGGCAGCGGCTGCGCGGCCGGACCGGGCGGATCCTCCTCACCCGCGACGACCTGCGCATCCGCCGCCACGAGAGCCGCTCGGCTTCGCTCACCATCTTCGCGGTCGACGCCTCGGGCTCGGCGGCGGCACAGCGGTTGGCCGAGGCCAAGGGCGCGGTCGAGACGCTCCTCCAGCAAAGCTATGTGCGCCGCGCCGAGGTCGCGCTGATCGCCATCCGCGGGAATGGCGCGATCCTTCTTCTGCCCCCCACCCGTTCGCTGACCCGGGCCCGCCGGCTGCTCGCCGAACTGCCGGGTGGCGGCGGGACCCCGCTTGCCGCCGGGATCGACGCCGCCCGGGCTTTGGCCGAGGCCGCACCGGCGCGGGGCCGGACGCCATCGGTCGTCCTGCTGACCGACGGCCGCGCCAATATCGCGCTCGACGGAAGCCAGGGCCGCGAGGCCGCGCAGGCCGATGCCAGCGCCGCGGCCCGGCGCCTGGCGAGCGCGGGCATCCGGGCGCTGGTGATCGACATCGGCCCCCGCGCGCGGCCCGAGGCGGCGAGCCTCGCCGCAGGGATGGCGGGACGCTATCTCCATCTTCCCGTCGCCGACCGCGCCGCCGTCAGCCGGGCGGTCGCGGCCTCGGCCGCCTGAGGAATGCTCGACTTCGCCAGCGACGGCCGCGACTGGCCATGGCGCGAGCATAGCCGCTTCGTCGAGGCAGGCGGCCTTCGCTGGCACGTCCAGGTCTGGGGCGAGGGACCCCCGCTCCTGCTGCTCCACGGCACGGGGGCGGCAAGCCACAGCTGGCGCGGGGTCGCGCCGCTGCTCGCCGACCGATTCCGGCTGGTGGTCCCCGACCTTCCGGGGCATGGCTTCACCCGCGGTCGGCCGCGCCTCGGCCTGACGCTCGATGGAATGGCCGAGTCGCTCGGGAGCCTGATCGACGCGCTGGAGATCGAGCGGCCGCGTGTCGCCGGGCACAGCGCGGGCGCCGCCATCGCCTGCCGGATGGCGGTGGCCGAACAGGTTGCGGGCCCGATCACCGCCTTCTGCCCGGCGCTGCTGCCGATGGGCGGCGCGGCCGCGCCGCTGTTCGGAAGCCTGGCGCGAATGCTGTTCCTCAACCCGGTCGCGCCGCACCTCTTCACCGGGATTGCGCGCCAGCCGGGCTCGGTTGCGCGCTTTCTCGAGCGCTCGACCGGTTCGACCCTCGATGCCGAGGGGGTGGCGCTCTATTCCCGACTGTTTGCCGATCCCGACCATGTCCGCGGCACGATCGAGATGATGTCGGGGTGGCGGCTCGAAGGCCTCGAGCGTGCCCTGCCGCACATGGGTGTCCCTTTGACCATCGTGCATGGCGAAGAAGACCGTGCGATCCCGCTGGCCGACGCGCGCAAGGCGGGTCGGCTGGCCAAGGCGCGGGTCGCGGTCCTGCCCGGCCTCGGCCACCTCGCGCACGAGGAACGGCCGGACCTCGCGGCGCAGGCCATCGCACGGGCGGGAGCGCAGGAATGACGAACAATTATGGCTGGGTCGAAGTGATCGTGGTCGGCGCCATCGCGCTCGGCCTCGGCTTCTGGCAATTGTGGTCGGTCAACCGCGAGATCCGCAAGGATCGCGAGCGCAAGGACTAGGGCCGGCGCGGCATCTTGTAGGGCAGCATCCACTGCACGATCGGCGACTTGAACCGGTCAAGCGACAGGCTCTCGTGGACTGCCAGCACGTCCTTGCCGAAGAGCCGGCTCGCCACCGCCGAACGCGCGTAGAAAGGCGAATCCTCCCAGGTCCTGACCACCCGCGCATGGCCGCGATCCGCGCGGGTTCGCCGCCCCATCAGCCAGCGCGTCGGCGGGAGCGGCGCGCCCAATGGCAATTCCTCCTCATGCGCCCGGCCGGAACCGTCGAAGCGTAGCGCCGTTGCGAAGCGCGAGCCGTCGCGCCGCACGCCCTCGTAGAGCACCGCCGCTTCCTTCCCGAGATGGGCACGCGACCAATGCCAGTCGGCAAAGCCGTCCTCGATCGGCTCCGACCCCCAGTTGCCGTCGAGATAGCCGCTCCCGCGCCAGCTCAATTCCGGCCGCTCCATCTCGACCCTGACCCGCGCCCGCGGCGCCATCGAGCGCCAGTGGTGGTTGCGCGCGGGATCGAGCGCAAAGCTTTGTCCGCTCCAGACTTCGGGCTCGACCACCACCTGCCCGCGCACCACCGGACGGACCGGGCAGCCGAGCCAGATCGCGCGTTCCTCGATATCGATGACGAGCTTGTCGCCCAACCAGCGCATCGAACTGTCGCCGATCGCCAGCGTGTCGCGGCTGCGCTCGACACTGTTCCGCCCGCGCTCGGTCATCGTCCAGCGCGCGCCGCGGGGCCCGTAGAGCGCGACATTTAGGCAGCTGTGGTCGACCGGATCGCTTCGCCCGCTGCGCTTGTAATAAGGCGAGAAGACCGAGCCGGTGAAGCCGATGATCGTCAGCCCGAAGGCACCGCAGTCGGAGATCGCATCGACATACCACCAGGCATAGCCGCCCGGCCCGACCGGACGATCGAAGAGCGGTCCCGAAGCAGGGTCGTGACCGCGAGTTGCCCGGACAAGGCGGCCATCGGCACGCCCGCGCCCGGATGGGTGCTCCCGCCCGCGCAATAGAGCCCAGGGATCCGCGTCCGGGCGCTCTGCCGGAGGAAGGAGGCCGCCCACCCGTGCGAGGCCCGTCCATAAAGGGCTCCACCCGTCGACGGCAGCAGCGCCTCGAAGTCGCGCGGGGTCGTGACCCGCGGCGGCGCCAGCGGTCGCAGCCGCAGTCCGCAAGCTGCCAGCCTCTCCTCCATCGCCGTTCCACATCGTGCGATCTCCTCGGGTCCGTAAGCATGGGTGTCGCCGTTGGCCGGCGCGTTGACGATGATCTGCAGGCGGTCGCCCGCCACGACGGGACCGTCCGGCCGGTCGAGCGCGCAGACGTAGGCGGTCGGCCGGTCGGGGAGGCGGCCGCGGCGCAGCGCGTCGAATTCGGCGCGATAGTCGGGCGAGAAGAAGACATTGTGCCGGTCGAGCGGGAAGCCGTCCGCTTCGGCCTTCATCAGCCAGACCATCGCCGAGAGCGAACGGCGACGCGGCGGCACCTTGCCCACCGCGGCCACGTCGCCCGTGCGGACCCGGCCCGAGGCCAGCGCCGCCGGATCGCAATTGGCGATCACCGCGCCAGCGCGGAGCGATTCGCCCGAGGCCAGCCGCACCCCGGCGGCGCGACCGTGCTCGACGAGCACTTCGCGGACCTCCTCGCCAAAGCGGAAGACAACGCCATGCTCGCGGGCGAGCGCTTCGAGGGCTTCGGCGAGCGCGGTGAGACCGCCGTCGATCAGCCACACCCCCATCGCCTCGACATGTGTGATCAGCATCAAGGTGGCGGGCGCGTCGAACGGCGACGAGCCGCAGTAAGTGCTGTAGCGGGCGAACAGCTGGCGCAGGCGGGGATCGCGGAAATGATCGCCGAGCGCGTTCCACAGGCTTTCGTACGGGCGAATGGCCCGCAGCGCGCCCAGCCGCCACAGACCGATCCGCCACATCAGCATCGGCGGATAGACCCGACTGTTGCGGAGGAACGGCGCGTCCAGAATGTCATGGATGCGCTGCGCCTCGACGCGGAAGTCGCGATAGCCGCGCGCGGCGTCGGCCCCGGCAAAGTCGCCGATGGCCGCCTCGCTTCGGGCGGGATCGTCGAACAGGTCGAGTCGCTCGTGCTCGCTCCAGGCGTGGCGGGCGAGAAGATCGGCGCGGCGGACGGTGCAGCGCTCCTCGAGGCGGGCGCCCGCCGCCGCAAATATCTCGTCGAACAGCGGCTTCATCGTGAAGACCGTTGGTCCCGCGTCGACCGGGACCCCGCCGACGGCCAGCTGGCGGACCTTTCCGCCCGCCTGGCGCTCCTTGTCGACGACGGTCACCCGCAGGCCCTGGACCGCGAGGAGCAGGGCGCTGGTGAGCCCGCCGATCCCGGCGCCGATCACCACCACCTCGTCGCGCATTGGCCGGGCTCCTCGCTCCCACGTTGACGCACAGGCTAACATGTGTCCATCTTGATGGACAGCCGCAGGAGGCACATTTGCTTGACACCCGGCGTTTTGCCCAGCGGCGGCAGCACGGCCTCCGCCTGCGCTGGCTGCTGTTTCGCAACCGGCTGATCGCCTCGCCGGCCTTCCAGCGCTGGGCGCTCGGCAACCCGCTCACCCGGATGAAGACCAGGCGTCACGCCCGCGCCCTGTTCGATCTCACCGCGGGCTTCGTCTACAGCCAGGTCGCGACGGCCCTGGTTGAAAGTGGCCTCCTCGACGTCCTCGCCGCCGAACCGCTCGCAACGTCCGACGCGGCGATGCTTGCAGGCCTCGACGAGGCGGCTGCGAGAACGCTCCTCACCGCCGCCGCCTCGCTCGACCTCACCGAGATGCAGGACGGCCTGTGGACGCTAGGCGAGCGCGGAGCGGCGCTGGCCGGGACGCCCGGGCTGGGCGACATGATCCGCCACCACCGGCTCTTCTATGCCGACCTCGCCGATCCGCTGGCGATGCTGCGCCGCGAGGGACCGACCCGGCTGTCGTCCTTGTGGGACTATGCGGCGGGCGCCGGAGCGGAGGAGGCCGCCACTTATTCGCGGCTGATGACCGCGACCCAGCCGCTGGTCGCCGCGCAGGCGATCGCCGCCTTTCCGTTCGCGCGCCACCGCGCCCTGCTCGACATTGGCGGCGGCCAGGGCGCCTTCCTGCGGGCGGTGGGCGACGCCGCGCCGGGTCTTCGCCTCGGCCTGTTCGACCGGCCCGAAGTGATCGCGACCCTCGCGCCCTCCGCGAACATCACGGTCCATGCGGGCAGTTTTCTCGCGGATCCGCTGCCGCGCGGTTACGATCTCCACACGCTCGTCCGCGTGCTTCACGACCATGACGATGCGGCGGCGATGACGCTCCTGAGGGCGAGTCGCGCGGCGCTCGCCCCGGGTGGCAAGCTGGTGATCGTGGAGCCGATGGCCACGCTTGGCGGTGCACCCGAGGGCCACGCCTATTTCGGCTTCTACCTCGCGGCGATGGGCTCCGGGCGGCCCCGCGAAATGGCGGAAATCAAGGCGATGGCGGCGGCCGCCGGATTTATTTCGGCCAAGGAACGTTCGACCCCGCTTCCTCTCGTGGCGAGGTGCCTGGAAGTCCGCGCCTGACCGTCAACAAAGATTGACAAGATTTTGTGTCAAGCGCACAAGACACCCGGGGGAAGGTCGGACGAAGCGGTATGTCCGCGACGCCGTAGCCGTCCCCCGCCGGAACGTTCATGGACGCACTCGCCGTCATTATCGAAGCCCCGGAGCGGCTCTCGCTGCGTCCGCTGGAGCTCGAACCGATGGGCGAGTCCGATGTTCTGGTCGAGGTCGCCTGGAGCGGAATCAGCAGCGGCACCGAGAAGCTCCTCTGGTCCGGCGCCATGCCGCCCTTCCCCGGCATGGGCTATCCCCTCGTGCCCGGATACGAATCGGTGGGCCGGATCGTCGACTCGGGATCCACCGCCCGCGGCCGCATCGGCGAATGGGTCTTCGTCCCCGGCGCGCGCTGCTACCGCGAGGCGCATGGCCTGTTCGGCGGAACCGCCCGGCGGGTCATCGTGCCGGCCGCTCGCGCGCTTCCCATTCCCGAAGCGCTGGGTGAACAGGGCATCCTCTTCGCGCTGGCCGCGACCGCCAGCCACCTGCTCGACGGAGGCGATCCACCCGAGCTGATCGTCGGCCACGGTGTCCTCGGCCGGCTGATCGCCCGCCTCGCCATCGCCTGCGGCGCCCCGCCCCCCACCGTGTGGGAGACCGACCCCCGGCGTGCGGACGGCGCGGTCGGCTACACCGTCACCACGCCCGAGGCCGACGAACGCCGCGACTATCGCGTGATCGTCGACGTCACGGGCGATTCGGGGCTCCTCGACACGTTGATCGGCCGCCTCGCGCCCCAGGGCGAGCTGGTGCTCGGCGGTTTCTATGCCGAGCCGATCCGCTTCGCCTTCCCGCCCGCCTTCATGCGCGAGGCGCGGCTTCGGATCGCCGCCGAATGGCAGCCCGACGACCTCGCCGCCGCGCGCGTGCTGGTCGATCGCGGCCTGGTCAGCCTCGACGGCCTGATCACCGACGTCCGGCCGGCGGAGGAAGCGACCGAGGCCTATCCGCACGCCTTCACCGACACGCGCTGCCTCAAGATGGTTCTCGACTGGAGAGGATGGGCCTGATGCTCGATCATCACGAAGCCCTTCGCCACGAGGCGGGGATCGAGCCCGATCCGGTCCCGACCGGCGAGCCGACCAAGACCACGCAGATCATCGCCATCTACGGCAAGGGCGGGAGCGGCAAGAGCTTCGCGCTCGCCAATTTGAGCTACATGATGGCCCAGCAGGGCAAGCGCGTGCTGCTGATCGGCTGCGACCCCAAGAGCGACACCACCAGCCTCCTCTTCGGCGGCAAGTCGACCCCGACCATCATCGAGACCAGCGCGGCCAAGAAGCTGGCCGGCGACGAGGTACGGATCGAAGACGTCTGCTTCCAGCGCGACGGCGTCTTCGCGATGGAATTGGGCGGACCCGAGGTCGGTCGCGGCTGCGGTGGTCGCGGGATCATCCACGGCTTCGAGACCCTCGAGAAGCTCGGCTTCCACGAATGGGGCTTCGACTACGTCCTACTCGACTTCCTCGGCGACGTGGTGTGCGGCGGCTTCGGCCTGCCGATCGCCCGCGACATGTGCCAGAAGGTGATCGTCGTCGGCTCGAACGACCTCCAGTCGCTCTACGTCGCCAACAACGTCTGCAAGGCGGTGGAATATTTCCGCAAGCTCGGCGGCAACGTCGGCGTCGCGGGCATGATCATCAACAAGGATGACGGCACCGGCGAGGCGCATGCCTTTGCCGAGGCGGTGGGGATCCCGGTGCTGACCGCGATCCCGGCCAACGAGGACATCCGCAAGAAGAGCGCCAACTACCAGATCATCGGCATGCCCGGCGGCCAATGGGGCAGCCTGTTCGAGGAGCTTGCCACCAACGTCGCCGCGGCCCCGCCGCTGCGCCCGGCGCCACTCGATCAGGATGGGCTGCTCGGCCTGTTCAGCGCCGACGTGACCGGGGCCGATTTCACGCTGAGGCCCGCCACCCAGGCCGACATGCGCGGCGGCGACTTCGTGCCCAAGCCCAGCCTCGAGGTCATTTACGATGCCATTTGAGTGGCGCCCCTGATGGACTATGCCGCGCCCTCCCCGCGCGAGCTCGACCGCATCGAGGTCGAGACCGGTTCCGGCTGCCATGCCGGCGCCGAGCGGATGAGCGCGGAAGCGGCGGCCAACGGCAAGAGCGCGCTGCTCGAGGGCCTTGCGAAAGACTATCCGGTCGGTCCGCACGACCAGCCGCAGAGCATGTGCCCGGCCTTCGGGTCCTTGCGCGTCGGCTTGAGGATGCGGCGCACCGCGACCATCCTCTCGGGCTCGGCCTGCTGCGTCTATGGCCTGACCTTCACCTCGCATTTCTACGGCGCGAAGCGGAGCGTCGGCTACGTCCCCTTCAACTCCGAGACCCTCGTCACCGGCAAGCTGTTCGAGGACATTCGCGACGCGGTCCACGAGATTGCCGACCCGGCGCTTTATGACGCGGTGGTCGTCACCAACCTCTGCGTCCCCACCGCGAGCGGCGTCCCGCTGCAACTCCTTCCCAAGGAGATCAACGGGGTCCGGATCGTCGGCATCGACGTGCCGGGCTTCGGGGTTCCGACCCATGCCGAGGCCAAGGACGTGCTCGCCGGGGCGATGCTCGGCTATGCCCGCCGCGAAGCCGAGGCCGGCCCCGTCGCCGCCCCGCGCGACCGCAGCGACCGGCCGTCGATCGCCCTGCTGGGAGAGATGTTCCCGGTCGATCCGGTGATGATCGGCCAGATGCTCGAGCCGATGGGTCTGGCCGCCGGGCCGGTCGTCCCGACCCGCGAGTGGCGCGAGCTTTATGCCGCGCTCGACTGCGCGGCGGTCGCGGCGATCCACCCCTTCTACACCGCCAGCATCCGCGAGTTCGAGGGCGCCGGCCGCCCGGTCGTCGGCTCGGCCCCCGTCGGCGCCGACGGCACCGCGGCCTGGCTCGACTCGATCGGCGAGACCTGCGGGATCGCCGCCGCGAAGACCGCCGCGGCCAAGAACCTCTTCCTTCCCGCGATCCGCGGCGCGCTCGCCGCCATGCCGATCAAGGGCCGGGTCACCGTCTCTGGCTACGAGGGGAGCGAGCTTCTGGTCGCGCGCCTGCTGATCGAGAGCGGCGCCGACGTCCCCTATGTAGGCACCGCTTGCCCACGCACCCGCTGGTCCGATCCCGATCGCGAATGGCTCGAGGCGCGCGGGGTCCGGATCCAGTATCGTGCCAGCCTCGAACAGGACCTTGCCGCGGTCGAGGAATATCGTCCCGACCTCGCCATCGGCACCACCCCCGTGGTCCAGCACGCCAAGGCCAAAGGCGTCCCCGCCCTCTATTCCACCAACCTCATCTCGGCCCGCCCGCTGATGGGACCGGCCGGCGCGGGCAGCCTCGCCACGGTCGTCAACGCCGCCATCGCCGGCAAGGACCGCATGGCCGCGATGAAGCATTTCTTCGAAGGGGTGGGCGAAGGGCATGCCGCGGGTCAGTGGCAGGACCTTCCGGTCGACCGCCCCGACTTCAAGGCGCGCTACGCCGCGAAGCGCCTCGCCGCCGCCAAGGCCGAGCAGGCGGTCGGCTCATGACCCTGATCCTCGATATGGACCGCGCGGGCGGTTACTGGGGCGCGGTCTATGCCTTCACCGCGGTCAAGGGACTGCAGGTGATCATCGACGGCCCGGTCGGCTGCGAGAACCTGCCGGTCACCAGCGTCCTCCATTACACCGACGCGCTTCCGCCGCACGAACTTCCGATCGTGGTCACCGGCCTCTCCGAGCAGGAACTCGGCCGCGACGGCACCGAAGGCGCGATGAAGCGCGCGTGGGCGACGCTCGACCCCGACCTCCCCGCCGTGGTCGTCACCGGCTCGATCGCCGAGATGATCGGCGGCGGCGTGACGCCCGAGGGGACCAACATCGTCCGCTTCCTGCCGCGCACGATCGACGAGGATCAGTGGCAGTCGGCCGACCGCGCGCTCGCCTGGCTGTGGACCCAGTTCGGCCCGAAGAAGAGCGCGCCGCCGAAGAAGCTGAAGGACGGCGAGAAGCCGAAGGTCAACATCATCGGCCCGCAATATGGCACCTTCAACATGCCGTCGGACCTCGCCGAGATCCGCCGGCTGGTCGAGGGGATCGGGGCCGAGGTCAATTGCACCTTCCCGCTCGGCACGCACCTGGCCGACATCCGCAAGCTGGGCGACGCGAGCGTCAACATCTGCATGTACCGCGAGTTCGGCCGCAAGCTCTGCGAGGAGCTCGACCGGCCCTATCTCCAGGCCCCGATCGGGCTGACCTCCACCACCCTCTTCCTCGAGCAGCTGGGCGAATTGCTCGGTCTCGACCCCCAGCCCTTCATCGCGCGCGAGAAGCACACGACCATCAAGCCGTTGTGGGATCTGTGGCGCTCGGTCACCCAAGACTTCTTCGGCACCGCGAGCTTCGGCATCCACGCGAACGAGACCTATGCCCGCGGGATCCGCGCCTTCCTTGAGACCGACATGGGCCTCCCTTGCAGCTTCGCCTTCGCCCGCCGGGCGGGGGTAAAGCCCGACAACCAGGCCGTGATCGAGGCCTGTCGGGCGTCCCCGCCGCTGATCGTCTTCGGCAGCTTCAACGAGCGCATGTACCTTGCCGAAGCGGGGGCCCGCGCGACCTTCATCCCGGCGAGCTTCCCGCTCCCGATCATCCGCCGCCACACCGGCACGCCCTTCATGGGCTATGCCGGCGCAACCTACCTCGTCCAGGAAGTGTGCAACGCGCTGTTCGACGCGCTCTTCCACATCATCCCGGGTGCGAGCCAGCTCGACCGGGTCGACGCCACGCCCTCGCGCGGCCTGGCCGAGTTGCAGTGGGATCCGCAAGCCAAGGCCAAGCTCGACGCGATCGTCGACGCGCAGCCGGTGCTGGTCCGGATCTCCGCTGCCAAGCGCCTTCGCGACGCCGCCGAGCGCGCCGCCGGGTCCGCGGGCGAGCGGGTGGTCACCGCCGACCGCCTCGCCGACACCCTGATGGAGCAGCCGGCATGACCCTGCTCCCTGCCTTTCGCCTGGCCCGTCCAGGCGCACCCCCTTCGCGATGGCGCAAGCGATCGCGGAGCAAGCCGCCCGGTGGCGTCCGCGCCTCAATTCTCATGCCGGGCAATTTGGAGAGCGAAGCATGAGCGACAGCAGAGAGCGTGATGATCGCTTCGGGCCAGGGACCTACCTGACGCCGGAAGAAGCGAAGGAATTTCACCGGATCTTCGTGACGAGTTTTCTCATCTTCACGGTGATCGCCATCGTGGCCCACTTCCTGGCCTGGCAGTGGCGGCCCTGGCTTCCCGGAGCCAATGGCTATGCCGATCATGCGATGATCCAGGGTGCCCAGCACCTGGCGAGCATCACCACGTCGATGTTTGCCTGAGGAGACCAAGCCATGTGGAGAATTTGGCTCATTTTCGATCCGCGCCGCACCTTGGTCGCGCTGTTCACCTTCCTGTTCGTCCTGGCCCTGCTGATTCACTTCATCCTGCTCAGCACGGACCGGTTCAACTGGCTCGATGGTCCGCGCGCTGCGGATCCGGCCGCGGCCGCGATGAGCGCGCCCGCTGCCGCACCGGCCGCAGCCCCGGCTGCCGCACCGGCGCAGTAACGCGTTCCTTCCGATCCGTGGCCGCGCGGGCGGCGGTCTGACCGACCGTCCCGCGGCCCGGAGAGGGACTTGCCGACCAATACCCCCGCGAGTCCGCGGGACAGGAGAGCTGGCCCATGATCCTGAGCTATGAGCGCAAGTACCGTGTCCGAGGGGGCACGCTGCTGGGCGGCGACCTGTTCGATTTCTGGGTCGGCCCCTTTTACGTCGGCTTCTTCGGAGTGACGACGGCCTTCTTCGCCCTCTTGGGCACCGGGCTCATCCTGTGGGGGGCCGCGATCGGCCCGACCTGGAACCCGTGGCTGATCTCGATCGCGCCGCCGGACATCAGTTACGGCCTGGCGCTGGCTCCGCTCCGCGAGGGCGGGCTCTGGCAGATCATCACCTTCTGCGCGATCGGCGCCTTCGTCAGCTGGGCGCTGCGCGAGGTCGAGATCTGCCGCAAGCTCGGCATCGGCTATCATGTGCCGGTCGCCTTCGGCTTCGCCATCTTCGCCTATGTCAGCCTGGTGGTGATCCGCCCGCTGCTGCTCGGCGCCTGGGGCTTCGGCTTCCCCTACGGCATCTTCAGTCACCTCGATTGGGTGAGCAACACCGGCTACCAGTACCTCCACTTCCACTACAATCCCGCGCACATGCTGGCCGTGAGCTTCTTCTTCACGACCACGCTCGCGCTGGCGATGCACGGCGGTGCGGTGCTGTCGGCGGTCAATCCCGCCAAGGGCGAGCCGGTCAAGACTCCCGAATATGAGGACAGCTTCTTCCGCGACCTGATCGGTTACTCGATCGGGACGCTCGGGATCCACCGCCTCGGCCTCCTGCTGGCATTGAACGCCGGCTTCTGGAGCGCGGTGTGCATCATCATTTCCGGACCGTTCTGGACCCGCGGCTGGCCCGAATGGTGGACCTGGTGGCTCAATCTGCCGATCTGGTCCTGAGGGGGGAGACAAGACGATGGGTGCCTATCAGAACATCTTCACCCAGGTGCAGCTCAGGAGCGCACCCGAATATGGCGCGCCGCTTCCCGTGGGCGACGATCCGCGCCTCGGCCGCGGCGGTTATCATTACTGGCTGGGCAAGCTGGGCGCCGCGCAGGTCGGCCCCTTCTACCTCGGCAAGCTCGGCCTCGCCTCGCTGATCTGCGGCTTCCTCGCCTTCGAGATCATCGGGCTGAACATGTGGGCGAGCGTCAACTGGAATCCGGTCCAGTTCGTCCGCCAGCTCCCCTGGCTCGCGCTCGAGCCGCCGGGGCCGGAATGGGGCTTCCAGCTGTTCGTTCCGCTGGCGCAGGGCGGCTGGTGGCAGATCACCGGCTTCCTCCTAACCTGTTCGGTGCTGCTGTGGTGGGCCCGCACCTATCGCCGCGCCCGCCAGCTCGGCATGGGCACGCACGTCGCCTGGGCCTTCGCCAGCGCCATCTGGCTGTTCCTGGTGATCGGCTTCATCCGGCCCTTCTTCATGGGCTCGTGGTCGGAGAGCGTGCCGTTCGGAATCTTCCCGCATCTCGACTGGACCGCGGCCTTCTCGATCCGTTACGGCAACCTCTTCTACAATCCCTTCCACGCCCTCTCGATCGCCTTCCTCTACGGCTCGACCCTCCTGTTCGCGATGCACGGGGCGACGATCCTGGCGGTCAGCCGCTACGGCGGTGAGCGCGAGATCGAGCAGATCACCGACCGCGGCACCGCGCTCGAGCGGGCGGCGCTCTTCTGGCGCTGGACCATGGGCTTCAACGCGACGATGGAATCGGTCCATCGCTGGGCGTGGTGGTTCGCGGTGCTGACGACGCTGACGGGCGGAATCGGCATTTTGCTGACCGGCACCGTGGTCGACAACTGGTACCTTTGGGCGGTTGAGCACCACTATGCCGAATCCTATCCGTCGACCAACGTCGCGGATCCGGCGCTGCAGCCGCTCCCGGCACCCTATCAGGTCGCGCCGCCGAGCCCGGCCGCGCCGGTCGATGCCGGCGGTCTTCCGGTCGGAGAACCGGCCACGGCCGCTCCGGCGGCGACCGCCCCCGCCCCCGCGCCCGCGCCCGCCCCGGCCCGCTGAGGAGAGACGTGATGACCAGAGGCCGCACCCTCCTTCTCGCCACCCTGCCGCTGCTGGCGCTCGGTGGCTGCGAACTCGGCAGCAAGACCGCGCAGCAGACCGGCTATCGCGGGACGGGCATGGACCAGATCACCGACGTGAGCTCGGTCCAGAAGGCGGCGTTCATCCCGCCTGCGCCCTATCCCCTGTCGCCGACCGCCGCATCGGGTCCGAAAATCCAGGGCCAGAACATCCAGGTCCTCGGCAACCTGTCGGAAGAGCAGTTCGGGCATCTGATGAGCTCGATCAGCCAGTGGGTCGCGGGCGACGCGGCCAATTGCCAATATTGCCACAATCCGGCGAACATGGCGGACGACAGCCTCTACACGAAGCGCGTCGCCCGGCAGATGCTGCTGATGACGCTGTCATTGAACTCCCAATGGTCGAACCACACCGGCCAGACGGGCGTCACCTGCTACACCTGCCACCGCGGCCAGCCGGTGCCCAAATATGTCTGGACCCCCGAGGCGCCGACCGACCGGCTGTCGGTTCGCGGCCAGAAGCGCGGACAGAATTCGCCCGACGGCAACGTCGGCTACGCCTCGCTGCCCGGCAACATCTTCGAGCAATATCTCGGCGGCAATGCCGAGAGCGTGCGGGTCCAGGCGAGCAGCGCCTATCCGGGCGGCGACAAGAACGGCACCCGCAATGCCGAAGACAGCTATGCGATCATGATGCACGTGTCGAAGGCACTCGGCGTCAACTGCACCTTCTGCCACAACAGCCAGAGCTTCCGCTCCTGGTCGCTGAGCCGGGTGCAGCGGGCGACGGCCTGGTACGGCATCCGCATGGTGCGCGACATCAACGGCACGCACATCGGCTCGCTGGCGCGGGCCGATGTCTTCCCGCCCAACCGGCTGGGACCGACCGGGCAGCCGCTTCAGGTGAACTGCCTGACCTGCCACCAGGGGCTGAACAAGCCGCTAGGCGGCAAGTCGATGATCCCCGACTATCCCTACCTGCGGCCGGCCGGCTACGTCCCCAACCCGCCTTCGCCGGCGGAACAGGGCGTGGTCCAGGCGATCCGGCAGCCCGGAGCGATGGCAGGCAAGATCGCGCCGCCCAACCAGCCGGCGACCCAGCCCGCGCAGACGGCCCAGCCGGTCCGCTAGGCGCGGACGCTATCCCTCAGGGACGGCGGATGTCGGGGACGTCGACGACGTCCTCGGCATTGCCGCGCGCGCGTTCCTCGTCGAGCGCGCGGCCGCGGTCGCCTTCCATTGGGTGACGGTTGGCGGGCTTGCGCAGGAACCACAGCAGGCTTGCGAGCACGACCAGGAAGACCGCGCCGAGGATGAACAGGTTATTGGCTGCCAGATAGTCGCCGAGGCTCATGGCTGTGACTCGCTACTGGGGTGGTCCCCGCCCGTAAGCGCCTCGAACCACAACGAAGAAAGGCGGCCGGTGGTCCGACCGCCTTTCTTCCACCCTGCCCCTGCCCCTGCCCTGTCGGTCAGGCGGCGACGGGGATCCGGCTCAATGCGCAGCGCGACCAGATTTCGCTCAGTGCCTCGACCAGATGGTCGACGTCGGCCGCCGAATGGACCGGCGAGGGCGTGATGCGCAGCCGCTCGGTCCCGCGCGGGACGGTCGGGTAATTGATCGGCTGGACGTAGATCCCATAGTCCTCGAGCAGCCAGTCGCTGATCGCCTTGCAGTGGACGGGGTTACCGACCATCACCGGGATGATGTGGCTGTCATTGTCCATCACCGGGATGCCGACGGCCTTGAGCCGCGCGCGGACGGTGGCGACGCGATCGCGCTGCCCCTGGCGCTCGACCTCGCTTTCCTTGAGGTGGCGGATGCTGGCGCAGGCCCCGGCAGCGAGCGCGGGCGGCAAGGCGGTAGTGAAGATGAAGCCGCTCGCGAAGCTGCGGACGAAGTCGCACAACGCGGTCGACGCCGCGATATAGCCGCCGAGCACGCCATAGGCCTTGCCGAGCGTGCCCTCGATCACCGTGATCCGGTCCATCAGTCCCTCGCGCTCGGCAACCCCGCCGCCGCGCGGGCCATAGAGGCCGACGGCATGGACTTCGTCGATGTAGCTCATCGCGCCATGCGCTTCGCAGACGTCGAGGATCTCGGCGATCGGCGCGATGTCGCCGTCCATCGAATAGACGCTTTCGAACGCGACCAGCTTGGGCCGATCCTTGTCGAGCGCGCCGAGCCGCCGGTCGAGATCGCGCCAGTCGTTGTGGGCGAAGACCTGCCGCTCGGCCCGGCTGTGGCGGATGCCCTCGATCATCGAGGCGTGGTTGCCGGCGTCGGACAGGATCACGACGTTCGGAATCTTGGCGCCAAGCGTGCCCAGCGCCGCCCAGTTGGAGACATAGCCGCTGGTGAAGAGCAGCGCCGATTCCTTGCCGTGGAGGTCGGCAAGCTCGCGCTCGAGGCAGACATGCTGGTGGGTGGTGCCGGCGATGTTGCGGGTGCCCCCCGCCCCCGCCCCGCAGCTGTCGAGCGTCCCGTGGATCGCGTCGAGCACGACCGGGTGCTGGCCCATGCCGAGATAGTCGTTCGAGCACCAGACGGTGACTTCGTCGTGGCCGTCGCCGGTGTGCCGCCTGGCCCTGGGATATTGGCCCGCGCGCCGCTCGAGCTCGGCGAAGATGCGGTAGCGTCCCTCGCCGCGAAGGTCGTCCAGCGCCTGGTTGAAATAGGCTTCATAATCCATGGACGGTCCCCCTAGCTTGTCCCGCAATGTGTGTCGTGGAATCCCGCCGGAGCGCCCAGTGCCACAAAGCACCGTCGCGGACCGGAAGGGCGAGAAAGGTGAGTTCGAGCACGCCGAGGCCGGCGAGCGTGAAGACGAGGCTGGGCGCGATCGCGGCGTCGCCGGCGCCTGCCGCAAGCGCGCGCTGCGCCAGCAAGGCGGCGAGGACGAGGCTGGTCGCGAGCGACGCCAGCAGGGTCGCGCTGATTCGCCGCGGGCCGAAATAACTGCGCAGATATTGCAGGTGCGCCGGGATCAGCTCGTCGCTGAAATTGGGCACGCCGCTGAAGATGCTGAGCTTGGCGGCGAGGCGCAGGACGAACAGCAGCCCGAAGACGCCCGCCGCGACCTGGTTGGCGGTGCCCCAGCTGATAGCCGCCAGCAGGACCAGCAGTCCGGCAAGCGCCAGTTCGTGCCACAGCAGCGCCTCGGTCGCCTGGCGAAAACGGAGGAAGCCGACGGCGTTACGATCGGCGGGAAGCCGGCGGGGCCCGGCCGCGGCGCCGGTCAGGAAGGCGAGTTCCTGCCATGCCCAGATGGCGAGGGCGGCGGCGGCGGCGGCGTAGGTCGCGGCCGGTCCGCTGTCGTGGCGGGTGGCGGCGATCATTCCGATCCCGACCATCGCCGCGACCGTCGTGCCAACCATCGACGCGCGGTAGGTCGCGCGCGGGCGATGGACGAGCCAGACGATGAGGCCCGTGCTTGCGAACCAGCTCAGCAGCACCGCGATCCCGGGCAGGAAGTGGCCAGTCAGGCTCACCACGCCGGCGCCACCCGGACGGTGGCGGGAAGCGCGACTTTCTCGGGTCGCATGAAATACATCCGGGCAAAGGCGAGCGCGGCCGATGCGAGGTGCGGCAGGCGGGCGAGACCGCGGCGGCGCGACAGGCCCTCATTGGCCCGGCGCAGCTGCTCCATCGCCGCGCGGAATCGCGGATCGCTGGTCTGGAGCTGGACCGGGAAGACCTGGCGGCTGATCGCCGAGCAGATGTCGAACACCTGGTAATCGTAGTCGGTCGGGCTGACGCCGAGCGCGGCGTGGAAGGCCGGCCGGCCATGGTCGCGGACGTACATGGTCGCATAGACCGACAGCAGGAAGAAGCGGATCCACAGCCGGTTGAGGCCGGTCAGCAGCTTCGGGTCGGACCGCATCAGCAAGGCGAAGGCCTCGCCGTGGCGGAACTCGTCCTGGCACCAGCGCTCGAACCAGGCGAAGATCGGGTGGAAGCGAAGCTCGGGATGCTTCTCGAGCTGGCGGTAGATGGTGATGTAACGCGCGTAGCCGATCTTCTCCGACAGATAGACGGCGTAGAAGATGAACTTGGGCCGGAAATAGGTATATTTCTTGGTCTTGGTGAGGAACCCGAGGTCGACCCCGAGGCCCGCATCCTTGAGCGTCTCGTTGATGAAGCCGGCGTGGCGGCTCTCGTCGCGGGCGAGGATCTTGAAGAGCTTCCTGACGTCGGGATTGGTCACCCGTTTCGCGATCTCGGCATAAAGGATGCAGCCCGAGAATTCCGAGGTCAGCGAGCTGACGAGAAAGTCGATGAATTCGCGCCGAAGCTCGGGCGAGAGCTTCTCGAGGATCCCGTCGAAGCTTTCCTCGCTGCGGAAATGGCGCTTGTTCTCGTCACGCTCGAACTCGGCCATGAGCGAGTCCCACTCGGCCCGCACGGGCGTCACGTCGATCCGGTTCAGCGCGGCATAGTCGGTGGTGTAGAAACGCGGCGAGAGGACCGTGTCCTGGCTGGCGAGGGCAAGGCTTTCCGCCGACTTCACCTGCGTATGCGCGTTCATGCGAGCCTCCCGGCAGTGAAACTGACCTCGTAGAGTTCGGCGAGGTCGAAATAGGCAGCCGCCCGGGTCCAGGCGCGGCGAAGCGGCCCGGCGACCTCGACCGTCGCGGTGCGGTCGATCACCATGCTGGTGCCGAACGGGACGACCACCGGCGCGCCGTGGACCTGCACCCGGTCGCCCGGTCCGATCTCGATTTCGTCGGGAAGCTCGAGATGGGCGTGGAGCGATTCCGGGCTGTGCTCGACATTGATCCGGCACGGGGTCTCGAAACGGGCGGCGCAGAGCAGGCTCACTTGAGGGCTCCCTCGGTCAGGAAGGCGGCGAAGGCGGCGCGGTTGGTGGGGCCGAAGCTGCCGAGCTCGATCACCCGGCCGGTCGCGGTATCGGTGAGGCTGAGTGCGCCGTCGGGCCAGCGCGCCAGGCGGAACGGAGCCGCGGCGCCGTCGCCGGCGAGGTGCCGCTCGCGGGCAAGGCCGCGCATCACCCCACGGATGAAGCCGCTGCCCTCGGTGCCGATGGCCGCGACCTCAGCGCCGCTGCTGGCGTCGCTGACGAGCACCTTGCCATCGGGGCTGTCGGCGAAGCGGAGCAGGCGCTCGGCGACGGGCACTTCATGCGCCTCGGCGCGGGCCTCGGCCGGGCTCGGACCGGCGGAGACCAGGCCCAGCCGAACCGCCGAGACCAGCAGCAGCGAGACCGCGATCAGCGCAAAGGCGGCCTTGAGCGCGCCCGGCGGCACCATGTTCTCGTGGCTGTGCTCGAGTTCGGTCATGCGGCGGCTCCGACGGGCTCGGCGGCGGGCCTCGCCTTGCGGCGGCGCGGGGCCGGCGCGGCTTCCGGCTCTGCCTCGACCGAGACCAGGGCGGCGCAGGCGCGGTACAGAAGGATCGCGACCGCTTCGGCTTCGGGCAGCGCGCGGAGCATCGGCTCGGGATGGCGCATCCGCCACGGCCGGACATGCGGCCACAGCAGGGCGAAGGCGATCCGGTCGCGGCCCTTGAGACGGAGCGCGATGTCGCCGCAGCCTTGGCCCAGTGCCTTCAGGTCCGCGGACTCGATCTGCTTGAGCGGGAGGTTGAAGCTCATCGGCAGCGCGACCCCGATCTTCATCACGATGCGGCGATCGGTCAGCGTGTAGACGCTGGTCCGGGCGATGGCGCGGGCGAGCAGCGTCATGACGCCGAGGCAGGCAGCACCGGCGGCGACGGTCAGCAGCGCGCCCACCACACTCCCGAGGGCGAGGCCGGCGACCGCGAGCAGACCGAAATAGATCGCCACCAGCCGTGCGTGGAAGACGCCCGCGAGAAGCTTCTTCCACTCAGGTCTGCCCTGCCAGAGGATCGTCTCTCCCCTGGGCAGCGGGCCGGGCAGGCCCTGAAGCCGGTCGGTCAGCATCGCGCTCACAGCAGCGGCTCCGCGCGGTCCGGAAGGCCATAGAGATAGCCGCCGCCGAAATAGCCCATCAATTGGTCTTCCTCGCGGCGGGTGATCTGACCGGCGGTGGCGATCGACGGGGCATTGGCGAACTGCGCCGCGCTGATCGCATCGACGTGGTAGACGCGCTTGCGGCCGTGGACGGTGCCCATCAGGAACGGCACCATCACGGTCCGGCCGCCGGTCGCGACATCGACGTAGCGGACGAGATGGTCCGAGCGATCGATCCAGACGTCGCTGATCTCGCCGACCACGACACCGTCCGCCGCGACCACCTTCATGCCGACGAGGTTCGGGTCCTCGCGGGCGATCGACCAGTGCGAGTCGCTCGACAGCGGGACGATCCGGTTGCGGCCTTCCATGTCCTGGTCGGGCCATTCGGCGCGCTTCACCCACGAGGCCGGACCGACGCCGTCGACCAGCGGATCGCCCGTCGGGACATAGGGCGCGCCGGGGAAGCGGGCGAAGGGCTGGGCGGCGATATCGACCGGCTCGCGGCCTTGCGCGGGCGTGGTCGCATAGCCCCGGTCGAAGGGCAGCTTGTAGCGCTTGAAGGTCGAGGCGGTCAGCGGGCCGAAGGCGCTGTCGACCCGGCCGGTGACCGAGTCCTCGAGGGGATAGCCCTCGCGGCGGTCCTCGCGGCGGAGGTAGACGACGAGGCCGATGAAGAAGAGCACGAACGCGTAGAAGACCAGCTCCGCCACATCGAGCCGCCCGACGATGATTTCATGATGCTGCATGGCCCCGATCTCCTTTTCCTGTCAGCTCGGGAAGTGTGCCAGGCCGAAGCGCGGCGGATTGGCGGGCGGCGCGGTCTGCGCGCGCACCAGTGGCCCCAGCACCGCGACGGTGAGGAGCAACAGCAGGATTTCGGTGGCATAGACCGCGCCATAGCCGGTGGCGCGGACCGCGAGCGTCTCGCCGAGCCGGCCGTTGGTGGCGAGCCCGGCGATGGCGTCGCGGGCGAGCCCACCGATGAAGATTGCGGCTCCGGCGGCCGAGGCCTGAACCGCGCCCCACGCGCCGAGCGCGAGGCCCGATTGCGCGTCGCGGGCGAGCGTCATGGCAGCGACCAGGGTCCCGACCATGAACAGGCCGCCACCGAAGCCGATCAACGCCGCGCCGATCATCAGCAGGAGGGGGAGCGATGTCGGCGCGGCGAAGATCACGAACAGGAAGGCGAACAGGCCGGCAACGCAGCCGAAGCCGGCCAGGCGGTGCGGCTCGCTGCCGCGGGCGAGACGCGCGCCCGCCAGCGCGAAGCCGATGAGCGCGCCCAGCGCCCAGACCGAGGTCAGCGAGGTCGTCGCCCCGACCGACAGGTGCAGGATCTCACCGCCATAAGGCTCGAGCAGCACGTCCTGCATGCTGAAGGCCGCGGTGCCGAGACCGAGGCCGACCAGCAGCCGGCGGGTGGTCTCGGCGCGCATCAGCTGCGCCCAGACCTCGCCGAAGGAAGGGCCGGGCGTGTTGACAATGGCCGCGCGCGGACGCCGCGGTTCCTGCTTCCAGCTGGCGGCGATGTTGAGCACCAGGGTCAGCAGCGCCGCGCCCTGGATGACCTGGACCAGCCGGGTCGGCGAGAATTCGGTGAGGAGCCCGCCGATGACGAGCGCGCTCACCATCGTGCCGGCGAGTAGCATGACGTAGAGCAGCGCCACCGCGCGCGGCCGGGCATGTTCGGGCGCAAGGTCGCTGACGAGCGCGAGGCCGGCGGTCTGGGCGACGTGCAGGCCGGTTCCCGTCAGCAGGAAGGCGAAGCCGCAGCCCAGAAGCCCGACCGTGTGACCGGCGGGCACACTCAGGATCAGCAGGGCGAAGGGCATGAGCGCGAGGCCGCCGAACTGCAGCAATGTCCCGAACCACAGATAGGGCACGCGGCGCCAGCCGAGCAGCGAGCGATGATGATCGGACTTGTGGCCGATAAGCGCGCGGAACGGCGCGGCGAGCAAGGGAATGGCGATCAGCGCCGCGACCAGGCCCGCGGGCACGCCCAGCTCGACGATCATCACCCGGTTGAGCGTCCCGTTGAGCAGTGCGGCGGTCATGCCCGCGGTCAGCTGGAACAGCGAGAGGCGAAGCAGCCGGCCAAGCGGAAGCTCGACGGTCGCGGCATCGGCAAAGGGCAGCCAGGCGGTCGCGACCCTGGTCCACATGCCGGGCGAGAGGAGCCGCGCGCTCAACCGATCCTCACCAGCTCGAGCGCATGGCTCTTGTAGAAGCCGCTCGACACGCGGCGGCTGCGGCCGACGGTCCAGCCGGGAAGCGCGGCGAGCTGGCGCCGAAGCGCCTCCTCGCGGACGGGAACGATCGCGGGCGAGCGATTGGCGCGCGGAAAGATCCGGCCGACGAGCAGCATCGCCGCGAGGAGGTTGCTGTAGGGCGCGAAGGTGAAGACGATCGAGTGGCGGGTCCGGCTCGACAGCTCGGCCAGCGCCGCGACGAGGTCGGGGGTCGAATAATGGATGAGCGAATCCATCGCGACCACATGGTCCATGGCGCCAAGCGCGGGGTCGAGCATGTCGCCCGAGCGCCAGTCGATCGTCTCGCCGATCCCGGTGGCGCCGCGGGCGCGGGCGACTTCGACGAGGCCGTCGGCGACATCGATGGCCGTGACCCTGGCACCGCGCTCGGCCGCCGCCAGCGCGAAGGCACCGGTGCCGCAACCGGCGTCGAGGATGGTGCGCCCGGTGAGATCATGCGGAAGCCAGGACAAGAGGGTCGCGCGCATCTCGTCGCGGCCGGCGCGGACCGTCTGGCGGATGCGGCCGACCGAGGCGTCGGAAGTGAGGTCGATCCACGCCTTGCGCGCGGTGGAATCGAAATAGGTGCGCAGCCGCTCGCGCTGGCGGCCGTAGCGGGCGCCGATCGTCGTCGAGGAAGCCGCGCTCGCCATCATTCGAAGCCCAGGAAATCGAAGATGTCGCGGTCTTTCATCGGCTTGGCGGCATTGGGCTCGACCCCGGCCCAGAGCATGCGGGCAAGCCGCAGATATTCCTCACGCGCGGCCTGGACCTCGGGTCCGTCCTCCATCTCGAACAAAGTGCACTTCTTCAGCCGCGAGCGGCGGATCGCATCGACATCGCGGAAATGGGCAAGGCGGGTGAGGCCCGTCGCCTCGGCGAAACGGTCGATCTCGTCGGTCTGGGTCGAGCGATTGGCGATCACGCCGGCCAGGCGGACGTCGTAATTCTTGGCCTTGGCGCCAATGGCGGCGATGATGCGGTTCATCGCGAAGATGCTGTCGAAGTCGTTGGCGGCGACCACCACCGCCCGCTCGGCATGCTGCAAGGGCGCGGCAAACCCGCCGCAGACGACATCGCCGAGCACGTCGAAGATGACGACGTCGGTGTCCTCGAGGAGATGATGCTGCTTCAAGAGCTTGACCGTCTGCCCGACGACGTAGCCGCCGCAGCCGGTGCCCGCCGGCGGTCCGCCCGCCTCGACGCACATCACGCCGTTGAAGCCCTCGAACATATAGTCTTCGGGGCGCAGCTCTTCGTGGTGGAAATCGACGCTTTCGAGCACGTCGATGACCGTCGGCATCAGCTTCTTGGTCAGGGTGAAGGTGCTGTCGTGCTTGGGATCGCAGCCGATCTGGAGCACGCGGTGGCCGAGCAGGGAGAAGGCCGCCGATAGGTTGGACGAGGTGGTCGACTTGCCGATCCCGCCCTTGCCGTAAACGGCGAACACCTTGGCGCCCTTGATCCGGACCGCCGGGTCCTGCTGGACCTGGACCGAGCCCTCGCCGTCGCCATGCGACGAACCGGGAAGCGTGAAGGGACTGTCTAAAGTCATTCGGCTGCCATCAGGCCTTCCAGCCTGTCCTCGATCTCGTCGCTGGCCGCATGCAGGGCAGCGAGGGTTTCGGCGTCCGGCTGCCAATATTGCCGGTCATGCGCCTCCAGCAGGCGATCGGCCATTCGGGCCGAGGCCTTGGGATTGAGATTGGCGAGACGCGCGCGCATCTCGGGATCGAGCACGAAGGTCTCGCTGATCCGCTGGTAGATCCACGGCGCGACCGCCCCCGTGGTCGCCGACCAGCCGAGGGTCGTCGCGACATGCGCCTCGATGTTGCGCACGCCTTCGCCGCCATGCTTGAGCATGCCTTCGTACCAGGCGGGATTGAGCGTCCGGGTGCGGCTCTCGAGCTCGACCTGCTCGGCGAGCGTTCGGACCTTCGTCGCACCGCGCGTCGCGTCGACGATGTAGATGGGCGGGGCCTTGCCGCGGGCACGGGCGACCGAGCGGGTAATCCCGCCGAGGCTATCCATATATTGGTCGACGTCGGTCACCCCGAGCTCGACCGATTCGAGGTTCTGGTAGGTGAGTTCGACGCCGGCCAGCGCACTCTTGAGAAGACCGCGCTGGGCAACCGGCGGGCCCTTGCGGCCGTAGGCGAACCCCTTGCGCCGCTCGAAGACTTCGGCAAGCTCGTCAGGATCGGTCCAGGCCCCGCCGTCGACCAGCTGGTTGACGTTGGCGCCATAGGCCCCTTCGGCGTTGGAGAAGACCCGCAGCGCCGCCGTCTCCATGTCGCAGCCATGCTCGGCCATGTGCGCGAGGCTGTGCTTGCGAACGAAATTCTTGTCCTCGGGTTCGTCGGCGTTGGACGCGAGCCAGGCCGCCTCGGCCAGCATCCGCGTCTGCAGCGGCAGGAGGTCGCGGAAGATGCCCGACAGCGTGGCGATGACATCGATCCGTGGACGGCCGAGCTCGGCCAGCGGGATGAGTTCGGCGCCGGCCAGCCGGCCATAGCCGTCGAGGCGGGGGCGCGCGCCGATCAGCGCCAGCGCCTGGGCGATCTGCGCGCCCTCGCTCTTGAGATTGTCGGTGCCCCACAGGACCATGGCGAGGCTTTCGGGAAGCGCACCCGTGCCGGCCCCGTGCCGCGCGATCAGCTCGCGGGCCGCGGCCTCGCCCTGGGTCACCGCAAAGGCGCTCGGCAGACGGAAGGGATCGATCCCGTGGACGTTTCGACCGGTCGGCAGCACGTCGGGATTGCGGATGACGTCGCCGCCCGGGGCCGGCCGGACATAGCCGCCGTCGAGCGCGTGGACGAGCGCGCCCAGCTCGTCGGTGGCGTCGAGCCCGGCGGCGACCGCCTCGCGGCCATCCTCCGGCAGCGCGTCGAGGAAGCGGGTGCGAACGTCGCCCTCGGGCATGGCACCAAAGACATGCAGGCCGTCGGGAATGAGCGTCGTCTCAAGTTCGTAGAGGCGCCGGGCGATGGCGGCGGGACCGCCGGCGACGTCGAGGTCGATCTCTTCCGCCTTGGCCGCGACCAGCGCCTCGAGCTCGGCCGCCTCGGCTTCCTCGGAGGCGGTCACCCGCCAGCGTTCGACCAGCGCCTTGAGCTCGGCGAGCCCCTTGTAGAGCCCGGCATTGGCAAGCGGCGGGGTCAGGTAGCTGACCAGCGTCGCGCCGCTCCGGCGCTTGGCGAGCAGGCCCTCGGACGGGTTGTTCGCGGCATAGAGATAGAAATTGGGCAGGTCGCCGATCAGCCGCTCGGGCCAGCAGGTGTCCGACATGCCGGCCTGCTTGCCGGGCATGAACTCCAGCGCGCCATGGGTGCCGAAGTGAAGCACCGCATTGGCGCCGAAGTCCTCGCGCAGGTAGCGGTAGAAGGCGCTGAACGCATGGGTCGGCGCGAAGCTCTTCTCGAACAGCAGGCGCATGGGATCGCCCTCGATCCCGAAAGCCGGCTGGATCCCGACGAAGACGTTGCCGAAGCGATGGCCGAGGACATGGATACCGCTTCCGTCGGCCTGCTGACGGCCGGGCGCCGGACCCCATTGTCCTTCGATCTCGGCCAAGTGGGGCTCGCGGCGGACATGATCGTCGGCGCTGATCCGCACCGCGACATTGGCATCGCTTCCGAACCGCTCGCGGTTGCCGTCGAGGACCGCCTGGCGGAGCGTTTCGACGCTGTCGGGGACGTCGACCGCATAGCCCTCGGCGGCCAGCCGGTGCAGCGTGGCGTGAAGCGACTCCCATACCGCGAGGAAGGCGGCGGTGCCGGTCGCCCCGGCATTGGGCGGGAAGTTAAACAGGACGATGGCGAGCTTGCGCGCATCGCGGGGGGTGCAGCGCAGGGCAATCAGTCGCGCGGTCTTGGCGGCGAGCGCGGCGGCGCGTTCGGGGCAGCTCGCCATCGCCCGCATCGGCTGGCCGCCGGTCGCGGTGCGTCCCCCGAACACGCTGGTGCAGGTCGCACCGTCAAGCTCGGGAATGGCGACCATCATCATCGCCTCGAGTGGAAGCAGCCCCTGGCTGCCCTCCTGCCATTGCTCGATCGACTGGAATTCGAGCGCCTGGGCGGCGATGTACGGAAGGTCGAGCCCGGCCAGGGTCGCGACCGCGCCGTCGGCGTCATTGTAGGCGGGACCGCCGACCAGGCTGAAGCCGGTCAGGCTGACGATGGCATCGACCGTCGGCTTCCCGTCACGCACGAAGTAACGCTCGATCGCAGGGCGCGAGTCGAGCCCGCTGGCGAAGGCCGGGACGACCGTGAGCCCCCTCGCCTCCATCGCCGCGATCACCCCGTCATAATGGCCGGTGTCGCGCCCGAGGAGGTAGGAGCGCAGCATCAGCAGGCCGACGGTGCCATTGGCCCCCTCGGACCTCGGCAGATCCTCGAGCCGCTCGACGATCCGCTGGCCGAGCGCGGGATGGTAGAGGCCGACGTCGGGATAGTCGCGCGGCGGCTCGGCCTTGAGCGTGCCGCGAAGGGCCCGCCGTTCACCGTCGGCATAGCGGTCGACCAATGCGCGGACCATCGCCACGACATTGTCGTCGGACCCGGCCAGCCAATATTGCAGCGTCAGGAAATAGGCGCGCACGTCCTGCGCCGCGCCCGGGATGAAGCGGAGCAGCTTGGGCAGCCGCCGAAGCATCTTCATCTGCCCCGCGCCCGAGCTTGCGCCGGGCTTCTTCGATCCGCGCAGGCGCTTCAGCAGCGCCATCGGCCCGCGCGCGGGCACGTCCATCCGGTAATTGCCGAGGCGGGTCAGCTGGACCACTTCGGCCCCGCTCATCAGCCCGAGCATCGCGTCGCATTCCTCGCGCCGAGCCTGGAGCGCCGGCATGACCGCGCGGATATGGTCGTCGAGGAACAGCATGGTCGCGACGACGATGTCGGCGCGGGCGATGTCGTCGCAGGTCGCTGCAAGCGCCGCGGGATCGCGGTCCCACTCGCTGGCGGCGTGGAAGTCGACCCGGATGCCGTCTTCGGCAAGGCGCAGGTTCGCGCGGTCGACCGCACCGGCGAGATGCTTATCGAGGGTGACGATCGCCACCCGAACGGGAATGGGCGCGCTACCGGCCATAATGCGCCTTGGCGTCGTAGAGGGTCGCAAGCTCGATCGTCGCAAGCCCACGCTCGGCGGCGAAGGCCTCGGTGTTGCGGCGCGCCTTGCCGCGCACGAAGAACGGGATCTTGCGCAGCTCGGCCTCGGCGTCGGCGGTCCAAGCCCCTTGCCCATCCGACGGCGCACTGACCGCCGCATGCTCAGTCTCGCTCGGCACGAGCGGGGCTGGCGCATGGCTGTGCAAATGGCTCGGCCCCGCGCCGTCGTGGAACTCGGGATCGTCGCGGAACATCGTCAGCAGATGCTCCTCGAGGCCCATGACCAGCGGATGCACCCAGCTGTCGAAGAGGACGTTCGCGCCCTCGATCCCCATCTGCGGGCTGTGCCGCGCGGGGAAATCCTGGACGTGGACCGGGGCCGAGATGACCGCACAGGGGATCCCAAGCCGCTTGGCGATGTGGCGCTCCATCTGCGTGCCCAGCACCAGTTCGGGCTGGGCCGCGATGATCGCCGCTTCGACCTCGAGATGGTCATCGGAGACGAGCGGATCGAGCCCGAGCTCGGCCGCGACCGCGCGGATTTCGCGGGCGAATTCGCGATTGTAGCAACCGATGCCGCAGACCTCGAAGCCGAGCTCTTCACGCGCGACTCGGGCGGCGGCGGCGGCATGGGTCGCGTCGCCGAAGACGAACACGCGCTTGCCGGTGAGATAGGTGGAATCGACCGAGCGGCTCCACCACGGCAGGCGCAGCGTCGGGTCATCGAGCGCGGGCGCCGGATCGACCCCGGCGAGCGCCGCCACTTCGGCGATGAACCGGCGGGTCGCGGCGGCGCCGATCGGGATCGTCTTGGTGCAAGGCTGAACGTGCACCCGCTCGAGCCAGCGCGCGGTCTCGTCGCCGATTTCGGGATAGAGGCAGATGTTGAAGCGGGCGTCCGGGATGCGCGCGATATCGGCCGGGGCGGCGCCAAGCGGGGCGACGACATTCACCGCGATCCCAAGCATCTCGAGCAGGCGGGTGATCTCGCGGACGTCGTCGCGGTGGCGGAAGCCGAGCGCGCAGGGCCCGAGGATATTGGCGCTCAAGCGGCTGCGATCGGGCACCGCCTCGGGTTTCGGGCAGAGCGCGCGAACGATCTGGTAGAAGGTCTCGGCCGCGCCCCAATGTTCCTTGCGGCTGTAGCTAGGAAGCTCGAGCGCGACGACCGGGCACGGGAGGCCGAGCGCCGTGGCAAGGCCGCCGGGATCGTCCTGGATGAGTTCGGCGGTGCAGGACGCGCCGACGATCATCAGTTCGGGCTTGAAGCGATCGTAAGCGTCGCGCGCGGCGGACTTGAACAGGTCGGCGGTGTCCTTGCCGAGGTCACGGGCCTGGAAGGTGGTGTAGGTCACCGGCGGCCGCTCGCCCCTTCGCTCGATCATGGTGAAGAGGAGGTCGGCGTAGGTGTCGCCCTGCGGCGCGTGGAGGACGTAGTGGACCCCGCGCATGGCGGTCGCGACCCGCATGGCTCCGACATGCGGCGGTCCCTCGTAGGTCCAGACGGAGAGTTTCATCGCCGCCTAGACCTTGAGCACGTCGCGGCGCCGCAGCGGCCGGGCGAAGAGTTCGGCGAGATCGCCGGCCTGGTCGAAGCCGTGGATCGGGGTGAAGACCAGCTCGATCGCCCATTTGGTCGACAGCCCTTCGGCCTCGAGCGGATTGGCGAGGCCGAGCCCGCAGACGGTGAGGTCGGGCCGTGCGGCGCGGACCCGGTCGAGCTGGCGGTCGACGTCCTGGCCCTCGCTCAGCACCACGTCGGCGGGCAGGGCGTCGAGCTCCGGCGCGAGGTGGCGGGCGTGAAGATAGGGGGTGCCGACCTCGATCAGGCGCATGCCGAGCTCGGCGTGAAGGAAGCGCGCCAGCGGCACCTCGAGCTGCGAGTCGGGCATGAAGAAAATCGACTTGCCGGCGAGGCGCTCGCGGTGGCGTTCGAGCGCGCGTTTGGCCCGTTCGCGGCCCGGGGCGATCGTGCGGCGGAAGAGCAGCGGATCGACCGCGAAGCAGTCAGCCGCCGCCTGCAGCCAGGCGGCGGTACCGTCGGCGCCAAACGGGAATGGCGCTGGCAGGCGAATGGCGCCGCGACCATCGATGACCGATGCCGTCTCACCGAGGAAGGGCTGGGCGAGAAGATAGCGGCTGTGCGGGCCGATGGCCGGCAGGTCGACCGAGGAGCGGCCGGGGAAGAAGCGGACCGGCACGCCCATTTCGGCGAACAGCCGCGCGAACTGGTCCTCGACGATGTCGGGGAGGGCGCCCACCACCAGCAGCTCGGGCTCCAGCGCCGACGCTGCCTGAGCTGGGGTCTCGGGCAGCGAGCGGGCGAGCGCTGCAAGGCAGGCGTCCTCCCCTTCCGTGAAGGTGGTTTCGATGCCGCTTCCCGAATAACTGAGGATGCGGATGCCCGGTCGGGCGTCCTGAAGGCGCTGGGCGGCGCGCGGCAGGTCGAGCTTGATGACTTCGCTGGGACAGCTACCGACCAGGAACAGGGTGCGGATGTCGGGCCGCCGTTCGAGCAGCCGGCCGACCTCGCGGTCGAGCTCCTCATTGAGGTCGGCGAGCCCGGCGAGGTCCTTTTCCTCCATGATCGCGGTGGCGAAGCGCGGCTCGGCGAAGATCATCACGCCCGCCGCCGACTGGATGAGGTGCGCGCAGGTGCGCGAGCCGACCACGAGGAAGAAGGCGTCGGGCATCTTGCGATGGAGCCAGACGATTCCGGTCAGTCCGCAGAAGACCTCGCGCTGCCCGCGTTCGCGCAGGACCGGCCGAACCGGGGCGACCGCAGGCGCCGCGACGCTCATGCGCCGACCGCCTGGAGTCGAGGGGCACCTTCGAGTCGGGCGAGCCGCAGCTTCCACAGAAACTGGCCGGCGTTGACGACGTAAGTGACATAGGCTGCGAGGGCGACGAGCATTCGATCCGAGGTAGATCCGAATTCGCCGACCAGCATCACGACATAGGCCGTGTGCAGCGCGATCACGAGCATGCTGAAGACGTCTTCCCAGAAGAAGGGCGCGGCGAAGAGCCAGCGGCCGAAGACCTTCTTCTCCCAGGCGGCGCCGGTGACCATGATCGTGTAGAGCGTCGCAGTCTTGGCGAGAACCGAGATGTCGGCGGCGAATGCCCCCTCGCCGGTCAGCAGGTAGCGCAGGACGAGGCCCAGGCTGACGAGGAAGACGAGAAACTGGATCGGGGCAAGAATTCCCTGAACCAGGGTCCAGCGAGTCGAGTCGCGGCGGCGACGTTGTTCGGCCGTGTAGATCGGCGCTCCCACCCGTCCCCTTCCGTCCTGCCCGTGCATGAAAGCCTGGCCCTCACTTCAACGCGAAGGTTACGCCCCCCTTGCGCAAAGTGTCAATCTGCCTTGACGTAAGCTATTTTTGACAGATGTCGGCTACCCGCATTGCCAGCCCGCTCCGAGTTCGATAGCCTCCCGGCCGGAACGACGTTCACGCGGCAGGTACGCCCATCGTTTCTGGCCGACGCAAAAGCGCCGACTACACTCGAGGAGACCGCAATGGCCTCAGTGATCGGTGTCGGACCCTGGGGGACGGGGACTGGCAGGACGGGACGAAGGAAGCGCGACTCGGGCCATCGCGGTGCCCGCGGCAAGGCGCACGTCGAACACGTCATCGAGTCGGAAGTCATTCCCCGCCTGCTCGTCTCGCACGACATCCTCCCGCATTCGATGCCGACGGGCAGCGGTGCCGTCGACCCGATCGAGGTCGCCGCCTTCGCGCCGCTCGCGGTCACGCTCGAAGCCCATGAACTGCTCGCCGAGGTCGAGGCCTTCGCCCGCCGCGGCCTCAGCGTCGAACGCATCTTCATCGAACTGCTGGCCCCCGCCGCCCGCTGGCTCGGCGACGAATGGACCGAGGACCGGATCGACTTCCTCGACGTCACCATGGGGCTGTGGCGGCTTCAGGAAGTGCTTCGCGAGCTCGCCGCGCGCTATCCCTCGTGCGGGCTCGGGCCGTGCTCGCCCCGCTCGGCGCTGTTCGCGCCCGTCCCCGGCGACCAGCACAGCTTCGGCGCCGCGATGATCGACGAATGCTTCTCGCGCGCGGGTTGGGATACCGAATTGCTGCTCAGCCCGACCCGAACGAGCCTGCTCGAGGAAATCAGCACGAGGCATTTCGACGTGGTCGGATTGACCGTCTCCAACGACTGCCATATCGGCCCGCTCTCCTCGCTTGTGACGGCGGTGCGAAACGTGTCCCGGAATCCGAATATCTGCATCATGCTGGGCGGCCGCGTGCTGACCGCGGACCCGGGACTTGCCGAACGGGCAGGCGCGGATGCGACGGCAGCGACGGCGATTGACGCCCTCGCCATCGCGGATCGCCTGATCGCCCCGTCCGTTCACGTCGCCACCGCCTGATTGCGCCACCCGGCGCCGGAGCATTGATGAAGCAAGCGACCCCCAGCGCCGACGATACGCGTCGCTTCAGGCAGGCCAGCCAGTGGCTGGGCCAGCTTGACGCCGATGTCGCCGCCGAGCTGGCCGCCGCCGGCGGGGACCTTGCGCTGCTGATCGATCGCGACGGCGTCATTCGCGACGTCGCCTCGGGCGAGGAAGACGAGCTCGAACTTCGGCAGTGGCTCGGCCGGCAATGGGCCGACACCGTGACCGACGAGGGCCGGGTCAAGGTTGCCGAGATGCTGGCGAGCCCGTCCGGCGCCGCCGCGCGCTGGCGTCAGGTCACCCACCCCGCCACCGGCCACGACATCCCCGTTCGCTACCGGGTGGTGAAGCTCGCCAATGGCGCTACGCTGGCGATCGGCCGGGACGAGCGGATCCTCGCCCGATTGCAGCAGCGCCTGCTCCAGGTGCAGCAAAGTCTCGAGCGCGATTATCTGCGGCTGCGCCAGGCGGAATCGCGCTACCGGCTGCTGTTCGAAATGACGGCCGAGCCGATGCTCATCGTCGATGCCGCCAGCCTCCGCATTCGCGAGATCAATCCGGCCGCGTCGCGGATCCTCACCGGCAGCGGCAACCTCCCCGGCCAGCCGCTGGTCGCGCAGGTCAATGCCGAGCATCGCGACCGGCTGATCGCCTTCCTCGGCGCGGCCGGCACCGGCAACAGCATCGCCCCGGTTCGGATCGAGCTCGCGCGCTCGGGCGAGGAAGTGGCGCTGTCGGCACGCCTGTTCCGCCAGCAGGGCGAGGGCTATTTCCTGGTCGGCCTCGCCACCGACCGCGACTCCGCGCTCCAGCCCGAAGAACGGCTCACGCTCGATCTCGTCGAGCGCCTGCCCGACGCCTTCGTCCTCACCGATTCCGCGCTCACCGTCGTCAGCGCCAACAGCGCCTTCTCCGAACTCGTCCATGCCGCCACGGTCGAGCAGCTGGTCGGGCGCCCGCTCGGCGACTTCCTCGGGCGGCCGGGGATCGACCTCGACCTCATCCGCGCCCAGGTCGGCGAGCATGGCGTCGCCCGCAATGTCGCCACGATCGCCCGCGGTATCGACGGCGGGCAGGAGGAGGTCGAAGTGTCGGCCGTCCGCACCGGCGACGGGCACGCCCATTATGCCTTCACCATGCGGCTGGTCGCTCGCCGCCTGCGCGACCTGCCCCCGGTCACCCGCGACCTCCCCCGCTCGGTCGAGCAGCTGACCGACCTCGTCGGGCGGATGCCGCTCAAGGACATCGTGCGCGAGAGCACCGACCTCATCGAGCGGCTCTGCATCGAGGCGGCGCTCAACTACACCTCGAACAACCGCGCCTCGGCCGCCGAAATTCTTGGCCTCAGCCGGCAGAGCCTTTATTCCAAGCTTCACCGCCACGGCATGGCCAGGATGGACGACACTGACGCCGCCGCCGAATAAGTGTCCAATTCGTTTGACGCCGTAGAGTGTCTGACATAGCCTACGGCCATGACTCGGCTTGCCCGCCAGCTCGCGCCGCCGGCGCCTCCTGCCGCTGCCGACATCCTTGAGCTTACCAAGCCGATCACCTGGTTTCCGCCGATGTGGGCGTTCGGCTGCGGCGTGGTCGCCTCGGGCCAGCCGGTTGGCGGAAAGCTCCTCCTCCTCATTGCCGGCGTGGCGCTGACCGGGCCGCTCGTCTGCGGCACCAGCCAGATGGTCAACGACTGGTTCGACCGCCACGTCGACGCCATCAACCAGCCCGAGCGGCCGATCCCCTCGGGACGGATCGCGGGAAGCTGGGGGCTGTGGCTCGCCTGTCTCGGCACTGCCGGGTCCCTGGCGTTGGCCGCGACCATGGGCAGCCTCGTCTTCCTGGCGACCATCGCCGCGCTGGTGCTGGCCTGGGCCTATAGCGCCCCGCCCGCGCGGCTGAAGACGAGCGGCCTGTGGGGCCCCCTCGCGGTCGGCCTCAGCTACGAATCGCTGACCTGGTTCACCGGCTCGGCGCTGATGCTCGGCGCCCTGCCCCCGGTCACGACCCTCGAGGTGCTGCTGCTCTACGGCATTGGCGCCTGGGGCATCATGACCCTGAACGACTTCAAGGCGGTGGAGGGTGACCGGCTGACGGGCGTGCGCTCGCTCCCGGCGGAAGTCGGAATCAACCCGGCGGTCCTGCTGGCCTGCCTCGCCATGGCCATTCCCCAGGCGCTGGTGGTGCTGCTCCTGCTCGGCCAGGGACTGGACAAGAGCGCGGGGGCGGTAGCGATCAGCCTCGCCCTGCAGGTCGCCTGCATGGCGCGGCTTACCACCGATCCCAAGCGCTTCGCTCCCTGGTACAATGCGACCGGGGTCACCCTCTACGTCCTCGGCATGGCGGCCGCGGCGATCGGGCTCGGATCGCTCGCATGAACGGCTGGGGCGTGATCCTCCGCCTCGGCACCGTCCAGGCGGCGATCGGCGCCATGGTGATGCTGGCGACATCGCTTCTCAACCGCGTCATGGTGGTCGAGCTCGGGCTCGCCGCGGCCATCCCCGCGGGTCTGGTCGCCTGGCATTATGCGGTGCAGCTGTCGCGCCCCTTGAGCGGCCATGCCTCGGACCGCACCGGCCGGCGGACGCCGTGGATCGTCGCGGGCATGAGCCTGCTTGCGCTGGGCTCGCTGATCGCGGTCGAGGCCGTCGCCGCGCTGCCCGTCGGCGCGGCGTCACAGCTGACGACCCTCGTCCTCGGCTTCACCATGATCGGCCTCGGGGTCGGCGCCGCCGGGACCGCGCTGCTCGCGCTGCTTGCCGCCGCGGTCCCGCCCGACCGCCGCGCCGCCGCCGCTGCGACGACATGGATCATGATGGTGGCGGGGATCGCGGTCGCGGCGGGAGTCGCGGGTAGCCTGCTCCAGCCCTTCACCTTCGACCGTCTGGTCGTGGTCGCGGGCGGGCTGGTCGCCATCGCCCTCGCCGCCGCGCTCGCCGCGATCGTCCGGCTCGAGCGCGGCATCACCGTCGCCGAGCCCCGGCCGGCGGTGCCTTTCGGGAGCGCCCTCCACGAGGTCCGCCGGGACCGCGAGGCCGTCCGCTTCACCCTCTTCGTCTTCCTGTCGATGCTCGCCTACAGCATGCAGGACCTGATCCTCGAGCCCTTCACCGGCCTCGTCTTCGGTGCGGCACCCGGCCAGTCGACCCAATATGCCGGGGTCCAGCACGGCGGGATCCTGATCGGCATGGTGCTGGCGGGCCTGGGCGGCGGGCGGGCGCGGCGGCGCTGGGGCCTGTCGCTCCAGTGGTGGACCGTCGGCGGCTGCCTCGGCTCGGCCATCGCGCTCGCCGGCCTCGCCGGCTCGGCGCTCGCCGGACCTCCCTGGCCGATTGCCGGCAACATCTTCCTCCTCGGCCTGATGAACGGCATCTTCGCCGCCGCTGCGATCGGCGCGATGATGGAGCTTGCCGGCACCGACGGCTCGGCGCGGGCCGGCGTCCGGATGGGAGTGTGGGGCGCGGCGCAGGCTTTTGCCTTCGGCACCGGCGGCCTCCTTGGCGCGGTCATCACCGACATCGCGCGGCGCTTGCTTGGCCATGACGGGCAAGCCTTTGCGCTCACCTTCGCCGGCGAGGCCGGCCTGTTCCTCGTGGCCGCCTTGTTCGCGGTCCGCCTGCCCGCCGCAGCCCGCGGCCGCCCCGAAGCTGGAGACTATCAATGGAGCGCTTCGACGCCGTCGTCATAGGTGGCGGCCCCTCGGGGGCCACCGCCGCCGACGACCTCGCGCTGGCCGGCCGCAAGGTGCTGCTGCTCGACCGGGCCGGGCGGATCAAGCCATGTGGCGGCGCGGTCCCGCCGCGGCTGCTCGAGGACTTCGCCATCCCCCATTCGCTGCTGGTCGCCCGCGCGACTTCGGCGCGGATGATCGCCCCCTCCTCCAAGGCGGTGCGGATGCCCGTCGGCGATGGCTTCGTCGGAATGGTCGACCGCGACACCTTCGACGAATGGCTCCGCAATCGTGCCGCCAGCCACGGCGCGCACCGTCGCACCGGCTCGTTCGAGCGGATCGAGCGCAATGCCGAGGGCGGCGCGGTCGTCTGCTATCGCGAGGAACGCGGCGGCGAGTTGATCCGGGTCGGGGCACGCTCGGTGATCGGGGCCGACGGCGCTCGGTCCGCCGTCGCCCGCGAGTCCCTCCCCGGCGCCGAGCGCGTGCCCTGCGTCTTCGCCTATCACGAGGTGATCAGCGCGCCCGACATCGACAACAAGGCCTATGAAGGCGAGCGCTGCGACGTCTTCTACCAGGGCGACCTCTCGCCCGATTTCTACGGCTGGATCTTTCCGCACGGGAAGACCGCCAGCGTCGGCGTCGGCGTCGCCAACAAGGGCTTTGCCCTGCGCGACGCGGTCAAGACCATGCGCGCGCGAAACGGGCTCGAGGATTGCACGACGATCCGCCGCGAGGGCGCGCCGATTCCGCTGAAGCCCCTCAAACGCTGGGACAATGGCCGCGACGTGGTCGTCGCCGGCGACGCCGCAGGCGTGGTGGCACCAGCCTCCGGCGAAGGCATCTATTATGCCATGACCTGCGGGCGCATGGCGGCCGAAGCGGTCGCCGAATTCCTCGACAGCGGCGACCCGAAGGCACTCGGGCTCGCTCGCAAGCGCTTCATGAAGGCCCATGGCCGGGTCTTCTGGGTGCTGCGGATGATGCAATATTTCTGGTATTCGTCGGACAAGCGACGCGAGCGCTTCGTCCACATCTGCGACGATCCCGACGTCCAGCATCTCACCTGGCAGGCCTATATGAACAAGCGGCTCGTCAAGGCGAAGCCCGGCGCTCACCTGCGCATCTTCCTCAAGGATACCGCCCATTTGCTGGGCCTGGCGACGGTGCGGGCATGACCCGCGAGGACGATCTCGGGCGGCCCTGGCTGCTGCCGGCCACGCTGGCGGCGGGCTGCGCGATCATCGTCGCGATGGTCGGCATGACGCTGACCGACCTCGGTCCTTGGTATCAGTCGCTGCGCCAGCCCGACTGGGCGCCGGCGCCGGCCGTCTACGGGGTCGCCTGGACGACCATCTATGCGCTGGCGGCGCTCTCGGCGGTCAGTGCGTGGAGCGCCGCGCCCAATCGCGCCTCGGCCGAGCTGATCGTCGGCGCCTTTGCGCTCAACGGCTTCCTCAACATCGTCTGGAGCCTGCTGTTCTTCAACGCGCGACGGCCCGACCTCGCTTTCTACGAGGGGATCGCGCTGTGGCTGTCGGTCGCCGCGCTGATCCTCCTGTGCCTCAGACATTCGCGCCCGGCAGCGCTCCTCCTCCTGCCCTATCTGGCGTGGGTGAGCGTTGCCGGGCTGCTGAATGCCGAGGTGGTCCGCCTGAACGGACCCTTCGGTTGAGCCTTACTTCTGGGTCGCCAGCCAGGCGATCAGGTCGGCGCGCTTCTGCGGGTCCTGGATGCCGGCAAAGGCCATCTTGGTGCCCGGAACGACGCGCTGCGGGTTCTCGAGATACTGGAACAGCTTCTCGGGGGTCCAGGTGATGCCGCTGTTCTTGTTGGCGGCCGAATAGGCATAGCCCGGCTCGACGCCCGAGTGGCGGCCGACAATGGCATGGAGGCTCGGCCCGATCCGGTTCACGCCGGCGTCGGTGACGTGGCAGGTCTTGCACTGGATGAAGACCGCCTCGCCCTTGCTGGCATCACCGGTGAAGTCGGCGAGCTTGGCGCCGCTGACGGTGGCGGTGTCGGCAGCGGCCGGAGCAGCCGCGGCGGCGGGAGTCGCGGCGGGCGCGGCCGCAGCGGTGTTGGTGGCGGCCGGCGCCGTGGTGTTGGCCGCGGTCGTCGTTCCCTCGCTCTTCGAGGAGTCGCCGCCGCCGCCGCAAGCTGTGGCCGATACAGCAACGAAAAGGGCAGAGGCGATAAAGCTGGAAGTGCGATTCATGAACGATTCCTCCCTGACTGCGACGCGGAAGTAAGCAGAAACTTCGAAGCCCGGCAATGAATACAAAGGCCAGTTGTCAACGTCGCAATTACCGGGTTTTCTCCATCAAACGGCAGAAGGGTCACACCCGTGGAATTCCACCCCTCGCGCGATACCCTGCTTGCCGAGGTCCATGCCCGGCCCTCGACTCCGATCGAAGCGCCGATGCTGGTCACCCGGATCGCCGCTCTGTCGGGCCAGGAGGGGGTCGCCGCCGACCGCCGGCACATCGCCGACCTCTGCACCCGCATGGGCAAGACCAGGCCCGCCGACGACTCGGTCTGGTGCGCGATCGACGGCGGCGACTGGCAGCTCCGCTGGGAGCGGCACGGCGAATTCTCGAGCTGGACCTTCTTCGCCAAACCCAATTGGGTCGCGGGCGAAAGCGCGACCGACCGGGTGCCCAAGGCGTGGCTCGACTCGCTGCCGGGGCCGGTCCTCGTGCTGACCACCCTCATCATCGACCGGGTCGAGGAGGAACAGGCAATCGACGCCGCCCGCTCCGAGGCGATCGGCTCGCGCGTGATGGGGGGCGCCGCGACCGTCCTTACCGATCTTCGCGCCGATGCCGCGGGTATGACCCGCTTCCTGCTGACGATGCACCGCGACGACCCCGTCCTCACGGGCCGGATTGCGCTCATCCTGCTCGAGATCGAGAGTTACCGGCTGATGGCGCTGCTCGCCTTCCCGGTCGCCCAGCAGACCGCCGCCAAGCTGTTCGACATCGAGGCCGAAGCCCGCGAGCTGACCGAGAAGATCGCGACGCATCTCGGGGTCGACGACGACCGCGACCTCCTCGCCAGACTGGTCGCCCTGTCGGGACGGATGGAGGCCATGGGGGCGAGCACCAGCTTCCGCTTCGGCGCCGCGCGCGCCTATTTCGACATCGTCCAGACCCGCATCGGCTGGCTCGGCGAAGAGCCCCTGCCCGGCCGCCAGACCATCCGCGAATTCATGGATCGCCGCCTCGTGCCCGCGATCCGGACCTGCGTCAGCGTCGCCGACCGCGAGGCCGGGATGATCGCCCGCATCGCCCGCGCCGGCCAGATGCTCAGCACCCGGGTCGAGCTCGTCACGCAGAAGATCAACGCCGACCTCCTGAACTCGATGAACCGCCGCGCCTCGATGCAGCTCGGGCTCCAGCGGACGGTCGAGGGCCTGTCGGTCGCGGCGGTCTCTTATTACGTTGTCTCGCTGCTGCTGATCCCGGTGAAGGCGCTCGGCGACCATCGCGCGGGGCTCCGGACCGACCTCATCACGATCGCCCTGGTGCCCATCGTGGTCCTGCTGGTGTGGCTGTCGCTGCGCCGGATCGGCAAGCGGATCGACGACGACGACCACTAGGCCCTAGCGGACCGGGCGCTTCTCCAGCTTCCGGGCAAGCGTCCGGCGGTGCATCCCGAGCCGCCGCGCCGTCTCCGAGATGTTGAAGCCCGTCGCGATCAGCGTCTCGTTGATCTTCTCCCATTCGAGCGTCTTGATCGAGGTCGCGCGCCCGTCGACCGGGACGTCGGCATCGCCCGCGACCCGGCCGAAGGCGGCCTCGATGTCGTCGGTGTTGCTCGGCTTGGGAAGATAATGGGCCGCGCCGAGCTTGATCGCCTCGACCGCGGTGGCGATGCTGGCGAAGCCGGTGAGGACGACGATGCGGGTGTCGGGATTGGCCTCGGCGAGCGCGGCGACGCACGGCAGTCCCGAATGCACGCCGAGCTTGAGGTCTACCACCGCGAAGTCGAAGCCGGTCTGGGCCAGCAGCGCCTCCAGCGCATTCGGGCTGAACGCGGTGCTGACGGCATAACCCCGCCGTTCGAACGAACGGGCGAGGGTGCGCGCGAAATCCTCGTCATCCTCGACGATCACCAGTCGCCGCCCGGCGCTCATGCGGAGGCCTCGGCACCGACCAGCGGAAGCGCGATGCGGACCGACGCCCCGCCCTCGCGGCGATTGCGCGCGGTCAGTTCGCCGCCCAGCCGGCGCGCGACACTGGCAGCGAGGAACAGCCCGAGGCCATGGCCCGGCCCCTTGTTCGAGCGCCCGGCGAGGCCGAGCTCGTCGAGCTGCTGGCGGGTAAAGCCGCGCCCGCGGTCGACGACGTCGATGACCAGTCGCTCGCCGCGAATTCCGGCGCGCAGGCCGATTCCTCCCGGCGAGGCCTCGCCGGCATTGTCGAGCAGGCTCCACAATGCCTGCCGGAGCGCGGGCTCGGCGGGAACGCGAAGCCCGCGGACATGGGCGACGTCGCAGGCGATCGGCACGCTCTCGCGCATCTCGCGCCAGTCGGCGACCAGCCCCTCGAGCAGGCCGGCGGCCTCGACCGAGGCCATGGCCTCGCCCCGCGTCTGACCGGACGTGTCGAGAATGTCGCTGACGATCTCGCGGCAGCGCTCGACCGCCCGGCGCGCGTCGCCCAGTTCCTCGAGGAAAGCCGGGTCACGCGACAAGGCGGGATCGCGCTGCCAGTCGCCGATCAGCACCGACAGCGAGGACAGGGGGGTGCCGAGCTCGTGCGCCGCGCCGCTCGCGAACAGGCCCATGCGCACGATGCTGTCCTCCTCGGCGGCGCTGCGGCGAAGCTCGGCGACATAAAGCTCGCGCGCGCGCAGGTTGCGGATGATCCGGGTCATGAAGGCGACCAGCAGCACCGCGACCATGACGAAGGCGATTTCCTCGCCCAGCAGGCGCAGGTCGAGCTTGCGGTCGACCGCCGGCGGAAGCGCCAGCGGCAGGTGGTTGAAGGTCAGGAAAACGAAGGCCACCACCGAGAGGACGACCAGCAGCCAGGCCCGGCTGGCAGGCAGCAGGATGGCGCCGAGCACGATCTGGAGGAGGTAGAGCGAGACGAAGGGATTGTTGGTCCCGCCCGACAGGTAGAGCTGCGCGGTCAGCGCCGCCATGTCGAGCAGCAGCGCGAGGAGGAGCTCGCCCGGGACCACCCAGGCAGTGCGCAGCGTCGAAGCGAAGAGGAGGTTGCCCAGGGCGAGCAGCGCGGCGATCGCCAGCATCGGCCCCAGCGGCAGCGGCACGCCCAGCCCGAGGCTCGCCGCCAGGATCGCCGCCACCTGGCCGCCGACCGCGATCCACCGCAGCTGGTTCAGCAGCCGCATGTTCTCGACCACGACCTGCTGGGTGCTGCGGCCGGTGGTGCGCGTCGTGTGCGGCGTCAGGGCGAGCAACGGGGCGTCCATCAGGGACGACTATCGGGGCTTTTCCAGACCAGGACCAGCCCGACGATGCTGAGCGCGGCGAGGCCGAACCAGGTCAGCGCGTAGACGAGGTGCGCATTGCGGAAGCGGACCACGGTCAGCCCGCCGCGCGGCCAGCCGGCCTGGCCCCTGGCGGCGGCGGCATCGATGAAAAAGGGCGCGACCTTGCCCAGTCCCCTCCTCGCCGCGATGGCCGCGACGTCGCGCGAATAGAACAGGTCCTGCGCGGGCCGGTTGGGGCGGAGGACGCGGCCCCCGGGCTCGCTCGGACGGAGAAGCCCGGTGACGCTGACCTCTCCGGCAGGCGAAGGCGCAAAGGCGGTCTTCTTGGGCACGAAGCCGCGATTGACGAGGATGGTGCCGGTGGCGGTGCGAAGCGGGGTGAGGACCCACCATCCGGGCCCGAGCTCGGTCAGTGCGTCGACCCGGGTGGCCTGGTCGTCCGCGAACCGGCCGCTGACGGCGACCCGGCGATAGTCGATGTCCGAAGGCGCCAGGGTCGCCCACTCCCCTGGCGCGGGCGGCGCGACCGGCGGGGCGGCGAGCCGGGCCTCGACCCGGCGGATGAGGTCGAGCTTCCACTGAAGCCGCTCGACCTGCCAGATGCCGAGGCCGCCGAACAGCAAGGCGAGGAGCCCGCAGAGCGACAGCAGGAGGACGCGCTTGGGCGCACCCCGGGTCACGGCGTGCCGGCGACCTCGCCGCTGTCCATCATCCCCGGCATCATGTTGCTGTTGAGATGGTACATGATCCACAGCGAGCCCGCGATGGTGATCACCAGCAGCACGCCGGTGAAGACATAGGCGAGCAGGGTCCAGCCGCCTTCCGAGGTCGTGTTCACGTGCAGGAAGCAGATGGTGTGAACGAGGATCTGCGCCACCGCGAACAGGATCACCAGCACCGCGGTCGCGGTCGGGTCGGCGAGCGGACGGGCCATCACCAGCCAGAAGGGGATGATGGTCAGGACCGCCGACAGCGCGAAGCCGATCAGATAGCTCTTGCGGGTGCCGTGGGTCTGGCCGTCGTCATGCGCGTGGAGGTCGGTGTCGGCGGACGAACTCATCGCAGCATTCCCAGAAGATAGACGAAGGTGAAGACGCCGATCCAGATGACGTCGAGGAAGTGCCAGAACATGCTGAGGCACATCAGCCGGCGCTTGTTGACCGTGTTGAGGCCGAACCGGCCGACCTGCACCAGCATGATCCCGATCCACAGGATGCCGACGCTGACGTGAAGCCCGTGGGTCCCGACCAGGGTGAAAAAGCCCGACAGGAAGCCCGAGCGCTGCGGTGTCGCGCCCTCGTGGATCAGCTTGCCGAACTCGTAGAGCTCGACCGCGACGAAGCTCATTCCGAGCAGCGCGGTGATGGCGAGCCAGGTCTGGACCGAGCGGACCCGGCCCTTGTCCATGGCCAGCATCGCGAAGCCGTAGGTGATCGAAGACACCAGCAGGATCGCGGTATTGAGCGCGACCAGCGGAAGCTCGAAGATCTCGCGCGGGCTGGGACCGCCGGCGAAGCTCGAGGAGAGCACGCCATAGGTCGCGAACAGCGAGGCGAAGATGAGCGCGTCGCTCATCAGGTAGATCCAGAAACCCAGCAGGACCGGGCTCGAGTGGCTGCCGTGGCCGTCCGCCTCGTCGAGGTGGAAGACGTCGCGGTCGACGGGGGCGGCGGGAGTGGGCTTGAGCATCAGCGGGCTCCCACCGGCGCCGGGTGGCGGTCTTCGATGGTCGGCACGGGCTTGGCCGGCGCCGCGGCGGCGGGGGTGAGGAAGCCGATCCGCTCGCGTTCGGTCCTCGCGACCTCGTCGGCCGGGATGTCATAGTCCCGGTCGTAGTCGAAGCTGTGCCAGATGGTCACCGCGACCAGCGCCAGCGCCGAGACGATCGCCAGCCACCAGATGTACCAGACCATCGCGAAGCCGAGCGCGGCGGCGAGCCCGGCCTGGATCACCGGCGTGCCCGTGTTGCGCGGCATGTGGATCGGCCGGAAGCCGTCCTTGGGGTGGTCGTAACCGCGGCACTTCATGTCATACCAGGCGTCGAGGTCGTGGATCACCGGCGTGAAGGCGAAATTATAGGCCGGCGGCGGCGAGCTCATCGACCATTCGAGCGTCCGCGCGTCCCACGGATCGTTGCCGACCCTGAGCCTTTCGCGGTCGCGGATCGAGACCACGATGCTGATCAGGAAGCCGACGATGCCGACGAGGATGATCGCGGCGCCGATCGCGGCGACGATGAAGTAGGGCTGGAGCGTCGGATCGTCGAAATGACGCACCCGGCGCGTGGTCCCCATCAGGCCGACGATGTACATCGGCGTCCAGGCGACCCAGTAGCCGATCACCCAGCCCCAGAAGTGGACCTTGCCCCACTTCTCGTCGAGCTTGAAGCCGAACGCCTTGGGCCACCAATATTCGATCCCCGCGAACAATCCGAACACCACGCCGCCGATGATCACATTGTGGAAATGGGCGACGAGGAACAGGCTGTTGTGGAGCACGAAGTCGGCCGGCGGGACGGCCAGCAGAACGCCGGTCATGCCCCCCACCGTGAAGGTGAGCAGGAAGGCGACGACCCACATCATCGGCAGCTCGAACCTTATCTCGCCCCGGTACATGGTGAACAGCCAGTTGAAGATCTTCGCGCCCGTCGGGATCGAGATCACCATCGTCGCAATGCCGAAGAAGCTGTTGACGCTGGCGCCCGAGCCCATGGTGAAGAAGTGGTGGAGCCAGACGAGGAAGCTCAGGATCGTGATGACCACCGTCGCATAGACCATCGACGAATAGCCGAAGAGGCGCTTGCCGGTGAACGTGCTGGTCACTTCCGAGAAGATGCCGAACACCGGCAGGACCAGGACGTAGACCTCGGGGTGACCCCAGATCCACACCAGGTTCCAGTACATCATCGGATTCCCACCAAGGTCGTTGGTGAAGAAGTTGGTGCCGATGTAGCGGTCGAGCATCAGCATGCCGAGCGCGCCCGTCAGGATCGGGAAGATGGCGATGGCGAGCGTCTGGCTGCACAAAGTCGTCCAGCAGAAGACCGGCATCTTCATCATGCTCATGCCCGGCGCGCGCATCTTGATGATGGTCGTCACCATGTTGATCGCGCTGAGCGTGGTGCCGACGCCCGCGATCTGGAGCGCCCAGAGATAATAGTCGGGCCCGACGCCGGGCGAATTCTCGAGATTGGCGACGGGCACGTAGTTGAGCCAGCCCGCGGTCGAGAACTCGCCGACGAACAGCGAGACCATCACCAGCCCGGCGCCCGCCGCGGTCAGCCAGAAGCTCAAGGAGTTGAGATAGGGAAAGGCAACGTCGCGCGCGCCGATCTGGAGCGGCATCACGAAGTTGATCACGCCCGAGATCAAGGGAATCACCACGAAGAAGATCATGATCGTCCCGTGGGCGGTGAAGATCTGATCGTAATGGTGGGCGTTGAGGTAGCCCTCATTCGCCCCGAAGGCGATCGCCTGCTGCGCGCGCATCATGATCGCGTCGGAGAAACCGCGAAGCAGCATCACCACGCCGAGGATCATGTACATGATCCCGATCTTCTTGTGGTCGACGGTGGTGAACCACTCGTTCCACAAATAGCCCCACAGCTTGAGCTTGGTGATGGCGCCGAGCACCGCGAGCCCGCCCAGCGCGACCACGATGAAGGTGCCGACTACGATCGGCTCGTGGATCGGCAGGCTGTCGAGGCCGAGGCGGCCGAAGATGATCTTGGGATCGAACACGGGTGGTGCCTAGCTCATGTTGCGGTTGGCAGGATCGCCGGGCTTGGTGACGCCAGGCGCCTTGCTCGGATCGATCGGCTTGCCGACGTTGGTTCCGGTGCCCTTTTCCTCGGGCGACTTCATCAGCGCGCCCTCGGGCTTCTGGCCGGCGATGGGCGCCGAGCCGCGGCCCGCCGGCATCGCCATGCCCTGGTGCATGCCACGGCCCATGTCCTTGGCCATGACCTCGCTCATGCACGGCTGGCCGGGGAGCAGGCAGCGCTCAAGGATGCGCTTGTAGATGTCGGGCTCGGCCGCGGCGAACAGGATCGGCGGGACCTTTTCGGTCGGCTTGAGGAGCGCGATGGCGGTCGCCCGGTCGAGCGTCCGGCCGCTCGCCTTGGCCTGGCCGATCCAGCCGGCGAACTGCTGCTCGCTCACCCCGCGGATGCGGAAGCGCATGCCCGAGAAGCCCGCGCCACTGTAATTGCCCGAATAGCCCTGGTCGTCGACCGGCCGGTCCAGCACCGCGTGGAGCGTGCTCTGCATGCCCGGCATGGCATAGACCATCCCCGCCATGGTCGGCGCGTAGAAGGTGTTCATCATGTTCGACGAGGTGATGTCGAAGCGCACCGGCCGGTCGAGCGGGAGGACGAGGTCGTTGACCGTCGCAATGCCCTGTTCGGGGTAGATGAACAGCCACTTCCAGTCGAGCGAGACGACCTGGACCCGAAGCGGCGGGAGGCTCTTCTCGGCCTGCCCCTCGAGCGCGGTCGCCTTGGCATTGATCGGCCGGAAGGGATCGAGCAGGTGGGTGCTCGACCAGGTCAGCGCGCCCAGCGCGATGATGATCAGCAGCGGGGCCGACCAGATGACGAGCTCGAGGCTGGTCGAATGGTCGAACTTGGGATCGTAGGTTCCGCCATTCCCCTTGCGGTAGCGCCAGGCGAAAACCACGATCAGCACCATCACGGGCACGATGATCAGCAGCATCAGCGCGGTCGAGATGTAGATCAGATCGCGCTGCTGGCGCGCGACGTCGCCCGCGGGATTGAGCACCCCGCGGTCGCAGGCGCCGAGCAGCAGTACGCAAACGGCAAGCGCCGCGCACTTCAGTCGATTGGAAACGGTCTGCAATTGCATGGCGCCCACCTAGGCTGCCGCCAAAATCGGCGACATTGGACAAAATGTCCAATCCCTCCCAACCGACTGCTGCGGCATTGGCTCCTCATGCGTTCGTGCGCGCGGTGTCGCGTGCTATGAAGGTGCCCGTGGGAGACGAAGAATCAATGACTGCCACCGCCGACCAGGCCAGCAGCGAGACGCTCGAGCGCGACGCCCGGGTCCTCCATGCCGATGAGGATCACGTCCGGCCGGGCGAGATCGCGATCGGGGTGATCATCGGCCGAACCACCGAATTCTTCGACTTCTTCGTCTACGCCATCGCCTCGGTTCTGGTCTTCCCGAGCTACGTCTTTCCCTATGTCGATCCGCTGACGGGGACGCTCTACAGCTTCGCGCTGTTCAGCCTGGCCTTCTTCGGCCGGCCGCTCGGCACCTTCCTCTTCACCTACATCGACCAGCACCACGGGCGCGGGGTGAAGCTCACCATCGCTTTGTTCCTGCTCGGCGGCTCGACCATGGCGATCGCGCTCCTTCCGAGCTATGCGCAGGTCGGCGCGACGAGTGCCTGGCTGCTCGGCCTGTTCCGGCTGCTGCAGGGCGTCGCGCTCGGCGGCGCCTGGGACGGCCTGCCTTCGCTCCTTGCCCTCAACAGCCCGCGCGACCGGCGCGGCTGGTATTCGATGATCCCTCAGATCGGCGCGCCGCTCGGCCTCGCGCTCGCCTGCGGCCTGTTCGCCTATTTCGTCGCGCTGCTCGAGCCCGCCGATTTCCTGTCCTGGGGCTGGCGCTATCCCTTCTTCGTCGCTTTGGCGCTCAACATCGTCGCCTTGTTCGCGCGCCTGCGGCTGGTCGCGACGCCCGAATTCAAGCGACTGTTCGACACTCGCGAGCTGCAGCCCTCGCCGCCGTTCGAGACCCTTTCGGCGGAGTGGCGGACGATCCTCCTCGGGGCC